>CAYZTL010000005.1:0-217567 GCA_964481465.1 uncultured Anaerolineales bacterium
GACCCCATATTTTAATTCATCAAGCTCCATATCAGCCTGAATCTGGATGGCTGCATTCAGATAGTCTGGCCCATCGCTGCCAATGGAAGGATTCTGCCACACTCGAGAACAAGAAAGGATGCGAACTTGTTGGGCCAACAAGCTGACAGCGCGGCGGATGTTTTCCTCAGGATTGATGTTGCTGCCAATTCCTATCAAGGCGGTGTGTTTATTGTTAGGATCGATGCCGTTCAATTTCAACTCCTACCGAATCAGCAAAACGAACGGCGCCGGGTTTTTCAACGCGGACTACGGCTTTTTCAAGTCCCTCAAATTTCATGCACGCGTCTGCGATGTCCGTAGCCAGCGCTTCGACGGTGAATCGTTCTGCGGTCTCCGCGATCCGCAAAGCTTCTTTAGCAATAGTGCGATAATTGAGGCTGTCTTCGACTTTGTCCGTTTTTCCCACTTTCGTCAAATCACCATACAGTTCAAGATTGATGAGGATTTCTTGGGGTTTTTCGCGTTCCCAATCATTGACGCCAATGACCCCTCTGGCTATTAAATCTTTAATGATCACTTTATCCATGGTCTAAATCTCTCCTATATTAGGTGCCTTCCGCCGTCCAGGTGGACGATTTCCCCTGTGATATAGCTAGGTCCAGCAAGTAAAAAGATCAGCACCTCTTCCAATTCCTGCATATCGGCCCACCGCCCTGCAGGCACATCGCTTATTATATCTTCTTCATCGAGATCTGACTCATCGCTAGGGGGAAGCATGGCCCCTAAGGCAAGCCCGTTGACGGAAATTGAAGGAGCCAGGGAGGCAGCCAGGGCTTTCGTCATAGCTGCTAAAGCTGCTTTTGAGATTGTGTATGGGAAATGATCCCCTCGAGGCCTGGTGGCACGCCAATCCAAAATATTGACGACCCTTCCCCCTTGATCCATGAGTGCGTGTTTGGCAAAAGCTTGGCTGAGTAAGAATGGGGCAGTCAAATTGATCTGGAGATGGGTGTTCCAATCCTCTAAAGACGTGGTTTCCCAATTGAGATTCTTGAATATGGAGGCGCTGTTGACCAAGCCAACCAAGGGGGTGTATTGGAGTGACTCAGAAATGAGCTTCTGTACATTTCCCATGTCTTTAAAATCAGCCTGTATGATGTGAGCTCTTTGGCCTAACCCTTCAATTTCTCGTTTGGTTTCCAGCGCTTTTTGGGGGGAATGAGCGTGATGGATGATCACATTTCCACCCGCTTTGGCGACAGCCAGGGCCATGACGCGACCCAACCTCCTCGAAGAACCGGTGATCAAGACGTATTTATCCTCTAATTCCATGGGATCCTATCTCCTTTGGAAATGTCTTTCCGAACAACCAAAGGCTGAAAATTAAAACCAAATAAGCGTATAATTGTTCAACTCGAGCCCCTGCAATTATCAACCTGTTGGGAGCTAAAAAGGCCCCGTTGATCAGATGTCCTATTGAAGCCACCATTAAGAAGAGAGCGAAGGTTTGCCCATTCCCTTTCAGAGGGTGGTGAATTGCATACCAGACTGCTCCAAAAGCGAGGACAGCAAGAAATATTTCATAGACTTGCGTAGGATGGCGGGTGGCATTCCATAAATAAATCCCCCAAGGTGCGTCTGTAACTGCGCCGTAGGCTTTTCCGGAAACAAGATGGGAAAGGCCCAAGGAGATGTTGCCTATCGCGGCGAGGGGTGTAACCGCATCCAGGGTTTTCCAGGCTAAGATCCCTCTCCTGTAAGCGAGGAGCACTGCGGCGAAAAAAGCGATCACTACCCCGCTTGTCAGGTCAAACAGGAGAGGATTTAGAGAGATTGCAGCAAAGGGAGCATTAAAAAAGAAACGGGGTTCGCTGGCGACAACTGTCAGGCGAGCCCCAATTAAACCGATTATCGCGGCAGTTAGAATCAAATCGGAAAGTTTGCTTCCCTCTACCTGGAACCTCGCGGACCATTTTTCGCATAAGGATAATCCCAATCCGAACCCGATCAGGTAAATAATCCCCGAAGTTTGCAGCGATAGGGGGCCAATCTGAAAGGTGGGAAACATCACTCTCGCTCCCCAAGGATCGGTTTCACGTATCTGTCAATGATTGGATCTCTCATGGGACCACCGATGACAATTTTCTGGATTACCCCATCTCGGTTGATGAAAAAAGAGGTTGGCAGTAATCGGACTTGATATTGATCTCCTACATTCCCGGATATGTCTAAAAGGATCGGAAACGTGAGTCCCTGATTTTCTACAAACCTTTTCACATCTCGTTGGCTGTCCCTGTGGGTTAAATTGACAGCGAATATGGTAAAACCTTGCCTTTCATACCGATCATATACCCTTTGCATGTCCGCCATCTCCGCTCGACAGGGAGGGCACCAGCTTGCCCAGAAGTTTATCAGCACCGCTGAACCGCGGAAATCGGATAATTGCACCTCTTCACCGCTCAGGGTTGAGAGGGTAAAATCAGAGGCTTGGAGTCCAACCTGGGGTGCGGATATTCGGTATTGCATAGCTTCAGCGGGATCAGCTCTGGTAATCCAAATCCAAATTCCCCCTAAGGATAAGAGGAAAATGCAAATAATCGTCCAATATCGGTTTTGGATGGTTTTCACCCCTGTCCTCCCGTTTGAAAATCTAGCCCAAGTGTAAAGTGCATGGGGTGGGATGTCAAGTTGGGGAATTTTCTTCATGGCGGATACTCATTGTCTACTAATAATAGTCCGCCGTGTAGATTGTAGAATGCACCCAACTAAGTATTGGAGGTGGATGAATGGATTACAAATATTTATCGGTACCGGGTTTGTTATTATTTATGGTGCTTTTTACCTCCTGTAGAGCTGATGGGGGTCTTTCAGCCGAAAAACCGATAAGCAAGAAAATTAATACCCCGCGAAAACATACATTCACAGCACAACCGACAGAGACAACAGCCATCGTGGTCGTGGGACAAACGCCTACTGCAGGACAGCCTACTCCAGAAGAAGCCGCGGAGCAGCCAACCGACAAACCAACACCTACAATAAAAAGCGGTTTGCAGGCAACGGATCCAAGCACAGTTCAAATCGCTTCCGGTGAAATTCCCTTGGTGGAATTCTTCGCTTTTTGGTGACCGACTTGTCAGAATATGGTGCCCATCGTGCATGGGTTAGAAGCAGAATATGACCAACGCGTTCAATTCATTTACCTTGACATCGATGATCCGCAGACGGATCCATTGAAAACAGAGTTAGGGTTTCGGTACCATCCGCATTTCTTATTGCTCAGTCCGAAGGGGGATATCCTTCAACAATGGGTTGGACCTGTAGATGCAGACCGGTTTCGGGAGGTGTTTAACAGCGTTTTAGAGAAATAGATTGAGTTCCTGAACAAAGTCACTGAGCCCCGATGGAGAGCGTTGGGGCTGTTTTTGTTAACCGGAAGGGTGTAACATGACAGCATGAGCCACTTGACACCCAGGGTGATTTTTGATATGATGTACCCGTCCCCCCAGGGAGGGGGAAGGAGTGAATATGAAAGGTAATGATTCGATAAAACAGCGATTAAACACGATCACAGGTCATCTAAATGGTATTCAGCGCATGGTGGATGAAGAGGCATACTGTATCGATATCATAGACCAGATTCATGCCGTGCAATCCGCATTGAATAAAGTGAGTACCATGATCCTGGATGACCATCTAAATTCATGCTTGATCACCGCGGTGAATGGAGAAGACCCAGCGGAAAGAGAAAGGGTTCTCCAAGAGATCGTAGAGGTCTTTGAAACGTCACACAAAGTTTAATTTAATCTAAAAAAGGAGCAGATGGACATGAAAACTGTAACCTATCAAATCCCCAATATTTCCTGTAATCATTGTGTGCATACCGTTGAAATGGAAGTGGGGAACTTGGAGGGCGTTGAAGAAGTGAACGCGGATGTTGATTCAAAACAAGCCACCATTACTTTCGATGATCCAGCCACAGAAGAGAACATCAAACAATTGTTGGCAAGGATCAATTATCCCGCGGAAGTAGGTTAAAAACAGTTCACCATATTAAAGATAGTTTTCGGTGATCAATGGCACCGAAAAATAGGAGGCAGGAAAGATGTGGCATGGGATGGGAGTTAATTGGTATGGAGCTTTTATCGGTTTCTCCATGATGGTCTTATTTTGGGGTGGGATCATCGTTGCCCTGGTCTGGGTTGGCAGATCGATATTTCAGTCTGAACAAAAAAGGGGGAGAGGAAGCGAAGAGAGGTCAGAAGCGCTTGCTGTGCTTGACCGTCGACACGCGAACGGGGAAATCGACCAGAAGATATACCAAGAGATGAAATTGGATCTCAAATCGTAAATGGTACATAAACGCATGCACGGAAGGGAACTATGGCTTCAGAAAAACAAGTCACATTACCCGTTACTGGTATGACATGTGCGAACTGTGTAGCGACAGTAGAACGCAACTTAAGCAAGGTAGAAGGTGTAGGAAAAGCCAATGTGAATTTGTCATCGGAACGCGCATTGATTTCTTTCGATCCTTCCTTGGCTCGTTTGCAAGATTTTCTTGAAAGGGTTCAACAAGCTGGATACGGTATCGCCACCGGGGAAGCCGAGTTAGCCATCCAGCGGATGAGCGATGATAATGATGCGCGACATTTGGAAAAGGTTTTAAGTAATCTCGACGGGGTTCTCCGGGCCCAGGTGAGTTTTGCGACGGAAAAAGCGAGGATCGAATATATCCCCACCGTGGTCAGCCAGACTGAATTGAGGAGAAGCATTTCCAGCGCGGGTTTTGAGGCGGTTATTTTGGGGGATGATTTGGAGGATGCGGAACAAAAAGCTCGGGAGAGGGAAATTGCTCAACAACGTCATTTCCTCATCATCGGTTTACTGTTCACTGTACCGCTTTTTTTGCTTTCCATGGGGAAGGATTTTGGCGTTTTCGGGGCGTGGGCATCTCAGCCTTGGGTTAATTGGTTGATGTTCGCTTTGGCTACCCCCGTTCAGTTTTACGTGGGGTGGCAGTATTATGTAGGCGCATATAAATCCCTGCGGAATGGATCCGCAAATATGGATGTGCTGGTTGCCATGGGATCTTCCGCGGCGTATTTCTATTCCCTTCCAATTCTCTTAAACATATTCCCCGGCCACGTTTACTTTGAGACTTCAGCAATGATCATCACTTTAATCAAGGTGGGGAAATTTTTGGAGGCACGTGCGAAAGGCAGGACCAGTGAAGCGATCAAGAAATTAATGGGGTTGCAGGCCAAAACGGCATTTATCATCCGGGACGGAGAAGAAATGGAAGTCCCTGCAGAAGAGGTCCAGGTGGGGGATGTGGTCATTGTCAAGCCGGGTGGAAAAATACCCGTAGATGGTATTGTCGTTGATGGGCATTCTTCGGTTGACGAATCCATGATTACAGGTGAATCCCTACCTGTGGAAAAACGGGTGGGCGATAAGGTCATTGGAGCGACTTTAAACAAGATGGGGCGGATTAAATTCGAAGCCACCCAAGTGGGCAAAGACACAGCCCTATCTCAAATCATCCGCCTTGTAGAAAAGGCCCAAGGCAGCAAAGCGCCTATCCAGCGGTTGGCAGACCAGGTTTCCGCGATCTTCGTGCCTGCGGTAATTCTAATCGCGCTGTTGACGTTTGCCGTATGGTATTTTTTGATCCCCTTACCCGCAGGCATTGAGATAAGCCTGTTTACCAGGGCTTTAATCAACACGGTTGCGGTTTTGGTGATCGCTTGTCCCTGCGCCATGGGCCTGGCAACGCCCACTGCGGTAATGGTGGGGACGGGAAAAGGAGCGGAAATGGGCATCCTGATCAAATCAGGCGAAGCCCTTGAACGCGCCGGCCAATTGAAGACCGTCATTTTAGATAAGACGGGGACGATCACGAAAGGGCAGCCCGAGGTCACGGATATCTTCTTGGCTCCGAAGAAAGACGGACGAATGTCAAAGGAGGAACTACTTCGTTTGGCAGCCTCAGTGGAAAAGGGGTCAGAACACCCGTTGGGAGAAGCGATTTGGGCAGAAGCTGGAGATCGCTCCATCCCATTAGTGGAGCCAAATAGGTTCAACGCGGTTCCCGGCCAAGGGGTAGAAGGCTTTGTGGATGGGAAAAGCGTAATAGTGGGAAACCAGAGGATGATAAAAAATCGTGGCCTTTCATTGACCGATTTGAAGGGTGATTTCACGCGCTTACAATCTGAAGCGAAGACGGCCATTTTCGTCATTGTCGAGGATGAAGTCGCGGGCATTATCGCTGTCGCTGATACGGTCAAAGAGGGCTCCTATCACGCCATACAGAGGTTGAAGGATATGGGATTGCAGGTGGCCATGATCACTGGGGATAACGCGCAAACCGCAAAGGCGATTGCCAAAAATGTGGGTGTGGAGGAGGTATTTGCAGAAGTGCTGCCAGGAGAGAAAGCACGGATAATCAAAGAGCTGCAGGAAGACGGTGAAGTGGTGGCCATGGTAGGGGACGGCATCAATGACGCACCAGCTTTAGCGCAAGCGGATATCGGTGTGGCGATCGGGACTGGGACAGATGTCGCCATTGCCGCGGCCCCAATTACTTTGATTAGCGGCGACTTGAATGGTGTTCCCAACGCCATTTCCTTATCTCGGAAAACGCTGCGCACCATCAAGCAAAATCTGTTCTGGGCCTTCATTTACAATATCATCCTTATCCCCGCAGCGGCAGCAGGGATATTGAATCCAATCATGGCAGCCGGAGCGATGGCTTTTAGCAGCATTTTCGTTGTCAGTAACAGCTTGCGGTTAAAGAATAAAAAATTACAATAAGGAAGATATTCTTTGCCACAGTGCTTGGGATTGCCAGGGGGGGCAACCAGCTGAAAACTGGGGACGTATTATAATAAAACCTCCAATTTCAGGTAGCGGTAGTGTAGTTATCAGCCTATGCAAAAGGAATGAAGGGAAAAATGGCTAAGAAAGACAAAGTTAGGGTGGGAATTATCGGGGTGGGGAACTGTGCTTCATCTTTGGTGCAGGGGGTCCATTATTATCAGGACGCTCCGGAGAACGAAGGGATTCCAGGATTGATGCATCCGATTGTGGGCGGATATCATGTAGGCGATATCGAGTTTTCAGCAGCCTTTGACGTCATCAATGGGAAAGTCGGGAAAGATTTAAGTGAGGCCATTTGGGCTGAGCCGAACAACACGATCAAATTTTCTGAAGTCCCTTTTCTGGATGTCCCTGTCCATCGCGGAATGACTCATGACGGTTTGGGAAGTCAATTGCTTGATAAAGTGGAAAAGGCACCCGGCCCCACGGATGATATAGTCCAGATATTGAAAGAAACAGATACCGACGTGGTGGTCAACTTTTTACCTGTCGGATCCGAAATGGCTACGAAATGGTATGTAGAGCAGGTCCTGGATGCTGGATGCGCTTTTGTGAATGGGATCCCTGTATTTATCGCCACTTCGGAGTATTGGAGCAAGAGGTTTCGCGATCAGGGTCTGCCCGTGATTGGGGACGATATCAAAAGCCAGGTAGGCGCTACGATCGTTCACCGGGTCTTGACAAATCTATTACGCGACCGGGGTGTCCGTCTTGACAGGACATATCAATTGAATTTCGGTGGGAACATGGATTTTTACAATATGCTGGATCGGGATCGGCTTGAATCTAAGAAAATATCAAAAACCTGGGCGGTTACCAGCCAACTTCCGTATGATCTGGGAGAAGGAAATGTGCATGTGGGTCCCAGCGATTACGTCCCCTGGTTGACGGATCGGAAATGGGCCCATATTCGCTTGGAAGGAAGGGCATTTGGAGATGTGCCATTGCATGTTGATCTGAAACTAGAGGTCTGGGACTCTCCCAACTCTGCGGGGGTGATGATCGACGCTGTCCGGTTCGCAAAACTCGGGTTAGACCGCGGTTTGGCCGGGCCTTTACAAGCCCCTTCCGCTTATTTTATGAAGTCTCCTCCTGTACAGATGACCGATGATGAAGCCAGGAAGCAGGTGGAAGCGTTCATGAAAGAACAGTGAGGATTTCAGCTGATTTTCTTTCATAACTTGACCTCTGTTTTCTTTCCGATTATGCTTAACCACGTTACTGGCAGCAGGAAGAAAAATCTATGAAACGTGAAAGTGAACAAGGACTTAATAGAAGGGATTTTCTAAAGCTTTCTGGCCTTGGCATAGGCGCAGTAGCATTTTATCCGTGGAAGGCTCATCTTGAAGAGGGGTTTCCAGAATCGGAACGATTGGGCCGGGTCTGTACAGGCGTATTGCGGGGGAAGATCCAGGTCAGGGAACAACCGGACTATAATTCCCCCAGTGTCGGCGTTCTTTATGAAGATGCGGTTGTCCCCTGGTTGCATGAAGTCGTGGGATCGTGGAATTCAAGGCCGGGACGGAATAATCAGCGCTGGATAGAAATCCCTGAGGGGTATATATGGGCGGCATATGTTCAGCCGGTCGCCAACGAACGAAATCAACCGGTGAACACATTGCCGATAAAAGGTGAAAAACAAGGCATGTGGGCGGAAGTCACGGTTCCCTACGTGGAAGCTATTTTGGATAATCCCCCAGCGCGACACTTCTGGGTGCGGAGCAGGATTGAGAACCAGTATCCCATTCGTTTTTATTACAAACAGATATTTTGGGTTGACGATATCAAAGAGGACGACTCGGGAAAAATATTGTACCGGATAAATGAGCGGTACGGAAATGAAGGGGATGTTTTTTGGTCTCCAGCGGAGGCGTACCGACCCCTTCAGGAAGAGGAAATCGCGCCCATACATCCTGATGTGGGGGAAAAAGAGATCGTCGTCAACATTCATCCAAAAAAGCAATATTTGTCCTGCTTTGAAGGGGACACAGAGGTGTATTTCTGCCGTGTATCTTCCGGTGAAGGGGAAAATTCCACGCCGACTTCTGCATATGGATTTCCCATTTGGCGGAAGGCGATATCCTACCACATGGGAGGGAACACAGCGAGAGGTGGTTGGGATACACCAGGCATTGGATGGACATCCCTTTTCCATGGGGAAGGCGCTGCGATACACTCCACATTTTGGCATAACAACTTTGGTGAGCGAATGTCGCACGGTTGTGTGAACGTCAGCCCGGAGGACGCAAAATGGATTTTTCGGTGGTCCCAACCGCCTGTGCCCTTTGAAGAGGGGAAGGTGGATATATCCGGGACTGGCAGCACAAAGGTGAAAGTCGTCAAGTGGTAAGGCAATGAATTCCCATGCTGTCTTAAGATTAGAGCGCTCATCGTTCATATGATCGATGGTCACATTAGAGAATTATCGATATGGGTAGCGCAAACATCACTATCGGTCTTTCATTTCTGGCGGGGTTAGCTTCCTTTCTTTCCCCCTGTGTATTTCCCCTGGTACCCGCGTATATCAGTTACCTGGGTGGGAGATCAACGCCTGAGGAGCAAGACAGAGGGGTAAATCGCTGGTCAGTGTTTTCCCATGGTTTGGCCTTTGTGATCGGCTTCAGCCTGGTGTTTATTCTCTTGGGGATTGCCACCTCGACATTGGGCAGTATCTTGCAAGATGCGAGGGAATGGATTGCTAAAATTGGTGGGATTGTGGTAATCATTTTTGGCGTCCATATGACGGGGTTATGGCGCATACCCTTTTTACAATATGATTTACGTAAGCAGACAAAGCCGGATCGCGATAAGGGATATTTGGCGTCCTTGTTAATGGGAGTCTTTTTCTCCGCTGGATGGTCGCCGTGTGTGGGGCCCGTTTTAGGCGCGATCTTAACCTTATCCATCAGCGGAGGTTCGGTGTTAACTGGCGCAGGCTTGTTGACCGCTTACTCAGCTGGATTGGCCATCCCGTTTTTGATTGCAGCCTTAGGGATGGGTTGGGTAAGTGAAGTCCTCCAGCGGTATGGGAAAGTCATGCATTATGTGGAAGTGGGCATGGGTGGGGTTCTCATCATTGTAGGGGTAATGTTGTTCTTGGGTACCTTTGAATCCCTGGCGAGATATGGTGGTTTTATTACAATAGGTTTCTAGGTGGCAGCATCACAGTCATTCATGAAGGATCATTGTAACGCGATGTTGAATTAGGATGTAAAAAAGTGTTGACAGTTACCCTTTACACTCGAGAGAATTGTCAGTTGTGCGCTGACGTGAAAAAAGATCTCGAAGATCTTAAAGAGGAATATCCTCACCGGTTGGTCTTGTTGGATATTGACAAAAAAGGTCTCAAACAAAAATATGGGGAGGACGTACCGGTTGTTGAGATTGGACCTTATACCATCAAAGCTCCTTTTGATCAGCAGACGTTGCGAATGACCTTGGGGGCTGCTCAAGACCGGGCGGAACATTTAGGAAACATCGACGATAAAGCGCATCGGAAGAGAGTAGATCGAGGCCGGAACATCTCGGCATTGGATCGATTTTTCTATTGGTTTTCCCGTCATTACATGGCGGTATTCAACTTCTTTATCCTTTTCTATGTTGGATTAGCATTTTTAGCCCCGATATTCATGAACTTTGGTTTGGATGGCCCGGCCGAAGTCATCTATGCCGTATACAGCAGGTTATGCCATCAGCTGTCGTTTCGGTCATGGTTTTTATTTGGAGAACAGATCGCTTATCCCCTCGCCTCAGCTGGGGTGAACGGGATGATGACTTATGCGGAAGCGACTGGGTTTGATCCATTAGATTTTGAATTGGCGCATACCTTTGTGGGGAGTGAAGCCTTAGGTTATAAGATAGCTCTCTGTCAACGCGATGTAGCCATTTATGGTTCCATTCTCATGTTTGGTTTGATATTCTCTTTATCGGGGAGGCGAATTAAAAGTATACCCTTCTGGATTTGGGTTGTAGTAGGCATGGTTCCGATTGGTTTGGATGGAATTAGCCAGCTAATGGGCCAGATGCCATTCGACCTTTTACCCTACCGGGAAAGCACCCCTGTAGTAAGAGCTCTTACCGGGGCTTTATTCGGTTTCACAACAGCATGGTTTGGTTATCCCCTTGTTGAAGAAACCATGGAAGATACGCGAAGCATTATGGCCAAGAAATTCGCTGTAGTAAATTCCAGGGTCAATTAATGCCATATAAAGAAACCGGTAAGTTGCGTTTTTTTCAATTTTCTCATTTGGATACTGATCAAGTAATTCATGGCATCTTTACCAGGCATGGGGGAGTAAGCCCAGAGCCATGGAATTCACTCAACCTGGGGGCGACGGTAGGAGATGATCCAGATCGTGTTAGGGAAAATAAATCAAGAGTATTGCAAGCTGCAGGTTGTGATGAGGAATCTTTGTTTGAAGTTTGGCAGGTTCATCAATCCAAAGTAATGGTTGCGGATGAACCTCGATCCCGTAAAGACGGGATACCGAAAGCGGATGCGGTAATCACAAATAACCCCCAAATTACGTTGTTAATGCGATTTGCGGATTGTGTTCCCCTTTACTTTTACGACCCCAATCATCATGCTATAGGATTGGCCCATGCCGGATGGAAAGGGACCTTGAAGAATATTGCTTCTAAGACGGTTCAAGTGATGGGAAAGGAATTTGGGACTGATCCTAAACAAATCAGAGTGGGCATCGGGCCATCCATTGGTCCGGACCATTACGAAATAAAGGAAGATGTCCTGCGTCAATTTGCAGAAGTATACCCAAAAGACATTGCTCGTATTGTGAGAGAGGAAGATGGTGCGATAAAATTAAACCTGTGGGAGGCAAATCGATATCATCTCCAGAAAGCAGGCGTTCAAGATATCGAGGTTGCCGGGGTTTGCACTGCGTGTCACCTTGAAGATTGGTTCTCACATCGGGGGGAAAATGGGCGAACGGGACGGTTTGGAGCGCTGTTCACGCTTCGAAAAAGGTCTCAGATATGATCACGAACCAAGATGTGGACATTGCTGGAAATTTGCTACAGGTAAGGCAGGACATAAGGAATACTGCCAGGTCCGTGGGTCGGGATCCGGATGAAATATCTCTGGTAGTGGTGACCAAAGAGAAACCAGCAAGCGTCGTTAAAAAAGTGGTAGAAGCGGGTGTCCATAAAATTGGTGAAAGTTATGTCCAGGAAGCCCAATTTAAAATGGATCTGCTTTCGGAGTTCGACATCGAATGGCATATGGTTGGATATATCCAGAGTGGTAAGGCGAAACACGTTGCTTCCCGTTTTGATTATGTGCATTCCTTGGATCGTCTTGAATTGGCTGAGGATCTCAACAAAGCCGCTGTGGAAACGGATCGCATCGTTCCCGTTTTATTAGAATGTAATGTAAGTGGTGAGAAGAGCAAGCACGGTTGGCCGGCCTGGAAGGAAGAACGATGGGAAGCTCTGGTTGACGATCTTAAGCAGGTCATGAACATGTCGAATTTAAAGATATTGGGTTTGATGACTATGGCGCCTTATTTCGAAAACCCACAGAAAGCAAGGCCAATATTCCGGAAATTGAAACGATTCCAGGGTTTCTTGTCGGAGAGGTTTGGGGATCAGAAATTAAGGGAACTCTCCATGGGGATGAGTGCAGATTATCAAATAGCGGTGGAAGAAGGTGCGACGATTTTACGCATTGGGAGTGCAATCGTCGGTCCGCGCAAATAAAGGATAGGTCATGTTATTGGATATACTTACGATTGTTGAGAGAGTCTTGTTATTGATGATTTTGGCGAAAGTCATTTTGTCGTATTTCATGGATCCATTTCATCCAATACGGAGGACAATAGATCAATTTCTAGATCCTCTCCTTGACCCCATTCGACGTGTATTGCCGACTTTTGGAGGGATCGATTTTAGTCCCATAGTTTTAATGATTTTGATAGACATTGTATTCTCTCTTATTAGGAAGATTCTGATATAATACGTGAAATTTGATTTCATCCTTGTGAAGGAGCTTCTATGAGGCGCAGGGATATAAGACTCCATGATGGGGAAAGCGGATCAGCTTTAGCCATCCGTCTGGTCCCCTCAGCATCGAAAACTGAAGTCAGTAAGGTTTTAGAAGATGGGACCATTGAAGTTAAATTGGTAGGGGGAAGCGCTAATTTGAACGATGAATTAAAAGAATTCCTCTCCCGGCTGATGAGCGTCTCCAAGAGGCGAATTAACGTTGTCGCGGGGAAATCTCAATATGAAAAGCTGGTTTCCATTATCGATATTGAACCCCACCAAGTCCAGGAGATCATTTTAGCGAATATCCAATAGATAGCTTGAAAATTAAAACAATACGCACATGGCAACTTTCTGAAACGCCATGTGCTTTTTTTCTGGGATTGGTTACATTACCCCGAATTTCTTAGGGGAGGGAATGTCCATTCCCGTCAAAGAAAGATGCCACAATGTATTGGCAGTCGCCCTTTGCACTTCCTGGTTAACACCAAACAGGGTGTGGAATAATTCGGGGAAAACGCTGCCAAATCCTTTCATCTGGATAAAATATAACGCCAACAATTTCTGTTCAACATTATCCTCCGACAACATTTCTACCAACATACGGTATAGGTCTTGGTCGGAGGTGATCTTGATTTCTTTTTCTTTAGCAAAGGAGTTGATCAACGGGACTTCGCGGATCGGGGGCATGGGAGCGGGAATGAAAGGGGAAGGGCCATGTAAAGTTTCATATGCTTGTTGAGCCGCGTCTCTGACCACCCATTCGTCTTCCTCGATCCTCATTTCGTCAAGAATGTCCTTGGCCCAGGGTTCATTGATCCGCTTTAAACCGAAAACGGAGGCATAACGGACATTCAGCTGGTCCATTTCACTTGCATCTTTCAATGTTGGATAGCCTTCTTGAGGGTGGTTCGCGAGTGCTTCGGCTGCTGCCCGTCGAAGGTATTCGTCACCGGTCAGCATGGTTTCAGCAACGGCTTCTAGCGCATCAGTGGTACCGATATTTACCAAAGCGATGCAAGCTGCCTGCCCCACTGTTTTCTCATCCCTGAGTAGTTTCAGGATGCGGTCAACAGCCTTGGTGTCGCGCAGGTAGCCGCTCCCCAAAACCCCTACTTGGCGGACATCAGCATCTTTTGAGGATAGAAGATAACGGAAAATACTGCGAGCATTTGCGTCTCCTGAACCTGCCAATACGACAGCGAGACGGACTTTGGTTTCCAGGACTGGATTCGTGGTGATTTCTTTGGCAATCAGTTTCAATAGCTTATCTTTTAACTTGGATTGGGAAGGGAAAAAAGGCAATAACCGTCCAAATTGAAGGAGGTCTTTTTTGAGGTAATCGCTATCTTCAAAATCCCCAAGGTAATTGGATAACAAGGGGGCCATATCGAAAAATGAGCTGGCAAATCGGAAAGCCTCTGATGGCAAAGGCCAATTTGGGGTCTGAATTTTATCCCGTATTTGGGATGGTTCAAGATTATAGAGTGCTTTTCCAGCGATATACCCTGCAATGGATGGGTGGGGAAATCGGTACCTGTGATCACTTCCTCTGGTTAATATCCCTTGTTCTTGACAAGTGTTCAATTCCCGAAGCGGATTCTTAATTTGTGGGGATTCGATCTCTAATTGCTCTTGGGATATTTTTAGCCAACGGTTGATACTGTCTCGCCCAAAGGAATTTTCTTCGTCCATTATCGCTGAGAGGCTGATCCTTTGTAGATATGACAAATCCCTTTCGGGGAGGGCTGTCGTACAGCGTCGCAAAAAAGCCTCAATTGCGTGACCTGCGGTTGGACCCAAGACATCCCCCGCATACACAGACCATACTTTCAGGGTAAATTCTAGTGGCGTTGAATTGCTATTATCGTAAAAAAGCCAACTGTTGATGAGCAGAGTATCGATGGGTTCTTTTGAAAACCCGGGGCTTGACTGGGATTTAGAGGGGGAGAAGTGATTGTCAGACCAGATTTCCCCCCAATTTTTCGCGAAATACATCCTGTCTTTGGTTCTCCAAGAAGCGATAGCTATTGGATATAAGTCGGTTTCCAGCAAACCGTCAAAATACTCCGTAGAGGTTGTGATCACAAGCCTGCACCAGGGAAAGCTTTTAAGTAGGGAAGAGATAAAATTTATAACCTGTATAAAATCTTGCCTTGGAAGCTGGTCCATACTGTCGATGAGCAGGAAAGCCCGTTTTTCATTAAAAAGGTTCTCAATGACTTTTTCTAACGGGCCCACTTTGGGGAACTGAGGATTAGCAGTAAGACCATTGTATATAGTTTCAACGATATCCACACTGGGAAGAGATGGTAATAGATCGTTGGCATCAATAAAAAGCGGGACCATCAATTCATATGCTTCAATCTCCTTCCTTGCCAAACGAGAGGCCAAATGCGCCAAGGCGACGGTTTTCCCGCATCCCGGCCTGCCCATGATCGCGACATTCGCGCTTTTTGATAATGCTTCTTCAAGGCTGATGGTTGGGGATTGATATTCGGATGCGAATTCAGGAAAATCCGGTGTGTAGGGAACAGCCTGTTGGATGGAGTTGATATCCGGGAAAACTGCTGAAGAAGAAAGTTGGTATGGGGGAGCAAGAAAACGAGGGGGAATGAGGATATCTTGTAATGCACAAAAAGCTGAGGAAAGATGTTGGCGTTGGGCAAACTCAAGCGTCTTCTGGCGAAGGTTATCCTCTGTGTTAGAGGTGAGTTTTTCGCGAAGTATCAGGAATTGATTCCTAACCCATGTGTATATCTTGTCCCCGTGGGGCCTGGTCTTTTGGAATAAGAACCAGGCTAGACTAGCGGTGAGGACACCGATCCAGAAGGAAGCGAAATCTAAATAAATCCGAGGTGGGAATTGGAACATGATTCCTTCAACCTTTAGTCTGCATGCAAAATGCGATGACACGTTTTACAATGAGTGAGTCGGCTGGCGGACCGCGCTTTTTGATATACCGCTGAGGGCACCTGAGTCCCGCAAGCGGAACAACTATTATTGTTGACTTTTGCTACAGCGATGCCGCCTGATGATTGCCTCAACGTCTCATACTCTTCCAAATCATCACCTGAAATACCTTCTAAAGCAGCCTTCCTCTGTTGAGAGAGCGATTGAATTTTATTCTCCAGAACGGATTTTTCTTGATTTAATTCGGCATGCAATGATTTTCTGCTTTTTTGAATGTTTTGCAATTCCTGAAAGGCTTGTTTGTGTTCAGATTGGGCTTGGTCGACTTCCAGCATGGCTTCTAATTGGCGTTCTTCTAAGACTGCCAAATACCGTTCCAGGGATTCGGACTCCAACTGGAGATCTTCCAATTCTTTGGGATTGGTTATTTTCCCCCCGTACAATTTCGCATTGTTTTGTTCGATTTTTCTTTCTTGATCTTTTACTTCCCGTTCAGCCCTTTTGAGGATCTTTCGTTTTTCTTCCAGTTTACGACGCGCGCTCATTTCCCGGTCCTGGGCTTTTATTAATTCCTCGTCCTCTTCTAATAAAGCGTCAATCTCCGATATGCGTTTTTTTGCTTGATCGATTTCGGAATCGATTTTCTGGAGTTGGAATAATCTCTTTGAGCGGCTCATAGGGCAACATATCCTCTGGAAATGTAGATATGAATGGGGATTTGTTTGGAATTATAGATGTGGAACCGTTGGAATACAAGGGGAAGATGAAAAACCTGATAAAATAACACCATGCCCTTATCTTCGGATAAAAAGGTGTATATTCTGGTCAGTATTTTGGTTTTGGTATTGGTGACGATACCATACCTTTATGCGGGTGTTCAATCCGGATCAGACTATCAATTTGGGGGATTTTTATTAAATCCGATTGATGGGAATTCATATTTGGCAAAAATGTATCAGGGTTGGGAAGGGAAGTGGCGTTTCACCCTTCCCTATACAAGAGATCCTGGTGATGGTGCATATTTATTTCTCTTCTACATCCTATTGGGACATATCGCACGAATCCTTAATCTCCCTTTGTTAATCGTGTTTCACTGTTTTCGGATTTTAGGTGCAGGGTTGTTATTCGCTTCCCTAATCCGTTTTTTTCAGCTCACTTTTTCCTCATCAAGAAATAAACAGCTTGCCTTTAGCCTGGCAGCTTTAGGATCTGGTCTCGGGTGGCTGGCGATCCCTTGGGGTTTATTCACAGCAGACTTTTGGGTGGCTGAGATGTATCCCTTCCTGTCAGCGTATACGAACCCTCATTTTCCTTTGGGTTTAGCGGCGATGATGGTTCTCATTAAACCTGGAAAAAAGACCCCATGCTGGGTTTGGGGGGTACTGACAGCCCTGTTGGCAATATTCCTACCCTTTGGCGTTGTGATTGTCATTCTCGTGCAGACTGCTTCCCTGATTGCGGATTGTTTTTCCAAAGATAACGGATCATTTATCGACGTGATAAATAGTCGTGAATTCAAGATATTAATGTGGATCAGCGGGTGTGGGCTGCCGTTATTAATCTATGAACTGTGGGTGACCGGCACGGATCCAGTGCTATCCGCCTGGCACGCACAAAATCTCACCCCTTCACCGCCGTTATGGAATACCGTTCTTTCCTTATCCCCGCCCTTGCTTTTTGCATTCTTGGGTATCAAGCAAACCTGGAATAAACCCTCGGCCAGACCTCTGGTTTATTGGGTGGTCTTGGGGGCCGCCTTGGCATATTTTCCCTGGTCACTGCAACGGAGGTTTTTATTGGGATATTATATTCCCCTTTCTGGCATGGCGATTTTAGGCCTGGATAAAATCACGGATCGCCTCGGCATGCATTATCGGACTTTGGTAATCATCCTGATCATCCTCGTCTTGCCTACAAACTTGATTATTCTCACCTCTGCAATCCCGGCAGTGAGAAATCATGATCCACGCATTTATTTGACCCGGGAAGAAGCTGATGCCTTAGTATGGATAAGAGAAAACACGCGTAGAGAGGACGTGATTCTGGCTGCACCGGAGACCGGGCTTTTGATCCCTGCCTATACCGGCCGGCAGGTGATTTACGGGCACCCTTTTGAAACGACGGAAGCAGACGAAAAAGAGGAGATGGTGAGGGATTTTTACCAGGGTCAATGGGCCAATGATCAACCCCAGGCGTTCCTGGAGAAGAATGAGATTGATTATATTTTTTATGGGCCCCGGGAGCGGGAATTAGGCGCTTTCCCCGCGTCGGATTGGGTGAACATTGTCTACCGCGATCAAGAACTTAAGATATTCAAAGTCGTCCCATGAATAACGACCAGCTAAAGCCAGAAATGTCAGGAAAAATTGGGAAAGGGAATGGGCAATCCCTATCCATGAAGAGATGGGTTGGATATTGGCCTCTGCTGCTTCCGTTATTAATCTATTTCCCGGGAATCCTGGGATGGATACCCTACCCTTCTCCCGCGGCGGAGTATACGGACCTTTTAATAAGCCACACATCCAACGCGATCTACCTGAAGAAGGCGTTGTTTGAATTCCGGCAAATCCCACTCTGGTCTCCAGTGATATTCAGCGGGTATCCATTTGCGGCTAACCCACTTTCCGGCCTCTGGTACCCACCGGGTTGGATTGCCTTACTCTTTCCGCTTCCCCAGGGATTGTCTATTTTGCTTGCCCTCCATGCCTTATGGGGGGGTACGGGGATGTACATCCTTTTACGGGAAGAGGGACTAGATCAATATCCGGCCCTGTTTGGAGGGATTGCCTTCGGGTTGATGCCCAAGATCAGCGCCCACTACGGGGCTGGTCATGTGACCTTGATATCCGCTTTTGCCTGGACGCCGTGGCTGCTGGTAGCCACAAGGCAAAAGAAGCGGGCCTTATTGTCGGGACTCTGTCTGGGGGCGATCTTCTTAGCGGATCCGCGATGGGCTGCCTTTAGCGGCCTGTTGTGGACCGGCTATTGTGTTGCGTATAGTCAAGAGGGTGCGAAAAGAACGGCATTTGATGTTGGAAAAACGATCGGTTTGAGTGGGTTGTTGGCTGGACCGTTACTCGTCCCGCTCATCCAATTTGTCTCCTTATCCACCCGCTCGAAAATGAGCCCTGAGGTTATTTTCACCCATTCGACTTCTTTTGTGGATTTTATCGGATTGTTCTTCCCTTCAGCTGGTAGAACCGTGGAAAACGCGATGTATCCTGGGGGACTGGTTCTGATGATGGTTGTGCTGGCTGTGAGTAAGAGGGACATACGAAAACGGACAACATTCTGGTGGGTAATTGTCGGGATCAGTGCCTTTTACGCCCTGGGATCGAATGTACCTGGTCTGGAATATTTGGCTTATCTTCCCGGGTTTAACTTACTCAGAGTCCCATCCAGGTCTTTGTTTATATTCAATATGGCGTTGGTTATCCTTGCCTGCTATCTGTTGCAGGAAATGTTGGAATACGAATATGAAATAGGTCGGGCGTCTTTTGCTATCATTGGGGTTGCTTTTTTTGTGATCTTGTTATTGGGTGGGATTGGTTACTTGACAAAAAATATTCCCGTGTCCCTTGTGTGGGGGATGGGATCTGTCGCCTTAGGGGTAGCCGTGCTCTCCTTTCGAAATCGGGCAGAGAAAATGAAACCCTGGTTAATGCTTATTTTCGCCCTTGTCGTGGTGGATGGGATGGGCGCTGCCTTTCTTAATCTCGATTTCCGACGGGATGAGGTAATGGATCAAAGGGTTGTGGGGTTTCTGGGTGAAGAGAATAGTGAATACGGTCAATTCCGCACCTATTCCCCTTCGTATAGTATTCCCCAACACATCGTGGCTGGGGGCAAACTAGAGATGACAGACGGCGTGGACCCCATGCAATTGGAGGCCTATGTGGCGTTTATGGAAAAGGCGACTGGCATACCCAATCCAGGGTACAGCGTGACCTTACCGCCTTTTCCTGGGGATACATCTACCGTAAACAAAGGCTATGAGCCGGATTCTGACTTATTAGGTTTGCTCAATGTCCGTTATCTTGTTTCTGCGTTTGCGATGCCAATAGATGAATTCGCGCTAATCCACAACGAAGAAGGCCTATATGTATATCGCAATCAGGATGAGTTACCCAGAGCATGGGTACAACCTCAGGATGATCCTGTAAAAGCGAAGGAAATAAAAGCGGATAGCAGTCAGAGAAGCAAAGCGGACGTGATAGCGTGGCGTCCCAATAATATTATCCTTAAGGCGGAAGGCCCCGGCAAACTTGTGCTTTCCGAAATCGCGTATCCGGGGTGGACGGTAAGCATTGACGGCAAGGCGAGTTCCTGGACGACCATTTATGGCATTTTAAGGGGGGTGGAAATTTCAGAAGGAGAGCACATTGTGGAATTTGCATATCGGCCGAAAGTGGTTTATCTGGGTTTGTTCTCTTGTCTAGTTGGGTTTTGTTTGATAATCAGGGGAATCTGCCTTGAAAAATAAATCCAATAACACTTCAAGAAAATGGGTCTGGTTCTTTGCGATCACTGTCATGATCGTCACATCCATCCCCTACCTAACTGGATTTTTATCTCAAGGGGAGGATTGGCGTTTTACAGGGTTTGTTTTCGGCGTCGAAGACGGAAACTCCTATATCGCTAAAATGCTCCGGGGCTCGGCGGGGGAATGGTTATTTCGAAGCCCTTACTCTGCTGTCCGACAAAAGGGAATGATCGCCTTCCTCCCCTATATACTTTTAGGGAAATTGGCAAAATTACCGGGAGAGGATCATAGCCAACTTGTGGTTTTATTCCACCTCTTTCGTTTCCTGGCGGGGATCGCCATGATCTTCGCAACGTACGATTTTCTATCCATTTATATCCAGAAGGAAACTTGGCGACGTTGGGCGCTGGCGATCATCACTTTAGGCGGGGGGCTGGGTTGGGTATTAATTCTTTTCGGGAGGGTCAAGTGGTTAGGATCTTTGCCCCTTGATCTGACTTCGCCGGAAAGTTTTGGTTTTTTAGCGATTTACGGATTACCCCATTTGGCTATTGCCAGGGCTTTATTGTTGTGGGGATTACGAGCGTTTTTAGTGGGAAAACGGATTTACATCCCCGGGTTATATTGGTTTTTCTTAGGTTTTTTCCAGCCTTTAGATGTCATCATCGCCTGGACCGTCATGGGAATATATTTCCTATTGTCATTTGTGAATACATTTCGAGGAAAAGGCACCTGTAAACTGGCGGATTGGTTTATGCTGCAGAGAAACGCTGTCTGGATATTGGTCAGCGTGCTCATCTCCTCTCCTATGGTAATCTACACATTCATCCGTTTTCGGGTGGATGAGTATTTAAGAAATTGGACGGCGCAGAATCAGATCATATCTCCGCACCCGGGGCACTACCTTTTGGCATATATCATGATAGCTGTATTTGTCGTTTTCGGGTTGAAAAGTATCCGAAAAGAATTCCCAGATCTGGGGTGGTTGTTGATTGGGTGGGTGGGGATCTTGCCGATTCTGGTTTATTCACCAACCGTAATCCAAAGACGGCTGGCGGAAGGTGTGTGGGTTGCGCTTGTCATTTTAGCGGTAGAACCATTTGCCAGAGACGATTTCCCACTTCCGTACCGCTGGACGTATTTATGGATATTCACATTCCCGACAACTTTGTTGCTGCTTGTCGGTGGGGTTCAAACAGCATATCATCCCGGTTCTCCGGCGTTTCGACCAACCGAAGAAGTGAGATCTTTTCTTGTTTTGAAGAGGGATACCCAAAAGGACTTGGTGGTCCTTTGTTCACACGAAATCGGAAATGCGCTTCCAGCCTGGACTCCTGTGCATGTTGTTTTGGGTCATGGGCCGGAAACTGTAAGATATGGACAAGTTAAAGAGGATGTGAACAAGTTCTACGCTATGGAAACATCTCCTGCGCAAAGGAAGACCCTGATTGATGAGTATGAAATCGATTATATTTATTGGGGGCCCGCTGAGCAGCGGATCGGGAAATGGAATCCGGAAAACGCGGATTATTTAATGCCTTACTATCAGGATAACCGATATCATATCTACAAAGTATCTTCTTCTTTAGCAGAGTAGAAACGTGTATGAAAAAGGTTCTTAAGCTTCCCTATCTTCCCATCATCCTGACGCCGATCATCCTTTTCTCCCCGTTTATTTTTGGAGGAAAAGCTTTGTTTTGGGGTACTCCCTCCCTGCAGTTTGTTCCCTGGTGGGATTGGGCTTGGGAGACCATCCGGAACGGTTATCTGCCCCTCTGGAATCCCTTAGTAGGCATGGGGGCACCCTTTATCGCCAATTATCAATCCGCCCTTTTTTATCCGCCAATTTGGAGTTACTTCCTCTTGCACTGGGTGGGTGGGGCACCTCTTATGGCTTGGGGACAGGCTTTATTTATTAGCTTCCACCTCATCGTCGCGGGAATGGGAATGGCGTTTTTAATACGGCGTTTGGGGGGAAGCGACCTCTCTCAAACGATAGGGGGGGTGTCTTTCAGTTTATCGGGGTATTTGGTGGCCAGGGCGGGTTTTTTAAGCATAATCGCTACCGCTGCCTGGTTACCCTGGATGATGGCGTATGCTTATTTGCTGTCTCATAAAGGAAGCTTTTCCAGGTTCAGCAAGTTATCATTGATCATCGCATTGCAGTTGTTGGCAGGCCACGCACAAACTGCATACTATTCCATCATCCTGATGGTGGTGTGGGGTTCCTATTGGTCTTGGGCGGATAAAAAAGAACTTGAATGGGAAAATAAAATAAGGCAGACTGCGGTCCATGTCGGATATATTTTGGCAGCGTGTTTGGCAGCTTCCTGGGCGGCAGCTGTTCAGCTAATCCCCACTGCGGAGTATTTGACCCAATCACAGCGAGCCACTTCCGTCGACTATGATTTCGCGATGAATTACTCGTTTTGGCCTTGGCGTATCTTGACCTTGTTCGCACCGGACATATTTGGAGACCCATCTCTAGGGAATTACTGGGGATATGGAAACTACTGGGAGGATGCCATTTACATAGGCTTCATTCCCATTTTATTAGCGTTGGGCTTAATGGTAAAAAGCGCTTATCAACGGATACGTGCAAAGGCAGGAAACCAGCCGGAGAAAGAGAATGGCTATCCCGCTTATCCCCTCTTTTTATTGGTGATTGTCCTTGTGTCATTTTTATTGGCCTTAGGGAAAAATACGCCCATTTTCCCTTGGCTGTACCATCATGTCCCTACATTTGATCTTTTCCAGGCCCCTACGAGGATTAACATATGGGCCGTTTTTGCCTTGTCATTGTTGGCTGGAATCGGGGCAGATCATTGGCATCGACCCACTGGACGAAGTTTATACTGGACACGTTTGGCGACTGCGGGTGCGGTTGCAGTAGTGATCGGTGCCGGGTTGGCATGGATTCTATTAAATTCCGTAAAGTTAACTTTTATTCGCGCAACAGCATTTGTCGGACTATGGGGGCTGGGAGCGGGCGCGTTGTCTCTGCTTGCTCCGCAAGATAAACAATCCCCAGAAATGCCTGTATGGTGGAAATGGGGGGTTATTGTCTGGGTGGTAGCGGACTTATTGGTAGCGGGTTGGGGCTTAAATCCAGGGGTGGAGATGGATTTTTATCGCGAGGAATTTAAGTCAGCGGAAAAGGAAGAGCGGCTGTATTTACCTGCCCAGGAAGAATACGAAATCAAATATGAGCGTTTCTTTAAATTTGAGACATTTCAACCCTCCTTTGATTGGGAAAAATTACGGAAATCATCTTTGCCTAATTTAAATATGCTGGATGATTTGGCTTCGGTGAATAATTTTGACCCCTTAGTCCCTGGGCGGTACCAAATGTGGATGGATAGTTTGGTGGAAACCAATCCTGAGCAGCGGGATATTTTGTTGGATTTAATGGGGGTGGGAAGCATTGGCAAACAGATAAACGGAGGTATTGTAAAATACCAAAACCTTCCCAGGGAAAGCTCCCTTTACCGATGGTTACCTTGTGCCCGGGCAGCAGATAGCCCTCAGAATGCCCTGAAATTCGTGATGGGTGGGGAGGTTGATTTAGGTAAGTGGGTCCTGATTGAAGAAAAGCCCTCCCAAGCCCAAGGATCATGCCAAGGTTTGGTAAGGGATATTGAAGTGGTGGAAAAAACGCCCAATCGGGAGGTGCTGCATGTTCAGGCGGGATCTACAGGATGGCTGCTGCGTTCTACAGTGTGGTACCCGGGATGGACATCTTTTGTGGATGGGGAAGAAATCCCCTTATATCGCGGAGATTATCTCTTCCAAGCCGTACATGTCCCAGAAGGCGAACACGAAGTGGTCTTTTCTTACCAACCGATGTCGGTATTTGTGGGAGGGGCCCTATCTTTGGCCGCGGTGCTCGTCTGGATTGGGACCTGTATCGGGAGAAAGCGTTGGAAAAGGGATTGAGTTCGACTTATATCTCACTCTTCGCGTACGGAAAAATCTATTCCTCGTTGTTTGACGGCCTCCATAAACGTTTCTGCCGGGACAGCGGATTGAACCGGATGGCAGCCAGGTTTGATTTTGGCTGAGGCCTGGAAGCCCATCATGATCGCGCAATGCCAGCCCGTCAATCGTTCCATAGCAGTGAAATCCGTGTTATCGTCATAATAGTCGACAAGGTTGGAGGTTAGCGTCTTGTTTTTTCCTTCAAGGATGCCCTTTCCGACCACCCTGATCAGGCATACATCCCTGACGTCGTCATCCCGGATTCTCGGTTCTAATAATGTGTGATACACCTCCCGCGGGATGACCTGTTGATGAGCCACTTCGAGGGGATCCTCTGAAAACAGCCCCAGCGCTTTATAAGCCCGGAGCCATTCAAAATGACCGGGATAACGGAGGGTTTTGTTTTCGTAACTCTGAAGCTCGTTTACAAACACCCAGGGGGATGTAGATAAGCCTCCGGAGGTGACATCCGCCTCAAGTTTACCCAGAGGTTCAAATTCGACGGTTTCAGCTTCAGAGAGGGTTTCAACAGGGACGACCTCACCCTGGCGGATGAAATATGCATGACCATCCATTTCGTTGGTCAGCCCGTTGATGTGAAACGTGAGGTTATAGTTCCACGGGGGCTTTGGATTTTGGGGAAGGCCGCCATCGTAAATGTAAATATGCTGTGGATCATCGAATTTATCTTTGATATACACAGCCATGGTGATGTTCAGCCCTGGTCCCATACCGCAGTCAGGCACAACGCTTACTCCAGCGTTTTTCGCCTCTGAATCTAAATCAAGCTGGTTTTTGACTACGCCGGTGTGACCTCCCATATCGCACATACTGCTTCCCGCTTGGATACAAGCTTGGGTGATCTCCAAGTTGTAATAATACGGCAGAGCACTCAAGGTGACATCGACATCGGTGAGATGCGGGATAAGGTCCTCCCTTTGCGAAAAACCCAATTGATAAGCATTTGCGATATCAATACCGATGAGTTGATTAATTCGTCGCGAGGCCTTTTGAGCTGTGTCTAGATCAATATCAAAGAAGGTAATTTTATGGGCATCCCCATTCCGGGCTAGGTCATAGGCTGCTGCTGTACCCTGACGTCCCGCTCCGAGTATTGCATATGTGTAGTCGGTCATGAAATTCTCCGGTGATAAATTAGTTTTTTCAAATTAAGCCTGATTTACGGCGCGTGATGATAATTCTTTGTGTAAAGTGTCCATGTCTCTGGGCAAGAAATATGCACTGAATGACATGATCAAAGCAGTGATCAACCAGGTAACGACGCTGATGCCCAAAATAGCGTAGTGGAGAGAAAACCTGTGGGCGATGAAACCAGCCAAGAGGGGCGCAAATGCGGAACCGATATTTCCCAAAAAGTATTGTATGGAAATCGCGGTGCTTCGGATTTCAGGAAGGACAACATCATAGACAGTGGAGGCTATGTTGGGTGAGGCGAAGGGGATGAATAGAGCGGTGATGGAAAGGCTGACCAAGAACAGGAAAGGCATACTCGTTGGGATGGAAAAAGTAAGAAACAGCAATATCGCTCCACAAAGCACGCCAAGGATAGAAACGTACATTCGACCCCTGGTGTATGTTTTGTAAGCCAGGTCACCCAAATATCCTCCCAAAAAATACCCAGCTGCGATCATCAATACTGCCGGGGTCATAATGGAGAAGATCCGCTCCGAACTGTACGATCGTTCGACTTCCAAATATCGAAATGACCAGAATGTAATCACCTGCCAGGGGATGACACCCAAAAAACCCTGGCAGTAGATGAGCAGCAGGCTGGGTTTCTCAACCAAGCCCGGGATTAGGGAAAAGTTAAATTGTGGTTTTTGATAGCTTGATAAATGCGCCAACTCCGGTTCGCTTTGACCTCGGGGCACCTCTTTGACTCCCAAATAAATGATCCCGGAAAGCAAAACGCCCAGGCTGCCTGTGATCATATAAACTTGTCGCCAACCTATGCGGGGTCCGATTTTCAAAGCAATCATCATCCCCAGCAAATACCCAAGCGGGATACTCACTTGAAGAAACCCAAATATCCTTCCCCTTCTTTTGGGTGGAAAATAATCAGAAATAAGGCTGGCAATACCAGGAATGCTGGAATCGTCAATACCTGTTGAAGCTCTAGCGACCATGAACGATGAAGCTGAACGGACAAGGGAACTCATCCACGTGGTTAACCCCCAGATCAGCGAAGCCACAGATAAAAGGAATGGGCGGTTGAATCGGTCATACAGATAGCCCCACACGGGATAGAAGATGCTGGCTATCACCAAAGCGCCCGTGACGACCCCTCCCATTTGAACCTCATTGATCTGGAAATCCGACATGATTGCCGATGTGAATGGGCCTATGAGCAGCCTATCGGTTTGATGGAGAAGCATGAAGGCGAAGAAAATGCCAACGGCGACCCATCTACGAGGCGGTGATATATGGCTCATTTTTGTTTAACAAGAAAAGTTAAAGGGAACAATGGGTACTGATCATTCAAGGTCTACGTAAATGCGCTTATTATCAGCGCCCTTGCTTTTGTAATCTACAATATGAATGGGTCCCACTTCAGATGTGTTTTTGACATGGGTGCCCCCATCCGCTTGCAAATCAAGACCTTCTATTTCAACCACTCGGACTTGTTGAATATGGTCAGGGAGCAAGTTTATCTTCGTCCGGATTAAGTCTGGAATTTGGAAGGCTTCCTCCCTGGGAAGCTCACGCCAGGTCACAGATAATCCTTTTTGAACCTCTTCATTGATGGCTTCTTCAATAGCGTTGACTAAGTCCTTATGCATACTTTCGAATTCAAAGTCCATCCTCCCCGATAACGGCTCCATATTTCCGCCGGTCACAGAGGCGCCATAATCCCTGTAGATCACCCCACATAAAATGTGCATGGCTGTATGCGTGCGCATCAATTGATAACGGTGCTCCCAATTGATTCCCCCTTCGACCAAGGTGCCGATCTCAGGGAGAGGTGTACCTTTGTCTAGCAGGTGAACGATTTGACCCTTGATTCGCTTTGCGCGCTTGACAGCGTGTTTTTTGTCATCGAAATGGAGAGTGCCAAAATCCGCGGGTTGGCCCCCGCCGCCGGGGAAAAATGTAGTTTGGGTGAGGATTACCCCGTGATTTTCATGGTCTAAATCAATGACTTGGGCCTGAAAAGATTTTTGGTAGCTGTCTGTGTGATAGATTAATTCCGTCATGAAACCACCTTATGAGTCCTTGGAATCACGGTATGGTCAGATCAGGTTAAGCGCTTTTCCCACTTCTTCGAACACTTCAAGTACCTGATCCAATTGTTCGTCGGTGTGGGTAGCCATGTAGCTTGTGCGCAGCAACTGCCTTCCTGGGGGTGTCGCTGGCGAAAGGACGGGGTTGACGAAGACGCCGTTATTAAAGAGCATCTTCCAGGTTTGCAAGGTCTTCATGTCATCACCGATGATAATGGGGATCACCGGTGTTTGGGAGTTGCCAATATCAAATCCCAGTTCTTTAAAATCATCACGCATCCGGTCCGCGATGTCATTCACGCGCTGGATCCTTTCCGGTTCGTCTCGCATTACCTGTAACGCAGCGAGCACTGCAGCGGCATTGGGGGCGGGTATGCTGGCGCTGAAAATCAATGACCGGGCGTGGTGTTTAATATAGTGAATGACGTCATCATCGCCAGCGATGAATCCGCCAATCGAGGCGAATGATTTACTGAAGGTGCCCATGATCAGGTCCACGTCTTCAGTGACTCCAAAATAGGCAGCCGTTCCCCGCCCGCCGCCCAGCACACCAATAGAGTGGGCATCATCGACCATCAGGCGGACATCAAATTTCTTGCAAAGAGGGATGATCTCCGGTAGGGGAGCGATGTCCCCTTCCATGCTGTAAAGACCATCGACCACCAATAATTTCCCTTTCTCCTCTTCCAAATTCGACAACTTGTTTTCCAGATCCTCCATGTCGTTGTGCCGGTAGCGCACCATATCCCCATAACTCAGCCGGGCCCCATCGACGATACTGGCATGATCATCCCGGTCTAAAATCACATATTCGTTTCTGCCCACCAGAGAACTGATCGTTCCTAAGTTGACCTGCATCCCGGTGGAAAAGACCAGTGCACTTTCCTTTTGGACCCATTTTGCCAGCTCAACTTCCAGTTTTTCATGGAGTTCAAGGGTGCCGTTTAAAAAGCGGGAACCAGTACAGCTGCTCCCAAACCGGTCAATGGCCTCTTTCGCCGCATGTTGGACCTTTGGATGCGTCGTCAACCCCAAATAATTGTTGGATCCGCACATAATTAATTTTTGGTCATGATATTCAGCTACCGTCCCTTCGCTTTCCGCTAAAGGGATGAAATAGGGGTATAAACCCGCTTCCTGGGCTTCCTTTGCGGTGGTATACTCCCAGCATTTTTCGAAGATATCCATACACGAACTCCTATCAAAATTATTAACAATGATGAGGGAAATTTATGGTTGACGGTGTTAAAATTTAGAGCATAACTGCCCACTGGGAAATTGCGGAATCCTTCCTCTATTTGGGATATATTGGATATAGTATACCTTAAATAAAAGGGAACGATTTTTATAAATTAAGAGTTGACCCCACGTGATTAAGGCTTGCTTGACACACCTATACCGTTATGTTAGGCTTTTTCTGATTGGGGGTTGTAAAGCTTTCGAGGAGAAAATGATTGGGACGCGCTAAACATGTGAGTATCAAGGAGGGAGAAACTTGGCAAAATCACGTTCTCAGCTCATGGTGGATCGATTACAAGAATTGCAAGCATCCTCACCAGATATTCAGGCTTCAGCGGTCGTGAGTGTGGATGGTTTAACGATCGCCTCCGCACTGCCTCAAGGCGTCGAGGAGGACCGGGTCTCTGCGATGTCCGCTGCAATGCTTTCGCTGGGGGAAAGGATTGCGTCTGAGTTAGGCCGGGGTAGCCTTGAACAAGTGTATATCAAAGGGGAAGAGGGATACGTAATGCTGATGTCCATTGGAGAAGATGCTGTATTAACGACATTGTCCCGGGCTCAAGCAAAATTAGGGTTGATATTTCTTGACATGCGCAGAGCGACTGAAGATATTTCTGAATTGATGTAAACAGCGAGATACTATGGAAAAAATACCAGAAAGTGGGTACTACAACTCCAATAAATTTGCCAGAATTTTCATCGAATCACTGAAAGAAATCATGGGAAAGAACGGGTTAAATGCGGTCCTAAACTATGCAGGTCTTTCCTCCTTAGTGGATAACTATCCCCCGGATAATATGGATAAAGCCTTTGACTTTGCCCATTTTTCCATGATCAATGTGGCCATGGAAGAGATGTATGGCAAAAAAGGGGGGAGAGGGTTAGGACTGCGCGCAGGGCGGATTACCTTCGACGACGTATTGAAGGATTATGGAGCGATGGCTGGGGTCGGTGATCTGGCATTTCGTGTCCTTCCTCTCCAGTCGAAAATCCGCATCGGTTTGCAGGCCATGGCCAAAATCTTTTCCGAGAAAAGCGATCAAATCTCTTATATCGAAGAAGAAGAAGATCACTATAAGTATATCGTCGAACGTTGCCCAATTTGTTGGGGGCGAGAGGATGCGGAAAATCCAGTATGTTTCTACTTGATAGGGATTATCCAAGAGGGTTTGAAGTGGGTTTCTGGAGGAAAAGAATTCCGCGTCAATGAATCCAAGTGTTCGGCAATTGGCGATGACCACTGTGAGTTTGTGATCTATAAATCACCCATGGAATGAGAGACCCGAAATTTTCCATATGACTAATCCGTTTGGGTGTTTATGAGGGGATAGTTTTGAACACACATATCATCATCCCAACCTATAACGAGGCAGAGAATCTAGCAAAGCTCTGCTCAGCTCTGTTCGATTTGCCGTTAAACAATCTAAACGTGTTGGTTGTTGACGATAACAGCCCGGACGGCACGGGGGAAATCGCTGAAAATATGAAAGAGGAATATCCCGGACAGATCTCGGTCTTGCACCGGTCCGGGAAGTTGGGATTGGGGACAGCGTATCTCACTGGTTTTAAGAAAGCGATTGAAGAAGGGGCAGAAATTCTCGTCCAAATGGACGCTGATTTCTCTCACAATCCACAGAAGATACCTGGACTGGTGGAAAAATTAGGCAAATGGGACCTTGTTATCGGGTCCCGGTATGTCGAAGGGGGGAGTCTAGATGAAGGGTGGGCTTTTTGGCGAAAGGGCTTATCCTATTTCGGGAACCTATACGCGCGATTAATCCTGGGAATGGGAGTAAAAGACCTAACAGGTGGTTTTCGGGCCTGGCGGAAGGAAACGCTTTTGGGCATACCTCTCGATCGAGTGAAATCTCAAGGATACGCATTTCAGGTGGAGATGGCTTATATCACCCACCGGATGGGGCATGAAATAACGGAAGTGCCGATTTATTTTACGGATCGGGAAAGGGGGACTTCAAAGATGTCCTGGCAGATCCAGTTGGAAGCTGCGCTGCGTGTTTGGTCTTTTCTCTTCGCATATCGTGATTTGCGACCTCAACGCTGAGATAACATTTAAAATTCTCCCGCTTCCATTTTTTCCAAGATAGAATACAGCAATTCGAGTAATGCGTTTTTCACGGACTCTTTATCCGTGGAGATACAAGGTAAAAGTTTTACATCCGGGTCAAGGCGAAGGGCGATTCGCATATCCGAAGGGTCCCAAGCGTCCTCTAAGTCCTGTTTATTTGCGGTGACGACGTAAGGGGTGGGTGCGTAAGCGCGGAATGTCTCCAGAATTCGGCGTGCTTCTCGGAATGTCTCCGGACGAGAGCTGTCCACCATGACCACAAATCCCAGCATTCCCTCCGAAAGAATTTCCCACATGAAGTCGAACCGTTTTTGTCCCGGAGTGCCAAATAAATAGAGAACCAGGTCGTCATCCACCGTGATCCTCCCAAAATCCATGGCCACCGTAGTCGTCTCTTTGATGCGCTCGGATTCACGGGAAATCTTGCGTTCGGTATTGACGACGTCGATCTCACTTACCGATTGGATAAATTGAGTTTTTCCCGAATTAAATGGTCCGGTAACAACCATTTTGACTGTTTGCATGTGGGAGAGTCCTTTGTCAAATCTTTTTCTGCCATGTATGTATTATAACGATCTTATCCGTTTAATGATCCGATTAACAAGTGACATTTGTTCATCTTTGCCCTTTACAGGCAAAGATGGTGCTTGCGGTGCGGGGACAGTTCTACCTTCTGGTCGGACAATTTGAACCAGGCCAGCTTGAAGGAGGCTGTAGACAATGCGCCGAAATTCGAGGTCGCTCATCTTGGTTTTGTTGGCAATTTGGCGCATTGTGTTTTTGGGATTGATAAAGGAAACCACTCGCCATTCCTTTACGCTCAAGTTCACGTTGCGAATGTTGGTTCCAGGGTTGTCGGTGAAACGAAGTGCCATATCCAAAGTTGGAATCTCGTCTTTTAACCGCTCCAGCTCCTTCAACCGTCGGGATCCTTCAATAATGATATTCTCTAAACTGATGCGGAGGGATATCTTATCAGGGTCGGGTAAGCGGTCGTTCTGGAATTGAAATAACCCCTCTCCCCAGGTAAAGACATCGTTGGTGGTCTCAACGAAGGCATTTTTTAAGCTGGAAAGGATTTCTTGCTGGCTTAGATAATTGGCGTTAATGAGCATCAATCCCAGTTCTTTATCGCCTATGTTTCCAGCGCGTTGTTTGATGATTTGATATTGTTTTTTCGTTAATTTGTCGTTACGGTACAGAATTGCGGCTAAACTTCCGTCTGTAACATCATTGTGGGCGTAAGAGAGTTTTCCATCCTCGAACGATATCCAGGCGTCTTTGTTGGGACCGTTGATGATCAACGTGCCCGTTTTTTTCGCGATATTGATGAGATTTAGCAGTTGTGAGAATGAAAAATCTCTTAGATTCCCTTTTAACGCCATTAACGCTCCATTGCGCTGTTAACTAACTGTGGGGAGATTATACATTCAAGGATTATATCAGTCAAATATCGGGGTTTCAAAGGTCAGACGCCTAATAAATTTTTTAGTTTTCCCAAACAAGGGGTATTTTGGAGGATGATCTTGACATGAAAGAACACTCAATTTATAATCTTGCCGCATGAATCTATCCCCGGTAGCTCAATGGTAGAGCGGTCGGCTGTTAACCGATAGGTTGCAGGTTCGAATCCCGCCCGGGGAGCTGGAAATTCACCTCTCATTTTTGAGAGGTGTTTTTTATAAGTACGCATCAGCTCAATCAGGTTTTTGATCGAGCGCTTTCTAAACCTGAGGTGCCGGATAGCTGCGATAACAAATCCAACCCAACTGGCCGGATGTCCCCACAAGAAACTCTGCAGTTCCTGTGACATAGCAGGGAACGCAGGGCCTATATCCTATTAAACAAACGAACACAAGGGAAAGAAGAAACAGCCTTTTCGAAATTATAGGCTGCGGGTGATATCCTTATTATCCCAAGGTGTAATGTTTGCGAACGTCCTTGGTGATCTTCCAAGTGCATTTCATCCCTTGCGGGAATGTGACCAGATCCTTCTTCTTAATATGCACGGGTTCCCCATTTTCTGGGGTCACGGTCGCTTCTCCTTCTAGAAGAAAGCAAGTTTCATCTGTGTCATATTCCCAAGGGAACTCAGAGGCTTCTTTGGTCCAAATGGGCCAATCAAAGACTTCCAGTTCTTCTAAATGCGCTTGATCTGGATCATGGATGACGATTATCTCTTCCATCGCACCTCCTTCAAATCGCAGGGATTATAACATAATCCGGATTTGTCTATTCACATTGGCAGGAGAGATAACAACCTTTACGATGGAAAGGATTTAGCGGATTAAGGGCTATGTCGCTGTCAGGGAGCAAGTTATGGCTAAAGCACACAAAGACGCAGGTGTCTGGATTTGTCACTGAGGTTCAAGTCACGTCAGGGCAGGATCACCAGGTGCAAATCACAATCGAAAGTGATTCTCCCGAAATTAAAAATTAGCTGAGCAAATATCGGAGGTTGAGGTATGGAGGGAAGTTTCTTTCAAGGGGGAAATGCCGGTCATCATCAGTAAAGGACAGGAATATTGCTCCCATGCCGGATGTCCTGTCCCGTCAGCGATCATTAAAACCGTGGAAGTGGAAGCGGGCATAGCCTTATCAAAGGATGTGGTCATTCACATAGAAAAATAAGCACAAAAAGCGCTACAAAAGTAACGCTTTTTTGGGTATCTCAGTCGTAGCGGTCAGGCGTCCAATCAGTTGTCCAAGATAACTTCATAGATTTTGACAGGGCGCTTCCGACCTTTAACTTTGATCGGTTTCATGGCTTCCATGGTAAATTCATTGGATGTTTTTCGATAAGTTTCTTCGCCAACCAAGAGGCGATTTGGTTTCGCATGCTGAAGCATGCCGTGAGCTACATTCACTAAATCACCAAGCACGGTAAACTCAACCCTTTGACTGGTTCCTACATACCCAACGACTGCGTGTCCAGTTTTAACGCTCAAGCGCAGATTCACAGGTCGGTCGAATTCATTGGAAAGGGTTTTGATATGGTTCAGGGTGGCAATTCCTGCTTGGACTGCTTTCAAGTTGTGGTTGGAGTCTTCATCGGACATGCCGAAGACAGACATAACGCCGTCTCCTAGATAGCGGACAACGCCACCTTTATCAAAAATGATGTTCGTGATTTCGAGGTAATACTTGTTAAGCAGTTTCCCAAATTCCTTGGCACCCATGCTTTCAGCAAGACCTGTTGAATCAGTGATGTCAGCAAAGAGGACAGATATTTTCCGTTCCTTTAAACCGGGCATCGTGCCGTGCAAGTCGTAATCCCTGAGGACATAGTCAACCTCTTGGGGAGATACAAAACGCTGGAACATTTGCCTTAAACTCTGCTCTTGCTGCACTTTATTGAGCAGATTCACCCGCTGGATGGTGAGAGATGCTTGGTGGCTGATGGCAATCGCTACCTGTAAATCCGTATGTGTAAAGGGTCGGGAGTCAGGGACTGATTTATACATATATATCAATCCGATAATTTCGTTTTCAGACATGATTGGAACGCAGAGTGCGGATTTTATCTGAAGCAAAGCTGCGCTGTCGCTGCTGCTTACCGCATCACTCTTCGACATGTCTGGAATGACGACGGAAGATTTTTCTTTAATCGCCGATTGGGCAATTGTAGAAGGGAATCCCAACTCATCTAATTTGTTGAATTGTTCTTTGAGGATGACTTTGCATTTATCAGCCCCCATAGCCTGTTTCATTAAACTTGCCACCTCTTCCAGGCACTCGGGCAAATTCATGACCGTATTTAAGCGTTCCGAGATCTGATACAAAAGGACGGTGTGATGATCAAGCGCTTCAAGCAGACGTTCGCGTGTGAACTTTTGGGGACCTTTTATGGCATCCAAAGGTTCTTCCGTACCCCGAATGACAACGTTGAGGGTAGAACTGCCGATGCGGATCATATCTAAGTGCTGCAAACGGTAGGTGAATGACAAACGGCGCCTGTTGACATAGGTCCCGTTTGTGCTGGATAGGTCTTGCAGCAAAGCTGTATCCGTGCTGCGGTTGTAATCGATTCTGGCATGATGTCGGGAGGCGGAAGGTTCCGCGATCACAATATCGTTATTGGGGTGACGGCCAATGGTATTTCCGCCAGGTTTTAGGGTGTATTTAACAGGCTCTTTACCGGGGACACGGACTGTTATCAGCCACATGATGCCTTACCTTTTTGGTGATCTTCCGGTTTCGATTGCATAATGGGTTTGAATAAATCAACCGCTGATATCAATCTAAATATGGTTTATTCGTCAAGTGTGTTTGTTTCCAAAAAGAGCATACGGGATCTGTCAAAGCATGCCTTAAGGTATATTTGGTAAATAATATCTTATCACAAAGGGACCGCAATTTACCTCACAATTTTGATGAGTAGCTTAGGATAACTGTTCAAAATGGTCAATTTCCAGAACCATGATGGTGGCTTTTCTCATGAGCGGATTCATGGATGGTTTGCAGGTTTTTTGAATGATATCAAAGACTTGGTCCACCTTATCATCCCTCACCCCAAACATCAGTGTGCTGTTTCCCCGGCGCAGAAAACCTCCTGTGGAATCGATTTTCGTCACAGCAAGCCCTACATTTGATAAAGAATCAACGAAACGTTGTGTATCTTCGTCATCCAGGATCGCGATAATCAGTTTCATTATCCTAATTTCCTTCTTTGTTAGAGTCGTTCAAAATTATTGACGTTCAAGACATAAATCGTAGCCTGCACATTTTCGCCTTCCTGGTAGGGGGAAAAGGAACCACGAATGATCTCTAAAGCTGATTCCAGTTCTTCATCGTTCACACCTACCATCAGCGTGGTTGTCCCACCGGATAAAAATCCAGCTGTTGAGGCAAACTTCGTGACCCGGTAATTTGCATCTACCAACCGGTTGGTTACCTGATCAGTAGCTTCATTTGGTAAAATGGCGAAGATCATTTTCATGATTAGAATTCCTCATATTTTTGGATGTCAAAGGTGAACAATGTGGCACCCTTGATGGTTTCCCCTCCTTTGGTATCCCCTTCCGAGACAACCACTCTTTCCTGGCTGGCGTCTCTGATTTTTGACAGGACAGTTTGATATTTACCATCCGGGTATCCGATAATCAGCGTCTTATTTTGTTGGCCTAGAAAGCCGCCTGTGCCTGATAGTTGCGTCACAGGTAAGCCCATGCGGGCCAAAAGCAGGGATACTTCCTCAACATCCGGTTCCTGAATAATGAGGGTCATCAAGCGGGTTATCTTTTCCGTATTTTTATGACGTAACAAATCAACCAGGTCAATTTGGCTTTCTGACAATGCCGTATCGACTTCGTTGATTAGTTTCGTATAGGTGCTTTCACTTATCTGACCTTCCCTAAGAAGGGTTTGCAACGAGGACTTTTGAGACTGTAACATCTCTTGAATGGCGTTTCTCAACTCTTCTGTTTCCACTTCAGGATCATCGTGCATGGCTTCCGTAACGGACCGAGCCAGGGAATCCGCATGTCCTTCCAAAGGCTTAGAAAGCACATCCCAGATATGTTTGGAGAGCAAGCCGTCCCGGTACATTTCCTCCAAATGATTGTAGGATGCGCGAGCCATATATGCCCGTGCCTGCCTATTTTCATACTCCTTTTTTGCATCGCTTTGCTTAATCAAATCCATCCTTGAAATCAAAGGTTTCATGGTCATGCCCTGGAAGAGTAATGTGAAAAGCACGACCCCAAAGGCAAGGCTCTGAATTTCAAAGCGGATATTTCCCAAAGTCGTCGGAAGGCTGAGGGCCAGGGCAAGGGATATAGCCCCCCGAAGACCGCCCCAATATAAGACGTGTTTGTATTGCGTAGGGATACCTTTGCCAACCCAAGAAAGCCCATACACGGATACTGCTCGAGCGACAAGGACGGCAAGGATCGCCCATAATGCACCCTGCCAATTGGAGATCAACATACCCAGATCAATTTGCAAACCGATCAGGAGAAAGATAAAGGAGTTCGCTAAATATGCAGCATACTCCCAAAAGTTAAAAACCATGATTTTTGTTGTGGGGGCCATTCTGGTTGGCCCCAAGTTACCGCTAATGATGCCGGCTGATACGACCGCTAAAACGCCGCTGAAATGGAATTGTTCAGCGATTAAATAAGAGCCAAACGCCAGGATACTGGTAAATGTGGTCTCAATCATGGAATCGTTAATGGAACTGATAGCTAATGAGATGATGAAGCCCAGCAGCAGCCCAACCGCGATTCCACCCCCCGAGACACGCAAGAAATCGTATATGCTGTTTAACAGATTAAATTCCCCGGTCAGAGCAACCCCAAGCATGAGGTTGAAAAGCACGATGGCTGTGCCGTCGTTTAACAAACTTTCCCCTTCGAGAAGTACATTTAACCTTTTCGGTGCGCCAAGGGATCGGAAGAGGGCAACGACAGCGACAGGGTCGACCGCAGCGACTAATGCGCCGAAAACAAGAGCTATGGGGAGAGGAAAGCCAGCACCCCAATTCAGGACAAATCCCACGAGAAAAGTAGTCAATAATACCCCGGGGATGGCTAAAGCCAAAATGGGGGCGATATCCCGTCTAAGATCTCTTAATTTGAGATGGAAAGCCGCTTCAAAGACAAGCGGGGGGACGAGAATACCCAGGAATAGGTCGGGGCTGATTTGAAACTCGATTTCACTGCGAAGGGATAAGACAAGACCGATCAACACTAAGCCAACGGTGTAAGGGACGCGTAGTCGCTGTGTGCCAATCCCGACCAGGGAGGCAACGAACAACAAACCAATCGCTATTTCAACGATGATAATCACATTTGTGCCACTATCCGCAGATGCTGTTTCCGGGACGATTTCATCATTCTCGACGCCTGGTTGAGAATCAAGGAGAGAAAGGGTATCCGATTGACAGCTTAGAAGAGAAAAACTGAGGAATATCAAGAGCAGGGCAATGAGGGAGAGTTGGGGTATACGTTTTCTATTCATGAGAATCTGATTCCGCCGAAGGGTTTGAATTTTGGATAGTCCTTATTATATCTTTTTTACGTGAGGTAGTGTATGGCATCGGTGGGGTGATGAGTTGATCACCAATCGCTGGATTTAAAGACAGAAGAGAGGAGGTTGATACGCTCCTGATTGGTCATCAATCGGGATTGGGCGTTATTGACGAACTGCAATGTGATCAATTCGGTGCTGATATGACGATTATTGTAAAAGACATGCAAATCGATGAACACCTCATCCGCATGTTCGTACTTTTGGAAATGTTGGGATAAATAATATTGATCGAAGAACAAATTGCCCAGCCCGTAATGTATCAAAGTGTCGTCATAAAACTCTAAAGCCTGCGGTTGGTGGGCTTGGCTGCCACTCACGATATCCGCACCAGCTTGTGCTAATGACCTGAAGTCGCGCTGTTGGATGTATATCGCTGAATATTGATAGACTTCTTCATGTTGCATGGTGGCAATGGTTATGTACCCATCCTCTTTTAATTCTCGAATTTTCTCTTTCATCCAGGGAAAATTGCACCTTGCTGCCCCGGGTTTTGTGTCGGACGCTGTAGCATACTTCTTTCCTGTTTTCGCGTTGCAGCCGATGAAGGCAAAACGATTCCCATTATGTTCGAAACGGATCGGTTGGAGTCCCTCCTCAAGCGTCTTCCCTCCGCCATAGGTGTGCCAACCCTGCTCTTCATAAAGCTGCAAGGTATGGTACATTGCCTGATCTCCCCAATCGCCGAAGTGATCCCCGCTGAGTTCTACGATATCGGTCCCGATATACTCTAAAAGCTCAAGATAGCGATCATCGCTGCAGAAATATAGATCCGGTTGGTCAGGGTCAGGGGTGGGGCAGTTTGCAGCAAAGGGAACTTCATTGCTGATGTGTGTGAAATCTGCGGAACGCAATAGTCCTCGGATATTTTGGGCGGGATAGGTAATGCCGTTTTCCTCCATTAAAGCAGCTGTATCGCGAACGAGAGCAGTAACCCCGGTGATCAACAGTGTCGTCATTTCATCGGGGATCCAATTCGAGAAGGATGGGTTTGCAGCCAAGACCTCCGATCGATAGATCGGAAAACCCGAGACACTGATGGGAATGGAAAGGATCGCATTTGTGGGGTCATAGTCCTTATGAATGGGTTTTTGCCCCTGGACTTTGAGGACTTTCCACCGGGGATTTAATTCCTCAAAGGGGATAATGGCCCACTTTTGGGGATCTGGCCAAAGGCTGTCCAAGATCTGATCTTGGGGGAGAATAGTGATAGAATCTTTCTGTGGAGAACCCCACCAGGAAGAGAGAATCCTTTTGGTTTCCTCGCTTACAGACAACGGTTGGCTAACTGTTTGCTCTTTTTTTCCTTCCCATATCTTCATCAGATCCGAGGATTGAATCCCATCTACCAATGTGGGAAAGGGGGAGACAAGTGCATAGGTCCAATGCCCAACGATGGATTCATCGCACATTGTGATCAGCACAGTCGCTTGATCGCGGCGATCAGATCTTGAAAATCCGTGGGGGATATGGAGCCGGTTTTTGAGTGTTTCGGGCAGAATTGGATCAATCCAGATGGTTTTTGGGGGGGGAGTTTTTGTTGGTATAAAGGTGAACGTCGGCTGGGTAGTACCTTCATAAGGTTGGGTCTGGGAAAGCTGAAACGGAGGGGTTGGTGTGGTTGTCCCGGCATAAACGGGAGTCGAACCGGTCAAAGCCACAGATTTCTTGATTAGGCCCAAAATATGATTAGTTCCAGGGATGGGAGAGAATATGGAAAAGAGAACAGCGAAGATCAGAATTCCACCTGCCAGGAAAGATAATTTGAGAATTTTTTTAAGGGTGTCCGTTTCCATGGTTAGATAAGTGAAAAAAGTGCCTGAGGTCCGGGGGTAGTGTCGTGGAAACTAAATGGCAGATTTCTAGAAAAACCCATCATTGGGTATTGTCGTATTGGGAACATATTTGAAAAAGGTGCTCGACAGCTTCTTTGTCCTCTCCGTACGGGCAGTGAACTTGCTTTTTATGCTCAAAATGTTTCCCGGTTACCCCCTCAACTTTGGGGGAAGTTGCCAGCCACACCGGAGTTTCCGCTCCCTGGTCCGGGGTTTGATGGCCGCCGAAACCGAGGTTGTTGCTTAGGGTGGAGTTGACATCCCCGGGGTGGCAAGAATTGACTGTTACGTTGTGTTTCTTGAGGCGTTCAGCAAAGGCGACCGTTAACATGCGATCAGCTTGTTTTGATTGTCGGTAAGCTGCTCCATTTCTGTATGGTCGATGTTCGAATTCGAGATCATCCAAATCTAAACCACCGGCCCAATAGCTAGCCACGTTGACGATCCTTGAGGGCGCGGATTTGATGAGTACGTCTTTAAATTCTTGGATCATCCAATAATAACCCAGAACGTTTGTCGCGAACTGCAATTCGATCCCCTCCGATGTTTCTCTCCGTGTCTTAGGCGTGGTGCCAGCATTGTTGATTAAAATATCCAATCCACCGGTCCAGCGATTTCGTAATTTCTTGATTGATTCTAGGCGAGAAAGATCAACTAATTCGTAATCTATCCGCGGATTATCGGTAGATTTCTTGAGTTCTCGGACAGCCTGTTGCGATTTGGATTCATCCCGCGTGCAAAGGACAACCGAGCAGCCTTTTTCTGCCAGCTGCCTGCAGATCGCTTTGCCAATGGCGCCTGTCCCACCGGTGACGGCAGCTATCTTCTTTGATTGTATTGATACCATCATTTAATGACCTTATCTTCTCAGTTCATGCATATTTGTTGTAGTGTAGCGCATCGCTAGAGGACAGTCAATGTGACAAAATGGAGCTTTGATCATGAGGGTGAGCGGGGTATAATAGATACACTAAGTTAGGTGTAATAAAGTAAAAGGATTTGATTTAAAGTTGATCAAATGAATGTGCGAAGTATATGAAAATCTCTGAATTTGTACAATCTTTATCCGATAATTATTCACGTGTGGATCAGGAGCTTCTGCAAAGGGCATACGAGCTGGCAGAATCATCTCACGCGAGTCAGGAGCGGGCTTCAGGAGAGCCTTATGTGTCTCACTGCAAAGCCGTAGCGATGATTTTGGCAGAGATGCATGTCCCTCCAGCGGTTGTCGCTGCTGGATTGTTACATGACATTGTCGAAGATACAAAAGTGACCATTGAGGATCTTCGGCGTGAATTTGGAAAGGAAATCTCGGGATTGGTTCAGGCAGTGACGAAACTCGATTCCTTACCTCGCGTTTCACGGAGCGATCGGGTAGATGTCCAAGAGGGAGAGGGTTCTGGGAGAAGCGAGGAAATTTATGGGGGGGAGGGCTCTAATTGGCGGGCTGAACTGGCCTCGGAGAACTTGCGAAGGACATTTCTGGCTATGGCAGACGATCCACGGGTTGTGCTGATTAAACTCGCGGATCGACTCCATAATATGCGCACACTACATTACCTGGAGCCTGAGAAACAAAAGAAAATCGCCCAGGAGACGATGGATTTATTCGCTCCCCTAGCCAGCAGAATTGGGATTTGGCAAATTAAATGGGACTTGGAAGATCTGTCGTTTCGTTATCTGGAGCCCACGATCTACCGGGAGATCGTGGGCAAGCTTGACGAACGCCGTTCAGAACGCGAAAAAGAGATGAACGCTATTATCAAGCGCATTGAAAAAGTGATGGGGAAGGAAGGGATCAAGGCGGAAGTCACAGGGCGCTCTAAACATATCTATTCCATTTACCGGAAGATGAAGCGGAAAAAAATACCCTTCAACCAACTGCATGACATCCGAGGGGTGCGGATCGTCGTCCCTACGGAACAAGACTGTTATGCCTCCGTGGGAATTATTCATTCCCATTGGCGCCCTTTGCCTGGCGAGTTCGATGATTATATCGCAGCTCCAAAGCCAAGTTTGTATCAGTCCATCCACACCTCTGTAGTTTATGATGATGGGAATACCTTGGAGGTCCAAATCAGGACCCCAGAAATGCATCGAAATGCGGAATTTGGGATTGCGGCTCACTGGCGGTACAAAGAGGGGAAAAAGCGCGATAAGGATTTCGAACAGCGGGTGACATATTTACGGCAAATGTTGGAATGGCAGCAGGATGTCGAGTCGGCCCAAGAATTTGTCGATGGATTGAAGACGGATGTCTTTGGTGACCGGGTGTACGCCTTTACGCCACGGGGAGATATTATCGATCTCCCTGCCGGGGCGACGCCGATTGATTTTGCTTATAACATCCACACGGAAGTTGGGCATCGCTGCCGAGGTGCAAAAGTCAATGGGAGGTTGGTATCCCTGGACCACAAGTTAAAGACGGGGGATCAAGTTGAGATCCTCACAGCTAAAAGGGGAGGTCCCAGTCGGGATTGGCTGAACGAAAACTTGGAGTTGGTGAAAACGAAGCGGGCCCGATCGAAGATCCGCCGTTGGTTCAAACGCCAGGAGCGTGATCAAAATGTGGAAAGCGGTAAATCCTTGTTGCAGCGGGAGATCACCAGGCTGGATTTGGGCGATGACATTGATTTTAAAGAGGTGGCAGGCATTTTCCGGTACGAAAGCGCGGAGGATTTGTTCGAAGCGGTAGGATGCGGCGATATTTCCATTGGCAGGGTGATGAATACCCTGGTGACCATCAAGGAAGGAGAGCCGGCGGGATTTCCTACTCCGACCGAAGAGGGAATCAGCAGAGAAACTTCAGCTGATATCCGGGTCCTGGGTTTAAAGGGTCTTCGCAATCACCTGGCTGGGTGCTGCAATCCCACCCCTGGGGATGAAATTGTCGGATATATCACCCGCGGACGGGGCGCTACGATCCACAGGCGTGATTGCCCCAACATCCTCAACATGGAAGATAAGGAACGCCTCGTGGAAGTCACATGGGGGTCACCGGAGCGGACGTTTCCTGTTCCCGTAAAAGTTAAAGCTTATGACCGAGATGGATTAACCAGGGATATTGCTAATTTGCTCTCCAATAACAACATCAGTTTGAGCGATTTGAAAGTGGATGTGGATCACTCCCGCGGGGAGGCGGTATTTAATTTGGTTATAGGCGTTAGAAATGTGACGGAATTGAGGAGGATTCTGGACCAGTTAGAGCGCCTGCATAACGTTTACGAAGCACGGCGCGAGCGTTCTGTGTAACGCTTTACGAAGAGGGGGAGAGGAAATGGATTAAAAATTCGATAGAGCCTTCCGAATTGAAATTGAAAATCGACGAAAACCGTCTGTAGGGTGCTCCCGCCCAGGACGGTCTAACGATCTGAAAAACGTTTCCCGGAGCCCAAGACTCAATTCCAATTGAACGCCTTGCTGTGAAGCGCAGCGATTACAAATATTCGCGGGGTTAACCCCAGCGTGATCTGTCTCGTCAAGGGTTGTAGGAAAGCCGTGATCCTTTAATTGTTGGATGAGATGGTTAACGCAGATTTGATTTAATCCCCCAATTGAGACTTTTTTATCAGAATCACGATAGCCGTGGAAGGCTATGGCAATGTCTGTTTTTTGGACCAATGCTAAGCAGGCAGGATCGTCAAACTGGATGCTCGGAACATGTAACTCCTTGTTACCTTTGTACTGCAAACCTTCAAAAATATAGTAGGAAAAGGTTTGACCGGCGATCGCTTTTACGAGCTTACCAGTGCCGGGTTCAATACCGCCAGCATGGGGGGCTATGAGGGCAAAACGTGTTCCACGATCTTTCCAAATCCTTCGAAAGTCAACCCCTTCTTTTTTATGAGAATATATGTCAGCAAGCGTTTTAAAAGGATAATGTTTTGGCATGAAAATAATGAAAAAGATAGGTACTTCCAACAACTCTTGAAAAGATGATAACTGAAGTGATTAGGCAGATATGAGGTTAAGAACCATTATTGAAGAGCTTTGGTCATTCACAACCATCATAATCCTTAAAATATCCCCCTTTCTGGCAGATCAATTCGTTATATTTGGTCGTTTTGCATTTTGATTGTGTATATCCTTCTGCCCTTGAAAAGTAAAAAACCGGCTTACCACCAACGACTTCTACTTTGTCTGTAATTTTCAGACAGTCTCCAAGCCAACCAAACGTAAAATGCCAATCATAGGAAATCACTGTAAACGCACCATCCAATATGATGTACGAGGGGTTGCCATAAGAGCAGTCGGGACAATCTAACTCACCATAATTGGTAACTCCACCACAAACTGATAAGATCTCTCCTTCATCATGAATACTCACATCTTGGGGTGAAACGCAGCTCGTGTCTGTGTCAGAAAATTCGATATCAGACAATTCCATGGTGGCTTCTTTTTCCGGTGTAGGGCGTACGGTCATTGGGGTATAGGTTTTCATAGGTTCAACAGTGGTGGGTATGGGCAACGAATTCTCATTTCTCACCATTTGGGTTAGCGGGGAGTACGTTGAAGTGATTAATATCGCTGAAAGCGCTGCTGAACCTACTGCGGATGAGGAGAGGACGGTGATGAATTTACGGCGGCTTAGACTGCGCGCTGCGTATAAGAAGCTGTATAAAGCGCCCAAGGGGATAAATGACAAAAGTACGATAGCGATCTTTCCCTGAATGGTGCCGATCCTTTCAAAATAACGGCCATCAACAGCCAAAATAGCGATCAGGGATCTAAAGAGGACCTGGGTGCCAATAGCAATGGGTAGTATATAGTCTGAATAAGACGGATCAATGTAAATGGGCAGGGTGGTGAGGGAAATGCTAACACCCCAGAAAGTGATCAGGAGCAGAAAAAGGCTGATTAGCACATGGCTGAAGGGCACCGAAGTGTATTTGTCTGCTCGTTTGGTGCGGGAATCAGTTGGGGAAGATTCAGAATCTTGATCTTGAAACCGGGGGTCGTCATCAGGATTTTGGGTGTTTACCCCACAGTATTGACAATAGACCGCGTCTAAAGGTATCAGTTCATCACATTTGGGACAATACTTCATATCGTGACCTTGATATTGTTTAGATTCGCTTAATCACCACTCTTTTGGAAGTATAACACGAAGGGATAGAAATTAATGTTAATCAAACCTACTAATTTGTTAGAAAAAAAATTGAAAGCGGATAAAAATCTGAAAAATATTTACCGAGATTAAATTTTTGTAATCTTGGCGGGGATGGGATTTAGTTGAATGGGCATCTGTGAATGGGATGATTAATGCTGCAAACAAATCTGCTGTTGGCATCTATAGGGGCTGAGAGGGATGTCAGACCAGGTTTTCAACCTAACGGAGGCGTTTTCCATTCAAACATATCTGGGATTGTGCGGGGTGTTCCCGAGATCTGGCTTTCCAAAGGGTGGAATGAGAAGCGCTGAAAAAATATAGATTTGATAAGGTCACGGCATATAAAGAGTTTTTGGCAAGCAAGGGAATTGCATATTCTGCATTTTCGATATCCCAATAATCGATGTGAAAGAGGACGATGTCCCCAGATTTCATATTTTCGATCTCTTGATGGGCAACCTGGGGGCCCCCTCCCCAATATGTGGACCACATGGCTGCGACCAGATTGCGTTTGACGCAGAGGTTTTGAAAGGATAAGCTGAGATCCCCGTAGGGCGGACGCGCAAAACGGATTGTGGGTTTATCACCCAGAGCGCGTTGGGCAGAGTCAAGCCATTTGTCAAAATCTGAAAGCATTTCCGAATTGGATAATTTGCTTGGATATTGATGGTTGTAACCGTGATAACCCATTTCATGGCCTTTTCCAACCATTCGACTCCAGAAACTAGGATCTTGTTTCTCTGCGTTTTGAATCGCAGTTCCTGTAGGGAAAAAGGTCACTTTGATCGACGGATGTCCATCAAGTAATTTCTCTAATTGACGGAGATAGGAGTAAACATAACAATCATCAAAGGTTAAAGAGAGGTAGGGAAGACGGGAGTCACCGCGCCAAAAAACGGGGGGGGGCACGAAAGAATTTAAAGCGGATTGGGTAAAACCCAAAGCGGAAAAAGATAGGAATGCAGAGGTAATCTTCAGAAAATCTTTCCGGGACATTCGCTTGCTATTTGTCATCGTAAGCTCAATCACACACCACTTAGGAGGGAAAAGCTCAACTGGTAAAGACCTCCGAAAATAGGGTCTCTTTTTGATATCGAATTAAGATAATGAATTCAATTTCCATCGGGTGTAATTGTACTCGAAAATTAAGGGGTTGTATGGGTGAGTTAACCGATAATTAATGACTCGCTTTACATGTACAAAATCGGAAATTGGTGAAGAAAGATAATATTTAAAACTTGTCTTGGCATGGGATTGTCCGTTTCATGCGTGGGATTCACGCGCACAGCTGCTTTAAAATAGCCAGGGTTTCTGATTTCCCACCCGAACCTAATTCACCTCCTGGACCCACACAACTTGGGCAGCCGTCTTTGCAAGGACATGTGCTGACCAGTTCATACGCCTGACGAATGAGTGCTTTATGTCTTTCATACAACCGCTTACTGAAACCGATGCCGGCGGGGATTTGTTCATGGATGACGACCGTGGGCTGCCCGCCTCCTAATTGGGAAGATGGGTCAGCATGTACGCCCAGATCATGGCTGTCACACATGAGCAGCAAGGGAGCCAGATTATGAAGGAGGTATGAGAGGCCACCTAATCCGCTTTTCACACGGACGACATTTTCTACCCGTTGATGGCAGCGAGGGCAGAGGGAGATCAGGTTGTCCAATTGGTTCGCTTCCTGGGGAAAGCGGAAACTCCGTAATGGCCGTTTATGGTGGATATGGAGTTGGGAATGATCCCAACTTTTGCCGCATGCTTGGCATTTGTTTTGGTCACGCTCCAAAACCAATTTGCGGATCGTTGGCCAGTGGGGCCCGTAATCCATTAATCCGCTGGACCACGATCCAACCGCTTCCAATCTGTGGATCGTTTCTTCGGAAAGTGATAACCAGTAGCCAGTTGTCTCAAGGGTGGTGGGAGGGAGATCTAGAGATTCGTGTCCAAGGACTTCGTACCGCCCCCAGTTTATTTTCTTGAATCCGACTACTTGTCTAGTAACGGAAAGTTCGCCGTGAAATATCTTCCCACCGGCGGTTTCCTGTTCATTTAGCAGGCCCAAGCACTCTACGCTGGTTTGTTTTGTTGGTTCGGTGTAGTAGCCACCATAGGCATCAATGAGGTATGCTTTGTTGCCCTCCAGGTCCAGATCCTCCACTTTATAATCTTCCCCCTCATGAAGGTAGATGGCGCCGGGGTGGACCATCCAATAAGCGCTTTCCTTATCGATCGTGCCTATGGTTTCCTGAGAACCATGAAGGTCGGTGTGGATCAAGGCAATTTGATCACTGCCGGAGGTACGCAAAGAAATCTCACTTGCCGGGTAGCCTTTGTCCATCCAATAGTATGTGTCCTGAGAGATGTGCAAAGTCCCCTGTTGGTGTAAGAAATCTAAAAATTCTAAAGTCTGACTAAGGCTCAAATCACCGTATTGCTCCTCTTCCTGAAACGGCAATTCAAAAGCTGCGCATTGGATATGCCTTAACAGGATGAGCAAATTATCCGGGTCGAGTAAGGCGTGCTCAGGAGAGCGGTCAAAGAAATAATCCGGGTGATGGGCCAGGAACTGATCTAAAGGATTTGAACTCACTACCAAGATGGCTAGGGAGGGTTTTAGGGTTCGGCCTGCACGTCCCGCTTGCTGCCAGGTACCAGCGATGGTTCCGGGGTAACCCGCTAAAACAGCGGCATCCATGCCTCCGATATCAATCCCCAATTCAAGGGCGGTTGTGGCGGCGACCGCGCGTACATCTCCCTGACGCAGTCCCTTTTCAATTTCCCGGCGTTGAGCTGGCAGGTACCCGCTCCGGTAGGCGCGCAGAGCGTCTTCGTCATGGTCGATTTTCTCTCTCAATTGGGCGAGCATGAATTCCACGGATTTGCGGGAGCGGCCAAATAGAATGGTCTGCACATCATACGTGAAGAGATCAGAGACCAGCCGCACGCATTCGCTTTGCATGCCAGCACGGAGACCGAGTTCTTCATCAATGACGGGAGGATTATAGATGAGGAAGTGTTTTTCACCACGAGCTGAAGTATCCTCATCGACCACAGTCACAGTCTCTTCGATCAATGTCTCCGCTAATTCCTTTGGATTGCCAATCGTGGCTGAAGTCAGGATAAATTGCGGGTGGGAACCATAATGTCCCGCTACCCTTTTCAAACGCCGGATGACATTCGCCACGTGAGAGCCAAATACCCCTCGATAGATATGCATTTCGTCGATGACCACATACGCTAATTGGGAGAAAAAGGTCTCCCAATTTGTATGATGGGGAAGGATGCCCACATGGAGCATATCCGGATTGGAAAGGATCAGCTGGGATTTTTGGCGGATGTCTTTGCGGTGGGTTTGCGGTGTGTCCCCATCATAAGGGGCTATGGAGAGCGGGAAAGACGCTTTTAGGGCGCTTAATTGGTCATGAGCAAGGGCTTTGGTAGGGAATATGTAAAGAGCTCGTCTCCGGTCGTTTTTTAACAAAGAATCAACGACAGGGAGGTTGTAAGCTAGGGTTTTTCCGCTGGCAGTTCCGGTAACAACGGCGACATTTTGCCCATTTTGGGCTTTTTCCCAAACCGAAAATTGGTGTTTGAATAGGTTCTGAATCCCTACTTCTGCTAAGGAAGAGAGAAATCCAGGGTGAAGGGATGCGGGTGGAGAAACAAAGGCAGGGGACTGTTTAGGAAAGGTTTCCCAGGAGGATATATTGGGGGCTACAGAAGGATCAGCGCGCCAGTGATTGAGCAGTGCAGATAGGGACATGATTCGTTACCGATGTTAGAACCTGAATAGCCTGCGAAGGAGTTGGATTGGATTATCTTGTCCTGCATGGAAACCAACAATGGGAGAGGGGATCCTCAGCCAAGTGCTTCTTCTTTCGCTCTCCGGCTCATTTGTGCTCTAAGTTTGTCGATGTCACCCGGAATTATGTACGCGCACCAGCCCATGAAGACCGCCGCTATGAGCCGGGCGACGACGCTGATGATCAAGATCGCAAATCCTAAGGATGTGGAACGGGCGATAATTCCAGCCAGTAAGGGGGCGAGGGCAGCGCCGCTGTTCTCAATGAAGTATTGGAGGGCAAAAGCGGTGCTGCGCACTTCCGGGAGAGCGATATCGTTGATGGATGAAGTGATATTGGGGCTACCCATGGGCATGAATAATGCGGTGATTGCCAGCATACTCCCAAAAAATAATGGCTGTTCGACGGGGATGGACATAGTGATGGCGATCAGGACGGCTCCGATAAAAGCGCCACCCATGGAGACCAACATCCGACCCCGCTTAGTTCGTTTGAAAGCAGCGTCCCCTAAGAACCCCCCGACAAAATATCCGGAGGCGAGGATCAGCACTGCTGGGACCATGGTCATCATCACCGCTTGTTGGTCATAGAAACGTTCGCTTTCTAGATAACGGAAGAACCAATATGTGATCACCTGCCAGGGAAAGACATTTACAAACCCTTGCACGAAGAGCAGCCACATGCTGCGCTTTTTTAGTAATTGAAGAGCTTCTCGGAGGTTGAAGCTATGAATGGGTATAAGTTCCTGATCTAGCAGTTCAGGTTCGCTTTGGCCGCGGGGGACTTCTTTGACAGTCGCCAAAATGACAAAGGATAAAAGGATCCCCAGCGAACCCGTGATGTAAAAAACCGCCCTCCATCCCAGGAGCCCGCTGAGGGTGATGGCCAGGATCATGCCCAGCAAATATCCGATGGGCATGGATAGTTGTAACAATCCATAGATCTTGCCGCGCATTTGCGGCGGGAAATGATCTCCGATCAAGCTGTAGATGCCGGGATAGCTGGAGTCGTCGATGCCGGTCGTAGAACGTGTCGCAGCGAAGAGGGGGAAGGTGGGGGCGATGGCGCTCAGCCAGGTGGTACTTCCCCACAAAAAGGAAGCCAGAGAGATCAATTTCGGCCGGGCATACCGGTCATATAAATACCCCCAGATCGGGTAGAAAATCGTCCCTACGATGAGGGCACCAGAGACGAGTGCTCCCATTTTGACCTCGTCAATTTGGAAGGTTTCCATGATATCCGAGGTCAGCGGACCAATGAGAAGTTTATCCGCTTGATGAAAAAGCATGAAGGCGAAAGAAAGCGCGATGACCAAACGGCCTTGTTTTTTACGGTGGACAACTCTCATGAAGACCCTCCTCTTATTTCACACCCATGCCCAATAAATCTGGTGTATCGTATGACTCCGCGAGTTCTTTGCGGAATTGTTGTGTGTACAGGCGGTAATAGTCCCCTTTGCGTTTCAGCAACTCTTTATGAGTACCGACCTCGGCAATCGATCCATTGTGGATGAAGAGGATCCGGTCTGCACGTTTGATCGTGGAAAGGCGATGGGCGATGACGAAGCTGGTTCGCCCCTCCATGAGGTTTTCCATACCGCGTTGGATGAGAGCTTCGGTGAGGGTATCAACGGAACTGGTCGCTTCATCCATGATGAAGATATCCGGCTTACGGAGCACCGCCCGGGCCAGGCTGATGAGTTGTTTTTGACCCACAGAGAGCAGGTTTCCCCCTTCGCCGACTTCTTCCTGATAGCCATGTTCCAGGGTGGAGATGAATTCATCCGCGCCAGCCAAAGCCGTCGCCTGGCGGATCTCAGATGGCGTAGCGTCTAATTTCCCATACTGGATATTCTCTTCAATCGTTCCGGAGAAAAGGTGCGGCGTTTGCAGCACCATTCCGATTCGAGACTGGAGAGCGTGCTGAGTAAATTGCGTATAGTCATTTCCACCAATAAGGATTATCCCTCTCCTGGGCTCAAAAAACCTGAAGAGCAGGTTGACAATCGTCGTCTTTCCACCCCCGGTGGGCCCCACCAGGGCAATGGTTTCTCCCTGTTTGACATGTAAATTGAAGTCCTCCAAAACCGGATCATCTTCCTGGTAATAAAAATCTACATGATCGAAAATGATGTCGCCTCGGATGGAGTCCGGTTCACGCGCGTTGGGGAGGTCTGTAATCTCCGGTTGGGTATCTAATAAAGAGAAAATCCGTTCCGCTGAGGCAATGGAGCGCTGCATTTCCGCGTAAACCCGAGCTAAATCCTGTACAGGCCAGATCATGAAAGTGATGTAGGATATGAAAGCCTGGATCCCGCCCACCGTCATCATACCAACTTCGACCTGTAAACCGCCATACCAAATCACGCTTCCCAGGGCAAGAGAGCTGATCAACAATACGGTGGGCAAGAAAAGGGCGGAAAGCCATGCTGCACGGTACCCGGCGCGATACATCTCATCGGTAAGCACTTCAAATTCTTCCATATTTTGCTGTTCACGACTGAAAGCCTTAGCGACGCGAACGCCGGTGATATTCTCGTTGTAGGCGCCGGTGATTTGCGAGTTGATTTTACGGACTTTCCTGTACTCGACGATGATCCGCTTTTTAAATTGGGAGGCGACTGCGATGAGAATGGGAATGATGGTAAATACGATTAAAGCCAGGCGCCAATTGATGGTGAACATGAAATAGGCTGCGGTGAGGATATTGATCACACCCCAGGTGATATCCAAAAATCCCCAGGTTACGAGCTGTGCGACCCGTTCAGAATCCGATGTCACCCGGGACATGATCCAACCAACTGGGGTATTATTGAAATAGGTGAGGGATAACTTCTGTAAATGGTTGAACAGCTTCTGGCGTAAGTCGTACACCACCCGTTCCCCAAGCACGCCAGCCAGATAGATAAACCCGAATACATTCACAGCTTGAAAGACGATAAGAAGACCGTATTGAAGGATGATCTTATGGAGCGTGTCGACGTCTCCCACCCCTATCCCTTCATCGATGATGCGCTTGCTGAGATATGTGAAATAGGAATCCAAACCGGAGACGATGGTGATCGTGACCAGGAAACCCAGCACCCAATGCCAATGGGGTTTGACCTGGGAAAGGATGCGCAGCAGGATTTCCCCATTGAATGTGCCGGTAAATTCTTCTTCCTCAAAATGTGTCTGTTCAGTCATGGCAGTAGCTAGCTGTTAAAAACAATATCCTTATCCGATCACCGCATCGTGATGATTTGCTAAACCTAATTCCTCTTGGAGGGCGTCATCGATTTTGGCTTGGATTTCAAATATTTCCTGATACTTTCCAGGCTCCGATAATAATTCATCATGGGTTCCTTTTTGGATGATCCTCCCCTCATCAAGGACTAAGATCTTGTCTGCACGCATGAGGCTGTGGATGCGGTGGGCGATGATAAAAGTCGTCCGGTCCACCATCAAATTATCCAGCGCGAGGTGGATTTCCGCTTCCGTTTCCACATCAACCGAGGAGGTAGCGTCATCCAGGATGAGGATTTTGGGGTTCTTAAGCAGGGTGCGGGCGATTGCGATACGCTGTTTTTGACCCCCGGAAAGCGTGACCCCTTTCTCTCCCACCAGCGTTTCGTAGCCATTAGGAAATTTCATGATCACATCATGGATAGCTGCAGCTTGGCTGGCTGCGATAAGTTCTTCTTCTGGGACGTGGCGATCCACGCCGTAGGTGATGTTTTTGCGGATGGTGCGGCTGAACAGGAATGGTTCCTGCTCAACCAGGCCGATTTGCTGGCGCAGGAAACGCCGTGGGTAGCGTTTAAGGTTCACGCCATCAAGAAGGACCCTACCTTGGGTGTAGTCATAAAAGCGGGGTAATAAATTGACAAAGGTTGATTTTCCTGATCCCGTCCCTCCGAGGAGGGCGATGATTTGGCCGGGTTTGCAGTGAAAATTGATCTCTTTAAGCACGGTTTGCCCTTCTTCATACGCGAAGGAGACATCCTCAAAACGGATATCCCCTTGGATTTTTCCATCAGCGGGAAGGTAATCCCCACTCGATAGTGGTTCGCGTTCCTCTCTGACCACTTTCATGATCCGTTCGAAAGAGACCAAACCGGAGGACATCTGGACGATCAAACGCCCCATATTTCGGATAGGCCAAATGATCCAGATGAGCATCCCCGCATAGGACAGATAGGTTCCAATGCTGATCGTTCCCTGGATGGCCATCCGGGCTCCCATGTAAAATCCCGCTAGCATCTGACCGCCGGTGAGGATATCTGAAACGGGCCAATACAGGGAATGCATCGTGAGGAGTTTTTTTCCTTTAAGGAACTTTTTCCAGTTCTCCCGGTCGAATTTATCTTTCTCGTACTCCTGACGGGCGAAAGCTTTGACCACTCGCACACCGGTAAGGTTCTCTTGAAGGGTGTTGGAAAGAAGGGCTTCTTGGTCTTGATATTCCTCATAGGCAGCGGAGACCCTGCGAAAGAAAAAAACGGAGAGGGTAATGGTAAAGGGCACGACCACAATGGAGAGCAGGGCCAGCCGGGCATTGAGGGTGATCAGAGCTGCCAGATTTACTACAAAAAGCATCACGATCCGACCCGCTCCTATGGCTTGGTCTGCAAAGAATCGGCGCAAGGCATCCACATCAGAGGTCGTGCGCTGGATGAGTTCGCCCGTATTCATCCGATCGTGATAAGCGAAGGATAAATGTTGGATGTGGTTGAATAGGAAATTTCGCAGACGGCGAGTGATTCCCTCAGATGTTTCCGCTGCCAGTTTCCCGCTTAAAAAAGTAAACAGCCCTTGGACGATTGCCAGTCCCAGAAAACCAAGCGCAATCCAGAATATGACCTTTCTGATGTTAGCAGTGGAAAGCAGTTGATCCGCAAAATGACCCAACAGCAGGTATGTGACAGAGCGGGCGGCAGCAGCTATGCCGAGACTGAGAGTCGCCAGCAGGTATATCTTGCGATATCCCCGCATGATATTCCATAAACTCTTTAATCGCTGGGAGCTGGCGGCTTTTCTGATGTCAAATTCTTTTTGTTCAGACATGATTGATTGGTGGGTGGTTGATTTAGCTTTTTGAGAATGATAAGAAAACTGGCTGGTCTTCTTTTAAAATCTCAGGTTGAACAGATCCGCTGGTAAGGTCGAGTAATTTCCTTCGAAAATCTTCATAATTGTCAACAGGTATGTGAATGAGTAACTTCACGTCGCTGGTGAATTCCTCATCCTTGATTAAAGCTTGAGATGACTTTGCGATCCTGGAGATCATTTCATAATATGGATAGGGGGTGGTTACTTCAATGATATGCCCATTCGCTTTCATCGCTTTGGGGACGATCTCCAATACGGCGCGAACTGCATCGCTGTATGCGCGGACTAAACCGCCGGTACCGAGTTCCGAACCGCCGAAGTACCGGGTGATGACGACGACAACATCCCCCAAACCGCTGCCTTCTAAGACATTTAACGCCGGTCGGCCGGCAGTGCCGGAAGGTTCACCATCATCGTTCGTGTGAGTGATCTTCGAAGCGCCGTGGCCGATGATGTACGCAGGGACATGATGTGTAGCGTCTGGATATTTCTCTTTCATGCGCCTGATGAATTCTTTGGCGGATTTGACATCCTTCGCTAAACTTAGGGAGGCGATGAAGCGCGAGTTTTTCACTTTAATTTCCCTGTCCACTCTACCCGCAGGCACGAGACGATCTTCCATGGTTTCTCCATATTCTTTAGAGAACGTATTTTACATCATTCAAACCCAAAACGAAAGGATCCCCACCTTGCATGTTGGTCTGATCAAAAAGAGGATGCTGGGTTTAGAACATATTTTAATAGTCAACGAATATGAGTTTACTTGATAAAGATTACAAACAGCATAAATGAAAAAATTTTTTATAAAAAATGGAAAGATCACCCTCAGGATAGAAATAACCAAATGGAGAATAAAGGGTTACGAATTCAGAAGTTCAGGATGATTTGTGTTATCGTTTCTTGATATGCCAGAGGACTTTACCGATCACATTTCGCTTTGAGACAGGACCAAACTCACGACTGTCTACGCTGTGGGGATGGGTACCTCTCACTTTATACCCATCTTCAGAATGGAGCACTTTGTTTACTTTCTTGATCATCAATCCATGGTCGGGATGATTAAAGACAATGGTATTCCCTTCTGTGATACCAAAAAAGAAGGAGCATGTTCCAATCAGAACATAATCTCCTTCTTGGTATGAGGGCGACAGGCTTTCGCCTGTCAATTTGATCACTTTAAACATTAGAGAACAGGATAAACCATATCCAGTGATGGAGCATACGGGGCTTTGGCTTTCTTGGTCTCAATCCCCTTTGTGGCCCAGAAGATCTCGGTAAATTCGTTCACGGCTTCAACTAATTCTAAACCTACCTGGCGGTCGGCGGTTTGACGGGCGCTGGAACCAAGCAGCATGATTTTGTGCACAAGGTCGTGCAAGCCAGGGTTGTCTTCTACCTTCTTCCCTTTCATGTAATCCCCCCAAATGACCCGGATTTCATGTTTGGTCATTTCCGCATGTTCCTCTTTGACCGCGATGTAGCGGGACATGCTGTTGTCATATTCTAATGAACCCTTGTCTTCCCTTTTTTCCAAATCAGCCATGAGGTCCATCATACGAACTACAGTGAGAGCGCCAAGTTGCGCGTGATGGGGATCATAGATCCCACATGGTATATCGCAGTGCGCTTTGGCTGTATCGAAATGAAAAATCGCATCTAATGTACGAACAAATGAATGAAACACAGTTACCTCCTTTGAAGTCGGTCAAAAATGGAAGGTCTCACTTCATTGTACCCTACCTGTCTAAACCATTTTAATCAAGTGTTGTTAACTAAACATAAAAAAAGATCGAGATAAATGAATCTAAGCTTAGAAAGATGGATAGACCATACCTGATCTAATATAAGAAAGGGAAAACTGGGATAATGAATACCAATTGGAGAGGGGAAAATCCTAATCACCATCTCCAGCCGTTAATGCACTTCACCTTCTACTTCGCCTTCGACCTTTTCTTCCCAAGGATATTTTTCTGTCCCTTTGGCTGCTTTCCGGATCTCGGGATCCTCAGCGAGAAAACCCCGATATTCGTCAGGAAGAAGCTTGGCAATCTCTTTCATGATTTGCAAACCGATCTCGTCCAATTGCTCTCGACGTTCACGACCTCGACCAGAGACCTGGAAGGGGCCAAAAGGCTTGCCGATTTTGACATGGGCTTCAGGTCTTTTCCCGATTTGGATCGGAAAGATATCATTCAATCCATAAATCCCCAATGGCAATAATTTTGCTCGTGTGCGGGTGGCCAGGTAGGCAGCACCCGGTCTTGCGGGACGGAGGACTTCAGCCCAACTGCCCCCTTCTGGAAGGATACCTAAGATTCCATTATGATCCAGGATGGCTTCTGCAGCACGTAATGCGTAGCGAGAACCCGTTCCACGGTAAAGGGGATAGTATCCGTAAATCTGTGGAAGGGCTTTGACGATATCCGGAGCGTGGGGGAACTGAGCGCCTCCTAGATATTCAATCGGCCAGGGTAAAGCACGAACTATCGCGACCGGGTCGATGAAGCTGAAATGATTGGATACCACAATAAGTGGTCCACCCTCCGGAAGGTTATCTTTACCTGTGATGCGCAAGTCGGATAAAATCCAAAACGCTGGAAACGTTAACAGGCGGATGAATTTTCTGAGAATGAGTCTTCGCGGATAAGGGAATCGTTCACTCATAAGGAGAAGAGTTCCTTTCTGGGATCCTTAACCTTCAATAAGATGAGGAGCCCAAATAGAAGGAAGATCAAGATGGATCCGATTGCCACGCGTTGGCCGAATTGTTCAGCGAGCTGGGTAAGGATTCCACGACGCTCGAACCACCAGGCAGCTTCTGCAGCGAGGAATCCGTACACGGTGGGACCAATGAAAGAGGATGTGCGTCCGGTGACCGCAAAGAAGCCGTAGAACTCGGCGCTCTTGCCTTCCGGAGCAAACATGCCAACAAGGGTTCTGCTGATCGATTGCACACCGGTGAGAGCAAATCCAGCTAACGCGCCGATGAAGTAGAATTCGGTGATTGTCTGCGCGAAAATCATCCAAATCACCGCGGCCATCATCAAAAGTAAGGATATGATTAAGGTTCGTTTATAACCAAGACGGTCGCCAATTAAACCGCCCAGAAATGCACCGAAAACACTCGTCACTTGGACAAGGATCATAAAAATGATCAGCTGCTGCTGTTCCATCCCAAATAGGACAGCCCCGATAATGGATGCGAAATTTAATGCCATTAAAATGCCGTCATTGTAAATCAAGAAGGCGATCAAAAACCGGATGTAATCCTTAAAATCCCCCAATGATTGGGCGGTTTTTAAGATGCGTTGAAAGCCAATAGTGAGGAGGCTTTTGCCAGGCGGCAAAGTTTGTGGAGATGATTTTTCTGTGATCCATAAGAAAGCAGGAAGGGCAGAAGCTGCGAAATAGAGGGCGGTGAATACGAAAGACAGGCGGATGATGAGTGTCCCTTCAAAGAGGATAATCATAGGCAGGATGATCACCAAAGCCAAAATTCCCCCTACGGAGCCAACCGCCCAAGCGTTTCCGGATACGCGACCCATCTCCTCGGGTTCCGCGATTTCCGGAAGCAGAGAATTATAAAAGACCTGACCGCTCCGGTAGCCGATTTCCGCGAGGACAAAAATCGTCATGCCCAGGACGATGTCACCTTGCTGGACGAAAAACAATAGGCCTGTAAACAGCCAGGCCATACTGGAATAAAACAACAAAAACCGCTTCTTCGCCGCGGTGAAATCCGCAATGGCGCCCAGGATCGGCGAGGTTATGGAGACGACCAACATGGCAATTCCGACAGAATACCCCCAGAGTCGTGAACCTTCGGCTCCTCCCACCACTTCGCCCTTAAAATAAGCCGAATAGACAGCCAAGAGGACCACTGCTGCGTAGGCAGAATTGCCGAAATCATATAAATACCACGCCAGGTGCTCTTTTTTTGTGGATTTAATTTTGTTTATGATCGACATAAATAGATATCCTTGTGTTAGGTGGAAACGTTGAGTATTATATCAATGTTCTCGGTCGATTAATAAAGGGGGTTAGGCTTGTCCGGGAAGTTTGAAGTTCATGGAGAAATTTTCAGGGTTATAAACGCTCTTCTCGACGGATAAGTAACTCCCTAATCCGGGTATGTTTTTCACGGGTAAGAGGGTAGAACCAAGCAACGACCATGGCGCTGAAGAGGAGTAAAGCGCCTAAAGGACCAGTGAGCATGCGGATAGCCTGTACGGTCACCGCGCTTTGTTGGAAGTTCGTCGCGCCCGGAGGGGGCGATTGATAGCCGAACCATCCCAGTATTTGTAAGGCGGTGAAAATCGCCACCGCTCCGGTAAGCTTCCGCAAGAAATTCTTGGTTCCGTAATACACACCTTCGTGGCGGTTCCGCGTTCGGAGTTCTTCCCATTCGATGACATCGGGGAAAATGGCTTCCGGCAGGACATGGGCAGTGGAAATGCTGATCCCTGCCAACACGGTAAGAATGAGAATGAGACTTGTTTGGTGGGGTTGGATGAAGATGATCAAGAGCTGAACGATGGCCCAAAAACCCATACCCAGTAAATAGGCTATCCGTTTGCTGGTGCGCTGGGATAGCCAGTTCCACAGTGGGATGGCGGTAACGGCAGTGATGAACATCAGCCCTAAGACCACGGATTCCAGCGCCATGGGTTCACCGAATACGGGAAGGGTAGCCATTAAATTGCCGCCAGCTATCCAGTAGGTCAGGAAGAAGGGCAGCATAAGGGCCACAAGATCCACGGTCATCCAGTTCAACATGTATAAGCCCGTCGCGAACCGGAAGGGGACATTGTCCCACACCGTTTGACCGATTTCTTTTATAGTGGGTGATTTTTTTGAAGGCTGGGGGTGTCTCTCGTGAACGAAGAAGAACATGACCAGGAAAGGGATGACTCCAATTCCGCCAAACAACCCCGCGATGATAAGATAGCTTTGGCTTGGTGTGAAACCGCTTTGAATGGCCGTGTTCTTGATCATGGGCGCGGAAACCGCTAACACCAACGAGGCTAAGAGATTGAACACCATCCGGTAACTGGTAAGGTCCGTCCTTTCGTCATAATCGGGAGTCATTTCCGGCGTCAGGGTGTAAAAGGGAACGGCTACCAGGGTTTGCAGGGTGTCACTGATGATATAAGCCAGCGTGATGTGGATCATGAGCGCGATTTGGCTTTCCCAGGGAGGGGCCCACCACATCAATAAAAAAGCCAACCCAAAAGGGATGGCGAAAATGAGTAAGAAAGGACGACGGCGGCCAAAACGCGTATCCACCCGGTCGCTGAGCATGCCGACCAAGGGGTCATTGATGGCATCCCAAATCACTCCCATTAAAGCTGCATATGATGCCAACCGCGCCTCGAGACCGACGACATCTGTTAAGAAAATTGCGTAAAATATCTGTCTCAGAGTCCCCCAGCTTGCTAACCCCCAATCCCCACTGCCGTAGATGATTTTTGTGATCCTCGAAAGCCTGCCTCCTTCCTGACTGTGATGTGTGGGGTTCATAAAAGGTCCCTATCGGTGGTCATGATCTCATTCTGAATATATTAACGATGGAAGGCGGAAATGGTTACAGGTCTTTATAGTACACCCGGTGAGTTTTATACCATTCCACATTGAGCATGTTATTTTCTCCCATGCTTTCCGTATTATCTTCGCGGACCTGAACCGTTTCCACGTGTTTGAAGTCAAATTCGCGAATCGTCTTTTCAAGTTCCACATATAAAACCGCAGCAGCCCCTAAACCCTGATGCTGGGGCAGAATGCCCATGCCATTCACGTCGACATATTCTGTGGTTTTCATGTCCCTCCAGATATGAAACCAACCGAAAGGCCACAGTTTACCGTTGGCTTTGCGCAAACCTTGCCAGATATTGGGGTAAGCGAAAAGGAAACCGACGATTTCATCGTTTTTATAGACCAATTTGATTAATCGGGGATCAGCGATAGAGAGCATTTGTTGGGCGATGACTTCCATTTCCTCCGTCGTCACAGGATGAAATCCTTCCCCTCCGGCAAAGGATGCGTTATATACATCCCGGATATCGGGAGCTACCTCCAATAGTTGTTCTTTGCTAGTAAACTTTTTGACCCAATACCCTTTTCGTTCTTTGACCAAATCAGCAATACGGTTCACTTTTTCCGGTAATTCCGCGGTGGATTCTAAATAACCGGAGTAGTAATCAGACTCTTTCTCAAATCCCAGCTGCTCGATAAGGTCTTGGTAATAGGGATAGTTATAGGGGATGCCCATGGCAGGAGGGTGATCGAATCCTTCGACCAACAAGCCAATACCATCTCCTTGCAAAAGACCTCTTGGACCTTGGACTTTTTGCGCGCCCCGCACATCCGCCCAATTAAAAACCGCTTGAAATAAACGCTCGGCGACTTTGGGATCGTTTATGGAGTCAAAATAATAAAAGTACGCTGTGTCGTTTTTTTCTAAATCATTGGATTCTTGGTTGTATATCGCGGTTATCCGCCCAAGGGTTTTCCCTTCTTCTTCGGCTATGAAAAAGTCAGCTTGGGAATGTTCATAAAAGGGGTGATTCTCCTTGTCCAAAACCCTGTTCATGTCCGAAATTAACGGGGGAACCCAATAAGGGCTATCTTGGTAAAGGTGAAAAGGGATTTGTATGAATGCATCAACGTCACGTTTGATGGTGGTCTCAATTTTATGAACCTGGATCATAATTAGCGCCTTATTTATCAGATAACGGAGAGCAGATATTCAGGATGTAAAATGATCGCGAAAAGAATAAAATGTCTTATTGTTGGTGGAAGAAACCAACTGCAATCGCCCCTGGACCAGCATGGGTGATAATCGCAGGCGGAAGGTTGCTGATGAGAGGAGGGGGGATTTCTAACCGCTCTTGGAAATATTGGGACAAGGACGCTGCTTGGTCTGGGACATCCGTATGCATAATCGTCATATAACCTTCGTTGTGGCGAGGGTACTGGGTTTCAACGAGGTCTTTGATCCTGTTTAGCGCCCTCTTCATTGTACGCTCTTTGCCAAACGGTTCCACTTCACCATCCACGAGGGTTAGAATGGGTTTGAGTTGGAGGGCGTTGCCCAGAAATGCGGAAGCGCCGCCGATTCTACCCCCGCGAGCGAGATATTCCAGTGTAGCCACTAAGAAGTAAATCCGGGACCGACCAGCGAGTTCGATGATTTTCTTGCGGATGCTGTCAATATCCAATCCCTCTTCTGCCCATTGGGCGGCTTGGTGAACGACTACGCCTAGCGGGCTGGCGACCAAGCGAGTATCCACAACCTGGATATTCGCTTCCGGAAAATCCTGCGCAGCCACCATTGCAGATCGAACCGTGCCGGATAATTCCGTGGAGGGATGGATGCAGAGAAGGGGTTCGCCCGAGGGAACGATCCTTTGAAAATGTTCAGTAAAGAGTTCGGGAGGAGGGGCAGCTGTTTTCGGTAATGTTTGTGAAGACTTTAATTTTGAAAGAAAAGTTTCATGGTCGATATCAACCCCTTCGATATATGTTTTGTCTCCGAAATGGATCAATTGCGGGACAACGGGAATGTGGTACCGTTCGGCGATGGATGGGGGGAGAGCCGCTGTGGTATCAGCGATGATTTTTACCATACGCGCTCCTAATGCCTATTGTGTTCTTATTTCCTAGTATATTAACACAGAAGACTGGGATTTATTAGCATAGGAACCCATTTTCAGTGCAAGAAATGTCAAAAAGGAATGGGAGAGAGATTTTTCGATGTGTATACGGTTAAACTATGGTAAACTTTGAGAAATGTCTGACTGTAATGATACGGAGTGATTACAAGATCGCGAATGATATGATAATAATCAAGAATGGTGGAAAAAACCCAAGAAACATTGGCTAGCTGGAAATGGCGACAAAAAGAAGTGAGGAATGAATATGTCAAAGTACCATGTTTTCGTTATAGACGATAATGAAACGACGTTAAACGCCCTCCAATTGGCACTTGAAAGAGCGGGGTTCAAAGTCACGACAGCAGCTTCTTGGGAGGAAGTAGAAGAGAAAGTGAGGATTAGTTATCGGGTAGATGATCCCTTTGATGTTATCGTTTTGGATCTCATGATTCCGAAGCGATCCGGATTTGATATTTTACGGTCCTTGCAAGTCGTGCTCGCCCCAATGCCTCCCGTGGTGGTGTTAAGTGCGATCACAGATGTCAATAAAAAGCTGGAGGCAAAGGACATGGGTGTCGCGAAATATTTAACGAAACCAACCACCCCCGAAAGGTTGGTAAAGACGATCCGGGATGTCTTGTTATAAACTGAGTCGTTTGGAATTCCGAGGGATCAGAAGGTATCCAATCAACCCAACAGGGCGGATAGATAAACAGACAAAGGCTTTCTCAATTTTTTTCTCATTGATCTCAGGCAGCAAACAATAAAATAGCATATACAAGAGCGGGATCGTTCTCAGGGATGATACCCAGATCGACTGTTGGAGGGGTGGATAGCAGGAAAATAATAGGTCATTGCGAAGAAGCGCAATGGAACGGGAGTTCATTTACCTGATGGGGGGCAGGGGGAGAATAGCGACGAAGGTGATCTGTGGGGAGATTCCGGGAGAAGTCAGGGGGAAGATAGCATATTAGGAGAGAAACCCGCAAAAAGGGTTAAAAATTGCGTATAGTCAATACCACTCACTAACTCTTCTATATAAAGATCAAAACCATTGTACCCATAACTACACAATACACCGCAAAGGGTAGGAGTGATTTCGTTGACAAGTAAGATAAGAGCCAGCGGATGGCAAAGTACCCAACCAGTGCAGCTGTTGCGAAACCCGCCAAATAAACGGGGATGCGGCGGATTAGATCAGGCACTTGCATCAGGTCGTATAAGGCCAGAAAACCCGAGGCGATCATGATGGGTACTGACATCAGAAAAGAGAAACGGGCAGCGGATTCTCTATTTAAACGACGGAACATACCTCCACTAATCGTTGACCCGGAACGGGATATGCCGGGAAAGAGGGCAAAAATCTGGAAGAAACCGATCCATAGGGCATCCTTCCAAGAAATGTCCGTCAATGAACGTGACCTGAATTTTATAAGTTCGGCCATAAATAACAACAAAGCCGTCCCAAATAAAAAAATGGAGGCGGCTTTGGGATTGCTAAAAGCACTTTCAAAGACATTTTTAAACAGGAGAGCAGCAACGCTTGCTGGGATTGTGGAAAGAAGGAGCAGCCAGCCTAATTTGGATTGGTAATTGTTAAATGGCTTGCCTTCCTTAATCCCATACACGCTGGCGCGCAGAATCTGAAAAAGGTCTTCTCTGAAATAGACGATGACTGCGGTCAAGGTGGCCACTTGGATTAGGACGTCAAAAATAAAGGCTTCTTTAGGTGTGATGTGCCAGCCAAAAAGATAAGGCGCTAAAACCAGATGACCTGAAGAAGAAACAGGGATAAATTCAGTTGCGCCTTGGATAATACCCAGGATAATCGCTTGCAATAAGGTCATATTATTTTTGGAGTGTTGACTGGGATGTCTTGTAAGTATTCTTCGATGAAATGGTCAAGGGTCCCTTTTTTGATGGAAAAACGAAGGTTTCTTAATAGAGAAAGCAAAATGTGGATGTTATGAATGGACAATAAAGTGGCAGCCAATAATTCGTTTTGTTGGACGAGATGACGGAGGTAAGCTCGAGAAAAATGTTTACATGTATAACAAGAACAATCGGGTAATAGAGGGCGAGGGTCGGAGGCATATTTTTTATTCCCCACGTTCATTCTCCCGGTCCTTGTAAAAGCTGCTTTATGGCGTGCTAATCGGGTAGGTTGAACGCAATCGAACAAATCAATACCGCGCAGTACTCCTTGGATGAGATCCACAGGTGTGCCCACACCCATCAAGTACCTGAGTTTATCTTCGGGCAAATGGGCGTTGACAATGGAGATCACCTCGTGCATTTCTTCCTTACTCTCTCCTACTGAAAGGCCCCCGATGGCGTTTCCGTGAAAATCGAGCGAGGAGATGTATTGAGCGGATTTTACGCGTAAATCAGGAAAAACCCCTCCTTGAACCACGCCAAAAAGCGCTTGATCAGGTCGTTTATGGGATTCTTTACAGCGTTTTGCCCATATGTGTGTCCTATCCAAAGCCTTTTCATTGTAACTTCGATCATACGGTTCAGGACATTCATCGAACGCCATGATGATGTCCGCACCCAAATTTTCTTGGATTTGGACGGCGCGCTCCGGTGTAAAAAGATGCTCTGATCCGTCCAAATGGCTTTGAAAGGTGACTCCTTCTTTATCGATGGAATTGATATCACTCAATGAGAAAACCTGGAATCCCCCCGAATCCGTTAACAGGGGTTTATCCCAGCCCATGAATTTATGCAGACCACCCAATTCGGCGATACATTCATCTCCGGGGCGCAGGTAGAGGTGGTACGTATTGGCTAAAACAACTTGCGTTTGAAGTTCATGAAGTTGGGCTGGCGTCAATCCTTTAACGGTAGCTTGTGTGCCGACTGGGGCGAAAGCCGGGGTCTCAATATCTCCGTGTGGTGTGGAAAAAACACCCACCCGCGCATCCCCTTGGGTCGCTAATATACGAAATTGAAATGAATGCGGCATAGTAAAGGGATTATAAACCAAAAACCATTTCCATTCAGGAGCGGGATCAAGGAAAAATGTGGCCAAATTTGGCGTGATATAATGGCAAAGGTACGTAAAAGGCGAAATCTGAGGTGTTGCGCCATGATGGAATCGGATTAAGTTTAACAAGGAATCTGAGGAGAGAAGACGAAGACATGGAATCTATGCAATTGCCGGGGCCAAAAGCTAAGGAAATCATCGATCGCGACGGAAAGTATATCTCAAGCTCTTATCCTCGCGCATACCCATTTGTCATGGATCATGGGAAGGGGACGGAAGTTTGGGATGTCGATGGGAACAGATTTTTAGATTTTGCAGCGGGAATTGCTGTTACCGGTACGGGCCATAGTCACCCTAAGGTTGTCGAGGCGATCAAGGCTCAGGTGGATAAATTCATCCATATCTCCTCAGACTTTTACCACCCAATTTGGGTGGAACTCGCCGAAAAATTAGATCAGATATCTCCCTACCGGAATGAAGGTGCGGTTTCCTTTATGGCGAATTCAGGGACAGAGAGTGTAGAAGCCGCCATTAAGTTAGCTCGCTATCACACCGGACGCTCTCGATTTATAGGGTTTTTAGGTGGGTTCCATGGAAGGACATATGGCTCGCTGGCATTTACAGCGAGTAAACCAGTGTATAGAGAAGGATTTTTCCCTCTCATGGATGGCGTGGTCCACGCCCCTTTCCCGGACCCATATCGCCCTAAGTTGCGGGGAAAACCAGGAGAGGATTATGGGAAAACCGTAGTCCGATTCATAGAGGAGGAGTTATTAAAGAAACTTGTCCCTGCAAAAGAGGTGGCGGGCATCCTTGTTGAACCAGTTCAAGGGGAGGGGGGATATGTGGTTCCTGCGGAAGGTTTCTTTCCAGCGCTTCGGGAATTATGCGACAGGCATCAGATATTGCTCATTGTCGATGAAGTTCAATCCGGGATGGGGCGCACGGGAAAGATGTGGGCGGTGGAGAATTTCGGGGTTGAACCGGATATTGTTTGTGCTGCTAAAGGGATCGCCTCTGGTATGCCGTTAGGAGCCATGATCGCGCGGGAAAGCGTGATGACTTGGCCTAAAGGCGCTCATGGGAACACATATGGCGGAAATCCCATGGCAGCTGCTGCTGCTTTGGCCACCATTGATTTGATTGAAAACGGGTTGATGCAAAATGCATTGGATAGTGGAGCGCACATGAAAGACGCTTTGGAAGAGATCCAATCCGTCCATGAATCAATCGGAGAAGTGAGGGGATTAGGGTTAATGCTGGGGGTCGATTTCGTGAAAGAACAGAGTTCAAAAGAACCGTATAAAACGCTCAGGGACAAGGTTGTAAAGTATGCCTTTGAGCATGGTTTGCTAACATTGGGATGCGGCGCAAGCGCGATACGATTTGCTCCATCCCTGGCAATTACGAAATCGGAAGTGGATGAGGGATTACAAATTTTCGATCACGTTGTAAATTTGGCGGAAAAAGAATTGGGATAATGTCGCATCGAAGGAATGCAACCCCCTAATTTTTAATTGTAAAACATTAGGCAATCATGTTACCGGATCACCGAATTAGGCAAAGGGATTACCTGCTTGAGATCGCGCGAGCTCTGACTCAAGAATTAAACATTGATAGGCTGCTCGATCGGATATTAAAACTAGCCACTGAACTGTTGGCAGGGGAAGCTGGCCTGATAGCCTTGCGGGGAGATCAAGGAGGATGGAGAATCGGGGCGTCTTATGGAATCCCACCCACGTTTCTGGAGCACATTGAGCCTCTTCTAAAAGAAGTCCCTGAAGACGAAGATCAAGCGGGAAAAGAACTCCCCGAAGTGAATCGACTCTTACAGATGCTCACCAAAAGAGCGAGTCTGAATTTGTTAACAGGGGTGGGATTACCCCTCATCTCTCGGAAGAAGGTTATCGGTTTGATTTTTGTGTTCCGGGGATACCAAGGGAGGTTTTCAAACAATGATCGGGCGCTTCTGCAAAGTTTCGCGGACCAGGCGGCCATTGCGGTAAGGAACGCCCAATTATACACCCAGATATCACGGGAAAAACAACGGCTAGATGCTCTGATAGATTCCGCGGCGGATGGTATTTTAGTGATGGGTCCAGATCATAGGATCGAACGCTGTAACCACGCTTTTGTCCGTCTCTATGGAAAGAAAAGCGAAGAAATCGTTGGTAAGGACCATGATGAAGTCATCCAGTGGAAAAGGAGGAGGGAAGGGAAAACGCTAGAAGAAGCAGTGCTGAGCGGTTGGCCTTTGACCCCCCATGCGAATTTATATGTCGAGGGAGATCTGGAACGGCCACAAGGGGATGTCATACCGGTGGGAATCACTTACGCTCCGCTCATATCAGGGGAGGGAAAATTAATCAACATTTTCGCGTCTGTGCGGGATATCACCCATTTCCGGGAAGCAGAAGAGTTGAAAAGCGTATTTGTCTCCGTAATCAGCCATGAATTAAAAACACCTGTAGCGCTGATCAAAGGCTATGTTGGGACATTGCGAAGGAAAGATGTCTCTTGGGATAGTGAAATCGTGCAGGACAGCTTGGAAGTCATCGAAGAAGAAGCGGATCGATTAACGAATTTAATTGAAAACTTACTGGATGCTTCTCGATTGCAAGCCGGTGGATTTAGTTTAAATCTCTCGGACCTAAATCTGCATGATCTGGCGAAAACGATCGCGGAGCGGATGCGGACGCAGACGGAGAAACATAGGATTGTCGTGAATTTCCCAGAAAATTTCCCGACCATCGTCGGGGATGAGGATCGTCTAAGCCAGGTACTGTCGAACTTGCTTTCCAACGCGATCAAATATTCTCCGGAGGGGGGAACCATACGGGTGAGTGGACAACTACGGCCAGAGCAGGTTATCGTCTGTGTGCAGGATGAAGGTCCAGGCATTGCTCCCGAGGATATCCCCCATGTGTTCGACCGGTTTTATCGGGCTGACGAAGCAGCGAAAAAAACACAAGGTGCAGGACTGGGTTTATACCTTACCCGGGCGGTTGTAGAAGCACATGATGGGAGAATTTGGGTAGAGCCGAGATCTGGTGAGGGCGCACGGATTTGTTTCTCATTACCCAGAGAAAGAGAATAACTGATAATACGAGATTAAGTACTTTCATTAAAGTGGGACTGGAGAGTATATGCCAAAACTGCAAACACAATGTCCGAATTGCCATCAGCCAATAGTTGCCGAAGTAACTCAAGTGTTGGATGTTAGTGAAAACCCTCAACTGAAACAAAAATTACTGTCCGGAACGTTAAATGTAACCCAATGTCCCCACTGTAGTTTTCAGGGGCAATTACCGGTCCCGATTGTCTACCATGATCCTGAAAAGGAGCTTTTATTAACTTATAATCCACCTGATCCTAACTTGTCCATGGAAGAACGGGAGAGGAAGATGGCCCCCCTCTTGAAGAAAGTGACCGAGAATCTCTCTCCCGAACAACGCAAGGCGTATCTATTTCAACCCCAGACGATGATGACGATGGAGAGCCTGATCAAGAATGTCCTCAAGGAAGATGGGGTTACGGAAGAGATGATTGAAGATCAACAGAAGAAGTTGAATGTCTTGCAGCGATTGCTGGCACTAGACGGTGAAGCGCAAGAAGAATTGATTCGTGAAAATGAAGAGATCATTGACCGGGAATTTTTCGCGATTTTCTCACAAATTGCCCAACGGTTGGTCGCGAGTCAGAATGAGGAAATCGTGGAGAAAATACAAATCGTTCAAGACAAATTACTATCTGAAACAGCGGTGGGTAGGGAAATCAAAAAAGAATCAGAGGAATACCAGTATGCCAGAAAGACCTTAGAGGATATAGGTCAGCAATTAACCCGAAGCAAGCTGCTTGAACTAGTCATCAACGCGCCAAATAAAGATAGGATCCAGGCTTACGCAAGCTTAGCTAGACCTGCTATGGATTATCAGTTTTTCCAATTGTTCACAGACAGAATTGAGCAATCTGAAGGGGAGTTACGGAAGAAGCTCGTAGCAAGAAGGAATGAACTCCTCAAACTGACAAAAGAGATCGATAAACAGGTAGAAGAAAGGATGAACGAGGCTCGTGAGAAAATTGAGGAGATTCTAAAGGCAGAATCGATCTCCGAGGCCGTGATGAACAACATCAATTTCGTGGATGAATTCTTCATACAAGCACTAAGCTCGGAAATCGAATTAGCCAAAAAAGAAAACGAATCAGAACGGTTGGAACGGTTAAATGAAATTTTGTCTGTCATCGAGGAGATCAGCGCCCCAGCTGAATTCCAGTTGATAGATGAATTTTTAGAGGCAGCGGAAAACGATCAGGTTTTAGAACAGAAAATCCAGGATCATAGTGAGAGTTTGACGGACGGTTTCATCAACAACCTCACGAATATATTAAACCAGGTAGAACAAAGGCTGGATGGATTGGAGGGGGAGGAAAGGGAACGACAGAAAGACCTTTTAGAACGCTTGGAAAAGGTACATGGGAAAATCCTCAAAAGCTCGATGGAGAAAAAATTTAAGGGAAAAAATCTGAATTCCTGAACACATCGCAGGTTGGTGCAAATGGGTCTATGCACCAACCTTTTTATATATTCAGAACCTAAATTTATGCTGTTGAGGGATTGTCCAGGCGGAAACCCTGACTACGAATGGTCACGACATATTCATGGTCTGGATCAAGTTCTGATAGCCGATCTCGCAGCCTCCTAATTAAAGCGTCTAACGCTTGATCAGTAACCCCTACGGCCTCTTGTTTCCCCCACACGTGTTGAATGATCTCATTCCGGGAAACGACATTTCCTTCTTTTTTGTAAAGATAAGCGAGTAATTTAAATTGGAGAGCGGATAAAGGTGGCGATAATTCCCGCTGGTCAATCCATATCCGATGAGATTCCAAATCCAGTTCCAGTTTGCCGCGGGATGGGAAAGCAGATGGGCGAAATCCGTTGAGATCTAAGGGGATTGTGGCGTCCTTACTCAGAAAAACGAATTCCTGCGCCAACGCTATTTGAATCACATCCCCATCTTTTATAAGGACTTTATGATCAACTTTATCTCCATTACGAAATGTCCCGTTTTTGCTGTTGAGATCTTCAAGAAACACGCCTTCATCGGAGGCGGTCAAACGAGAGTGTTTACGAGATACTTGTCTATTAGGGATAATGACATCACAGGAATCAGTTCGACCGATGATGAGTTGGTCCTCAAGAGACCATCGGTAGCCGTTTAAGGATCCCCCTTGGGCGACCAAAACTGGGGTTGGTTTGGTGGTTTTTTCGCTCATAATCAATTGTTGATACGCACGGTAGGGATATTACCATCAATGATAGATTATAATAAATATAGCCAGAAAAGAACAGAAAATCAAGCAGGAACATGAAACCACCACATCAACCGGGCGAAGTTATCAAAGACCGATATAGAATAAAACGCGTCATTGGGCAAGGGGGCATGGGACAGGTTTACCTAGCGGACGATTTGCGGCTGGAAGGCCGTTTATGTGCCTTGAAAGCGGTATCGTATGATGAAAACCTCCCTGAAGATCTCGTAAAGCAAATGCGTGAGCAATTTGAACGCGAGGCAACCGTCTTGGCACGATTGGATCACCCCAATCTACCAAAGGTGTCAGATTTCTTTTCCGAAGGTGAGGGGGATTATTTGGTGATGGACTTTGTGCCCGGAAAAGACCTGAAAACGTTAATGAACGAGATGAAAAAACAGGGGGAATTTCTTTCTGAACGGGATGTCCTGAGTTGGGCAAATCAAATTGCAGATGCCCTTTCTTATTTGCATCAACAGCAGCCCAGTATCTTACACCGCGACATCAAGCCGAGTAATATCAAGCTGACTCCTAATGGGTTAATAAAATTGGTCGATTTTGGACTGGTTAAAATCTTGGTTTCTGGAGAAAGGACGATAACGGTTGTCCAGGGTCATGGCTCGGCCTACTACACTCCGTTGGAGCAATATGGAGGGGATACTGGTCACACAGACCCAAGGAGCGATATCTACTCATTTGCGGCTACGATTTATCATTTATTGACCAATCACCCTCCTCAAGAAGCCCGGCAAAGGTTCCTCCAACCTGAAGACCTTAAACCCATGCAGGACCTCAACCCCAATGTCAGTCCCCGAACGGAACGTGCTGTGGAAATCGCGATGAGCATTCATCCTGATGAACGTTTTCAATCAATCGAGGAGTTTAGGGTAGCTTTGTTAGGGGAATGGGATCCAAAAAGACATCCCAGGGCGCCTTTACCAGCTCCAAAATTAAATGATTTATTAAACACGTCAAGCGAAGAGATTTTAGCTTGGTTGGCAATATTAATGCTAGTGGTTAGCATTGTGACCACCATACTAAGGTAGGGATTTTATAGCGTTTTTTTGGTGGACCAAAAAAGAGATCGCCCAACCTAAAGCTGAACCAATCAAAACGGTCAAACCGAATTTCATCGGTGCTTGATCTGAGATGAAAAACCACTGGCTTCCAGGTAACCCTAAAATTAGGTAGTTGTAGACGACCAACCCGCCAATAAAGGCGGAGAAACCCCACCGAATTCCCCACCGGACGATTCCTAACATAGCGCCTGTTTGATAAGCGATCAGGGCGATAGCGATCGTTTCTAATAAACTTAAAAACCATAGATTCCACAAGGAAGCAGAAGGATGCCCTGGAGGCGTTGGAGTGGCAGCAGCGACAGGAGTGGATGTGGGAGTGGGCGTTGATGTAGGGGTGGCGACAAGGGGGGTTGTGGTTATTTGTCCCTCCTCAATATCCGCTGGTTCCCCTTTTACAGAGATCGATATTTGTGTGGACTGAGCCGGAGAACTGACCGCCTGGATGGTAAAATCGTAGGCTTGATCGATGAGATATGATGTTGAAGCCATGCCGTTTTCTGTCTCGACAGGGGGAAGGTAATTGGTTTCGCCCTGGGAAATAATGACAAATTGAACAGGTGTACCATCTGGGACGGGGTTCCCATTATGATCAATGATCACGCTGGTATGGATATCTAACTCGTCACCAACCTCGTATAATGGTACGGTCGGCGTGATCTCCGCTTGCGCCATGGTGGGAGTAGGGGAGAGATTAGGTTTAACCCCCAGATGAATTTGAAAGGTCTGATTAGGTTCGGGAGAGGTCGCAGAAATGAGATCATAGCCGATGCCAGGCACGGATACTGGGAGATCACCCAGTGGGCTAGGAATCTCTTTAAATAAAAGACGGGCAGCGAAATCCAAGAAGGGGGAAAGTTTGCTGTACATGCCGAAATAGGCAGTGATCTTGGATATGTTCGTTGCATCTAAATAATACGGGGCGTTGAAAGCGAAGACGACGAGTTTTTTGTCCCGGATGAGGTCTTGACGCTCAGCCAACAGACGGTGAAGGGCTTGAGAAGTAGGCCGGTCTACAGAAGTATCCAAAGAAGCAGCGATAATCCAATTTGCTTCACTCAAATTTTGACCTATATATTCCATTTCAGGTACGTTATCTAAATACTGTAGCAGTTCATTGTAGGTTAAAGAAGTAATATTGAAGGTTGTAACCTGTTGGCTGGAAGCCGGTCCGTAAAGGCGAAGGATGGTATCTTCCAGAGCTGTTCTCTCCAAAGATGGCTCTTCAGGGCAAGAACCGCATACTTTTCTAGGGTGGGTATCGGTTATGATGACCATTCGTTCGTCTTTTTGAGGGGGATTTGGAAGCACGCTGTTCAGTTCGACGAGTTCGGGACTAATCAGGGTGGCGCTTTGGCGAGAAATTTCGTTTGCGATGTCTTTGTTTTGGCCAATTTCTGATATCAGGCTGTGAGAACGCAATACATGGGTGATGCTAAACTCAGGGTAAATTGAAAATTTGAGGGTTAAAATCCGTAAAACAGATTCATCAACCTGATTCGCAAATGCCTGATCCTCTTGATATTTTTTGGAAAAGAATGCCAAAGTATCTTGAATAGCGGTAAATCGGTTTGCGCTTTGCTGCTCAGGGAAATCTCCCAAATAGAGGATGTCATTACCAGCTATGAAAGCATCCAGGGCGACCCGGCGGATGTTTAGCGTTTCTCCGGAAGGGTCATATAGTTGGTGTAGAGCTTGGCTGCCCAAATTATCGCTGATCAAAACCCCGCCAGACTGGCGCCAAATCTGGAATGGTTCCAGATCCATCAATAATTTTAACGCCTGGGGATCTAAGCTGATCGGACGAGTCGTTGAACGAATATTCCCCTGCAGTCCTTGATAGCGAATATGGGAGGTTAGCAGCGCATCCGCTGCGTTGTTAGGAGAAAGGGCATTTCCGGTGACATCAAAGAACGGCGCAAGGTCTATTTGCTTCAATTGTTCCAGGGATTTACGGACCGTAGCGATCTCTTTTTTGGGTAAACGATCAGAACTACCCAACCCGGGGAAATATTTGCCAACAACCTTGATATTATTTTGGCTTCCTTCATGAATCCCCTTGATGTAAGATTGGCCCATTTGTCCTACCCAATAAGGATCTCCACCAAAAGAGCGGACGCCCAAATCACTGGGTTGACCTGGTTTTGGGTCCGATAATACATCCAATGATGGACCAAGCAAAAGATTGATCCCTAAAATGGAAAGTTCTCTTCCTACCAGACGGCCGACATCTTCAGCGAGGGATGGGTTCCAAGTTGCGCCAATTGCGAGCTGACTTGGAATGGGGCTTAATCCTTTTAAAACCTGTGAATAATCTGATTTATCTCCTTCTTGAGAAAGGCTGACAAATAATGGTATATAAGCGGGGACAGGAGAATTAACGCTGCCGCCGTTTGTTTGGGCGTCTTGCGTACCGCTATATTCATTTAATTGGATGTTATTTATCAGGGACCAACTATCTTCTATGACATCCTCGTCATTGAGAAAGTTTGAGTTGGATTTCTTTAGAATAACGCCGCCAATGTGATGATTAACGGTTAATTCGTATATGGGAGTGTTGGGACCTGTTTCCGTCCCATTAAACGTCACTAGGAAGAGTTGCCCAACCCTTTCTTGGGGGGAGAGTTCTTCCAACAACGAGGCCGCTTTTTGTTGGGCGGAACGTGAAACAGTGGAAGCTGCAGAATCAGAGAGGGGAATACATACCCCTAACAAGGTCACTGCAACGAGGATTAACCGAAAGAGCTGTTGAAAGAATCTCATTCTTCTCCTGAAATGTCCTTGAACAATACATTGACCCTAAGACCACAAGCAAATTTAGATCTATGACTGGCGAAAGGGGAGGATTTTGGCGTTAATCCACCCTTCCAAGTGTTTGGCGTGCCAGGCGTGGGTCATCAGTAAATATACCATCAACGTCCCAAGCGAGCATTTCTTGGATCGTTTTCGGGACATTGATCGTGTAAGCAAACACCTTGCGATCCGTTTTGTGGATAGTTCGAACGATGTCTTTTGACAACGCCTTTGCTGGTATATGAACGGATTGGTGGGGGATGATCGTTGTCAGTGGCTTTGAACCCAAAACCGTTCTCTGGGGGTATTTTATCAATAAACCTATCGGTAGAGAGGGGAGAATCCGGTTGGTTTTTAATAAAGCTATGGGATTGAAAGAGGAAATGAGGATCCTGGATTCGAGCCCATGGTCCTTGATGATCCGGACAACTTTCTGTGGGAGGTCATCAAACGGCTGGACGAGGTTTTTCAATTCAATATTAAAGTAAGTTCTCTTTCCGAAAGTTTCCAGCGTTTCATCAAGTGTGGGGATCTGTTGGCCTTGATAGGATCGATCAAATGCAGTTCCAGCATCGAAGGTCTTGAGCTCAGATAATGTTTTTCTATGGACTTTTCCTGCACCATTCGTCGTCCGCTGAAGGGATAGATCATGAAAAACGACAACACGTCCATCGGAGGTGAGTTTGACATCTAGCTCAATGGCATCTGCATTTAATGAGATCGCTAGCTCGAAGGCAGCGAAGGTGTTTTCAGGAGCGTGAGCGCTCGCCCCACGATGGGCGATAACAGCGGGTTTAGGGAGTTGATCAAAAAAACATCCCATTCGACCCCCATCCAAATTTATAATTCGACGAAGAAAGCATTTGCTGCTTGGTCAAGCAATTCCCGGGTCATTTCTGGTTTACATTTGAGGAATTTTGAAATATCAATAATATGGTCGCAAATTTCTTTAGGGTGAGAACCTCGTAAATTCCTGCCCGGTTTAAGGTACCACTTTTTAATCAAATACGCTAAATTTTCATCGTTAAAGGGGATGTTCCTCTTTTTTGCAGCCCGCCTAAAGATGGTCCGGAATTCCTCAAACGATGGGTCACCAATCTTTATTTTGTGTCTCAATCGTCGTAAAAATGCTTCATCGACGAGATCTTTGGGGGGTAAGTTCGTGGAAAAAACGATCAGTTCATTAAATGGAACTTCAACTTTTCGTCCAGTGTGGAGGGTGAGGTAATCGATTTGATTTTCCAAGGGGACGATCCAGCGATTGAGTAAATCGGTAGGACGGACCATTTGACGGCCAAAGTCGTCCACCAGGAGTAAGCCTCCGGCTGCTTTTAATTGGAAGGGAGCTTCGTAAAACTTGGTAGCATCATTGAAAACGAGATCCAGATCCGTCAACGTCAATTCTCCACCGACGACGATGAAGGGGCGCTTGATATGGACCCACCTCAAATCCCTCCGCAATCCTGTTTTCAAATTCCCTGTCCCGGTTTCGTTTGTCTCTTCTGTCTCAATCAGCTGGTGGTTGACGGAATCGTATAACTTGACAACCTGACCCTCAATGTAAAGGGAATATGGGATATAGATACTCTCCCGCATGATCATGTCCCCAATCGCCCTAGCAATGCTTGTTTTTCCGTTCCCTGGGGGACCGTAAATGAAAATCGAGGTTCCAGAATTGATAGCGGGCCCAACCCGGTTATAAATATCTTCTGAGAGAACAAGATCGGAAAGATAATTCCCTAATAAACGGCGCGAGACATTTAGTTTGCCCAAGCTTTGGCGACGGATGGCTTTGTTATATTCCTCAATCGGTACAGGAGCAGGGCCAGCATACTGACTACGTTCTAAGGCTTCTCTGGCTCGTTTGATGCCCGCTTCTGTTATTCCATATTGGTAGGAGCCTTCGCCAAGGCCCATGCTTGACCCTTTGACTTCCAGGAATTTCTCCTTTTTAAGGGAGTCGACGATGTTATCTACTACTGATGTATAGGGTAAAGCAATGGTTTCTGAGAGTTCATAACCCGTTAAATATCCTTGAAAATAAAGGATCTTTAAAGCCAAATCCTGCAACCACAATTTTGACAATCCGGTGTCGCTGATTTGAGTTATGGGGGAGGGAGTAAACTGTTTAGAAGGGCTTTTCGTGCGAACATGGTTCCGACTTGCTTCTTCGTACCGGGAGGCAATCATAATGTTCTCCAAAAAATGAATAAGTTATCGCGATATAATAAGTTATCAATAACAATAAGATTATAGCATGGTATTAATTCGCATGGAATTTATAAGAACTAACAAAGGAGTAAGGTCAAAAAATGCAAATTTCTGTAATTATCCCCATTTTTAATGAAAAGGAGACCATTGAAAAGATCATCGATAGGGTATGGGACACGGGAATTCCCAGCGAGGTAATATTGGTAGATGATGGTTCTCAGGACGGAACCCGGGACATATTAAAGGGATATGAAAACAGAGAAAACATGAAAGTGGTATATCATCAGCAAAACCAGGGGAAAGGAGCGGCGGTAAGGACAGGTTTGGATCATGCTTCGGGGGATGTCGTGATCATCCAAGATGCGGATTTAGAATATGATCCTAGGGATTACCAAAAGCTGTTAAAACCTATCCAGGAAGGGGTAGCGGACGTGGTCTATGGATCGAGATTTCTGGGCGCATCCAGGCGAGTAGCGATGTTCTGGCATATGGTAGCAAATAAGCTGTTAACGTTGATGACGAATATCCTCTACGATACGATATTGACGGATATGGAGACCGGGTATAAGGTTTTCAAGAAAGAAATTGTGGAAGATATGCCGTTACATGCCAAGAGATTTGAATTTGAACCGGAATTCACCGCCAAAATCTTGAAGAGAGATGTGCGAGTTTTTGAGGTGCCCATTACCTTTAATCCCAGAGATTACGCGGAAGGAAAAAAAATTGGCTTATCCGACGCCTTTGAGGCTGTCTGGGCGCTTATAAAATACCGATTTGTGGATTGAGGCTACTCGCTGGGACGGATGTCTTTAATATTTATTTGCAAAGAAGATCGTCCTCGATATATATTTTCCTCAAACGTGTACAGGATATCGATCTTTGGGGGTAAATGATCATAAAGGTGGCCTAACCGAAAAGCGATCGCATCAAATGTTTCCCTGCCATCCGAAATGAGGAGTTTCAGGTGGTTATTTTGCTTGCCCACTTGTCGGCTGCGCTTGATATGTAGGCCAGAAGAAACAAAGCTGGGCTGAGGATTGCCCACGCCCATAGGGCTGAACCATTGAATCTCCTCAAGCAATTCCCTGTTTAGATCTGAGAGCGACAATTCCATATCTGGGTAAAGGGTTGGGGTGAGATCGACGTTTTCAAGGGTTTTTCGGGCGTATCGGGTAAGCTGCTCCTTAAGATTGGGAATGTTTTCATTAGGGATAGTGAAGCCGGCTGCGGAAGGGTGCCCGCCGTAATTAACCAGGAGGTGTTTGTGCTGGTCTAAAGCGTGGATGATGTCAAAACCATCGATACTGCGGCAGGAGGCGGTCGTAGTCTCATCATCCCGTTTTCCGACGATGGCGGGACGGTAGTATTTTTCTGCTAAGTAACCTGCGGTTAAACCGACGATGCCTTGATTGAATTCCGGATGGAAAGCAAAAAGGATGGGTGGGACTTTTTTCTCTGGGACGGCTATGTTTTCGGCTACGGATTTCATTTCGTGCATCAGATCTTTACGCCGCGTGTTTAATATTTCTATTTCTTGAGCGATCTTTCCTGCCCGATATACATCTTCTTCCAACAATAATTCAAGAGCGAAATTCGCTGAGGCCAATCTGCCTGCTGCATTTAATCTGGGAGCCAATTGGAAACTGATATCTGAAGACTGAAGGTTATTTGGATCCACACCAGCAACGCCCATTAATGAGAGAATCCCTTGGCGACGGGATCGCTTTAATTGGATCAATCCTTGCCTGACTAAATAACGATTTTCACCCGTCAACGGAGCAAGGTCAGCGATTGTTCCCAGGGCGACGAGGTCGAGATATTCTTCTCTGTCTATATGAGGAAAATCCTGGCTGAGTGCTTCGACTAATTTGTAGGCTACCCCAACACCGGCAAGATCTTTATTGGGGTAAGGGTCTAGAGGTTGATTAGGATTGACGACGGCCTCCGCATCAGGAAGGGTGTCTCCAGGCTGGTGGTGATCCGTGATAATGATATCAAGACCTAATTCCTTCGCTTTTTTTGTTTCTTTTAGAGCGCGAATTCCACAGTCTACAGTGAGTAAAAGTTCTGCGCCTTTCCTGTGTAATTCTGCGATGACGTCGAAATTTAATCCATATCCTTCATCCACTCTATGAGGGATGTAAGTAGAAACTTTGGCATTCAAGGAGAGGAGCGCGGATTTCAGCAGTGCTGTTGATGTAATGCCGTCTACATCAAAATCCCCATATACTATGATCTTCTCGTGATCGTTGATGGCTTGATAAAGACGAAAAGCGGCCTCTTTCAAGCCTAAAAGTTGGTAACCCTTCACGTTTTTGGGAAGACGCGCCTCTAGAAACATTTCCGCTTCTGGTAGGGAATTGATCCCTCTGTTGTAGAGGAGTTGTTGTAATATTGGTGAAAAAATGCTTAATTCACGTTTAACTTTTGGGGGAACAGTTGGATTTTCCAGCCAACGATAATGTTGTATATTCATAAGAGTGCTTTTTGGAAAAAGTTAATCAGGAAAGGTTGGCACATCAAGAATGGGATTTAAAAGCCGATAATAAGATCTTCAACAATGAAGTATAGCATAGAACATTAATGACCCCCCATTTTTTGGTAAACACGGGGAGAGAAGGGGAAAAGACTAAAGTCATGAAATTATTAATTTGACTGAGATCCAGGGTCTTGCTATGATTGCGTTGTACGGAGAAATGGATATGGATATAAACTCAAAAACGAAATTAGCCAGGTATATGCGGAGTTTATTGCGGTGGCTCCAGCCCGGTTTGGGGGTAAAACGATGGTTTCTCGTTATTTTCTTTGGAAATACATTATTAGCGGTTGGATTTGCGCTTTTCGCGTTAGATATCTATCGAAAAGCCCCTGACACGTGGTGGTTGCCGATCCTTTCCATCGCCTCTTTAAGATTTTTACCCCGTTTATTACGGGTAACAATTTTTGGGTCAATAGGGATTGGGATTATCATTTGGGGAATCATTGGATTGAACAAATCCCTGCTGGGACCATTTCTCAGACCTGGAAACCCTGTAGTAGATAGCTTGGAAAAGTACAGACACAGGAAAACGGGACCGCATATTGTAGCCATTGGTGGGGGACATGGGTTAGCTGCCCTGCTGAGGGGACTAAAAAGAATTTCTCACAACTTAGATGCAGTCGTGACGGTGGCTGATGATGGGGGGTCGTCAGGTAGATTGCGGGATTCGCTGGGGATATTACCTCCAGGCGACATCCGAAATTGCTTGGCTGCCCTTTCAAACGATGAGGATTTATTAACCCATCTATTTCAGTACCGCTTTGCCAATGAAGATGGGAGTCTGAAAGGACACTCGTTTGGCAATTTATTCATCTCTTCTTTGGCAGAGCTTACGGGAAGTTTCGAACAAGCGATTGCAGAATCAGGACGAGTATTAGCTGTCAATGGAAGGGTATTGCCGTCAACGTTAGAAAACGTAAATTTGGTTGCGGATATCCTTCATTCAGATAATGGTCGAGAAGTCAGGGTCAACGGGGAGAGCAAAATTACCGAAACAGCCGGATCCATAAGGCGGGTGATGTTGAAGCCTGAAAATCCACCGGCTTTCCCGGATGCAATCCGGGCAATATTGTCAGCGGAGTTGATCGTCATTGGCCCGGGAAGTCTATACACAAGTATCCTACCCAATTTGCTCGTCCGCGATATCGCTGCGGCAATTAAGGCAAGTCAAGCCTTGAAGATCTATGTGTGCAATGTGGCGACCCAAGCGGGGGAAACGGATGGTTTTACTTGCTACGACCACATTCAAGTTTTAGAAGAACATATCGAGGAGATTTTGTTCGACATCGTTCTTGTTAATAACGAGTCACCTCAAAAATATAACGAGAACGTCCATGAAGTGGTCATTGATCCGGAATTATCCATGAAATACAACGTGTACGAAGCGGATTTGATCGACACAGAGCACCCTTGGCGGCACGATTCCTTCAAACTGACCGATAAATTAATCGACCTGCTGGAAGAAAGGACAGGCCCGTTGATTGTCTAATCTGAACAAATCGTAAAATTTATAAAACCAAACCATAAGAGACTGAATAAGGAGAAAAGGAAAATAGTGGACATGTTTAAAAAAAAGACCATAGAAGACATTGATGTCACAGGGAAAAAGATCCTGGTTAGGGTGGATTTTAACGTACCAATTCAAGATGGAAAAGTGGGTGATGACACCCGCATCCGCGCGGCGCTGCCAACTCTGAGGTATTTATTAGACAGAAATGCTGCCTTGATCCTTACCTCCCATTTAGGCAGGCCAAAGGGAAAACGGGATCCGGCGTTGTCCCTGCGTCCGGTTGCTGAATACTTAGACACGTTGATTGAGAACAAAGTCATTTTTGTGGAGGATTGTTTGGGGCCCATAGCTGATAAAGCTGTACAAAACCTGAAATCCGGAGAGGTCATTTTACTGGAAAACACGCGATTTCATGCTGGTGAAAAAGGAAATGATCCGGAGATGGCGAAAGGGCTTACGAAATTCGCGGATCTTTTCGTGAATGATGCCTTTGGCACAGCTCACCGTTCGCATACATCGAATGTAGGTGTCGCGCAATATTTGCCAGCAGTAGCTGGTTTCTTGTTGGAAAAAGAAATCCGATACTTGGGGAAGACGATTCAAAACCCAGAACACCCTTTCATTTCCATATTAGGTGGGGCCAAAGTCAGCGGCAAAATAAAAGTGATCCGAAATCTAATCGGTAAGGTTGACGAAATACTCATCGGCGGGGGGATAGCCAATACGTTCTTTCTGGCAAAAGGTTATCAAATGGGGAATTCGTTGGTGGAAGAGGATGTATTGGAAATTGCCAAGGAACTATTGGACGAAGCAGGAAATAAACTTAAACTCCCCATTGATGTTGTCATCGCTGATGAATTCTCAAACGATGCGCAAAGGAAAAGCGTCCCGGTTTCCGACGTACCGGATGGATGGCAGATTTTGGATATTGGCGATGGCACTGTGGAGGAGTATGGGAAGAGCGTTGCAGACGCGGCAACCGTGGTATGGAACGGACCCATGGGTGTATTTGAGTTTGATCAATTCGCACGAGGGACATTCAATCTTGCCAAAAAGGTCGCAGAAAGCGATGCCGTTTCCATTGTGGGGGGCGGAGAATCTGCTTCTGCGATCAGGAAAGCCGGTTTAGAAGATCAAATCACCCACATCTCAACGGGTGGGGGAGCGTCTCTGCAAATGCTAAAAGGTGAGCCGCTTCCTGGCTTGGAGGCTTTGGATGACCTAGAATAAGTCGTATTGAAGAAGGTAAACTTAAAAAAGCATTCTGCTTCCGGGCAGGATGCTTTTTATTTTCGATAACGGGAATGTTACAATCAAGGCAATAAATGGCGCTGATTAAATTGAGGAGGATAGATGGTCAGGAAAGGCAAAATCCAAGGCAAATACTATCAAGAATTTAAGGTGGGGGAAAAAATAACCAGCGCTGGAAGGACGATCACAGAAAGCGACATCGTGATCTTTGCAGGGCTTTCCGGGGATTATAACCAATTACACACCAGCGAACCATTCGCTAAGGGCAATGTATATGGAGAGCGCATCGCTCATGGTCTGTTGATACTTTCTGTGGTCAGTGGCCTTGCGGCGAGATTGGGGTTTTCTGAAGGAACTGCCCTGGCTCTAACTAAAATATCTTGGAAATTCCGGGCGCCGGTGATGATCGGGGATACGATCTACGCAGCATTCACGGTAAAACGCAAGAAAAAAATCTCAAAAATGGGTGGGGGATTCGTGGAATTTGACGTTCTGGTCTGTAATCAAGATGAGAAGGTTATCCAAAAAGGGACCTGGACAACCCTTGTTAAAAGCCAACCCGAAAAGCAGGGCAGAGCCTAATCAAATGGCTGATTCTTATTAAGCAAGTCTCGAAGCGCCATTTCCAAGGTGGGATACTGAAAGGAATATCCCAAAGATTTTAACTTCTGGGGGAGAACGCGCTGACCGTCAAGGACTACCGTTGAAACATCGCCAAAGGCCCACCGCAAAAGGAAGCCGGGAACTGGGATGAATGAGGGTCGTGACATGATTTTCCCTAAAGCCTTGGCAAAGGCCTTATTCCTGACGGGCTGAGGTGCGGTAAGGTTATAAATGCCGTGAGCTTGAGGATTTTTTGATAAGAAGATGATTGCTCTACAAACGTCCTCAATATGGATCCAGGAATACCACTGTTCGCCATCGCCAAATGGTCCCCCTAAGAACAATTGAAAGGGCAATCGCAGGCGAGGAAAGGCCCCGCCTTCGGAGCTGAGGACCATCCCCAAACGGGTAATGATGTGGGATACGCCAAATTCCTTCACAGGTCTTGTCGATGATTCCCAAGATCTGCAAGTATTTGCAAGGAAGTCAGAGCCCGCGGGGGAATCTTCCGTAAAGGTGGCATCTTTTGAGGTCCCATAATACCCTATAGCGGAAGCTTGAATGAAAACTCTGGGCTTTTGCTTCACCTCTTTAATACCAGCGAGGAGTGCTTGGCCCACTTTGATCCGGCTTTGAAGGATGCTGTCCTTTCTCGATTCTGACCAGGGTGAGGGAAAGAAACCTTGTCCGGCAATGCTTTCTCCAGCCAAATTGATCACGACATCTGCTCCATTTAGAGCCTCAGTCCAACCAGCTGCAGTTTCCGCATCCCAGGGGATGATTTCGACGTTTTGTGGGAAACCAGGGGCTTGTGTAGGGGAACGGCTTAGAATGATGATCTCATGGTCATCGCCAGCTAGTAACCCAACCAAATTGGATCCTATTAACCCTGTCCCTCCTGAGATGACAAATATCATAATATACATTTCCTTTTATTTTGTCTGACACTGAAAGGGATCAATACCTGAGGTCCATTAGAAAAAAGGTGGATTTACAAAGCGAGAAGAGGTGGAGTGATCGATATCAGTCTGCCCTTTTCTTCAAACGCTGCAATCGATGGTCGAGGTCAGATTTTATCGTGTTAATTTTATGTGTATCCATATCGGCGTTGTCAATTTGTGAAATCGCGGAAAGGGTCCAATGGATGGCTTCCTGGTATTCTTTCTTGTGATGTTCGTAGAATTTTGCCAACTCGATATAGGCGTATATCTCCCCGTTATCCGTAGCCTTTTTCCACAGAGGGACAGCTTGATGGTAATTCCCGGTCTTCTTGTGTAAAAAGGAGAGGGTTTTCAATCCCTCTTGATATAGATCTGAACAAGAATCGAACTCAACAATTGATTTTTCAATGATGGATATCGCCGTCTCCGTTTCATCTAAATCAGCGTAGAATTTTCCCGCGGATAATAATTCCTCGGCATGTTGGAAAGAACCTGCCTGGGGGAGGTTCAAGATATCGCTGATGCGATTCAGAATAGCTACCATGGACAATACATCCATCTCATTGTGATAGAAAATCCGCCGTAATGGTCTTGGATCCTGCGCGTGGAGGTATTCAAAGAACAAATCCGCGACTTTCCACCCGGGAACATCATCTTCGGATCTGGCGAATTCTAAAATGTGATGTTCGATATCCCCTAATGTGCATGATGTGAGGTGGTTATTCCATAACCTGCGCGCCAAATGAAGCAAGTCGATATGTGGAATGGACCGCAAAGGAGGAGGCCAGTGATGGGTCTTATAGCGGGATTTCAGGCGCGGGAGGTCAAACGCTTTTCCGTTGTAGGAAATGATGACTTTAGTGGAAGCAAGAAAGGATTCCAGGGCAGATAATTGTGCGGCTTCTTGAGCGGGGTCCTGCAAGAAGAATTGAGATATAAGAAAATGATCTTCACAGAAGCGACCAACGCCAATTAAGAAAGCATAAACTCCTGTTCCTCCTGATAATCCGGTGGTTTCTGTATCGATGAACGCGTAATCTCCCAGAGGGTAATCCCCAAGCGAAGGCTCATCGATCCATTTGGAGAGCGGATGAATGGAAAATGCAGGTTGAATGGGGATGGATCCTAGAGTGAAATCAAGGGGATACCGTTTCTCAACTACGAAAGTTTCGCCGTGAGGGGTGTCCTTCCATGCCCCAGGAAGCACGTCAATCAATTGAGGGGATGGATCGCTTTTGGGTGAGGGAGAAACCCCCTCTGATCCGATTTGAACGCCCAGCGATTTCAATTTATCTGACAGGGATGACATGCATACATTGTACTATAAGCACCATAGATATTTGTTGGAAATTGGATGAGCGAAAGATGGAGGAAAGTGACCAGGAAGAGAGATATTAACGGGACTCCAAAGCCGATTGCATTCTCTCCAAACCTTCTTGAAGTGTGTTTCGTGGACAAGCAAAATTCAGACGAACGAAGCCTTTTCCGGCTTTGCCGAACCATTCCCCAGAATTCAAGGCTACTTTTGCTTTCTCGAGGAAGAATTGGTAGGGATCCTCTAATCCAGTATTTTGACAGTCGAGCCAAGCCAAGAATGTCCCTTCTGGGGCAGCCATTGAAACACCGGCAAGGTTATTTGACACGAACTCAGAGACATAGGTTCGATTTGCTTCGAGATATCCGAGGAGGCTATGCAGCCAATCCAGCCCTTTGGTATAGGCGGCACGTAAGGCAACCTGGCCAAAGAGGTTGACCCAACCAACAAGCCCCTGTTTACCGCCCAGGAAGCGTTCCTTCAACTCGTCATCTGTAATCACAGCAAAGGCAATTTTCAAACCCGCAATGTTAAATGTTTTGCTTGGAGATATCAGGGTAATGGTTTGCTTGGAAACCTCCGCGGAAAGGGTGGCGATGGGGATGTGCTTGGCCCCCGGATATATGATGTCATTATGGATTTCATCAGCACAGATAAAGATATCGTTTTCAAGGCAAATCTCAGCCATCATTGCCAATTCATCTTCAGAAAAGACTCTCCCGGTGGGGTTTTGGGGATTGCAAAGCATGAAAATCCGCGTATTGTCTTGTATGGCATTGGTAAAAGATGTTTCAGAAACATAATATTTACCAGATTCCAATCGATCCAAAGGCATGGTGTGTTGTATTCTGTTTACATTTTCTGCGATCTCTAAAAATGGACGATACGTTGGGGTTTGAACAAGCACGCCTTCCCCAGGTTTGGTCAACGCATGAGTGGCTAAATTAAAGCCGGTGACAACACCGGGCAAGAAAATTAAGTCATCACCAGATACGCGCCATTTGTGTTGTTTCCACAACCAATCAATGATTGCGTTTCTTGTGCTTTCTTGAAGTCCAGGATAACCATATATGCCGTGTTGAACGCGGTGATTCAACGCGTCAATGACACAGGGTGGAGATTGAAAATCCATGTCCGCGACCCAAAGAGGAAGGATGTCCTCCTCATATTGATTCCATTTGATGCTGTCAGATTTCCTGCGGTCAGGGGACGAATCGAAAGGAGTTGTCTTCATGGGTGATTGATTGCTGTAAAGAAGGAAAGTGCGCGATCCAATTATTCTTTATGGAGCCATGATTTCTTTTAGCCTATTGACCTGAAATTGGGCCCGATCGTGCGCGTTTAGTAATACCTGATGATGCTTTACTAATTTTTCATAAAGAAGATCTCGATCCTCACGCGAAAGCGAAGAATCTGATGTAATCTGCATCCGCACAATAATACCCAGTAATAAGAGCAAATATTCGAACCTCTCTTGATGGTAGTATCGGATCCCTTCATGGTCATGGATATGCAAGAATTGATTGATCCTGGGGTCTTCCAACCAATTGTTTAGGGTATCCGAAGGGGAATGCGGATTCAGGAGAGGGTTGGAGGTGTGATGTAGGGCGATGGAGACAGACGAGGAGAATGAACCCCGATCCATTTCAGCGGAAAACAATTCTGGGGATAGATTGTGGAGCAAAGGCTCAATGGTTTGATTGATCTTTTGATAAGGAAAGAGGTCGAGCAAAGGCGATAAAAGGGTCCAAGACAAGATAGTTTGATAAACAAAAGAGATCCCTTCAGGTCTTAAGGGTATTGAGATGGGTTTTGCCAGGGAATGGATCAATGATAGTGAAGATTCATTGAGGTGCTTGGAATGATTTTCGTAAGAAATAGAAGGGGGCGAAATTCGTCCCATTACCTCCCTGTGAAATTTCTCTATTAGGTTGGATATAAAAGACAAATCAGACTTTGAAAGGATGTCATCCGAAAGGGCTCCCTTATTTACGAAAGAGGAGAATAAGGAATCGATAGGGATTTTATCCTGAATAGTAGTTAGAAATCGCTCTAGATGTAGGGAAGATCTTTGAAATCGAATCTCATTAAGTGCTTTCTCTAGGCTTGCTACGCCTTTTCCCGAGAGCTGTTGATTCAACGCAGCATACTCCTCCCCATGTTTGGATTCGGTCACCTGATGAAAATCAAGAAAAACATGGTATTCATACGCGCCCAGTTCCACCTTTATCCCTTTCTCAAAGAAATCCTGAGCAGCATGGATATATTCAAGCCCTGTGATATGGTCTTTGAAAAGGACATACGTTTTGGGGAGGTCCTCCAATCCCAGCGCTTCCCCAAGTGTTTGTTGATTCCCGTTGAGATCAGCGGATTCAAGAATGGCACCCTGGCACTCAGTCCATTTGTTGTGAACGATCACCAGAGCTCGTTCTTGATCATTCCTGTTGGAATACACGAAGACATCATCGTTGATCTGGTCAAACTCATTGGCCAGATCATAAAGTACAAAATGATCCACGCCAGAAAACAAATGGCGTTTCATCAAGAGGGGGAAAATCTCCTTTTGATGACGGGCGACCAGGCTTTGAGTCGGGCGTTCATCGTAATATGCTTTGTCATATTCCATTCCATATTTTTCGTGGAATCCTTCAATTTGACCATGACCGAACATGGGCAAGCCTGGCAAGGTCACCATCATGACACAAACGGCGAAATATTTCCCCCCTTCGCCGAATTGAGCGATGGCGGTCTCTTCATCAGGGTTATTCATAAAATTGACATATCGTTTGAGGATGCGCGGGTCGTGAGAGAGGGTCTTTTTGATAACTTCTTTGAATTTGGCGTTCTTCTCATCTCGCAGCATATGCATAAATGCGCTGTTGTAAACTCGATGCATGCCGAGATTGCGGACGAAAAATCCTTCCATCATCCAAAAGGCTTCTGCGATCAATAACGTGTCTGGTTTTTCGGCAGCGATGCGTTGGACGACGAGTCGCCAAAATTCTTCCGGAAAGAGGGCGTCGAACTCATCCTTTGTCAAGCCGTGCTCTGACCGGGTAGGGATAGCGCCTCCCGAACCGGGTTCCGGGAACCACAGCCTTTGGAAATGTTTCTTCGTCAGGGTCATCGCGGCATCAAAACGGACGATAGGGAACATATCGGCGACTTTAAGAATGGTATCGATAATGGATTCCCGGACCGATTTTCTAAGATAATTCAATTGCGCGGTATCGTTCCAGGGCATGGAAGTACCATCATTACCGTGATAGATAAACCTGACATCCTGGGATCGATAATCAATACGCTTAAAAACGACTGCAGCATCCGTATTGTCGTAATAATGGTCTTCAATGAAAATGCCGATGTTTTCATCTTCAGAAAGATCAGGCCCTGTGTAAGAATAATTGGGGTAGGGTTTCTCCTGTAGAGACAGGAAATAATCAGGATGATCGATGACCCACTTTGAGTAAATTCCCACGTGATTGGGGACCATATCTGCGGCTAAACGGATGCCGAAACGTGAGGCCTTTTGAGAAAGGAGTTGATACGCTTCCACACCGCCTAACTTCTGGGAGATGGAGTAATCGTAGATGGAATAGGCGGAGGGGATCGCTTCAGGGTTACCGCATAACCGCTTGATTTGTTTTGAGGCAGGACTGCGTTTCCAGATGCCAATCAACCACAAACCAGTGATCCCTCTTTGGGACAGGGATGCCAGTTCTTCGTCTGGGATCTGGTCCAGAGTTGAGATATGACGCGAATATGACCGAGAGAGCTGATCAAGCCATACATATATGTTTTTTGCGATCAAAACGACATTTGACATCCAGTCCCTATCTTGGCTAAAATGGTCGCTGTCATCTTCTAAATATCCTTCAAATGCAGTTAGAGATAAAGGCTCTGGAGAAGTGTCTGCCCCTTGACCCCTTAAATTGTGCTCTTCTCGAATGAAGTCTAGGTTTCTAGAAAGCAGCGAAACGAGATCGTCGTCCAGGAAAGGTGTCCAATGGCGTTGTATATAAAGCAATTGCTCAAATATGGAGGTAGGATGTGATTGAAAGGGTCTTCGTAAAAGATCCAGAAGCGACTCATCCTCGGTGTGGAAGGGAGTTGAGATGTCTTTTGAATTGAAAAAACCCTCTACCCGACGTTGAAAAAGGTCGAATAATTCATCGGAAAATAGGTCATTTTCAATAAAAATTACCCGGTAAGGATCTAAGGCTGGATTTTCTTTCGCAAGGAAAAGCAGTATGCATGATTTGTAGATTGGACCACGGATCTGTTCCTCAATGTGTTTCTGGGCTTGAGGGAGGGGGTAATAATCGAGAATTGAAGTGAGCAGGGTGTTTAATCGGTTTTCTGTAAAGAAAGACAGGATGTGCCGGTCAAGATCTTCAAAAGGAGACATAGTATCTTTTTGTTCATACCCGGAGAGGATCCGGAAGAATATTTTTCCCAGAGCCCCAATGGCAGCAAGCTCACTTGCATACAAGGGGTGACGATGTACTTGGGGTGGGGCGGATTGGATCGCGTAGACAAGACCGCGTGCCTTGCGGATATCAGCGTAATCAAAATCCGGATCAATGCGGAATTTGATTAATGATTTACCGGTCAGAGGAAATGATGACGTGGGGGCAGGGGAATTTGTCATAAATACGCCAATTGGCAGATATCGAAAACCTGATAATGAACAGAAACAAACCAAGGGGAGTCTTAACAAGAAACAGTACGATTTTAATTAACATTGCGTATAGTCATTATCACCCTCCTCCCCAATAAATCTAAACTTCACAAACATCACAACACAAATTTATCTTTCTCCCAAGCCATCTTCCTTTCATCATAATCAGCAGATGTATACAATACAATATCATCAAATAACTCTACTTGGGACACAACAACCATTTTTCGTTTAATCAACTCGAGAACAGCCAGAAATGAGATAATGACTTCTAATCTAGAATAACTCTTACCTAAAATCTGAAAGAACGACACCGATCCTTCACTGGATAGATGTGAGATAAAAAGGGAAATTTTTTCTTTTATGGTTACTTTTGGCCTTGATACCACCGTGTTAATGGAATCCTTGTCATGTGCATCCTTGATCGCTTTGCGAGCGATATTCAGTAAATCAGCGAGGGAATGGTCCTGGAAATCTACCTTTCTGCGGTTCAAATCCTTGGATGGTGCCCGGATAAAGGTGTGAACCCCTTTTCTCTCTCTTTCAGCCAAAAGGTCTGCAATCTCTTTGTATCGTTTATAAGCTATCAACTGCCTGGCTAATTCGTCACCAGCGTCCTCTTCCTCTCTCGGCCCAGAATGGGGGAGAAGTGCTTCGGATTTAATTTGAAGCAGCTTTGCAGCGATCAACATGAACGCGGATACCTCATCCGGTTCTTTCTCCGGCAAGTTTTTTATATAGGATAGATATTGATTTGTGACTTTGGCGAGAGAAAGCTTGGTAATATCTAACTCAGCGTTTTCAATCAAAGTCAATAATAGGTCCAATGGACCCTGATACACTGAGGTATGAACCTCATATGAATGGATTTGATGGTTGGCAAAGGTCAGATTCATGATGCTAATTATACTAAATTCAGGCTTTTCTCGGACAAAGGAAAACCCCGTTTTATTACCTAAAATCATCAAAAGAGCGGCTAAGCTTCTCTCTTTATGGTTTAATAGAATAGATTTATCACAGATCTGGCAATAAAAGGTGTCTGGAATTCAAGCTTTCAGAGGATCCAAGGAGAAATAGATGGTCGATGAACCTGTGCATGTTACGGACGAATCCTTCCAAAGAACAGTTCTTGAAGCTGACGTACCTGTCATAGTAGATTTTTGGGCCCCCTGGTGTGGTCCTTGTAAAATGGTGGAACCCGTTTTAGAAAAGATAGCCAAGGAATATGCTGATAAGCTTCTGGTCGCCAAAGTCAACACAGACAAACACAATCAATGGGCAGGGAAATTTGGCGTGCAAGGGATCCCCACAATGCTTTTCGTAGCGGATGGAAAGGTAGTCCACCAACAGGTAGGCGCTCTCCCTGAATCTTTACTCCGGAAAGTGATCATCCAATTTCTTGAGGTCGTCAGAGATAACGAGAAATAAATGAACAGGGGAAAATCAGGACCCAATCGTCATTTGATACCCAACAATATGCCAGGAGAAGGTATGTCAATCCCTTGATATCAACGGCAGGGTGATTTTAAAGGTGTTTCCGTCCTCTCTTACTCTCAAAGTTATATCTCCCCCTAATAACTTTGCTGTTCTTCTGGCCACCGCAAGGCCGAGACCCATCCCTTCATAACGCCGAGTCAGATAATTCTCCATCTGTCGAAAATCCTCAAAGATGGAATCTCTCTTTTCCGCCGGGATAGGATCTGCATAATCATGAAAAGCGATAAAGAGGTGATCTTGGGTTTGTTTGCCCTTAATAAATACGGGATTTCCCACCGGGGAAAATTTCGCAGCATTTGACAATATATTCCGAAAAAGGATGATCAAACTGTCTCCGTCATAACGGGCTTTCCGAATACCTTTTGGGATATCCACATGGAGTTCTATCCCTTTATTATCCAATGCGGGTTGCAATAGCTGGTAGGTTTGGTGAAAGGCCTTTTCAATGGGGACTGGAGTCGATTCAGTGATCGGTTTTCCGCGTTGCAGGCGGGCGAAGTCCGTCAGTTCTTCTACCACTCTTCTCAGCTTTTGCATGTTTTCACCTGCTTTTTCAAAATAATTCCTAGCCTCCTGGGTATCCTGATCCATTTCTTCTAGTCCCAACTCCAAGTATCCCGAAACCAGATTCACGGGCGTCCGAAGCTCGTGACTCACCAGAGCGATGAATGTATTTTTCAATTCATCCAATTCCTGATAACGTTCGCTGATTTCTTTTGGATCCCGATAAGGATCTTTTTCGTTTTCTCTCATCTTAAACCTTGTGTGATTAATTTATAACGCTTGCAATACCAGCTCCAAGATCTGCTCCGGGGTTAATGGATCTGTGTTAATGACCAAATCGGCATGCTCCTTGGCGTGCCGCAAGCGCTTCTTCTCTTTCTGAAAAACAGACCGCTTTAATGAAAACCCCGATCGTTGATTGGAGACATGATATGAGACGTCCAGATAGATCAATAAATCCGGATCCACCATTTTCTCCCACATATCTGGAACGAAGGAATGCTCCTGGGCTACATGCCTGGCCTGATATCCATGGGCAGATAATCCAGAAATGAGTGTCGTTTTCCCGGCAGCGCAAGGTCCAACCACAGCGATAACTGGTTGGTCTTTGATCATTTTCCTAAGGGATCTAAAGGCAATTTCACTGTCATCCGTCGAATCAGATCATCTCCACCAGAAACCACCCGCAAGACGATGATGCTGATATCATCCCGGGGGCGTCCCCTTTCTAATTTCAAAGCATGGGATATTAAAGAATCCGCGATCTTCTGTGGAGAAGGGCTCTCGTCTTCTAATTCCACTTTCAGGCATGTGCCGATATCCATTGATTCGCCGTAGTATGAACCCGCATGCACCAAACCATCCGTGAAAGCGATCACCGTTACCCCCACTTCAAGGGGCACCTCGGTGATCATAGGGCGAGTGTCCCTGCGCAAACCAACCGGATCTGTTTCGGTGGAGAGAAATTTAACTTTTTGCCCATAGGACAGCAAAACAGGAGCTGGGTTATTGCGGGAGATGACGATCGTGCCGGTTTGCAGGTCGGCTGAGATGATGTTTAAGGTCGCAGACACTCTCCCGTCCCTTTCTGTGAACAAAGCATCTGAAGCAGCCCGCGCTGCCGCTCCATCCCGCACGCCGTCGGCGATAAATTGGATGACTTTTCTGACCACGAGGGAAGAGACCCATTTCGCGCCCTTCCCGGAACTCTGTCCATCCGCCAGGACTACAGAAACCCCACCGTTCGGGCGCTCAATGACTTCCGCCGTATCGCCGCTGGAGGAGGTAGCATATTTCCTGATTTTTGAGATCGCGATTTGCACTTCCATGGGACTATTTTACTTCAACTCTTCAGAATTTGAAACAGATACTGAGACCTGTAATTACTTGCTTCAAACCGCTCTCAAACAAATTTCTGGATTAAGGGTAGGAAGATTCTAGCCAAACTTAGAAAGATCAAGAAACCAATGCTGTCGGTCAAAGCGGTCACCAACACAGACGAGGCCATAGCAGGATCTTGATCCAGGAAGTCCAATACGAGGGGGGCTAATGTTCCAACCACGCTAGCCACCAACATATTGCCCAAAAGCGCCAACCCTAAAACCAAACCCAAATAAGGGTTATTTTGCCATAAACCAACCCCTGATCCCACAATGAGACCGACCACTGCTCCTAATAACATCCCCATCACTAGTTGTCTGACGAGGATAGGCCAGACCCGTTTGATATCCACTTTTTTCAACGCCAAAGAACGCACAATCATAGCTACATTCTGGCTGGCCGCATTGCCGCCTTGGGCAGCTACTACAGACTGGAAGAACGCCAAAACTGCAACCTGAACAAACAAATCTTCGAAGTTGCTGATCACCCAGGATCCAAATAATGCAGTGAAGGTATTGAGCAATAACCAGGGCAATCGCCCTTGCAACTGTTTAAGAATGTTGCTTTCCGGTTCTATGGCGGCATCGGTCACGCTGGCCAGACGGTAAATGTCCTCTGTGGTTTCGTCATCCATCACATCGAGGATATCGTCGTGGGAGATGACACCTACCAACCGATTCTGTTGATCAACGACGGGCAAAGCTGTAAGGTCGTAATGGATCATAAGCCTGGCTGCTTCTTCCTGATCTCTCATCCCCTCAATACTGATCACATGAACGTCCATAATATCCCGTATCAATTGATCCGGAGAAGCACAGACTAGTTCTCTCAAGCCAATAACTCCTACCAGACTGCCGTCCTTTTCCACAACAAACAAATAATAAGGCACATCCGATTCTGGTCCTACTTCCCTTAAATATTGAATGGCTTCACTGACCTTCTCGTCTGGTTCGAGGATCAGGAAATCCGTAGTCATCCTACCCCCAGCCGTCTCGTCCGGATACCTCAAGAGGGGAAGGACATCCTCCGGTTCCTCCATTAATGAAATGGTCCTGCGGAAAACCTGTCTAGAAAGGTCCCCTAATAAGTCCGCCGCTTCATCCGGATCCATGTCATCAATAATATCCGCCAAGAAAGGCAGGGGCAGTTCTCTAGCAGCGGAAAACGTTTCCTGATCATCTAACTCATCGAACAAATTGGCGATTTCCCCAATCTCCAGTTGGAGAAGAATATTCTTTTGTTTGTCGGGGCCTAAATCCTGGAAGATTTTCCCCTGGTCGGCAGGATGGAGTTTGCGAAACACGTCAGCGATCGCGGCATACTCCTCTTTTTCGAGGAGTTCTTTGACCCTTTCTTTGACTTTGGGAGTTAATTTTATGAATGTAGCCATCGTCATTAATCCTATTAAATAATGAAAAACCTGCAGAGGTCGCTCTTCTTTCTTCCAGGTTTAATTTCCACACTTTGTCCAGCAAAGACAATCAACTATTGGGAAAGAAGGATCACTTCTACTCCATGATTTCTCAACCAGTCGGAGGCGTCTTCAATTTCCGCTGCCTTCCCGGAAATTTGGATATCCATCCAACCCTGATCTTCCGTTACATTTGCCCGCAGAATATTCACGGTAAAGGAATAACGCCTTAACAGCCGATTGACGATGGGCTCATCTTGCAACCGCGGCGGAAACACCAAACGGACGGTTTGACTGGGCATATTTCCTCCTCCATCTCCATTTCCATTATTTTAGCATGAAATAGGAGGGGGGCTGCCAATCACGACCGTGTCTGCCCCGAAGTCTTTCCTTTAAAAGCACAAAACCGATTCTCATCTTTAAGAATCGGTCATCAGGGAACAATAAGGAGTTCAACCCGACGATCAAACCTTACTGGCCAGTTGTCCACACCCCGCTTGGATATCGATCCCCCGCCGCTCCCGGATCGTGCAAGATACTCCATGGTCAATCAGGACCTTTTGAAAAGCTCGTGCGCGTTCTTCCGTAGTGGATGCGCCTTCATAACCTGCTGTGGGATTAAGAGGAATGATATTGACATGAGCCAACATTCCCTGAATCATCTCAGCAAGACGGCCTGCCTGTTCCTGTGTGTCGTTGACACCCTGGATTAATGCCCACTCAAAGGTGATCCGGCGGTTTGTTATCGAAACGTACTCCTTACAAGCATCAAAGAGCTCTTGGACCGGATATTTCTTATTAATGGGCATCATTGACGATCGCAATTCATCATCTACCGCATGCAGCGAGACTGCCAAATTGACCTGCGTGTCCTCGCGTCCAAATCGGCGGATCCCGGGGATAATCCCTACAGTGGAAATCGTAAAACGCCGGGCACCCAAATTCATACCTTGCGGATGGCGCAGCTGGCGGATCGCTTCCATCACCGCCTGATAATTATCAAACGGCTCTCCCATGCCCATGAAAACGACATTCGTCAACGCGTCTCGCTGCGCCTTTAACTCTCGCGCATAATACACGACTTGCTCGACGATCTCTCCGCTGGATAAATGCCGCCTAAAACCCATTTGACCCGTGGCACAGAATTCACATCCCATCGCGCATCCTGACTGGCTGGAGATACACACCGTGTTTCGGCCAGCATAGCGCATGAGCACCACTTCAATGGCCGGCCCATCCGGGAGTCGGAATAACGTCTTCTGCGTCATCCGATCGCTGGATTGGATTTTTTTCACAGGATTCAGATGGCTGAACGTGAATTCTCTCCGCAATCGATCCCGCAGTTCGAGCGGGAAAGTCGTGAATTGCTGAGGATGATCCCAATACTGCTGGTACAGCCCTTTCCAGATTTGCAAAGCGCGGTAATCCGGTTCCCCCCAAGCTGTAAATATATCCTCCAAATTGGAAAGGTCGTAATCGTAGATGTAATTATTCATCATTCTGGAAAGATTCTAATAAAGCCCTGACATCTTCTGCAACCACATCTGGAGCAGGTGTCCAATCTTTCAAAGCCTCCCGGGAAGACACCCCGGACAAGACCAGAGCGGAATGGCAACCAGCCCGATAAGCGCCTAAGATATCGGTCTCCAAGCGGTCCCCAACGACGAGCACTTCTTCTGGAGAACATCCAAACCGTTCTAAAGCAGCCTGATACATGCGTTTGTTTGGTTTACCCATGATCAAAGGGCTTTTCCCCGAAGCTGCTTCGATCGCTGCTAATACTACCCCTGCACCCGGAGCTAACCCGTCCGGGGTGGGGTACGTTTTATCTGGATTTGTCCCGATGAATGGGATCCCCTCCCGAATGTAGCGCGCTGCTCTTTCGATTTTCGGGTATGTTAGCTCCCGGTCCATCCCTACCACTACCGCCAGCGGTTCCCCCTCTTCATCTTCCAGGGGAAAAAACCCCGCATTCTTAAGGGCGGACAATAACCCATGCTCGCCGACCATATAGACTTCCCCACCTTGGGGGTACCTTTCTTTTAAATAATATGCCGTAGTTTCCGAACTGTTTATGACCTGCCAAGGTTCAAGATCGACCCCAAAGGATTTGAGTTTGGATAAATAATGCGCTGAAGTCCGTGTAGAATTATTGGTCATCCCCAGGACATCCCAACCGAAGTTTTTGATCATACCAAACACCAATGGCAGATCCGCCAAAGGCTGGGATTCCTTCCATAAAACGCCATCCATATCCAAAACGATCCCCCGCAGTCCCGCTGTCCAATCTTCGTTCATATCCACAATCCGGAATATAAAAAAATGCCCGGCTTCATATGAAACCGGGCCTGAAATACCCGTTCGCTACTCTTCGTCTTCTTCGTCTTCTACCTCTTCTTTCGAGGCTAACGCGGCGACATTTTTCTCCTTCGCCGGATCAAGCACTTTGTCAACCAACCCGTAATCAGTCGCCTCTTGGGCATTAAGCCAATAATCGCGCTCCGTGTCCTCTCGGACTTGTTCGATGTCTTTTCCGGTGTGATGAGCCAAGATCTGGTTGATCTGCTTTCGCAAGCGGAGGATCTCGTTGGCTTGGATTTCAATATCCGTAGCCTGTCCTTGCGCGCCGCCCAACGGTTGATGCATATGGACGGTTGCGTGGGGGAGGGCATACCTCTTTCCGGGCGTTCCACCGGTCAGTAAAACGGTACCAAACGATGCCGTCACCCCCACCGCTACAGTATTTAGCGGGTTAGGGATCATCTGCATGGTATCGTAAATCGCCAATCCAGCGTAAACCTGCCCCCCCGGTGAGTTGATGTACATCTGGATCGGGGCTTCCGAGTCTTCATTGCTGAGGTACAACAACTGAGCGACAATCAGGTTCGCCGTCTGATCAGTGATCGGTGTGCCCAAAAAGACAATCCTGTTTTTTAACAATAATGAGTAAATGTCGTACGCTCGTTCATGTCTTCCCGTTTTTTCAATCACCATGGGAACGAGTGATTCTGGGACTTGAATGTTCATCCTACCTCCATTCCAATTTGCCATTGGTTCTTTATTTATCTTCTTTATTTTCATCGTCTTCCATTTCTGGTTCAGATACATCCTCTTCTGTGGGAGGGGCCTTTTCATTCTCCTCTCTGTCTTCCTCTTCTTCTGTAACTGGGCTACTCAGTTCATACCCCTCCGTCGTTTCTGGAATCTCCGTTTCACCACTTTCTTTCCCCTCTTCGTCCACTTTTTTAAATCGGGAGGTGTCCTCCCCTTTTGCCAGAGCCTTCAAGAAGTCCAGCGTGCGCTGGGAGATCATCTGTGAACTGAGCTGATTTAATAAGCTCATAGATTCCTGGCTGTTCATAAACGCTTCTTTGGCGTCCGTATCCTCAGGACCGAAGTTGTCTTCAACGACCTCCTGGAATTTATCGGTCACTTCCTCTGGTTCAATATTCAGGTCTTCCTGATCTGCAATCGTTCCCAATAAAAGTCCCCGAGAGATCCGTTTCTCAGCCTCTGGTCGAATCTGGTCCCTGAATTCTTGTTCGTCTATATCCTGCATATCCAGATACATATCTAAATCCATACCCTGAGATTCAAGGCGCCTGGAGATCTGCTCGATCTCACTGTCGATTTCATTATCGACCATTTGAGGGGGATATTTTACAGTGGCATCCTCTAGCAACTCTTCGAAAATCTGATTCAGATATGAGTTCTCATCCTCTTGTTCGGATTGTCGGGTCAGTCGGTCACGGATTTGATCCCTGAATTCCTCAACGGTCTCTGCATCACTCACCGATTGGACAAATTCCTCATCCAAATCCGGAAGGACACGTTGACGGATCCCCTCAATACTTACGGTATATAAAACCTCTTTTCCCCGGAGGTCCTCATCCACGCTCTCATCATTTGGATAGGAATGACTCAGCTCTAACGTATCTCCAGGAGAGACGCCGAGCAGCTGCCTGGAAAATCCAGGGAAAGGCCATTCTTTGCTGTCGTCTTCCTGTGCACTTTTTATCATCACCGGCAGAGGTTGGTTGGACATAATCAGGGCATCCTCGTCATCAGGATCTGCGTCCACAGGCCGCCCTGTGATCTCGGTATCAACCAGGTTGCCCTCTTCAGCAGGGTGATCGACTTCCTCAATCGTCGCCTGTTGCTTCAGCATGCGCTGAATGACCTCGCCCACATCGTCCTCACTGACCTCACTTTCTTGATAAGGAATCCGAAGGTCATGGTAATCTCCGACCTCAATTTCCGGCTGGAGGGGAACGATGAATTCAAAAGTAGGAGGTTCCAAGGACTGGATCTCTTTTAAATGGCCCGGTCCATATGGTTCACCATCAATCTCATCCAAAGCTTTGGGGTAAATCTGATCTAGAAAAGACTGCAGAGCCCGATCGATGATCGCACCTTCTCCGATATGATTGACAACCAATGAGTAAGGGGCTTTTCCGGGTCGGTAGCCGGGAATTTTCTTATCTTTGGATAATTCCCTGGCCGCCTTATGTTTTTCTTTCTCAAAAGCCTCCTGATTTGTTTCCACGACAACCTGCAGCTGATGGTCATCTAAATATGTTTGTTTTACTTTCAATTCGACCTCACTTTATCATTTGACATTAGAATAGGGGCGTCTGACTGACGCCCCTTCTCTGTCTGAGCGAACCCATAAAATGGGGAAGGTGGGGGTCGAACCCACACGCCACAAGGGCACATGATCCTAAGTCATGCCTGTCTGCCAATTCCAGCACTTCCCCCACTTAATTAAAAGGCGCAAAAAAATTATAAATCAGACAAGGACCCTCGTCAATAAATCAACTATAATACTTTTATTAACCAAGAAATATTCATTTTAATCATCAGATTCCACTGGTTATTGAGAGAGTGTCTATCCGGATGTTCGACCATTTTGATCTACTAGCCCCTATTTACGAATTTTTCATCAAGCCCAAACCTCCCCAAGCTTTGGCGGCCTTCGCTCAGCTACCACCTTCGGGACGCATGCTAGATGTGGGAGGCGGCACGGGACGCATCTCCCAATATTTCTCAGGTGACCATACTCAGGTCGTCGTCTCTGACCTGTCCTATAACATGCTGCTCCAAACGAAAGCCAAATCTGGGTTGCAGCCTGTTTGTTCCCATTCAGAGAGGTTGCCTTTTCCGGATGGTTATTTTGACCGTGTGATCATGGTAGATGCGCTGCACCATGTCTGTGATCAACAGAGGACCGCCGATGAACTCTGGCGGGGCCTGAAACCGGGAGGGAGGATCGTCATTGAAGAACCGAATTACAATCGACGGGCAGTTAAACTGGTCGCGTTCGCTGAGAAATTAGCATTAATGAGGAGCCACTTCCTCACCCCGCTAGAGATCAAAGACCTCTTTCCCACTCACGAATCCCTAATCACCATCTACGAGGAAAATCACACCGCATGGGTGATCATCCAGAAAAAGGGGGATAAAGAATGAATGGTCTCCCTTTTCTTCTTTGGCTAGCAAGTGAGAGTAAACTCATTTCAGATTAAGGAGAACTCATGCCAACAGCCAACCACGGTAAGGAGAGGACCATTTCCATCTTAAACCGCCTTTTCGCTGAGTATTCAGGTCCCGCATTTAATGTCCGATTTTGGGATGGATCTACATGGGATAAGCTTGGCAATCAATCCCCCCAATTTACCCTGGTACTCAACCATCCGGGGGCTTTAAAACACATGTTCCTGCCTCCCACTGAAAGGTCATTAGGGGAGGCATACATTTATAAAGACTTTGACCTGGAAGGGGATATCTACCAGGCTTTCGATGTGGGGGAATATATCCAGAATCAAAAATGGTCCCTTGGAGAGACCCTCTGGGTTGGCTGGCATTTATGGAACTTACCGGATAAGGGATCATTTAATACCCGGTCTGATTCAGCGCAGGTCAGCGGGGAAATTCATTCTCTGAATCGAGACCGACAGGCTATTTCTTACCATTACGATGTCTCGAATGACTTCTATGCATTGTGGCTGGACAAAAACATGCTCTATTCCTGCGCTTATTACCCTGAAGAGGGGTTCAATATCCACTCCGCCCAGGAAAAGAAAATGGAGTATATCTGCAAAAAATTACGCCTAAAACCGGGTGAGCGTTTGCTTGATATCGGATGCGGTTGGGGAGGCCAGATCATCCACGCTGCAAAGCGTTATGGTGTAAAGGCTGTGGGAATTACATTAAGCGAAAACCAGGCAGAATGGGCCCGGAACAGAATCGAGGAAGAAGGTTTAGAGGGGCAATGTGAAGTCGAACTGATGGATTACAGAGAAATCCCACCTGGCACCAGCTACGACAAAATCGTCAGTGTGGGAATGGTGGAGCACGTCGGTAGAGAGAAACTGCCCACATATTTCAAGCAAGCCTACCGTTTGTTGGAACCCCAGGGCTTATTTCTGAACCACGGGATCGCTTCCATGTCCACAGATCCCAACCGTGAGCGTCCCACCGAGGAGAGTTTCGGCGATAATTATGTCTTCCCGGATGGCGAGTTGGTATTGATCAACACGATGTTGCGTTACGCTGAAGAAGCTGGGTTTGAAGTGCTCGATGTGGAATCCCTACGGGAGCATTACGCGCAAACCCTGCGTCACTGGGTGCACAGGCTTGAGGGGAGCCATCAAGAAGCCTTGCAATATGTGGAAGAAACGACCTACCGCATCTGGCGGTTGTTCATGTCAGGATCCGCGCGCGGATTTGAAGTCGGGAGGTTAAACCTATACCAATCTTTGTTAGGGAAACCCTCCAAAACTGGAAAAAGCGGCCTGCCTAGAACGCGGGAAGACCTTTATATGTAAAAAAATGGCGGTCTCAGCGCCGGTAGGGGATATTCGCCGGAGGGAAAGAGAGGATTAGGAGATGCTGCTTCAAGAGTATCGAGAACGAATATTGGAAGTCAGTCACAAATTGATCCATGATCGGGTCATCGTCACCGGCCAGGGGAACCTGAGCTATTATGACCGCGAAACAGGCTATATCGCGATCACCCCCAGTGCTGTACCATATGAGGAACGGGGGGTAGAAGACATCTGTGTCATCGACCTGGAGGAGAACCTCGTTGAAGGGAACTGGAAACCAACCAGTGAAATCGCCCTGCACATGGTGTACTATCGCAACAGGTCAGATATCCACGCGGTGCTACACACACACGCGCCTTACGCCACCATCTTCGGCATCATCGGAGAGGAAAGCATGCCTATGGTTTTAAACGAAGCGGCCATGGGATTAGGAAGTGCGGTCCCTGTGGCGCCTTATGCCCGGCCGGGAACTGAAGAGTTGGCACAAGTGACCTTCGCTGCCACGGGGGAGGGGATCGCGGTGATTATGGCTCACCATGGCCTGGTCACCCTGGGCCCCTCCCTGGACGAAGCCTATGTGGCGACGACAGCTGCAGAGCACACGGCTCAAGCCCTCTATAGGGTCCGCTCCATGGGGGTTGAAGCGAAAGTCCTTTCTGAATCAGAGGTGAAAAAGCTCCGTGAGATGTACATGAAATATGCCCCCCGTCCTGATCATAGATCAACAACCAATGGGGAATGAGGAGGGAAGTAATACCTTTTCCGGAATAGGCGCTGAGAGCGGTCCCAACCGGAAAGCCTTTCCGGAATGATTTCGTATAGCCTACCAGGTTGAACGGCGCTGGGATATCGTACGTGACAGGGAAAAGAGGAGGGGGATAAGCGGTAAGAAAACAACCACCATGCTGATGTATTCCCCAGGATGCGCCGACCAGGCTCCATTTGCGATCGTCCCCACCGCAAATATCAGGGCAGAGCTCATGGCGATGATTAAGGAAACAAAACCCACGGCTGTGTGGCACCGGTCCTTAAAAAGGAGCAACCCTGCGAACGAAATACCCATCACGGCTGCGACAGCATCCCCTGCACCCATACCGAAAAAGAAGGGGATCACTTGGGGGGACCACCCCTGGGCTGGGGGAGAAGCGGGAAAGGGGAAAATATCGGTTTGCAGGTAGATGACCAGGGCTCGTCCCAGAATGGCAATGTGGGAAAGCTGCAGCACGCCGTAATAAGCTGTCAAATATCTGATCCCTTTCCTATTTCGCATTTCCACATTCATCCTTCCCTCCTTCATCCTCTTTACGAACAACCCCGGTGTCTTCGTAGATCAAATGAACACCGGGGCTGCCATCTCTTGGTCATGAAACCTTGTCCCCTGATTTCACCATTTCCGCCCTATGGATTATCGAGTCAAGAATGAAATCCCCGCCCCTAAACCTAAGGTTCCGATACCGATGACCGAATCCACGACGAAGGTAATGATCATGATAATGACCCAGCCAATGATCACGGTGATCAACGTTTCCACGGTCTCGATGTCCAATGCTTCCCGGACGCCTATGAAACCCGCTGCCAGGGCCCAGATGGACCCTATTAATCCCACCAATCCGCCCAGACAAGGGATGAAGCTGAAGAACCCGAGGACGTTTGGACCACTGGCGTAGCCTAATACGCGCAGCAGCTCTCCCGGATCGGAGGTCGCATCAAATAGTGCACTGCCGATATAGTGGGTCAGGTATCCCCAAATATAGTAATTCACCACACCTAAAAGCACTGTGACGATGAGGGCTAAAAGCGCCCCGCCAAACCTCCCATCCATCAGCCCCGAAATGAAGGAACCCACAGCGCTTAACCCGGAAACCAGAACGACGACCATTAACGCCTCTTGGGTCAAACTGGGATCCGCTTCCACTTCGTTGAAGAAATCAACGTCAAATCTCGCTGCTCGTAACACGCGATCAATCATAGCATCCATAATAGTATCCTCCTGATTGTTCTAATCTTGAATATTCTATCCATTTACCATCTGCGACATGGGTAGTTTACACTGACCGGCCTCTCTCCGCAAGCGCCAACTTGCCAATAGACATTCAATTGTTGAGGTAATCAATGTCCGGAACATCAAAACCTCATTGACCACCTCGTAGCAGATATAACCAAATTTATACCTCAGATAGGGGTTCGTTATATTCAAGAATCTCTTTCTCTTCGGTATCTTTAAATTAGAAATCAAGGAAAAAAGCGACTCAAAAGGAGAAGGTAGCCGTGGCACCCCAAACGCAAGAACTGAAAGCAGAACAATTACAAAAAACCATTGACATCCATCAATTTGACTTTCAAAGCACCCAGGAGCTGCCTGAGCTTGAAGATGTCATCGGCCAGGACCGGGCAGTGAAAGCCGTTGAATTTGGGATTGGGATCAATAGTCCCGGTTACCACATGTACGCTTTGGGACCCTCCGGGACGGGCAAAACCACATTAATTCAGGACTTCTTAAAGCGTAAATCGAAAGAACAACCGGTACCGGATGACTGGTGCTACGTCAACAATTTCAGTGAAACGGATAAACCGAAAGCCCTCCGGCTACCTGCAGGCATGGGATGCCAATTTGAAGAGGACATGGACAGCCTGGTTGATGAATTGAAAACCGAGATCCCACAGGCCTTCGAAAGCGAGGAATACGAGAAAGAGAAAAAACAAATTCAACAAAAATATCAGCAGAAACGGGAAAAGTTATTCCAGGAATTGGAGCAAAAGGCCAAAGAGAAAGGCTTCACGATCGTCCAAACTCCCCGTGGAATAATGACCACGCCTGTCAAAAATGGGGAAGTGATCTCCCCGGAGCAGGTGAACAAACTTGATCCCCAAACCCGCCAAGAATTGGAGGAGAAGCAAAAAGAGCTTCAAGATGTGATGCGGGAGACGATGAATGAAGTCCAAGACTTGCAGAGAGAAGCCAAAGAGGAAATCAGCGAGCTGGATCGCCAGGTAATCGGCTACGCTGTGGAACATTTGATCAATTCATTAAAGGAAAAATACAGCGAACAAGAAGGCATCATCGACTTCCTGGAGGAAATCAGGAAGGACATCCTTGATAACGCAGATGAACTCAAACAGGCTGAACAAAAGAGTAAAATCCAGCAGCAGCTTCCCTTCTTGGTTCAGCAGCAAGCTGGACGGACTACATTCGATCGTTTCGATAATTACCGCGTTAATTTAATCGTAGATAACTGCGATCCGGAAGGAGCGCCCGTCATCTTGGAAAGCAACCCCACCCATTCCAACCTGGTGGGTCGCATCGAACACCAAGCTCAACTCGGCGCGTTGGTGACGAACTTCCAAATGATCAAAGCTGGCGCGCTGCACCAGTCGAATGGGGGGTACTTGATCATCGAAGCCCAGGATTTGCTTCGCAAGCCGCTCTCTTACGAAGCCTTAAAGCGCTCTCTGAAAAACCGCGAGGTGGAAATCGAATCCCTTCAACAAGCGATCGGCGCAATATCTACGCGATCTCTGGAACCCGAACCCATCCCCTTGGACATCAAAGTTGTCATCATCGGCAGCCCCATCCTTTATTACTTGCTCTATCAGTATGATGAAGACTTCCAAGAGTTATTCAAGGTAAAAGCTGATTTTGCCGTCCAAATGGATTGGGACAAGGAAACAGCGGATCAGTATGCACAATTCATTGGCACGATCTGCGAGGAGCAATCGCTGACCCATTTCTCACCATCCGGGGTAGCCAAAGTTGTCGAGGAAGGCTTCCGGATGGTTTCCGATCAGAAGCGCATATCCACCAAATTTGGAGAGGTCGTTGATCTCATCCAACAGTCCAGTTATTGGGCAGACCAGAATGGAAATGACCTCGTTCAGGGAGAGGATGTCAAAAAAGCCGTTGAGGAGATGATCTACCGCTCGAACCGCATCGAAGAAAGACTGCAGGAAATGATCGAAGAAGGGACGATACTCATCGATACAGATGGAGAGGTGGAAGGACAGGTGAACGGGATCTCCGTGCTGCCCTTGGGGGATTATGCCTTCGGAAAGCCTTCGCGGATCACCTCCCGGACCCATGTAGGAAAAGAGGGTGTGGTGAACATCGACCGCAAGGCGGAATTAGGAGGTAAGATCCACAATAAGGGCGTGATGATCCTGACCGGTTATCTGGGTGGGAAATACGCAGAGGATGTACCGCTTGCGCTTTCCGCCAGCATCACCTTTGAGCAGTTATACGAAGAGGTGGACGGGGACAGCGCTTCCTCTGCCGAGTTGTATGCTTTGCTTTCCAGCTTGTCCGAATACCCCATCCGGCAGGATTTCGCGGTCACCGGCTCGGTCAACCAACGGGGAGAGGTACAGGCCATAGGGGGCGTAAACGAGAAGATCGAAGGGTTTTTCAAAACCTGCAAACATAAAGGGCTCAATGGAGAGCAAGGGGTGATCATCCCAGAAAGCAACGTCGATAACCTCGTGCTTCGGGATGAAATTGTTGAAGCCGTAAATAATGGTCAATTTCACATATACCCCGTAGAAAATATCAATCAAGGGATAGCCCTTCTGACAGGGAAAGAGGCAGGGGAAAGACAAGACGACGGCACCTATCCGGAAGATACGGTCAATTGGGCCGTTCAAAACCGATTGCAGGAATTAGCGGACAAGGTGAGAGATTATTCGCAAGGGAAAAATGAGAAAGAAGGATAAAACGTTGGCATGAGAGGTTCGTTTTTTGAGATCACGACATGAGTTCAGACGTTTACAAGTTAGTTGATGATCACAAAAGGAGGAACTATGAACCGCAAAGATGAGACCATTAAAAAGGAAGTTGTTGACCAACTGTATTGGGACAATAGGGTAGACGCTGATGACGTAACCGTGCATGTCGACAACGGCGCAGTCACCCTGAAAGGTACGGTACCCACTCACGGGGCTCGGTCATCCGCTGTGACCGACACCTGGATGATTGACGGTGTGACCAGTGTGGAAGATCAAATCGATGTAGAAATCGCACCCACCGTTGAAATTCCCACTGATGCAGAAATCAGGAACAACATCGAGAACATCTTGTCCTGGAATACGGATATCGATGTCATGGATATCGATGTCAGCGTAGAAGGTGGGATCGTAACTTTAGAAGGGACCGTTAACGAGTATTGGAAAAAATGGAAGGCTGTGGAATTGGTCTCTGATGTCAGCGGAGTCATTGATGTCGTCGACGAAATGACCGTGGTTCCCACCGGGAGTTTCATTGACAAGGACATCGCGGAGACGATTAACGATGCGCTGGATCGCAACCTTTACATCGATGCGGAGGACATCACCGTAGAAGTAGAACACGGAAAAGTGACCTTGACAGGCGTTGTGCCTACCAACTTTGTGCGTTCGAAGGCTGGGGACATCGCCTCCTACACGGCGGGTGTGATCGAAGTCCATAACAATCTCGTCGTTGGATAAGACACGCACGGGAACGATGCTCAAAAAACTAAAAAGAGCGCGGCAGCGGCTGCCGCGCTCTTGCTTTTTCCGGATTCTTCCGCCGAACCAAGGTGTTAGTTAATTACGTATAGCCTTATAGTCAGGGTTTTTTCATCCCCTCCGAAGGGGATTTCGGCCAGAAAACCGTTCAAATCATTTTGATTAACCGCTCATTATAAAACAATGGTTAAACGTCCACCTTTTGAGGGTGGGGTCGTTTCAGCGGGCCAGCTCCTGATGGATCCTTTCCATCCACGTGCTGATCGGGATATCTTGGGGACAACTCTCCTCACACTCTCTGCAATCCTGGCATTGATCCGCCTTCTTGTCGTCCGGGATCCAGTTGTTATACCCATTAATTCCATAATCCAGTTTATCGTACATGATGGAATCGTTATAAATCTCCAGGATGCGGGGGATGCTCACCCCGTGGGGGCAGGGGAGGCAGTATTCGCACTGCGTGCAGGGGATTAAAGCCAAGGATTGATAAGCCTCCCGGACCTCGCGGATCACCGCCCGTTCCTCATCGCTCAGAAATCCCACCGCGGATTGATTAGCTGCAGCTACATTCTCTTTGACGTGGTCGAAGTCGCTCATCCCACTCAGGACCAGGGAAACTTCGGGTTGGTCCCACAGCCAGTGCAGCGCCCAGGACGCTGGTGACCGTTTGCGGGGGGCTTTCTCCCACAAGCGCTGCACAGATTCTGGGGGATCTACCAGCCTGCCGCCCCGGATGGGCTCCATGATCACCACCGCCAGACCGCGATCCGCTGCGTAGCGAAGGCCTTTTTTACCGGCTTGATAATCCACATCCATGTAGTTGTACTGAATCTGACAAAAGTCCCAGCCTTCATAAGCATCGATGATATTTTTAAATACCGAAAAGGAATCATGGAAAGAGAAGCCCTTATGCCCGATCCGACCGCTATCCTGGGCCTTTTCCAACCAGGAAAGGGCATCCAGGGACTGCATTTTCTCCCAGCTCTTCTCATTCAGAGCATGTAAAAGGTAAAAATCGATCGTATCGGTCTGCAGGCGGTCCAGCTGCTCATTCAGGAACCGGTCAAAATCGCTTTGCTCTTCCACCTTCCAGCAGGGCAACTTGGTCGCCAGCTTGACTTTCTCCCGGTACGTCCCCTGCAGGGTTCGCCCCAAAAATGGCTCACTCTGACCATCGTGGTACGGATAGGCTGTATCCACGTAATTTACCCCGTGGTCGATGGCATAATGAAGCATATTGGCAGCTTCATCCTCCCGTATGTCTCCCGGGTTGTCGTTCCTTGTCGGCAAACGCATGCAACCGAAACCTAAGGCGGAAGCCTGCCAATCTAACGTCCCAAATGGTCGATATTGCATATTCTTCTTTCTCCCTATTTATCCTTAAATATATCCCAATATCCCCGATCCAGCTCATCATCGCTGAGATGAGCGTAACGCTGGGTTACCTGAATGTTCTTATGCCGAGCCAATCTTTGCGCCAATTTGATATTCCCGCCCGAACCTTGGAGCACCTCAGTGACAAAGTAATGACGGAAGGAATGGGGCGTGATTGTCCCTTCCGCTTCCTTACCCAAAGCTTCCCTGACGCGGTCCCGGACGATATTTCGCCCTGTGGTGGTGCTGATGGGCTCCACGCGGTCACCCGCACCGCGGTCATGACGGGCAAAGAGGGGCAGGGAGGTCAGCGATCGCCCAAAAGCGCCGTCCATCTCCGCCCTCCCATTGAGGTAATCCCGCAAGGCGTTCAGAGCCCTTTCTGAAAAGCGGACCACAGCTTGCCGGTTTCCTTTGCCGATGATCACGGCTTTCGCCTCATGCCAATCCAGATCGCCCCGGCGCAGGTTGCAGGCCTCGTGGACCCGCAATCCGGTATCTGCCAGGGTAAGGATAAAGGCCCGATCGCGCAGGTTTTGAAGCCTTTTCCGTTCGTTCTCGGTCGGATGCTGGTGCAATATTTTCGCATAGCCTATAACGTCCTCGATGTCCGATTTCGGGAATTGGGGCAATCGCTGTCCCGGTCGCCGGGAACGCCGTTTGATGAGCATTCGCAAGCGGGACAGGTTGATCTCTGAGAGACCTTCTGCGGCCAAATACTCATAAAACCCGGTCACCGCGCTGAGGTAAAGCTGCTCGGTATTGGGGGCATATCCCTTCAAATCCGCTGCAAATTCGGTGATGAAATCCTCGCTGAGCTGCGATACCTGCGTCTTTTCCACATCCTGGCCTCGATCCTCAAGAGAGAACGCAAATGAGCGCATGGCATTCCCGTAGGTGCGGGCCGTGTTTTCAGAACGGGAGAGTTGAACGCTGTCCAAATAGCGTTCAATCGCTTCCGCGATGGTTATGGGCTGTTGGTAAGGCATCAATCGCTCCTAGAGGTGCTCCCTATTATGGTTTCGATAATGATACTTATCACAAACGTAACTATTTTAACCACGTTTTCGCTCTCCGTCAAGTCCCGGTACTCCCCTGTTTGGATTTACATTACGGAGTGCTGTCCGTCTAAGGGTAAACCTCTGTCAACACGCATACAGCTCCCCCTCACCATCCGCACTTATCTTAGCCCACGGATACCTGTTTTATTGACCAATCCCCATCCCCCAAATATGACGAATGTTAACAGAACCAGCCATTTCCCATTTTCCAATCTGGGGGTTCCTAACTCATTTTGCCTTAGAAATGTGTCTATACCGCTGCCAGCGCACCCAGGCTCCCTTCCTTGGTTCCCTTATCCCTAGATTCACCCCAATCCTCCCGGACTGTTAACAGCCAAATCAGCCCTCCATAGCCTTTCTGGCTGTCCCCTGCTCCCTCTCTTGAAACCTCCTCCCGTTTTCCATGCCCGGAATCGAACAATTGACCGGCTGCCCCCACATCCACAGCTTGACAAAATGAACCAACCCCCATACAATACAAACACATATAATTATTTTATTTAGTAAATTAAATAATTCTCCGGGTGATTATGTCTCCCCTCCCCTTTTCTGGAACGAATATTAATTCACTCAAAGCCCACAACATGCAGACGATCTTGTTGAGTTTTTTGCATGAAAAATCCCTCTCCCGTGCTGGGCTGGCGAAACGGACCTCCCTCTCCTCCGCGACCGTGACCAACCTGACCAAAGAGCTCATCGACCAGGGGTTGATTACCGAGGAAGCGTCCTTGGACGAAGAAGTCCCGGGTAAACGGAGCGTAGGCCGTCCCCGGACGATGCTCCGGTTGGTCCCTCGCGCCCGTTATGCAGTTGGGGTTCACATTGGCGTGGGGTTATTCCGGGTAGCCCTTACTGACCTTTACGCGGAAATCGTGGATAACCGCATCGTGGAGTACGATCCCGAGTCCCCGGCTTCCCAGATCCTCGATCTCATCGCTGCTGAAACCAAAGGGTTGATTGATACCAACCATATAAATGAAGACAAGATCCTCGGCATTGGTGTAGGCGCATCCGGCCTCGTCAATCACCAGACGGGGGTCAATGTCATGGCGCCTCGCTTGGGATGGAAGGACGTAAAAATTCAGGAAGTCCTTGAAGCGGAGACGGGTTTACCGGTCAGCGTGGATAACAACGTTCGCGCCATGGCTGTTGGTGAGGCTATCTTCGGCGTGGGCCGGGATGTGAACGTCTTAGCTTTTGTATATGGTCGAATTGGGGTAGGCGCAGGTCTCGTCGTCAATGGACAGGTCTATCGAGGTGCTCGAGCGAGCGCTGGCGAGATTGGACACACGGTCATGATCCCTGAAGGGGGGGATCTTTGTGAATGCGGCAATCGCGGCTGCCTGGAGACGTTAGTCTCAGAGCCTGTCCTCATAAAAAACGCTCAAATACTCGCTGAACAGCATCCAGATTCTATACTCGCCCAACATCTCGATCAGGAGAACGAAACCGAACCCATTGAAAGGGTATTCGCCGCCGCCCGCGAGGGGGACGAACTCACTCAGCGGATGATCGCTGACCAAATCCGTTTCCTCGGACTGGCCTTGGCTAACCTGGTCAACATCCTCAACCCGGAGATGATCCTCTTAGGGGGGATGTTTGCGCAGGGGGATGACCTCATCCGTCCTGTAGCCCAAGAAGTCCTCCAGGACACGGCGTTTTGCGGCATTGGTGAAAAAGTCAACCTACGCCCCACTGGTTTTGGGTGGCGAGCAGGTGTGATTGGCGCAGCCTCCATCGCTTTATTAGATTACTTTTACCAAACAGAGAGCCATTAATGTCATATTTCAAGCTTGCCTTCATATCCATCGCCCGTCCTACTTTTGACGTTGACTTCGCCATGGAAAAAACGGACGCTGCCCGGTCACAACTTTCCCGGTCAGGGATGGAGTTATATGGTCCGAATGAAATGGTGATGGATGAAGCGCAGGCGCAAAACGCGATTGAAGATCTGAAGGGAAAACCATTGGACCTTCTCGTCATCTTCCAGGCTACTTTTGCAGACAGTTCCCTGGTTATGAACATCGCTGAGGAACTGGATTCTCCCCTTTTCCTGTGGGCAACCCCCGAACCTCACACCGGACAGCGCCTGCGGTTGAACTCCTTATGCGGCATAAACCTAGCCGGATTAGCCTTAACCAGAGCCGGCCACTGGTATGAGTACGGGTATGCTAATCCCGGTGATCCTGCTCTTGCAGCCAAAATCGAGATGTTGGCCCGCGCGGGCCGTGTCCGTCGTCTGCTTCAGGGCGCTCGTTTAGGCCGCGTGGGAGATAACCCACAAGGGTTTGAAACGTGTCTTTATGATCCCACCCGTTTAAAGGGTACATTTGGGGTGGAAGTGGTCCAATACGATCTCCGGGAGGATGTGTTTGACCGGCTGCAGAAGATCACGACCGCGCAAACCCAGCCGGTAGAGGATGCTCTGGGACAGGAAGTAGCCAATTTGGAAGATATGAACCGGGAAGCAACCCGAAAAACACTGAGTGCATATCTGGCTCTGCAAGAGATCGCAAAAGAAGACCAGTTGAGCGGCTTTGCAGTCCGCTGTTGGCCGGAATTTTTCACCGAGATCGGATGCGCAGCCTGTGGGGCTATGTCCATGCTGACAGACGAAATGACACCCTGCAGTTGCGAGGCTGATGTGAATGGAACGGTCACCCTGATCATGCTCCAATGGCTCAGCAATCAACCGGCTTTCCTGACGGACATGGTTTCCGTTGATCACGAACACGACGCCTTGGTGCTCTGGCATTGCGGGTTAGCTCCCCTGTCCATGGCGGATCCAGAAGAAGAGAAGCGGGTCACCATTCACTCCAACCGGGAACTGCCACTATTAATGGAATTTCCCCTTAAACCGGGCCGTGTCACCGTGGCTCGGATCAGCGAAGCGACCGGGGAATACCGCTTAATGGTGGGCAGCGGTGAGATGATCCGCGGACCGCAAAGTTTTTCGGGGACCGCGGGCCTGCTCCGTTTTGACAAACCCGCCACTCATATTATCGATCGCATCCTTCACGAGGGATTGGAACACCATATATCCATTACTTACGGCAATTATCTCCCTGAACTGCGTACGGTAGCAAACATGCTTGGTATCCCTATCCTTAACCTAACATGAATACAGGAGGTGATGCGTAGGAAAAAGACATGATCAACGCTTTGGTAATGAAAGAGGAGAATGTTTCAGATTGAATCAAGGAGGAAGAAAAGTATGAAATCCAAAAGAATTCTTTGGATCTTGCTCTCACTTCTCATCATCACTGCTGTATCCCTGACAGCTTGCCAGCCAAAAACCCCAGAAGTGACAGAAGAACCAACCACCGAGGAAGAAGTAGAAGAGGAAGCGGAAGCCGTGGAGCTGCGCTTCACGTACTACGCGGACGGGAACGAGGCCGAAGTCATGCAAGGCCTCCTGGACAAGTTCATGGAGGAGCACCCGAACATCAAGGTCGTGCTCGACGTGGTGCCTTATCAAACCATCGACGAGCAGCTCCCCGTCCAGGTGGACAGCGGCGAAGGTCCCGACCTAGCCCGTATCACCAACTTCGGCGCCTTCCAGGGCAAAATGCTCGACCTGCGCGATTACCTGGATGACCCCGATTTCTACGAGGAGAACTTCCCGGCCCCCATCCTGGAAGCCATGGGCTACGGCGGCTTCCCTGATGCTTACACCGTGACCGGCCCCTACGTCAACAAGACCCTCTTCGACCAGGCCGGCATGGAGGTCCCCGGAGAAGGCACCACCTGGTATGAGTGGACCGACATCACCACCCAGGTCGCCGAAGCCACCGGCGTGGACTACGCCATCTCCATCGACCGCACCGGACACCGCTTTGCGGGACCGGCCATGAGCATGGGCGCCCAACTGATCACCGAGGACGGCGACTTCCAGATCGACACCCAGGGGTTCCGCGACTTCACCGAGCTGCTCAAGCAGTGGCACGAAGACGCCATCACCCCCTCCGAGGTCTGGATGGTGGGCGACAGCCTCAACAGCTGCATCGACGACTTCAAGAACGCCAACCTGGTCATGTGCATGTCCGGCAGCTGGCAGATCAACGGTGTGGCCGGCGACGTCGGCGACGCTTTCGACTGGGTCGTCGTCCCCAACCCCACCGGAGAAGGCGGCAGCACGGGTGTGGCCGGCGGTTCGGCTGTGGCTGCCTTCAAGGACACCGAACATCCTGAAGAAGTCGCCACCCTGGTCGAGTTCTTGATCCAGCCCGAGATCTACAGCGAGTTCTCGGCCAAGACGCTCGCCCTGCCCGCCCACAAGGGCGTGGCCTCTGAAGGCGTGGACTTCAACACCGACGACGAGTCCGTCCTCAACGCCCTGGCCACCTTCACAGCTGAGGTGCCCAAGCTTCAGGACCAGGCCGTCCAGCTCAACGTCCACCCCTACGCCTTCGCCTACTACCGCAACAGCGCCAACCGCATCGCCCAGTACCTGGCAGGTGAGCTGACCCTCGACGAGGCCGTCCAGCGCCTGCAGCAGGATATCGACAATGCCATCGCCGAGGCGGAAGGCGAAGTAGTGGAAGAGGAAGCGGAAGCCGTGGAGCTGCGCTTCACGTACTACGCGGACGGGAACGAGGCCGAAGTCATGCAAGGCCTCCTGGACAAGTTCATGGAGGAGCACCCGAACATCAAGGTCGTGCTCGACGTGGTGCCTTATCAAACCATCGACGAGCAGCTCCCCGTCCAGGTGGACAGCGGCGAAGGTCCCGACCTAGCCCGTATCACCAACTTCGGCGCCTTCCAGGGCAAAATGCTCGACCTGCGCGATTACCTGGATGACCCCGATTTCTACGAGGAGAACTTCCCGGCCCCCATCCTGGAAGCCATGGGCTACGGCGGCTTCCCTGATGCTTACACCGTGACCGGCCCCTACGTCAACAAGACCCTCTTCGACCAGGCCGGCATGGAGGTCCCCGGAGAAGGCACCACCTGGTATGAGTGGACCGACATCACCACCCAGGTCGCCGAAGCCACCGGCGTGGACTACGCCATCTCCATCGACCGCACCGGACACCGCTTTGCGGGACCGGCCATGAGCATGGGCGCCCAACTGATCACCGAGGACGGCGACTTCCAGATCGACACCCAGGGGTTCCGCGACTTCACCGAGCTGCTCAAGCAGTGGCACGAAGACGCCATCACCCCCTCCGAGGTCTGGATGGTGGGCGACAGCCTCAACAGCTGCATCGACGACTTCAAGAACGCCAACCTGGTCATGTGCATGTCCGGCAGCTGGCAGATCAACGGTGTGGCCGGCGACGTCGGCGACGCTTTCGACTGGGTCGTCGTCCCCAACCCCACCGGAGAAGGCGGCAGCACGGGTGTGGCCGGCGGTTCGGCTGTGGCTGCCTTCAAGGACACCGAACATCCTGAAGAAGTCGCCACCCTGGTCGAGTTCTTGATCCAGCCCGAGATCTACAGCGAGTTCTCGGCCAAGACGCTCGCCCTGCCCGCCCACAAGGGCGTGGCCTCTGAAGGCGTGGACTTCAACACCGACGACGAGTCCGTCCTCAACGCCCTGGCCACCTTCACAGCTGAGGTGCCCAAGCTTCAGGACCAGGCCGTCCAGCTCAACGTCCACCCCTACGCCTTCGCCTACTACCGCAACAGCGCCAACCGCATCGCCCAGTACCTGGCAGGTGAGCTGACCCTCGACGAGGCTGTCCAGCGCCTGCAGCAGGACATCGACGCCGCCATCGCTGAGGCGGAACAGTAGACTGACAATCAACGTGGTCTCGCAGGGATGGGCTTTTTTCCCTCCCTGCGGGACCGCAAAGCTGTATAATGATCCTGTGAAAGACGGCGTGGGAGGATGATAAAAGAATAGGGAGGATCCCACTGCTTGGCAGATCATTACGGGAATATACACATGACTTCACAACAGTTTGAATTCACAAGTCAAATCAAGTCTTTCCTGGATACAGCTGTCAAGACAGTTGTCGATACTTTCATCAAGCTTGTAGATATCATCTTCGCTCCCATCCAACGTTTGTTAGGTAGAAGCAATATCGCCTATTTATTCGTGCTGCCAAACCTGCTCATATTTGGGATCTTCATTCTCACCCCCATGTTGATGAACTTCGGCTACGCCTTCACGGGGGGGACAGAGTTTCAACTGATGGACCGCACCTGGGTGGGATTTGATAACTTCCAGAAACTACTTACCTGTGAGAATTATCTAGCTCCCAACACTTGCCAGGAAGATTTATTTTGGAGGGCCGTCCACAACACTGCCTTCTACGTGGTTTCTCAGGTCAGCCTGATGGTCGTGGCTTCCTTGGCTACTGCCCTGGTTTTAAATCGGGAGATTAAAGCCCGCGGATTTTTCAGGAGCGTATACTTCTATCCTGTGCTCCTCTCCCCCATCGTTGTGGCCTTGATTTGGAAATGGATCTTACAGGAAAACGGCCTGCTGAACGGGATTCTCGTCAATTTGGGCTTCGATAAGATGCCCTTTTTGGTCGATGCAAGTTGGGCACGTTTTTGGGTGGTGATCATCAGCGTCTGGGCTTATATGGGGTTTTACACATTGATCCTTTTGGCCGGACTGCAATCCATCCCCACTACGCTATACGAAGCCGCAGAGATCGACGGCGCCAACCGTTTCCAATCCTTTTTCAGAATCACCTTACCTCTTTTGATGCCCACCATGACCGTGGTTTTGGTCTTATCGCTGATCCGGGCCGTGCAAATCTTCGACCTCGTCTTCGCCTTTAACAGAGGGGGTCCGGGTACGGCCACCCTTTTCCTGGTCCAATATATTTACAACAACGGGTTTGCCAGTTCTGTGAAACACTTTGGACTTGCTGCCAGCGCTTCCCTATGCATGGCTCTCGTTCTCATCGTCCTCACATTGCTGCAAATGAACTTGCAAGGCGAGGAGGTCTAAGATGGAAAAGGTCAAAAACTTCTTACTCCGAACCAAAGGCCGAGGTAAATTACACATCACTGACATCTTTACCTACCTCTATCTGGGATTTGGTGTGGTGATCATGTTTGGCCCGGTCCTGTGGTTGGTCTTATCCTCCTTTAAAACACCTTCCGAAATCTCACGCTTCCCCCCGCGAATCCTACCCTATCGACAAGAAAAGGTTGAGGTTGAAGGATATGAAGAACCCCTGCCTTTATACGACGTCACATTGGAGGATGGGACGACAAGACGCCTTGCCCAGGTACGGCGGGTGGGCTTGGAGTGTCAATTGGTAGATCCCGAGAACCCCGATGAAATCATCAAAGCAAATATCGATGATCGTGAGCCGGTGGAAAGCGTCAGTTTCAATTTGAAAAATTACCGGGAAGGGATCAAGAGTTTCAATTTTGGACGATACCTGCGCAACAGCGTCATCGTCACGGCCCTGGCTACCATCCTGACCCTGATCGTCAACAGTATGGCCGCTTTTGGATTGAGCAAATATAAGTATCCAGGGCGAAACGCGATTTTCCTGATCATGATCAGCACCCTGATGGTACCCATCTCCGTCGTCATGGTCCCCATCTACTTGGTGATCACCAAGGTGGGCTGGAATAACACCCTGACCGCCCTGATCGTTCCCGGGGCAGCCACACCCACTGGGGTTTTCCTGCTCCGGCAGTACATGCTGACGATTCCGGATGAATTGATCGATGCAGCCCGCATTGACGGGGCGAGCGAGTGGCGCATATACGCCCAAATCATCATGCCTCTCGCCCGGCCAGCCTTAGCAGTTTTGACAATTTTCTCAGTGATGTGGCGCTGGAATGACTTCCTGTGGCCCTTGATCGTGCTCACGGAAAGCGAATACTTCACCTTACAGGTGGGGTTGAACTCATTCCAGGGACAGCTCAACATCCAATGGCACCTCATTTTGGCCATGACCGTGCTGACCCTTTTGCCGATCACCTTTGTTTTCGCTTTCTTGCAAAAGAATATCACCACCGGGATTGCCACCACCGGTATGAAATGAAAGATGATGAACGTGTAATCAATGTACAGAGGAGGTACCCCCCAATGAAGTTCTTTCTTGATAGCGCCAGCATCGAAGAGATATCTTACGCCTTAGACGCCTTTGACATCGACGGCGTGACCACGAACCCAAAATATATCAAACTCTCTGGAAAACCCTTTTTAACGGCGATTCGCGACATCGCGGATCTTTTTGAAGGGACAGAGAAGACGATCTCTGTGGAAGTCAATCCTCATATTATGGATCCGGATGAAATGGTTGCTGAAGCGGAGAAACTGGCCTCTATCTCCCCAAACTTCGTGATCAAAATCCAATGCGTCGAACCGGCCTTCAAAGCCATCCGCGTCTTGACGGAGAAAGGGATCCGTGTCAATTGCACGCTTATCTTCTCCACCATGCAGGCCTTACACGCCATGCGAGCAGGCGCATATTACCTCTCGCCCTTCATCGGCTGGAAAGAAGCGAACGCAGAACCGATCACCGAATTTGTGAGGGAAATCGTCACCATTCGTGACAACTACGATTTTGACACCCAAGTCTTGGTGGCTGCCACCAGAAACTCACGTCAGATCGTAAACGCTGCAGTGGCAGGGGCAGATATCGTCACCGCTAACATATCCATCTATAAAGACGGCGCCCATCATCCATATACACCGGAAGGGATCCAAAAATTCATCGCCCATTGGGATGAGACGCCATACGAATAGAGGTAGGATGGCATGTACTACTCCCCGGAAACAAAACACCAAGAAGGCTTTCAGCGTTTGGAAACCATCACCTTTCAGCATAATATCCCCCAGGGCATCCGTTTCTTGACACACCTCGGACCCCTAGAAGCCACCTTCTACGCGCCTAAAGTCGTTCGTCTCCGCTTCCTACCCCAAGAGCGGGATGACTACGGCATGCTGAGCGCTGCCCCACAAGAAGTCGAGGTGGTGATTACCGAGTTTGACAAAGGATATCGGCTTCAATCCGGTGAGATCACCTTTGAACTGCTCAATAACCCATTGTGTATCACCTTCAAGCAGGAAGGAAAAACGTTGCTGGAATCGGTGACGGACTGCGGCATTCAAGGTCACTTACGCTGGATGCCCTTTGCCAAGAGCGATCGAGAATGGCTGGTCTCCTTTAACCTCCCCCACGATCACACCGTCTACGGTTTGGGAGAAAAATACGGCCCACTGAGCCGCAAAGGACATCTGGTCGACAACTGGAACCAGGACCCATTCACCATCAACGCCGAACGGTCCTATAAAAACGTCCCCTTCGCGTGGAGCCATGCAGGATGGGGATTGTTCGTCCATACAGCGCATCGCGTCCTCCACGGCGTAGGCTATCCGCAATGGTCCCACCGGGGCTATATCCTCAAGGTGCCCGATGTTGAATTGGACCTTTTTTTCATCGCTGGAGATAGCCCGGCTGCGTTGATCGACATCTATACATCCCTGACCGGGAAGACGAGGCAACCCCCTCGCTGGAGTTATGGGGCCTGGATGTCCAGAGCGTATTATCAAACCGCGGAGGATGCTTTGGCCGCAGCCCGGCGCCTTCGGGAAGAGGAAATTCCCAGCGACCTGATCGTCCTCGACGGGCGAGCGTGGCATAAGATGGAGACCCGCTTTGATTTTCAATGGGATCCCGAACGATATCCTCATCCTGAGGAATTTGTAAAGCAATTAAAAGAGCTGAATTTCCGGCTTTGCTTGTGGGAATACCCCTATATCTCCATCCACAATCCCCTTTTCAACGAACTCGCGGATAAAGGGTATCTACTTAAGAACGAAAATGGAGAACCGTACATCCATCGCTGGCTGCCCTGGCCGTTTGACACCCTCTACCCGCATTTAATGCCCAGCGGCATCATCGATTTCACCCATCCCGAAGCCTGTCAATGGTTCCGGGATGCGCATAAATCCCTTTTTGACATCGGGGTCAGCGCCATGAAAACGGATTACGGGGAATCCATCCCTGAGGACGTTGTGGCCCACAACGGAGACACCGGTGAACGCCTCCATAATATCTATTCTGTCCTCTACAACCGCTGCGCGTACGGCGCCGCTCAAGAATACTGTGAAGACGGAGCGCTGGTCTGGGGTCGCGCGGGTTGGGTGGGCAGCCAGCGCTATCCCATCCAATGGGGCGGCGACCCGCAAAGCGATTGGGAAGGCCTGGCTGCCAGCGTCCGGGGCGGGCTTTCCTGGGGGATGAGCGGAGCCCCTTTTTACAGCCATGACATTGGCGGTTTCGCCGTCGGTGAACCCGATCCAGCGCTGTATATCCGCTGGGCACAAGCGGGACTGATGACGTCCCATGCTCGCTTCCACGGCCTGGGGCGGCGCGAACCGTGGGTATACGGCGAAGAAGCCCAAAAGATCGTCAAGGAATGGTTAGAGTGGAGGTACCGTTTGATCCCTTACCTGCAAGCCTGCGCGCTGGAAGCCCAGAAGACCGGATTGCCCGTCATGCGGGCCATGCCACTGGCCTTTCCTGAAGAGCGATCCCAGTGGTGTTATGAGCATCAATATATGCTGGGCTCTGCCCTGTTAGTCGTGCCGGTCCTCAACCAGGAAGGAACCGTTTCTTATTCCCTACCCACCGGGACCTGGTATGACATATGGACTGGAGAGCGCCTGGAAGGTCCGACGGCCATTCAAGAGGAAAACGTCCCTCTGGAACACATCCCCATCTTTGGTCGGGAGGGGACTTTGCTTCCCTTGGGTCCCGCCGTCCAGCACACCGGAGAATTGGAACCTGGACTCGACCTTCAAGAAGTGTGGGCTTTTGGAAAACCCCAATCCAGCCTGCAGCTCCCGGGGTTAACGTTGGAAATTGATCCCAAGACAGGGGAGATTGAGAACCTCCCTGATAAGGTTATCCGAAAAGATTGGTAGGAGTTTTTAATGGCGGAAGAGAGAGACTTTTTTAGCGTTTGGCGGATTAACACAGAAACTCATGAAGTCCAGATAGAAACCGTCCCTGAAAGCTTGGAACGATTAGGGGGACGAGGATTATTAGCCCGCATCCTGGTCGATGAGGTGGATGCCCGATGTGATCCCCTGGGTCCGAAGAACAAACTCATCTTCGCCCCCGGCTTATTGGTGGGTCATACGCTGTCCAGCTGCGACCGCATCTCTATTGGTGGAAAAAGCCCCCTTACGGGCAGCGTCAAAGAAGCCAATGCGGGAGGGCGCACGGGTCAGCATCTCAGCCTGCTGGGGATCAAAGCCCTGATCATCGAGGGGCAGCCGAAAGGTGAAGGCTGGTGGGTGCTCCACTTAAGTGCAGCGGGGGCGAAATTCGAGCGCGGGGATGATCTCTCTGGCCTGGGCGTCTACGACGCGGCAGAGGAACTCATCGAACGCTATGGAGACAAAGTAGCCATCGCCCTCATCGGCCAAGGGGGAGAAAGGGGTTTACGAGCAGCCGGGATCCAGAACCTGGATAAAGACCAGGTGCCATCCCGCATCGCAGCCCGGGGTGGGTTGGGAGCTGTGATGGGTTCCAAAAGGATAAAAGCCATTGTCGTTGACGGCAGCCAAGGCGTGAAACCCACTGCAGCCCATCCCAATTCTCTCCAAAAGTTGCGCGAGGAATACATCCAAGCGCTGCTCTCTCACCCGCAAACCAAAGTCTACCAGGATTACGGGACGGCCGCGATGACCATGATGGCCAACAACGTCGGCGTCCTCCCCACTCGCAACTTTTCCAGCGGCCAATTTGAAGACGCGGAAAAGTTATCCGGTGAACATTTGCGTGAAACCCTTCTCTCTCGAAGAAAGAAATCTGAAACCACCCACGCCTGCATGGCAGGCTGCGTCATCCAAAGTTCCAATGTCATGACCACGGAGGATGGCGAGGTCACCGTTTCCCCTCTGGAGTACGAAACCATCGGCCTGGTCGGCTCCAACCTGGGTCTGGATAACCTGGATGATGTGGCCCGGATCAACTACCTTCTCAACGATCTGGGATTGGACACCATCGAGATCGGAGCTGCGCTGGGTGTGGCGGCGGAGGCCGGATTGTTTGAATTTGGGGACCCAGAGGGGGCCCTTGAACTGGTGCAAGAGATCAAAGCCGCTACCCCGCTGGGGAGGGTCCTCGGCAACGGGGCTGGATTGACCGGGAAGATATTAAACGTCACCCGGGTCCCTACCGTCAAGAATCAGGCCATTTCAGCCTATGACCCGCGGGCCTTGAAAGGCACCGGCGTGACCTATGCCACCTCTCCCCAGGGGGCTGACCATACCGCAGGATTGACTATCCGGGCCGACATCGACCACCTGAGCACGGAGGGACAGGTAGAACTTTCCCGCCAGAGTCAATACAAAATGGCCGGATATGACACCTTGGGCGCCTGCATATTCTCTGGGTTTGGATATGGATCCGCCCCTGAACTCATCCCCCAATTGCTGAATGCTATCTACGATTGGGACGTGGAAGAGGATGTCCTTAGCGAATTAGGTCGGGAAAGCATCCGTTTGGAAAGAAAGTTCAACCACATGGCCGGGTTTACGGAGGCGGACGACCGCCTTCCAGAATGGATGACGCGGGAGCCTTTGCCCCCGCATAACACCGTATTTGATGTTCCGGAGGAGGAGTTGGACCATACATTCGAAGAATAAGGAGAACTTGATGACGATTCGGATATTTACCATAGATGAGAAGGACAACGTGACCACAAATGTCGCCGATGAGATCCCCAAAGGTACCAAGGTAGAAGTCGGGGACAAGGTGATCGAAGCCCGAGATGAGATCCCCTATGGACACAAGATGGCCATTGAGCCCATTCCTAAAGGGGAAGCGGTGATCAAATATGGGTTAAGCATCGGGTCCGCTGTGGAGGATATCCACGTGGGGAACCACGTCCATGTCCATAATGTGGAAAGCAACCGGGGACGCGGCGATAAAGTTGAGGAAAGCTAAGGAGATGCAAATGAGTACGTTTAAAGGATATGTACGCCCCGATGGATCCGTGGGCATCCGCAATCATGTCTTGATCATGTCAGGGACCATCTATGCCAATCGGCTTTGCGAGCGGGTGGCGGATATCATCGCCAACGCCATCGCCATCACCCATCCCTTAGGCCGCTGTCAGGTCCGGCCGGACCTGCGCATGACCCGGCGTTTTTTGGCCGGCACAGCCCGCAATCCGAACGTAGGTGGGGTGGTCATCGTCGATCACTTCAAAGAAGAGGGGATGACGGCATATGATTTGGCTGACGATGTCTCGGACACCGGAAAGCCTATCGCTGTGGTCAACATGCGCAAATCGGGGGGATTGATCGCAGCCACCGAAAAGGCCACCCGCGAAGCCGCCCACATCTCCCGGCAGTTGAGCGACCTTTCCCGGGAGGAGGTCCCCCTTTCCAAACTCTTGTTGAGCACGGAATGCGGCACTTCGGACACCACTTCCGGATTGGCGAGCAACCCAGCCACCGGCGTGTGCGCTGATAAGCTCATTGAAGCGGGAGGACGGGTGATCCTGGCCGAGTGCTCGGAATGGATGGGCTGTGAAGAATGGCTCACCAGCCGCGCGGTCAACGAAGAAGTGGCGGAAAAGATCATCGCCGGGGTAAAACATATCGAACAGCGAGCTTTGGAAAGCGGTGAAGACATCCGCGGCTCACAACCCACGGGGGATAATATCGTGGGCGGGTTGACCACCATTGAGGAGAAATCGATGGGCGCAGTCAAAAAAGGCGGCAGCGGACCGATCATCGACTACTTGGACATCGCCCAGCCGCCCACCAGCGATGAACCCGGATTATACGTCATGTATGGGCCCGGCCACGGCGCGGAGTCGATCACGAGCATGGCTGCCGCTGGCTGCCAGGTGAACGTCTTCTCCACAGGCGGAGGTCACGCATCTTCGCATCCCATCATGCCCACCATCAAAGTCACCGGCAACGCGCGTTCCTATGAAAAGATGAAAGACACCGTGGACCTGGATATCAGCGGGTTGCTACGCGGGGAAATGACCATGGAGGAAGCCGGAGAAGCGATCTTCAACGAGCTCCTGGCAATTTGCAACGGCCGGCTGACCAAATCCGAAGTCCTCAAAGACGACAACAGCTTCGCCATCCACCGCATTGGCGCGAGTATCTAGCACACGGGATCAGAGCTCGAATCGTGTTTCGAAATGGAACCCGGTTCGTTTGCTAACTTATTTCGAATGACAGGGTAACTCGTATGCCCACCTACACCATCCCTTATGGGACCTCCTCCTTATCGTTTTCTTTACCCGATGATTTGGATGTAGATGTCATATCCCCGCACCACAAAGCGGCGGTTTCCCGACCCCGCCAGGCGGTAAAAGAAGCCCTTCAGCAAAGCTATTTAAAGAAATATAAAGGTCTTCCTAACGCGGCGATCGCTATCAATGATAAGACCCGCCCCATCCCCCACCAGCATCTTTACCCTCCGTTATTAGAAGAGCTGACCAAGATAGGCATCCCACCGAAAAACACCACCCTCTTCATCGCCACGGGTGCCCATCCTCCCATGGCCGAGGAGGAATTCGCCGATGTGGTTCCCCCGGACATCCTTTCCCGTTGCAAGGTGATCAGTCACGATTGTGACGACCGCCGGAACCAGGTTCAGCTTGGCGTTACCCAGCGGGGTACTCCGGTTTGGATTAATCGTGCCTATGCGCAATCCGCTTTGAGAATAGTGGTCGGAAACATCGAACCGCACCAGTTCATGGGTTTTTCCGGCGGAGTAAAGAGCGCCGTCATCGGATTGGCGGGACGGGAAACGATCAACGCCAACCACGCGATGATGACCGATCCCCTGGCCCAGTTGGGCGAATTCCGGGCCAACCCTGCCCGGCAGGATGTGGAGGAGATGGGGGACATCCTCGGCGTTCATTTCAGCCTGAATACGATCCTCAACGATCAAAAAGAGATCGTCCATGTCGTCGCGGGTTCTCCCCAAGAAGTGATGGCCCAGGGGATCCCGCTGGTGAAGGAGATGTACCAGGTCAAGGTGGACCTTCCCTTTGACCTGCTGATCGTCTCCCCCGGGGGTCATCCTAAAGACATCAACCTCTATCAGGCTCAAAAAGCCCTTGCCCATGCCTCACACGTTGTCCGAGAAGGAGGTACGGTTCTCATGGCTGCGGCTTGTCCGGAGGGCAGCGGCGATCGAACGTTCGAAGAGTGGATGGAAAACTCCCCTTCCCTGAAAACCATTTTGGACCGTTTTTCTAGACGTGATTTCCAAGTCGGGCCCCATAAAGCATACCTTTTTGCCCGAGACGCCTCTCGCGTGTCCTTCCACCTGCTCTCGGACATGAAGGCTGACCACATCAGTCGCCTGCACCTGTCCCCAGTGAAAGACCTTCCCACCGCCCTGGGATCTCTCCTCCCTACCCTGCCCCTTAAGGCGCATATCGGGATCATGCCCCATGGCAACGCCACCATCCCCATCTTGACAGACCAACCTTCAAACGCCCGGTGCGAAGCACCCTAGATTCTGATCTCGGATAATTCTTCACCACACACCATTTCTCATTTCCCCTGGTAAAAAAGACAATCTCAGATTCCCACAGCCCATACTTTCAGAATTAGAACGTTTGTGCTATAATGGGAACATGAATGATTACGCGCGCTTGCGGTATTTGACCAGCCAAATGCACCTGGAAGCCGCTGAGGATGTGGGTTGCCCTCCTCTCTCCGCGCGGGAGCGAGACTCGGTGATGGTGAGTAGAGCCGTCTTACCCAATGGGGGCCAAATCAAACTCCTCAAGACATTGCTGAGTTCTGTTTGCGAGCGGAATTGTCATTACTGCCCCTTCCGCTCGGGTCGGGATTACCGGCGGGTCAGCTTTCAACCCGATGATTTCGCAGCCCTGTACATGGCCATGAATCGGGCTGGGATGGTGGAAGGGGTATTTCTGAGTTCAGGGCTGGGTGGGGGCGGCATGCAAACCCAAGATCGACTGCTGGCCACAGCGGGGATCCTGCGCCGCAAATACCAATACCGGGGTTACTTGCACCTGAAGATCATGCCCGGCGCAGATCGGGACCAGGTCGAACAGGCCATGCTTTTTGCGGACCGGGTCTCCATTAACCTCGAATCCCCGAGTCAGGAACGGCTGCAATCCCTGGCTCCTATGAAGGATTTCCACAAAGAATTGCTGGCGCCACTGCGCTGGATGGAGGAGATCCGGATGGAGAGACCTCCTCATCAGGCCTGGAACGGGACCTGGGCTTCCTCAGCAACCCAGTTTGTGGTAGGCGGCGCAGGGGAAAGCGACCTCGAAATCCTGGACTTGACCGCTAAGCTGCATGCTCAGATGGGCTTGGCGCGGACGTATTATTCGTCATTCAACCCTATTCCAGACACCCCCCTTGAAAACCAAACCCCCTCGCCATCAGAACGGGAACATCGTTTATACCAGGCTTTCTACTTAATGCGAGATTACGGATATACCGTGGAAGAATTACCCTTCGAAGGTCGGGGGGATCTACCCCTGGATGAGGACCCCAAATTAGCCTGGGCCAAGATCCACTTAACCCACCAACCCCTGGAAATCAACACCGCCCCCCGGGAGATGCTGCTGCGTATTCCCGGGATCGGCCCCAAAGGGGTCGAAAAAATCCTCCATACCCGTCGGCAATCCGCCATCCTCTACCTCAGCCAGTTGAAAGCCTTGGGGATCAACACCCAGCGCCTGAAACCCTTTATCCTCCTCAACGGCAAAGCGCCCGCCCGACAGCCGGCCCTCTTCTAACTCCCCTGCTGGCTCTTATCCCAATCCTCATCCAAAAAACGCTGGACCTCCAATACATATCCATCGGGATCCTCCAAGAAGAAATGATAGATCCCGAATACCTCACTGATTTGAGGCTCTTCCTGAACTTGGACCCCTTTCCTCTTCAGATATGCAAACCAGCCATCCACATCTTCGACGACCAGGGTGAAGATCACACCCTTTCTTTCCCCAAGGCCCTTCCTCCCTTTAGGCTGGCAAACACCCAAATACGCCCCATCCCCGGTTCGGTAGATGCGGCATGTGCCCTGGTCCAGGGTCAACGCGAACCCCATCACATCTTCATAAAACCAGCTTGCTTCGGTTAAGTCATCCGTATATATAAAGGTGATTTGGGCTTCGATACCCGGTCGTACGCTCATGATCCTTCCTCCCGATTCTGGGCTTTTTCAACCCTGCATTGAAGACAAACCCATTCTACCCCATCCCAAGCCCCCAACCGTCTAGTCAGGCTGCACCCGTCCCATCCCTACCCCCTAAGCAGGACAACCTTAAAACATTCGCGAAATACTTGACTTTCGCTAGCGTTAGCCGTATAATATATACAAATCGCTAACGCTAGCGAAAGGACGATGATTATGGAAGATACGGAGTGGATTGTGACCCGAGAAGCCGCCTCTCGTCTGGGCGTGACCCCTGCCCGCATCCGGCAGCTGGTTGCGGAAGGTAAGCTCACGGCCAGGAAATTAGGCGGCAAATACCGGGGACAGTGGTTGGTGAAAGCCTCGGATGTCCTAGATAGGTTGAAGACAAAAGGAGACAATGGAAAGATGAAAGTCAAAAATCGTATGACAACAAGCCCCATTGTAGCATCCCCAAAGACATCGTACAACGAAGCCATCCGCTTGATGGAAAAAAACGATGTCCAGCATTTACCCATCGTATCCAAGGATGGTGATCTGGTGGGTATTGTCACCCGCAGTGATATGCTGCGGGCAGAACCCTCCCGGGTGAGCACATTGAGCGTTTATGAGATTGCCTCCTTGCTCGAAAAAGTGACCATGGCCCAGATCATGTCCTCTCCGGTATACGCCGTGGAGGAGACCTGCAGCATCTCCAACGCCGCGAACTTCATGCTTGATAAGGAAATCGGTTGTCTGCCAGTGATCAGGGATGAGGAATTGATCGGCATCATCACCGACACAGATATTTTCAAAACCTTCGTCGAGGTCACCGGGGGCGGTGAAGCGGGAACAAGGATGGAAGTGAAAATGCCCGATAAGAAGGGAGAGCTGGCGAAATTGACCCAAGCTCTTGACAAAGCGGGGAGTTATATCGTTTCCCTGGCGATCACCTATGACTCTTCTGGGGACTACTGGTACGCAGATTTCAAAGAACGGGGAGGGGATGAGGACAAAATCCGTGAGGAGTTGGAAAAACTGGGCACTGCGGAAATCACCGAATTCAGCCCTTCCGATTGTGACAAATTGCTTGAATTCAATGCTAAGTAATCTATCAATCACAAGAAGCCAACACCCTCAACTCAAGAGGGTGTTGGCTTCTAATATGTCACCTGCAAGGGAAATAATCCTCTAAGAATGTCTGTTCTTTACCCGTTCCCTTTCCGTTAGTAAAATTCTGATCATACCCTTATTTTTGGAGGTCCAAATAAGGCGGTTTTTCATAATTTTCGTCGTCGTTGAAGTTGATGTCGATGGTCGCCCCACCGCTGACTTCCACGTTTTCTCCAATTAACTGGGTATTAAAGGTGGGGTGTGTCCCGCTTGATCCAGAGGCGTAAATATCCCCGTCTGGTGCGTATATCGTCCCCAAATAAAAGGATGTGCTGTTGCCCGTCAAACTCACGGTTTCCGTATTCCCATGGGCGAGGTAGATCAATATCCCTGGGATGGCCGGAGAAGGATCGGGGGATTCTTCCGGCGCTCGTAAATCCACCGGAGACACATTCCCATTGACCCTCATCCCTCCATCCGTTAAATAAATGGTCACGCCATCCCCCATAATTTCTCCACCTTGGATGTCAACTCCTTGACTTCCAGTGATGCAATACAAACCGGGATTTAGCGTCAATGATCCGTTTGTCCATTTAATGCGATCATAAACTCCAGGTTCTAACGTCGCCACCCCCCCATTGGGCGCATTACGAGACGGTAATCCAGCACAAATCGCTTCACCGACTTCCGTGGCGTGGGGGGGAATATGACTGGGGATATATTGAGGGGAGGGATGGATGTTGGAGATCGTTCCCGTCGTCGTACCCGCATATCCCACCCCCCCATCATGAACTGTGACAGTGAAACTGGAGCCGTTTCCTACTAAACACCCGTTCGACCACACCCCTCCGCCAGTGACAGTGGTTGAACTGCTTCCCGAAAAGATGACCCCATTTTGATTTCCGGAGCAACCATCATCATTCAAGGCGATAATCGCGTGCCCAAATGCCAAAGGTCCAGGCGGGTAAACCCGCGCCACCGCTTCCACTTCGCTTTGCAAAGGGCCGGAATATATCAGATGGGCAAAATTCGTTTTCGTGGCTTTTGTGATATCTGTGATTACATCAATATATTTCAAGAGGTGGCTGCCCTTGTCCTCGATGCCGCACTCAGTCATCACCCCGTGGTGGTCGCTGACATCGTTATCGATCACATAATCGTTGCTCTGCGCCCTGCTGATGGCTGCGTTTTCTGCGGCTATCTGAGTATAGTACGTCCCACTTGTACCGCAGATAAAAGCGTTGTAATTCACCCCATGCTCACGCATATAGAACGCGGCCGCACTAGCCCCCGCTAAGGAAGAGGTGTCCGCTGCATTCTGGGCATGCCGACGATCGGAGTAAAGCATGCCCCCATCAATCGCCAATGCCGCAAATCCCAAAAGGGCAACGATCGTGATGGCCAAAAATGCTAAGACTTGTCCTCGTTCTGACCTGTGTATTGTTTTCATCCTTCTCTCCAATCAGATTAATGATCATTAACTAGGGACACATCGGTGAGAGAATGGTGTCCTCAATGCTGGTTTTCATCGGTAGTTCCTGTGTGCCAAGGAGGGCGCCCAAAAAAGGCGTGGTAAGAGGGATCGCATAATCCACTGTGACCCGGACACTATTAACTCCATCCGCACAAGGATTTCCCACAAAGGTTGTGTCCACCTGGAGATGATCAATATCAATGGGAACTTTATTGGGGTCAGAAGGATTGGTAAACGCTGTCTTGACACGATTTTCAACCCGGTCCTTTAAATCCTCAATGTTGTCTTTGGGAGCAATGGCTCCGTACACCGCGCCTTCTTGTGCTGCATCCCGGATGATGATATAGGCAAAGAAAGCCCGACCAAAATCAGTTACCCCGGCAAGCAAGATAAATAAGAACACCAGGCTGAGGGCAAATTCAGTTAAACTCTGACCCTTTTCAGATATAGGATAAGTGCGCTTTTTCATCTTCACACCCTTTATGGTTTCCTGTAAGTAATCGTTGTCGAGCAAATGTCTCCTGAGAATGGATTCTCAAAATTCGCGACCAAAGTATGATCCCCGCTGCCCAGTCCTTCGTTGAACATTACGGTCAAATCTTTAAACATTTCCGCTTGAAACGATTCAATGGTTGAATATGAAATTGTGCCAGGCTTATCATTTCCACTGTAAACTTCTGAACCCCCAAAGTATATCGTTTGCAAGCGGGGTTGGTTATTCGCAGACTCAGGCCAAGTTACCGTTCCTCCTTTGAAGATGACGGCCTCCCCTTCATTGACCAAGTTCCATGTCAAACTGGTTGTGCCCACTGTGAGCAGATTTGATTCCACTTTGCAGGGAGGGAGTTCATCGTCCTCAATCTTGATCTCATGCTCCGTAATTCCTCCCAAGGTGGCATTCGTTGGCGAACCCATCGAAACCAAAATGGTTTCACCCGGATCATAATCGCTATCATTGATCAGCTCCACAGTGATTGTGGCGTTTGTCATACCCGCAGGTATCAATACGTCCGTGACCGTAGCGTTGTAATCCTCACCGGATGTCGCGCTTCCAGAATATGTCAGTGGAATGGAGATATCCTTTGAAGAAGGGGCGTTCAAGCTGATTTGGATGGAGACATTTCCATCCGTTTCCATCTTCGTTTGACTGGATTGCTCAAAAGACACTTCTGGCTGGGAATCCTCATCATAAATCGTGTATGTGTGCGTATTTGGCGTACCCAGGGTCCCCACACTTACACTATCCAGCGTGATCACGATCGTTTCCTCATCCTCATCAACGATGTCATCCACTAGTTCAACGTCAATCTCCTCCCTTATTGCCCCTTTTGGGATGACCAAAGGTTGGGGAGAGAGGGTGTAATCTCCACTGCTTCCCCGGTCTGCGGTCCCGGATACCGAGTAATATACGGTCACATTTTCCGTCCAACCGTTGCTCATTTCCACGTAGATTTTCTGTGTTCCACTGTTTTCCTGTCCGCTTGAAGAACTTTCTGCGAAGGAAATTTCCGGTAATGCCGTATCCTCAGTGATGATCACAGTTTGCGTCGATATCGCTCCCAGAGATGCGTTCGTAGGGCTTTCCAGGTCAATAATCAGCGTTTCGTCCTCTTCCATCCCATCCCCCTCAGAAATGGAGAAGTATATTCCCGCTTCTGCGTTCCCTGCCGGGATCGTGATCGGGGACGGTGACATGATGACATAATCGCCGGATGTAGTGGTCCCGGAAAGGGAATAAGGGAGAGTGATTTCCTTTCCAGAAATATTCGACAAACCAACCGAAGTAATCAGCGTCCCCACCTCTTCAGATATGGAGAGGGTCGAGGTAAAGAAGGAGACATCTGGCGGGTCATCGTTATCGAGGATTGTCAGGGTGTGGGTCTTGGGGTCTCCCAAAAGAGCATTTGTAGGGGATTCCAAAGTGAGAACCACATTCTCATCATATTCATCGATTGGATCGTCATTGATGTACAAAAATACCGTCTTCTTTAGCGTTCCTGAAGGGAAAAAAATCGAATTTGTATTCGTGGTGTAATCTTTTGTTGACCCCCACTCCGCATCTCCACTTTTGGAGAAGGGCACCGTGATATCTTGGGAAGAGGCCTTTGAGAGTTCTACCTGTACCGCCACCTCGCTAATCCCTTCTGACCGGGATTGAGAGGCCAAGGAAAACGAGACCTTCGGGGGGTCAACGATGGTCACCGTATGGATATTCTGAGGCCCTTTGGTGGCATTGGTGGGCGTGTCTAAACCCAAGACAAGGGTTTCATCACCTTCATCCACGCCATCGTTGATTAGTGAGACGTATATGGTCGCTGACTGCGACCCTGCGGGGATGATGACTGGACTGCTAGTAATCGTGTAATCGTTCCCTTCCGTTGCCGTCCCGGTTATGGAAAAGGGGACCGTGACATCATCCGTTGCCACCTTGTTCAAGATCACATCTACAGATATCGTTCCCTTCGTCTCTTCTGCTGTTTGGGATGTGGTCTTGAAATTCACATCTGTCACAGCGCCCGATATGGACCCTGCTCCTGTCCCGCTCTCCCCGATCTCAACCTCTTTCAGAATGGTATGGGATGCTGTTGAATGGACAGGAATGGGAGGGATATTTAATAAAGGCACAATAGGATGAACTTCTTTATTGACGGTGACGATAATTTGATCAGACAGCCTTACCTCTTGCGAAGGAGGACAGCTTGTTGCGTAAATTCCGCTGTCATTGCTGTACTGAATGGTGATGTCGCCATCGTCTACCCCCACCAACCCGCCAATCCGTTTGGCTGCCTCTTTGATCCCTTGGCAATCCTTATATTGAGGGATGCCGCCGCCTATATCCTAGATCGCTGCCCCGTACCGAGCGCCTTCTCTACTGGAAGTGACCACCGCTGAGTACGAAAACATCATCCATCCGAATTCAATGATTCCTAATGTAACCATTAGCAGAAGAGGGAAGACCAAGGCGAATTCCACCATGCCTTGACCCTTATCCCTTTTTCGGTTTTTCGCCATCCCAAATTTCATTTTCGGGGCCATCTTTTTCGTTCCTTCCTTTCCTTTAAATACATTATGCATATATATTCTTACATGCTTAATTTCAAGCTGCTGCTTTTAATGATGGGTGATAACAAAACTGTAATCAAATCGCGGAAATTGCAGTCCAAAATCTCGCGGAGCTAACAATCTTGTAAGGTATGTACCTTTCTTGAAATCCTTTTGGCATGCTGCGAGAAATGACGAACCCTCTTCTGAGCATCATTTTCAAGGATGATTCAGGAAAGTTTCCAGAGAGATGACCTATCTCCCCCTTATCTTTTTTCTCAATTCATGTTCAATTTCCCACTCTGCTCAGGCTATATAAAGCAAATACACCGCGCTGAACACCAAGAATGGGCCGTAAGGCAGCGCCTCGAAAGCTGTGTATCGTTTCTTGAGGACCTTCACCAGCAAATACAGTCCACTCACCAGACCGCCGATTAAGATGGCGATGATTAACCCAGCGATCACCCCAGGCCAGCCTAAGAGCAGCCCGATCACTCCTGCGAGATTGACATCTCCAAATCCCAGAGCAATTTGATCGCTTTCCTCCCCACGGATCCGAGAAAATTGTTTCACAAACAAGATCCCTAAGAAATAAAAAATCAACATGATCAGGAACCCTGCAAGTCCACCTAAGATGGTTTTCCCAACGCCGTGCAAGAAAATCCCCTGTGTAAATGCCAGCACCCCTCCTGTCAGACTCACCGGATGCAGAATTAGCCGACGCTCGAGGTCAATGACCACCACCAACCCGAAATAAACCATCCACAATAAACCCAGGTAATACCCCAGACGATCTGGCGGGAAAAACCACAGGACATAGGATGCTGCTAACCCGGCGGCAAATACCACCCAGGTCCGGATCGTGCCCCTCTTCTGGCATTGGCTACATTTCGTCAGCCAAAGGAGAGAAATCCAGCTCTTTTCAGAACCACACCGCCCGCATAGGGGGATGGAGAATGTCCGCGTCCGGGGGAGGACATCCGCCAGATAATTGACCACCGCGCCGCTTATCCAGCCTAAGATGGTTACCCATAGTAAAGGAAGCATGCCCGTATTATAATTTACTGCACGTGTCTTTGCACCCCAGGGAGAGAGAATGTCCGGTCCGCCCATCGCCATCCTGACTGACTTTGGAGAAAAAGACCCTTTCGTCAGCATCATGAAGGGGGTTATTGCCTGCATTACCCCGCAATCCCCCCTGATTGACATCACCCACCAAGTTCCGCCAGGCGACATTCATAGGGGCGCGATCACCCTCTGGCAAGCCTATCCCCATTTTCCGGAGGGGACTGTATTCTTGACCGTTATCGACCCGGGCGTCGGTACGGATCGCAAGGCGATTTACACGGTATCCCACCAGAGGATCTTCATCGGCCCCGATAACGGCGTTTTCAGTTACGTCAGCGACCTGCACACTCCGGCCTGGGAATTAGAAGATCCTGCCTATCAATATCCTGCGCAGAGCAGCACATTTCACGGCCGGGATATCTTCGCCCCCGCCGCCGCACATGCCGCCCGAGGTGTCCCCGGCCCCGAATTTGGACCCCAAGTATTGAACCCGGTCCGCCTCCCCCTCCCGAAACTCCAACTGCAAGGAAACTCTTTACATGGGGAAGTCCTCACCCAGGACCGCTTCGGGAACCTGCTCACCAGTTTAGGGAAATTCCCATCCACGACCGCCAGGAAGGTGCGATTTGAACCCTGGTTGGGTACCCTCCCCAGTTTTGAAATCTCCCCTTCCGAGGTCAGCGTAAGCCTTCCAAAAGGAGAAGACCTTCCCCTTGTGACCACATTTGCAGATCTTGAGAAAGGGGCTTGTGCAGCCCTGGTGGGGAGTTCAGGCTTGATCGAACTGGTCTCACATCACGCTTCCGCTGCCGATCTTCTTGGTTTGGAACGGGGTGATACCGTCCTATTCAACTTAACTCCAAAAGGAGACGCTTTTCAAACTGGGTAAATAAGGCTACAATTTCCTGCGCTATTCCGGAGCTAAGCCATCAAAGGTGGTTTTTTATGGAAAAATTTCTCATACAAGGCGGTGTCCCATTACATGGAGAAGTCACCCCTTCAGGCAATAAAAACGCTGCCCTTCCCCTCCTGGCAGCTTGTTTGCTTACCGACCAACCCGTGGTTCTGCACAATGTGCCAGAGATCAACGACGTGAAAACGATGCGGGGACTCCTGTCCAGTCTGGGCGTGGAAATCAGCCACCTCAGCGATCATTCCTGGAGACTCCATGCCAAAGAGGTTCAATCCCAAACTCTGGATCCCGCTCTATGTAGCCAGATCCGGGCTTCGGTTTTATTAGCAGGTCCCATGTCCGCCCGGGAAGGCAAGCTCATCCTCCCCCCACCTGGAGGGGATGTGATTGGACGCCGGAGGATCGATACCCACATCCTCGCCCTGGAATCCTTGGGGGTGGATGCGGATTACATACAAAGTGAGAAAGTGTTTACCTTTAAGGCAGATCGCTTGCAGGGGAACGAAATCCTTCTGGATGAAGCCAGCGTAACCGCCACCGAAAACGCGATCATGGCCGCGGTTACCGCTTCCGGGAAAACCGTCCTTCGCAACGCTGCTTCCGAGCCCCATGTCCAGGAATTGTGTCACTTTCTGAACTCGTTGGGTGCTGACATCGAGCACATTGGATCCAACGTCCTCCACATTTATGGTGTGCCGGCCTTAGGGGGCGGAGAATTCACTGTGGGACCGGATTATATGGAAGTGGTCAGTTTCATCGGTGCAGCTGTGGTGACCGGCGGTGAAATCACGATCGAAGGCGCAGGCCCCCAATACCTGGATATGATCGAACTCGTCTTCCAACGTTTGGGCATCCATTGGGAAGTGGAAGGGCAGGATATCCACGTCCCGTCAAACCAGAGATTGACCATAAAACCGGATTTTCGGGGCGGGATCCCGGAAATCAGCGTCATGCCATGGCCGGCCTTTCCTTCCGACCTGATGAGCATTGCCATCGTCGTCGCCACCCAGTCCGAGGGGAATGTGCTCTTCCATGATTGGATGTACGAGGGGCGGATGTACTTCACCGACAAATTGACCGGCATGGGAGCCCAAATCGTCCTCTGCGACCCCCACCGCTGCATCGTCAATGGGCCCTCCGAGCTGATCAGCGGGAATGTGGAAAGCCCGGATATCCGGGCAGGGCTGGCTTTGGTTCTAGCAGCCCTGGCAGCAGAGGGCACCTCCACCATCCGCAATGTGAGTCAAATCGACCGGGGCTACGAGCGGATCGACGAAAAATTATCAGGCTTGGGCGCGGATATCACCAGAGTGAGTGTGAATTAATATGTCCCTATACGAAGAAATTTACCAACAGCCGAATGTCTTGAAGGAAATGTACGATGTTAACCGGGAAAAGATCAAAGACATGGTTAAAGCGATGGGTCCCGTAAAGGACGTTTTCATCGCCGCCCGGGGGAGTTCGGATAACGCAGCCCGGTATGCCAAATATGTCTGGGGGGCGTTTAACCGGATCCCGGTCACCTTGGCTACTCCTTCCCTGTTCAGCCTCTACCATCAACCTCCCCAACTGGAAGGAAAACTGGTCTTAGGCATCTCCCAATCTGGGCAATCTCCGGATATGCTGGCGGTCATGGAAGAGGGCAAGAAGCAAGGCTGCCGGACCTTAGCCATCACCAATAAAGCGACTTCTCCCCTGGCTCAGATGGCGGATTTTGTGATTGACATCAAGGCCGGTACGGAAAAGGCGGTCGCGGCCAGCAAATCGTACACCGCTCAACTGCAGTCCATCGCCATGCTCTCCGCAGCCTGGGAGGAAGACCCTAAGCGTTGGGAGGAAATCCAATCCCTTCCCAAGTGGGCCTCCCTCACCCTGGAAAAAAGAGAGGTCATCGAAGAGGTGGTCCCCCGGTATCGATATATGGATCAGTGTGTCGTTTTGGGGCGTGGATTTAATTACGCGACAGCTTTTGAATGGTCGCTTAAATTAAAAGAGCTTACCTATGTAATGGCTGAACCTTACTCCTCCGCGGATTTTCAACATGGCCCCGTGGCGATGGTCAGCGCAGGCTTTCCGGTATTCGCCATTGCGCCGCAAGGGGCTGTTTACGAGGATATGTACTCCCTGCTCTCTGAGCTCAAAGAAAAACACAGGGTCGATCTGTTTTTAATCTCCGATCAAGAGAAAGCCCTCAAGCTTGCCAACACGCCCCTTAACCTCCCGGCTGAGGTTCCAGAATGGCTCACCCCAATTGTGGGCATCCTCCCTGCGCAGCTGTTCTGCCATCAATTGGCGAAAGAAAAAGGGTTTGATCCCGACAAACCACGAGGGCTGACAAAAGTCACCCGTACGTACTGACATTTCCATAGAATAAGGCCATCCGCTCCCATGGAATTACAGATCAATCCTATAATATCTTTCTCCATGGCAATGACATGAAAAGGATACCTCTTAATTGATGAAGATAAGCAAACAAGCGCAGCAAATCAGCCGTTCACCCACCTTGGCATTGAATGAGAAAGCAGGACAATTAGCCGCTTCCGGAAAATCGATCATTCATCTCGGCATCGGGGAACCGCTGAACAACGCCCCTCTCAGCGCGATCCAATATTCCCGGCAAAAACTGGATACGCAGCAAATAAAATACGGCCCTACAGCCGGTCTCCCAGCCTTGAAACAAAACATTCAAGAATACACAAAAAAACATTACGGGCGCATGCCTACGATCAAGAACATCATCGTCACCGCCGGCGCGAAACAGTCCCTCTATAATCTGCTGTACTCCATCCTCAATCCTGGTGATGAGGTCCTCCTGCTTGCCCCCTATTGGGTCAGCTATCCAGAAATGGTGAAATTGGCCTACGGCACTCCCGTCCCCATAGCCCCAGATGAAAATCTCCTCCCGGATATAGAGACCGTTTCCCAAGCGGTCACCCCCAGAACCAAAGCGATCATCCTCAACAGCCCCAACAACCCCAGCGGGGTGGTCTACCCCCCAGAAGTGATCGCAGCTTTTGTGGATTTTTGTGAAAGCCAGGAAATCTACCTGATCATGGACGATATCTATCACCAGCTGGTGTTCGATGATCACAAATGGGTCCCTGGGTATGTGTTCACATCCGAATCCATTGACTCTTCCCACGTTGTCGTCATCAACGGGATCTCAAAATCTTTCGGAATGACGGGCTTTCGTGTGGGATGGACGATCGGTCCGGAAGATTTGGTCCAGGCGATGACGAAAATTCAAGGGCACACCACATCGGGCGCTTCCGTACTGCTCCAAGAAGGGGCACGAGGAGCTTTGGTGGACGGCCAAGGAACCGTGGAAGAACTGAAGGATTTTATTCGCACAAACCGCTCAGTGATGTTTTCAGGGTTAAAGGAGATTCCCGGTGTGGAAATCGTCGAACCGGGAGGGACATTTTACTGTTTTCCAGACTTTAGCGCCTACCGGGAGAGCTCGGATGAACTCGCCGAGCTGCTCCTAGAAAAAGCGTATTTGGTCACTGTCCCCGGCACCGCGTTCGGTATGGATGGACATCTGCGTCTGAGCTATACCTGTCCGAGTGACCAAATCCAGGAAAGCCTTCAACGGATACGCTGGGCGATTGATGACAGCGCGCCCACCACCATCCAGATTGGCAACCAAGAACACGTATGCGATTGGGAAAGGAAGCGATTCTAGGTAAGAAGAAGGGAACCTATGACTCAACCACCATCCCCCTATCAGGAATACGCTCAAACCAGAAAATGCACCTATGGATTGGATCACCTCGGGTTAGAAGGATACCGAAAAGCATACTGGAATCTCCCCACCGAAGCGTATTATGAAGAAAGCCTTTTTCGCGGAGAAGGAAGGCTTATCGAGGGTGGCCCTCTTATCGTGCGCTCTGGGCAACATACAGCCCGGGCAGCCAATGATAAGTTCATCGTAGAAGAGGAATCCAGCCGGGAGGACATCTCGTGGGGCGAATACAATGTCCCCTATCCGGAAGGACAGTTTGAGCGGGTCTTTCAGCAGATGAAGGCCTATTTAAAGGGAAAGGACCTTTTCATCCAGGATGGGTTTGCTGGAGCCAGCCAAGATTACCAACTCCCCATCCGCGTGATCAGCACGCACGCCTGGCAAGGGCTATTTTCGCGCAATATGTTCATCACCCCGGATACGCTCCAAGGATACCAAGATCATGTCCCGGAGTTTACGGTCATCTCCGCCCCGGATTTCAAAGGAAATCCCCAAGAGAACGATTTGAACAGCGAAACGTTAATCCTGTTGAATTTTAAAAAGGGATTAGTGTTGATCGGGAATACAGGTTATGGGGGAGAAATTAAGAAATCGGTCTTCACAGCCATAAACTACCTTTTACCGAAAAAAGATGTCTTGACCATGCACTGCTCCGCCAATGTGGGAGCGAAGGGGGATACCGCGCTCTTCTTTGGGCTCTCCGGAACTGGGAAAACCACCCTTTCCGCGGACCCCCATCGGAAATTGATCGGCGACGATGAGCATGGGTGGGATGACAAAGGGATCTTCAATTTCGAGGATGGCTCCTATGCAAAAGTCATCGATCTCTCCCCCGAAGATGAACCTGACATTCACGCCTGCACGCATAAATACGGCACCATCCTGGAGAATGTCATATACGATCCAGTGACCAGAGAGATCGACCTTTTTGATGATTCCATCACTAAAAACACCCGGGCTTCTTACCCGCTTCACTACATTGATTACTCGCTCCCAGAGAGACGCGGTGGGCACCCCAGGAACATCGTCTTCCTCACTTACGATGCCTACGGCGTGATGCCTCCTTTAGCAAAACTCTCCACCGCACAGGCCCTGTATCACTTCATTTCCGGCTTCACATCCAAAGTGGGAGGAACGGAAGCAGGGGTTGGGGAATCTCCAGAGGTGACCTTCAGCGCCTGCTTCGGCGCGCCTTTCATGGTCCACCACCCTGCATACTACGCAAACCTGCTCCAAGAAAAAATCGAGAGGCATGATGTAGACAACTGGCTGATTAACACGGGGTTAGTTGGCGGGCCCTACGGAGTGGGGGAACGGATCAGCATTACCTATACAAGGGCACTGCTGACTGCCGCCTTAAACGGAGATCTCCAGGAGGTCGGTTTCCGCGAAGATCCTTATTTCGGATTTCGTATTCCGGAAAGCTGTCCAAATGTACCCAGCGAGATATTACAGCCTGAGTTCCTGTGGGATGATCAGGAAGCTTACCACAGGAAATACCGCCAATTGGTGAGAAAATTCCAGGAAAACATCCAGCGCTACGCAGAGAAAATCCCCCCCTCGATCCTAAACGCTGGACCCCAAATCCCCTCCGAATAGTCCCCCTGAACCTGACCTCAGCCCTTCTCAACAATGTAGGGTTTGTATTTCGCGACATGCCTCAAGGGGATTCGCCCTTGGATGAAAACCCCCTGATATTTGTTCTCCACCTGCTCGACATGGCCCTCTTCATGGAAGAGGGAGATCAATTCCCCTTTTTTATACGGAAGCTCAACCAAAACGGGCTCGTAGGATTCATAGAGCCGGTTCTTTACCATTTGCAGCAAATCCTCGATGCCGTCCCCTCGTAAGGCAGAGATCGCGACCGCGTTGGGGAATGTCTCCAAGTTCCGCCGCGCGTTGTCGGGATCATTCAAACGGTCAATCTTATTGAGCACGGGGATCACCGGGATATGATCAGCGTGGATCTCTTTCAGCGTTTGATGGACAGCCTCCGCATGTTGATGCACTTGGGGATGGGTGATATCCAGGATATGCAGCAAAAGGTCAGCTTCCGCGATCTCCTCCAGGGTGGCTCTAAAGGCAGCTACCAGCGTGGTAGGCAGCTTTTGGATGAAGCCCACGGTGTCCGTGAACAACGCCAGAGAGCCATCCGGGAGTTCCACTCTTCTGGTGGTGGGGTCTAAGGTAGCAAAGAGCTTATTGGCCACGTAAACGTTCGCATCGGAAAGCTGATTAAGCAGGGTAGATTTACCCGCATTGGTATATCCCACCAGGGACACAACGGGGATTTTGGATTCCTTTCTCCGGGATCGGTACCTCTTCCGGTGCGCCCGGACCTTCTCCAACTCCTGGCGTAAATGGCTTATTCGTCTGCGGATCACACGCCGGTCTGCCTCGAGCTGGGTCTCTCCGGGACCTCTCAACCCCACTCCCGCTGTGCCCCCTGTCCTCCCCCCTCCACCACCCGCCTGTCGAACGAGGTGGGTCCATGCCCGAGTTAAGCGCGGGAGGCGATATTCATATTGCGCCAGCTCAACCTGCAGCGCTCCCTCTTTCGTGTGGGCGTGTTGTGCGAAAATATCTAAAATCAAAGCCGTTCGATCCACAACCCGGATCTCTTCGCCGATGATTTCTTCTAATTCTCTCTGATGGCGGGGGGACAGCTCTTCATCAAAAAGGATTACATCCACATTTAATTCTTGAGCAATTCGTTTTACTTCGTTAACTTTCCCTGAGCCGATAAATGTCTTCGGATTGGGGTGATCAAGCTTCTGCGTTACCTGACCGACTATTTGAAATCCGGCAGTGTCCGCCAATCGCCTCAATTCTGCCAAAGAGTTCTCAAGGGATAATAACCTGTCCTCTTGGAATAAATCGACGCCCACCAGTAAAGCCCGGTCTGTCCTCAACCGCTCTGTTTTCACCGTTTCATTCATGAATTTTCTCGTTTGTACTCCTTTATTAACTTGGATTCAAAGTCAAATGAACCTTGAACCTCCTTGCCTTTCATATATAGTGTACGACAGGTTGGCATATTTGCCAACTTACTTGCTATCCGGGCATCCGGAATCCAGTAACCATTTCAGGATCACTTCCCCCACCACTTCTAAACTGTGGGGGGAGATTTTATCCAGCGTGTCTGAGGTGGTGTGCCAATAAGGATAATCGAAATCGATGATATCTACAGCGGGGATCCCTTTATTCAAGAAAGGGGTGTGATCGTCGATCATGGCGTATTTGGGATCGGGAATGAAATACTCCTCATATCCGATTGCACCCGCCAGCTCCCATATCTCCCTTTGCATCATTTGGTTTGAGGTCTTTTCATAGTATAGATTCAGGTCCTTGTCGCCGACCATATCCAAGATAACGACTGCGCAGGGGCGGGATTCCATCCTCTCCACGAACATCCTTGACCCTAAGATCCAATCCCAGCCAGGGATATCCCCGTTATCTTCGGCATCGAAAAACACCAGCTTCACCGGGACATCGGTGTCCGGAGGGAGAACGCGGGCAATCTCCAAGAGCACTGCAACCCCTGAAGCGCCGTCATTCGCTCCGGGGACGGGATCTTTGAGGCGCTTCGGGTCCGGGTCCTGGTCTGCATACAGCCGGGTATCGTAATGGGCACCCAATAATATATATGCCCCGGCCTTCTCCTGGGAAGCAATGATATTTTGAATGCGCTGTCCCATCTGCATGCCAACCTGTAATTCCACATGCCAACCCGCGTCTTTCAACTCATTCACGATCCACTCCAGTGTCTGCTGATGACCCGGTGTCCCCACCGCACGGGATCCAAAGGAAACCTGTTTTTCGATATCCCGGTATGCCCTGTGAGAATTGTAGTCGATGGAAATGGGATTCTGAGAATTGCGCGCCTTTTGACATCCGGGATAAATTAGGAAATAGAGGATGATGAGGAAGTTTAAATATTTCATGGATTTTCAAAGGAGGGGTTGATAGGGAGCGATGTTGACTATACGCAATATTCTCAACGGGGGTTTCAACCGTATTGACCCGGAGACCCCAGGGCCCGCTGCTGGGGTTGCCCATCCCTCTGCCCATTCTACCACTGCCAGCTTCCCGCAAAAAGGTCCCCAAATCACCCCACTCGTCATCCCTCATGATCTTAAAACCTCCCCCACCTCCCCCCTGAAATAAGACCCGGGCACCCCAGGGATCATCCCTACCGCGATCCAGCCGACGTCCCCGTCGGCGTATGTGTTTTCCTGCAACGAGAATGTCGCAGGTATCGCGAGCCCGTGATCATCAAAAGGTCGCGGGGTGTAGAGATCGGGATTGGCATACGCCTTGCAACTTGTTTGGCACAGTCCTTGCAACTTAAAGGAAACCAAGCTATACTTCAAACGGAGGACATTATGTTCCAGATCCAAAACCAAGAGCTCCGTCCCCAGGTCACCGCCCATTTGGCGCAAACCATGTCTTTGTTGGAAATGACCTCCTTCGAAATCCGACAAAAAATCGAAACGGAGCTGGCGAACAACCCCGCCCTGGAGATCGTCGAAGAGCGCCGCTGCCCCAACTGCGGGCGGATCCTCACCACCCCGGGACCCTGCCCGGTGTGCAGCCAACCTTATGAATTGACCACCGAAGATCCCATCGTTTTCATTTCCTCGCAAGATGATTTCCCATCCGTTTCAGGCAAGGAAAGGAACCGATCCAAGGGAGGGAACGGATACTCCCAAGACAACTATATCCCCCAGGTAGATGATTTACCCACCTATGTGCTCCGGCAGATCGCGCCCGAATTAAAGGAAGACCAACGCCTGATCGCCGCTCACATCCTTAATAATTTAGACGAAGACGGTCTGCTCACCATTCCCATCACAGAAATCAGCCAATTCTATCACGTCCCGGCTTCTAAAGTTGCCAGCGTGGCGGAGATCATCCAGCATGCTGAACCTCTCGGCGTGGGCGCATCCTCCCCCAAGGAAGCCCTCCTTGTTCAACTCAAAGCTTTGGAAGAGATCTCCGATGTCCCCTCTTTGACCGAAGAGGCGATCAAAGAGGGCATGAAAGACCTCAGCAAACACAGTTATCGCAAGCTGGCCAAATTGCTGGACACAACCCATCAGCATGCGGAGGAAATCGCTGACTTTATCCGCGACAACCTCAACCCTTATCCTGCCCGAGCCTATTGGGGAGATTTCCGCCAGCAAAGCGAAGCGCCTCCCCAGGCATATCACCAGCCGGACATCATCATTAAAGTCCAGGAAAACTCTCCCAAAAAGCGGTTAATCGTGGAAATCATCAGCCCTTACCGCGGTACACTCCGCGTAAATCCCCTCTTCAGGCAGGCCCATAAAGAAGCCCCTCAAGAGAAAAAAGGAGCCTGGGGGAAGGACCTCGAAGATGCCTCCCTGTTGATCAAATGCCTGCAGCAGAGAAATCACACTATGGAGCAGTTGATGAGTGTCCTCGTCAAAAAGCAGCGCCCCTTCATCCTCAGCGGAGACCCCGCTAAGCTTCACCCCCAAACCCAAGCCGAGATGGCGGAACTCCTCGATGTCCATGAATCAACCATCTCGCGTGCTGTGTCCGATAAATCTGTGCAATTACCCAACAACAAGATCATCCCTTTGCAGCGGTTTTTTGACCGCAGCCTTCCCATTCGCACCATCCTATGCCGCCTGGTGGAAGATGAAAAAACCCCCCTTACCGACGCAGAATTGGCCGAAGAATTGAAGGAAAATGGATACGAGATAGCCCGCAGGACGGTTGCCAAATACCGCTCCATGGAAGGCATATTGTCTTCCCGGCTTCGAAAATAACTCACGCCCATGGTCTCTTTACTATCTAATCCGGGAAACCCATCAGAGGACCGGGAACTCAATCCCAGCGAGGTCAGCCATTTGCTGGACATCGCATCTGACCCCGCGGTCCTGGTGTCGCTGCCTGAGTTAAAGATCCTCGCCGCAAACCGGCACATCGCGGAGTTATCCGGCTACACCAGAGATGAATTGCTCAACCTCCATCTGGAAACGCTCCTCCCTCAAATTGTGGACATCAAAGAGGACGAATCCTCAAGGTTGGAACTGCACAGCATACAAGGGCACGAAATCGACTTCATCACCCGGCGAAAGCAGAAAATCAATACCAACGTCCAAGCCCATAAGATCGGGAAAGCAAAACGGTTCTCCATTTATCAAATCCGACCTGCATCCCGCGAAAGGCGGAAAAAACTGGACGAGGAGAGCGAGAAAAAGCGCTTGAAGGCGATCCTTGAATTGTCCCATGCCCTGCAGGGGAAGCAGATCGAAGAAGCCTTGGAGGAGATCGTCCAGGTGGGGAAAGAGCTTTTGACCGCGGATTCACTGGCGATTTACACCGTTTCTTCCAATCACCCGCAATTGAAAGTCCTTGCTAAAGACGACCCAGGGGCAACCCTCCCAGATACAACCTCCACTGCAGATTATTTTTCCCATTATCAGGAATATACATTCTCTCCCCCCTTCAAACCTCCCCTCTCCCCTCTCCAAGAACTATCAAGGGATCATAAATCCTCCTTCTTGGCTACCGCCCCCTTGAGGGACACCCAATCCGTCTCCGGGTTGATCGTCGCCATGGGAGCCAAGGAAATCGCTCCCCCCAGCGAAGAAAAAACGATCACCTTGATGAAGCTCCTGGCTACGGTGACCCAAGGGGTTTTGAACACTTTCCTGCTGACCAACAACCTGCACGAACAATTATCCGCTCATGAAGCCCAAAAAGCGATCGGGGAAACGATCCAGCAGAACATCCCGGAAGGTGTGATATATCTAAAACCGGACCTGACCATTCAAGAAGTTAACCCGGCGGCGGAACAAATCCTCGGGTATGCTGAAGAGGAAATTTTGGAACGCCATATTGATGATGTCATCATTGGGGCGGACCGCTTGCCATCTGCCCTGCAGGACGCCCTGGATGGGATACCCACCCATGACCTCGGCCAGCTAGAAATCCACCATCGAGATGGAAGCGTATTTCCATCCCAAATCAAGACATTACCCGTACCTTCAGCTCACGATAACGATATTCAAGGGATCCTGATCTTCCTCCAGGACATCAGCAAAGAGGAGAAAGTGCGCATTCGCACCCAGCAGTTAGAAAGGCGGGCCTTGGTGGGACAAATGAACGCCATTTTCGCCCATGAAATCAGAAACCCAATTAACAACATCACCTCCGGCATCCAACTGCTGGAAAAAACCCTCCCCGAGGAGTATCCCAACCGCCAGGTGATTGAAGGCCTGAATGATGACTGCGACCGCTTAACCCATATCGTGGACACCGTACTCACTTTTTCCAAATCCCAAAGTTATCACCGGACACCGATCGATCTTCCCAACCTCATCAACCAGATCCTGAATCGCTGGTATCCGAGGATGAAAAGGACGCGCGTCAAACACGTCACGAAAGTCGCAGAGAATCTGCCTAAAGTTTTAGGGGATTACCGCGCTTTAGGACAGGTGTTCAACAACCTGATCAGCAACGCGGTTCGGGCCATGGAAGAGACGGACGGAGGCGTCCTGTCCATCCGCATGAAACCCTATCGCAAGCTGGACGGAAAACCGGGCGTCCAAGTGGATGTGTTGGATACCGGACCGGGGATCCCTAAAGAGATCCAAAAACACATCTTCGAGCCCTTCTTTACCACCAAACCAGATGGAACGGGGTTGGGGTTATCGATCACCAAACAAATCATCACCATGCATGAAGGGACCATTAAATTGAACCCCCTGCCGGAAGGGACCTCTTTCCGTATTATCCTGCCAGGGGTCAACGCTGAGGAGCAAAACGAATGACAGCAACCATCTTACTTGTTGACGACGAAGAGAACGCCCGCAATAATATCGGAAGCTACCTCGAATCAGAAGGCTACGAGGTGCTGCTGGCCGCCAACCTCAAAAAAGCCAGAGAACATCTCAACGCCCGGGAAGCGGACATCGTCCTCCTGGATGTCCGTTTGCCCGACGGTTATGGTCCCGACCTGCTCTCCGAAACTCAACAGCTGCCCAGTAGACCCCCCATTATCATGATCACCGCCTATGGGGACATCGATATGGCGGTCGAAGCCATGAAAAACGGCGCGCACGATTTCATTCAAAAGCCAATTAAGTTCGAACGCTTGGAACAATCCATCAAGCGCGCCCAAGACATCGTGGAAATGCGCGAAGAATTGAACCATTTTCGGAAAACCCAGCGGGAAGAGCTGGATTCCATCGTCATCAACTCCGAGGCCATGAAGGATGTCTTCCGCAAAGCCCAGCGAGCTGCGAAACGATCCACTTCGATCCTGATCACTGGTGAGACGGGGACAGGGAAAGAGGTCCTGGCCAAAGCCATCCACCGCATGGGTTCGCGCTCCGATAAACCGTTCATTGACATCAACTGCGCTGCGGTGCAAAACACGATGCTGGAATCGGAGTTATTTGGCCATGAAGCCGGCGCTTTCACCGGAGCGCAAACGAGGAAGCGGGGCTTGATGGAAGTCGCCGACGAAGGGATATTGTTCCTGGATGAGATCTCCTCCATGTCCCAGGATATGCAAGCCAAAATCCTCCGCGCACTTGAAGAGCGCTCATTCCGCAGGGTGGGAAGCACGACTTCCCTCCATGTCGATGTCCAAATCTTGGCTGCTTCTAACAGGGACCTCCCGAAATTAATCGAAAAGGGCGCTTTCCGGGAAGATTTGTATTACCGGTTGAAGGTGCTCAACCTCGAGATCCCTCCGCTCAGGGAACACCCCTCCGATATTCCCGGCTTGGCTGGCCACTTCATCAAACAATATAATCCCCAAATGGGCCTAAATGTGGAGGGGGTCACACCGCAAGCCTTGAAGCTACTGAAATCTTATTCTTGGCCTGGCAATATCCGCGAGCTCCGAAACGTGATTGAACGGGCGATGATATTTTGCGATGATGCCTTGATTGACATCCAGCACCTACCAGAGATGCTGCAGCGTTAATATTCGGTGAGAAGGACCTTCACAACATTGGAAAATTGATTACAATTCCCTCACCGATGAAATCATTCAAGTACCGCTATTTGTTTTTGATATCCTCCCTTTTCCTACTCTTATTGTTACCAACCTCGGTATCAGCGGTGGAAGATGGCCAGGAAACCACCCCCCTTTGCCCTCCCGGCATATATATGAACGGGCGCCTTGATTGCGTGCCATTAGGCCCCTCGCAATACCTCACCGAAATGGCAAGGAAGGGGATCACTTTCCCGCAAACCCCCCTGCCGCTCAGAAATCCCGACCCCGGGCTTAACCACGTTAATTACGAATATGCCTATGTGGATGAAGACCGGGCCCCTATCTACAAAACACTTGAAGACGCGGTCAAATCAAAGCAAGGCAAAATCGTCCGTAAGCTGCTGCCCGGGTTCAATTACGTATCTTTTACCAAGAGAGTGTATCAGGGCGGTACCAACTACTTTAAGACCAAAGTGGGATGGATGTCTGCCAAGCATGTCACCCCCACGACCATTCCTGATTTCCAGGGGATTGAATTCACCCAAACCCCTGGGCAGCCTTTTGGCTGGGTGCTGGATTATTTCTCACAACACGGGAAAGTGGAAACCAAAAGGACACCCGGATATGGTGAAGACGATTATACAGGTCATGTATTAAGACATCTGGAATTGGTGCAAATCTTTGATGTCCAAAAAGTGGGCCGCTGGAATTGGTACTTAATTGGGCCAGACGAATGGATCGTGCAAACTTCGATCGCCAAAGTGACCCCCGATCCTGCTCCCCCAGGAGGAAATGAATGGGACCGCTGGATTGAGGTCAATTTGTATGAACAAACCCTTTCTGTGTATGAAAACGGGGAATTGATCTTCGCCACGCTCATGGCCACTGGCGTGGATCCTTATTGGACATACCCGGGCACTTTTCGGATCTATGAAAAAATAAGATACACGGATATGCGGGGGACTTTTGCTGAAGATAAATCCGACTGGTATTACCTTGAGAATGTGCCTTGGACGATGTATTTTGACGATCGCCGAGCGCTGCATGGGGCGTATTGGCGGGCCAGATTAGGTTACCCTCAATCCCACGGATGCGTTAACCTATCGGTTGGAGATGCCCGTTGGCTTTATGAATGGGCCCAGATTGGCGATCTGGTATATGTCCATGACCCATCGGGAAAAACACCTTCCAACCCGGATCTATAACCCCCTCACCGCAAACAAAATCACCCCCCTTTAGAAATCCCCTAAATCCTTCCTCGCCGTACCCATGGCTAACTACCCCTTAACGACCTCAAAAAAGGGGGCTCTATGATTTGTTTTTGTCCTCCAGTGTTATATGTTTTCAATAATATTACTGAAGACATTTCCAATTTCTGGCGCGAAAAATGTCAATAAGAAAAATACAAGCAGGACAACAAAGACAAATAATAGCGCGTATTCGGTTGTTCCCTGGCCTTTTGCTGGCAGCATATATTTTCTCCCTCATCTCTCCACCCGGATGATAAATCCTTTAAGATATGATCCTTCGGGAAAGTGTAGGTCAACAGAGTGGTCCGCATCCTGCCAGAGATGTGTAATTATTTTAGCATGAACGCCAGCATCCAAAGCAGCGTCAGCGACAACTTTTTGGAAAAAATCACGATCTATCCCTCCAGAACATGAGAAAGTGACCAGAAATCCCCCTGACCTTACTAATTTGAAAGCCCACAGATTGATGTCTTTATATCCCCTGGCTGCCTGGGAGGCATGTGAAGCGGTCGGCGCAAATTTTGGAGGATCTAAAATGACGCAGTCAAAGCTCCTCGCTTTGTCCCGGAATAACCGTAACTCTTCAAAGACATCACCGACCACGAATTCCCCTTTCTCCAGAGGGAAATCATTTCGCGTGAGATGACTTTCCGCCATTGCCATCATTTCCGGGGAGGATTCAATCAGGGAGACGGATTTGGCTTTCCCTCGCAGCGCATGAAGGGCAAACCCCCCCGTATAAGAAAAGCAATCCAAGATGTCTTTCCCCTCAGCCAGAGACCCAACTAAAGCGCGGTTGGCTCGTTGATCCAGGTAGAATCCTGTCTTGTGCCCGCCGCGAACGTCCACGTGGAACTTGAGGTCGTGTTCATTTATTTCGATAAATTTTGGCGGTTCTTCACCGTACACAAGCCCGGTTCTCTTTTCTAAGCCTTCTAAAGTTCTGACTTCCACATCTGACCGTTCATAGATTGTTTTCGCCCCCGTCAAATCAGCCAAGAGCTGGACGATTTCCTCCCGCCAGCGCTCGATCCCCGCACTCAGTATTTGCACCACCAAAACTTCCCGGTACTGGTCGACGATCAAACCTGGAAGGCCATCGGATTCCGCATGGATCAGCCGGAGGGCATCGCTGTCAAAATCAGCCTTTTTCCTGGCTTGAATACTACTTGCCAATCGGTTTTTAAAAAGGGAAGGACCGATCGTTTCCGATTCAGTCCAACTAACGTTGCGCGCCCGGATCTGGGAATGGGGGCTGTACGCTGCCCAAGCGAGGAACTGGCCTTCGGTATCTAAAACCCGAACTGTTTCGCCAAGGGAGGGATCCCCGACGATATCCTTGACAGATCCTGAAAAAATCCAGGGATGGCGTCGCTGAACCGGTTTTTCCCGCCCCTTCTTAAGGACCAATGTGGGGATATCTTTCAATTAGCCATCCTTTGGGTACGCGTTTCCGCCCCTCAGTCAACGGTCGTTTTCCCAGCTTGTTTTGCGCGCAGCAAACTGTCCTGATCCACAGGCAGGCTCAACAATCTCATCCCATAGGCATTGGCGATGGCATTGGTGATGGCCGGAGAGGTGGGGATGCTGGCGATCTCGCCCACTCCTTTCGCGCCATAGGGGCCATCTTCCGTCTCCTCCTCGACGACGTGGGTCACAAACTCCGGCATGTGTTTGATGCTGGGCATCTTGTAATGACCAAGCCGATCGGTATAAACTTCGCCGTTCTCCACGATGTACTCTTCGGTAAGGCAATTCCCCAAACCCATCGCCGCTCCACCTTCGATTTGGCCCAATAAAGCCATGGGATTGATCGCGCGACCGACATCAAACGCCCCCACGATTCGGATTACTTTCACCTCGCCTGTTCCAGTATGAACTTCAACCAGGGCGGCTTGCGAAGCGTAGCTGTATGCGAAATGCATATCCCCCGGTTCGCCGAGGGGATGGGTTTCAGGAGCTTCATAGATGACCCGAGCTTTCGCTTCCAACCCATCCTCTTTGGTCCACTTCACCGCCTGGCCCAAGGGAACGCTTTCTCCGTTATAGGAAATGACACCTCGGCTTAGTTTGAGCTTTTTGGGGGACACATCCAGCCGCTCACTGACCACTCCAAAGAGCCTGTCGCGCACCTTTCCCGCGGCCAAACGGGCTGCATTTCCGCTGGTGTATGTCTGCCGGCTGGCTGTGGTCGGACCCCCATCCGGGGTAAGGTCCGTATCGCTCATCAACGCTTTCACTTTCTGGAACGGCAGACCCAATTCCTCCGCGGTGATCTGGACAACCACACCGACCAAACCCTGTCCGATTTCCGCGCCCCCTGCCCTGACTTCTGCCGTACCGTCCTCGAACACCTCCACCTCGGCACCGCTTTTATCTGGGGCACCTCCTCCCAATCCCGTGTTCTTATACGCGGAAGCCATGCCCCAAGCGTAGACTTTCTCCCCCACCTGCAGCGGTTCCCAGGGATCCTGGAAACGATACTCTTTTCCCTCCACTTCGAAGGGCTCTTTCAGGTCTTCCTCAATTCGGTCGAGACACTTTTCCATCCCCACGCTTTCCTCGAGCACCTGACCTGTGGTGGTCTTGGTCCCTACCCGGAGGGCGTTAAGACGGCGGAATTTCAAAGGATCCATACCGATCTCTTCCGCGACGATATCCATGTTGCTTTCCACAGCAAACGCGCTCTGGGTCACCCCGAAACCGCGGAAGGCGCCGGCAGGGGGTTTATTGGTGTACATGGCGTAACAATCGATCTTCACATTATCCACGTTGTATGGCCCCGCGGCATGCGTGGTGGCCCGGGTCATGACCTTATCCCCCAGGCTGGCATAAGCCCCGGTATCCCCGTAGAGCTCAGCCTTCACCGCTGTCAATGTCCCATCTCGTTTCGCGCCGGTCTTGATGGTGATCACCGTGGCATGCCGTTTCGGGTGGGTGATCAGGGATTCGCGTCGAGAATAGAGGATCTTGACTGGCTTGCCCGTCTTCCGGGTCAACAATGCGGCATGGATTTGCCCCGCGATATCCTCTTTGCCTCCAAACCCTCCCCCGATCAACGTCCCCCGGACTCGGACCTGTTCTTCCTCCAAATCCAAGGATTTCGCGATCTGCCGCCTGTCCTCAAAAGGAATTTGAGAGCCGACGAAAACCTCCAACTTCCCATCCTCCCCATAACGGGCGATGCTGCACTCCGGTTCGAGAAAGACGTGGTCCGTGGTCGGGGTGTAGTAGGTGTTTTCGACGACCACATCCGCCTCCCCAAAGCCTTTCTGAATGTCGCCCCGGCTGACATGGATGTGTTTCAATAGATTCCCTTTCTCATGGACCTTGGCTGCACTTTCTTTGGCAGCAGAAACGGGATCCGGCACTACCTCCAATTCTTCATATTCGACCTCGATGAGCTCCACCGCTTTCTTGGCGATCTCCGGCGTATCCGCTGCTACGATAGCCACCGCGTCGCCGACATAGCGGACTTTATCAATACACAACACCGGCCAATCATTGTAAATTAAGCCGTGATGTTTATCTCCCGGCACATCCTCAGCGGTCAGCACCGCCTGAACCCCCTCCAAGGCTTTCGCTTTAGAGACATCGATGTTCAGGATTTTCGCGTGAGGGACAAGGGCCCTTTTGGTCGCCCCATGCAACATCCCCGGAAAACTGTAATCATCCGCAAACATCGCGCTGCCATCCACTTTCTCTACCGCATCCGGCCTGGGCAGGGGTTTCCCCACTGTGTCCAAGGACCGCTTCGTTTCCGGGAGGAGGACATCATCCAACTGCCCGCTGGCCTGCTTCACAGCGTCCACAATCGCCCGGTATCCCGTGCAGCGGCAGTAAGTGTCCTTCAAAGCGGTCTTAATCTGCCTTTCCGTTGGTTGGGGGATCTTATCCAGCAATGCCTTGGCGGTCATGATCATGCCCGGGGTGCAGAACCCACATTGTGTCGCCCCTTGATCGATAAACGCTTGCTGCAAAGGGTGTAAGTGAACACACTCCTTTTCCGCATCCGTCCCTTTTTCAACCACACCCTTTTCCTCGTCCCCTTCGGCCAGGTGAGACATCCCCTCAATGGTCGTCACCTCGGCACCCTGGGCCTTCAACGCCGGGTAAACGCACGAAGTGATCGGCTCCCCATCGATAATCACCGTACAGGACCCGCACTCCGCTTCATTGCAGCCGATCTTCGTACCTGTCAATCCCAGATCGTAGCGCAACACTTCAGCCAACGTTTTAGAGGGATCGATCTCCAAGGACGTTCCCTCTCCGTTGAGGGTAAAAGTCAACCTTCTCTTTTTATCTGCAGTCATATCAATATCCAATCTCCATTTCCAACCTGATAAATGTGTTCCCATCTTCCATCAAACACTCGCTCTCGGTCGGACGCCGCGTTCTCCAATAAAGGGTTGATCAATCTTGATTTCCCCGGTTTGGGCCCGTCTGGCTGCTGCTGACAGCGCCTCTCTCAGAAGGCGCGTGATCATCATATTTCGATATTCGGATGTCGCCCGATGTTTGCTGGTTCGAGGAGAACATTCCTCCCGAGCGACTTCTTCTGCTTTGTGGAATATCTCTTGATCAACTTTCGCGCCGATCAGGGCTTTTTCCGTCTCCCTCGCTCTGGTAGGGACAGGGGCAATCGGTCCGGGTACAACACGCGCATCGTTTATGATCTCCTTTTTTGAATCCAGGACGAGTTTACAAGCCATGCCCATGATGGGAAGGGCGATCCCCTGCGGGCGCATGATCCGCCGAAACGCGCTTCCTGTACCCTCCCTTACCGCATCAAACCGGAAAGAGACAATCAATTCACGATACGGAACCAGGGTGTTTACCCCAGGCCCGGCGAAGAGATCCTGCAAAGGCACCCAACGCCGGGTGACGTCCCCTTCCTCGGGCAAGGTAGCGATTTGGGCTTCGGCATCTAAAGCCAACAACCCTAACATGCTGTCCGCTGCCGGCAACGCGTGGGCGACATTCCCTCCAATCGTGGCTACGTTCCGCACTTGGGGGCCCCCAATCACCTGACAACCTTCCACAAGCACGGTCGCTATCTCCCTTAATTCCTGGTGGGAGATGACCTCCGCGTGGGTGGCAGCTGCCCCTAAACGCACCTGGTCTTCCCGGATTTCGATCCCCTGCAATTCAGGGATCGCGGTGACATCGATCAACAAGCGGGGTCGTTCCTCTACCGCCTTCTCCTGCAGATCGATAAGTAAATCTGTCCCTCCGGCGATCAAAGCCGCTGATTCACCTGCCGCAGAGAAAGCTTTTAAAGCCTCCTCAATCGTCCCGGGCATGGAATAATCTTCCCACAAATTCATGTCTCAACCTCCAAAGAAAGGAAATGATGTCACGCGGTTCTCCCGCGTTCGTTCTCAGGCCGATGGGTGCTCACAGCCTTTTATAACTGGCGATATACTTATTCACAAATTGATCTCACCTCTATATTTTAGGATAAAAGTCAAAAAAATCCAAGATATTCACATTACGTGGATAGTAACCCTCGCAAATCCTCCTCACGGATGACGGAAACGCCCAATTCCCGAGCGCGATCCAGCTTGGATCCCGGATCCTCCCCTCGCAGCAAGTAATCCGTGCTGCTGCTGATGGCATCCACTTCCCCTTCCAGGTGTTCCACGGGTTCACCGCACACCGGGCAACACTCCGGGGGTGAATAAGACGCTTCCCGCCCAGTTCTGACAGATTTCATCGGGCCGATCACATAGGGAATGACATCCCCAGCCCGTTTAACGCGGACCCGATCCCCGATCCGGATATCCTTTTCATGGATGAAGTCAAAATTATGCAAAGTGGCTTGCTTCACGGTGACGCCCCCGCTCTTCGCGTCGAGGAATCCGATGTGATCAAGTCTGGATGTTCAGCTTCGATCTCCTTTAGCTCCCCCATCAATTGGTCAAAAGCGAAGTCGCTGATCGCCGGCTTATTGAGCACATTATACCGGTAATTATGATCGCGAATCTCCTCTCGAAGCTCTTCGATCCTGTCTCTTGCTTTGGCTCTTTCCATAGCTGGTATTATAGCTCAACTCACCCAACTCCTTTCAAGGAAATGTCCTCGAAGAGGTTGCGAAAAGCGCATTTTTCAGGGCGAGACACAGTAAATAAATTGGTATAATGAGGAAAATTAAAGGGAATAAAGAGGATACAACTCATAAACCATATCTTCAGGTCCAATAACCATCCATTTCCAAGAACAAAGGAGACCTTATGTCAGCCGGGAAGATCATTGGTTACATCTTTTCTGCCATTGTTATTTTTTTTGGCGTTATATTCATCTGGGCTGCTTTCAGCCCGGAAGGAAACCCGGCCTGGATCGTCGGCGGTGCCCTCAGCGTACTGGTCGGATTTGGGTTGATCTGGTTCTTGGGCAGAAAAACCACTGCACAAAAAGAAGAGGTCACCATGAAGATCGATCTTTCCGGAGATGTCGATTTGGATACCCTGAGCTGTAAATCATGCGGTGGTCAATTGAGCTCTGAGAACATCACCATGGTAGCCGGAGCGCCCATGGTGGAATGCCCTTACTGCGGGACGAGTTATCAGCTTACCGAAGATCCCAAATGGTGAAAGGTGGAGACAGACCATGAAGAAAAAGCTCCTTTTTTGCATCCTACTGATTACGCTTTTATTCCCCAGCACAGCCCTTGCTCAAGATTACTTTTTCAGCCTTGATAAAGAGGTCGTCCACGCCTTTTGGAACGAGGACGGGACCTTGACGTTGGATTACACATTCACCTTTACCAACCAACCCAATGGGCATGCCATCGAATATGTGGATGTGGGCTTGCCCAACGGGAACTTCCAGGTGGACCAGATCACCGCAGAAGTCAACGGTCATCCTTTGGAATTCATCTCTCGAGGGGAATATCAAGGAAGCGGCACCGGGGTTGCAGTGGGTTTGGGACAATACGCCATCCCGCCAGGCGGACAAGGCACGGTACATGTCCGCATCCCCAACATTACGGGCGTCCTCCGCCCTGACACACAGGAAGACGATTACGCCAGCGCGGTCTTTTCCCCCACCTGGTTTGGGAAGGAGTATGTCACCGGGACCACGGACCTCACCGTGGTCTTCCATCTTCCCCCCGGAGTAGAACCCGACGAACCCCGCTGGCACAGCTCCCCAAAAGGCTTCCCATCAGCCCCTCTTACCAGAACCAACGAACAAGGCAGGGTCATTTACACCTGGCAGAATAGGGAGGCTAATGCCTATACGCAGTACAAGTTCGGGGCTTCCTTCCCCAGCCAATACGTCCCCGCTTCCGCCATCTCCAAACCCGGCCTTCGGGAATCCATCGGCATCCCCCGAGAAGCGGTGATGACCCTGCTGTGCTTTGTCGGTGTGGGTTTCTTCATCATCCTGATCATCATCATCGCAGTCAATCAATCCAGAAAACGAAAACTAGAATACTTGCCGCCGAAAATCGCGATCGAAGGACACGGGATCAAGCGGGGATTAACGGCGATCGAAGCTGCGGTCCTGTTGGAAAAGCCCGTCGATAAAGTCCTCACCATGATCCTTTTCTCCGTCCTGCGGAAAAACGCCGGCCAGGTGAAATCTCGCGATCCCCTGGAATTGGAGTTCTCGGATCCATTGCCCGACAACCTTCGGAAATACGAGAAGCAATTCATTGATGCCTTCCGTGAAGAGTCAAAGAGCACCCGCAAAACCAAACTCCAGGACATGATGATCCAACTCATCGAAAGCGTGGGGGAAAAGATGAAAGGGTTCAGCCACCGGGAGACAGTGAGATACTACCGGGACATCATCAAACGCGCCTGGCAGCAAGTGGAAAACGCAGATACTCCGGAAGTGAAAAGCGAAAAATTCAACGATCATATCGGTTGGACCATGCTCGATGAGGACTTCGAAGACAGGACCCAGGAAGTATTTCGCCGCGGTCCGGTTTATGTCCCCATCTGGTGGCATCAATATGACCCCACTTTCAGCCGCGGCCGATCGGCCGCACAGCCCGGCAGGCCGAGTCCCCAAACCGGAAGTGGAAAAGGGGTTACCCTCCCCAACCTGCCAGGGGGAGAGTTCGCCGCTTCCATGGTCCACGGGATCGAGAACTTCTCCAGCAATGTGGTGGGAAACATCACCAGTTTCACCAGCCGGATCACGCAAAAGACAAATCCCATTCCTAAGTCTTCTTCCTCTTCCTTCCGGGGTGGTGGGGGTAGCTCCTGCGCCTGTGCCTGCGCTTGTGCGGGTTGCGCTTGCGCTTGTGCGGGAGGGGGAAGATAATCTCTATGTTCTCTCTCTGCTGGGACCACTTGAAAGGCATCTTTCAGGATCCCTTCGGTTCTCCGCACCTAGACCCACCAGGTGAAGGATTACACCATTTTTCACACCAGGAAGACGGACAGACTCACCGTCTCCATCTGCGCATCGACGGCAGTGGACACGGGACGCTGCTGGTCAACGCCAACCGTTTCCTGCATCTCAATCCCACAGCCGCTTTGATGGCTTACTATTATCTGAGCGGAACCCCCATCAACAAAGTCCTCCCCACCTTACGGAAGACATATCACGTATCCAAGCCAGAAGCGGAAAAGGACTACCAGCGCCTGACGGCTGATGTCGAGAGCTTTCTCGATGGGCAGGGAAAACCCTTTTACGCCCTCACCGAACTGGAGATCAAGAAACCCTTCAGCCACACACCCAGCGCTCCGTACCGGATGGACCTGGCGCTGACCTACCGCTGTAACAATGACTGTCCCCATTGTTACAACGCGCGTCCGAGGTCCTTCCCGGAAGTGTCCACTTCCCAATGGAAGCGGATCTTAGATCGTCTGTGGGACCTCCACATCCCCCATGTGGTCTTCACCGGCGGAGAGCCCACCCTCCGAAAGGATCTCCCACAGCTAATTCGATATGCAGAGGGGTTAGGTCAGATCACTGGACTCAACACCAATGCCCGCCGCTTATCCGATCCATCCTACCTGGCGTCTTTGGTGGATGCTGGTCTTGACCACATCCAAATCACGCTGGAATCCCATGACCCCCAGATACACAATGAGATGGTCAACGCAAAAGGGGCCTGGAAACAAACCGTAACAGGCTTGAAAAACGCCCTGGACAGCAATCTATATGTGATGACCAACACGACCATGCTCCAGAACAACCAGGATGCTATCGCAGAAACCCTTGACTTTCTCACCGAAGCAGGAGTTCAGACAGTGGGGTTAAACGCCCTCATCTACGCGGGGAGAGGGAAAAAGGTCAGGACGGAGTTGGATGAAAACGAACTGCAACATCTCCTGGAAGTAGCAAAAAGGAAAACCGAAGATTCAGGACAACGATTGATCTGGTATACCCCCACCCAATACTGCCGTTTTAATCCCTTGGATATGGGATTGGGGGTCAAAGGCTGCACTGCCGCCCTCTATAATATGTGTATAGAACCGAATGGAGATGTGCTCCCGTGCCAATCCTACTACACCTCCTTAGGCAATGTCCTGGAAGATGATTGGAACGATATTTGGAAACACGAACTGGCGGTCTATATCCGGGAACGGAAGTATGTCCCAGAAGCCTGCCGAGGGTGCAGCCTGTTTCCAGAATGCGGAGGGGGCTGCCCGCTGGCCCTCGATAAATATACCGAAGACGTCAACCCGGAAAACCTGATTCCGGTAACCACATAAAACACACAGCACTCATTATGGCTAACCTGATCACTTTATTGAGATTCCCTCTCTTATTCATTTACATCGCTTGTTTATATTTCGGCAGCGCGAGCATCAAATTATGGTGCGTCCCTTTCATCATTTTCATCATTTTCTTAGACACCTTGGATGGGATCATCGCTCGGGCAAAACAAGAGACCAGTTTGTTGGGAAGCGTGCTCGATATCGCTACTGACCGGACTCTGGAATTGCTGCTCTGGGTCGTATTCGCTGATCTGGGACTGATTTCCATTCTGGTCCCCTTGATCGTCATTACCCGGGGAACAACGGTGGACGCCGTTCGGGCGGTTGGCATGCGCTCCGGGAAATCCGCTTTTGAACAACTGGAATCCCCTCTCAGCAATTTTCTCGTCTCCTCCCGCTTGATGAGGAGCACTTATGGAGCGGTAAAAACCATTTCCTTCTCGTTATTGACCCTGGTTTTGGGTCTGGAGTCAATGCAATCGGCCTACGTCACCCAGGTTCGCACATTGGCCGTGATTTTTACCTGGATTAGCGTGGTTGTCTGCTTGTTAAGAGGAATCCCGGTGCTCATCGAAGGGTATTCGAAACTGAACAACGACCTTTAAACCTTTATAGATAAATCCGCTGGGAAACCGACCTTCCTGCGGCCAGCATAATAAGAAAAAGATGACTGTTCAGCAATTCTTAAATAGCAAAATCGTCGCTAGGATCTCCATAGCCATGGGCAAGTCATTCCCCCCTTTCCTCGGCTACCGGATAGGGTCCCTGATCTCCCGCTTGTTGACCTGGAATAGAAATTCGAAGATGAATCAAGCCATCCGTCTGAACCAATGGGTCATCCATGACGGGTCAATCAGCGGAAAAGAACTCCACCATAAAAACCGGTCTGTTTTAAAACACGCAGCGAGGTGCTATTACGACTATTACCACACCTTGTCCGACGAAGAAGCCGTTTGCGAATTGGTGCCTAAATCGGAGGAGATTGAAGCTTTCCTTGAGCTCTCTAAAAAAGATCACGGCCTATTTGTGGTCGCCCCTCATCTTAGCAACTTCGATTTAGTTATCCGTGCCTTAGTGATCTATGGATTAGAGGTGAAAGTTCTCTCCTATGAGAATCCAACCGGAGCATATCAAATCCATAACGAAATCAGGGCTTCCACCGGATTAAATGTCACACCCCTGAATCACGCCAGAGTCTACGCTGAAACCATTGAATACCTTAAGTCGGGAGGGGTGGCAGCGACCGGTGTAGACCGACCCGTACCCAGGAGGAAACAAAAACATATGGTCCAATTCTTTGGGCGTCCCAGTGCGCTTCCTGTCGGACACATCAGCTTTGCTCTCGCTGCCGATGTCCCCATCTCTGTAGTAGGTGTAAAAATGTCGCCCAAGGGCACTTACCAATTTCTCCATACGGGGCCTCTACCTTTGAAAAGGCACCCCAACCGGATCAAAGAGATGATCCGCAATGCAGAGATGATCTTGGAGGTCATCGAGGGTTATATCCGACAGGCTCCTGAGCAGTGGTTGATGTTCTACCCGGCCTGGCCGCAATTGCAGGACACCCAGCCATGAATACCATTCTCCTAGGTCTGATTTGTTTTTTGCTTGGGTTCTTATTCTTGATTGATCCCTTCCGCAAGCTCGATATTAAGTCCTTTAACGTCATCTATCACAACCTGAGCATCTTCCCAGGGATTCCGTTCTTCCAAGAGACCTGGTTCTTGGGAAAAACACCCTTTGCGATAATAGTGATTTTATTTCTTACCGCATCCAAGTTCTGGCTGGGTATCTGCGCCGCTTTGATCTTCGTCATCAGCGCCGGACTGGAACGTTTTCTGAAGATAAAATTGGATAGACCGAGACCTTTCGCTGCCCTTCCAGATGTGGAGATGGGACAACCAAAAAGACCCACTGATCCCTCGTTTCCCAGCGGGGACTGCGTCAATATTTGGTTCCTGATCATCATCTTCCAGGGCACATTTGACTTGTCTTGGCCAGTCCAATCCCTTTTCTATCTCATCGCCCTTGCCGTTACGATGGGAAGGGTGGTGATGGGGGTGCATTATCCTTCCGATGTGCTTTCCGGGGCAGGTTTGGGGATCATAGCGGGAAAAGTGACCACCCTCATTTGGGGTTATTTGCTACCATTCACCAGGATTTTGTAAACCCAGAAAAACTCAAGAGGTAAATATGGACTTTTCTGAACTCATCACCCATCGATATAGTTCCCGGAGCTATCAGGAAAAACCCGTAGAAGAGAAGAAACTGGCACAGGTTTTGGAAGCAGCCCGCATGGCTCCCACCGCAGCCAATCGACAACCGTTCCAGCTGATCGTCATCCACACCAAAGATCGAAAAGAAGAGCTGCTGCGCATTTATAACCGGGATTGGTTCGTTGAAGGGCCTTATGTGATCTGCGCCTGCGGCCTTCCGGATCATGGTTGGGTCCGACATTCCTACGATGGTAAGAATTACACCACGATAGATGTCGCGATCGTCGTCGACCATATCACCTTGCAAGCTGCTGAACTGGGGCTGGGAACGTGCTGGGTCGCAGCCTTCGATCCCCAAGCCGCCCGGGAGATCCTTGGACTCCCGGAAAATGTTGAACCCATTGCCTTCACCCCTTTGGGTTATCCAAAAGACAAACCGAAAGAGAAACAGCGCAAACCGCTTTCCGAACTGGTCCGCTATGAACACTGGTAAATTCAGCGCCTTCATGAGAAAATAAAAGGTGTCCCCTTCCAGCATTGGAGAGCCCCATGAACAAGTTTTATGCCAGCCTTAAAGAGTTACTTTCCTCTCCCTCGCTCATTCCACCCGGTGTCTATCATTATCAATCCCCTCCATCATCCGAGGATCAGTACCGCCTTCACCTCCGGGTAGAAGAGGATGGGCACGGGTTGTTGATCATCAACGCCGCCACCGTCCTTCATCTCAACCAGACCGCGACGGAGTACGCCTACCACATCGTCCATCAATCACCGGAAGACGAGGTGGTCCAGAAGGTTTCCAAGCGGTATGAAACCGAAGCAGATCAGATTCGTGAGGACTTCCAAGAATTTAACACCAAAATCCAGACCATGATCGAGATGCCGGATTTAGATCCCGTCCACTACCTGGACATCGATCGAAAATCACCTTACACCGGGGCCATCTCCGCTCCCTACAGGATGGATTGCGCCCTCACCTACCGGTTACCGGAAGACAGCAATCCGGATTTAGCTCCCCAACGCCGGGTAGATCGAGAATTGAACACGAGGGAATGGAAAACCATCATCGATAAGGCTTGGACGGCGGGCATCCCGCATATCTCATTCACCGGGGGAGAACCAACCTTGCGAGAGGATCTCATTGAATTGATCACCTACGCAGAGAAAAAAGGCCAGGTGACCGGTCTCCTCAGTGACGGTTTTCGCTTCTCTGACAGCGCGTTCTTCCAGGACCTTCTCCTCACCGGGCTCGATCACTTGATGTTCGCCCTCACCCCCCTTCGGAAGCAGTCCTGGGCTGTCCTTCAAAAAACGCTTGAAGAGGATTTATATACCACCGTGCACATCACCATTCACCCGGAATTCGCGCAGCATGTGGGTGAGATGATCAGCAAACTTAAGGAAATGGGAGCAAACGCCCTGTCGCTCAGCGTCGGTTCTCCCCAAGATCCGGGTTTGAAAAAGGCGATAAATGACGCCAGAATTCACGCCGCTGAAACAGGACTCCCCTTAAAATGGGATATCCCAGCCCCCTATTCCGCCCATAATCCGGTAAACTTGGAGGTGAAAGCAAAGGATACCCCCCAGGGCGCAGGGAAAGCATGGATCTATGTCGAACCGGATGGGGATGTCTTGCCCTCTCAAGGAGAGGATCAGATCCTGGGCAATTTGTTACACGATACCTGGGAAGTAGTGTGGTCGAACAGACCCTGAGCGTTGATACTCTAACGACCCCTCTCATGATCCGCTGCTCTATTTGAGGAGGGACCCTGCAGTCTCCTCCCTTTCAGATTTTCACGCCCAACCCGAATACTGACCATGTCTTTGACTCCCGGAGATTGGCATAGGCGTTTCCTCCAACAAGCTCGATGGACAAAAGGATTCCGTGAGCACATTTTCCCGCGCATCGGATTCTCCCACGCAGATCGAATCCTCGATATCGGCTGCGGGACGGGAGCCTTGATGGAGGAGTTCAGCGCGCGAGAGCGGGGATCCGTGGTGGGGGTAGATTTGAAGGTAGACTTCCTCAAAATGGCTATACGCAATTATCCCAGGGGGACCTACTTCTGTGGAGACGGGCATTCCCTGCCCTTCCCAGCAGGGACCTTTACGATCAGTTTCAATCATTATTTGCTCCTCTGGGTTGAGGATCCCGCGCGGGTAGTGGAGGAAATGCGACGGGTCACCAGACGGGGAGGATCCCTGCTGGCCCTCGCTGAACCCGATTACGGGGGACGGATTGACTATCCCCCTCCCCTGGATACGATCCAGGCGAAGCAAATCTCCTCCCTGGAACGGCAGGGTGCGGATCCAAAAATGGGCCGGAAATTGCGGGTAATCTTCCAAAACGCCGGGGTAAAAGATATCCAGACCGGCGTTTTCGAGGGCCAATGGAAAGACACCCCTGACCAAGACGATTGGGAACTGGAATGGAAGATGATCGAAAACGACCTGAGGGGAGAAATGACCCGCCAAGAGCTGGATGATTTGAAAGAAGCGGACTGGGATGCCTGGCACAGGGGATCTCGGACCCTTTTCCTCCCCACATTTTACGCCTGGGGTAAAGCATAATTAAGCCGGAAATGACCGGCCTAAAAAAGCCTCCCCATGGACACTGGAAGACCAACTATGAGCCCATCCCCGCAGGATACTTTGACCGACCGGTTTCAATCAGCGCTCATGTATGCCTTTGACCTCCACGAAAATCAGGTCAGGAAAAACAAGGATATCCCCTACTTTGCCCATCTGATGAGTGTCACGGCATTGGTATTGGAATCCGGCGGGGACGAAGATGAAGCGATCGCCGCTTTGCTTCATGACGCAGTGGAAGATCAAGGAGGCCGATCTCGACTAAAGGAGATTCGGGACAAATTCGGAGAACAAGTCGCCGATATCGTCGCTGGATGCACAGATGCCTACCAAACCCCCAAACCTCCCTGGCAGGAAAGAAAACGGGCCTATCTCCAGCACTTAGGAAAAGCATCCCGCTCGGTGATCCTGGTCTCGTTAGCGGACAAAGTCCATAATGCGCGGTCCATTTATCAGGACCTCAGAAAGCAAGGGAAGCATATGTGGGATAAATTCAACGGCGGGAAAGAGGGCACCCTGTGGTATTATGACCGCTTGGTTCAAGCTTTCTTGCCCTACGAAGAGCAATATCCGGCCCTTGTCCGCGAACTCCTTCATCTCGTCGAGGATATCAACCAACTAGCAAAAGAAATGGAGTGAGAGAGGATGTCAGATTCGCTGACCCTGAAGGAATATCAACGTTTGGCTAATCGTACAGCTGGAGCAGGAGGAGATGGCGAGCAGCGCATGATGGTATCCGCCCTCGGCCTTGCCGGGGAGGCAGGCGAGTTCGCCAATCTCATCAAAAAGATGACCGCTCACGGCCACCCCCTGGACAGGAAAGCGTTAGAGGATGAACTGGGGGATGTGCTCTGGTACCTCGCAGAAGCAGCCACCGCCTGCGATCTGGACCTGGAAATAATTGGCAGGGACAACATCGACAAACTGGAGCAGCGCTACCCGGATGGATTTCGGGAGGAGGACAGCCTTTATCGTGACCTGTAGGGTTTTGATCTCACTGATCAGAGAGAAATGCTGCCAAACTAAAAACCCTCCCTTGCGTGATTTATCCAGGGAAGGTTTTTCGTTGGTCCACAGGGAAAGACCGGCGAGTTTATTCCGCCATCTGCACGACCATATGTCCGATAGCTTGTTCAAGGTGGATTACAATCGTCACCGGCGCATCTTCAAATCCAGGAGAGGTATATACATTACCCTGCCGCTGATACTCTGAAGGGACATCCAGGCGAGAGATGGCCTTATCAAAACGGATCTTTATCCCCGCATTCTCCGGGACCAAAATCTGGATGCGGCCCACTGCCTGATCAATCGACACCTCGCCTTTCACGCCTTGCGGCAGCCGGATGACGATATCCCCCACCCCTTGTTTCACGTTGAGTTCCTCCAGGTCCAAGCGTTCCAAAGCCAGGAATAATTCCCCTGCACCGTTATCAACCAGAAGGGACACAGGGAGTGAGGAAGGCAAACCCAATTCCCACTGCGTCGTATTCGGATAAAACGCTGGGAAATCTACCTCCAATGAATAATGGGCGGTATCCCCCGTTTTGAAATAGGTCTCATCCGGTTTCTCCGGGTAGGCAGTACCGGCAGATAACAGATCCTCATCCGAGATCTCCCCGACGATCAATTGCCCCGCGCCCAGTTTATAATGGATTTCCGCTTTTTGGACGTCCGCAGCGAGGGCCTTCTCCACCGCATGAGAAGCGCCTGAGGGGACTGACCCTGCAAACCCGATCCACCATACAGCGCCTCCCACAATCAGGAGGACCAGGAGGACGCTGATCGCCGTTCCCCACCAAGTCCGGGAGCGAAACAGCAGATCAATCCCAAAGGCGATCAGGATCAGAGGCCACAATTGGACGACCTTTGTCCAGGTCACAAAGGTCCGGGGGCCGAAATTATTCAATAACAAGAAGATGCCCGCTCCAATCAACAATACCGGCCAGGCGATCCCTTGCCGTCGGATGAGGTCATCCAGCCCGGCAATGATCAGCAATGCTGGCCACATCTTCACCAACATATCCCAACCCTCACCCGGTATGATCCCCAGGTTATGGGCCAGGAAGATGACGCCAATCACGATCAATAAAATCGGCCAAAAATAACTTCGCCGTCCGTGGCGTTTCCTTTCTTCTTCCATATGCTCTCCCTATTCCCGCAACTGCTGGATTAACAAACTCACCCCACCGATGATTAATATCAGGGGCCACAGCACATCAAGTTCCAACCAAGCCAACCAGCGGATGTACAATTGCTCCAAAAACAGGATTCCGCCAATGATGATCAAACCCGCGCCCAGCAAGATCCCCGCCTGGGGGTGGGGTTCCGCTACCGCGTGTTGAATATCGTCACCCATGGATCGGAAGCGATTCCCGATGCCCCTTTCCTCACCAGAGACCTCTTGGCCCTCTTCGGGGACCAGGATCCACAACACCAAGTAAAGCAAAAAGCCAAAATCACTACCAAACAAAAGCAAAATGAACAAAAGCCTGACGATGGTGGGGTCGATATTCAGGTAAATTCCCAATCCACCACATACACCCCCCAGCATGCGGTTGGTCCGGCTCCGATACAACCTCGTTTTTGCCATCCCGGAGGACCTCCTGGACCTACTTGCGCATCCCTTGGATCAAAACGTAAACACCCACGAGGATCAGTATAGCGGGCCAATAATTCAGAATCTCTTCTCCCAGTTCGGTCAACTGGGTGAACCCTAAAATCAACATGACAGCCGCCGGGATAAACGACCAGCGAGTGTCCGCGCCCGGTGAAGGGAGTACAGCGACAAGTACGAACGTCAAACCCAATCCCAGGAAGAATATCCCGCCGCCATAATCCAACCCAAAATCATCCAAACCCGCGACCGCTGCCAGAGTAAGCAGCACACCCCCAGGGATGATGGCCCACCAATGGTCCTGGCGTCTGGCGTAAATCAACCAAAAGGAAAGACCCAGACCGCCCAAAAAAGCCATTCCACCTAAATCAACGGTGGGGAACAGGTTGAAGATGTCCTCCAAACTCGCCACGGATAACCCCAGGAGGGCTAAACCGGGAATCGCTGCCCACCAGTTTTGTTTGCTGGTGGCAAACGTCCACAGAAACGCAGCCCCTGCAGCAAATGAGACAGCGATCCATAAATACTGGAACGCGCTACCGATGAGCTGAAGTTCCTGTAACAAGAACAAAGCCCCTAAAACGATGAGGATAATTCCCCAAATCGCTCTACCGCGTATATTCTTCATGGTTTCAATTTTCTCCTTGATGATCTTCATTATGCTCGATAAACAACTCAAACCTTAGTCATGAGAGTAAATTGAGGTGGTTTTCCCGAATCACCTCTGCTATATAATACGAATAATAACCATAAAAGTCTCATGAATGCAATCTAAATTTTCCGCTTTCCTCATCCCCCAAAAATTTCTCCTCGCAGTTTGAAACCCGCCGATTCCAAGTGGGGGGTAAACACCGGCCTTAAACCAGTAGCTTCCATTTCCCCCTGGACTTTCCCACCCTCCCCAATGCCCGTCTGCCTGAACAGGAAGATGTCTGACAAGGTGACGATATCGCCCTCCATACGTGGCACCTCGGTGATGCGTGTGACCTTACGGGTGCCGTCAGAAAGACGTTCCATATGCACGATGAGGTCAATGGCAGCCGCGATCTGGGTGCGGAGGGCGATCAAAGGCATCTCCAATCCCGCCATCATGGCCATCGTTTCCAACCTGGAGATGGCATCCCGTGGGGAATTGGAGTGCAGCGTGGTCAAGGACCCATCATGCCCCGTATTCATTGCCTGCAGCATATCCAACGCCTCCCCGCTCCGAACCTCCCCCACCACAATGCGGTCCGGGCGCATGCGCAGGGCATTGCGGACCAAGTCTCGCGTCGAGACCCCGCCTTCGCCATCTACACTGGGCATCCTGGTCTCCATCCTGACCAAATACTTTTGCTTCAGGTTCAATTCAGCTGCGTCTTCGATAGTGATGATCCGTTCATTTCCGGGAATAGCCCCCGTCAATATATTCAGCAACGTGGTTTTCCCGGAACTGGTATTGCCGGTGATCAGGATGTTCAGTCTGCTGATCACACAGGCTTCCAAGAATTCCGCCATGTGTGGTGTCAGCGTCCCCAAGTTGATGATTTGTTCCATGGTCAGCTTGCTTTCCAGGAACTTACGGATGGTCACCACCGGTCCATCCACAGCCACCGGTGGGATGGCGATGTTCACCCGGGAACCGTCCGGGAGACGGGCATCTGCCATCAGATGCGCGTTATCGACCCGGCGCCCCAAAGGACTCAGAATGCGGTGGATTATTCGCATCAGATGCTCTTCATCTGCAAAGTGGATTTCCGTATCCTCAAGTCTCCCGTCCCGCTCTACATAAACCTGCCCCGGCCCAGCGATCATGATCTCGCTGATTTCAGGGTCGGCCAGTAAGGGCTGGATGGGGCCAAAACCGATGATTTCGTCAACGATCTGGTGAACGAGACGCTGCCGTTCAAACGTCGCCAGGCGATCATATCCCTCTACATCCTTAAGGGCTTTTTCAACCAGCCTGACCACCTCCCCTTCCCCCTTTTCACCGGCGGGAAGGTGAGTCCCGTCCAATTCCCGGGAAACGACCTCTATCAAACTCCGCTTGATCTTCTCTATTTGTCCTTCTGAAAATTGATCTTCGGGGGGGTTGTAATGACGCAGCATGGTTTCCGGGTCCACCTCTGTATTTTTAAGCAGTTCGCTATGTCCGTTAGATGCCCCTTTCGCCATCTCTCACGGACAATGTTCTAAAATATTCCCGTTAGTTATATCAGTTAATTCCCTGTTAATAAAGCCCATTTCCCTTTTACTCGTTCCAGCACAGCTTTCCAGTCATCCCTCTCCGGCTGAGGTGATTTCCCAAGCGGATCTGTCCACAGTTCTCCCAGCATGGTCTTCACAATCCCCTGCGAACAGGCTTCTCCGGCACTTAAATCATATCCCCCTTCTAAAAATAAAGCCATCCGACCCTGGCATCGCTCCCTGGCGTAGCGGTGCAGGCGGCCGATGATCTCCGCATACACAGCAGCGGACAATCGGAAACCTCCCAATGGGTCCCGCCAATGGGTGTCAAATCCATAACTGACCAGGATCATTTGCGGCGAAAACTCATCCAAAAAGGGGGGGATGATCTCTTCGCTGACGGCTTGGAAAGCGGAATCCCCACTGCCTGCAGGGAGGGGGACATTCACCGTCTTTCCCTCTCCTTCTCCCCTTCCCGTGTCTTCTATGTGCCCTGTGCCCGGATAAAATGGGGACTGATGTGTGGATAGATAAAAGACATCTCCCCGGTCATAAAAGATATCCTGCGTCCCATTCCCATGATGGAGATCGAAATCGAGGATGGCTATCCTGTGGGCGCCTTTCCTTTGGATCAAGTATTGGGCAGCCAGGGCGATGTTATTCAACAGGCAAAATCCCATAGCCCGGTCGGCGGTTGCATGATGACCCGGAGGTCTTGTCAGGGCAAAACCCACCTTAGAGGACCTCTCCCAAACCGCATCTGCGACAGCGATCCCACCCCCCGCTGCGTTCAATGCCAACTGCCAGCTTTCCTGGGTGGTATAGGTGTCCAGGTCCATCGGTTGCCTTTGGGAACACGCTTTTTGAAGGCGATCTAAATACGCAGGCCGGTGGACGCTCTCTAAAAGCTCATCCTCCATGTCCACCGGTTCGAGTTGGGGGAAATCCTCCCAGCGGTCGATCTCCTTCAATCCCCGGCGGATCCTCTGCACACGATCCGGTCGTTCCGGATGCCCAGGTTGAAAGTGGGCCCGGTGACCGTGGGGGTAGAAATACACGATGTCAGCCATACACCCTCCTTGCCAGCTTCGCTCATTTTTGACCCCCTCCTCGTATATTATACTTAGATAGCGATATGAAATGCGGATGTTCCCAAAATTCAACTTTTTCAATCCGTGAACCCACCGGAATTCACCCGTCAAATCAGGATGGCGCTTATGATTGAAAACATCACCCATACAGAGGGGACGTTCCCGGGCTCCCGTGACAAAGAGATCTACCACCAGGCCTGGATGCCGGAGCCCCCCCGGGGGCCGTCTTGCTACTCGTCCATGGGTTGAAGGAGCACAGCGGTAGATATGACAACCTGGTCCAGTATTTCACTCCCTTGGGCTATGCCATCTACGGGTATGACCTGCCGGGGCACGGCCGATCCGAGGGGATCAGGACGTATATCGACGATTTCCAGGAATATACCGAAACCCTCCACACCTATACTCGGACCATCAAAGAACGGCAGCCGGATACCCCCATCTTCCTCTATGGCCACAGCTTGGGTACCTTGATTTCCCTCGCTCACCTTCCTGACCATCAAGCGGATTATCAAGGAGCGATCTTTTCGGGACCCCTCTTTTCCATCCCTCAAGGGACATCCCCGATAACGATAATGATGAGGAAAGTCTTTTCATCGATCCTGCCCAAAATGCGCATCCTGCCCGTCGATGAGGAGGGCATAAGCCGCGATCTCCAGGTAGTGGATGATTACCGGGAGGATCCCCTGGTCTTTGGAGGGAAAACGACAGCCCGCCTGGGCATGGAAATGTTGAAGACCTTGCAGCAGGTGCAAGATCTGGCCAGCGAGATCAGGCTTCCCAGCTTAATCTTGCAAGGGAGCGCTGACCGGCTTGTAGACCCCGGGGGCGCCCAAAATCTGTATGAAGTGATCAACTCCCCGGACAAAACCTTGCATGTGTACGAGGGATATTTCCACGAACTCCACAACGAACCGGCAGATGAACGCAGAAGAGTGTTCCAAGACATTGAAAACTGGCTGGAAGGGCAGCTTTCCTCCTCCTAGACTATCTTCCCAGTAATTTACCCTCAAAAATGCCTCCCCGGACCACATCCTCTCAGTCAACCACCTTCGGCTAAAGCCGAAGGCTTGACCTAGCTATCAACCTCCTGCTTTTACCCCCACGCACCATCCCAGAACCTCATCCCATCCTCCTTTTTCAAAACCGAGAGGACGGGAAGGAATTGGGTGGACAGAAAGCCATTTTTTGTTAAAATGTGCTTAGATAATTATCTAAGTTAGATATATATCGAATAATTATGACCACACCTACCCTGAGCTGGGACTGGGGGACAGGATACGATTTTTTCGTCAGTCTCCATGTCCTGCACAATGCAGATACCTTTGGATTACGTTCCTCCTGGGCGGCAGGCGTTCGCTCCCGTCTGGTGGAGGAAGATCGCTATTTCCTGGAAGAAGCCCAAAACGTGGTTTCCTTTCCCTTGAAATGGATTTATAACCTGCCCAAGCCCAAGGATTCAGCGTCCATCTTCACGGCCCTGCGCCAACTATCACCCCGGGACCGTTTGCCCACCCTCATCCGGGGCACAAATACACCCCTGCCAGCCCTGTCCATCTTGGAAGAAGTGGCTGAACGCGGTGAATGGTCTGTGGATGATCTGGAGGCGTTGAAAAATGCCTACCAGGAATCAGACACCTCCGCTCGTAGCAGGGATTTTGAGTCCATGCTCGAATGGTGGTCCAAACCGGGCATCTTCGGGGAACGGTACCTTCAATCGCTGCAGGCCTACCACCAGGTCTTCTTTTCCGAAGAGGAAAAGAGGATCGAACCTCGGCTTCAAGAAGCCCTTCAGGATGCTCGTCAAAAAGCGGATCGACTTCCCTTCGATGAATTAATTGAAACCCTCTCCCGCGGCCTCCGGTTTGGGATGAAACTCGAGATCGAGGAACTGGTCTTGGTCCCCTCCTATTGGATTACCCCCCTGATTGTTTACCGCCAGCTCAGCGACCACAAAGGGCTCTTCCTTTTCGGCGGGCGGGCAGAGACCGATTCCCTCGTGCCCGGCGATCAGGTTCCCGACGCGATGCTGCAGGCGCTGAAAACCTTGGCCGACCCGACGCGGCTGCGGATCCTGCGCTACCTTTCAGAAAAGACCTTGTCCCCTTCCGAGCTTGCCAAGCGTTTGCGCTTGCGGGCTTCCACGGTCACCCATCACTTGAATGCCCTCCGCCTGGCGGGTTTGGTCTACTTGACGCTGGAGGACAAGAATAAAAAGCTGTACGCGACCAGAGACGAGGCCCTCCATAAAACATTCTCTACTTTGCAAGCCTTTATCAATGGAAATATGCAGGACAAGGAAAACAAACGGAATGAGAATTAAGCTACCAACCGTCGTCACCCATCCTCTGCGCGATTACTGGTCGAAAATCAAAGCCTTTCGGCCCAATGCGCGCTTATATTTAGTGAATGTGATCATCAGCGGGCTTTCCATGGGGGTCTTCCGCTTGTTGTTCAACTTTTACGTCCTCAGCTTAGGATTTAACGAGGCTCTTTTGGGCCGCCTGATCACGACCAGCAGCCTGACTTCATTGATCGTCGCCTTACCCGCTGGTTATTTGGCGGATATCATCGGCCGGAAAAGATCTTTATTGGCAGGAGGGATCCTGACCAGCCTTTCCGTCGCCGGCATGGTGATTTGGCCGTTGGTGCCCGTTTTCTACGCCCTGAATGTGGTCAGAGGATTTTCCCAAAGCCTGTGGAGCATCACCATGTCTCCCTTTTTGATGGAGAACAGCGGCGAGAAAGAACGCACCTATCTGTTCAGCTTCGGCTTGGGGCTGCAAACGCTGTCCGGCTTTGCGGGAAACTGGATAGGAGGGTACCTGCCCTCCTGGATCGGGAACCGAATGAGCGTATCCCCCACAGGAAGCATGGCTTACGGCACATCCATTGCCATTGTAGCCATGATGTTTGGCGTGGGATTGCTCCCTCTCCTCTTCCTCCGATCCAAGAGACAGGAAGGGGATGAACGATCCGTATTCGCTCCCATCGCTTATGCGGTAGAGCATCCCGGTTTATTGGGAAAACTGGTCGGTCCGATGTTGATCACCGCCTTGGGTGCAGGACTGGTCATGCCTTTCATGAACGTATTTTTTAGAACGGTCCATAACCAACCGGATCAGGTGATCGGCACGCTTTTCGCATGGGGTTCCCTGGCTATGGGATTGGGATTGTTGATCGCTCCCGCCTTGGCCGACCGTTTCGGGAAAATCCAGGTTGTCGTCATCACCCAGGGTCTATCCATTCCTTTCTTGATCCTCTTGGGTTTTGCTCCCATATTCTGGGTCAGCGCTGCAGCCTATTATGTCCGCCTGGCTTTAATGAACATGAGCAGCCCTGTATACGAGACGTTTGTCATGGAACATGTTGAACCCTCCGCCCGCGCCATGGTAGCCAGTTTGACGAGTATGGCCTGGAGTTTCGGATGGGCTTTCAGCCCTTCCATCAGCGGCAGCCTGCAGGTCAAATACGGATTTTCCATTCCCTTCCTGGGTACGATTTCCATGTACATTCTGGCCATTTCCATGTATTGGATCTTCTTCTGGAAGAATAAACCTCCCGCGCAGAGAACCTCAGACACCCCTCTTACCCCATAACAATTTATGTTTACTACCTTAGTAGAAAAGTTGAAACCGACTCTAAAAGAATATTTCAGCCGGGTTCGGATGTTCAGTTCCAACGCCCGCCTTTACCTGATCAGCGCTTTGTTCAACGGCATTGCCATGGGCGTTTATCGGGTCTTGTTTAATTTCTATGTCCTGAGTTTGGGCCATAACGAGGCCTTATTGGGGAATTTGATCACCACCAGCCAGTTTACAGCGCTAATCCTCGCTTTGCCCATGGGCTATGTGGTGGACCTCTGGGGCCGAAAAAACGCCCTGGTCACCCGTACACTGCTTCTTGGAACCTCCATTGGCGTCATGGCCCTCTGGCCCTCCCTGGGCACATTCTACGGAATGAACGCCCTCTTTGGCATTGTCAGGAGCATCTCCTCTGTAGCCATGGCCCCTTTCCTGATGGAAAACAGCGGCGAGGAGGAAAGGACCTACCTCTTCAGTTTCAGTTCCGGTTTGCGCATGGGATCCATTTTCGTCGGAAATTGGGTCGGGGGGTATTTGCCCACCTGGTTGGGAAATCTACAAGGGTTGGCCCCCACCAGCAGCGAAGCTTACGGCAGCGCCTTATTGGCCATGGCCTTTGTCACCCTGCTTGGGCTCGTCCCCCTCCTGCTTTTGAAACCGGTCATAAAAAAAGAAGGAGATTTGGGACCCGGATTTGCGCCGATCACCTACGCTACCCGTCATCCTAAACTGCTCGGGAAGATGCTCTTTCCTTCCCTGTTGATTTCCATTGGCGCTGGATTGTTCATGCCCTTCATGAATGTCTTCTTCCGCACCGTCCACCACCAGACAGATCAGGTTATCGGCACCCTCTTTGCCTGGGGATCACTCGCCATGGGGATCGGCTTGCTCATTGCCCCTCCCATCGCTGACCGTCTGGGAAAAATCCAACTGGTGATTATCACCCAGGGCTTATCCATCCCCTTCATGGCAATCCTCGGGTTCTCGCCGCTCTTTTCCCTCAGCACCGCTGCGTATTATGTGCGCTTGACCTTGATGAACATGAGCAATCCCATCTATCAAACCTTCGTGATGGAAAAGGTGGATCAAGAGGTCCGGTCCACCGTGGCCAGCCTGGTCAGTTTGATCTGGTCCTTTGGAAGGGCCTTCAGTCCCTCTATCAGCGGATGGCTGCAGGTCCAATACGGCTTCGGACCCCCCTTCGCGATCGCCATCACCCTGTATTCCATTGCCATTGTCTTGTATTGGTTCTTCTTTATCCGCCTTAAGGAATCCAGGACGCTTCTGTGAAAGGGAAATGAGGTTAACCGTGACCTGTGAAGGACATTCCCCGTCCCATGGCCTGACAAAAAGCGGTTCTCAAATCCTTCCAAAGCCTATAAAATGGTATTGACAAGCAAAACAAGTCCACGATGGAAAAGGGAACCGTTTAAACGATGACACCTTCCAATTTACGTTCACTATCCCAGGCACTTCAAAAAGCCCAGAAAACCGGCGATGAAGCCAAAGTGGCCCAAGCGCATGCAAAATTGGGAAAATATTTCCTGTCCCGCAACAATTACCGAGAAGCCGCCCAACACTATCAAGGATCATCACAGATCTACACCAAATTGGCGATGGATCGGCATTTGGTCAGGGTGTTAAATCACTTAGGTGTTTGCCAAATGATGCAGAACCAGCCAGAAGTTGCCATCCAAGTTCTACAGCGCGCATTGAATCTCCAGGAAGAAGAAGGCGGCAAACACCTCCAATCCGCCATCCTGGGCAATTTGGGGTTGGCTTACAGCCGGGTAGGTGACTATACGAAGGCGGAGATACACCACAAATCCGCCCTCGATCTCGGCCACAAGCTCCAAGACCCGCAATTGCAAATTCAAGCCCAAATCAACCTGGCAGACGTCTATCTGCAGTCCGGACAAACGGACCAGGCCCACCGCTTTGCCCTTCAGGCCCTTGAAGGGGCGATAGAGATCGGGGCAAAGCACTCGAGAATCTCCGCTCTCGATCTCCTGGGGATGATCTCGACCCGTCAGGGCGACCTCCGCACCGCGATCGATTACCACACCCAGGCTGCCCATGCAACACAGGAAATGGGCGACCTCCATCGCCAGGCGATCGCCTTAGCCAATAAAGCCCTCTCCCAGGAAGGTCTCACCGAACTCCAAAATGCCCAGCGATCCATGCAGAAAGCGCACGACATCTTCACCACCCTGCAGTCCAATTACCGCAAAAAGACCCAAAAAGACCTCCAGCGCATTAAAAAAGGATTAGAAAAGGGTTAACTTGTGCAAAATATCACATTCTTCCATATACGTCTTGGATCAAAAGGACTATAATTTCCATACCCGGAAAAATGGAAAAAATTCCCTTGGGAGGTTTCATGAAGGCACCGCTGAAAAGTATATTGATAACCCTCCTATTACTGCTGGTTCTTAACACGGCCATCCACCCCGCGCATGCACAAGAATCGGTGGTCCGGGCTGTTCTGTTTTACTCCACGAACTGCCCCCACTGCCTGAAGGTTATCACTGAAGTCCTGCCTTCCCTGGATAAAGAATATGGACGCCAACTCCAGATTTTCGGCATCGACACCGGAACCGAAGAGGGGTCCCGGTTATATGACGCTGCGGTTGAAACGTTCAACATCCCCGAGGAAAGGCTAGGCGTTCCCACCTTGATCGTTGATGATCGTGTCTTGGTGGGATCCGAAGAAATCCCGCAACAGCTCCCCCCCATCGTCGAAGAAGGCCTCGCGTCCGGAGGGATCGATTGGCCATATTTTCCGGGGCTGGAAGAGGCAATGGAGGAGGCAAACCGGAAGGCACAGGAAACGGAAGAGGGTACATCGGAACAGATCACAGACGGCAAAAAGAAGGTCACTGTGATGGACAAATTCAGATCCGATATGCCCGGGAATGTCATATCCACCGGAGTCCTGTTGGGCATGATCGCCACTGTTTTTTTCGTCATTGTCACCTTCGATAACCCGGAGGTTTTGAATAATCCCCCAGATTATTCGTGGTTGATTCCGGTATTATCCGCCATCGGGATCGCCGTCGCTTCCTACCTCTCTTATGTGGAAATCACTCAAACGGAAGCTGTCTGCGGCCCCGTCGGACACTGCAATACCGTACAGCAAAGCCCCTATGCCCGTTTGTTCGGCATTTTCCCGGTAGGCGTGACTGGCGTTTTAGGATACCTCGCCATCATTACCGCTTGGGCAGTGATTAACTTCGGGCCTTCATCCTGGGACGATATCACCAAGTTCGCTTTGTGGGTCTTTACTTTCGTCGGCACCCTGTTCTCCATTTACCTGACCTTTTTAGAACCCTTCGTCATCGGAGCCAGTTGTTCATGGTGCCTGTCCTCCGCTGTGATCATCACCTTACTATTCATCATCGCTACCCAGGAGGTCAAAACCAGTTCAAGCTACAGAAAACGAGTACTGCTTGAGTGATTTATGCATGAACTCGCGATTACCAAACAGATAGCAGACATCGCCATCCGTCACGGAGAGAAGAACGAGGCGTCAAAGGTAACCGATCTCTATTTGGTAATCGGGGATTTGTCCTCTGTTGTGGACGACTCCGTCCAGTTTTATTGGGACATCATCGCGGACGGCACCATCTGTGAAGGAGCCAGGCTCCATTTTGAACGCATCCCCGCCAAACTTCGCTGCCAAGAATGCGGGCATGAATATACCCTTCAGAATGGGGAATTGACCTTCTGTCCCCAATGTGAAAGCAGTGACGTTCACATCATTCAGGGGAAAGAGTTTCAATTACAGAGCATCAACATAGAGAGATAAGAGATCGTTATGGCTGAAAAAGTGACCGTTGTCGAAAATATCCATCAATCGAATGATCAAATTGCCCAAAAGAACAGCAGGCAGTTGAGACAGGCAGGTACGTTCAGTCTGAATTTTATGGCCTCACCGGGGGCGGGAAAAACCTCCCTCATCGAACGCACGCTGCATGCCCTGGGCGATGTGTATCAGGTCGCCGTGATTGACGGGGATGTGGCATCCAGCATTGACGCGGATCGGGCTGCAAAAGCAGGCGCTACCGCCGTGCAGATCAACACCGGGGGAACCTGCCACATCGACGCCAACATGCTTCAGAACGCCCTGGCTAAACTACCCCTGGATGATTTTGATCTGCTTTTGGTAGAGAACGTAGGCAACCTGATCTGCCCCGCGTCCTTCAAGTTGGGCACGGACAAGAACGTCCTCATCGCTTCCATTCCGGAAGGGGATGACAAACCGTACAAATATCCCAAAATGTACCAGGATGTCGACGCCTTGGTGATCAATAAAATCGATTTGCTCCCCTATATCGACTTCGACATGGATTACTTCAAAAAAGGGGTGGAAATCCTCAGCCCCGGTTTGATTTCCTTTCCGCTGTCTTGTAAGACTGGCGAAGGGGTTGAGGTTTGGTTGGATTGGTTGAAGCAAGAGATCAAAGACACCGGTTAAGTTTATGACGGAAGAACAAGGGCTTTCCATACATATCGAAGGGATCGTGCAGGGGGTCGGTTTCCGGCCCTTCGTGTATGGTTTAGCGGCCCGCTTTGGGCTCACTGGATGGGTCAGGAACACCTCCGCAGGGGTGGAAATCGAAATCGATGGAAAGTCACAGCATTTAAATTCCTTCCTGGAGGCCCTATCTGAAGAAGCCCCCCCTTTGGCGAAAATTGACGCCATCCACACGGAGTGGAAACCGGCGGACAACTTCACTGCATTTAAAATCATCCCTTCCCGGGCTTCTTCACAGGGATACCAGCCCATTTCCCCCGATGTCAGCATTTGCGATGACTGCCTGAGAGAACTGTTCACACCCACAGACCACCGTTACCGCTACCCCTTCATCAACTGCACCAACTGCGGTCCCCGCTTCACAATCATTAAAGACATCCCCTATGACCGTCCGAAAACCACCATGGCGCCCTTCGAAATGTGCCCCACCTGCGCCGCGGAATATGAAGACCCCCTTGACAGACGGTTCCATGCCCAGCCGGTCGCCTGTCCTGAATGCGGTCCGAGGGTGTGGTTGGACAGGGGAACGGCTCCCTCCCACCTGGAAGCGGATGAGGCTCCCTTGGCCGACGATAGGGCCATCCGTGAAACCCAGAAACTGCTCGCGGAAGGGAAGATCATCGCCGTCAAAGGCTTGGGCGGCTTCCACCTGGCCTGTGACGCCCAGAGCCACCGTACGGTTCAGCAGCTCCGGGACAGAAAAAGCCGCCCATCCAAACCGCTGGCTTTGATGATGCCCGATTTGGAGACCATCTCCCGCTACTGCATCCTCAACGACCGGGAACGGGGACTGCTCGCTTCACCGCAGCGCCCCATCGTCCTTCTCCAAGAAAAGAAAGACAGCGGCCTTTCCCAGGCTGTCGCGCCCGGGCAGCACAAAGTCGGGGTCATGCTTCCCTACACCCCCTTGCACTATCTGCTTTTCGCCAAAGAGGACCAATACCCGGATGCAGCTTATTCCGCGCTGGTGATGACCAGCGGAAACCGGCGCGGCCAACCGATCATCACCGCCAACCCAGAAGCCCTGGAGCAGCTTGGGGATATCGCGGATGGCTTTCTGCTCCACGACCGGGACATTCATATGCACTGCGACGATTCCGTCACCCAGGTCGTGGAAGGTGAAATCTACCCCATCCGCCGCTCCCGGGGCTATGCCCCCTTTCCCATCCCATTGCCGGAGAAAGGGCCTTCTATCCTGGCAGCCGGTCCGGAATTGAAAAATACCTTCTGCTTCACCAAAGGGGATCAGGCCTTCCTCAGCCAGCACATTGGAGATCTGGAAAATTACCAGACGTTGGAAGCCTACCAGGACTCCGTGGATCATTTTGAAGACCTCTTCCGAATAGAAACCGAGGCCCTGGCCTACGACCTGCATCCCAACTATTTGGCAACCCGTTACGCGCTCCAACGCGCAGAAGAGGAAGGCATCCCCGCCGTCGGCGTCCAGCACCATTTCGCCCACATCGCATCCTGTCTGGCAGATAATCGATATCCGGGCGAAGAACCCGTGATCGGGTTATCCTTCGACGGCACCGGGTACGGGAACGACGGTCACATTTGGGGCGGAGAGGTGTTGACTGCCAATTATGACGGATACCACCGGGCCTATCACCTGGCTTACGTACCTTTACCCGGAGGCGACAAAGCCATCAAAGAACCCTGGCGTTTAGCGCTGGCCTGGCTGCACCAACTAGAGATCGACTGGAAACCCTCCCTGGCTCCGGTGCAATACGGCAGGGGACAAAACGCGTCGGGGTACGACATCCTGCGAATCCTGCGCAACCAGCTCGAATCAGGGACCAACACTCCCCTGACATCTTCCCTGGGCCGTTTGTTCGACACCGTTTCCGCGCTGGTTGGCGTGTGTCAAAAAGCCGATTACGAAGCCCAAGCAGCCATTGAATTGGAAGCCCTGGTTGACCCCGAAGAAAAGTCGGGTTATGCTTTTGAAATCTCAGACGGGGTGATCCATCCTGGGCCCGTGATCCGCGCTGTCCTGGCGGATATCGCCAATCACAAACCCCCAGAAACGATATCCGCCCGTTTTCACAACGGCTTAGCGGAAATGGTCCGCCAGGTATGCAACCGCCTTCGGGAGGACTATGATCTCGATCAAGTAGCTTTGAGCGGCGGTGTGTGGCAAAATGTCACCCTCCTCCAGAAAACCATCCCTCTTCTGCAAGACGAGGGTTTCACGATCTATACCCATCACCGCGTCCCTCCCAATGATGGGGGGTTGGCTTTGGGGCAGGCGGTGGTCGCGCAACGATTTTTAATGACGAAAGGAGAAACTAACGATGTGCTTAGGCGTCCCAGGCAAGATCACTGACATCTACCAAGCACAAGGTTTGAGAATGGCAAAAGTGGACTTTAGCGGTGTGACCCGTGAAGCTTGTTTGGAACACGTTCCGGAAGCTGATGTAGGGGATTATGTCGTCGTCCACGTCGGCTTCGCGATCAGCAAACTGAGTGAGGAAGAAGCTCAGGAGTCCATTGACCTCTTGCGAGAAATTGTGGAAGCCGGAGAAAGGTCTCAAGAGGTAGACAACCGACCTCCGCGCAAGACGAAACCATGAAATTTATCACGGAATACCGAGACGCAGATCTCGTCAAAAAAACCCTCAAGAAAATTAAGAAGACGATTTCCCAGCCCTGGACGCTGATGGAAATCTGCGGCGGGCAAACCCACGCCATCGTCAAACACGGCCTGGATCAGCTCTTGCCGGAGGAGATCGAATTGGTGCACGGACCGGGCTGCCCGGTGTGCGTCACGCCTCTGGAATTGATCGACAAAGCCATGGCCATCGCCTCCCAACCCGGGGTCATTTTCACCTCCTACGGCGATATGCTCCGCGTCCCCGGGTCGAACGGAGATTTGTTTTCCATCCGGGCTCGAGGAGGGGATGTGCGCGTCGTGTACTCCCCTTTGGACGCCATGAAGATCGCCCAAGATAACCCCGACCAGGAAGTCGTTTTCTTCGCCATCGGTTTTGAAACGACCGCTCCGGCCAACGTGATGAGCGTGCTTCAAGCTCAAAAGCTTGGCCTGGATAACTACAGCATCCTCGTCTCCCATGTCCGCGTTCCTCCCGCCATCCGCGCCATCCTCAGCACCCCAGAAAACCGGGTCCAGGGTTTCCTCTCCGCCGGGCACGTCAACGCCGTTATGGGGTATTGGGAGTATGAGCCCATCGCAGAGGAATTCCAAGTCCCCATGGCAGTGACGGGTTTCGAACCCCTGGACATCGCCCAAGGGATCCTCACCTGCGTAGAATCCCTGGAAAAAGGGGAATATGTGGTCAAAAACGCTTACCCGCGGGCGGTGACCCAGCAGGGCAACCAGGCCGCGCAAAAGGTGATCGGCCAGGTCTTTCAGGAATGCGATCGAAAATGGCGCGGCATCGGCGTCATCCCCGGCAGCGGATGGTGCTTGCGCCCAGCTTTTCAGGACTTTGATGCCCAGAAACGCTTTGAGGTGGAATCCATCCAGCCCGAGGAGTCTCCGGTGTGCATTTCAGGAAAAATCCTCCAGGGTTTGAAGAAACCCCACGAATGCCCTGCCTTTGGCGAAGAATGCACGCCCCAACACCCCCTGGGCGCGACCATGGTCTCCGACGAAGGGGCCTGCGCAGCGTACTACCACTACCGCAGCCACCTCACCAGCGAAGGAATCGAAACCTCATGAGCGAAGAATTTCCCTCCCTGCAAGGGCCGGTCTGCCCCCTCCCCCACATCGAAACGGAACGGATCGTCATGGGACACGGGAGCGGCGGGAAGATGATGACCGACCTGATCCGGAGCGTCTTCCGGCCTCCCATTTCCAACCCTGTTTTAGAAGCGGAAAATGACGCGGGCGTGGTCCAACCCAATTCAGCTGTGACCCTCGCCATCAGCACAGACGCCCACGTCGTCTCCCCCCTCTTCTTCCGGGGTGGGGATATCGGGAAATTGGCCGTGTGCGGCACGGTCAACGACGTCGCCATGGTAGGCGCCGATCCCAAGTACATCACCGCCAGCTTCATCCTCGAGGAAGGTTTGGAGATCTCCACCCTTGAGAAAGTGGTGGATTCCATGCAAGCTGCAGCGGAGGAAGCCGGTGTGCAAGTTGTAGCTGGCGACACGAAAGTCGTCGCTCACGGCGAAGCGGATGGACTGTACATCTCCACCACCGGGGTGGGCATCCCCCGCCCTGATAGGGTCATTGGGGTCGACCAAGCCCAGCCCGGGGATGTGGTCATCCTCTCCGGGACGATGGGGGACCACGGCATTGCTGTGCTGGAAGCGCGCGGCGAACTGGGGTTTGCGACCCAGTTGGAAAGCGACATCGCCCCCCTCAACCATCTCACGGCTGCCATGCTGGATGCCAGCCAGGGCATCCATGTCCTTCGAGACCCCACCCGCGGCGGCGTGGCCACCGCGCTCAACGAGATTGCTCAGGGATCGAATGTGGGCATTTTAATCAAGGAGGATTCTCTGCCCATCAAGCCGCCCGTCCAGGCAGCTTGCGAAATGTTGGGATTTGACCCGCTATACATCGCCAACGAAGGCAAACTGCTTGCGGTTGTCGAGAGGGCGGACGCGGAGAAGATCCTTACGGCTATGCGAAAAACACGTTATGGGGAGGATGCGGTGATCATCGGCGTAATTCAAGACAGCCCTCCAGGCAGGCTGCTGATGGAAACCCCGCTGGGGGCCACGCGCGTCGTCGATGTTTTGGCAGGGGAAATGCTCCCCCGCATCTGCTGAACACTGCATTCTTATCCCTGAAGATTCCCATCCCTCTCAATCTAAGCGATTTCTTTTTCCCTTCCCTCATTCCCATCTCAAAGCTCCACACCCTCATCAAAGGATTTTTGAATTATACTTAGGGAGATAAACCGTATACCTGAATCAAGGGAATCCGATATGACATCCAAACAATATCCCGTCCTCGTCCTCTGCGGCAGCGATAGAAAGCGTCGCAAATTGCTGAACGAACTCGATCCGGAGCGCAAATACAAATCGAAAGCGCTGCTTCCTTTTTTAGGAAAACGGGTCATCGATTGGCAAATCGAAGCCTTTCAAGCCTCACCGTATGTAAAGGATCTCTATCTTTTGGGCTTGACGGAAGAGGACATCCGGTTCGAGAAACCCGTCCACTACATCCCCGTTGACCCGACTTCGAGAATCGATGAGAAACTGGTCGCCGGCCTCGATTACCTCACCGAACAGGACGAGGACACAACCACGATCATCGTCACCACCTCCGATACGCCTGGGTTGGAAACGAAATCGATCAACCTCTTCTTTGAAGCTTTAGAGAAGTTGGATGGGGTATATGACGGTGTGGTGACAGCGGTACCTGAACAAGCAGCCCTGAGTGTATTCGGGGCCAGGAACCGCGTGGTGGCCCGCTTCCGTGACCATCAGATCTTTCCGGGCGAACTCTTCGCCCTCAGCGGGAGAGTGATCAAAGGCGCCCAAAAAGAGATCCGAGATATCAGCAACATTCGCAGGCAGTTTAACCGCCAAAAAGAAAACATTTCTCTGGGACCCATCTTGAGATACATCGCCCGCAAGCCTGGTTTATGGCCCATAATCATCAAATACCTCCTCCGCACTCTGACTCTGGAAGAAGCGGAAGCGGCGCTGTCCAAGGCTTTCCAATTTCGTTTGAAGGCGATCATCATCCCGGACCCCAGCTTTGGGATGGATATGGACTTGCCGGAAGATTATCAAAGCCTGGAAGCCTATGTGCGGAGGACAAAACGGGCTGGGAAGCGTAGTCTGTAGTCGTGCGTGAGGTCATCCCTGCTCTATGGCACCCATGCGGTTGAGGACTTCCCGTACCGTGGGTGGGGGGATCCCTCCCCCAAGATGATGAGAACGCTGAAAAATGTTCCCGGTCCAAGTCCCATACCTCCATGAATTTTTCTAATCCTGACGCCAGATGATAAACGCATTCGGAAAGACCTGATCGGTGACCCAGGTGTTCAAACGAGAAAAGAGAGGGTAAAGGATGTCGAAAAAGGGGGGAAACCATTCGGAAACCAGCACTCGCGAAACCACATGCTACGAAGCAGCTGCACGTACTGCCATCCCCCATTAAAGCCCCCTTGTTCCCTCCTTGCCAAGCAAATGGAAGGTCAGGTTAACTTTGTCACATAGTTAAGGTGTCATGTGTCCCCTCATTTTGATTGACACCACCAAATCACCTTGTTAAAATCAAATTACAACGCTATTCAAATATCATCCGCGCTTCTTAAAGAGTGGAAAAAACTGAACCAGCACACACGCAGAGTTCAGAGAGGCAATAATCCTCCAACACTGCCGCCCTGGCGCAGCTTATGGGCGGCTATTCGTATATGTTTATCGGGTTGTATTAGCTTTAAACTGGCTGAGGTTCACCCACTGCTACCCCCGTGACTGTCTTGACCCTGCCAGGCAGGAGGGCAGTGCTGTTATTTAACAGTGGATACCCAGAATGTTCTCAGCACAGTGTTAAGGAGCGATACACATGGCCCTCAGTGCCCCTCTGGAAGCTTCAGCAAGAGAGACGATTGGCGCTGTATTAGTCGTAGGGGGAGGCATTGCCGGCATGCAGGCCTCCCTGGATCTAGCTGACCAAGGATATAAAGTTTACCTGGTTGAAAAGGAATCCGCCATAGGGGGAAAGATGGCACAGCTGGATAAAACCTTCCCTACCAACGACTGCTCCATGTGCACCATTTCTCCCAAACTGGTAGAAGTGGGGCGGCACCCAAATATCGAAATCCTGACCACATCAGAGGTCATGGACATCGCGGGGGAGGCTGGCAATTTCACAGCCCGGATCCATCAAAAACCCCGCTATGTCGATGTTGAGAAATGCGTCTCCTGCGGCGACTGTATAGAGGTCTGCCCCGTTCTGATCCCGGACCTATTCAACGAGAACCTGGTCGATAGGCATGCAGTTTTCAAACAATATCCCCAGGCGGTCCCGAACGCATTTGCCATTCAAAAAGCGGGGATCGCGCCCTGCCGCGACGCCTGCCCCGCCGGGCAGCGCGCCCAGGGGTACATCGCCCTCATCCGCGAAGGGAGATGGGAGGATGCCCTGCGGGTGATCAAAATGGACAATCCCTTCCCCGGGATCTGCGGCCGAATCTGCAACCACCGCTGCGAAACGGCCTGCAACCGCGGTAAGGTGGACGAGCCCATCAACATCCGGGCCCTGAAACGGTTCGTGACCGACAAGGTCTATGAAAACCCCCGCGAGGCAATCAAACCGGCAGAGATCACCCACCCCGACGAAGAGGTGGCTATCATAGGCGCCGGCCCCTGTGGTTTGACCGCAGCCCAAGATATCATTCACGCCGGCTACCCGGTGACGGTCTTTGAAGCCATGCCCGTCGCCGGAGGGATGCTCCGTCTGGGAGTCCCCGAATATCGCCTGCCCACGGAGATCATCGAGCGAGAAGTCCAGGACATCATCGACCTGGGTGTGGATTTGGAGTTGAACCACCGTGTGGATGACCTGGATCGCCTTTTCGAAGAGGGGTTCAGCGCGGTCTTGATCGCCGTCGGCGCTCACGAAGGGGTGAAACTCCCCATCCCCGGGGCAAACCTGGACGGGGTGTTAATCAACACCCGTTTCTTGAGAGATGTGCGCTTAGGGAAATACGAAGACGGCAAAACAGCAGATGTCCCGCCGCTGGGGGATCGGGTCCTCGTTCTGGGGGGCGGCAATGTCGCCATCGACTGCGCCCGGACCGCAGTCCGCTTGGGAAAAGAAGTCCATTTAGCCTGCCTGGAAAGCCGCCAGGAGATGCCGGCTCATGAGTGGGAAATCGAAGGTGCGGTAGAGGAAGGCGTTCACCTTCACACCAGCCAATCCTTCGAGCGCATTCTCGGGAACGACGATGGGCATGTCCGGGGTGTGGAATGCGCGGAAGTGGAAAGTTTCCATTTCGACGACAGCGGGGGACTTCATGTCCAAAAGCGGGAAAACTCCCGGCACACCATCCCCTGTGACACAGTCATCTTCTCCGTCGGCCAGCGGGCGGGTTTGGCGTTCATCCCTGATGACGCCGGTGTGGGGATCACCGACCAACAGACCATCGCCATCAACCCCAACACCTTAGCAGCCACCCGCGAGGGCGTGTTCGCTGCCGGAGACAGCGTTTCCGGGACCGCTTTCGTGATTGAAGCTGTGGCCAGCGGGCATACCGTCGCCCAATCCATCATCCGCTACCTGCAAGGAGAGCCCTTAGAACCCCCTCCCGAACCTAACTTGCCGGTGGTGGACCTCTCCGACCAGGAAATTGAAGAGCGATTAGCCCGAGGGGAAATCAAATCCCGACCCCGCGTTCCCATGCCCGAATTACCGGTCCAGGACAGGATCACCAATTTCGCGGAAATCGAGCGCGGGTATGGTGAGGAGAGCGCCCGGGAAGAAGCTGCACGCTGCTTGGCCTGCGGCATCTGTTCGGAATGCATGTCCTGCGTCTTCGAATGCGGGAAAGACGCCATCGATCATGATATGGTCGCCCAAGAAAGAACCCTCGATATCGGCGCGGTCATCCTCGCCCCCGGATATCAAACCTACCATGCTGAACTTTCCGAGGAATACGGATTCGGGCGCTTCCCAAACGTGATCACCTCCATCCAATACGAACGCCTACTTTCAGCAAGCGGTCCCACCCAGGGGCACATCCGCCGGCCTTCGGATCAAGAAACACCCCACCGGATCGCCTTCCTGCAGTGCGTGGGAAGCCGGGATCAAAATCATGACTACTGCTCCGCCGTATGCTGTATGTACACGGCGAAAGAAGCGATCATGACCGTGGAACACGCCAGGACGGAAACGACGTCCGATCAGAGCCGGCAGGATGTGGACTGCAAGGTGTTCTTTATCGACAGCCGGGCGTTCAGTAAAGGGTATGAGGAATACTACCAGCGGGCGAAAGAAAAGTACGGCGTGGAATACACCCGCTGCCGGATCAGCGAATTGAAACAGAACCCGCTGAACCAAAACATCATCGTCCGCTATTCAGATCCCTATCAAAACAACAACCGGATCATGGAGGAGGAATTCGACCTTGCTGTCCTCTCGGTGGGCATGGAGATCTCGGATTCCGTGAAAGATATCGGCCGCCAATTGGGGGTGGAGCTCGATGAATACGGATTTTGCCACACCACGCTGTTTGATCCCCTGCAAACATCGCAACCCGGGATATTTGCGGTCGGCCCTTTCCGAGAGCCGAAGGACATCCCCGAATCGGTGATTGAAGCCAGCGGAGCCGCAGCCAAGGCGTCCCGGCTGATCTCTCCTGGCCGTCACACCCTGACCGTGCAGCAGGAATATCCGCCGGAACGGGATGTCAGCAGGGAGGAGCCCAAGCTGGGCGTTTTCGTCTGTCACTGCGGCAGCAATATCGGCGGCTATCTGGATGTGCCGAGCGTGGCGGAGTACGCCCAGTCCCTGTCCTACGTCGCCCATGCAGAAGACAACCTCTATACCTGCGCGCAGGACACAATCGCCCACATCATCGAGACGGTCAAAGAACAGGATCTGAACCGGGTGGTTGTCGCTTCCTGTAGTCCCATCACTCACGAACCGCTGTTCCAGGACGCCATCCGCCAGGCCGGGTTGAACCCCCAGCTGTTCGAGATGGCCAACATCCGCAACCAGTGCTCCTGGGTTCACAGTGACGATTGGGAGGGAGCGACTCAAAAAGCGAAAACGCTGGTCCGCATGGCCGTAGCCCGCGCCACCAGACTCAACCCCCTCAAGATCTCTGAAGTCCCGGTGAATAACGCTGCCCTGATCATTGGCGGGGGAGCGTCAGGGATGACCGCCGCCCTTAACCTCGCAGATCAAGGCTTCCCCGTCCATCTCGTCGAACGGGAAGACACCCTAGGAGGGAATTTACGCCATCTGCATTACCTGGCTTCCACCAACGAGACGGATGTCGACCCCCAACGGTTTTTAAAGAAAATCGTCTCCAAAACCAGGTCCCATCCCTTAATTACCACCCATCTCAACACCGAAGTCCTGGAAACGGAGGGATTCAAAGGGAATTTCTCCTCCCAATTGCGCAAAGACGGTGAGAAATTCTGGGTGGACCACGGGGTAATCATCCTCGCTACAGGAGGTGCAGAGTATCACGGAGATGAATATGGCTACGGTAAAAACCCTCGCATCCTGACCCAGCTGGAATTCGAAGAGCTCCTCTCGGACATGGAGTCCTATCAGAACCAGAATGATGACCCCTCAGGGGGAGAGAAAACCCTCCCGGACCGGGTGACCATGATCCAGTGTGTGGGCCCGGCAGAAAAGTACTGCAGCCGAATTTGCTGTACGACCGCGATCAAAAACGCGTTAAAATTAAAGGAAATCCATCCCAACGCTGAGATCACGATCCTGAATCGAGACATCCGCACCTACGGGTTCAAGGAAAAGCTTTACACAAAGGCACGCGAGGCAGGAGTCCTCTTCATCCACTTTGAATTCGACCACAAGCCAGAGGTGATCCTGAACGGGTCGAACGGGAACGGATCAGGGGTGGAATCCCCTTCCATTTCCGTGCGTACTCGGGACCCTCTCCTGAACAAAGACCTCGAACTCTCGCCTGACATCCTCGTCCTCTCATCCCCTGTGGTGCCTTCTCCAGGCTTTAAAGACATCGCCAGCACATTGAAACTCTCCATTGACATGAATGGATTCTTCATGGAAGCCCATGTGAAGCTGAGACCGGTGGATTTCGCGACGGACGGGATCTTCATGGCCGGCCTGGCCCATTACCCCAAGTTATTAGACGAGAGCATCGCCCAGGCGGAGGCGGCTGCGTCCAGGGCTGCGCTGGTCCTCTCCCAAGAAAATATGCTCACCAACACCCGGGTGGCGGTTGTGGACCAAACAAAATGTGTGGGATGCCTGACCTGCGTGCGGATCTGTCCCTACGATGTCCCCGTCATCTCCAGTGAATACAACGGGGTGGGCGAGATCGTCGGCGCTGCCTTCATCGAAGAAGCCGTCTGCCACGGGTGTGGGTCATGCGCTTCGGAGTGCCCGGCGAAAGCCATCCAGCTAAAACACTACACTGACGAACAAACCAACCAGAAGATCGACGCCTTTTTAGGAGAGATCGAGATCATTTAAAAGAGGATCATGAGCGAAAACGCAAACTTCCAACCCGAAATTGTCGCTTTCTGCTGCCATTACTGCGCCTACGCAGCCGCAGACCTGGCTGGATCGATGCGTCTGGACTACCCGACATCGATCAAGATCATCAAAATGCCCTGCTCCGCTAAGGTAGACCCCCTCTACATCCTTCGCGCTCTTGAAGACGGTGCGGACGGGGTCATGGTGGCAGGTTGACTGCCCGGTGACTGTCATTACCTGGAAGGTAATCTACAGGCCAGAAGGCGGGTTGAATACATCCGGAAAATCGTTGAGGAAATCGGTTTGGAGAGCCAGCGGATCCAGATGATCAACGTCTCCGCTGCGATGGGCGGTCAATTCGCCTGGTCGGCTGCGGAAATGACCGAGGAGATCAGGAGATTGGGGCCCAATCCATTGAAAGAGAATGGCAAATATAAGGAGGTAAAAGAAGAGTAACGTTATCTTAAAAAAAGTGGAAATTCGCCAGAGGAGCGGCATATGAACGAGAACCCTTATATCGTTATCGTAGATGATGATCCGGATATTCTTGAGGGGATCCTCTCTATCCTGGAAACTCAAGACTACCGGCTAAAAACAGCCCGGGACGGCATCAAATGTATGGAAATCATCCGAGAAGAAAAGCCTGATTTATTGATCCTGGACCTGCTCATGCCGCGCATGGATGGTTGGGGCGTCATCCGGGAGGTGCGCAATGACCCCCACTTCTCCGACATGCCGATCATGATCCTGACCACAGTCATCGAAGATGCCAGCCGCAGGCGCTACGAACTGGAAACCGGCGTCTCCATGGACGTGCAGAAATACATTGAAAAACCGGCCAAGCCCATGGAGCTGCTCCAGAATATTGAGAACCTTTTAGAATGGAAAAAGAAATAGATGAAACCCTCTCTGTCATAGCGGACCGTCTCAGCAGGTCAGAAATCTTCAAAACCCTTTCTGATGCGGATCTGTACGCCATCGCTGAGCTGTGCCAGGAGGAAACCTATCAGGACGACCGCGTCGTGTTCACGGAAGGGGAACCCGCGACGGAACTGCTGGTCGTGGAACGCGGCAAGCTGACCATCGAGAAGAAAATTCAGATGGGTAGGCATTCCACGCCCCGCAACGCCACCCTTGCCTATGTCGGCCCTGACCAGGTCGTTGGTTTTTCAGCCCTTGCCTCCCCCCATACTCACTCCGCTTCTGTATACACCGTGGAGCCCACCCGCGTGTTGAGCATCGAAGGCCAGAAACTGCGCGATTACTTAGCCAATCACCCTGAAGCCGGATATCGGGTGATGAGCGCATTGACCAACCTGGTCCGGGGACGCTACCAGAACGCCACCCATACCCTGACCTATTTCCTGTCCATCGTCTCCCATGAGCTGCGCTCCCCGCTGGCTGCCATCGAAAATTACCTGCGCACCATCCTGGGCGGTTTTGCGGGAGATCTGAACGAAAAACAGGAACGGATGATCAAGCGCTGCATCCTGCGGGTCACGGACCTCTCCGCGCTGATCAGCGATGTCGTGGATTTAGCCCGCATGCGGCCGGAACAAATCCAGGCCGACTTTGAATGGTTCGATCCCGGCGAAGTGGGCCGGGAATCCATCGATGACGCCCTCCTGGCCGCCACGGAGAAGAACATTGAAATTAAGATCAAGCCCCCTTCCGATTTTAAACCCATCGTGGGCGCCCGACGCCGCATGCGGCAGGTGTTCACCAACCTGCTCCACAACGCGATTAAGTTTTCTCCAGAAGATTCAACGGTGATCTTCCGGGCCTGGTATGAAGACGATGAAATCGCTTTCCAGGTGGAGGATCAAGGGCCTGGCATCCCTCCTGAAGACCTACCCCACATCTTCAAGGATTTCTACCGGGCCAGCAACGTGAAAGATTCCCCGGGTACGGGATTAGGACTCTCCATCGCCCACAAGATCGTGGAAGCCCATCACGGCAGCATCGAGGTCAGCAACATCCACGGCGAGGAGGGGGAGATCAAAGGGACGCGTTTCACCGTCCACATCCCCACCGATTTGAAAACGCCGGATATGCAAAGAAAGGAATGGATGGAGAGATTTAACGAGTAAGCCGTTTTGACCCGGAGGGAACTCCGAGGACGTTTGAGATGACCAGCAGTTCAATTGCACCAACCACCCCGAATAAGCACTTCTCCGCAGGGCAGAATCCCCCCTCCAGTGCCAAGCCTGTCGGGGCAGTGCTGGTAGTGGGAGGGGGCATCGCTGGCATGCAGGCTTCTCTGGACCTCGCGGAGCAGGGATTCAAGGTTTATCTGGCAGAGAAGAAATCCGCCATTGGCGGCCGGATGGCGCAGCTGGACAAGACTTTCCCCACCAATGACTGCGCCATGTGCATCATTTCCCCCAAACTGGTGGATACAGGGCGCCACCACAATATTGAAATCCTGACCAACACGGAAGTCCAGGAGATCAGCGGACAGGCAGGGGATTTCACGGTCCGCCTCCTCCAAAAACCCCGCTACATCGACCCTGATCTATGCGTGGCCTGCAACGAGTGCGCTGAAGTCTGCCCTGTGATCATCTCCAACCAATACAACGAAGGGTTGAACACGAAACGGGCCGCTTACAAGCTTTACCCGCAAGCGGTTCCCAATGCCTACGCCATTGAAAAAACGGGCATCGCTCCCTGCCGGGACGCCTGTCCCGCGGGGCAGCGGGCCCAGGGGTACATCGCCCTCATCGCCCAAGGGCGATACCGCGAAGCCCTCCGCGTCGTCAAGGAAGACAACCCTTTCCCCAGCGTGTGCGGCCGCACCTGTCACCACCCCTGCGAGAACAAATGCTCCCTCAACCAGGTTGACGATCCCGTGAACATCATGGCCTTGAAACGCTTTGTCGTCGACTACGCTTTGGCGTACGGGCGCGAGAAAGTGGAACCCGCTCCGCGCACCCGACCGGAATGGGTGGCGGTTGTAGGGGCGGGACCCGCCGGATTGACGGCGGCGCACGACCTGGTCAAGATGGGGTACGGGGTCACCGTCCATGAAGCGCTGCCCGTGGCCGGCGGCATGATGCGGGTCGGCATCCCCGCCCACCGCCTGCCCAAAGGCGTCCTGCAGCAGGATATCGACGACATTCTGGCCCTGGGCGTGGTCTTAAAGACCAATTCCCCCATCGAGGATCCGATCGAACTGCTGGAGGATTATGATGCCGTATGCCTGGCGACAGGCATTTCCACCGAGGACCACTCCCTGGGACTGGAAGGGGAGGACGCGGAAGGGGTGATCCCGGCAGCCACGTTCTTGCGCAAGATCAATCTGGGAGATTCCGTTAAGATCGGAAAGCATGTCGCGGTGATCGGCGGCGGGATCACCGCCCTAGACGCTGCGGCGGTCGCCCGCCGTTTGGGGAGCGAAACGGTCCACCTCGTCTTACACCGCCCCCGAGGAGAGCTCCCCGCCTATCACTGGGAAGTGGAAGCCATTGAAGCGGAAGGCATTCACATCCACGAGCGCACCACCGCCACCCGCATTGTGACGGAAAACGGCAAGGTAGTGGGCGTCGAGCTGGCGGAGACGGCCGGAGGGAGGGTCGTGGACGAACATGGGCGCTCCCATCCCAAAACCAAAGAGGGCACTGAATACACCCTGGACGTGGATACGGTGATCGGCACAGTGGGCCAATTTTCCGATTTGAGTTTTCTCGATCCTGCCTACACGGACCTTGAAGTGGATCAGGATACCCTGGCCAGCGACATCTCCGGACTGTTTGCGGTGGGCGGACGGACAACAGGCGCCAGCTACATCGTTGACGCCATCGCCCTCGGCCATAAGGTCGCCAAATCCATCCACCGATATCTACAGGGTGAACCGCTCGAACCGCCCAACACACCGGAACAACCCGTCGCGAAATTCACCCGTGAGGAATTGACAGAACAGGTACATAAGGGGGAAATCGAACTCCAACCCCGAAACGAGCCCGCTTTGCTGACCATGGAAGAGCGGGTAACCGGATTCCGCGAAGTCGTCTTGGGATTGACGGAGCACCAGGCCCGCGCGGAAGCCCAGCGCTGCCTGCAGTGCGGGATCTGCTCGGAATGCCTGGCTTGCGATTACGCCTGTGATGTGGACGCCATCGACCACGATATGGTCTCCCAAGAAAAGATGCTTCGGGTCGGCGGGATCATCCTCGCTCCCGGATACCAGACCTACCAACCCGAGCTATCCCAGGAATACGGGTTCGGGCGCTATCCCAATGTGGTCACCTCCCTTCAATTTGAACGCTTACTGTCCGCTTCGGGTCCCACATTGGGGGAAATCAACCGCCCTTCCGATGGCCAGGAACCGCACCGCATCGCCTTTTTGCAGTGCATCGGCTCCCGAGACCAAGAACACGATTATTGTTCTTCCGTATGCTGCATGTACGCCACCAAAGAAGCGGTGATCGCCAAAGAACACCATCCCGACCTGGACGTGCACGTCTTCCTGATGGACATGCGCGCCTTTTCCAAAGGCTACTGGCGCTATTTCAAGCGCGCCCAGGAGAATTACGGCGTCCATTACCATCGCTGCCGGATTTCTGACCTCAACGAAGACGCGGAAAGCCATAATTTGATCCTCCATTACGTCGAGGAAGACCGCCCTAACCACATATTAGAAGAAGAATTTGATCTGGTGGTGCTCTCGGTTGGCATGGAAATGTCCGAATCCGTCCAAGACCTGGGGCGTGAACTGGGAATTGAACTCGATAAATACGGATTCTGCCATACGCCCCAATTCAATCCCGTAGAAACCAGCCGATCGGGCATTTACGCTGTGGGTCCTTTCCGGGAACCAAAGGATATCCCGGAATCGGTCATGGAAGCGTCCGGCGCAGCGGGCAGCGTGGGCGCACAACTGGGAACCTCCCGCTTCTCCTTGACCACCACCCCCGAGTTCCCGCCGGAAATCGACGTCAGCGAACAAGAACCCCGGATTGGCGTCTTTGTATGCCACTGCGGATCCAACATCGCCGGCTTCTTAGATGTCCCCCAGGTCACGGAATACGCCCAAACCCTTCCCCATGTTGTCCATGCCGAATCGAATCTTTACGCCTGCTCTCAGGACAACATCAAACACATCACGGAAACTGTGAAGGAGAAGAATTTAAATCGGGTGGTCGTGGCCAGCTGCACGCCGCTGACCCACCAGCCCCTCTTCCAGGACAGCATCCGGGCTGCCGGCCTGAACCCTTATCTATTCGAAATGGCCAACATCCGCAACCATTGTTCCTGGGTCCACTCCCATGACTGGGATCGAGCCACACAAAAAGCCAAAGATTTGGTGCGGATGGCTGTATACCGCGCTGCGCTCCTGGAAGCCCAAAAGACCGTCGATGTCCCTGTCAATGACGCTGCTCTTGTGGTGGGAGGAGGACCGGCGGGGATGACCGCAGCCCTCACCTTAGCGGAAGGCGGTTTCCCGGTTCACCTCGTCGAAAAAGGTGGGCAACTGGGAGGACACCTTCGGTCCTTATGGATCGGGCACAACGGGCGTGACCCCCAGGAGATCTTACAGGAACTCATTGAAAAGGTGAGATCCCAGGAAAAGATTGACATCCACCTCCATTCCCGGATGGTGGATGCCAGCGGATTTATGGGAAATTTCACCACCCAATTAGAAAACAGCGCCGGGGAAAGGCACACCATCCAACACGGCGTGACCATTTTGGCAACCGGGGCTGAGGAATACAGGGGACCGGAGTACAGCCACCATGAAAGCCCGCAGATCATCACGCAGGGTGACTTTGAAGCCATGCTCACCGGTCAGCAGCCCTTCCCCGGAGAGAGGGATCCCGACCGTGTGGTCATGATTCAATGCGTTGGACCGGCAGAGAAATACTGCAGCCGGATTTGCTGCACGACAGCGATCAAGAACGCCATATATCTCAAGAAGCAAAACCCAGAGGCGGAAGTCACCATCCTCCATAAAGATATCCGCACCTATGGCTTCAAGGAAGGGCTGTATACCGAAGCTCGGGAACGAGGGGTCGGTTTCCTGCGCTACGACGAAGGACATCCCCCGCAAGTCCAGGTCAACCAGCACGGCATTGTCCAAGATCGTGAATCGGCCCAGGTCTCTGTGCGCGTTTTGGATTACCGGCTGGGGCGGAACGTCCAATTCCATCCCAATTTGCTGGTTTTATCCATGCCCATGGTTCCCAATCCGGACACCGCTGGCCTGGCATCCCTGCTTAAAGTCTCCATCGATGAGGACGGGTTCTTCATGGAGGCTCATGTCAAACTCCGCCCAGTCGATTTCGCGACGGAAGGCATCTTCATGGCCGGCATGGCTCATTACCCCAAATTACTGGATGAAGCCATGATCCAGGCCCAGGCAGCAGCTGCCCGGGCAGCACGGGTATTGAGCCAGGAGACACTCGCTGCCGGCGGCCGGATCGCGGTCGTTGACCCACAAAAATGCACCGGCTGCCTGACCTGCGTGCGCATCTGCCCCTTTGAGGTCCCCGCCATCCAGCCTGACCAGGCTGGCGCGGGAGAGATCATGGGCGCTGCGCACATCGAACCCGCGGTATGCCAGGGATGCGGGGTTTGTGCGGCGGAGTGTCCCGCCCACGCCATCCAGCTAATGCATTACACCGATCAACAAATGAGAGCCAAGGTCAAAGCGTTATGTGCCCCCCAAGTTCCCGTTCCCGTCTGAACGGATAAGCATGTAGATGGGGAGATCAGCGATGATCACTGATGAGAAAGAGAAGAATGTTCAAATAGTAGCTTACTGCTGTGAATTTTGCGCCTATGCCGCTGCGGACCTGGCGGGAGCGTTGAGGATGCAATATCCGCCGGAGGTGAAAGTCGTCGAAGTCCCCTGCACGGGGAAGTTGGATGTCTTGATGGCCCTGCATGCCATTGAAGATGGAGCAGATGCGATCATGGTGGCAGGTTGACTGCCCGGGGAATGCCATTACCTGGAAGGTAATGCTCACGCCAAACGCAGGGTAAAACACATCCAGGACGTGTTGGAGGAAGTCGGAATCGATCCCCAACGGGTGAAGATGTTCAACATGTCCGCAGCCATGGCTGGTGAATTTGTGGAGAAAACGGAAGAAATGACGAAGTTGATTGAGGAAATTGGGACCAATCCCATGAAAGAGTAAGGCGAGGCGAGCGAAGACCTAATACGTTTGGAGGTAGAGATGATCGTCGCTGAACAAAAACCATTAGAGGAAATCAAAGAGCTGGTAGGAGACGCCCAGAACGTGCTTGTCGTGGGCTGCGGAACATGTGTCACCGTGTGCTTTGCGGGAGGAGAAAGAGAAGCGCAAATTTTGGCTTCCTCCCTGCGCATGTCCTCCAAACTGGACGACCATCCCCAGGATGTGACCGACATCACTGTCCAGCGCCAGTGCGAGTGGGAGTACCTGGACCCCATCGGCGATGAGATCAAAGAAGCCGATGTTGTGCTCTCCCTGGGCTGCGGGGTGGGCGTGCAAGCCATCGCGGAACGCTTCCCCGAGACATGGGTGGTTCCGGGGTTGAACACCACCTTCATGGGATTGCCGGAAGAACAGGGCATATGGTCCGAACGCTGTGCGGCCTGTGGAGATTGTCTGCTTGGTCTGACAGGCGGGGTCTGCCCCATCGCCCGCTGCTCGAAATCCCTCCTCAACGGGCCTTGTGGGGGATCCGAAGACGGGCACTGCGAGATCGATCCCGACACGGACTGCGCCTGGCAGTTGATCTATGACCGGCTGGAAAAACTGGAAAAACTTGAAATGCTGATGAAGATCCAACCCCCTAAGAATTGGAGCACTTCCCGGGACGGCGGTCCAAGGAGAATCATCCGCGAAGATCTGCGACTAACAGAAGAGGAAACGGCAAGCTAAGGAGGAAAGAGACCATGAACAAGAAAGTACAACAAGAGACACTGGTAGGGTCAAATCTAGAACTCGTCCTCCGCAATGGTGAATTCGCGGTTACCGGAGAGCTTGGTCCCCCTCAAAGCGCAGATGGGGAGGTCATCCGGGAGAAGTTGAATCTGCTGAGATCCTACGTGGACGCGGTCAATATCACCGACAATCAGACCGCCATCGTGCGCATGTCCAGCATCGGCGCCGGAACCATCCTGGTCAATGAAGGCCTGGAACCCGTGATCCAAATGACCTGCCGGGACCGGAACCGTCTGGCCATCCAAAGCGACCTCCTGGGCGCCTATGCCCTGGGGATGCGCAACTTGCTCTGCCTTTCCGGAGACCACCAGGATTTCGGCAATCACCCCACCGCGAAAAACGTCTTTGATATTGACTCCATTCAAATGGTGAAAATGGTCGCTGATATGCGTGACGAGGGCGTTTTCCAGTGCGGGGATGAATTCAAAGGCGAGAAACCGTGTTTTTTCATCGGTGCAGCGGCAGCTCCCTTTGCGGACCCCATCGACTTCCGCCCCTACCGGCTGGGGAAGAAAGTCAACGCCGGGGCAGATTTCATCCAGACCCAACTGGTTTACGATGTGGAAGCCTTTGAGGAATATATGGAGAAAGTCCGTGAACTCGGTCTTCACGAACAGACCCATATCCTGGCTGGGGTCGGTCCCCTGAAAAGCCCCGGAATGGCCCGGTACATGAAGAAGAATGTCCCCGGCATCCTGGTCCCGGATAAAATCATCGACCGCATGAACGAAGCGGGAAAACCCTGGGCGGACATCAAAAAAGATGAGATGACCAAAGAGGATAAAAAAGCCCGCTCCCAAGCCTGGCGGAAAGAGGGGATCCAGATTTGTATTGACCTCATCAAAGAACTGCAAAAAATCGAGGGGGTTGCCGGCGTGCACATCATGGCCATCGAATGGGAAGAAGCCGTGAAACCGATTGTGGAAGGCGCAGGCTTATACCCCCGCCCCGAGGTGACAGCATAGATTATTGATAAGGTAATTGGAAAGGGTGTCCCTATGAAAAAAGAAGACCAATCCTCAGAGCCAAAAACCATCTCCCTGGACAGCAGTCTGGCCGAGATGATCAAAGAAGAGCTGGGAGAGAACGTCTATCTCTGTTACCAGTGTGTGAAATGCACCAGCGGTTGCCCGGTTGCGGAGTTCTTCGATTGGCAGCCTAACCAGATCATGCGCGCCCTGCAGCTGGGCCAGGAAGACATCGTCTTCGAATCCGAAACCCCCTGGCTGTGCGCGTCATGCCTGACCTGCACCACCCGCTGCCCCCAAGGGTTGGATATCACCGCCATCATGGAACTCATCACCCGGGAAGCGTCCAAGAGGGGCTACAAACCCCAGGTGCCGGAAACAGACCACTTCAACAAAGCCTTCATGCGCGAGGTGAACTTCTGGAACCGGTCTTATGAACCGGGTTTGATGACCGAACTCATCCTCCGCCATCCCAAAAACGCCATTAAGGACATCGAACTGTACCTGAAATTCTTCCAGAAAAGGAAAGTGGCCTTCTTCCCCCACCCCACCCGGATGCCGAGTAAAAGAAAAGTGAAACCGCACCCGAAAGCCGCGGATACCGTGGCTTATTACCCCGGATGCTCGCTGGAATCCACAGCCACCGAATTTGACACCTCCACCCGTGCGGTTTGCGACGCGATTGGCCTGGATTTAATTGAACCTGGCGGTTGGGTCTGCTGCGGCAGCTCCGCTGCCCACCGGTCTGATCCGGAAGCGGCGTTCCGGCTCCCCATGGAAAATTTAGCCATGATTGAGAGGATGGGATTTTCGGAAGTGACCATGCCCTGCGCAGCTTGTTACAACCGGCATAAGACAGCGGTTTATGAAGTCCACGAAAAACCGCGTCACAAAGAATCCGTCGACCAGGCCATGGGATACACTTATCAGGACAGCGTCTCTGTCAGCACGCTGATCGAAGCCGTTTACAAGCACATCGGCCCCGAAAAACTCGCTTCCCTGGTAAAGAAGCCCCTGGAAGGCTTGAATGTGGTTTGCTACTACGGTTGTCTGCTGACCCGCCCGCCAGATGTCACCCATGCCGAACACCCCGAAAACCCAACGGGCATGGACGAATTGATGGACGCTCTGGGGGCGAATGTGCTGGACTGGTCCTATAAGACGACCTGCTGCGGGGCCGGCCATTCCCTATCCCGGCCGGATATCGTCCACGAATTAAGTGGGCATATCGTGGATCATGCCCATGAGGTAGGAGCGGATGTGATCGCTGTCGCCTGCCCCCTATGCCATATGAATTTAGACGCCCGACAATTTCAAATGGATGTAACTGCTCCCATGCCCGTCTTATATTTTACGCAGCTGATGGCTATCGCCCTTGACCTTCCGTCAAAATCAGCTGCCCTGAAAAGAAACATGGTGGATCCATTCCCCATCCTCCGGGAAAAGAATTTCTTCGATACTTCCTGAAGGGGACAAATGGGGAAGGGTGACCTCCAAAGTCAGCTGTTCAGCGGCGAAAGAGGAGGTTCTATGAACCCGAAAAAGAACGACTCCAGTGACTCCTTAGAATATTTTGACAGGGTCGTAGACCAGGCCTGGAACAACATTACCACGACATACGATGTCCATGCGCCCTGCCCCTCCGTCGAAGCCCTTTTTCGGAATGTGAACATCTGCTCCCCCAGCGAAGCAGCGGAAGACGTGGTCACCAATATGCTCTTGGAAGTCATCGAAAACGTGGACCGCTTTTCAAATTGGTACACTAAGCCCGCTAGTGAATTTGGTTTGACCTCAGTCTGGAATTGCCAGGAAAAATGCCATCAATGGATTTTAACCATGGCAGCCTATATCCGCTGGATCAGCGTGATCCACAATATCCAGTCAGCGATTGAGAAGAATAAGGGTGTCCTGCAGGGAATTATGCTGGTCGATGAATTGATGAGTGAAGAGAAGGAAGAAAAATGCGTCATCGCACACTGCGGTTGCGAGCCCCCGCGCTTCATCAAAGTGAAAGTATCCATGTTAGAAAAAGCAAACATTATCTGTGATGCCTGCTTACAACCCTTCGGTTTTTGAGAATCCCAAGGTGAAAAGCAACTGGAAAAGACATTTGCGGCGGCTGGTCCAAGGTGGACAGCTAGGAGGCCGGTTAGGAGGTTGAGATGTTAGTGAAAGATCGTATGACCCCGGATCCCGTCTGCGGGTATCCGGATATGCCCGTCACGGAAGCACAGGCTTTGATGAGAGAAAAAGGCATTCGCCACCTGCCGATCATCGATGGCAAGGAGAAACTGGTCGGATTGATCACGCAGCGCAATCTGCTCAGCGCCCTCCCCTCGGATGTGAGCAACTTCAGCCGCTTTGAGATCAGTTACACGTTGGCCAAAATCAAAGTGGACAAGGTGATGGTCACCGACGTGATCACTATCGAGGAGGACATCCCCATCGAAACCGCAGCCCGGGTGATGGCGGACAACAGGATTGGCTGCCTTCCCGTCATGGACGGGAAAGACCTGGTGGGGATCATCACCGACAGCGATCTTTTCAACATCATGGTCTCCCTCCTTGGCGCCCGGCGCAAGGGAACCAGAGTGACCGTCCTCCAACCGGACCGCGTGGGAGAAGTGGCGCGGCTGACGAACGCCATCGCTGCCGAGGGAGGGTACCTGTCCGTATGCGTCGGGTATTACCCCGAAAACCTGACCGATTCCTGGGTATCCGTCTGCAAGGTATTAAATCTGGAACAGGATCACCTTCAAGAAGTGATCAACAAATTAGAAGGCACTAAAGTATTAGACATTCGAGACATATAACAAGGAACTCTCATGGCAGATGAACGAAAGAACCCTCAAGGTGCAGTCCTGGTCGTTGGCGGTGGGATTGGGGGGATGCGCGCGGCCATAGACCTCGCGGAAGCGGGACTGCAGGTGTATTTGATCGAACGGGAGCCGGGCTTAGGGGGACGGGTAGCTCAGCTGGGATTCATGTTTCCCACCCACGACTGCGTCCTCTGCCGGGGCACCTCCGATCACGGGTACGGATGCACCCGCCCGGCCATTTCTCCCGCGTTCATGGATCACAACCGGCACCCCAATATCGAAGTCATGACCCGGACGGAAATGGTAGAGGCATCCGGACAGGCCGGCGACTTCCAAATCACCCTCCGTCACCAGCCCCGCTATGTGGATGTCGATCGCTGCACCAACTGCGGCTTGTGCGCCATCTCCTGCCCGCAGCGTTTGCCCAGCGAATTCCAGGAATCCCTGGTCACGAGGATGGCCATCCATAAGAGCGCGCCCCGCTCTTTGCCCAACACCTACTACATCGACAAGGGCGACTACTGCGACGGGTGCCGCAAGTGCGTCGAGGTCTGTCCCACACAGGCCATCGACCTCGACGAGGAACCCTGGCAGGAGACCATCGGCGTCTCCGCCATCATCCTGGCTTTAGGATATAAATTAACCGATCCCTACGAACTGGCGGAATACGGCTACGGCCGATATCTCAACGTAGTCCACAGCATGCAGTACGAACGTTATGTCAGCCGTTCGGGACCCACGGAAGGGTTGGTCCTCCGTCCCTCCGACAACGAGCCCCCCAAACGCATCGCCTGGCTGCAGTGCATCGGCTCCCGGGATCAGGATCACCCTTACTGCTCCTCCATCTGCTGCATGTATGCCACCAAGGAGGCTGTGCTGGCCAAGCAGCGCCTGGATGATGTCCACTGCCAGATCTTCATGATGGATGAGCGGGCCTTCAACAAGGAATACAACGCCTATTTTTACCGCTCCTATGAGGATTACGGCGTGCAGTACACCCGCTGCCGGATCTCGGAAATCAACGAGGATCCGGAGACGAAAAACCTGATCCTCACCTATCCTGATCCGGACAACGGAGGGAAGATCACCCAAGAAGAGTTTGACATGGTCGTCCTCTCGGTTGGCGTCCGGCCCCCTGCCGGCGCGGAGGTGGTCTCCGATCAACTCGGGTTTGACCTCAACCAGTACGGTTTCTGCCAGACCGATAAGTTCAACCCCCTGGAAACCAGCCAACCCGGCATTTACGTCTGCGGCGCGTTTTCCACCCCCAAAGAAATCGCGGAGACGATCATTGACTCCGCGGGAGCTGCGGGGGACGTCATGCGCCTGTTTCACAACCAGCTCGGGCAGACGCCTTACAGCCGTGAATTCCCATTTCTAAGCCGCGGAGAGTTCCCTCCCGAAAGGGATGTGGATGGCCCCCCCCGCGTGGGAGTCTTCATCTGCCGCTGTACCCCATCCATCGAGGGGACCATCGACTTTGAGAAATTGCTCCAGCGCGCGGAAACCTTCCCCAATGTCGCCCTGGTGGAGGATATCGGCTACGGGTGTTTCCCGAAAGGCATCAACGCCATAAAATCCGCCATCGATACGCATGAACTTAACCGGGTGGTGATCGCCGGGTGCAGCCACCGCACCCACGAATCCCTCTTCCAACGTGCGGTCCGGGAAGCGGGGTTGAACGCTTATCTGATGGAGATGGCCAACATCCGCGGCTTCTGCGCCTGGGTCCACACCCACGAACCCGAGAAAGCGACCCGCAAGGCCATTGAATTGGTGCGCATGGGCGTCGCTCGAGCCAATGCCCTCACCCCCATCCAGCGCTCTGCCCTTCCCCCCACAAAACGCGCCTTGGTTATCGGAGGCGGGGTGTCGGGGATGACTGCTGCCCTTGCGATCGCCGATTCGGGTTTCGATGCCGTGCTCGTGGAACGGGACGAAGCCCTGGGCGGAAACCTGCACAAAGTGCAGTACCTGGTGGAAGGGGAAAACCCCCAGCAGCTTCTGCGCGATCTCGTCAACCGGGTTCGCGTCCATGAGCGGGTCACCGTTCATACCCGGACAGAAATGGTAGACCACTCCGGTCACATCGGCGCTTATCACGCCGTGCTCCAGCACAAAGACGGCACACAGACGAACATCTCCCACGGGGTAACCATCGTCGCCACCGGCGGGGAGGAAGCGCGGGTGGACCAATATCTGCTGGGGAAACATCCCAAAGTCATCACCCAGCTGGAATTGGAAGACAAGATCACCCATCGCCTGGAAGAAGTCGCCGACGTAAAGACCCTGGTCATGATCCAATGCGTGCGGCCGGAGGGAGAGCAGTACAATTACTGCTCCCGGATCTGCTGCACGAGCACGATCAAAAACGCCATCCGCATGAAGATCATCAACCCCGAATGCCAGGTGATCGTCCTCTACCGGGATATCATCACCTACGGTTTCCGGGAGCAGTACTACACTGAGGCCCGGAAGAAAGGGGTGATCTTCATCCGCTACGATTCGGATAAACCCCTTGTGGAAAACATCCATGGAGAATTGAGGATCCGCATTCAGGAACCCATGCTGGACCGGCCCATGATCATCGACCCCGACCTCTTGGTCCTCAGCACCTCCATCGTGCCTTCTCAGGGCACCCGGAAACTGGCCGAGATGCTGGATGTGCCTCTCTCCAGGGAGGGCTTTTTCCTGGAAGCCCACATCAAAATGCGCCCCATGGATTTCATGGAAGAGGGCATATTCATGTGCGGCATCGCTCATTATCCGAAATTCATCGAAGAGAGCATCAGCCAGGCCCTGGCTACCGCCGGGCGGGCGACCACCATCCTCTCCAAGCAGCCCTTCCACTACGGAGGGACGGTTGCGGTGGTGGATCCGGATCTGTGCGTGGGCTGCCTGACCTGCGTCCGGACCTGCCCGTTCCACATCCCGGACATTGACCAAAGCAAAACGGGGGTTGGCGAGCTGGGCGGGGCGGCGACCATCGATCCCACCCTCTGCCACGGATGCGGCACCTGCACCGGAGAATGCCCTGCCAACGCCATCCAACTTCAAAACTACACCGACGCGCAAATCATGATCCCCGACACTCCCATCTTAGGGAAATGGATAGACGTATGAACCCAGACCAAGACACTTTCGAACCTGAAATCACCGCTTTTATGTGCATTTACTGCGGTTACATGGCTGCGGACACCGCCAGCGCGCTCCGGATTCAATATCCGGCCAACGTGAAATTAATCAAACTGCCCTGCACGGGAAAGACAGACCCCCGCTACATCCTCAAAGCCTTCGAAGATGGAGCGGATGGCGTCTATGTGGTCGCTTGTCCGATGGGGAACTGCCACCACGTGCGGGGTAACGTGCGCGGCTTAGCGCGCGTGGAGCGCACCAAAGGATTACTGGATGAGATCGGTTTGAACGGAGAACGCTTGGATATGTTTTTCATGTCGGGAGGTCAAGGAAAAGCCTTCGCGGATGCGGCCCGGGAAATGACGGAACGCATTAAAGGACTCGGTCCCAACCCCCTTAAAAATGGGGCCTCTCTCCCCACCTGAACAATCAGAGAGGAGAGAGAACCTCCCTCATCCGGAAACGAATGTTGACAACAACCCGCTGGTGAAAAATGGAAATCGGCGGATGGATTTCTTCAGATCAAGAATGCCTTCTTGCACCAGGTTGGATGATACTCCTCACTACCCTGAGGAAACCCCTTTCATGTATAATGCTTCACAAGCTTGTTGACACTTAAAATTGCATACTTTATACTAACCAATGCAGCAATGATTCATCGCTTAATATCCCTGCACTTTACAAAGTTTTCTTACCGTAGGAGGTAATGATGTACAAGAAACTGTTTATTCCCGGACCGACCCATGTGGAGGATGAGATCCTGGAAGCCATGGCCATGCCCATGATCGGCCACCGCGACACCCTCTACTCCGATCTACATGGTGCGGTCGTCCCCAAGCTGCAAAAATTCCTGCATACCGATGATCGTATTTACCTCTCCACTTCCTCCTCTACGGGGATGATGGAAGGCTCGGTTCGGAACTGCGTAAAAGGGAAAGCGCTGATGACCAACTGTGGGGCCTTCTCCCGCCGCTGGGCCCGCATCGCCGAGGCTAATGGCAAAGATATTGAGGTCATCGAAGTGGAATGGGGGAACGCCATTACCCCGGAGATGGTCGATTCATACCTGGCCAAAGGCGGTTTCGACACGGTGTGCATCACCCACAACGAGACCTCCACCGGGATCATGAACCCCCTGGGGGAGATTGGAAAACTGGTCAAAGAGAAGTACCCTGACGTGCTGGTCCTCGTTGATGCGGTATCTTCCATGGCCGGGGTGGATATCAATGTCGATGAATGGGGGTTGGATGTCGTCCTGGCCGGAGTGCAGAAGGCATTTGCGCTGCCGCCCGGATTGTGTGTGGTCACGGTCAGCGAGGAGGCCCTGGAACGCTCCAAGGAAGTAGAGAACAAGGGATATTACTTCGATTTCGAGGTTTTTGAGAAGAAAGCCGTCAAAGACCAGACGCCGGCCACGCCATGCATCTCCCAGATCAATGCCCTCAATGTGCAGATGGATCGCATCTTCGAAGAAGGCCCGGAAAACCGCTTTCAACGCCACCTGGATATGGCTGAGCACGTCCGCGGTTGGGCGCGGGAGCACTTTGAACTCTACAGCGACGAAAACTACCTCTCCAACACCGTCACCAACGTCCATAACACCCAAAACATCGACGTTGTGAAGCTCAATGAGGAATTGGCCAAGCGCGGGGCCATGATCTCCAACGGATACGGGGATCTGAAGGGAACCTGCTTCCGCATCGCCCATATGGGAGATCTCACCCTGGAAGATGTGACCTGGCTGACCGAGCAGATTGACGATATCCTCGGATTCTAACCATCGCCAAGGGCATTGCTGTGGTCAGCAATGCCCTTTTCAAACCCTAATACATGCAGAGGTAACTATGAAAGTATTAATTTGTGATCCAACAGATCCCAAAGCCTTAAAAACCATTGAAGAAGCGGGGATTGAGGTCATCAACCAGCCGGATATCACGTCGGAAGAACTGATGGACGTCATCCCCGAGTATGATTGTATGGTCGTCCGCAGCCGGACCAAAGTCCGTGAACCGCTGATCGACAAGGCGGAAAACCTGAAAGCCATCGTCCGCGCCGGGGTGGGCCTGGATAATATCGATGTCAAGTACGCGGAATCCAAGGGCATCCAGGTCTTGAACACGCCCAGCGCATCCACGCGCGCGGTCGCGGAATTGACAATCGGCTACCTTTTCGCCCTAGCCCGCCGCATCCCCCAAATGACGATCTCCATGCGCGAGGGGAAATGGGAAAAGAAGAAATTCCTCGGATTCGAACTCTACGGGAAGACATTGGGCATCATCGGCACCGGCCGGATCGGGCAAGCCGTTGCGGAACGGGCGGAATGCCTGGGGATGGACGTCATCGGCTACGACCCCTACGTGGACGAAGCGCCTTATATTGAATTCGTCCCCATGGACAAGCTCCTTGCCGAATCGGATTTCATCACCCTCCATATCCCTCACAACGAGGAGACCCACCACATCATCGACGCGGAAGCCTTGGAGAAGATGAAAGAAGGCGTGCGCCTGATCAACTGCGGCCGGGGAGGCACCATCGATGAAGACGCGCTCTATAGAGCCATCAAGGACGGCAGAGTGGGCGGCGCAGCGTTGGATGTCTACGCCCAAGAGCCCCCGGAGGGGTCCCCGCTATTCGACCTCGATGAAGTCATCGGCTCCCCTCACGTGGGCGCGGGGACCGGAGAAGCCAAAGCGCGGGTGGGAGAAGTGGCCGCCCAAAAAGTGATCGGCGCTTTAAAGGAGTGATCGGGAGACGTTATGGCAATTATCAAACCATTTAAAGGCATCCGTTACAACCCAGAGAAAATCGAAGATATCGACAACGTCATCAGCCAGCCCTACGACCGGGTCAGGCATGGTCTGCAGGATAAATACTACGACCTCAGCGAGTACAACATCGTCCGGGTCATCAAAGGGAAAGAGTACGAAGAGGACACTGAGGAGAGCAACGTTTACACTCGGGCCCGGGACACCCTTCAGCAGTGGCTGGAGGAAGGGGTCCTGCAGCGTGAAGAAGGGCCTGCCCTCTACGTCTATCACCAGACTTTCCCCCTGCCCGACGGCGGGTCGGTGACCCGTAAATCCTTCATCAGCGCTTTTGAGCTGGCCCGTTTTGAGGAGGGCATCGTCCTCCCCCATGAAAAGACCCACGCCGGCCCTAAAGTGGACCGCCTCAAACTGACCCGGGCCACGGAGACCTACTTCGGGAACATCTTCATGCTTTATCCCGATCCGAAGAACAAAGTCGATCAGCTCTTAGACCAGGCGACCTCCCGGGAGCCGGACATCCAGGCCCATGAACTGCACGAAAAGGACGTCCTTCACCAGGTCTGGGTGGTCACAGACCCGGAGTTGATCCACAAAGTCAGGGAAGATATGGCACCCAAGCGGAACCTGATCATCGCTGACGGCCACCACCGCTACGAGACGGCCTTGAATTATCGCGATGAAATGCGCGAGAAACACCCTGACGCTCCCCCCAACGCGGGTTTCAATTACCGCATGGTGGCCCTGGTGAGCATGAGCAACCCGGGATTGACCATTCTGCCCACCCATCGCCTTATTTATGACTATACGAAAATGAATGCGGGGGAGGTCATCCAGAAGGCGAAGGAGTACTTCCAGGTGGAGGAAGTCCCGGACCGGGCAGCCTTGGAGGTGAAAATGGAGGAGGCGCTGGGGACCGTGGGCAGTATGGGATTGGTCTCCCAGGACAGGATCTTTTTCCTCTCTCTGCAGGACAAAAAGATCATGAAAAAGCTGGCGCCCGAGCGGGTCAAGGCCTGGCGCGAATTGGACGTCAGCATCCTTCACAACCTGGTCTTCGATCACATCATGGAGATCCCGGAAGAGAAGATCGACCAAAAAGAGAACATCGAGTACCTCCGCGAGCCGGACATGGGGTATGAGGAAGTGGCGGAGAACGAGACTTCATTTCTGTTCATCCTCAATGCGACCCGGATTGAACAGGTCAAGGCCTGCACGAAGGCGGGCGAGAAGATGCCCCAGAAGTCGACGGACTTTTATCCAAAGGTGATCACCGGTTTCGCCATGCTGCCCATCGGGAAGGAGGAGCGCTTGTAGGCGTTTGATTTGATGATGGTGGTTGACAATCGAAAGACCTCCGAGGGTTTTTGGAAGACCATGCCCGATCTCGGAGGTCTTTTTTATTGCTGGGTTTCATCAGCAGATCGCTTCGTTTCACTGGCGATGACTGTGAGCAAGGTCAAGACCAAGACTTCCGAGGTTTCCTAAAAAACCTCGGAAGTCTACGGGTCTACCCGCCGACGGGGACGTCGGGTCGGTGATGATAAATACCGCCCTATTCACCCCGGTCCAGCCACAACTCCTTGTACTCCCTGTCCCAATCCTCGCGGATGAAGCGGTAAGCCAGGATCCACCCCACCACAAGGGCCGTCCAGAAGATCATCCCCCGCAAGCCCAAAAGCCACAGCACGGGCGGGATAGCCAGCCCCGCCATGGCACTCCCCCGCGCTGCATGCCCATACAGGAGCACCAGCCCGATCAAAATCCCCAAAGAGATCATGCCCCCTGGAAAGGAAATCGCCAGGAACGAACCCCCTGCCGCCGAGAGCCCCATCCCGCCCCGGAACCCCGCATAAAGAGGCCAGCAGTGGCCCACCACCGTCAGAGCCGCTGTGGGCAGGACCACCCAGATCGGGAATCCCCCGCGGACAGCAAGGTAGGTCGGGAAAAACCCTTTGGTGATGTCCAGGATGAGGACCACTGCCCCGGGTATCCATCCAACCTGGCGGATCGTGTTCGTCGCCGTGGCGTGACCTGAGCCGCCCTCGCGGATATCGATCCCCGAAAATAAGCGAGAGATGACCAGGGAGAAAGGGATCGAACCCAGCAAATATCCCAGGGTGGGAAGGTATATACCTGATGAGATGATGCGGTCTAAGATGTTCACAATTGAAAGGATAACACAGGTGCAAAGAAGTAAGCGAAACCACGGGCGACCAACGCAGCGATCATGGCAATCACCACGCTCAAAATGGCAATCAGGACGGTGTCTCGGGCTGTAAATTCTCGTCGCAAGGCAGCCAACGTCGCCAGACAGGGGATGTAAAAAACCACAAAAATCGTAAAGGTGATCATCTGCACCGGGGTGAGGGCATTTGAAAAGTCAAGCACCCCTAACGCCTGCCGGAGCATGACCAGCGATAGTTCCTTGCGCAAGACGCCGAAAATCAAAGGCACACCCACCACGGACGGCAAGCCCAGAACCCAGGTGATGGGCCGGAGTAGGGCGTTCAAGACATCCGAGATGCGAAAATGGTTCGCTAATTCCAGGGCCATGCTTCCTACAATCAATAACGGCCAGGCTTCGATGACGAATTCTTTGACCCGGAACCAGGCTTTGTGGAACACCGTCTTCCCCGAAGGCAGCCGGTAGGGTGGGACCTCAAGGATCAAACCGGGCGTGTCTTTCAAGAATCTCCAGGACAGAATACGCCCGACGATGGCGATCACCACCAGGTTGTAAATGTAAATACCCAACGCGGCTTGAGACCCCAGGTAGTAAGCCACCAACCCGAAGATCACCGCCACGCGGGCTGCACAGGGGATCATGGTCGCCAACGTTGCCGCTAAAAAGCGGTCCCTCCTGTCCTGCAGTGTGCGGGTCGACATCACAGCCGGCACACTGCACCCGTAACCGAGGATGAACGGCACAATCGCCTTGCCGTGCAGCCCTAAACGCCGCATCAAGGCGTCCATCAAGAAAGCCACCCGGGGAAGATACCCCACATCCTCTAAAAATCCCATCCCGATCAGGAAAGGGATCAGATAAGGGAGGACGATGGCTGCCCCGCCAGCGATTCCCTGCACACCTCCCACAAGGACATCTGCCAGCAGGCTGCCCGTGCCGATCAGTTGGGCCACCTGCGTGGACAGCCAATTGAACATCCCCAGAAGCGGTCCTTCTAAAGTTGTCCCGATGCTGTATACGCCCTGGAAGAAAGACCACAGGACAATCAGCAAAAGCACATAACCCCACAAAGGATGCAGGAAAAGGTTATCCAGTCTCGCCTGCCAGGTGACCCGTTCCTCTCCCCTGCTCAGAATCTCCCGGGTGAATTCCTGCGCCAAGGTGTGCCGTTCCGCGGAAAATGCCCACGGCGCATCCTTCCCCAGACTTTCATGGATGCTCTCTTTCCTGCGCTCTACCTCCGGAATTATATGGGGAATCTCCTTTTCCACTTGGGCTTGCAGCTGCTCTCCGTCTTCCAACAAGCGGATTGCCAGGGCTTCCGGATTCCATCCTCTAAATTGGCCGTCGAAATACCCTGCGATATCCGTGATGGCGTCCTCCAGAGAGGGGTTTTTGTACGGGATCCGCGCCGTTTCCTGCCCGTTTTTGGCTATACGCAAAGCATTCGTGAACAGGGACTGGACCCCCCGGCCGCGCCTGGCCACCAGCGGCAGGACGGGGATGCCCAGCTTCTCTTGAAGCTTGGGACCGTCAATGTGATATCCCAAACGACCGGCTTCGTCCATCATGTTCACGCCCACGACCATGGGTTTGCCCAATTCCAGGAGCTCTAAAGTCAACTCCAATCCCTGCATCAGCTGGGTCGCATCCAGGAGATTGAGGATCACATCCACCTCATGATAAGCCAGGTAGCGGAGCACTTCCCGCTCTGCCGGATTGGAACCGGTCAGAGAATAGGTGCCGGGCAGGTCAACCAGGTCCACTTTTTCTCCCAGGATCTGCACCGTACTTTCCGTAAAAGTAACCGTCGTCCCGGGAAAATTGCCCGTCTCGGCTTTATATCCCGCAACCTGGTTGAATAAAGTGCTCTTCCCGCAGTTGGGCTGCCCAATCAGTGCAATCCGCATCGTTAAACCCGCTCCACCTCTACCTTCGCCGCCACCCCCCGTCCCAGGGCCACCGACCGTCCGTGCGCCTCCACCAACAATGGACCCTGTAATGGCGCTCTTTTCTTCACGACCACGATATCCCCCGGCATGAGGCTCAACTGCTGTAATTTCCTGGTCACCCCCCTTCCCCCTTGAATGTCGACAATGCGCACTTCCCGGTTGTGTTCTATATCGATTAATCTCATGGCGATCCCTCATTGTCGGAGGATCCTCCCCCCTGATCCCTCAGGGGTTTGACGTGGATCCCCTCCGCGATATCCCTTGCGATCATGGTCTGATTCGCGTTTACTTTGACCAACATACTCTCTCTCCCCGATGCCATGACCAGAGCGTGGCTGCCCGGCCGGATCTCATTAGCCTGTAAAAAAGAAGTCACCGCCCGGTCGCCTTCCAGATGGATGACGACCGCCTCCTCCCCCGGGGAGAGCAGCGATAAAGGCATTTCAGAAACCAGGTCCATATCCTCCCCAATATAGGGGATGGGCTCTCCCCGGGGGTTCACTAAGGGCTTATCAAGGTATGTCTCCAGGCAGTCCGCCAGGTGCGGCGGCGTGGCATGCTCTAAAAGGCAGGCTGTTTGATGGGCTAATTCGTAATCATACCCCAATCGATTGACCAGGAAGACCTCCCACAAACGATGTTTGCGCAGGATCAATTTGGCCAGTCTTTCCCCGTTGGACGTCAGCGATACCCCGGCGTAGGGCCGGTAGTGCAGCAAGTTCTGCTCCTCCAATTTGCGGCACATCTCGTTGACCGAAGCCGTGGAAATGGACAGCTCTTCCGCTAATTCCGGCAGCGACACCGGTGATCCACCCTCCCTTGAGCGGAGGATGGTCACCAGATACATCTGCACATTTTCACTGAAAGCGCCTGTCTCGTCAATCATTTTTGGGTATACCTGAATTTTTTTATTAATTTTCTTCAGGTGTACATAATCTTACCATCATTTTTAAGATCCGAGAGGAAAACCAGGGTGAGATTCATCATCTCCAGGTCAAAAAAGGTCACACCCCAGATAAAAAAAACACCACCTTTGATTGACCAGATGGTGTTTTCTCTTAAAATTTGGGACGCTTTTTGGGAAAACGCTACTTCTCAATAAAGTTTAGCAGGATCAGGTTTTTATCGCAAGCTGCGTAGGTCGTGAGATAGGTCTTTTCCGAGAGCGGATGGGAGCTGAGGTCGAAGAGCTGGATCCAGACTTCCTCTTCAGAATCCAGCGGATCATCGCTTAAAACCAGCTCATAGCCGCCGGGGCCGTAGGCTTTAGCAGCCCCGGGCATGCTCAACGAGTTCAGAATGGGTTCTCCGTTTAAAGTTCCCCCGGCCTTGACGACCACATCCTTGACGACCTCTCCTTTCCGGTCGAAAATCTGTCCTGCGATCCCCAACCAGCCGCACCCCTCTTCAGGGTGGGCGAAGTTGCTCATGTAGGTAGGGCTCCCCTCTTGAAAGCCGTACGGGAACGGAGTGGGGGTTGGCGTTTTGGTCGGTTCCGGCGTGTTGGTGGGCGTGGAAGTCGGGGTCGAGGAAGGCTTTAGCGTGGGGGATTTAGTGGGTGTGGGCGAGGGTTCAGGGGTCTGGGTTGGTGGGACCCGCGTTGAGGTAGGCTCCGGGGTCCAGGTTGGGGGGACCTGCGTTGAGGTGGGCTCTGGGGTATGAGTCGGGGGAATATCCGTCGGTTCGGATGTGGGATCTTTTGCCGGTTCGGTCGGTTCCGATTGTTCTTTCACCTGAGTCGGAGAAGCCTGCGGCGGGTCCGTCTTGCGGGAGATTTCAATGGTAATCGTGGAATCCAAAGGGGGCAAAGTAGGGATCCTGCAGGAGGTGCATACCGCCATTAAAACGAGCAAACCAAGGATCAATGTCTTCTTTTTCATCATACCCTCGACCTTCTAGGCTGGACTGAAAATCACCTTCTGCTTTTCATTGTGCAAGTTTCTTGCCAGTTTTCAGGCGGGGAGGAGGTCCTGGTCCCGCTCGATGATTGACGCCACTGCTTTCCGGATGCTACAATCTTCACGGTCTGATATACTGTGTTTTGAGATATGGAGTGAGGATATGGTCAAGGATCGCGATTTGAGGAAAAAAGCCCGGCAGCGGAAAGCGAAATTTCATCGTCTGGTCGCAAAGAACAAAACTTACCCTTTGGCCACCATCACCTACCACGGGCCGCATCCTGACCATGCCACGAGAATATCGGTAGGGATCATCACCTCTGATGAGGAAGAACCCGTCGTCCGCCACTGGACGGGAGAGGACATCGCGGAGGATGTCAAAGCTGCCCGGGAGATCGCCGCCTTCCTGAAGGAACACGAGGTGGAACGGGTGATCACCAGCGAGATGGTGTTGAGCTGTCCTCATCAAGAAGGCCTGGATTACCCGGAGGGCGAGGAATGCCCCTACTGCGATTTTTGGCGCAGCCCTTCTAATTGACAATTCCATACAGATAACCACAGCAAACAAAGGAACTATTTATGGCAGAAATCATTCAACCGGTGAAAGGCACGCGGGACTTTTATCCCGAAGACAAAGCGGTCATTAAATGGCTATACGAAAAGATGGGGGAGGTTTCGGAGCGCTACGGCTACCAGGAATTTGAAGGCCCTTTCCTGGAATACGTCGACCTTTACGCGGCCAAGTCCGGCGAGGAGCTGGTCAAAGAGCAATCCTACGTCTTCCGGGATAAAAGCGACAACCTGCTCGCCCTCCGCCCTGAACTCACCCCCACCCTGGTGCGCATGATCGCCCAACGCCAGCAGCACCTCTATTACCCGCTGCGCTGGTGGTCGTTCGGCCCCTTCTGGCGTTATGAGAGCCCCCAAAAAGGTCGCGGTCGGGAATTTTTCCAGTGGAACGTGGACCTGATCGGCGCGGATTCACCGGAAGCGGACGCGGAAATCACCGCGGTGATGGCCACTTTCTTCCAGGAAATCGGCCTCCCCCCTCAACAAACCCGGATTTTGATCAACAACCGGCGTTTGATGGACCGCGAGTTGGCAGAGCTGGAAATCCCGCCCGAGGACCGAAACGACATCTTCCATCTGATTGATAAGCGGGACAAAATGGAACACCCGGCATGGGAAGCCTATGCGGAGGACCTCGGACTTTCTTTATCCCAAATGGACGGGCTGCAGGCTGTGTTGGAAAACGACCAGCTCTGGGAGGAATCCGAGGAGCTGGTGCGATTCTTCAAAGCTGTGGACGCCCTGGGCGCCAGCGAATATGTCGAGTTCGCCCCGTACATCATCCGCGGCCTGGATTATTACACCGGCACTGTTTTTGAAGCCCAGGCGATGACTGCGGACATGAGCCGCGCCATTGCGGGGGGAGGACGGTATGACGATCTCCTGGCCGATGTGGGCGGAGAACCCCTCCCCGGGGTCGGGTTCGCAGCGGGAGACATGGTCCTCATCGTTGTCCTGGAGAAGTTGGGCCTACTTCCAAAGAACCGGGACAAGACCCCGGCACCCGTGATCGTCACCGTCTTTGACGAGGATACCCTTCTGGAATCCTTCAGCCTGGCGGCAGAGCTGCGCCGGGCGGGTTTGAAGGTCAACTGTTATCCGGAGGTTGAAAAACTGGGCAAGCAGTTCCGCCACGCCAACCGGATCGGCTCCAAAGTAGCCACCGTTCTGGGACCCGAAGAATTAGCGGAGAACAACGTCGCCGTGAAGGATTTGCGTGAGCATGACCAGGTGCAGGTCCCCCGGGAGGAAGTAGGGGCATACATAAAAGGCTTACTTGAAAAGGATATTTCAGCGTGATATAATTCGAGAGGCATGGCGAGCGTAGCTCAGTCTGGTAGAGCGCTGCACTGTGGATGCAGTCGTCGCGGGTTCAAGTCCCGTCGCTCGCCCCTAAGAATCCACATTGTCCCGGCCCCGCGCCGGGTCTTTGTTTTAATGACCCTGAACGAACTGGAGAGGCGCTGTCATCCTGCGGATGCCGTTCGTGATGGCACATAGCCAACAACCTCATCCTGACCGAAGTGTAAGGACGGAGCGATCTCACGATCTCCGCACCGCAGGCTATGCATCTTTGGCATTACAAGACCTCCGAGGTTTTTTAGGAAACCTCGGAGGTCTAATCACCGGCGGGGATGGAGGTTCGATCGCTGAGGGGATCATCTCCCTCAGCGAAGGAATTCCTTCTCCGGGAATGATAGTGAGTCGCAAACAGTACAGAGCCTGCTCCCCACTGTCCTCCAGTTTTATTGACAAAAATTTCCCTGCATAGTAAGATAATTTCCGTCCGGGCGAGGTAGCTCAGTGGTAGAGCAGGGGACTCATAAGCCCTTGGCCGTGGGTTCAAATCCCGCCCTCGCCACTATAGAAAGCCATAAATGGAACTGGCACACTCATTGAAGTGTGCCAATCTTTTTAACAGGACCTGAAGATAATGAATTTTTAGAGACACAGAATTGGGATGACCCCCAAAACCAGCTAGACCTACCTCGTGTTATGGGCCGGACGTGGAGACATCCACCGGGTCCGGTAAGGTAAACCCCATCTCCTGAAAGATCTCTCTGGCCAAGTCAGGGCGGTCGGTGATCAACCCATCTGCGCCCCGCTCCGTGAGCGCACGCATCATCTGGGGATCGTTAATCGTCCAGTAATGAACCGCCTGGCGGTGCTGGTGGGCGTGATCGATGACCTTTTTCTGGGTCAGGTCAAAGCCCGCGCCTTCCACAGGGATCTGCAGCGCGGAAACCGGACCGGGAAAGAGCCACCATTTATCCAAACCGAATAGGCTGGGGATGAGGGTCCTTCGGATCTCCTCCTCCGACCCGGATGTTGCCACTCGACCCTCGGATGCCTCCCGGAACGCTTTTAGGGTTTCGGTGGCAAAGGAAGCCACCATCACCCGCTCTTCTAACCCCACGTCCTGGAGCATCCGGGCCAGTAGTTCTGCCGCCACGATCCCCCTCTCTCCCCCGTCTTTGAGTTCGATGCAGAACAGCAGCGGCGTGTCCTGAAAACGTTCCAGCACATCCCTTAAAGCGGGGTGACGGACGCCCAGCCCCCGGAAGGGATATTCGATCCCGGAACCCGGGAACCGGTACCCCGCATCCAGGGCCTGGATCTCCTCGTACGTCGCCTCCCGGACGGGGCCTTCGCCGTTCGTGGTCGACGCCAGATCCGGGCCGTGGATGGTGACCAGCACCTCATCCGCGGTGAGGTTGACATCCATCTCCAGGACATCCACGCCCATCGAGGCTGCGCCGTCAAAAGCCATCATCGTGTTCTCGGGGTACAGATCCTTAGCGCCACCGTGAGCCATGATCAGCGGTCTCCCCTCCTCCGTCGCAAACCACTGGGGGGCGTATGCGGCGTCCCAGCGGGGACCCAGGAGATATATCCCGATTAGAGCCACAAGAGCGATTAACCCTTTTACGAGCGGTGTGAGAACTTGGCCAGATTTCCGCTCACTCATTTTTTGTCCAGACACCCTGTCCCTCCCAGATGAATACCTTCATCCGCTGCGGTACCTCCCCCCTCGATTCAGCCCTCGGACGCATAGGATAGCTATGTTATTCCATAATTATATAACCCGTGCATTACCTGTCAGTTGCTTTCTGATGGAATTCAATCTCCGCCTCTTTATTGCTCCAATGATGATGTTTCAAGGTGCTGGATGGACTCAGTATCACAATGGAAATAATGATCTCCACACAAACGGATCAAGCTTCCCCGACCCGGCAGCATCAAAACGCGACTCGCCCTTTTTAACCTAAAAGCTTAATAAACCATGTTTTAACCATATACATTAAATTCCCTAATTTTAATCTTATGGGTTAAATTTATGGTATAATCACCCTGAAGGAAGTCCGGAAACGCAGACAAGGAATTCAAACCAGATGTCAACACGAAGTCAACCTCAGTACCTGATCGTGATCGGGGACGTGATCTCTTCCCGGGAGGTTCAGGAAAGGGACAGGCTGCAGAACCAACTTAAAAATGTTTTCAAGGATATCAGCCGGGAAAAAAAACACCTGGTTTCCCCTTACACACTTACCCTGGGAGACGAATTCCAGGCTGTGTACCGGAGTGCTATAAGCCTCTTCCACGATGCCTTGTTCATTCTGGAGAACGTTTACCCCCATAAAATACGGTTCTCCTATGGGATCGGCGAAATCTCCACGGAGATCAACCGCGAGCAGTCCCTGGGGATGGATGGGGAAGGGTTTTACCGGGCCCGGGACGGGATGGAATGGGTCAAAAGCCAGCGCGGAAAGTATCGCTTCGTCATCACGGGCCTCAAGGAGGAATACCAGCCGGAACTGCTCAACAACACCCTCTTCTTGATCTCGAATCTGATCGATGGTTGGAAATTCAACCGGATATCCATTCTGCGCCGTCGGCTGGACGGGGAGAAAATCAAATCCATTGCGGATGCTTTGGGGATCTCAGAGACCGCGGTATACACAAATATCTATGACGGCAGCATCCGAGAAATCATCCGGCTTTTCAGCCTGATCGCAGATAAGCTGGATACACAGGTCAAACAGCCATGAACACAGTTTATTATTTTTTGATCAGCGTCATGATGGCAGCCAGATTCCCCTACATCTTTGATGATCAGAAAATGGGCAGAAACCAGGGCGTTTATTATCTGGCGGTCCAGGTTTTGGGTCTGTTATTCTTCCGACGGGACCGGTCCTGGGCTTTATTGGTGTTGGGAAGTGTCCTGCTGACCGCGTTCAGCATCTGGCGGGAAACCCAGGGGAAATACTTGAAAGCCTGGCGTCTTGTGACGCTTGCTTCCGGCTCCATCCTGTACGGTTTTCTTGCCGCCTCTCTTCCCGATCTCCAGTTCAACTCCCTGGCCTTCAAAGCCGCTGATATCTTCGCCTCATACACGATCCTGGGCAGCCTGGGCTTCGGTTCCGGACGGACGGTGTTGATCTACGTGAGCAGCATCCTCTTTCTGTTAAACGAATCCAACCTCATCGTCCGCTGGTTTTTGGAGAGGTTGGACCTGTCTGCGGACAAGCATTCCCCTCCTTCTGGCCTACCGGAAGCGGCCAGGGTCACCTCATTTGCCTCTCCCACAGAAGATTATCGGGCCGGGAGGGTCATTGGCATGCTGGAACGTTCTTTTGCGTTCATTGCCATCATCACCAATCAATACGCCATCTTTGGATTTATCCTGGCGGCGAAAGCCTTCGCCAGGTTCAAGGAGATGGACAGAAAAGCGTTTGCCGAATATGTCCTGATCGGGACCTTAACTTCCATTCTGATATCTGTACTTGCCGCTGAAGTGACCTTGAACCTCACCCCCTGAACCATGAAGCCCTCCGTTTTGATTTCCCCCTCACTCCCCATCCAGCGGGCTGGTCACACCTCTTCCTCCTTTATTGAGGACATGGGTGTAAATCATGGTCGTCTTCACGTCGGCATGGCCGAGCAGCTCCTGCACGGTGCGGATGTCGTATCCATTTTCCAAAAGATGGGTGGCGAAGCTATGCCGCAGGGTATGGGGGGTGACGTGTTTTTGGATGCCTACTTTGCCCACTGCCTCTTTAATGCTGCGTCGCACAACCCAGGCGCCCAGATGATGGCGCCTGATTTCCCCTGAGCGGGGATCCCGGGATCGATTGGGAGCAGGGAAGACATACTGCCAGATCCATTCCCGGCTGGCCTTGGGGTATTTATGAGCCAGGGCGCGGGGCAGGTACACCCTCCCAAATCCCTCTTCTAAGTCCTGCTGGTGAATCAGCTTGACCTTCTTCAAGTGACGTTTAAGTGCAGGCCGAACGGCTTCTGGAAGCACGGTCACCCGGTCTTTTTTTCCCTTGCCCATCCTGACCGCGATCTCCCCTCGCTCGAAATCCAGGTCTTTGACCCGCAGGCGCAGGCATTCCGAGATCCGCAGGCCGGCGCCGTAAAGCAGTTGGGCGATCATCTTGTTAACGCCGTGAAGATGACCGAGCAAGGTTTGTGCTTCCCGCTTGCTGAGCACGACCGGGATATGTTTCGGACGTTTGGCGGGCGCGGGGAGGATCTCCTCGTCCAGCGGTTGGCGCAGGACCTCTTCGTAGAGGAACTGCAGAGCTGCCAGGGCTTGGTTTTGGGTGGAGGGGGCCACCTCGCGTTTAACGGCCAAATAGGTAAGGAATGATTCAATTTCGTGTTCCCCCATCTCTTTTGGATGTCGTTTATTGTGAAAGAGGATGAAGCGCCGGATCCAGCCTGTGTAAGCCTGTTCGGTGCGGTAGGCGTAATTTTTTCTGCGTAGCACCTCCCGCACCTGGTCGAGAAGCTTTTTCTTGCTCATCTATCTCCCCCGCCCCCCTCAAAGAATGTGGAATATGCTATACTCCGATTATACACTAACAACGTTTCCGGGCACCTGTCCCGGGTCGCATGCCCACCCCGGCTGGTATGGAATAACGCCTAAGTGATTAATTAATATTATTGAACTAATTAACGTTAGGCTTCACACTATTCTCTAATCATTCTGATAGATAAGACATTGGAGGAGAGAAAAGAATAAGAAAATCTATAGAGATCAAGATAAATTGAACGAAGGCCAGATACAACTGTTCTACGGTTTATCAAGGGATAGTTGCCTTGTTTTTTCCATAACTTATTGTAAGAAAAGGAGGATTATAATGGCTCTAAATTATTGTGAAATATGTGGCAATAAGAAACACACACCTCATGCATACATGGTACAAACGGGGAAAGTCTTCGACCGACAAATAGATGGTGGTTTGTCCAATAAATTGATTACAACACAGTATCACAGTGTCAGAAGGCATGATTATGATGTATGTAAAGATTGTTTTCGGAGGTGGGTACTCATTCCCATTATCCTTTATGGCCTAATTGTTTCAATATTATTTATAAATATCGATGGTGCTCCTTTTGGTCTCTGGCTGTTATTTATTTTTGTGGCTATCGTCATGGGTTTTTTTTCCCGAGAAAAACTTATTAAGCGAAGATTGAAGCGAAAAGCCCGAAAAGCACGTCCAGAAAAGCCGTATGAAATTGATGCATTTCGAGTATTAAAGCTTAAAGGCTTCGATTTAGACGAATGGTTTGACTAAACTATGGATAAATTGGCGGTCGTTGAGCCAAATCCGAAGGCGACTATCCCCTTGTGTCGTATGGGGATTGATGGTGGCAAAACTCTTATTGATCCCATTACATACACTATAAATCTTTCCTTAAGCAATGCAGAAAGTGCTAAGCGTTTCCTAGATGCTATTCCATCTGCTGAAGTTATAAAAGGCGATGAGCTACTGGCTAAAAAACCCGAACCACCATCAATGGGATAGAAAATCAAGAAATGAAAGACGAAGAAGAGTAAATTCCTATCTATTATTAGTTCAAGCCTAACCCAGCATCAAGCTGACGGGGCTCTCGCCCCAAGGGTAAGCGGCTGCGAATTTGATCTGTTTGATGTCTTGCAAAGGAAAGTTTCAGGCGTAATCCGCCCCGCAGCTTATGCAAATCGTTAG
>CAYZTL010000006.1:0-125712 GCA_964481465.1 uncultured Anaerolineales bacterium
ATTTCGAATAACATCAGGGAAATATCCCGTATATTTTACTTCAAGAATAATTTGATTCCGTGGGAGTGCTGAGATCATATACCCATTCGAGAACAAATCCTTTTGAAAAACTCCTGCCTTAAGGTAATAATCAAAACAAATTCGCACATCTCCATATTTATAAACGAACGGTTCACGACGATATTCAACCACGACCCTCGGGCGTAATTTCCTCGTTTGATAATCAAGATAAAAATCTTTCGCAACGACATCATTTTTATGCCTCAAAAAACTTACATCACCATAGACAAGATGATCATATTCTTCCTTTGAGATTAGAATATGTGATTTTTCAGTGACATTTCCCCTTTTGATTTTTCTTTCTAGTTTAATGACATCAGATTGATAATTGTAAACCCGAACCCTAAATTTCTTTCGATCTTTTATCCCACTCAATTTATCAAAAAATGCACTTTGATTATGGTCATCAAAATATAAACTTGAAACCAAATATCCCCCCTCTGGATCACTAAAAGGATCCCGATGACAAATTTTGCTCAATTTACTTGCCATGATATTCTTTTGATGCGCATTAATATAAAACTTTAATTCGTTTCTATACATGATTAACAGTATTCAACAATTATAGTGGTATTTCCATTTCTCAATCCATGGATTTCTGTAATGTGAGTTTAGTACAAATTGTTCTGTACATTTCTCTCATAGTATAACAAAATTGGTTAATCATCGGTGGCTGATCATCCTCCCCCGTTCTTGTAATGCAAACCACGTGAGGAGATGGGGGACTTGACTGTCTCATTTCTTGTCAAAATCCAAAATAAAAATATTGAATTCCGCTGGTTTTCGTTCCAAACACGAGGATATTAGAAGAATCACCAACTGCCAACTGTTGGAAAAATTATCCGTAAAAGTAACTGTAGAAGTTTAAAGGCGTAGAAAGCTCAAAATGTTTATTGTTGAATGGTAATATAAAAAAAAGTATTCTTGGTCATCAGACCACAGGTTCCTGGTGCAAAATGGTGCAGGTGGTGTAAATAGTATAGAAACAACACCACCACATATAGGGGATAAATTCGTTTTGGGAATACTCTCAAGGTTACAGGTTCGATTCCTGTGCGGCTCACTTACTATTTTGAGGATATACTACTTTATCCTCCCCAAGTAGGGATAAAGAAAGAACCCGCCTTCCGGCGGGTTCTGTGTTGCGGAGAAGAGGTTTTTAAGGTTACTCTTCTAGGTCCCAGATAGATTTTCCCATCAACGTTTCCTTTGACTCACCTGCCGACAGGAAAGGAGAGATGAATAAGATCAGGGCCAAAAATCCGGCCCCGTGTCATCCACATCATTGTCCGTCACCTTATGTAAATTTGAACCATCAGCTGTCATGATATATATTTCCTCGTCCCCGTCCCGATCTGAGCTGAAGACAATATACTTCCCACCACCCGAATATCTCCCATTCCAATCATGACCATCTTCCCCGAATGTCAATTGGGTGATATCCTGGCTGGCAACATCCATGACATAGATTTTCCAGTCACCACTCCGGTTTGAATCAAAGAGGATCTTGTCACTGTCAGGTGACCAATCATTATAAAAATTCCACGAGTCGCCCTCTGTCAACTGGACCACGCTGCCCTGACATTCTTCTGGCAGACTCATACAGCCTCCATCCATGAGATATAATTGATATTCAAAATTATCCTCATTGTCATCTCCCAAGATAACCAGATGCTTTCCATCCGGTGACCAGAAGAGATCATAAACATCCTTTATACCGATCTTGAAACTAATCTTACCACTACCATCAACTTGCATTACGATGATCTCGTCATAATCCTCTCTCTGGGAAACATACATGATCCTGCCATCAGGGGACCAAACAGGAGCGGATTCTTCATCGGAATTATCCGTCAACTGAACCAATCCGCTTCCATCTGCGTTGATTAAATAAATCTCTCGATCCCCATCTCTGTCAGAAGTAAAGAGCAGTTGCCTTCCCGTAGGAGACCATCTATGCCACCCGCATACTTCATCTTCCATATCCGCTGTCAGGTTTATCAACCCAGATCCGTCAGCGTTTACGACCTGTACATCCCGGGACGTTTCCCAATCGCCTGTCAAGAAGGCGATGCGTCTGCCGTCCGGTGACCAGAGAGGTGACATATCCTCCGCTTGGTTTTCCGTCAATTGGAGTACTTCAGTTCCCTCAAAATTCATCACAAATATTTCCCCCTCTCCATCCCGATCCGAGGAAAAAGCGATCCGATTTTGTTCTGTGGTTTCATACACGTTCTCGGTGAATACCTTCCAAATCAGCCCTGGTGTGAAGCGCGATAAGACTCCCCAGCGAACATCAGCTAGTACAGCGTCCTCATATAAAACTTCAGGTTCCTCCTCACCATCCACCCGAACCTGCCGAACTTCAAGTTCATCAAAATCATTGCCAGTGTAAGCGTTATAGATGACCTCTTGACCATCAGGGGATAAAACGGCACCTCTCACACCGTAATCCACATCGTCATCCAGCGCAATTGGCTCGGCACCTTCCTCCAACCTCACGCTGTATAACACAGGGTCATCTCCCTGATCCTCTGACCCAATAAATACCAGGTACCCTCTTTCAGGCGGCTGCTTCCACAGACCGAACCCTGCCCATTCCTCAATGAGCTCGTATCCTTCCTGATCCAGTCCTGGGATCACGAATAAACTACGCTCATTGTCTTCGTTCTGAGTCACAACATAAAAGAGATCTTCCCCCCTGACTTCCTGAATGCTATTCAAAGATTGTCCGCTTTCATCCAACAGTTCGACTACCTCTTCGCCATCCGGGCTGACGCCGTAAAGGGTAAATTCATCATCCTCAGAGGATACAGCCAGGATCCCAACGGAAGGAGTTTCAAGAACTCCATACTGCAGATCTTCCCCACTCAGGACCTCGACTTTATCATTTTTGGACAGTGAATAAACATAAAGTGTTTCCTCACCATTCTCATCCCCTACAAGGTAAGCCAATGATCGGTGCCCAGGGATAAAACTTGCTGCCAGCGTTGTGCCCTGAGCAATGGGATTGTCATCCTGACCATAAAGATGGAGGTTCAAAACACTCTCGCCCTGGTTGATCTCTTCGGTGATGAAAAACAAATCGCCACTTTGCGACCCAAAATTAAAATCTAGGAGATTGAAGACCTCACCGCTGATATTTACACCTTCACCGCTGGACTGGCCAACAAGATATAAAACTGAGTTCCCATCCTCCTCCCGTGTGTAAGCCACGAAAGAACCACTCTTTGAGACACGATAACTCTCGACGCCCCCTATTCCATCCAGCAAGATCCTTTCCTCCTTACTTTCGATATCCACCGCGCTCAATGTGGACCTGCCTTCCTCCACTACTTCAATAATCACCCTCGATCCATCTTCAGATAGAAAACAGTTATCCCCTTCAGCGATCAGCTCCGCTTCTCGACCAAGTTTCTGAGTATAACAACGTTTCTCTTCCCGGCGATTTTCTTTAAGAAAAACCACATCAGAGGATTCGATGATCGTACCCATCACTTGCCGGGCATCCTCAGAACTCATCACTACTTCCGGCTCCTCACCTCCAATTTCCATTTCCTGAAGGACAAACTCAGGGAAAGAACCATCCTCCTCTTCGCCATACCAAAGATATATGGTGTCTCTTTGAGGTAAGAATATGCCAAATCGGCTGTCCGTATTGATAAACTCCCCCTCCAGGGTTTTTATGAACATTGACGTTAAGGACTCCTTATCCTCTAATAGAAGGATTCCCCCCTTATCTTGCCCTCTTTTCAACAACATGAGCTCATTATCATCAAATGGCTCAAATAGGACCAACATTTCTTTTGGGGACCCACCGAATATATTAGCTATGTCCTTTATCGAAGGGATCAAGTTTTTTAGGAATCCGTCCCCCGAGATACTGGGCAAGGAGGAAACACCCCCCGGGCCGCCGAATGATGAAATCCACACGACACCAAGGATTAAAGCCACGGCCAAGACAACCACTAACAATCCCCCCAAAAGCACTCTACGCTTCCTTTTTCTCTTGGCGGGTGCTTCCGGAGTGAGTTCCGGTTCATCCCCCTTGGGTTCGACTTTCTCCTTCACTCCCAAGTCTTCCCTTTCCTTTGGGAGTTGCGGAGGTTCACTCTGGGATTGTTCTATTAATGAAGCTCCACAACTGATGCAAAAATTTGCATCCGGGCTAATTTCAGCGCCACATTTCTTGCAATTCATGGGTCATCTCCTAAGTTGCTTTGTGAGGTGCAAATTCTAATTATCGAGTAACCAGCAAATATAAAACAAACTTCCAGATGATCGAATGCTCTCCCCTGAATCATGATCTTGAGCCAAAAAATCTTTTTTCATTTACCTTTCAATAGATTGGTTGACAGAAAACGTCACCAAAACCAGGGGGCAAGATCACCCCAACTCACATCAAGCAATTCGGCGTCTTCATATACGGTTTCAGGGGACTGTTCCCCAGTCACTTTGACACGACGAACTTCGTAATCATCATCCTCCCGAACACTATAGATAACCGAATTGCCATTCGAACTGAAAACTGCGTTCCAAAAACGATCACCATCGTCATCCAGCTCAATGAGTTTAGCTCCTTCTTCTATCTTGATGCAGTAAAGCACTGGTTGGTCCTCACTATCTTCCTTAGCCGTGAGAACGATCCGCTTGCCATCTGGCGAGATATTGAGTAAGTTGATCATATACCAATCTAGATCCATCAAATAAAATCCTTTTTCTTGATGGACAGGCGTGACAAATAACCCTCTCGTTGCTTCCTCACTACGGGGAATGATGTATAACATCTTAGAACCAACCAAATAATTGAGGTTCCAACCTGTAACCTCATCCTCATCATACAGTTCTACGACATCACTGCCGTCGGGTGCAGCAGAATAGAAGGTGTACTCGTCTTCCTCATCAACTAGGAATACGATCCGGTAAGGATCCGTATAGAATTGCCCATAGAGGATTCGGTCCTCCTCACTGGCGGTTTTCAGCTCAACCTCGTCGCCACCTCGCATTGGATGGACAAAGATCGTCTCTTCGCCATCTTCATTTTCAATGACATAAGCCAGGTAGCGACCATCCTGATCAAAAGAGGGGAATCTGATCCGGAATGCTTCAGCTATGACTTCTTCACTGTTCGAGGTGTAGAGTTTTTCCTCCTCATCGCCATCATCTTCCTGGATAACATAAAATAAGGAATCTCCGTTGGGCGAAAAACCAAAGCTTCCAATAGCAAAAACGTCATCCCCTATTTCTTTTTCTTCAGCACCCCGCTGATCGACCAGATACAGTTGCTCGCTATCGTCATCTTCCACTACATAAGCAACCCGTGAAGCGTCATCCGAAATTCTCCATTTAACAACCCCCTCAACTTCGTCGAGAAGGACGACTTCGTTCTTCCCGTTGACGTCTACAACGGATATGCTGGTTTCTTCATCATCCTTTTCCCCAAAGTACACCCGGGACCCATCCTGAGAGATCCCACAGAAATCTCCTCCCCCCACTCGTTCAGCTTCCCCACCGGGGGTGGCCACGTAACACCTTTCCTTTCTGTCCTTTTTTTCTTCAATGAAGAGAAATTCAAAATTATTTACGATAGTGATTCTCAGATCATCATCCGTGACCATGACTTTCATAGGTTCATCGCCCCCAACACGCTGATGCTGGATAACCGTCTCCTCATCCTCGCCATACCACAGAAATATATCCTTCGACCCGTAGCCAAAAGAGGCATACCGACTCGAACCACGGAATCGTCCGATATTACGCTGACTTCTATCATTATGATAGAAGTCAATATCTGCAGACGGAGAGGAAACTTCCTCTTCCAATATGGTGCCATCCTTCAAATCCTTCCCCCATTTGACAAGGGTAATCTCGCGATCGTCATTTGGCTCGGAAAGGATAAGGACTCTTTCGCTTCTGAGGATAGGTAAGTCCAAGAAAACAAATGCAGCGATTACCAGAAGGAGCAAAGCACCGCCTACGGGACCGCCAATGAGAATAACCTTTTTTCTTCTTGAAGCGGTCTTTTCTCCCCCTCGTACCACCTTACTATCCGAATCTAGAAACTCGCGCAAGGGTTTTTCTTTTTCTTTCTTGGGAGCTGAAGGAGCAGGCTTTTTCACTGGCTGCCGTGGTAATTCATGACCACAATTTTCGCAGAATTTCGCTTTTGAAACATTCTCAGTTCCACACTGTGGACAAAACATGGAAATTAATCTCCTTTCTATTTTATTGGGGTTAGCAACATTGGGTCTCTTGAAAACTTAACTAAAGTCTATAGTATCCAGATTCAAACTTTATTATGATCAACCGTTATTAGTCGCCGCAGATCCTTCCTCTAACTCGATAGGCAGACCAACATGCCCTCAATACAAAACTATATGAAGGCTCTACGGTCCATATATATTCCAATTGTCAATTTCTTGATGCCCGACCCCATACTCATCCTCCTCCCCTGTCAGCAAACCTTTACTAACATCCAAAAACAAGTCCATCATCGCCAAATTCCAAGAGAGGGGAGAAGGCGTTGGAGTCCATGTTTGAGTAGATATGGATGTCAGGGCGGTAGGAAGGGGGGGAGTATCGGTGGGGGTGGTCGCAGGTGTAGGAGATTCAGTCACTGTAGAGATGAGGGTGAAAATCTCAGTAGCCAAGGGTGTTGGTGTGTTAAACATGAGTGAAAAAACCTGGCCCCTATATGATCGGTGCTACCCCAATCCAAAGGGCAGCTGCTATGTTATGTATCCCCAGAACACTGAAGTAAATCCAAGCAGATTTAGTCCGCTTTCTCTTCCCTCCCTTCTTGTCCCCCCAAGGACCTCTTTTTATCATGCGGCGGAGAAGATGCTCTCAGTTTCTCCCACAAAGAGGCTCTACAATGGAAAAAGAGGGGCGGTTCCGGGTTGTTCTCCCTCCCGCATTTTGGATTAAGTATGGTCAGGCATTCCTTACCCAGGTGACCATTTCGTCAGAGATGGGTAACGAAATGTATTTTGAGATCACCGTTAATCTCACCAACAAACACACAATCCCAGCGATTATATCATAAAAAGGATCCTGTGAAATCATAATAGTAGTAACCGAGCAACCTTTCGAACTTGTGCGTATTCAATTCCATTTAAATGAATAGAAAAGGAGCGAATATGGGGAAACGCCTTATTTTGTTCGTCCTTAGGTGAGAAACAATGTGTTAGTTGAAGGAAATTTTTAATGAAATAGAAGATGATCCAAATCGACAAGTGTATCCCAACTCAGGTCTGGAATGACTATTTTAGGCATCATCCCCATATTGAGGGTTGAGCAGGGCGAGAAATGTACACTCCCCCTCGTAAGGTGAGAGATCCGGTATAAAAAGGAGAAAGTTAAGCCACCTATATAACAAACGGTTCAGACATCAAGATGAATTAGCAGATTTGGGTTATTGGGTTAGAATTATGGGATCGTAGCCCGGCAGTATTTTCTAAGTACAGCAGTGATTTTATCCTCGATCCAATCTTCTGGAAAGGGACGAAGGCTTCCTTTCCTAATTTTATGGTATTGGCGGGGTAGATACTGGCTTACTAAACCCAAGGGGATCTCAACAGAGGTCAGGTTCTCCATCAGCTGATCCAGCGCACCCTGCACGCTGTTCTTGCTCCAATAGTAGCGAATGCGGTCGCTGAGGCTGTACTTCCGGGCAAACGAGAGATATCCCTCATCCCCGTGATAATAATCCTCCCAATATCCCGGGTCCTGCACCATCTCCCCCTCTATTACCTCAGAAACCCTTGATAACTCCATATTCGAGCGGTACCCGCTGATCTCCTTTTCGATCTTTTCCAGGGCAAAGATCGCTTCCCGGTATTGAAATGTGAGTTCGGGCCCCACCTTCAAGATCATGAAATGATCGCGGACCAGGTTCTTCAGGGCCGCAGGGGTCTGGTAGTCCGTCGAATGGGCTTCATAAACCAAGCGTGGGTTCTCCTTAATGAACCGGGACAATTCCTCAGCCTGCGGCGGCTGGTAGTCATGGACCGCTTGATCCGAAAACTCCACCCCGGGCTGGACGACGACGGCGATCACCCTCTCCCAAGCGGACTCCAGTCCCTGTTCATAAAACGCCTTCCGGGTTTCCTGGATCGTGCCCCGGAGGTCATCCACAGAAGTGATCTGCATGCCTTGAGACCCTTCCTGATCCCCACCCGGGGCAGGGACCTCGGAGCCGATCACATAGACGCATGGCAGACCTGTACCCTCGCTCGCTTTTTCCGCAGCCTGGCACAGTTCAGCCGCGCGCTGTGCAGATATCCGGACATCTAAATGGCCCTGGGGATCATCATCACAGCGCATGCTGGCATCCAGATGGATCTTCCGGTACCCGGCAGAGACATACTCCTTTACCAGTCTAGAAGCATGATCCATCGCTTCCGCTGCAGGTTGTGACCGCCAGGGATATGGACCGAGATGGTCCCCTCCCAATGTGACCATAGGGCCCTGACCAGAAAGTCCAGACAATTCCCTATTTAAGTTGTCCACAAACGCATCCGGGGTTTGACCGGTATATCCCCCAAATTGGTTGACCTGATTGCAGGTGGACTCAATGAGCAAGAAACACTCTTCTTCCCTAGCAAATTTCAGAGCACTGCGGATCACCACAGGATGGGAAGAACAGACGGAAATCAACCCCACCGGAGATCCGCTTTTATGCTCGGAAATCCTCTCCTGGATGGGTTTTATCGAGGAAAGAAGCATACTTTCATCATTAGCAGTTGACATACCAATCCCTATACTTCCTCACATCCCGCGATGTACAAGAATCTGTCCAAGGACACGTGGATGCCTCCAATACATCTCGGCAAGCATCTACAGTGTATCATCTATAAAAACGACCCCCAGTGATCGAAAGCCGAAATGGCAAATATTCCACCTTCATCGGAAGGAGATGTTTGCCTTGTTTGTGAGATATGTGTATTTAAATGATTTCTCTCTAATGGCAAACCCTTATAACGATCTTTGTGGGCATGCTTACAACAAATATTTTACTAGAGGACGAATCAATCTTTCCAGTGCGAGCGGGCTGAGAGGTGTTGTATGTCATTCAAATACACTAAGACAGCACGCTCAGAAGTTACTTCCACTTCGGAGATCGAACCATTATACATGTAAAAGTACCAATCATTTTTGTAGGGAATATCCAGAAGAGAAGTGATGATCGTTTGTAAGGCAACGCCATGGCTTACGATGGCAACGATTTCTCCTGGATGGTTTTCCCTCAAATCGGCCAGAAATGAATCAATCCTCTTTTTCAATCTTTTGGGGTCTTCACCCCCAGGTGGAGATGAGGCAGGATCTGACTGCCATCGATGAAACGACCCGGCATATTTTTCTTGAATTTCCCCTAATGTTAAACCTTCCCACAACCCAAAATCTGCTTCCCGAATTCGCGTATCAATCTCGACCTTCAACCCACACTCATCAGCCAGGATGTGGGCTGTTTCGACAGCTCTTTGCATATTACTTGAAATGACCTGGTCTATTTCTTCAATACCTAGTCTATGGCTCAACTGATCAGCTTGATTTTTGCCGTTGGCGCTCAAAGGAAGGTCGGTACTCCCGATAACGCGATCTTCATCATTCCAAGTCGTAGCACCATGTCGTATTAAGAGCAAACGGAGGGGGGTTTCATTGAATGTCATATGAATATAGAAGGTTTTTAATTTAATTCCCGATACTTAGATTTCTCGTGCATCGATTCTAGCACTTCATCCCTTTGGGATACACGCCAAAGATTAGTCTCTCAAAAAGTTCACGGTTCTGGCACTTGACATAAGCGACATTCATCCTTATACTGCTAGTATACTTGAACAATTGTGAATGCACAAGTGTGTAAGATATGGATGATGAGATTTTATCCCGGATTGTAGAAGTAGCTCAAGCCTACTACTTGGAAAATCGCACCCAAGCAGAAATTTCCAACAGCCTGAATATATCTCGCAGCCAGGTCTCAAGATATCTATCAAAGTCCAGAGAGATGGGGATCGTTCAAATCCGCGTTGTCGCTCCCGACGAAGAAGCGAGTGAATTAGGAAACATCCTTCAGGCAAGATACCCTACCTTGAAAAAGGTGGTCGTCGCACCTGCTTTCGATAATGATCCTAATGCTATCCGGAGCATCATAGGGCGTTATGGGGCGAACTATCTGAGCGGCATCATCCAAGCCGGGCAAAGAATCACTCTGGGATGTGGGAGAACTTTACGGGCTTTAATCAAGGCAATGCCCAAAAAGGAGATCCCGGATGTTTCTGTTGTGCAGGCAATGGGCAATCTGGGACATGAGGTCCACCAAATTGACTACAACGAGATCGCCCGAGAAGCCGCCAGAAAAGTAGGGGGAAACCTGACTTTGATGAATGCCCCCGCCATTTTAGGTCACGGCTCAGGACCCACCGAAGAGTTTATCGCTGCCAACCCTATGCTTGAAGAAGCCTATAATTTGGCCCGCAGTGCTGACATCTTTGTCTGTGGGATAGGCTCATTAGAAAGTGACCTGGTTTATACCCGATTTGGTTTGATAACCACCTCAGAACTCGAAGATTTACACGGCCGGGCTGTGGGGGATATTTTCGGTCGCTTCTATGATATTCACGGTAACAAAAAAATATCCAAATTCGATGATCGGGTCGTAGGAGTAGATTTAGAAGATCTTAAAGACAGCCGTTTATCTATAGGTGTTGCAGGGGGGCCAGACAAAGTTTCCCCCTTATTAGGTGCAATCCGGGGGGGGCATATTAATGTCTTAATCAGTGATGAGCAAACCGTTCAAAGCTTATTGGCGCTTGATGACGCTTATCCCATACCTGATAAGAGTTAGCACAGCCAGGCTAATTCTTTTGGAAAGGAGAGACACTATTATTGAACTGTATTCCATCTTTGCTCCCTGGAACTAACAAACCAAGAGGACAAAAATATAAACTGAGCCAAAATATAAGGAGATGAAAGAATGAAGAAAAGATGTTCTCTGATTTGCATTCTTATGACCTTTGCCTTCCTTTTCGCCGCGTGCAGCGGCCCAGGGGAAGAAGCTCCCACGTACGGTGAGCCAACACTGCTGAAAGAAGGTCTGGGATCTGCTGAGGATCTTGAGCCAACAGAGGAAGAGATTTCTTTGGCAAAGGCTCACCTCGAGGATGATGATTCCTTTATCGGGATTGTCGCCTGCACATATGCCACAGATTACCACTCGACTGTCCCCGAGGCCGCTGTTGAATATGCGGAAGAGTTAGGATTGAGAGTGGAGACCTTTGACTCTGAAACCGATGTTGAAAAGCAGATCAGGGGGATTGAGAACTTCGTATCCAGCGGTGCGAATGTCATTGCCGTATGCGTCTTTGATCCACCGAGTGTCCAATCCGCCCTTGAAGAGGCAAAGGAAGCCGGTGTAGAAATTATTCAATACGCGGGCCGCAATGCTGCAGAATTCGGTGGAGTCACCATCAGCGTAGAGGATGAGGACCTTGGCAGGGCTGCAGGCGAATATGCTGCCCAGCTGATCAATGAGCAGATGGGGGGACAGGCAAATGTAGCGATCCTGGATTACCCCGATATCCCTAATGTCGTCATCCGTGCTGACGCGATCACCTCCGCTTTAAATGAGAATGCCCCTGAGGCCAACATTGTCGGCAACTATCTGGGGGGGACCACAGAGAACGGCTTGAATTCGATGGAGACCGCTTTGCAGGAGCATCCCGGAATAAACGCCGTGGTAAGCATTAACGATGCGGGAGCTATTGGCGCCATGCAGGCACTTGAAGCAGCAGGGAAGACCGCTGATGACACGTTCATCGTCGGTATCGATGCCGATCCTCAAGCCCTTGAATTGATCAATTCGGGCACAATGTATAAAGGCACAGTCGATACTGCCCCAGCCAGAACAGGACGAATGACGATCAATGCCGCCATCAAACTACTGGCCGGCAGCACACTTCCCCAAAATATAAGTGTGCCAGTAAATTTGGTCACCCCTGAATAAAAGATAGCTCAAGGGAGGGGGGCGGGTTGATGCCCCCTCCCCATTCTTTCCTAGCCTACTAGAGAATAACTATGAAACCAAATCATAACCCAAAACAGGGCAATAATCTTCCCAAACGGGCCGTAAATTTCCTGGGAGAACAAGGGTTTATTATCATTTTTATACTTTGGGCGTTATTACTCAGCTTTACAACCGATGCCTTTGCCACCCCGAGTAACATCTTTACTATTTTACGCCAGGCAACCATCGTGGGCATTTTAGCGATCGGAGAACATTTGATCGTCTTGTTGGGAACGATGGACGTATCTTTAGCTTCGATCCTGACGCTGACTGGTGTGGCCATGGCTGCTGCGTTAACACATTTTGGATTACCTCCCTCACTGGCATTTCCGATCGTTTTATTGATCGGGGCGCTGATCGGCCTTATCAACGGTTTGATCGTCACGCGCTTAAAGATCAATCCGATCATAACCACTCTGGGCATGATGAGCATTTTGGAGGGGTTGGCCTTTATTTACACTCAAGGAAAGACGATTTTTGGCGACGAAATCGATGCCGTAGAATTCCTATCTCGAGGGCGTCTGCTTGGAACCATCCCTGTACCCGTAATTGTCTTATTTATCTTATATATTTTGGCATTCTTATTCCTCCATCACACAGTTCTCGGGGCGCGAATTTTTGCTGTGGGAAATAACGAAAAAGCGACCTGGTTGGCGGGAATCAATACGGAAAAAGTAAAACTCACAGCTTTCACACTGGCAGGGATGTTAGCCGCAGTTGGCGGAATTATGCAAGTAGCTCGCCAAGGTACAGCCACTGGAGGTATGGGGGCTGACTTCCTTTTCCCGGTGTTGACTGCTGTTGTATTAGGAGGTGCCAGCCTTTCAGGGGGGAAAGGAAAAATCCTGAACACCCTGGTTGCTGCTATTTTTTTGACCACGATTACGAATGGTATGATTTTGCTTGGAGTCAGCATCTACACCCAACGGATCATTTCCGGCGCCATTCTCATTGCCGCCTTATCGCTGGACAGCCTACGCAATGTCAGGAGATAGTATGCAGAAAGGCATTCCGCTTCTCCAAATACAAAACATCAGTAAAAGGTTTCCGGGGGTTCAGGCCTTAGAGAATGTCTCGTTTGACATTTTGCCCGGTCATGTACATGCGATCGTAGGCGAAAACGGAGCAGGGAAATCTACACTGATCAAAATCCTTGCCGGTGCCGAACAACCAAACAGCGGTACGGTATTATTAAACGGTAATATCTATTCCCCCGCAAACCCAAGAGAGGCGCTCGATCATCATGTGGCAACAATATACCAGATCGTAAATTTATTGCCTGACAGGACAATCATGGACAATATCTTGTTGGGTAAAGAGCCCAATCGCATGGGTGTGATCGATCACCGCCGCTTGAGGGACATTACAAATAACATACTCGCATCCCTGGATGCTGACCACTTATCTCCTCAGACTCCGGTCAGGGATCTCTCCGTTGCCGAGAAGCAGATTGTAGAGATTTGCAAAGCCCTGGTAAATAAAAGCAAATTGTTGATTATGGATGAACCAACCGCGGCCCTGAATAAAAAGGAGGTCGAAGCCCTTTTCGAGAATATCCGGAAACTCCAAGCCAGTGGGGTTACGATTATCTATGTCTCCCACAGACTGGATGAAATATTTGATCTGGCAGATACGGTCACCGTTTTGCGGGATGGTCAGCAGATAACTACGGATCCGGTTTCTGAAGTCACTCGCGATGGTCTGATTGAGGCTATGATCAATCGCAAGTTAAAGGATGTATTCCCACAACGGTCTGATAAAAGGGGTAAAGAGATCTTACGCGTAGAAAACCTATCATCTGGTGAAGTCGTTAGGAATGTTAACCTCACCCTTGCCCAGGGTGAAGTGCTGGCGATTGCAGGATTACAAGGCAGTGGAAAATTTGCCCTTGGCAGAGCGCTCTTCGGCGCTTTACCCTTTGATGAGGGGGAGGTTTACGTAGAAGGGATCCGATATCATCCCAACCCTGTACGGTCGGTCAGAAAGAGAATTACATATCTGCCGGAAGACCGGAAAGCGGATGGACTGCTCTGGAAATTGAATATCCGCCGGAACATCTCCTTATCTGTTCTGGGTACAAAGGTAGCAAACAGAGTGGGGATTATCAACCGGCAGCGAGAGCGGGAAGTTGCCCATGAACAGATTAAAACATTGGAGATTAAAGCCCCTTCTATAGAACATAACGTATTTAATTTGAGTGGAGGAAATCAACAAAAGGTTGTTCTGGGACGTTGCCTAGCAGTAGAACCTAAGGTTTTCATTCTAATAGAACCCACGCAAGGGATCGATGTGGGAGTCAAGTTTGAGATCTATCAGTTAATTGCTGAGCAGGCTGCGAAAGGTAAAGCAATTTTGATGATCTCCTCAGAGTTAGCGGAGGTAATAGGCCTCTCCCACCGGATCCTGGTCATGCACGAAGGCAAGATCGTTGCCAACCTAAATAGCGATCAAACCGGTCAGGAGGAAATTTTACGTTACGCATTAGGAAAGGGCAATCACACGAACGCTGCCATTAACTGATAACGGAGAAAATTATTGATCTAAATGGAGGTTATATTGGGACAACTATGAGGCAGAACTTATTTTCGGCATAGAAAGCATGGCTTCGCTTTGACCCCCCGCTGTATTGCGACATTGAAATAACATTTGGTAATTGAATCCAGCCATTAATAACAAAGGTGAAAATTATGAGTGATGATTACAAACGAGAGACCGGTAAACGAATAAAGAAATGGGGCATTGAGGGAAACATCTCCCATCATATTGGAAACACTGCTGAATATCCGATCATGTATCGGGCATTGGGCACAGAACCTCAAACATCCCATCCATTTAATTTATATGGAGATATCAAAAGCCAGGGAACTGCGCTTCGAAAGACATTTGAAAATAACCAAAAAATCATCCCCGCCATTGCTGAAAAACTTGTCGATAAAGGCTTCACCGGGATGGTAGGTCATGGTCTTGGGACCTCCCAATTCGTCGCTCAAACAGCCGCCGGCGCTTTTTGGGAGTATGCACAATGGGACGCCAAGGATTTAGACTCGTTGGAATATGTGGTTTATGGCCACCCCATTGATTTTTCTAAATATGCGTTTTTCTCCTACTCAGGCAGTGGCAGCACGGTAGACAGCAACCGCGCTGCTGAGAAAGCGAAAAAGTTAGGAGCCTATCAGGTTGCATTCACCAGCATTGCCGACAGCCCAATCACAAAAAAATGCGATGATACAGTCGTATGTGCGGGTGGTTTCGATACCGGTGGTTCTGACACCTTCCACTACACAACCAGGTTGGCCAGTTCGATTTGGTTGGCCATGGAAATTGGCGCACTGACTCGGCCGGATGAACGTGATTGGCAGGATCTTAGGAACCGTCTTTTCGCTACCGCAGATCTATTTGATGAGATGTTTGAATGGGTAAATGAACGCGCCAAATTACTAGCGCATCGCTATCCCGACATCCGCAGCATTCTCGTTGTGGGGAGCGGTGCCAATGAAGGAACTGCTGAAGAGATTGCTTTGAAGTATGATGAGATGAGCCACATTCCTACCAAGGCCATGTGTGCAGGTAGGCACATCCATGGTGCATTGGGTCTAACCCAACATGACATTCTGACCATTATTGTCGCGCCACTGGATGATCCCAATTACAGTGCTCTCAGAGATGTCGCACAAGTCACCCAAATGCTCAAATCCCCATCTATTGCCATCATCAGTCAAGGAGATGAGAGGGTGGCTGAACGAGTTGATGACGTTTTCCGCCTCGACGAAACTGAACCTTATATCTTCTCGATTCTGGCCATCTTGCCCGGACAATTACTGCCCTACTGGGGCGCGGTGGCCCAAGGTGATATCAATCCAGATTGCCAGCGCTCGAATATTGCCAGATATGCTAAAGTTTGGAATTGGCTATTTCCCAAAGATACCCATTAGAACACACGCCTTATAGATGGATGAAGATCACCCAGTTTAAAACCTCCCGGGGAGGGAAATAAATTTATTGGAGTAATACCATGTCCCATGATATTTCCGTGATCGGGCCCTTGAACATCGACCTATTGATCGTTGGAGAGGGACCTCCGGATTGGTCAACATTGCAAACTTGGGACGGTCCTGCTGAAATGCAAATGACAGCGGCCGGTTCTGTGGGCTACACCGCCAGCAATTTAGCTAAATTAGGGCTGGAGGTGTTGGTCAGCTCATGCGTGCCCGATGATCCTTTAGGTGCTTTCATTTGTGACTCTTTGGCCCGAGATGGCGTAGAAGTCAAAGATATCAACATGGTGCCCGATACGGAGACTGGCATAGGTGTCTACATGCTATTGTTTGAAAGTCGGAAACGCCCGTTGATTTACCGTTTACCATCACACAGCCCTTGGCCCCAATCCTATACGCAGAAAAAAATTGACCATCTCCTCAATGCCCGGCTCCTACACAATGGCGGTTACCTTCATTTCAAGGATATTTGGCACGGCCCAACTCTTGACATTTTTCGGGAGGCTAAAAAGCGTGGCTTGAAAACGTCCATGGACCCTCAGTTCCCTTTATTCAAAATGGAAACTCCTTGGGTAAAACCACTTGAGGATATTTTAGAGTTTGTGGATATTCTTTTTTGCGATGAGCATGAGGCAATAAAATTGACACACAAACAAGATCTTGAGGACTGTGCGAGTGCGTTATTAGATTATGGCCCTGAAATGCTCATTATCAAACAAGGCGCAGAGGGGTCAACGCTGTATAAAAAGGATATGCAGTTCGACCAAAAAGCGATAACGTTAGAGGAGATGGTAGACAGCATAGGTGCGGGTGATGCATTTGATGCAAGTTTTTTATACGCCACCTTGCAAAATTGGCCTTTAGAAAAACGGATGCTCTTTTCAAGCATAGCAGCGGGGTTTACGGTTACTGGGGTTGGGGGTTCAAAGACCTTTCCTAAAATCGACAAGATTCTGGAAACAATGAAAAGATATCAATAAGTCAACCCCATGCTTCCTACTTAAGTAAATGAACAATCTTGAATGTGGGGCTGCGACCAGAATATTCAGTCAGCATCGGACAAAGCTATTACAGCAATCTCAAGGTTTTGCGGTTCCCAGAATCAGGGGAAGATGAGACTGGAGAAGTAAGTCCGGATGGGTTTCACACTTTTTCTCATTCATTCTCTCTAGAAGTGGGTTTCCGGTGGAAAGAATCACATCATCGTCATTAATAGTTGGCATACCAATCTCGATAATCCCCTACATCCTGCGGCGGATAAAAATCGGTCCAGGGTCTGCCGTGTTCTCCCGCGATCCGGCTCAATGTATTCAGACGATCTCTCCCCACTGTTTCCAACCACGCCATACGCTCCTCTTCAGGCATGAGGATCCCTTCTTTCCAAATCGCCCGTCCACCGATGAAACCGGACGCGCCCCCCTTGCAGGCCACTTCGACCTCCCTGGCGAAGAGGTCAAAATCCACCCCCGCGCTTAAGACAGTCCAAGGACACGTGGACGCCCTCGATACCGCCTGGCAGGCTTCCAGCCAATGTCCTTCGTCCTGATCCTGATTGGCATCCACCGGAAACTCGATTTTCAGGACATCGGGAGCAAGAGAACTCAACCTTTTTGCCGTTCGTTCAATCAACGCCGGCCTTTTATCAGCAAATACCCGGGAATCCTTCCCATGTTCCTCATCCAAGCTGTAGGTCACGGCTTCCAAGAAGAAGGCGATGTCAAAATCCAGGCAGCGCTGCGCCACTTCTTCCGCCAGCCGCTCCTGCCGATCCCTGATCTCTCCCCCGTCCGGGTGATAGTAGATCAGCAGCTTGACAGCATCGGCTCCCATCCGCTTGATCTTTTCTACCCCCCACTCTGGTAAAAGGGAGGATATCCGGGCCGTGGACTCTCCGCTGTAGCCTGATTTCTCCACCGCCACCAGAAACCCCGTGCGGGCAGGAAGGGCATCCCTGGCAACCGCTTGGGCGGCGCCGTACAAAGGGTCCAAAAGCACAGCGCTTGCTGCGGGTGAAAGCACTCTAACCACATCTAGCTTAACCGAGGCTGCCGTCTCGTACACCCCGGCTGGCGGCCCCTGGGGAGCGACCATGTCCACAAAAGATTGCCGGTGATCAAAAGCCAAAATGGTGAATGTATCTTGATCATTGGAAGTGGAGGTCAACCCCCTCCTCTTCCCGATCGTGAGGTTTCTCCGTTTCAATGTCTTCTCCTTCGTGTCTGATCATCTATCTCCGCTAGTTTCTCTTGCAGGGATTGGGTCTTCGCGGCTTCGAACCCATCCGTCAGCGGCGTCTTAAGACCCCTGACACACGCCAAAAAATGCTCGATTTCACCCCTGAACCCGCGGTCCCCCAAGTGCTCCAAATGTGTACTATCCTCAGCCCGCCAAATCACCCGTTCCTGTTCCCCTTCAACCAGGGTTGCCTTTTGGAACATGTCCATTTGCACAGTTTTCCCCGACCCGATCAGGGTTACTCTCTCCTGCCAGGATCCGGATTCTCGAGATGCCTTCAGGACCCCTAAGCACTGATTGGGGCCTTCCAATACGCTCGCTGCGCTGACGATCTTGCCATCCCGATATACGGAAGCGGTAGAGAGGGGTGTCATCTCACCGCAGAAGTACCGCAGCAAATCAATTTGGTGAATAAGATCCTCCCGATACGCTTCCGGGAGATCCCGGTCTTGAATCCCGGGGCGGTGTTTTTCCACCGTGCAAAGCCGGATGTCTTCCCTCTCCATCAGAGACTGAGCCGTTTCAACCAGCGGTGCATACCTGCGGTTGAAACCCACCATCAAGACCAAGCCTTCTTCCTCAGCCATTCGGGCCATGGTCAGCGTTTCCGTTGAGGAAAGGGCGGGAGGTTTCTCAACAAAGACATGGATCCCGTTCTCCAGCAAGGTCACACAGAGGTCAAAATGGGACGCCACAGGGGTGAGGATGAAAGCCGCATCAACCCCAACGGATATGAGATCCTCCAATTTCGTGGACAGCGGTAAATCGGGCCAACGATCCCGGACTTCGCCCCAACACTTTTTCGTACAGCTGACGACCATCTCAACGGTCAGCCCGGGCCAAGAAGACAAGAGGGGAAAATAGGCCTTCTGGGCGATATACCCACAGCCCAAAACCCCAATGGACAAGTGTTTCATGGTCCACACAACCCAAGGATATCCACCGGTTTGTCGAATACATAATGGGGTTTAAGGTCTAGCAAATCTTTATGATCCGATCTACCCCACAGGGCTACACCTGTTTTCACCCCGGCCCTCTTCCCAGCTTCGACATCATAGACCGAATCCCCGACGAACAAGGTCTGGGCAGGAGCCACATCCAAAATCGATAAAGCCTTCATGACGGACTCAGGATGGGGCTTAGGATGGTCAACATCATCGGCAGAAATCCACACCTGGATATGGGAGGCAAAAGGATAATGGTCCTGGACGCTTTCCATCTCCGGTCGCGCCTGGGAGGTGATGACCGCCAGGGCATACCCTCTATCTGAAAGTCCCTGCACCAGCGAGGGAACACCGGGATACTCCGGGGCCAGATGGCGGTACTTCTCCTCCAATTGGACCATTTCCGAAAGCAATTGGTCCACCCGATCAGGGTTAATATTCTTGAGGATCTCCCGGGCTGGTTTTCCCGTAAACGACTCGAATTCTTCTTCCGTGAGTTCAACTCCCTGATATTTTTTATATAGCTCCTCAAGACATAATTTCGCCATTGGCGCCGTATTGATCAGGGTGCCATCCAGATCAAAGAACACGGCTTGGAATAATGATTGCGGCATAAGTCTCTTTAGTGTTCGGAAGGAGAGTCAGCATACCTAGAAAGGATCTCTTTCATGGCGCGCACTTTTTCTCCCTTCACACTCCCCATCCTCGTCTCCGGCTCCCTGACCCCGGACCCGGAGTGGATGTGGGTGATCCCCGTTTTGAAAATCAGTTCCGGAAGGTTTTCAAGCCGGACCCCTCCCGCCAAAAAGAGGTCCATGCCCTCTGGCGCTTTCTCAGTATAAAGCTTAATCCTTTCGACATTCTCCAGCGCTTGACTGCTGATCCCACCCCCGCCGCTGGTGCGCAGGCTCCGAAAACCTAACTCTCCCAACTGCTCCAATGTTTTAAGTGTATCTCGCGTTTGTTCCCAGGCGAGGTGGCCATGCAGGTCAAGAGGATCAGCTGCCGCTTTCAAGCGCTGTAACGCGGGGACATCAAGCTCGCCCTCCGGAGTAAGGCATCCCACCAGAAACCCCTTGATTGGCAGTTCTTTTGCCAGGCGGATGTCACCCTCCATAGCGGCGAGATCATATTCCGAATAGGTTTGGGACCGGGCATGGGGCCGGATCATGCACAGCACATCACAATCCACGCTGGCGGCGATGGTTTTCAACATCCCCCAAGATGGGGTCAACCCATATTCCAGGTAATCACACTTCACTTCAATCTGGTCCGCTCCCCCGGATTCTGCAGCCTGGGCATCTTCCCAGGTCTCAACGACGACTTCCAGGACCATGTGCACCCTTACAGGTAAAAGATCCGGTCACCATACTTGTCCCACACGCGCTTGTTGTGCTCCATGCTGTCATCGACGTTGGCAGCGATGAGGACGGGCGGCTCAACCCCGCGTTCCAGCAGCTCTTCGATGACCATGGTCACCAGGGTGTGCAGGAGGGCGATGCTGGCCACCCCGGATGCCGGGGTGAATTTGACCGGGAAGCCCTCGGCCTCCACCATGGCATCCCCTTTGGGCACTTTGTTGTCCAAAACCACATCGGCGAATTGATACATCTTCTTCCCTGAAGGATGCCGCGATTCGACGTTCTTTGTATACTCGTAGGAGGTGACCCCAATGACTTTAATCCCCCGCTCCGAGGCGATTTTCGCCATTTCGATGGGGACCGCGTTGCGTCCGGATACAGAGACCACGATTAAAACATCCCCTTTCTCGATGGGATGGTTATCCAAGAGGACTTCTGCGTATCCCTCCAATCGTTCAATGGCAGAGGTCATCGTCGCCGGCTGGACATCCAAGGATTGAATCCCCGGACCGAAAATGGGGTTGACGACGACCAACCCTCCCGCTCGATACACCAAATCTTGAATGGGGAGAGAGGAATGGGTGCAGCCAAAGCCGAAAATGTTCTTCCCCCCTTCAATCGCATCCGCCATCAAGAGAGCAGCCTCCGCTAAGGCTTCCTTTTCTTCCTCTTTAATTCTGGTTAAAAGTTCCATCAAACCATCTAAATAGACGTCTGACAGTTTGGACATACAAGACTCCTTTAATGTTTTTGATAAACTAATCTCCCCTCCACAAAGGTCGATTCTACAGTGTGGTCTTCAGAGAGGATGACGATATCCGCGCTGGCTCCAGGACGCAAATGACCTCTTTGATCCTGGACATGGATGGATTCCGCAGGGGCGTAGGCGGCCATATACACAGCGTCTTCGAGGGGCAGATCACAAAACGCCATCGTGTTTCTGACTGCCTTATCCATGGTCAGGATGCTGCCCGCCAGGCTGCCGGAAGCGATGCGCGCTTCCCCGTCCGCAACGGTCACTTTCTGCCCTAAAAGGTCGTATTCCCCTTCTCCTAACCCTGCCGCCCGGATGGCATCCGTGATTAAAACGGTCCTCTCCTTCCTTTTGGCATTGACCAGCGCTTTGACCACCGGGGGATGGACGTGGACGCCATCCGTGATGATTTGGGCATAAATCCGCTGGTCCGCCAGCACCGCCCCTACGACGCCCGGTTCCCGGTGGTGAAGCGGTTTCATGCCGTTGAAGGTGTGGGTGGCCTGATTCAGCCCAGCATCCACCGCACCCTGCATTTGTTCATACGTAGCGACCGAATGCCCCACCGCAAATTCCACGCCTCGCTCTCTCCCATACTGAATGCACGCCAAAGCGCCCGGCCGCTCAGGCGCGATGGTCATTAATTTGACAACGCCTGTGTCGAACCATTTACGATACTGCTCCGGCTCCGGATCCCGCAAAAACGCCGCCGGTTGGGCTCCCTTTTTCTCCTCTGACAGATAAGGACCTTCAAGATGGATCCCCAACGGCCTAGCGCCATCTTGCGGGGGGTGGTAATCCAGATAGGCCTCAATAACAGCCCAGATCGCTTCGTTAGGTGCCGATCCGGTCGTGAACAGGAAACTCGTCACCCCATGGCGCGCAAAGAACTTGCTGATCGTGTCAAAGGCTTCCTGGCTGGCATCCATGGTGTCCGCCCGATCCCCCCCATGGACATGTATATCGATGTAACCCGGGGCGATCCAGTTCCCTCCCACGTCCACCACGCGGTCGTCTTCCTCAGACCGCACATCACGTGCGGGAATAATTCCAGATATAGTCTTACCCTCGATGATCAAGGCCTGATCATCAAGGACATTAAAAGGGGTAATGATCTTTCCGTTTAGCAGTACTGTTCTCACGGCCCACTCCAAAAAAATAGCGAGGGAGGCGGGCCCCCCTCGCTATCGTTTTACCGGTTGGCTTTAGACGCCAAAGAGTTTGGCGATCAGCCAAATCACGATTCCAGGGAGGATGGCATCCGGCACGGTGAAGCCAAGGTTTTCCGCGCCCATACCAGCCAGATCCCCAAAGACCTGGAACTTGTAGGCGAAACTGATCATGAACCAGCCTACAAACCCCCACAGGAAACCGCCGGCCCAAGCCCCCCGGCGCCCACCGGTGGCATTCCCGAAGATCGCCCCCGCACCGCTGGCAAAGAAAGCCACGATCATGCTGGGAAGCGGCACCGGCCAGCCGATCAGCCCGAGCGCCAACATCCCAAGGACCTGACCGATGGTTCCGGAGATCAAGCCGATGATTAAGGAATTCGGGGCAAATGGGTAGATGACTGGGCAGTCCAGCGCTGGCTTCGCGCCCGGGATGAGTTTTTCGGCCACACCCTTGAAGGCGGGAACGATTTCCGCGATCAGCATGCGGACACCTTGGAGAAGCACCAATACCCCCGCGGTGAATCCCAGAGCTTGCAAGAGCGTAAACACAAACCAGTTCTGTCCGCCGCTGATGTTCTCCTCAACGCCAGCGATGCCGATCTGTGTGATTGCCAAGATTACGCCGACATAGGCAACCACGATCATGATCAGGGAGATGGAAATGGCCATATCCCGGAAGAAATCGAGGTTTTCTGAGATGACAGCATCCTCAGCAGAATCCTCCGGATCGCCCACCACCTTCCCGACCCAGGCGGAGACCATATTCAACAGGGTTTGCCCGTGACCGAAGGCGATGTTGTCCTTTCCAGTGATTTTGCGCATCACCGGTTGGGCCAGCGCAGGCGCAAGGGTCATGTACAAGCCGTCCACCAGGGACGCCAAAAGCACCGTCCAGAAGAGGGACAGCCCAAAGGAGTGGAACAGGATGGCGAAAGCCCCGGCATGAATCCAGATCATGTGCCCGGTCAGGTAGATGTAACGGAACTTGGTGACCCGGGCCAAAAAGATGTGGAAGATGAAGCCAAAGAGCATGGTCCAAGCGATCGCTGCACCAATGTTGGCTTTATTGGCATCCTGCACCGCTCCTACCACGGCCTCGTCAAAGGTGACAAAAGTGGTGAAAGCCTCCGATGGTATCCCGGTTTCGAACATGGATTGGATGGGGACTAAGGAATCAATCAGCCCACCAATACCCAAACTCATGATCAACAAGCCCAGCATGGTCTTGAAGGTTCCCACGATGATATCAGAAGCAGATTTCTTCTGGATCAGAAGACCAATGAAGGCAATTAAACCGAGGATGAAAGCTGGCAATTGGATTAACTCTAGAATAGCCCTAAAGATTTCCATGGAAATCCTCCTTTATAAATGGTCCTTTCTTGATCAACACAGTGTATCCAATTGGTTCGTCTTATCTCTCACCTCCTTATGCGTCTGAGCTTTCGATTTCTTCTATCGCACTGAGCAACTTCCTGGATATTTCTTCTTCATCTACCAGATTCTTGATGTAAACAACTTTCGTTTCTGAATTTTTAAGGTGCCTTTCCATGTCGGTGGGAGCGATAACCAGATCCACCTGCTGGCCTTTAAATGACCCCAGGTCCCAAGGGATGACCTTATGCCCCGTGATGCCTTCCTCCTTGAGGATGTCTTCAACGGTAAGCTTTAGCATCATGCTGGTTCCGAATCCCATCCCACACAACGTGGCAATTTTCATAGTTATGTCCTTTTCGATTGAATGACCTCGTACAATTTCTCGGTTGAAGATGCAGATCGAACATCCTCTACAAATGATTGGTCAATGAAAAGCTGGGCGATTTCCCGGAGGGCTTGAACATGACGATCCTTATCTTGGGCTGCAAATCCGATGACGATGTCCACCGGGTCATTCTCTTCGCTGCCAAATTCCACAGGGTTTTTCAGGGTGACCAGAGAAAAGCCGGTATCCAAAACATGATCATCCGGCCGGGCATGAGGCATGGCAATACCCGGAGCAATCACGCAATAGGGACCCAAATCACGAATGGTGTCAATCATTGCGCCGATGTAGGATTCTCTGGTTATCCCTTTTTCCACCAGGATCTCTCCCGCCAACCTCACAGCTTCCTCCCAAGAGGAAGCGTCCGATTCTGCAGCGAGATGGCCCTCTTTGAGTGAATCCAATAAGCCGATGGAATTTCCTTGATCAACTTTACTCATTTAACACCACAACCGCGTTTAGGTTATTGGGCTTATCCGGATTTAAACTTTTCGCGACAGACCGTTCCAAAGACAAGCTCTGCAGCAAGGGGAGATAGAGCACATCTCCATAACTCCCCAATCCGTAAAAATCGAGGGGGATATAATGATCCACCCACGCCGGGGGATCCGTGATCCGCTCGTTTCCCAAAGCCAAGATTTGACCGCCAAGCTTTTTCATATCTTTAAGCACATTGATCTCTCTCCGGAAATTTCGCTTACTGAGCAGCCCGACCACCAGGCTTCGATCATTGACCATGGACATGGGCCCATGCCTGAATTCCAAGAAATGGTACGCTTCGGAATAAGAAAGCGACATCTCTTTCATTTTCAACATGGCTTCACAGGCCAAACCGTAGCGCGGCCCAGAACCCAAGAAGAAGAAGCGGTCGAGGTCCTGATCTTGACCAATGTCTTGGATGAGTTCTCCATATTCATTCAACAAACCGGCCCCTCGGGAAGACAAACGATCCTTAACTCCCTCCTCCACTGCTTTCTCGATGAAAAAGGAAATCCCGAGCATCATATTGGTAAAGGACCGGGTTTGGGCGATGGACCGTTCTTTGGCGTGCGGAAAAAGGACCGCAGCCTTCGACAGTTGAGCGAGTTTGGAGTCCGGATCGCAGGTGATCACAAATTGATCCCCCCACCCCTGATTTTGGAAATGTTGGAGAGCATGAACCGTCTCCGTGGTCGAACCAGAACGCGAAACCGCGATCAAGAGATTGGACCGGTCACGCAGCACCCAGTTCTCAGGTAACAGCCATAACTCAGAGGCCGGCACCGGACGGGCTAACTGGCCGGTTGCCTCCTGAATGGCTTGGGCAGCCCAAACGGAAAGGTAATAGGTTGACCCGCAGCCGGTTACCAGGATTTGACCATGCCCATCTCCTAACGGCAGGGTCCCTTTTTCAATCTGGTTTAAGACCGTCAAGGACTGCTCCCATGTTTGAGGTTGGGATGATATTTCTTCCGCAGAATAGCTTCCATTTTTTGGCATACTGCCCCCACCCGTAAATGATTAGGGCTTAGACCATAACAACTTCAACACCTTGATCCCGGATGCTTTTGATCAGGTCATCCCTGGCCTTTTGTGTCGTGACGATCATGGATGCGATATCGACGGGCGCGACCCTGTTGGTCGCCACCTGCCCGATTTTCGTATGGTCCGCGACAACGATGATGTCGTCAGAGATCTCAAGGATCCTGCGGTCCGTGATCAATTCTTCCGGATGCTCACAGGTAAATCCATACAAGGGATGAATGCCGCGCATCCCCATAATCACCTTGTTGACCCGGATATTCTCGAGAACCCCCTCGGCATGGGCCCCAATCAAAGACAATTCGCTTCGGCGCAGAAAACCACCCGAGGTGATGATTTTCATGTTCGAATTATTCGCTAACTCGTGAAGGATCGGCACGGAGTTGGTCACCACTGTGATGTCATCCCGGATGATCAGTTCCCTGGCGACATACAATGTAGTCGTGCCGGATCCCAAGAATATGGTCTCCCCTTCTTCGATGAGATCAGCAACCCAAACCGCAAGCTTTTTCTTTTCTTCCGCCATCACATTCATGCGTTCCACAATGGGCGGCTCAACGCGATTCTGGTTATCAATCGACAATAAGGCACCTCCATGGATCCTTTCGATCATCCCTCGTTTGTCAAGTGCCATTAAGTCCCTGCGGATGGTCATCGCTGACACTTGGAACCGATCTTTCAGGTCATTTACATGGGCAATGCCTTTGTCTTTTAAGATCTCAATAATTTGTTGGATCCGTTCTTCTCTCAACATACGGAAGCTGGCACTCCAGGGACCACCTTTTGTTTTATTATTGACCATTATTGTTCGTTTGTCAATAAATCGAACAATTTCGATTATCATTTAGGGGATTTAATTCACAAAAGTGGGAAGCATCAAACCAACTTGCGATTTTGAGGATACGGCCGATCAATGGTCGAGTAGGCGTTCTTTGGATCCGATGAGGATTCTGATTCTGGAGCTGTCAGGCTTGGATGACTTCCACACCCAGCTCCCTGATCTCCGCAACCAACCCTTCCGGAGCCTGGGTATCGGTGACAATCGCCGAAGCTGCACTGATCGGCGCGGTTCGGCTGGTGGCGACATGGCCGAATTTCGTGTGGTCCGCGACGACAATCAGGTGTTCGCTGATCGCCATGATCGCCAGATTCGTTTTCATCTCGTGAAGATCGTCACTGGTCAATCCAAACTCCGGGTCGATACCCCGAATGCTGGTGATCACTTTATCAGCCCGGACGCCCTGCAAATTGCGCTCTGCCAGGTACCCCACCATGGACAAATTTTTAGAACGCAAGATGCCCCCCGTAATCATGAGCATGATACTTTGGGATTTCGCCAATGTATTCGCAACGGTGAGTGCATTGGTCATCACGGTGATATTCTGACGGTCCCGCAACGCTTCCGCCACGGCTAATGTGGTTGTCCCAGCCCCGATGAAGACGGTCTCTTCCTCCTTGACCATTTCCGCAGCTGTTTCGCCAATGCGGCGCTTAGCCGCCGCTTGCTTATCCCATCCTTCCAAGAGAGGTGCCCGACTGATGAGTTGGTTTTGATCTATTTTGACCGCACCCCCATGGACTTTCTCAATTGATTCACGGGCAGCTAAATCCTGCAAATCGCGCCGGATAGTCATCTGGCTGACGCCAAACCGATCTGCAAGCTCGGAGACCATCACCTCCCCTTGCTGGTTGATGAGCTTGTCAATTTGACGTTGTCGTTCTTTTTTAAGCATAAGTGGATCACCCCTCCTCCAAAGGACATGTTCTCCTCCCCCATGTTTCCCAACGGCCAGTGCAACAAATGATCCCTAAAAGGATGAACAATGTTTTGGATTCCTAAAAAAGTCCATTTCTCCCGAAAAGAAGTCCCTCACGCCTCTTCACCCTTTATCGTATCTTGGTGATACCTAATCAAATCGAGGGACTCTTGAAACATATGCTCCAAGATTTTCTTCCCTGTCTCCGCTGTGGCGACGGTCGCATCCCCGATCACGCCGCTCTCACAGAACGCATTCCAGGGCAGCGAGGTGGGCCCTAAAAGCGGGTCATGATCAGGATACTCCCGAACCGCCTTGCTCATATCGACCAGGTCGGGGCGGATGGCCAGGACCGCAGAGGTTTCATATTCTTCGGCGTGAACATATGTGGCATGCCAGCGCTCAGAGACACAATACTTTTCGATCGCCTCTTTATATCCGGGTAACAGCAAACGAACTAAACGCGCCTGGGAATGGAGGAGCAACTCCCGCTCCGCCGCTTTACAGGCATCCAACGCACCGAGATGGGCGATGAAGGCATAAATGGTCTTGATCCCATGCTGGTATAAGGCGTTGGCGATCTCCACGATCGTGGATGTGAACGTCTCGTTTGAGACCCGGACCGTGCCTGGATAATGGCGCAATGAGAAGGAGGGTGTATAAGCCAAGCTGTGCAGCAACACGCCCCCGGTAGCCTGGGCCAACCTCTCGCAAAGGTGCTCAGCGATGATGACATCCGTCCCCATGGGTAGATGCGGGCCGTGCTGTTCAATGGCGCCGACAGGGAGAAGGGCGAAATCTTTCTCCTTTACCGCCGTTTCGAATTCATTCCAGCTCATTTCAAAATGTCTATTAACATCCCCCCGGATCATCTTTAACCTCCTATTCACCCTTGCTTTTCCCCCTGCCCGACCGGATAAACCTTCCTTTACCTACCAGGCTTTGTAGCCGATTTGAGACCCCGAATGAGGTCAGCTAATCCCTCGTAATCCTCAACCGCGATCCGTTCCATCAGGGCGCTGCCCACGATGATGCCGTCAGGGCCCAAAGCGACAGCTTCCCGGACCCTCTCGGGATCGCGTATCCCATACCCCAAGAGGATCGCCGCCTCCATTCCCGCTGCGCGTAGCCGCTCGATCCGCTCGCGGTTGCGCGGGTCGACAGTCGGCCGCTCCCCCTGCTCGTTCGCCACAGACTGCAGAATCATGAAACCGCGTCCATGTTCAACGATATCCGGAAGGAGGTCTTCTCGAAATGGATAAGGCATGAAGCGAACCCGGATGATGCCAGCGTCGGCCAAGTACGCGTCCAATTCTCCCAAGAGATCTTTGTCCACCGCAATGGAATCCGCCAGGAGATGGGCCTCGATGTCCGCCCCATCTAATCCACGGACAAAGCGTCCCGCTCCCAACGTCCGGACCACATCCGAATAGGTCATGACCTCAAAGGGTTCTTCCGGATAGGTTTGGCGGATATCTGCGATGAGATCCAGGTAGGCATCATAATCCGCCTCATTGCGCAAAGCCCGCCGGCACGCCTCGTGGAGTTGGACGCTGTCGAAATAAGGCTTCTGACTGGGGATCATCAATTCGACAATGTCAACACCTGACTCGAGATATAGCTCCACAAGCCGCTTCGAATGCTGCATGTCAGGATCCCCTAAAGGGAGGACACAGCAGAGAATCTTCTCATCTCGGTTTAGGACTTCTTGGATGCGTCGATCAAGTCGATTCATGGGACCTCCTTTGCGTCCGCTATTTGATTGAGCCAATCCTTCCTCCCCCTCTAAAAGAACCCACTCTTCTACCAACCAAAACAGGGTACATCGGCTGCAATTTCTCTCTAACTCGTGCAGCGCGCGTCCAATTTCGCCTTCAACAAAAAAAAGAGAAGGATGCCTCCCTCGGACAAACGGGGCGGAAATGCCGCAAGATCATATCGTTAGTTTTTGTTACTATATGGTTGGTTGTGTTTCATTATAGCATATTATTTGTTTGAGAACGTACAAATTTATGTTAGAATAAGGGGCAAACAGATCAATTTGGGAGTTTGAAACAGGGAGGGGCGGCGTGCAGCTGGATGATCAAAACCATCCCGAGCACCCACCCTTTACCTGGGAATCATCACAACTGATAATTGTGTGTGCGAAACCGGATCCAGCTTTTGGTTTAAGAGGTGGATATGATATTAGTAGTGGGAGGAAACGGTTATCTAGGCCAGCCATTTTGCCAAAAAGTGGTCCAAGCCGGTGAATCGATCCTAAACGTGGACATCACCCCCGCAGATGATGCCCCCTACCCCAGCCTTGCGGTGGATGTCCGCGATCCTAAAGAACTGGAAAAAGTCTTCGATCAACACCCTATTCATACCGTCGTCAATCTGGCTGCCATCTTGGTCAGCGCTTCTGCGGCTGACCCGCTCCTCAGCTTTCAGGTCAATGTGCTAGGTTCCTTCAACCTTCTGAGATTGTGTCATGAACATGGCGTCTCTCGGTTTGTGTTCGGAAGCTCCTTCACCGCGTTGGGAAATCCTGATCAGGACGAGGAAGCAGTGGATGAGGATGTAGACCCGCAACCCACCAACTTCTATGGGCAGACGAAAGACTTCGTGGAAAGGATGGGTAGGACCTTTTCAGGGTTATGCGGATTTCAATTCATCTCCGCCAGAATGCCCATCATCGTGGGCCCCGGGGAACCCACTGCCACATCCGCCTGGAGGGCGGAGATGTTCAACTTGATCCATTCCGGCGGAGAAATGTTGATCGATTACGCGCCTGATGAAGTGCTTCCACTCGCTCACTATGATGACGTTGTAGAGGCATTGGTTCCCCTTACGGTAAGGGAAGATGTAAACCACAACATTTACCACCTGCCTTACGAAAATTGGCGCGTGGAAGAACTCGGCCAGGTGTTGATGGAGATCACTCCCTCCCTCCAGGTAACCTATGGCGAGCGCCGGCTTCAAGGTTCTCCCACCCAATTATCGTGGTCCAGAATACGACAGGAATTTGGGCTTCCTCGACCCTCCCTTCGCAGAAGGTTGGAGAAGCAGCACACATCATGCAATTCCCAAGGAGATTCTCATGCCTAAAGAGATAAAAGGCGTCATTCCCCCAGTTATCACTTCGTTCAATTCGGAAGGAGAATTTGATGAAAAGGCGCAAAGGGACGTCATCAGCTTCCTGACGCCCAGAGTAAACGGGTTTTACCCCATCGGCACTTACGGCTCTGGGCCTCTAATGAGCCTGGAGGAAAGAAAGCGCGCTGCTGAAGTCATCGTGGACGAGGTCAACAAGCGAGTCCCGGTCATCGTCCACGTGGGATCCATCAACACCGCCCAAACCGTGGAACTCGCCAAACATGCCCAAGAGATCGGCGCGGACGCCGTGGGCTCCATCCCACCCTACTACTATCATTACCCCGAGGAAGATTTGTTGGCTCATTTCCGAGCTATTCTCGATGCCGTGGAAGTACCCGTTTTCCTTTACAACAACCCGGAACTATCAAACAACCCCATACCCGCAAGCCTGTTGAAAACGTTAGTGGGGGAAGGATTGGCGGGACTGAAGGACAGCTCTTTTGACCTGATGCAATTCTATGACTTCCTGATCCAAGTTGACCAACCCGATTTCATCCACATTATCGGCACGGAAGCCATCTCAGCAGCAGCCGTCCACGCCGGCGCCCAAGGGATCATCTCCGGGTTAGCCAACGTTTGGCCCGAACTGATGGCGGAGCTCTGGAAAGCACTTGAGTCCGATGAGGGGAGGAAAGCGGGTCAGCTGCAGCTGCGGGTCCTCAAGGCACGCTCCATCCTCAAGTATGCCCCCACGCTCGTGACCTGCTATGAAGTGCTCAAAATGCGTGGTGTGAACGCCGGCTTCCCAAGGAAACCGTATTCACCCCTCAATGAGGACATCAAGCAGAAAGTCAAGAGGGCATTTCAAGAGATGGGTTTATTCTGACTCGATAGTTAACAGGTAGGCTGTACCCCAAACGAACCATGGGACAGAATAACTTCTTACCATCCACAGGGTTAAAACAGAATGAAGATGAGGGAAGACATGAGCGTTGACATATTTGAGAAGAAAATGGAACGACTTATCAAACCCAACACCCAATTGGTCAGGCTGGCAAGCGGCTTCCAGTTCACAGAAGGCCCTGTCTGGAACGAAAAAGAACGTTTTTTATACTTTTCTGACATCCCTGCGGACACCATCTTCCGCTATAATGAGGATACCGGAGTGGAAGTTTACAGAAAACCCAGCCATTATGCAAATGGCTTGACCTTCGACACCCAGGGCCGACTGCTGGCTTGCGAACATCAAACCCGCCGCGTCACAAGGACTTCTGAGTCGGGCATTGAAGTGATCGCCGATCAATATCAAGGGAAACGGTTAAACTCGCCAAACGATCTTGTCATTGCCAGGGACGGTTCCATTTTCTTTACAGATCCTCTCTATGGGCTCCGCGAAGGGTTGGGCGGACCCGGGGAACAAGAGCTTGATTTTCAAGGCCTTTACCGTGTGCCAGCAAGTGCATCCGAACCGGTCTTATTGGCGGACGATTTTGAAGCGCCCAATGGCCTCGCTTTCTCTCCTGATGCAGGTCGCCTATATGTCGATGATACCGTTCGCAGACATATCCGTGTCTTTGAAGTAGGAAAGGATTACTCACTGAAGGGCGGAGAGGTCTTGGTGGAAATCAAGGGCGAAGGGGAAGGGAAACCGGACGGCATGAAGGTGGATGTGAAAGGACATATCTACTGCACGGGCCCCCAGGGCCTCTGGGTATGCACAGAGCAAGGCAATGTGATCGGTCGCATCCGAGTGCCCGAAAAGACATCTAATCTCGCTTGGGGCGGAGAAGGATACCGCACGCTTTTCATCACGGCATCCACCAGTATTTATCAGATCCAATTATCAATCCCAGGTCACATCAGATAACTTCGAACCAAGGGGCCATGAGTACACAAAGGAGGTGCGATTAGACGAAAAAACAAAATTTGATAAGATAGTTCCTTATTGAGGAGGATACATTCATGGAAATTCTAAAAAATATTTTACTTTTCCTGGCGAACAACATTTTCAATGAGGTGGGAATCCTCATTGGCCTGATCACGCTGATCGGTTTGCTCTTACAGCGCAAGCCCATTGAGGAGCTCATCGCAGGAGCGTTGAGAGCTACGATTGGGATCTACATCCTCACCATCGGAACAAACATCTTCGTTGGTGGCCTTGTCTCCTTCCAAACCATCGTCTCCAACGCCTTTGGGCTGACGCCCCCTGAGGCGACCAACACCTTGAGTGATTTCCTCGGTTCGCACGGAGGGACGATCGCTCTGGTCATCACTGTCGCCTTCTTCCTGCACGTCATCGCAGTGGGGATCTTCAAAACCGATTACGTGTACTTGACCGGGCACCTGATGTTCTGGATCTCCGTCCTGGTCACAGCGGCCCTGGTGGAGCAATTCGGTTCTCTCGGCCAGTGGGCGCTCGTTTTGCCGGGATCCATCATTGTGGCATGCTACTGGACCATCCAACCCCTCTACCTGGCCCCGCTGATGCGCAAGATCATCGGCTCCAACGACTGGGGCATGGGTCATACCGGCTCCGCTTCGTACTTCATCGGCGGTAAACTCGGGAGTCTGGTGGGCTCCAAGAAAGAGCATGACACAGAGAAGTTGTCCCTGCCCAAGCAGCTCGGTTTCTTCAAGGACGTTAACGTATCCACGGCCCTGGTCATCGGCATCATCATGTTGATCTCCATGGCCTTTGCCGATCAAGGCGTCCTGGCAGAGCAGGCTGCTGGCTACAATGCTGACATTCACCCCTGGGTCTGGGGCGTCGTATCCGCGCTGCGCTTCGCGGCCGGCATCGCCATCCTGCTCTTCGGCGTGCGCATGTTCCTGGCTGAGATCGTCCCCGCCTTCAAAGGTATCAGCGACAAGGTGCTGCCCGGGACACGACCGGCCCTGGACGTCCCCACAATCTTCCCCTACGCTCCGACTGCGGTGATGTTGGGATTCCTGTCCGCGATCATCATCTTCTTGATCACGATGGTGATCTTCGCATCCATTGGTTGGTTCGTGCTTGTCCCCTCCATGATCATGCTCTTCTTCATCCCCGCTGGTGCGGCTGTGTTCGGGAACGCAACCGGCGGCTGGCGAGGTGCTGTCCTGGCAGGGGCGTTGGCAGGACTTTTCTTGGCCATCGGGCAAGCCATCACCTGGCCTATGCTTTCCAGCACTGCGCCAGAGCTGGCTACCTTGGCGGATCCCGACTGGTACATCCTGGCTTGGCTGATCTCGCTGTTGAACATTCCCTTTGCAGGTATGAGCCCCACTGCAGGGATTTGGATCGTGACCGGGCTGATCGTGGCCATCTTCGCCATCTTGCTGGTCATTTTAAAGCGGACGGTTCCCTCCGTCGAAAAGGCACTCCCGGGAGAGGCCCCCTTCACACGTGAAGAGACCTCCCCACCCACCGAAGAAGATCTCGGCTAAAGGACCGTAAGCCACCATGACGAAAAAAGGCAGTGAAGAGCCTGTACTCGCCATCACCATTTGTGGAGTGGGTATGGGAAGCAGTCTCATCTTGCGCATGACCGCCGAAAAAGCGTTCAAGGAACTCGGTGTCAATGCCAAGGTGATCGCAACCGACGTCGGTTCCGCCCGCAGCATGCAGCCTGACATCATCATCGGTCAGGCGATGCACACGGAAGAATTTGAGGGCGTAGCCCCGGTCATCGTCTCCATCACCAACTTCACCGACCATCAAGCCCTCAAAGAGAAACTGACCGAACCGTTGCGCGAACAAGGATGGATGGAGTAGTGACAGACGTGGTGACCGCCGTTCTTGTTGGCGTCAAAGTCAAGGATTGGCGGGAGGCGATACGCGCTGTATGTGAACCGCTGCTCGAAGTGAACGCGATCAAAGAAGCCTACATTGAACGCTGCATCGAGATGGTCGATGAGCACGGTCCCTATATGGTGGTGGCCCCCGGTATCGCCTTAGCCCACGCGCGTCCCAAGGACGGGGTGCTCAAGCTGTGTCTGTCTGCTGCAACATTGAGCGACCCCGTCCTTTTCCATCATCCGGACAATGACCCCGTAGATTTGATCTTTGCATTCGGTTCGCCGGGTGATAAGCAGCATATCCGCTTACTTTCTGCGCTTGCTGAAGGGCTTTCCAGCGACTTGGCAGACAAACTTCGCCAAGCATCGACCCAGGATGCGGCAGAACAGATCATGGATGAGTTGATTCAGGAGATCAATAAAGGAGATTGAAACCCCAATAACAGCGGCGCGATCCCACATTGCCAAGGACAGGACAATCCGGGGAAGGTGATCAAAGGCCCTCCTTTTCCGTACTTCGTAAAAAAAAGATCCTTCAAACCTGCTTCAGACGCCCTTTCCGGAAGTCCGATTTGTGCAAACCCGAGAAAACAGGACTCATTCATTCCAATACTGGAAGCGGCACAATCCTAAAAATCTACACGGAACCTCTTATCCACCTATCCAAACAGGTGGATTCTGGCTTTCGGTGGTCCCACAATGCAAATCACGTCTCAGGGATCATATCCCTCATCCCTTGAAAAAACGGGGATTTTACTACCCCTATAAAGAGAGGAGAACGATCAAATGTTAGAAATCATCGTCGAAACTGTCCCAGATGCCCGAGCGGCTGAAGCGGGCGGAGCCACCCATTTGGATTTGAAGTGTGATTTTGTGGAGTACGGATTGACCCCCTCCATTGGCATGGTAGAACAGGTCAGCTTTGAAGTGGGTATCGATGTCTTGATGATGGTCCGAACCTATGCAAACGGAATGGTCCTATCCTCGGATGATTTGAAAGTCATGTGCACAGATCTCCGTGTGGCAGCAAAATATGGCGCGGATGGCTTCCTGCTTGGTGCCCTTACCGAAGATGGTCATATCGATCGAAACGCCATCCGAACCTTGCAAGAAGCCGCTGGAGATGTTCCCCTTCACTTCCATCTGGCCTGGGAGATGACAGAGGACCCCCGACAGGCGCTGGAGGAGCTGATCGAACTCGGCATTAAAAGTGCAAGGACATCTGGGGGTCAGGGTCTGGGTGGAAAGGCGCCCATGGGGATAGAAGGGCTGATACGATATCAAGAACAAGCCCGAGGACGGATTGACCTGTTACTCGCCGGAGGCGTAAATCACAAAAATGTGGGCCAGCTTGTGAAACAAACCGGCATTCCGCACGCCCATGCCGGGACAAGTGTGAGGATACCACCCACCCAGAAAGGATCTGTGAGCGAGTCCAAGGTCCGCCACCTGAGGACAGCCCTGGATCAAGCCTTAACTTCCCTGTCAAACTGACCTTTCACATTAACCTTCCTGCGGTTTAGCGACGAACACCGCTCTTTTTCCCAGAGAGCAGATTGTGCGGAGAAGCCACCCCTCCCCCCGTTTATAATAAAACGACGTGTAAGGCAAGGTATAATCAACAAGCCGAGGAACGCTGCCCAATCATCATCGATCCGCCCTATATTCTGACAAATCATTAACAGTTTTATGGTAGGTATTAATTAAAAAAACCCAGGATCTCATGCAATGACCAAAGAAATTCAACTTACCCTCGAAAACGAAGTCGGGCTCCATGCCCGCCCCGCATCCCTATTTGTAAAAAAAGCCTCTGGGTTTTCATCTGAAGTAACAGTTCGTAATTTGTCGGATGATACAGAATGGGTTAATGCCAAAAGCATTCTCAGCATCCTCACCCTGGGTGCAGAACAGGGTCATCAAATCGGAATCCGCGCCACGGGGGAAGACGAGGAAGAGGTGATCCAAGCCCTCGAGAAATTGGTCACCTCAAACTTTTCCCATCACCATGAAGAAAAGGATCAAAAAGAAAATGAATGACATGGAACCCGAAAGTAACCAGGTTTTCACCGGCATTCCCGCCTCTCCGGGCATCGCGATCGGCCCCGGTTTTCATTACGCCCAACAAGAAATCAAGGTCCCCAAACACGACATTCAAGACCCCGAAGAAGAAGAAAATCGCCTTCAGGAAGCCATCGCGGAAGCCAAGGAGGAGATCCGAACCCTGCATAAGAAGGCCCAGGAAGAGATCAGCTCGGAAGAAGCGGAAATCTTCGCAGCTCATGAGACGATGTTGGATGATCCCCTGCTCATGGAAAAAGCGGAAAGGTCCATCCGTGAAGAGCAAATCAACGCAGAAGCCGCCTGGATGAATGCCATCGAGGGTTTCGCGCAACAGATGGAAACTTTAGACGACGAAACGATCAGCGCCCGGGCAGCCGATGTCCGGGATGTAGGAAACCGCGTGGTCCGCATCCTGTTGGGCATTCAGCACGAAGCGGCTTTGATAGAAGGGGAATCCATCATCATCGCACGGGATTTGACCCCCTCAGATACTGTCTTGCTGGATAAAGACCTGGTGCTGGGTTTCTGCACAGCGGAGGGCGGGCCCACCTCCCACACCGCGATCCTGGCCAAAGCCCTGGGGTTGCCGGCCGTAGTCGGCATGGGACCGGAGATCTTAGACCTCTCCAATGATGTCCCTCTGATCATCCACGGAGAGCAAGGGAAGGTGATCACCCATCCCGATCCGGAGACCAAACAAGTATATCGACAAAAGCTGAAAAAAGCAGAAAGGCAAGCCCAGTGGGAGCTTGAAAAAGCGGACCAACCCGCGGTGACCAGAGACGGCATGCAAGTGGAAGTGGTCGCCAACGCAGGAAGCGTGGAAGACGCCCAGGTTGCCCTTGAATACGGCGCAGAAGGGATCGGTCTGCTGCGCACGGAATTTCTCTACCTCAACCGCAGTACGGCGCCCAATGAGGAGGAGCAGCAAGCCATTTATGAGGACATTTTAGAGGTCATGGGGGAACGCCCCGTGATCGTCCGCACCCTGGACATCGGAGGGGATAAGAACGTACCCTATCTCGACCTGGGAGAAGAGATGAATCCGTTTTTGGGCTGGCGTGCCATCCGGGTCTTTTTAGATAAACCGGATATGTTTGAGACCCAGCTGCGGGCTTTGCTGAAAGCCAGCCCCGGACATGATCTACGGATCATGTTTCCCATGATCGCCATCCTGGAAGAAGTTCGCAAAACGAAAGCATTGATTACCGGCATTGAAAACGAACTTCGCGACTCAGGGTACGAGATAGCAGAAGATATTCAATACGGGATCATGGTCGAGGTCCCTTCGGTGGCCCTGATGGCTGATCAATTTGCCCGCGAAGTGGATTTCTTCAGCATTGGAACCAATGACCTCACCCAATACACTATGGCTGCGGAGAGGACGAACAACAAAGTCGCTCATCTTCTGGATCCCTGTCACCCGGCCATTTTACGGCAGATCGATGCCGTCATCCAGGCCGCCCATGAGGCCGGCATTTGGGTCGGGTTGTGCGGGGAAATGGCTGGCGATGAGGATGCCGTCCCCATCCTGCTCGGTTTGGGATTGGATGAATTCAGCGCCGCTCCCACTTTGGTGCCCCATGTCAAAAAGATCATCCGCCAGTGGACAAAAGAGGACGCAGAAATGCTGGCAGCAAAACTGAAAAACCTGACTTCAGCGGCAGAAGTCCGAAAGGCCATCCGGGAACACCAGACGAAATCCCCCTAGGAAGACACATAACCCGCCGGATACAGCTTGCAAAGCTCACGGACTAAACTCCACTTTCTCAAATGAGAAGGGAAACTGGTTCGTTTCCCGGAAAAACCTCTATTCTAATCCTTCCCAAATTCATACCTCCACAAGTTATCCGATCCTGCACGAGTCAGGAGATGAGAATCAAGCGTACAACACAGGTTATCATATCCCCCATCCTCAGGTAAAATATAAGCAGATCAGGTAAAATCCAATCAAACATTCTTCGCTATTTCAGGGAGGTGCTACCATGGACGTAGCAAAAATCCTCTTGTGGGCTATTTTGGTCCTTCTGGCTGTGATCATTTTCTTTGCCTTGACAGGGATCGATCCCCGTCATCCCATGCCCGGCATCCAGCGCTTGCTGGGGCAAATCGTGCGCTTGGGCCAATCCATAAACAATATATTCGAACGCATTGCGGACAATTTCATGCGCAGGCTGCGCGGCATCCCCAATCCCTAGTGGTTCCCTTTCAAGACCATCCTCCCCAAAAAACGTAGGTGGGGAACCATTCTCACAATCCAGATCAGAAACAATGGAGAAGAGATCTTCTGGAAAAGGACGCACCCGTTGAAGGACGATCTCCCATCCTTCAGAGAACACAAGACCAGCCCCTGCGCTGGTCTTTCTCCTCCAGGGAGTGCGAGAAGCTCCGTGCTGGAAAGTCGCTGTTTGCGTTCAATGGTTATTGGGGAAAGTTAATAATATTAATGTTGCAGGTAAATATTCTTGTCTTTTAAGTGGGTATAAATAAAATATTATCAAGTGGGTGTTGACATATTAAAAACATACTACTATAATGGCTTGGATTTGGATACCTCTGGCTTTGTTGATAACCCACTGTAAAGGCCCTCCCATGCAAGATCAGAAAAACCAACCCCTGATACCTCCCATCTTGCGCTGGTTTATGTTGGCCATGGTCTTGGCCAATATCGCCGGCTCCATGTACCCCATGCTCCTCCCCATCTATCTCACCAAGTTAGGGGCCAGCGTCGGCCAGGTGGGGATGGTGTTCACCATATCCTCTTTGGCCATACTCATCCTGCAGCTTTTCGGCGGCTGGGTGTCAGACTCTATTGGACGCTTGCGGGCCATCGCCATCGGCAGTGTGGGCGGGATTGTAGGGTTCAGCGCCATGTTCATCGCCCCCACCTGGCGGTGGATGGTGGCGGCCATCTCCATCTCTCAAATCCCCTACGCCCTGGTGGGGCCCAGCTTTGGGGCCTTTATCGCCGAGAACTCGCAGGAGGAAAACCGAGGGCGCGTATACGGAGTCACGGACACGATTTATCAGATCACCGGGATCCTGGGCCCACCCCTGGGTGGTTTTTTGGCTGACGCGTTCGGCTTCAAGCCCATGCTTCTGGCCGCCACACTCATTTATGCCATCGCTGCAGGGCTCCGAATCTGGATGGCAAGGACGATGACACCCTCCGAAGATACCGGATCCGATGACCTGTCCTGGTCTTCCCTCAAACGCAGCCTGACCACAATGTGGGGGATGCTGGTCGGCGGGGGGGTGATCACCTGGATCTTCGTCACAGATGGCGTCCGGGACACCGCCTTCCGGTTGACCGGTGAACTGCAACCCCTTTACTTGGAGCAGATCGGAGGCCTTTCCCTGCAACAAATCGGTATATTGGGATCCATCTTTTCTGGGGCTATGATGGTCATCCCCTTCCTCTCCGGTCAACTATCCGATAGAACGGAGGAACGCGTGCCCATCTCCATGGGATTCCTGCTCATCTTCATCGCCATCGTGGTTTTCCTCCACGTTGAGGGTTTCTTCGGTTTCGCCCTCGTTTGGATCATCTTTGGCATGGGGGTAGGATTACTCAGTCCCGCCTACCAATCGTTGATCTCCAAAGTCATCCCTAAAAAGAATTTGGGGGTCTTTACCGGTCTATTCCGCAGCAGCATCGGGCTGATCTCCCTCCCCGCACCCTGGATCGGCGCGCAGCTCTGGGAACGGTTTAATCCCCAGCTGCCTTTTATGATCACAGCGGCAGCAGCGCTGCTAACCATCCTCCCCACCTGGCTGAAATTTAAACTGCCCGACAAAGAAGAGACTGCTGAGGCGTTTTCGTAAACCTAGTTCGCAATGATTTCAGCAGCGTTTATGAAGGAGACCCCCCTCGTTAATCATGAGGGGGTCAATGTCATACCCCTTGAATTCCCGTCTATTTACTCCCCCCATACATCATCTGTCTGTATAAAGAACAACAGCATAAAATATTTTAGATCATTCTCGTAATCATCCTGTTACCTTTTGTGCAAATTTCCATCGCCATGTATAATAAAAGGGTCAGATAAGGCATTAATTTCCCTCCCTGTCCAATCCCAAGAGGGGAGCTGATGAGTGAGAAGAAATCGTCACCGCTATTGACCCCCATTCTGCGTTGGTTCATGCTGGCTATGATTTTGGCAAATATAGCCGGCTCCATGTACCCGATGATGCTCCCCATTTATCTCACTAAGCTAGGGGCCAGCGTTGGCCAGGTGGGGATTTTCTTTTTTCTCTCCTCTGCAGTGATGTTCGTCCTACAAATCATCGGGGGATGGATTTCGGATTCCATTGGCAGGCTGCGATCCATCGCCATCGGAAGTTTGGGTGGGATCCTGGGTTTGAGCGGCATGGTCCTCGCCCCTACCTGGCAGTGGATGCTGGTAGCCAATGCCGTCACGCAGATCCCTTATGCCCTGGTCGGCCCCAGTTTCGGAGCCTTCATTGCAGAAAATTCTCCAGAGGAAAATAGGGGGCGAGTTTACGGCATCACGGACACCCTCTACCACATTACAGGTATTCTCGGCCCCCCATTAGGTGGCTTCTTGGTCGGGTCCTATGGTTTCCAGACTATGCTCTTTGTCGCCAGTGCCATTTACACTGTGGCAGCTGGACTGCGAATCTGGATGGCCACCACGATGTCACCTTTCGAAGGGACACGGAGCGGGGACCTGTCCTGGAATTCATTGAAGGGGAGTTTGAGGACGATGATGGCCATGCTCACCGGTGGGGGCGTGATCACCTGGATCTTCCTCACGGACGGGGTGCGGGACACCGCTTTTCGGATGACCCGGGAGCTTGAACCCCTCTACCTGGAGCAAATTGGCGGGCTCTCCGTGGAACAAATCGGGCTCTTGGGATCCCTTTTTTCGGTAGCCATGATGGTCGTCCCCCTCCTTTCCGGTCAGATTGCGGATAAAACTGAAGAACGCGTCCCTATCTCGATTGGCTTCTTATTGACCGCCATAGCCATGGTTATCTTCCTGTTGTCACAGGGATTTTTCGGATTTGCAGCGGTTTGGGTGATCTATGGGATCGGGGTGGGTTTGCTCAGCCCGGCATATCAATCTCTGATCTCCAAAGTCGTCCCCAAGGAAAACCTGGGGGTTTTTACCGGGCTTTTCCGCAGCAGCATCGGCCTCATTTCCCTGCCTGCTCCCTGGATTGGGGCCCAATTATGGGAACGCTTTACCCCCCGGCTGCCCTTTGCCATCACCGCCGCGGCGGCATTTCTGGCCATCTTCCCCGGCTGGTTCAAATTCAAGAAGCGCCAAGAAAACACATCTGGATCAGAGGAAGATCCATAGCCGCAGGCTGGGAAACGAAATCCTTTCCTAAAAAATAAGCGCATCTTCATGTGAAACGATAAAGCCCTCCTCATAAACAAAGGAATCCTTTGAGGGTAGACCCTCAAACCGGGTGTGAAGCTGCACAGGAGGGTTGAACATGGCCCATTAGGTCAATTGGAAATCATTCGCCATAATTTCTCCTCTGGTAAACCGTTAAAAATAACAAATAAACAATTGAAATCAATCATGCACATCCATCATATCTCACCCAGAAGGGGATTCCGCCCACATTTAACACCTATTAATCCTTTCTGATGTTAGAATGAATTCATCAGGAATAGCTTTACAGGTTAGGGAATCACCTTTGACATCCCCCTACCGATATCGATGACAGATCCCAAGGAGAATGACCATGAATGTGCTGCTCGTCTATCCCGAGTTCCCAGACACATTTTGGAGTTTCAAACATGCCTTGAAATTCATCCGCAAAAAAGCCAGCCTCCCCCCGTTGGGTCTCCTAACGGTAGGAGCCATGCTCCCCTCCACCTGGGAGAAACGGCTTCGTGACCTAAATGTGCATCCATTGACCGATAAAGACCTGGCTTGGGCTGATTACGTCTTCCTCAGCGCGATGACCGTGCAGCGTAAAGCTTCGGAACGGATCATCTCCCACTGCAACCAGAAGGGCATACCCATCGTTGCCGGGGGGCCGTTGTTCACCATGGACTATGACCAGTTTGAAGGCGTGGATCATTTCGTCCTCAACGAAGCGGAAATCACCCTCCCCTCCTTCCTGGAAGACCTTGCCAGAGGAAAACCTCGACAGGTATACACCACAGAAGAATATGCGGACATGAAAGTCACCCCGCCACCCCTGTGGTCGCTGCTCAACCTGGACGATTACAGCGGGATGGCCATGCAGTTCTCACGCGGCTGCCCTTACAATTGCGATTTTTGCAACGTCACAGCGCTGCTGGGACACCGCCCTCGAACGAAATCCGCCCAGCAGATACTGGACGAACTGGACAGCCTTTATGCCTTAGGTTGGCGCGGTTCCGTTTTCTTCGTGGACGACAACTTCATCGGCAATCGACGCTACCTCAAAGAGGAGCTGCTCCCCGCCCTCATCCGCTGGCGGAAAGGCAAAATGGGGTTTTCATTTCACACCGAAGCTTCCATCAATTTGGCAGATGACGACGAATTGATCGATCTCATGACCCGGGCCGGGTTCAATAAGGTCTTCATCGGGATCGAAACCCCGGATGAGGATAGTTTGGCGGAATGTAACAAAGGGCAAAACACGAACAGGGATATGGTCCAGGATGTAAAGCATCTTCAGCGTATGGGACTCGAGGTGCAGGGCGGTTTCATCGTCGGCTTCGATTCTGACACACCTTCCATTTTCCAGCGCCAGATCGACTTCATCCAGCAAAGCGGGATTGTCACCGCCATGGTCGGCCTTCTCCAGGCCCCTCCCGGCACAAAACTTTTCAAACGCCTGAAGAAAGAAAACCGACTTCTGGGGCGCATTTCAGGGGATAATGTAGACGGCAGCACCAATATCATCCCCCGTATGGGGTTGGAGAAACTGTACCAGGGGTATCGATATCTGATGGGGAACATTTACTCTCCCCAGCATTATTACCAGCGGGTGAAGACTTTCCTGGAGGAGTACCAACCCCCTCGCATGCGCGTCCCCTTCAATTGGTCCTATATTATGGCGTTCTTCCGCTCCATCTACCGGTTGGGCATCGTAGGAGAGGAAAGAAAGGAATACTGGGACCTGCTGCTCTGGACGCTGAAGAAACGGCCTACCCTCTTCTCCACAGCCGTGACCATGGCCATCTACGGGCACCACTTTAAGAAAATCTGTGAATCTCACATTTTCTAGTCCTGGTCACCTCGCTGCTGGAAATCCACCACAAAATAAAAGCGAAATCGTAAGAAAGGAGATAGGAAAGAAAAGGGGAGTTATGAAAACAAAGGAAAACCCGTTTGATGCTGAGATCCACGTTCCCACCTCCAGAAATGAGCTCTTAGCTCAAACCTTGGACGCCATTAACAACAATCAGGAAATCACCACCCTTTGGCATGTGATCAACATTAACGCCATGGACCGAATGGGGATCACAGACCACGGACCGGTGCACTTTCAAATTGCTGCCAACATTGCCTTGAAGCTTTGCCGGTTGTTGATCAAAAACGATGTCCCCATGTCCATCACCGCCGATTACCAGCTATCCACAGACCATGCGGAAGTGGTCGTCTTGCTGGCGAGCATTCTCCATGACCTGGGGATGTCCATAAACCGGACCCAGCATGAGGAGTTCAGCCTTTTCCTGACCAATACCTTACTGCGAGAGACTCTGGATTTTCTTCCCACCATAGAACGAACCATCGTCATCTCTGAAACTCTGCACGCCATCATCAGCCATCGAAGCGATGGCAAACCTCTCACATTGGAAGCGGGGATCGTCCGCGTTGCGGATGCTCTGGACATGAGCAAAGGCCGCTCCCGCATCCCCTACGAGGCAGGAGAAGTGAACATTCACTCCGTCTCCGCGGCGGCTATTGACAATATCGAGATCGAAGAGGGGGAAAAAAAGCCCATCCAAATCAACATCTTGATGAACAATTCAGCCGGGCTTTTTCAGGTGGATGAGCTGTTGAAAAATAAAATTTTGGGCTCCGGGTTGGAACCCCATATCGATGTCAACGCCTACATCGATCGGAAAACGGAGAAAAACCTGCTGAAGACGTTCTCCATCAAAGGGCTGTAGAGGAAATTTTCTAGGGCCCATTGGATGCCCAAACCAAGGACAAGTCCATCTCCTCCCCACCAATGCCCCCTCCTCATGTTGATGCCCTCACAACCCCAATATCTGGGATTTAGCCTTCATGCTCTCCAGCACGATTCCCACGAACTCCTCCAAGGGGGTATCCAATTTATCCTCACACAGGCGGATTTTTTCCCGGTTCGCGCCAGAGGCAAAGGAGTTGGAATCGAATTTCTTCATCACCGACTCCACCGAGACGCCAGCCAACTTGGTGGGATGGACCAGGGCTACCGCCACGATCAAGCCCACCAGATCATCACAACTCACTAAAGACCATTCCATGGTTGATTCCGGTTCCACACCTGTATGCTCGTAATTGTGAGACTTAATGGCGCGGATGATCTCTTCTGATACCCCCTCTTCCTGCAGCTGTTCTGCGATCACCAGCGTGTGGCGTTCCGGATCATCTTTGGTTTCTTCGTAATCCGCATCGTGAAGCAAGCCCACGATCTCCCATTTATCCGGATCTTCATCGAAATATTCTGCCAAAGCGCCCATGGCAGCTGCCACACCGTAATGATGTTTGCGCAGATTCCGATTGCTGATATTTCTTTTCAATATCTCTAACGCTTTCTGCTCTGAAATCATGTCTAACCTCCTCCAATTTCATACATTGTAAGTCCCCTGCCCAGTTTTTACCATCTCTCCACGTTCACATCGAGATCCCGACCCAATAAAAACGTTAAGTTGACAGGGGCACATTTTCGGCTATTGTTACATCATAGGCAATCAACGCGGAGCTCCAGAAATACCCGTACTCCCTTTTCTCTTTTGGTTTATAAACTTCCCAGGCATACTCAAAATTGAACAGCCAGGTCAATAATTTCCGATCCCACATCAGATTGTCCAGAGGGGCGATGAAAGCAGCTTCCCTGGGAAACTCAGCATCCTTTTGAATTTCACTCAACAGGGATAGATCCTGGTCCTGAACGAAAAAAACCCGACCAGGTATCCCATCAACACTCAGCGCATGAACCTTTCCCTCCTCGACCAGCTTCCCGAGAATTTCTCGACGTTCGCTGCTCTTCACACCCAAAATCCCGCCCCACTGGTCGCCGCTGTGGGCATGGGCGAACTTCAACCCCTCAATCCGGCGCCAGACATGCCAGGACTGATAAACCTCCATGGTCGGGTTCGGATCCGGGGTATCGAGGAAATCCTTGGGGAGTAAATTCTCGATGAGATCAAAGTAGCGCCACTTGTTTTCCCAGTGATGAATGCCCTATCTTCCCATAGCATACAGAGCTTCCAAAGCCACCCGAGAAGCGCGGGTTGGCTGCCAGAACCAATCTGTTTTCTCGTATCCTTTGAAATCCAGAGAGGATTGGGGGCCATCTTCCCTGATCTTGCCGAGTACATCCGGGGCGATCTCCATCACCCTCCCCGAGGGTTGTCCATGTTCCACTATCATTTTCTCTCGGTGCCGGGAAAAATACGGCCAATCTTCGACTGGGAAAATGGACGACATCTTATCCCAGCCGTCGATGAGCTTCCTCTGTTCATAAAGCAGATCATCCAGCATCTGGGGTCAATAATCCTTGACGCGGGATTGCAAGACGAGGTCCGGGTTGTGACCGACAATATCGATGGGGTCAAATTGAATGGCGTTCAGATCCCGGATAACCTGCAGCACGCCTCTTTTTCCTTCTTTCTCCCGCGGCGGCAGCAAACCATGAGCCGCCAGCGTAAATCGACGGGCCTGCCCTTGGGAGATTCGTATGGTCGAATCGGGGAGAGGGGTCCGGGCCATATTTCATCCTCAGCACATGAAATCACGTTTTATAGGAACCAATTGTATCACCCTACTAATGCAACCCGCAGCTTTGAGATCCAATTGCCTAGAAAATCAAAAAGGGTGCATGGGCGTTCAAACCCACGCACCCTACTAAGGAGGAGAAAACAAGGAGGAGAATCCTTTTTCCTTGCTACCTTATAGACGCCCTTTTAAAAGGATTTCTTACCTTTTTCATGCACTGCTTTATTTGGAGAATGCGGAAGGCGATAAGAATATCTCCTCTGTGACGAATCTCAGGACCTTCTCCTTGCCAAAGCAATTTCAGAACTATTTCACCGGTATTTTATTCTGATAGAATCTTGGGAGACCGAGAGAACGGATAGGATGAATTATGCAAATCACAACCTGGAACGTAAATGGTCTGCGGGCTCTTTTTCGCAAGAAGGCAGACCGCTGGTGGAGGGAAGAACAGCCCGATGTGCTCTGTTTGCAGGAAATCAGAGCTCAACCTGAACAATTGACTGAGAAACAGCGGGAAGCACTGGAAAGAAATTATTCCCTATGGCATTCCGGAAAACGCCCTGGTTACAGCGGAGTCACTACTTTCTCTGAAACCGAACCGCGCGAAATCTACAAAGGCATCGGTGACGTGAAATTCGACCGGGAGGGAAGACTCATCCAGACCATCTTCCCGGGCTTTCACCTCTTTAACGTCTACGTCCCCAATGGGGGGCGGGACTTATCCCGCCTGGACTATAAGCTCGAATTCTACGACCACCTCCTGGCGCGCTGCGACGACCTTCACGCCCAAGGTGAGAAGGTCGTCATCTGCGGGGATATCAATACAGCCCATCAGGCCATCGACCTCCGCAACCCCAAAGAGAACGAAGTGAACACAGGGTTCCTACCCGAGGAACGGGCCTGGATTGACCGGTTCCTGGCTCATGGTTTTTTAGACCCCTACCGCGAACTGTATCCGGTCCGTGAAGAGTACACCTGGTGGACCTACCGTTTCAACGCCAGAAAGAGGGACATCGGCTGGCGCCTGGACTATTTCTTGATCTCCGAAGGCCTGATGCCTCAGGTGGAAGATGTCATCATCCATACCGAGGTCATGGGCTCCGACCACTGTCCGGTGAGCCTGATCCTCAACGAATGACCTTCTCTCCTCCGCACAAGCAATCAAACCGGGTGTCCCCTCCGTGTTAGAATGATGACAAGAGCCTTGAGTTTCCAAGGAGAAACGTCTACAAAGATCCTATGAAACGAACCCACCGAACCCTTTTCCTTCTGGCAGTGATCGGCACCCTTGCTGTAGTATTTATTTATGGACTCGGCTTCCTGCGCCGGACATTGCTGCAGCCCCGGTGGAAGATCACTGAAGTCCCCGAAGGGGATGTGATCGGTTTTGTGTTGTATACGGTGGATGATCAAGTTTTGAACCTGACTGCCCAACTGTATAAGTTGGACCCGGAAGCAGACCGCAGCGTTCGTTTGGAGATCAAGAAAGACGGGGAATGGGAAAAAATCGCTACCACACAAGTCTGGGAACCGGAATTCATCGCCCCTTTCCAAATTAAAGATTGGGATGACAGCCGGGATTGGGAATATCGCGTCCGGCATGGGGAAAAGGCGACATATACGGGTCTCATCCGCGCCAATCCCTTAGACAAAGAAGAGATCGTCGTAGCCGCCTTCACCGGAAATGGAAATGATGACCGCGGCCCAAGGCCGGATGTGATCAAGAATATCCAAACCATAGACCCGGACCTTCTCTTTTTCTCAGGGGATCAGGTTTATGATCATCGAAATCACTTCGTCTCTTGGCTCTTATGGGGTCGCCAATTTGGAGAAATCACCCGGAATCGACCCGCGGTAGTCATCCCCGACGATCACGATGTGGGCAACGCCAATTTATGGGGCGCTGGGGGTGAACCGGGGTTTGGAGGATATCAAGATCCGGATTATGTCAGGCAGGTAGAGAACGCCCAAACCAGCCACCTCCCCGACCCCTATGACCCTACCTCCATCAAGCGTGGGATCGGGACCTATTACACCTCTTTGACATGGGGCAGGATTGGTTTCGCCATCATCGAAGACCGCAAGTTCAAATCCCAAATCGATATCTTGGACCGGGAAGCGCTGGAAGAACAGGGCGTCGTCTTCTCCCGTCCCGACCACATTGAAAAACTTCCTGACCCTGATCTCTTGGATGTCCCAGAGGGAACATTGCTCGGAGAGCGCCAATTGGCGTTCCTGAAAGAGTGGACCGGGGACTGGTCCGGGCAGGATATGAAAGCAGTCCTTTCTCAAGCGCCATTCGCTGCTGTCGCCCATTTGCATGGTCCCAGCCGGGTCCATCTGGCAGCGGATTTGGATTCTAACGGTTGGCCGCAGAGCGCCAGAGATCGAGCTTTGCGGGAGATCCGCAAAGGGTTCGCGTTCATGATCAACGGCGATCAACACCTGGCAGCGGTCATCCAGCAGGGAATCGAAGATTTCGGGGATGCCGGTTACTCGTTCTCGATGCCCTCCATCGTCAACCATTACCGGCGCTGGTGGAGCCCGGAAGAGAAAACGAATATTGGGGGAGTGGGGACGCTGGCTTATACCGGCCAATATCTCGACAATTTCGGAAACAAAATCACAATATTTGCCTATGCAAATCCCAATCCTACCCGGACGACATACAACCGCTGGTTATCCCAGGGCGCGGGATTTGGGGTGATTCGCTTCAACAAACGGAAGCGGACGATCACCATGGAATGTTGGCCCAGAGGATGCGAGATCACAGACCCTGACTGCGAACAATACCCGGGGTGGCCGATCACGATTGCCCAAGAAGACAATTACGCTCGAAAAGCAAGTGCTTTTCTCCCCACCCTGGAGATCCTGGATGAGGAAGATCCTGTGGTCCAGGTGATACACCAATCGACGGGAGAGATAATCTACACACTCCGCATCCAAGGCAGGTCCTATCGTCCCAAGGTATTTCAAGAGGGGATCTACACCATCAAGGTCAGGACGGAAGAGAACCAAGTCGTCCTCCTTGGGGTAGAAACATCATCCGCTGAAGAACAGAAACGCATCCAGATAGCGCTCAGGGAGCAGGAGGAATAATGGTCAGAAAACGCACCCTAACCTGGCTGGCGATCTTAGTGATCTTTCTCCTCCTTTTCTTGGTCATCAAATCTGTGATCGGGCAGGGAATATCCTATAAACAAGCCCCTCTTATCCTGACCACTCTCTCCCTGATCATTCTCTTTGGGCTGTACATGCTCACATCGCGGTATGACATTTGGATTTTAGGGCCGCAAAAGGTCCTTTTCATGGGCGTGGGTACTGCGCTGTACCTTGGCATCAGTTACTTTTTCACCGCCCACCTCAAGCTCTCCTTCGGAAAAATCGCCCTCCGCCCTGCCGTGTGCCTTCCGGTCCTTTTCGGGTTCTCTTTTGGACCCGGGGTGGGCTTCTTTACTGGCGCGGTGGGAAGCTTGCTGGCGGACTTCGCCATCGGTTGGGATGTCTTTCCCATCTGGAGCATTGCCAGCGGCGTGAGCGGGATGATCCCGGGTTTTATGTCTCTCTTCCGGGAAGAGAACATCCCCCAGCGTTACCTATCCACTTTTGTGATCCTCATGATCGTCCTCAGCGCCGGTATGGTCTTCCTCCATCCAACCGTGCCTGAACCCTGGACCGGAGAGATCAAGGATTTCACCTTTTGGGGTTATGCCTTATTAATTGGCGGTGCGATCATGGTCGCCAACAGTTACCTGATGGAACAAGGAGATCTCAACCTTGTCTCCATTAATCTATGGGGGGCTTTGGGGATCATCCTCAGCACCCTCCTGACTTCATTGGGGGACATCTGGTTGAACGATTTCAGCTTAGAAACCGCGTTGATCGGAGAATATGCACCCTACACAGCGATCGATCTTCTCAACTTGGTCCTTTTCGCCCCTTTGATCATGGCTGCTTACCATGCAGCCAGAAACCGGTTGGGGGTTAAAGTGGAGTCCCAAGATTAACCTTCACACTCCCCCTCATAAATGTCCGATATAGATAATGGGTCAAGCCAAAGTGGGGCGCCTTTGGTGTATAATTTTAGCCAAAGGAAAGCACATAAGGATGGAGGTTCCATGAGCGACAGCCAGGAAAAAATAAAAGTGCTTATCGCCAAGCCCGGGCTCGATGGTCACGACCGGGGGGCAAAAGTGGTTGCCCGTGCCCTGCGGGACGCGGGCATGGAAGTCATCTATACCGGGCTCCGTCAAACGCCGGAAATGATCGCCGAAGCTGCCCTCCAGGAAGATGTGGATGTCATCGGGCTTTCCATCCTTTCTGGCGCACATATGGCCTTAGCGCCCAAAATCTTGGAAGAAATCCATGCCGCGGGTTTAGAAAAGGTCAAAGTGTTTTTAGGGGGAATCATTCCCAAGGAAGACAAACCTGAGTTACATGAGATGGGTGTCCATGGCATTTATGGACCTGGGACATCTACCGAACAGATCATCACGGATATTCGTAAAGCATGTCAATGACCTCGATTGCCGATATCCTCAACGGGAACCGTTTAGCCCTTACTCGTTTATTAACTGAAGTTGAAAATGGTACCTCCGAGGGGAAAGAAAGGTTAAACGAACTGTTCCCTCATACAGGGAACGCTCATGTGGTCGGCATTACCGGCGCGCCTGGGACAGGGAAGTCAACCCTGGTGAACCGCCTTGCTTATCAATACCGCCATCCCCCAGAGGGCCAATCTCCTCGAACCGTTGCCGTGGTGGCGGTGGATCCCTCCAGTCCATTCAGCGGGGGTGCTGTGTTGGGTGACCGCATTCGCATGCGTGATGTAGCAGGGGATCCCGGCGTATTTATCCGTTCCATGGCCACCCGCGGTTCTTTGGGAGGTCTGGCTCATAACACCGCCGGATTCGTTCAAGTCTTTGACGCAGCTGGCTTTGAGGTGATCATAGTAGAAACGGTAGGAGCCGGGCAAGCTGAAGTGGATATCGCCAATTTAGCCCACACCACTGTGGTTCTCGAAGCGCCGGGCATGGGCGACGATGTCCAAACCATTAAAGCCGGCATCCTGGAGATCGCCGATATCCTGGTTGTTAATAAATACGACCGCCCGGGTGCCAAGAACACCGTCCGCTTTTTGAAAAACATGCTCAAATTGGTAGAACCCGGAGAGAGATACAGCCCCCACCATGGTCAATTCTCTTCCCTGCCGGACATCCCCGCCCCGAGGTCAAAGCAGGACGCTCCCACCTGGGACCCCCCCATTATAACCACCGTGGCAACCCGGGGGGAGGGTATCGCTGATCTGGTGAAGAACATCGCCGAGCATCGCGATTTTCTTATCTCCAGCGATCAGTGGACGATCAAAGAACAGCGACGAATGAAACGAGAGATGGACACATTGATCCAAAACGAGCTGCTCTCCAAGTGGAAAAACTCCATCACAACTGCTTTGTATCAACAAACATTGAAAAGGCTGGTCGAACGTGAAATCTCCCCCCAACAGGCTGTGAACGCCCTCATGGAGGGAAAGGAGTGAGATTCCACAAGAGATCTGAACCTTGTTTTGCCATCATTTTCTAGTTCGACCTCTGATCCATGCTGACGAATTAACAAAAAAGTACGTTGACGCCCTCACTAAAATCACCTTACAATCCAATTGGCTCGTACGCTTCAGCAAAGGAATTTCCTATGGACAGTCAAATAGATAATGACAGCGGCATGTATGGAGATATCAAACTTTTTGCTGGAACGGGCAATCGCGCTGTTGCGGAAGGGATTTCAAAATACCTCAACATCCCCCTCAGCGGGAGGGATATCATTGAATTTCCCAATGAGAACTTGTGGGTTCGCTTGCACAGCAGCGCCCGGGGACAGGACGTGTATGTCATCCAATCCACATCCCGCCCCGTCCACCGCAACCTGATGGAATTATTGATCATGCTTCAAACCTTGCGCCTGGATTCCGCGGGGAGGGTAACCGCCGTCATCCCCTACCTGTGCTACACCCGGTCCGACAAAAAGGATAAACCCCGCGTTCCGATCACCGCCCGTTTGGTCGCGGATATGATCGAAATCGCCGGCGCTGATCGCTACATGACCCTGGACATGCATGCCGGGCAAATTCAGGGGTTCTTCTCCATCCCCGGCGACGTGTTAACGGCTTTCCATATCCTCAGCGACCATCTCCACAGCCTTCTTCCCATTATGGATGACCCGGTGGTCCTCACCGTCGATCTTGGTTTTGCGAAGAAAGGGCGCAATTTAGCAGCCGAACTCAACCTGCCCATCGCCTTTATCGAGAAAAGGCGGGTAGCCTCCGAAAATTCCCCGGAAGCGCTGACCTTAATTGGAGAGACTGCGGACCGGGATGTGATCATCGTGGATGATGAGGTGGACACCGGCGGTTCCATGTCCCAAGCCGCTCATTTGGCCAAGGAACACGGCGCAAAAACCATATACTCCTGTTTTGTCCACCCTGTTTTCTCGCCCCCCGCTATAGAACGTTTATCGAAGGCGCCCATCGACCGTTTGATCACCACAGAGTCGATACCCATCCCACCTGAAGACCTAAAAACGCTGCGTGAAAACATGCTCGTCGAGATCATGGATATCTCATCTCTCCTCGGCGAAGTGATCCGGCGCGCTCATCAAGGTCGGAGTGTGGGTGCCATGTTTGACGAGTAAAAAGTATGCCAGAACTGCCAGAAGTGGAAACTTTCCGCCGATTTCTCATCCAGGGAAACAATGGCTACTCCTCTGTCCTTGGCAAGGTCATTCAAGACGCTGAGGTTCTCTGGGAAGGGGTCCTGGTTGGCCCTTCTCCGGATGAATTTCACCAAAAGGTCAAAGGACAAGGCATTGTAGGCGTAGGGAGAAGGGGGAAACACTTACTCCTCCAACTTTCCCGCGATACGCTGATCATCCATCCTCGCATGAGTGGAGAAGTCTTCCTGGAATCCCAAAAGGAGGAAGTGGGCAAACATTACCGGTTAATCCTGAACTTCCAAGATGGAACGCGGTTTGTATTTAATAACATCCGTAAATTCGGGCGCGTCTGGTTTACCGCGAGCCCGGAGGACATCCTCTCGGACTTGGGACCGGAACCTTTATCGGACGAATTCACTCCCCAGCGATTCTTTGACATCCTCCAATCCTGCCGCCGGCAAATGAAATATTTGCTCTTGGATCAAAATGTGATTGCGGGATTGGGGAATATCTACACGGACGAAGCCCTCTACCAGGCCCAGATCCACCCCAGAACCAAATCCGACTCCCTCTCATTTTCGGAAGCAAACACCCTCTGGGAAAGCATCCGGGGTGTTTTGGAGAAGGGAATAGAGAATCAAGGGACGAGCATCGATTGGATCTATAAGGGGGGAGACTACCAAAAATTGCTTCAAGTATATAAAAGGGATGGCAACCCTTGTCAGCGCTGCGGTACGCCAATAAAAAGGACCATCATTGCCCAACGGAGCACTCATTACTGCCCCTCATGTCAACCTGCGCCAAGTGAGTAAGGAGGACATATGCAAGTACTATTCATCATCTTGCTGGTATTGTTTTCCATTGGCATCGGATTTTCTTTGGGAATCCTCTTCTTTTCTCTTGATACCCCCTTCGTCAAAAAAATATCCTCCGGATTTCAATCGTTGGGAAAAGATCAAGAATCTGCGGATCAACCACCTCCCGTGAAAGAGAGCGAATTTACAGGTCAGGATAAACCCAGTCCCGACTCCGAGTTACTCCTTCAAGTATGGCAGGAAAAGGGGGGTCCAATTCTTTACGGTTTCAAGGGCAAATACCTGCAGGAGGGAGATTTACCCGATGAAATCCTGTCCGTGCTGGAACCATTCAGAAAAATGACAGAATCGGTAACCCCACTCTTTGAAAAAGAGCAAACCCCAGCCGAAGAGGAGGATGTCGCCCTAGAAAAAGATGAAAAGAAATTGGAACCCCTCAGCCTGAGCAGTGAGATTGACGAAATATTACAGGAAAAGCTGTCAGGGTCTCCCTTAAATGAAAAAGGGATTCGCCTTATGGAAAATCCCGACAATGAGATCATCATCTGGGTCGGATTAAAATCCTACTCCTCCATCGACGCCATACCAGATGTGGAGATACAAAAAATCATCAAAGAATCCGTCCAAGATTGGGAAGACCGCGCCAAATAGGATAACTCATTTCACTCGTGCTCGATCATGACCTTGGAAAAGGCTTCCGACATTTCGTAAGCCAATTGCTGTCGATCTTTGGAAGGCAAAAAAGAAGCCCTCACAGCGGCTAGTACACGCTCTCGCAGCACCCAGATAGGCAATCCCAGCGTTTCCGTTACCGTTTTGTATTCATGTCCCAAGGTGATCTTGGAAATGCTGGGATCGTCTGTGTTAATGGTCACATTTAAGCCTTCTATCAACATCTCCGAAAGGGGATGATCCGCAACTTCATCAATCACGCCAGAATGATGGTTGCTGGTCACGCATACTTCAAAAGGGGTTCTCCGCTCTTCAGCCAAACGGACGACTTCCGGGTCCTCCAGGACCCGAACGCCATGGCCGATGCGATCTGCACCTAAAACCTGGATGGCTTCCCGGACCTTTTCAGGCCCACCCCATTCCCCGGCGTGAATGGTGACCTGCAAACCCTCCTTTTGCGCTTCAGCGAATAAGGTTTGAAACGGACCGGCAGCATACTCCGCCTCATTCCCCGCCAAATCGATCCCTACAATGCCGTCTTGTAAGTGATCTACGGCCAATTGGGTGACCTCTTCAGCCAGGGAAACGCGCTCATGCCGGTTGATGCTGACGATCAACCGGACTGATATGTCAAACTCCTCTTCCGCTTCCTGCACGCTTTCAATGACCCAATCGATGACCTCAGAGATCGGAAAAGCCTCCGCCTGGCTGAGGGCAACCGGGGTGAATCGCAATTCCATGTACCAGACGTTATCAGCAGCGGCATCCTCAATGGCCTCTTTTGTGATCCGTTTGATGATGCCCGGGGATTTATAGAAAAGCCGAAGGGTCCCAAATTTGGCCAGGAAGTTTTCAAAAGTGTAGTCCTTATCCCTTTCGACCTGAACCAGAGGACGCAGGTAGCCTGTATCTTTGACATCGAGGTCATGGGAGCGGACGATCTCCATCATCGTTTTCACGCGGAGAGATCCCTCAAGGTGTCGGTGCAACTCTATCTTGGGTAATTTCGAAAAAAACTCATCCCCGGTGGAACTTGAAGAGACACTCATATCTCATTGACCTTACCCTGCAGCAAGCCTAAAGATATATTGTACATGAAAAAATCAACTTGGGGAGCAACTCCAGCTCGCATGCAGCTTGCGCGATACGCATAAAAAAACCCCGACGCGAAGCACGCCGGGAGGATGTAGATCGCTGCGCTTTCTCCAGCCGTCTTCTTACCCCCCTGCCCGGGATGTGGTCACCTTATCCACAGCAGCCTGAACGCTGCTCACATCTCGCGGCTGGAAAGTGAACATGCGGTTGACAACGCTCATGCGCATGTTTTGCATCAATTGGCGGAACATCTCAAACCCCTGCGTCTTGTACTGCACCAGAGGATCGCGCTGTGCGTAAGCCTCAAGTCCAATGGAAACACGCAGGGCTTCCATCTCCGTGAGGTATTCGACCCACAGTTCAGAGATCACCCGCAGGAGTAATTGCCGGTAAATCCTGGTCAGCGCCGAGCGGCCCAACTCCTTTTCGACCCGGGTTGTGATTTCCTGGGGAAGATCGGCAATGGTTTGATTTGCGTATCGCAGGTAACGCTCCTGCCCCAGCTCAGAAGCCAATCCATCCCGAACATCCTCTTCCAACTCAGAAAGGCTGACCTCCATCAGACGCTTCCTCTCACTTCGACCCCAGGCCAATTTGATCTTGTTCTGAGCAGCTTTCAAGTGCTCAAGGATATCCTCAGTCAAATTCCGGTCCATCTTCTCTTGGAACAGCTGGGCAGCGAAATACACATAATTCAAGCGGGTGGTGCGCACCCAAACCCGACGATGGCTCTTCTTATCAAACGTGGCCCGGCGGCCTTTTTGCATGGTCGCCAACAACTCGATCAAATCCTGTTCTGTGAGTTCCTGATGCGGGAGATCGCCTATCGCTCTCCTCAGGCTCTTCGCGATTCGGCCCTGTTCAGGATCCTCGGAGTCCGCGATGTAATGTTCCCACCGGGATTGGAAAATATCGCGAATTTCCTCCTTCAAGGTCATCTGAATCGATGCCCAATCCCGATCATCGAAATCATCCACGTCTAACTCCAGCGGGTCACCCAAGATGCGTTCCGCAGCGCCAATTAAGCGCTTGATCTCCAAACGTTTCAGATAGGAGTTGATTTTCCCTTGGATCTCTTCCCGGACCTCAAATGGTTGCCCATCCCTCATGGCTTCAATTTGAGACCCGGTAAGATCGATCCGTACGCGCAGCAGGGTGTTCAACTCATTTTGGATCTCGTCCACGGACCGATGTTGATCCCCTTCCTCTTCTTCAATCGCCAATCCATCCAAGAAAGAATCCAGCGTTTCCATCCGCTCTTCCACTTGATTTTCAAACCGAAATTGTCGATCCTCCAGGAAGCGGTCCAGGGCGTTGAGGATGTGATTCTCTTCTGCCTTCAGCGTTTTCTCAGCCACCTTCAGGAGGGCTACATCCCCGTCATCCTTGGTCAGCGTTTGATATTCATCCTGGATATGATCCAAGACAAGTTTGATGGTGTAGGAAGGGAATTTCTCATCCCGGAAACTCATCGTGGGCTGGGCTTGGGACAACCACCCAAAGAGCCTCCAGATCTGTCCTTCATCTTCCACTTCACCCTTCTCCATTATCCCAGCGGGGACGCGCTGGCGAACTTCAGTTTCCAGCATCTCCGTGACATCTTCACTGAGGTCTTCCTTCCTGAAGATCCGCTCTCGCTGTTCGTAAATCTTTTCTCGCTGCTGGTTGAGGACGTCATCATATTCCAGAAGATGCTTCCGGACATCGAAGTTCGCGCCCTCCACCCGGGCTTGGGACTGCTCCACGACCCGGTCCACCAGGGGGTTCTCAATGGGCATCGACTCATCCACCTGGAGCCGGTTGAGCAGGTTTTCCATCTGCTGCCCCCCAAAGCGCTGCATGAGTTCGTCCTCCAAGGAGAGATAGAACCGGGATGAGCCGGGATCACCCTGCCGGGCTGCGCGACCACGCAGCTGATTGTCAATCCGCCGCGCCTCATGGCGTTCAGAGCCGATGACGTGCAGTCCGCCCAACTCTTTGACCCGATCTTTGTCATCCATGTGCTGCAAGAAGTAATTGACCTCCGACTCGTAAATCCCATACTCCTCAGCAGGTAGATCGCGGAGGATTTCTTCCTGCTCCCGGAAGTTCATCTCATAGGGATCTTCATATCCAGCTCTTCTCAGCACCCGTACCACGTCCGAGATGATCTCTTCCGCTAATTCGCCCCCGAGTTTGATGTCCACACCACGACCTGCCATGCTGGTGGCGATGGTCACCGCGCCGTAAGCGCCGGCGCCAGCGATGATCTGACTCTCCTCGGTATGCTTGCGGGCGTTGAGGACATTGTGGTCAATTCCCCGCTTCAAGACATTCTCCAGCCGCTCTTGATGTTCCTCCCTCAAATCAAGGATGTACAGCATCTGTTCAATATTTTGGGGGGATTTTATGTTCAAAGACAAATCCAAACCCAAATCCTGGACCAGGCCTCGCAGGTCCGAAGTGCGCAGCTCTTCAAAGGGCGTGTTCATGGGCTGAAGCTGGGGGATTCGGCGGCCATCAGGCCGGCGGTTGTTCTCCCTCATCCAGGTATCGCGGATCAGTAACGTGTAAACCAGCATGCGGATGGAAGGGCCATCCAACCTATTGGACAACCTCTCAGAATTCTCCACCGACGTGGTACCGACCAGCATGGGTCGACCCATTACATGCAGCCGGAGGATCTCTTCTGCAATGGCCCGCAGCTTAGCCTCTTCCGTCAAATAAATGAGATCCGAATAATCTTTCCGTTTCCAATAGATAGGTTTTTTGTCGGGATCGTTTTTGTCCGCATAATAAGTGTAGACATAGCCAGTATCCTCTTCTTTGGCCTGGAGGGTGATCAAGGGGGAATCCGTCCAGGAGGCAATGTAATCCAGGTTGGTGGGGATGGCGATGGGATCCAGGTTATAGATCTCGTTGAATTCCTCCGCCTCGGTGACCGCCGTGCCCGTCATCCCGGAGAGCTTCTCGTACATGCGGAAGTAATTCTGGATGGTGATCGTGGCATAGGTCACGTTCTCGCTCTGCACCTTGACGCCCTCTTTGGCTTCCACCGCCTGGTGCAAGCCGTCTGACCAACGCCGGCCGGGCATCAAGCGTCCCGTGAATTCGTCGATAATGATCACCTTCCCACCCTGGACAAGATAATCCTTGTTCCGCTTAAAAATGTACTCGGCGCGCAGGGCCTGCTCCAAATACCCCAAAAGGCGCGCCTGTTCCGGGGTGATATCCTCCGGACGTTCCGGATTTCCCAGGGAGCGCCCCAATAATTCCTCCACATGGGTCTCCCCAATGGGCGTGAGGGTGATGTTGCGATCCCGGATATTGATCTCGTAATCTTCGGGGTTGAGTTTTTTGACCACCCGGGCCATGCGCCGGTACCATTCCGGATCGTCGTGGGAAGGGCCGGAGATGATCAACGGGGTGCGAGCCTCGTCAATCAGCACGTTATCGACCTCGTCGATGATGGCGTAATAATGTCCCCGTTGAACGCGCTCTTCCAATTTCATGGCCATATTGTCGCGCAGGTAATCAAAACCAAATTCATTGTTCGTGCCGTAGACGATATCCGCTTTGTAGGTTTCCCGGCGGGGGACCATATCCAACTGATGGCGGTCCTCATGGGTGGATTTCTGGCCCAGGTCCACCAGGAAGGCCTTCTTGCCATGCTCCGTGCGGGCCGCCATCTGGAGAACGCCTACCCGCATGCCCAACAGATCATAAATGGGGCCCATCCAGCGCGCGTCACGACGGGCCAGGTAATCGTTCACGGTCACCAGATGCACCCCTCTACTCACCGGAATCCCGTCCAAGGATCGGAAGGTCCATTTCTGGGGGTCTTCTCCCCACTTTTTGTGCGCCTTTTCTACCCAATCCGGGTTCAAAGCCAGCGCGTTGAGATAGAGAGGCAAGGTGGCTGCCAGGGTCTTCCCCTCTCCCGTCTTCATCTCCGCCACATCTTCCTTGTGCATGGCGATCCCGCCAATCAGCTGGACATCATAATGCCGCTGGCCGATCGTCCGCTTACTGGCTTCCCGCACATTGGCAAAGGCCTCGGGGAGGATGTCGTCCAAGGTTTCCCCCTCTGCCAAACGCAAACGAAACTGATCCGTTTTCTGCCGCAGCTCTTCCTTGGAGAAGGACTCGAACTCTTCTTCCAGATCGTTGATCCGGTCGACCACTTCCGCGAACTCTTCTAATCTCTTTTTATGGGGATCTCCCCCTAAAATCCGAATGACTTTCTCTAACATAGATTCACCTTGATCTAACAGGAACTTCCCCTATCCATGGGGGTAAGACAGGCTATTTTTTTGATCATGGCGATTATAGCACATCGCTGTTAATAAAACCTAAAAGGATGGAGGCCTTCATGCCCCTTATCGGCGCGGTCCAAAACGGTCTCTGGAACGCTATTGCCGAGTATTTTTACCGGGTGACCATATCCCAGAGGTCCACTGATCAATGATATAATTTTTTGACATGAGCACAGACAAATCTACTCCCTCCCCCACCTCTGCAAACCAACAAATTGCCCGGGCCGCGGGCGTGGTCACCCTGGCCTTCATCCTCAGCCAACTCACTGGCCTCGCCCGGCAGATCCTGGTCGCTGACGCCTTCGGGACTTCCCCAGCCATGGAAGCCTTCACCGCAGCCAACCAGATCTCCGAGACCCTTTTCCTCCTCGTCGCAGGGGGCGCTTTAAGCTCCGCTTTCATCCCCACTTTCTCCAGCCTCTTATCCCGGGAGGGAGAGGAAAAGGCCTGGAAGTTGGCGTCCGCTGTCCTCAACCTGGCCCTGGTGATTTTGATCATCCTCAGCGTCATCGCGGGGATTTTCGCCCCCCAAATCGTGCGCTACATCATCGCTCCGGGATTCACAGCAAATCCCGAACAGGAAGCCCTGGCCATCAACCTGACCCGTATAATGCTCCCTTCCGTGATCCTCTTCGGCTTGAGCGCGATCGCGATGAGCGTCCTCAACGCCAAACAGATCTTCTTCATCCCCGCCCTCACCCCCGCCATGTACCAAATCGGGCTGATCTTCGGCGTGCTTGTCCTCGCCCCCCACATGGACATCTACGGGTTGGCGTGGGGGGTGGTGATCGGGGCCGGGTTCCACCTCCTGCTGCAAATCCCCGCCCTCTTCAAGCTCAACGGAACCTACACCCCTTCCCTGGGGTTATATTTGAAACCCGTCCGGGAGGTATTTCGTCTGCTCGGTCCCCGGCTGATCGGCGTTGCTGTTGTGCAATTGAACTTTTGGGTCAATATTCACCTGGCCTCCAAACAGCCGGTGGGAAGCGTGGCCGCGATTCGCTACGCCTTTTCCCTCATGCTCATGCCCCAAGCGGCGATCGCCCAATCCATCGCCACAGCAGCCTTGCCGACCTTCTCCACCCAAATCGCCGAGAACCGCCAGGAAGATATGCGGCGTTCTTTGGCAGCCACCCTGCGGGGGACACTGCTGTTGACGTTCCCGGCAACTGTGGGCCTCATCCTCCTCCGCACGCCCATCATCTCCCTGCTCTATCAAAGGGGAGAATTTACCAGCTACTCAACGAGATTGGTCGCCTGGGCGTTGCTGTGGTACGCGCTTGGCCTGGTCAGCCACTCCATGGTGGAAATCTTGTCCCGGGCCTTCTACGCCCTGCATGACACGAAAACCCCGGTCATCGTCGGTAGCCTAGCGATGTCTTTAAACGTGCTCTTGAGCATCTCCTTCGCTTCCCTATTCGAACGCGTGGGGTGGATGCCGCATGGGGGACTAGCGCTGGCGAACACAGTGGCGACCAGCCTTGAGATGATCGGCCTTCTGCTCCTGATGAGGAAGCGCTTACGGGGATTATTCGCCAAGCAAGATCTGTCCAACATCATCAAGGGATCTGTCGCCAGCGCGGCTATGGGCGGCGCGCTGTGGATTTGGCTGGAAACCCTCGGGGGAAATAAGGCCTGGATCATCGCTGGGGGAGGAATCCTCCTCGGCCTTCTGGTCTATTTGATAGGGGTTTTGACCCTGGGTGTCAAGGATGCCCGGCGAGTTATTGGGCATCTGTGGGAGCGTGTCAATCCCACCCCGAGATGATTATTTTGCCATCCAAATCGTGAGGATTCTGCTGATCCTTCCCAATATGCGAAAAACGCCTACCCGCTCTGTACATTCCCCCGAAAAGGATCAGGGGCTGATCAGTACCCGGACACTTGAGGTGTGGATCACACCAGAGAGGTCATCGTCCAAGGCTGAAATTTGGACGCGTACCCACGTCGCAGTCCCCACATCATAAGGGACCTCACCGGCGTAAAAGTGATACCCGAGATCCAGTTCTTTTTCGGAAATACCCACATATTTTGACCCCACCACATCTCCCCGATAATTGACGATCTCCACATACAATCGATCGTTTTCTGCACACCGTGTATACCCCCTGACGATGATCTTCCCCCCTTGGATGAGGATATCAGGCAGGGGTTCTTCAATGACAATCTTCTCATAAAGGTCTGTGGGGGGATTGACATCCGTATCTCCCTCGGTCAGAAGGATGATGTCTGTGCTTGCCAAGGCGATTAACCGCCCATACTCGTCCCGGGTCGTGATCTCCAACCGGGCTGTTTCTGCAACCCCGGGGATTTCAAACTGGAGATCCAATTTGAGATAGACCTTTGTATTGCGGGGAACATCATAACGGATAATGCGTTGCGCCAACACCCGCCCATCCTCCCCATACAAAACAACCCGCACCCGGTCATCCGTTCCCGGATGCAGGTAAGCATGGAGATATATAGGGGAAACGACCTTAGACAGCGGTCCCGGGTTGAGGATTTGAATGGTTCCGTAAGGAAGGGAGACGGGTAATGTCCCCGGCGAGAGGTCTTCTAAAGCATATGTCGTGGTAGGGCTGGGTGTGACCAGGATCGGAGTGGGAGGTTCCTGCGTTGTGGGGGTTTGGGCAATGTCCGTGGTAGAAACTGCCGGATCCGACGTGGGTTCTGCCCCAGCAGGGTTGGAAGTGGGAGAGCCGTCCAAGGGGCGAGTTGGATAAGGGGTGGACTCAAGGAGAGCTTGGGAGGTGAGGGCGATCGCTGTGGGGATCTCCTCCTCGGGTATCAATGTCGGGATCTCAATTTTCGGAGGAAGGACAGCACACCCCCCTGCCACAAGAAAAGCACACAGACTCATGCACAAGGCAAAGATTCGTCCTCTACTCAACTGTTTGCATGGATGACCATGCCTCAGTTGTGGATCAGGATGAGACATATTTCTCAATAACCGATAACAATCTTTCGAGAGAGACCGGTTTGCTTAGATAGGTAAGTGCTCCCGCATCTATAACCTGGTTGATTAAATCCCGTTCAGGCAAAGCAGAGAGGACGACCACGGGAATGGACTTTGTGGCCTTTTCCCGAGTCAGATTCCGGATCAACTCCACACCGGAAATATCCGGTAAATTTAGATCGACCACGATAAGCTCAATATTCGATTCGGAAACCTTTTCCCAGGCCTGATCGCCATTGGCAGCCACGACAGCCTTATGATCCCGCAAGGCGACCGCCTTCTTGTACGTTTCCAGGGCATCCGTATCATCGTCGATAAAAAGAATCTGGGCCACAAAGTCTCCTTTTCCGTGACGAAATCATCATTTCATGAGGGTAGATGTTTTGTGAGGAAAGTATCATGGTCAGAGTTGATAAATCTCCCCAAACTTATCCCTCAAATACTTCATGTAGGGCTCAGGGTCGATCTCGGAACCAGTAGCTCGCTTGACCAGTTCTTGAGGTTTGAACTTTTTCCCATGGCGGTGGATATTCTCCCGCAACCAGGAAAGCAAGGAGGAGAATTCACCCTGCTTGATCTCCTCTGACAAATTGGGAATATCCTCATTGACCTTTTCCCAGAGTTGGACGGAAACCAAATTGCCAAGAGAATAGGTGGAAAAGTACCCGAAATATCCACTCGACCAATGGACATCCTGCAGGACCCCTAATTTATCATCAGGCGGCGTTACCCCAAGGTAGTCTTCCATCCGCGCGTCCCAGGCTTCCGGCAACTCATCTACCTCAAATTCCTTTTCCATCAGAGCAATCTCTAACTCCAGCCGGAGCATGATGTGTAAATTATAGGTGGCTTCATCGGCCTCGACGCGAATCAGGGAAGGCTCCACTTTGTTGATCCCCTTATAAAAGGTATCCAGATCCACATTGCCTAATTGGGAAGGAAAGAGCTCCTGCAGACGGGGGTAAAAATGGGTCCAGAAGGGGTAAGACCGGCCCACGAGATTTTCATACATCCGGGACTGGGATTCATGGATGGCCAGCGACGCTCCCTCCGCTAACCCCGTCCGTTCCAGATTGGGAGAGACGCCCTGTTCGTAAATGGCATGCCCTCCTTCGTGCAGGGTGCTGAAAAGACCTGAAGCCAAGAAATCAGGATCGATTCGGGTGGTGATCCGCACATCGCCCACACCGAAGTGGGTCGTGAAGGGATGGGTGGCTTTATCCTGCCGGCCGCGTTTCCAATCATACCCGAACTCCGTCACTACCTCTTCTCCAAATTCCCATTGCTTCTTTTCATCAAAAGGCTGGTGTAAAAAGCTATCATCCACCTGTTCGCCTTCAGTGATCGACTGGATAAGTTCTACCTGCAAAGGACGCAATTCCGAGAAGATCTCCCGGACGGTGGCTGTTTTCATCCCCGGTTCAAAACGGTCCAAGAGGGGGTCATAAACATGATCGTAGGGGGCGAAGAAGTCTGCGTACTGCCGGGCCATGTCTACAATCTTTTCCAGGTGAGGTTGAAAGTGAGAGAAATCATCGTTCTGGCGGGCTTCTTCCCAAGCCCCATGAGCGCGCGTGGTCACACGCGCTAACTCGGCCACAAACTCCGAAGGGACTTTCGTCGCTTTATCGTACTCCCGGCGAGTAACTTGGATGAGTCGGGCTTCATCCGAATCCGGATCTAATTCCTCCTGGTAGGATTCCAGATCTTCTAATAATTGGCCCATCTTATCGGAAATGAGCTTGGCGTGGGCAATGCTGTTCAATGTCCCCAGCTGATTTCCCCGTGCTTCCGCACCTCCAGGGGGCATGTAGGTTTGTTGGTCCCACCCCAATACGGATGCCGCCCGCTGCAAATCCGAGATTACTGCCAGTTCACGCTTCAATTCTTGTAATTTTTTCTCCATGCTTTCTCCTTGCCTTTCTCCGCTTGTTGAAGTCTTGATGAGGATGGAATTCCAAGTATTTACCCGAGGGGTGCCATCACCAATCCTCCCTTCTCAACCTCAGAAAATAACTGAAACCATAATAACACAAGCCAGGTTTATAGGCTCCAAAAATTACCTCCCTAATCATACCACGAGTACCCAGAAAGGGAGGCTAGGACGGTGGTATGTATCGTAGTCCTGATTGGAAAATGGATATCATTCTCCCACCCTAGGCAAAGGGAACGCTCCCCTCTACTTTATTCCGTTTCCCCTCCCATCCATTCCAGATAATCCTCCGAGCCGCGAACGATGGGAAGGGCAATGATCTCCGGGACCTCATAGGGGTGATGTTCCTGGACAAGGGGGACGATCCTTTCCTCAAAATATTCCTCCCTTGTCTTCACGACCATTAAAACCTCGTCTTCTGTGGACAGACTCCCCTGCCAGGAGAAGAACGATTTCACATGGGAGACGATGTTTACACAAGCGGCTGCCTTCTCCTCCACCAACACCTCGGATATGTGTTCCGCCACCTTTTCATCAGGGGTGGTTATCAACACCACCAGAAAATCTTGGGAAGACATCTCCAATCCAACCTCCCTGACATCTTATCTATGATTATAGTTCAGGTTTTTTCATAGATGACTGTCCCCACCGGCCACAGGACAGTTTATATAGAAAATAATCAAAGGTATTGCCCAACAAATTCCCACAGCGGATCATGCGTAAAATGATCTGGATGGCTTCCACAACGGGCTCCGAATAGTTTTCTTTGAGCTCTTTAACGTGTTCTTCATCCGGCTGGGCATTTTGCTCTGCCCAATGCTGGGCGTACAATAAAGCCGGGATTTCATCTTCCGGTGTATCTATGGAGATCATGCCTGAGGTAAGCTGCATCAATTCTTCTTTAGAAACCCCTGCCTCAGAGGCCTGGGAGAGATGAAACGAACGGCAGTACCGACAATCATTGACTTCGGTGACCACATTCATCAAACGTTCCCGGAAGGCTTCGGAGATGAGTTCCCCACGCATGGCTTTTTTAATTTTCGCCCTGCGGGAAATCAAATACTGGAAATCCTCCCAAAACTCGCCCAAGCCCGAATACGTCCGTCGTTGAAATGATCCCATAATTCTCCTTCGTGTTTCCAACTGCCTTACTCGTATCGCAACGCTTCCACAGGCTGCAAGTTAGCAGCCCGGTTGGCAGGATAAATGCCGAAAAATAGACCTACCGCAATGGAAAACAACGTCGCCAACAAAATAGACTGGAGGCTGATCACCGGATTGATGCTCACATCATTGGCGGCAGCAATTCGTCCCACTACCGAGGAGATAACCCACCCAAATCCGATGCCCACCACCCCTCCCACCAGGCTGAGCAACAAGGACTCAGCCAGAAACTGAATCAGGATGTCCATTTTTTTCGCACCCAGCGCTTTCCGCAAACCGATCTCGCGAGTACGCTCCACCACTGAAACCAACATGATATTCATGATCCCGATGCCGCCCACAAGCAGGGAGATGGCAGCAATCCCGCCCAAAAAAATGGTCAGCACGTTGGTGATCGAAGAAGCCACGTTGATCATATCTTCCTGGCTGACAATGGTGAAATCATCTTCCCCAAGTTCCGTGCGGTGCCGCTTTCGTAAGATTTGAGAGATCTCTTGTTTTGCCTGAGGAATGACCTCTGCGCTTTGGGTTTGCACATAAAGGACATCGACTTGATCTCGATTGGACCGCCGCATGAGCCGAATCTGGGCTGTGGAAAGGGGAACCAGAACCTGATCGTCTTGATTGGCAAACGCTGATCCCCCCTTCTCCTCCAAAACGCCAATCACTCGAAAATTCTGCCCCTCCACACGCACCGTTTCCCCCACCAAACCGCTCTTCGTGCCAAAAAGGTCCTCCGCAACGTCCGTACCCAACAAAATCACGGAGGAACGACCCAAAATCTGATTTTCGTTAATGAACTCCCCCTCCATAATATCCGTATTTGTGATCTCATTGTAATTCGCAGTCACGCCTAACACAGTGGTCCGGGTCGTCTCTCCCGCTTTGGAAATCTCCACGGTCCCGCGAAGTGCAGAACTGACGCCAGCCACAGAAGGAGCGGAAAACGGGTCATTTATGGCTTCCGCGTCTCCCAGGGTGAGGGGTTTTAGGTTACTGACCTCGTTAAATCCACCTTGGATGACGAACAGCAAATTTGTCCCTACGCCTTGGATTTCTCCTGTGATGGTGTTCTCCGCACCTGCCCCGATTGCCAACATGGCGATCACCGCTGCCACCCCGATCACAATGCCCAAGATGGTCAAGGCAGACCTCAGCTTATTGGCCAGCAAGCTTTCCAGAGCTTCGATAAAGGCTTGCCAAAGGCTCATGCCATTTCCCTATCCTCTATCCTCCCATCCAGAATACACACAATACGTTCTGTCTGGTTGACGATTTCAGGGTCATGGGAGACGACGATCAGCGTCGTTCCCAATTCCTCATTTAGTTTCAAGAGGAGCTCCATGACCTCATCCCCTGTTTTGGTGTCCAAGTTGCCGGTGGGTTCATCCGCCATGACCATGGCGGGGTCATTGACAATAGCCCGGGCGATAGCCACCCGCTGCTGCTGACCTCCTGAGAGTTCATTAGGACGATGGTACATGCGATCCCCCAACCCCACACTTTCCAGCGCTTCTTTTGCCAGCGCCTGGTGATCTTCTTGGTTATCTGAGTAACGAAGGGGCAAAACCACGTTTGCCAGTGCGGTGGCCCGGGGGAGCAAGTTGAAGGTTTGAAATACAAACCCGACCTTCCTGTTCCGGATATCCGCCAATTGATTATCCGACATCTCCGCGACGCTCTCCCCCTCCAAATAGTATTCCCCCGAGGTTGGACGATCAAGGCAACCCAGAATATTCATCAAGGTGGATTTCCCCGAACCGGAGGGGCCCATCACACCCAGCACTTCCCCCCGTTTAATTCTGACCGACAAACCGCGCAGCGCGTGAACCTCAACCTCCCCCATGGTGTAGACCTTAGTCAGATCCCGGGCATCAACAATGAGGTCATATTCTCCAGACATGATCAATCTTCCCCCACGAAAGCGGGGGGGCCACTTTGCGCTGAAAAATCTATGGGCGGATTGAGGATGATTTCGTCGCCCTTTTTAATGTCGCCAGCGACGATTTCACTCATGGTTTCCGAAGAAGCGCCGATCTCAATTTCCACCGCTTCCAGTTGACTTCCCCGCATCACGTAAACGACGCGTTTTCCCTCTTTGACCCGCACTGCCCGGTTGGGGACCAATAACACATCCTCTAATTCACTGACCACGATATTCGCCGCAGTGGTCATCCCTGGGAGCACCTTTTCATCCGCATCCGTCAAAGCGACCGTGACTTTAAAATTAACCACCCCTTGCACCGTCTCTCCTGCCAAGGAAACCTCCACAACTTTTCCATGATATTCCTCAGCCAGAATGGCATCAAAAGTCAGGGTAACATCCTGTCCGGCTTTGACTTTATTGATATCCACCTCGGAAACTTGGATCTCGGCAAACATGCGCGATAAGTCATCGACCCGAAAAGCGACTGTCCCCTGAGTGACCACATCTCCCGGTAAAACTTCCACCTGGGTGACCGTCCCATCAAAAGGAGCGGTGATTTTCGCCAATTCCAACGCGGATTGGGCTGCTGCTACCCGGGCCTCCGCAGCCGCGATCGCATCCGGGTCTATCCCTCCGCCTTTTTGCAATTGTTGTAATTCGCGCTGCGCGTCAGCATACTGGGCTTCTCGTAGAGCAATCGTCCCCGGGCTGAGACCGTCCTTCACCCGCTCCCATTCTTCCTCCGCTTCTCTGAGTTGGGCTTCCGCCATACCCACATTTGCCCGCGCGACAGCCTGGTCAATCTCGTTGCTGGTCCCCTTCATGGCCTGGTAATTCCACAAGGCTAAATTGTAAGCCCTTTGGGCTTCAGAAAGTTCCTTCTGCGCCAAGGCTCTCTGCGTGTTATCCTTCGGCTTATTCTTGACTTTATCGAATTCCTCCTGGGCTTTTTCCAAGGCATCTTCCGCCAAGATGAGCTCTGCATGGGCTTTGTTGATCGTATTCTGATCCGCGGGATTCTCCGCGTAGTAAAGTTGGCGTTCCGCGTCATCCAAAGCCTTCCTGGCATCGGCGACGTCCTTTTCCGCTTTGGCCTGAATCAGGAAGGGATCCCGGGTATCCTCCAAGGACTGTTCCGCGTCCTCCACCGCCTGGATTGCCTGTGCATATTGGAGACCAGAATCCCGCACATCCTCCAAAGCTTGTTTGGCATTCACCAGCTCCGCCTGCGAGGAAATGATATTCTGGGGCAACGATTTCTGCTCCAACTCAGCCAAGACCTCCCCTTCCGAAACACTTTCACCAAGGGTCGTATTGACGCTTTCCACAGTCCCTGAGGTCTTCCAAACCAGCACTGCATCCTGACGGGCCCGGACGATTCCGGTGGCGCCGATGATGGACACCAGATCCCCCTTTTCAATCCGCACCGTCTCGTACATCGCCCTGACTTCTGCACGCCGGTTGCGACGGCGGACAAATATGAAACCCACAACGACAATGATCAAGAGTAAAATCCCCCCCCAGATAATCAGGGTTTTTCGGTCTTTTATGTTCACGTTATCGATCATACCCATCTTTATACTCCTGCCATTTCAGGTTTGTTTTTATTAAGCGCCAACGATGAGAGGTTTTCCTCATGCCATATTTCTCTACACATCCCGTCCTATACGGAGTCAACCTGATCTTTGGAAAACACAGCTTACTGAACGGTCGGTAAGTTAGTATATAACCCGAAAGGTGAAAAGTCAAGGGAATTATCCACGCTGAATATCGGATGGTGATCAAAGACCCCCAGTCCCCCAGCGCATGGGGTCTGGGACAAGCGTCATCACCGAATTCTAGGGGGCATTGGTTCCGAAAAAAGAGGTCGAAAAGGAGTCATCCAAAAAAAGGAAATCCAAAATCTCGGGGGTGGGGACTCATTTAAATCGTGATCAGTTTATCTGCCCTCCATTGGGCCTCAATAATATCGGTCATACCACCCTGGAAACCCACTTCGACCTTTCCAGCGAGCTGAAAATACTTCAGGCATGTCCCACATAAAATGAGATGGACCCCTCTCTCCTCCAAGGCTTTTAACTCCTCTATTACCGGTGACCCTTCTACCGCCATTTTCACACCATCCGTATAAAAACAAATGGCCGCTGGCAAAGGTTCGATGTCTTGTAGCAACCTCAGATAGGTACTTAACAACTTAACCCGGAGTGGTTTTTCAGCGTTCCCCATCCCATCATTCGTAATCAAAATCACCGTGTCTGCAGTCGGTTTTTCCATGTTCATAAAAAGCATCCCGTTTTTAAGTTATTTTCTTCCTATGCAAAACTGCAATTCCTCTCCTATTATACATTTACAGGGTTTTTCCCCATGATATACTTGTAATATATCAGAGGAAGTCAAAATGGATATTTTCTGGGATAGGCTGCTACCAAGTAGAAGGGATGCTTCCACCGTCCCATCATACTCGTGAATCAAACCCATAGCGACCCCAGGCTTTATAGGCCTTCATCCCAGATCAAACACGTCTGAGGAGACTGGCACATGTATAAAATCGCCTCGAAAAAGAAACTCGCCCCCCAAATCACCCGCTTTTCTGTAGAGGCTCCTGCCGTTGCAGAATCCCGGAAGCCCGGTCAATTTGTGGTGGTGAGAGCCCATGAAAAAAGTGAGCGTATCCCGCTCACCATTGTGGATGCGGATCCTGAAGCAGGGACGATCGATCTCATCATCCAGGATGCAGGGTACAGCACCCACAAATTATGCGAAATGGAGCCAGGAGAGGCCCTTCAGGATGTGCTCGGCCCGCTTGGGAAACCGACCGACATCGAAAAATATGGCACTGTCGCTTGCGTTGGCGGCGGGGTGGGGACAGCGGTGCTGTACCCCATTGTCAAAGGGATGAAGAAAGAGGGCAATGAGGTGATCACCATCATCGGCGCCCGCACCAAGGAATTGGTCATTTTAGAAAAAGAATTGGAAGAGTGTAGCGATGAGCTCATCGTGACCACCGATGATGGCAGTTACGGCATCGAGGGATTTGGGTCCACCGTCCTCCAGAATATGCTTGAAGAGGGCCGGGAAATCGCTTTCGTGGTCGCAATTGGACCGACACTGATGATGAAAGCGGTTGCTGAAGTCACGCGTCCCTACGGGATCAAAACCATTGCCAGCCTGAACTCGATCATGATCGATGGTACCGGAATGTGTGGGGGATGCCGTGTGACGGTTGGTGGGGAAACCAAGTTCGCATGTGTGGATGGACCCGAATTCGACGCCCACCTGGTGGATTTCGACGAGCAAATCAAGCGCCACCAATATTATGAAGACGAAGAATGCAAGCTAATGGATAAAGCTGACGAGTTGGAACAGGAGAAAGCTTAATGGCTACACGCAGTCAAGACCGCAACCGGCAAACACGGGGCCGAGACCATAGACGAACCGCAAAGGTGGAAAGACCTCCCCGCCAACCCATGCCCACCCGCCCGGCGGAGGAACGAATCAAGGATTTCGATGAGGTCGCCCTCGGATTTGATGCTGAATTAGCCCAAAAAGAAGCCCAGCGCTGCCTGCACTGCACCAAACACCCCTGCGTGGACGGATGTCCTGTATCCGTGGACATCCCCGCCTTCATTGAACTCATCGCGGAAGGTGAATTCGTGGCCGCCGCCCAAAAGATCAAAGAGACCAACACTTTGCCCGCTGTGTGTGGTCGCGTGTGCCCGCAAGAAGAGCAATGCGAAGAAGTCTGTTTGATGGGGAAAGTCGATGAGCCGGTTGCCATCGGTCGATTGGAACGCTTTGCCGCGGATTACGAGAGGGAACATGGAGAGGGGAAGCTTCCCAAAGTCGCTTCCTCCACCGGGAAAAAGGTCGCCGTGATCGGTTCTGGACCCGCCGGCATCACCGTCGCCTATGAGCTGCTCCAAAAAGGTCATGATGTGACCATTTTCGAAGCCCTGCACGAACTGGGCGGCGTGCTCGTCTACGGCATACCCGAATTTCGTCTCCCCAAGAAGATCGTCCATGAGGAAATTGAAACCGTCAAGAAACTCGGCGCTGAAATCAAATTGAACATGCTGATCGGCAAGACCAAGACCATCGATCAGCTCATGGAAAAAGACGGGTTCGACGCCGTGTTCATCGGCACTGGCGCGGGATTGCCGCGTTTCTTAGGCATCCCGGGGGAAAACCTGAATGGTGTGTTCTCCGCAAACGAGTTCCTGACTCGGGTTAATTTGATGAAAGCGTACAAAGAGGAGTATGCCACCCCCGTAAAGGTAGGCAAGAAAGTCGCTGTCATTGGGGCAGGGAATGTGGCCATGGACTCAGCGCGCTCCGCCCTCCGCGTCAGCAAGGGTAAATCCGAAGTGAGCATCATCTACCGCCGCTCCCGAGAACAGATGCCTGCCCGCGAAGAGGAAATCCACCATGCAGAAGAAGAGGGGATAAAATTCAATCTGCTCACCAACCCCGTTCGCTTCATCGGAGATGAGGATGGGGTGGTGAAGGAAATTGAATGCATCAACATGGAACTGGGAGAACCCGATGACTCCGGCCGGCGCCGTCCCATCCCCATTGAAGGCTCGGAGCACATCGTTGAGGCGGACACCGTCATCGTCGCCTTGGGCACCCGGCCCCGAGAATTCATCGCAGAGACTACGCCTGACCTGAAAACCAGCAAATGGGGCACCTTCGAGGTGGATGAAGAGACCATGCAAACCACCAAAGAAGGCGTATTCGCTGGCGGTGATATCGTCACCGGGTCAGCGACGGTGATCAAAGCCATGGGAGCGGGCAGAACCGCTGCCGCTGCTATCCACGAGTATCTGATGGAAAAGTAGCCTTAAAAAACAGCTTGAACACCCCAAAAACTCCCCGCGGCGGGAGTTTTTTTATCCCCTCCTACCCCCCTTCAAAAACGCTTCCGGGACCCCGCTCAAAAGGCAAAAAAGTCCCCTAAGATGGTATAATAAGGTGAGTGTGCGCCCCTCAAATGCACACTTCTTTTAATGATAAAGGAATGCCATTTATGGACATCGGATCCGTAGAATCCATCAATATCGACCAGGAAATGCGCTCATCTTACCTCGATTACGCCATGAGCGTCATCGTGGCTCGGGCGCTTCCCGACGCCCGGGACGGCCTTAAGCCTGTCCACCGGCGCATTTTATACGCCATGCATGATATGGGAATCACCGCAGGCAGCGCGTACAAGAAGTCCGCCCGTATTGTCGGCGAGGTGCTGGGGAAATACCACCCCCACGGCGACAGCGCTGTCTATGACGCGATGGTGCGCATGGCTCAGGATTTTTCCATGCGCTACCCCCTGGTGGATGGACAGGGGAATTTCGGCTCTATTGATGGGGACGAACCGGCAGCCATGCGCTACACAGAAGCCCGCCTGGCTTCCATATCCGAAGAGATGCTCACCGACATCAAGAAAGGCACGGTTGACTTCGCAGACAACTTCGATGGATCCCTCCAGGAGCCGACCTCCCTTCCTTCCCGCCTGCCAAACCTCCTCCTGAATGGAGCCGCCGGAATCGCGGTAGGGATGGCTACCAACATCCCCCCCCATAACCTCAACGAGCTGGCGGAGGGGATCAAGCACCTCATTGACCATTATCACAACATCGATTCCGTCACCATCGAGGATCTCCTGAAATTCATCCCCGGGCCTGATTTTCCGACCGGGGGGATCATCGTCGGGGATGATGGTATCCGGCAAGCCTACGTCACCGGACGGGGTCGAATCGTGCTCCGGGGCAGAGCCTATATCGAAGAGATGGAAGAAGGGAGCCGTTTCAGGATCGTGATCACGGAAATCCCTTACCAGCTCAAAAAGACCACCCTCATTGAACGGATCGCCAGCTTGGTTCGGGAAGACAAGATCACCGCCATCTCCGACCTGCGGGATGAATCCGACCGCAGCGGGATGAGGATCGTCGTTGAACTGAAACGAACCGCCCAACCCCGGAAAGTCCTTTTCCAACTCTATAAATATTCCGCCCTGCAATCCACCTTTGGGGCACAAATGCTGGCTTTGATCGACGAGGAACCCCGGCTCCTTTCCCTCAAACAAGCCCTGAAGATCTACATCGACCATCGCCTGGAAGTCATCCAGCGCCGTACCCAGCACGATTTGGAAAAAGCGGAAGCCCGGGCTCACATCCTGGAAGGTCTGCTGATCGCCTTAGCCAATTTGGATGAGGTGATCGATATCATCCGCAGCGCGCAGGACGCCAATGCAGCCAAGGAAACCTTGATCGCCCAATTCGACCTCACCGAGGAACAGGCGGGGGCCATCCTCGATATGCAGCTGCGCCGGCTAGCCGCTTTGGAACGGCAAAAGATCGAAGACGAGCATCAAGACCTTCTGGAAGAAATATCCTATCTGAAGGGTTTGCTCGTCGACCAGGACCAACAACTTGAGATCATCAAGGAAGACCTTGACGAACTAGTGGAAACCTATGGGGATGAAAGGCGAACGGACATCGCCGCGGATGCCGAACAGGATATCAACGAAGAGGACCTTGTCCCCGACAAGCCCATCCTGATCAGCATCACCGAACGCGGATATATCAAACGGGTGATGGCTCGCACATTCCGGGCCCAAAAGCGGGGCGGGGTCGGCGTCAAAGGGCATGCTACACGCGAAGAAGACGAAGTCATGGCCATGATCCCCGCCCGGACCCTGGATACCGTGCTGTATTTCTCAGACAAGGGGAAGGTTTACTCCTCAAAAGCCTACCAGATCCCCGCCGCCAGCCGCACCAGCAGCGGCCTACCCATCGTCAATGTCCTGAATATTGACCCCGGGGAAAGGATCACGGCTATCGTGCCAGTCTCCGACTTTGATGATGCCAAATTCTGCACCATGGTCACGAAAAATGGGATGGTCAAGAGGGTGGACCTGAGTGAGTTTGAATCCGTCCGCCCCTCCGGTCTGATCGCCATCGAGTTGAAAGAGGACGACAAACTGGGATGGGTTCACTTGTCAAGCGGGAAAGACGAAATCGTGATCATCACTCAAAAAGGGTATACCCTGCGCTTCCGGGAAGAAGAAGTCCGCCCCATGAACCGTCCCGCCATGGGCGTGATCGGCATTCGACTCCGGCCCGGGGATCAAGTGATCGGCATGGATATCGTGGAACCTAAGGGTGACTTGCTGATCATCAGCCAAAAAGGATACGGCAAACGCACACCGCTGGAGGAGTATCCCGTTCGGGGTCGGGCCACGATGGGTATTCTAACCCTGGATAAAAAAGCGCTTCCCGAAATCGGCGAGGTAGCATCTGCCCGGGTTGTTCGTACGGACGAAGACCTTGTGAACATCATATCCCGGGAAGGTACGGTCCTGCGCACGAAGGCGAAAAACATCTCCCGCTACAGCCGTGTGGCTCGGGGAGTACATATCATGCAGATGAGGGAGGGAGACCAGGTGGCTTCCACGGCGCTTTTCGAGGACACGGAATTAGAAGAAGAGGAAAACGGCTGAGGAAGCGAACCTCAAGCCGAGCCCTCTCACAAGGAATAAGAAAACCGCCCATGGACTTCATGGGCGGTTAGACTTATTTAGGGCCGCTGATGGGCTATATCGTCAAGGCGATCTTTCCGGTTACCAATAAACAGAAAATACTGACGATGATGACAATGAAAAACAACAAAAAAGCGACCACAAAGCGCTGTGCAGGGGTCATCCCTAAGAAGATCTGAGAGGTCTCTTCAGCCTCCCATTCCTCTTCATCGGAGAAATCAAAATCGCCTTCGAATTGATTGCGAATATCGTCGATGGACATACCCCGTTCTCCCGTATTAAGCCCTTATCCTACTGTAGTTTAGCTTATTTTTTGGATCTGTCAACCGGACGCAGCCGGATCTCACCGACCTGAAAATCCTCCACCAAACCCTCTTCGCTTTCAAGTCGCAAAGATCCGTCCTCAGCCAAACCCGCGATTTTTCCCTCCGCGATGGCTTTTTCCCCTACAAAAAGCCGGACGGGCTGACCTGGGAAGGCAAGGGCCCTCTCCCAGGCGGATAAAAACGCTTTGCTGGATATCCGTGGATACCAGGAAACCAGCTTGTCCAGAACCTGGGCCAAGACGAGGGGACGCTCAAACGCCTGACCCGTAACCTGCTCTAAACTGGCAGCCGGATACTGCAACTCCTCTTCCTCCGGCACAGAGCCAGGTTTGATGTTGATCCCAATCCCCAGGACGACATCCCCAATCTGGTCCCCTTTCCAATGCGCTTCAACCAATACACCGCAAACCTTCATCCCATTGACCAGCACATCGTTGGGCCATTTGATCTCCGCGGGCACCGAGAAACCATCCCGAAGCGTCTCGGCTACGGAAAGGGCGCCCAATCCATTGACTCGGGAGAGGTTTCCAGCATGGATCAGGCCGGATTCAGGCAGCAAGATCACGCTAAACGCCAACCCCGCACCGGGGGGAGTGTACCAGGATCTGCCCTGGCGGCCCCGCCCTCGATGCTGTTCATCTGCGACAACCAGCGTCAAATCAGGCACGCCTTCGGCGGCCATTTTTTCAGCCACATCATTGGTTGACCCGACGCGGTCATAATAAAAGCGGTGGCCTAAGCTTATACCGTTCAGGGCTTCTTCCCAAACCTCTTCGTTCATAGACGTATAGACATATTGTAATCGAGATTAAAAAAAATAAATGGGACGGCGATGCCGTCCCATCGATTTGACGTAACGATCCGGTGTACTAACCTCAGTTCATCACCGGCATGCCGGCGTTCTTTGTGTGGGGCACAGGGAAGATCTCGTCCAATTCCTCGTCGGTCACCGTCTCTTGCTCCAGAAGCTTCTCTGCCAGGGCATCCAATTCATCCCGATACCTATTGAGGATATCCTTGGCTTGCTGGTAAGCCTCGGTGACCAGCTTTTTTACTTCATTATCGATCTTCTCTGCGACGGACTCAGAGTAATCACGCTGTTCTGTAAACTCCCTGCCCAAGAAGATCATCTCATCCTGATGGCCGTAGACCATGGGCCCCAATTCCTCACTCATCCCTAAGCGAGTGACCATCTTGCGGGCTTGTTTTGTGACTCGTTCCAGGTCATTGGAGGCACCGGACGTGATATCACTGAAGACGATTTCCTCCGCTGCTCTGCCGCCCAGAAGGCTGATGATGTCAGCCATCATTTTGTTGCGAGAAACGAGGGTGTGGTCCTTCTCAGGCAAAATCAGGGTATATCCACCCGCTTGACCGCGAGCGATGATGGACACCTTGTGAACATGATCCGCTTCCGGCATGGAACGGGCAGTAATGGCATGGCCCGCTTCGTGGTAGGCGATGATCCTCTTCTCCGCTTCGCTGATCAGCCGACTCTTGCGTTCCGGACCGGCGATGACCCGCTCAATCGCCTCTTCGAAATCCTCCTGCTCGATGACATTCTTGTCCTTCCGAGCGGCTTGGATGGCGGCTTCATTGATCATGTTTTCCAGATCGGCGCCCACAAAGCCCGGGGTGGCTTGAGCCAACGTCCGCAAATCCACATCGGAGGCAAGGGGTTTGCCGCGCGCGTGGACTTTTAGAATCGCCTCCCGCCCCCGAATGTCAGGCCGGTCCAAGATCACCCTGCGGTCAAAACGCCCTGGGCGTAGCAACGCCGGATCCAGGACATCAGGCCGGTTGGTGGCCGCGATGATGATCACATTGGTGTCGGTATCAAAGCCATCCATCTCCACCAAGATCTGATTCAAGGTCTGTTCCCTTTCATCGTGACTGCCTCCGAGGCCTGTACCTCGCTGGCGGCCTACGGCATCAATCTCATCGACGAAGACGATGCAAGGGGAATCCCTTTTCGCCTTCTCAAAGAGATCGCGCACCCTGCTGGCCCCAACCCCCACGAACATCTCCACGAATTCCGAGCCGGAGATGGAGTAAAAGGGTACGCCTGCTTCCCCTGAAACGGCTTTGGCCAGGAGCGTTTTTCCGGTGCCGGGAGCGCCCATGAGCAGGACCCCTTTGGGAATCCTCGCACCCAGGGAAATGAATTTCTCAGGCTCCTTGAGGAATTCCACGACTTCGAAAAGTTCCTCTTTCGCTTCCGGCACACCAGCGACATCATCGTAGGTAACGGTAGGATTATCCCCGGTAAATTTCCGGGCTTTGGACTGCCCGAAATTCATGGCCGCGTTTCCGCCCCCTCTGGCCTGCCGGAAGACAAACCAAAACAGGCCAGCCACCATGATAAAAGGCAGGATGTAACCTAAGATGTTGATGATCCCAAACCATGGGCTGGGTGGTTTGATCTCAACCCTGACGTTATTGGGGCTGAGATCATCCGTTGTCACCCCAAATTCCTTCAACTGGGCAATGAACGTCGCATCCGGTTCTTTTTGGGATTTCGCTTCTGTCCCATCCGGATAGATCAGTTGCAAATTATTCTCGTCCACCACTACCCGGGCTAGCTTCCCGTTCTTGATCAAAGCCGCTACTTCGCTGATGGTCACCTCTTCGGTGGAAATCGCCTGCTGTCGGAAATTATAGAAGACCAAAATCACAATGGCGACAAAGAGCAAGATGTAGATGATCGATGAACGATTATTTGAAGTTGGATCCACGAGCAAACCTCCAAACTTTCGAACTTGCAGTGCATATCTCCCTCCTGAACATTGAGATATTCACTGCTACACTGTATTCTCCCCTAAAAACTGCTCTGAAAAGCAAGAAACATTATACCAATCCCCCTAGGAGTTGAATATAGTAGTCATTTTTGTTAACGGCCTTCTAACAATGCCATTATATACCAAGGCGGGAATGACCAACCCTGGGGACTCTCCACCCGGGCTTCCAGGAAAGATACCACGCCAAACCTTGCGCACCCTTTCGTTTTAAAATACACAGAGAACGGCCGCGCCGTTCTCATGAAAAGTTCTCCGTCCCTTCTTTAGTAGCGGGGCCAGGATTCGAACCTGGGACCTCCGGGTTATGAGCCCGACGAGCTGCCACTGCTCTACCCCGCGTCGCTTTTCCAGCGGGGAGATTATAGCACGGGCCATTTTCACCGTCAAGGTTGGGTGTCAAAAAACAGCTTCCACCACAGTTGAAACAGGTTTTCCGATTTCGGTGTCGGTTGAAGTTGAGGGGTTGGCGTCACAGGTGTGCCCTCCACAGGGATAATCACCAAACGATGGTCGCCATCCCGGAGCCACTTTCTGTTTTCGTAGGCCCATTCTTTTACAACCTCGTCCGAGTCGGCGATCACCACTTGAGTGGCGAGATATTTTGTGGTTGCCGTCAGGGCTCCGATCGTGTGTTGGGCCTTCTCATACTCAACGGACAGGCGTCGATAATTGGCAATCCGATCGCTAAACACCGTCATCCAAATGATGAGACCGACCAAAAAGACGACCAGCAATATGGTCTTCCCTTTCGTTTTCTCCATAGCTAGATCATACCGCAGTTTGAAATGAAGCGCAAACCTGGGATGACGCCCAACATTTTAGTTAGGCATAGGCTAGAAAATGGGTGTTATCGTAGATAGGAGAAGGAAATGCCGAAGGTGGGAGTCGAACCCACATGGGCGTAAAGCCCACTACGCCCTGAACGTAGCGCGTCTGCCTGTTCCGCCACTTCGGCTCAACAGAAACACATCCTGCCTGCAGGCGGTATTTTACCCCGAATTCTCATTTTGTCAACCTCCCCGGTCTCTTCAAGTCCCAAAACAAGGATTGATCTGCATTGGAGACCTGAAAATGCTGGATGCCAACCCAAAAGAGCGTGCTATAATCCCAACAGGAAATACACATGTCTTTCTATCAACAAATCGCAGCCATTTTCAACTCCTCAGCTGGCAGTATTGCGTATCACACAATACTCGGGTTCTCAATCCTTGGGGCTTTGTACAGCGCTTTCACCATTTGGCAGCGGAGGAAGTTCCCCCAAGGATACCGGCTGATCATCGGATTGAGCTTTTTACTCGGCATCCGGGTCATTCTTCTCCTGGGAACGTTGTTATTGGGTTTTAACAGCCCACAACCCCTCTTGGTTCTCTATGTTCTTGACCAGGCTGCAATAATATTGGGCATGATTTTCATCTCCTGGCTTTGGGCTTTTCCCGAGCCCCATCGCTCAGCAGATACGATCGTGGCTTTATCCAGTCTGATTACACTCCTCCTCATTTTGATCCACGTCTTCGCAAAATCCAGCCAAACCCCATCCCCGATCTCCAAATTCACATGGATCGAACTGACTTGGTTCGGATTGGGTGTATGTTTATCGCTCGTGGGAAGCGGCCTCCTTTTTAAACGGCGGCCCAATGGATGGATGTATGGCATATTCATGTCCGTCCTCATGTTCGCCGGGTATATCGCCCACTACCTCCTCCCCCCTACCCAATATTTGTACTCAGGGATGATCCGGATTACCCAGATGGCAGCATACCCGCTGCTGATGACGCTCCCCTTTCGGTTTGCGCTCTCAAAGCCCACACAAATTTCAGAAACAGAAGAAGGGCAAGACAAACAGGAACGAAGGCGGTCAAGTGTCGATCTCCCTGTCTTAGCCGCAATACTTGATTTTTCCAGCCAATTGGAACCCCAGGAAATCCGCCAAAACATCGTTAAGTTAACCTCTCACGCTATGATCGCGGATATTTGTTTATTGATTGAAGCCCCAGATTCCCAGGGTAACGTCAATGTGTTGAGCGGCTTTGACCTCATCAGACAGGAACATATCCCCCAATTTTCAGTCAAAAGCAATAAAATTCCCCTTCTTTCCACCTTCATTCGCCGGGAACAAACCCTTCACCTACCCGCCAGCAGCACTTCCAGAGACCTGATCAACCTTTCTCAGTTCCTACAAATAAGCAGATCCGGTCACCTGCTGGCCACACCAATAAAGATGCCTGGCTCTGAAACGCCGAAAGCCCTCGTTCTCCTCTCACCCTTTTCGAATCGGCAATGGATCAAAAATGACCAGGCCTACCTCACAGAATTAGTCAACCTTCTCCATTCTACCCTGTCGGAAGGCATACAAGCCCCGAGCGCATCTTTGGGAGAAATGATCCAATCCATGCAAATCCTAAAAGGGAAGTATGAGAAGGTAAGAGAACAGAACAAAGCTTTACGGAAAAGGGTTGATCAATTAGAACAGGCAATCACCGGTCAAGCCAGATTGGCCGACCAGGAGCACCCTGACCCGTATCTTGATAAAATCTGGGACGAAGACGGATCCCTTGAGGTAAGAGCAAAGCAACTTGCCGCCTTATCGATTCCTGAAGATAGCGACCAATTAAAGGCCCAGTTGAAAGTAGCCTTGAAAGAGATCGCGTCTCTGAAAGAGGATCTTTCAAAAGCGGAAAACAAGCTGAAAGCCTTCCATCAGGATGCTTCCTCGCAAGAAACCGCCCTTTCGATCAACCAACAACAAACGTTGGCGTTATTTGCACAAGAAGTGCAAAAACCCCTCAGTTCATTGGTTCAATACAGCGATTTACTGCTGGATCAATCCCTTCATGTGCTAAATTCCATGCAGCGCAAAATGCTGCAGCGAATGAAAAAATATAAGGAACAAATCGACCATCTCGTGGAAGAAACTTTGTCTCAAAAAACGCTTGCTCCCCAAACAGCACAAACAGGCAGGTATCAAGCCAGCATCAAAAAAGCACTCCAAAAAACGTTAAGCGCGACCAAAGAACAGATCCGGGGTAATAATCTTTCACTGCAATTCGACATACCCCAAACCATGCTTCCCCTGGATATGCCGCAAGATGTGCTGGATGACATCATCGTGATTTTATTGGCCAATGCAATTCAGGAATCCCCAGCGGGGGGAGAAATCGCGATCAGCATGCGCACATATAAAGAGGACAGCGAACAAAGTTTTGCCCACATTCAAATTACAGATCAAGGAGAAGGGTTTTCAGCGAGTGAGCTTCCCTACATTATCGATCAAGATACGGCACAAGAGGATGCAGATCGACAATCCCAGAGGATCAGGTTCAACCTTTCATCTGTAAAAGACATGGTAGAAGGGCATGATGGCCGAATTTGGGTAGACAACCATCCAAAGAAAGGGAAAATCGTCAGCGTGCTGATCCCCTTTGTACCTCAAATGCGTAACAAATATCCAAATTCAACGTAATTCCTTTTGGAATAAATCTTGCTCGTATCCCTACTGCGTTGCCGGTGGGCGGTCTGTGTCTTTCTGTGGTTAAATGGAAAAAACCGAATCCAGAAAATTTTCTACCTCACAGATGACGATCAACGAACACTCAACCCCCCTGACCAGCTTGATAGAAAACCACCTTTGGAACGCGGAAGGATACAGAAGGGATTGAAAGCAGAGGTTCATGACTAAGCAAAACCGGTTTATCCTCCTCATCGTCATCTTCCTCCTCCTGGGAGGTTGCGTTGCCTTCCCATTGTTTGGGGTTAGGCTGATCTATTCTGCTGCTCCAGAATCAAAAAGCACTCTGATTACTTCTCCACCCAATTCAACGCCCACAGCCACCGCGTTCCAACCCCTCCCGCCTACAGAGACATATATCCCCACCGCGTATCCTACCAGCACGCCAACCTTAACCCCCACCCCCAAACCGACAAAACCTACGTCCAAATACCCTTCCGGCAGCCGACCCATCCCCGAACCGGAAAACCAGATCAATATCGTCATCCTGGGCTCCGATCAATTGGCCGGCAGCGTGGGTTTCCGCACCGACGTGATCATGCTCTTGACCATCAACAAGGAAAAGGACACGGTGAGCATCACCTCCATCCCACGGGATTTATATGTTTACATCCCGGGTTGGACCTCCCAGCGCATCAACACCGCATTTCCTCACGGCGGCTTCCCTGCATTGAAAAACACCTTCGAATATAATTTCGGCTTCCGACCCGATTATTATGTGCTGGTCAATTTCTGGTTCTTCGAACGCGTGATCAATGACCTGGGCGGCATCTATGTCCAAGTCCCCCGTACGTTATGCGACGACAACTGGCATGGAAAACGCCACTGCATTTACCCGGGTCGGAGGCATTTCTACGGTGAAGAAGCCCTCTGGTATGTCCGTTCTCGAAAAACAACCAGCGATTTCGACCGCAACCGCCGTCAACAATTGGTGTTGAACGCTGTCTTTGATCGGGCCCTGGCCCTGAATACTTTAGGGAAAATACCCAAACTCTACAATACGTACCGCAACAGTGTGAGCACGAACATCCCCCTCAAGACAGTACTTTCCCTGGTTCCTACGGCGACCAAACTCAAGGATACATCCAGGATAAAACAATATTATATTGACAGCTCAGTGGTGAGTTCGTGGGTCACGCCCAGCGGCGCTCATGTCTTATTACCGCGGCCGGGAAAGATACGGAGTATTTTCATACAGGCTTTAAACAGCCCAGAGTAGAAGGGAACAAGGGATAGATCAACAACGTTATATAAACGCTTGCTCCCTACGGAATAACCATCCTCTCCAATCAAGGAGGATCGAGATATGCTAAAAGGTAAAGGACTGTATATCTGGCGGATCGAATACTGCGATAACGGAGATGTCGTAGAAATAGCTGATAAAGCCGAGAAAGCAAACTTCAGCCATTTATTGATCAAAATCGCCAACGGCATCTACAGCTACAATTACGACTGGAAAGACAACATCGATCTGGTCCCCCCGCTGGCAGAAAAATTACGAGAGAAAGGGATCCAGTTTTGGGGCTGGCACTATATATATGGAGAACAGCCCACAAAGGAAGCCCAGAAAGCAATCGAGCGCATTCGTGAATTAAGGGTGGATGGGTTTATCATCAACGCCGAAGGCCATTACAAAGGAAAACACGCTGCGGCAAAGACATATATGGATATACTAACCAGCGAGATCAAGGATATCCCCATCGGATTAAGTTCTTACCGTTATCCAAACTACCACCCTCAATTACCTTGGGATGAATTCCTCTCCAAATGCGACATCAACATGCCCCAGGTGTATTGGTTGAAAGCCCATAATCCTGGAGCACAACTCGAACGCAGCGTAGAAGAGTTCCAGAGCCTAACTTATACCCCTCCCGTCTTTCCCACAGGGGCTGCCTACACTGAATGGGATTGGGCACCCACCGCTGATGACATCCGGGAATTCCTGGACAAAGCCAAAGCCATGAATCTAAAAGGCGCCAACTTCTGGGAGTGGAGTAACTGCCTGAACAAACTTCCCAAAGAGATTTGGACGACGATCCGGGACTACCCCTGGGATTACTCGCCCGAGCCCCCGGATGATATTACAGAAGCGTACATTGAAGCCCTCAACACCCACGACCCCGCCCAAGTTGTGGCGCTTTACCAAGACAACGCCGTTCATATCACCTCAGAACGGACCGTGCAAGGGATACGCGCTCTGAAAAGCTGGTTTTCATCCTTGTTTAAAGACATCCTCCCTGATGCCACTTTTAAAGTCTCGGGATATTCAGGCACCGGGAATTCACGCCATTTGACGTGGACCGCAAACTCCTCCCGGGGGAAGGTCCAGGACGGGAGCGATACCTTCGGCCTTATCGATGATAAAATCGCCTACCACTATTCCGATTTCTCAGTAAATCCCTAACCAGCAAACGTAAAAAAGGGCTTTCGTCACTGAAAGCCCTTTTCTGATCCGAAAAATTAAACTTCCCCTGGATAAGCCCCTGTGTCCATTCCTCACTCTCCCATTAATCTTCAAGCACGGGACGAGCGACATCCCAGGGGATGGTCAGCAACGTGACCCGGTCCCCCTCCCGGACTTCAACCACTTCTGCGCCTTTCACAGCGCTCCTGGTTTGCAGAGGTGCATCATCGAGACGAGCGGATTTTGGAGCGTATTCATCAAGGTGAATGGTGACTCGCAAATTACCCTTCCCCGCGGTCATGCCCACCATCTCATCCATTTCAGGTAATTTCCAGGCGATCACCCCTTTCCCATAGCGACCCTGGGTGGGGAAATTATCCTGCTCGACCCTTTTGGCCCGGCCCGCTGAAGTCAATAAGAAAACCGGACCCGGAGCGGGTAGTATCTCCATGCCGATAACTTGGTCGTCCTCTTCCAACTTCATACCATTCACGCCGGCAGCCACCAGACCCATCGGGCGGACATCATCTTCAGAGAAACGAATACACATTCCCTTTTTGGTACTCAGGAAAATATCCTTTTTCCCGTCACTCAACCGGACGGATACCAATCTATCTCCCTCATTGACTTTCACTAATGTGAAAGGCTGCGCCGACGGCCCGGGGAGTTCCCCTATTTCGCTTTTCTTGACCATACTCTGCTCCGTGACCGTGACGACATACCATTCTTCCTCACGTTTCACTTTGGAAGGCAAGCCAAACACAGCCCCTAATGTGTGTTCCTCGTTCAAAGGGGTTAACTTCGAGAACAGCACCCCCTGGGAAGGTTTCTCCACCTCCGGGATGGTATGGACCGGGATGGCAATCGCCTCCCCGTTTTCCGTGACGATGTACAACGTATCCCGGGTATTGATGCGGACTAACCAATCGGGGACGTCCCAACCACTGGGCCTGGGCGTGTCATCTTCGATAGTCCGAGAAACCAATCCTTCCCTGTTGATCATTACCCAGACATTTTTTGAAGGGGTGAGATCGTGAATGCGCATGGGAGCTGCGTCCCGCCCCCCTTTGATCTTCGCGATTTGAGTCCGTCTGGGATCAGCAAATTTCTCCCTCACCTGAAGCAGAGATTCGGAAATGACGTTTCGGATATCTTTCGGAGAATCGAGCAATTTCTTCAAGGATTTAATCTGAGCCTGGATTTCTTTGTGCTCATCCTCGATCTTCTTCCTCTCCATGGAAGCCAGCCGTCGGAGCGGCATATCAAGGATAGCCCCCGCTTGCTCTTCGGAGAGGTTGAAGTCGCGCATGAGATTGTTCTTCGCCGTCCGTGCCGACCGGGAACGGCGGATGGTCTCAATGACCTCATCCAGATGATCCAAAGCCACTTGCAAACCGGCTAAAATGTGCTCCCTGGCTTCGGCTTTCTCCAACTCATATTCGCTCCGCCGGGTGACGATCTCAATCCGATGGGTCAGGTAAATTTTCAAGGCCTGTTTCAAGCTCAACAGTCTGGGCTCGCCATCCACCAACGCCAGCATGATGACGCTAAAAGTGCTCTCCATCGTGGAGTGCTTGTAAAGGGTTTCCAGGACCCTTTCCGGTTTGGCAGACTTGGTCAGTTCAATGACGATGCGCATGCCCTGGCGGTCGGATTCATCTCGCAAGTCCGCAATCCCTTCCAAACGTTCCTCGCGTACCAGCTGGGCAATCCGTTCCAGGACGGTGATCTTCTTGGTCAGATAAGGAAGTTCAGTGACCACGATCCGGTGCCGCCCTCTGGACATCTCTTCCACCAGTGCCCGGGCCCGGACGCGAATCTTCCCCCGCCCACCGCCGTAGGCGCTCTTCAAACCGCTCCTTTTCTGATCCTGGAGGACCACGCCGCCCGTGGGAAAATCAGGGCCTTTGATAAACTCCGTCAAATCCTCCACGGTGATCTCGTCAAGCTTATCCCAATCCTCCAGCATGTGGTTGAGCGCGTCCACGACTTCGCCGAGGTTGTGAGGGGGGATGCTGGTGGACATCCCTACGGCAATGCCCGTGACGCCATTCACCAATAAATTAGGAAATGAAGCGGGGAGGACGGTGGGTTCCTTCAAGGTGCCATCGAAGTTTTCCCGAAAATCGACCGTTTCCTTCTCCAAATCTTCCAACATGTACACGGATGGGGAAGCCATACGGGCTTCTGTATAACGCATGGCAGCTGGGGAATCACCATCAATACTCCCGAAGTTTCCCTGACCGTCCACAAGGGGATAGCGCATTGAGAACGTTTGGGCCATGCGGGCCATGGAGTCGTATACGGCCATATCCCCATGGGGGTGATATTTGCCTAAGACCTCCCCCACAATGCGGGCTGATTTCTTATATACCGAATCAGGATCCAGCCCCATATCGTGCATGGCATACAAAATTCGACGATGAACGGGTTTCAAGCCATCCCGGGCATCCGGCAGGGCCCGAGATACGATCACGCTCATGGCATAATCGAGATAGGATTGCTGCATTTCATCATCGATGTCAATCTCACGAACCAACCCAACTTCCATTTTTACCTCCACTGGGAACAGAACACGGAATACGTTTCCGGTGAGCTTTCCCCACAATTCGTATTCCGCATTTCTCCTGGAAAGTATGCCTTAAGAGGATCACAATCGCTGGCATTATAACACGATTTCCCCCACCCCAAAAACCCTCCCTTGGGAAAGAGGGACGAGGATGTAAAAGACAAAACCCCAGCAAAAAATCTGCTGGGGTTGGATAGAATAAACCGAGGACGGATCACTCCGTCACCGGTTTTTCAACCTCCATCTCCTGTTCTGCTTCCACTTCTTGCCCATCATCACCCAATTCTGGCTGCATGCCGGGTTCCGGGGCAACCGCGGGGCGTTCCTCTTCCTCTTCCTCGATATCCTCTTCCGGGGCGAAGGGACCTTGATCGAAGGCTGTACCCGCAGGGATCAACTTACCGATGATCACATTCTCCTTCAAACCGTACAATGGGTCTTCGGCTCGTTCCACAGCAGCCCGGGTGAGGATCTTGATCGTGTGCTGGAAGGATGCGGCCGAAAGGAAGGAATCCGTGTTCAGAGCCGCTTTGGTAATCCCCAACAGGACATCTTTGTATTTTGCAGGTCGTTTCCCTTCCCTCAACAATTCCTCGTTCGTGCTCATCACTGCAATGCGATTCACCAAATCGCGGGGTAAGTATTCCGAATCACCGGATTCGGTGATCTCTACCCGAGACATCATCTTGGCGATCACGATCTCGAAGTGTTTATCGTGGATGTTCTGACCTTGAGAACGGTACACTTTCTGGACCTCGGAAAGGATGTAATTTTGACACTCTTTCCGTCCGCTGATGCGCAGAATATCATGCGTGTTCAGCGATCCTTCGGTCAACGGTTGAGCGGGTTCGACATGGTCCCCATCACCCACAGCCAAACGCGCATTGCTGGGGATCTCGTAGACTTTTTCCTCATGGATTTCATAGGAGACAATCACGTCCCCGTCTTCTATGCGGACCCGTCCGCCGTTCTCCGCTTGCAATTCCCCATCCTTCTTCGATGCAGCAATGACGTCCCCTTCTTCAACCTCATCCTCTTCTTTGACCTTGACTTTCCACCCTTCAGGGATTTCATAGGTATCGCTGACCATCTCGCTGTGCGTCACACGTACGACGCGCATATCGCTGTAGCGTTCAGACCTTTCAACATTCACCGTGCCCGCGATCTCGGTCAGGACAGCCTCACCTTTGGGGGATTTACGAGCTTCAAAAAGCTCTTCAACACGCGGCAAACCCGTCGTGATGTCGCTCACCGCAGCCACACCTCCGGTGTGGAAGGTGCGCAGGGTCAGCTGTGTCCCGGGTTCCCCGATGGATTGAGCAGCGACAATGCCTACCGTCGCCCCTTTCTGCACCGGTTCACCGCGGCCAAGATCCAACCCATAGCATTTCGCGCACACGCCGTGCTCCAGTTTGCATGTCAATGGAGAATAGACTTTGATCTTGTCCACCTCGGCCCGGTCTATCTTGCGAGACAGTTCCCGGGTGACAATGGTGCCTTTTTCAACCAGAATCTCACCGGTTTCCTGATCCACGACATGTTCAGCCACCACACGGCTGAAGACCCGGTCTTTCAGCGTTTGTCCGGCGTCATCCACCTCTCCATCAATCGTGATATGGTCCTCGGTTCCACAATCATCAGCATTGACGATTATGTCCTGGGAGACATCCACCAAGCGGCGGGTCAGGTATCCCGCATCCGCCGTTCGCAGGGCGGTATCCGCAAGTCCCTTGCGGGCGCCGTGGCTGGAGATAAAGTATTCCAGGGCGGTCAGCCCTTCCCGGAAACTGGAACGGATGGGGAGGGGAATGATCTGTCCCGAAGGATCAGCCATCAAGCCCCGCATACCCGCCAGCTGGGAAACCGGTCCAAAGCCGCCTTTCGTCGCCCCTGAAACAGCCATCACCGACATGTCCCCATAGGGATCCATGTTTTCTTCAACCGCCTTGCCGACTTTGGAGGTCGTCTTTTGCCAGATATCCACCACGCGCTCATCTTTTTCCTGCTCTGTCAGCAGACCGCGTCGGAAGCTGCGTTCTACCTCGCGCACATCGTCGAGCGCTTTGTGGATGATTTCCTCCTTTTCAGGAGGGATCATCAGGTCCGCAATGGCAATCGAGTAACCGGAGCGGGTGGCAAACTTGAATCCCAGATCTTTAATGCGGTCTGCGGCCTGGGTGGTGGTTTCATTGTCGCAGTACTCATAAATTTCCGTGATGAGGTCCTTGACATCCTTCTTATCGAGGTTCCAGTTTACATATTGCACTTCCGGCGGAAGCGCCTGGTTGAGTATGGCCCTGCCCACCGTGGTCTCTACCAACTTCTCCTGGGGTTCATCCATGCGGTCATGGTTTTCGTCATACCAGGTGGTGGTGAGTAGCTTGATCTTGGTCGGGATCTTGACCTGGCCCAGGCTGTACGCGGTATCTACTTCGTCCAGAGTGGCAAACACCCGCCCGTCGCCTTTATAGGAGCGTTCATCAAGCCGGGATAGGTAATACAATCCCATCACCATGTCCTTGGAGGGAGCGATGATCGGCTCGCCGTTGGCGGGTTTCAAGAGGTTCTTCGTGGAAAGCATCAACTCTTTGGCTTCTTTAACCGCTTTCTGGGATAAAGGCACGTGCACAGCCATCTGGTCGCCGTCAAAGTCGGCGTTGAAAGCGGGGCAAACCAGGGGGTGGAGTTGAATGGCGCTGCCCTCGATCAAACGGGGCTCGAAAGCCTGAATGCCCAGACGGTGTAAGGTAGGGGCGCGGTTCAGCAGCACCGGCCGATCCTGAATGGCCTCATCCAGGGCTTCCCACACCTCAGGGCGATTCCGCTCAATAAGGCGCTTCGCGCCCTTGACATTGGTCGCATATCCCTTCTTCTCCAAGATGGAAATCACGAAAGGACGATAGAGTTCCAAGGCCATCTTCTTGGGCAAACCACACTGATGCATTTCCAGCTTGGGACCGGAGACGATCACGGAGCGGCCTGAATAATCCACACGTTTGCCCAGCAGGTTGCGCCGGAAGCGGCCCTTCTTGCCCTTCAACATATCGCTGAGGGATTTCAATTCCCGCCGACCCCGCCGCGAGAGAGCTTTCCCGCGCTGGGAGTTATCGATCAGGGAATCCACCGCTTCCTGGAGCATGCGCTTCTCGTTCCGGACGATCACGTCCGGCGCTCCCAATTCCAGTAAGCGTTTCAAACGATTATTGCGGTTGATGACCCGACGGTAAAGGTCGTTGAGGTCAGAGGTCGCAAATCGACCCCCGTCCAATTGGACCATGGGCCGCAAATCTGGAGGGATCACCGGCAGGACGGTAAGGATCATCCATTCCGGTTTGTTTTCCGTGTCGCGGAAAGCGTCTACCACCTTCAATCGTTTGGTGGCTTTCTTCCGTTTCTGTTTGCTCCCCGTGGTCCGGATTTCGTGCCACAATTCTTCTGAAAGCGCATCCAGGTCCAGACGTTTTAAGATATCGTAAAATGCCTCCGCGCCCATGTCCGCCTGGAATACTTGCCCCCAACGGTTGCGGAGTTCGCGGTATTCGGCTTCGCCTAAAAAGGTCAGGGGCTGAAGATCGATCAGCTCTTCCCGCAGGCGTTGATATTCCTGCTGGGCGGCTTCCAAGGCTTCATCCCTCTGTTCTCGCAGCTCATTAATCGCTTGCGTGGTTTCCGCGCGAACGCGGGCGATATCTAATTTGATATGTTCTAATTCGCTGTCTTTCTCTTCCTGAAGGCTCTCCTCAATCTCGCTCAAGCGTTCTTTGACCACTTCTTGAATATTGGAAATGTGAGAAGTTTTGATTTCCTCCCCCTTCTCCACAATCACTTCCTCGGTGTCAGGAAAGACAAGGTCATCCTTCGCTACATCGCCAACCTGGTCCCGGAGGGTTTGTTCCAAACGCTGGCCTTGTTTGATGACTGGTTCCAGCCGTGAGGCCGTTTCCTCATCATAACGCTCTTTGACTTCTTCGCGGGTTTCCTCCAGTTCAGCGAGTTTCTCCTCTCTCTCAATCTCCAAGAGTTCAATTTTCTCGGTGAACTCTTCCCCCACTTCACCCTCATCAGTCGTATATTTTTCTTCCAGCTGATCGAGCGCTTTCTGCCTTCCCTCTTCATCCACGTAGGTCACAATGTACTGAGCGAAGTAAAGCACCCGATCCAGGTCCCGGCGGGACATATCCAACAAACGACCTAATATGGAAGGGATTCTCCGAGAAAACCACAAGTGAGCCACCGGGGCAGCCAAATCGATATGCCCCATTCTCTCCCGGCGCACGGAAGAACGGGTGACTTCAACTCCGCACTTATCGCAGACGATCCCTTTATAGCGAATGTTTTTGTACTTTCCGCAATAACACTGGTAATCGCGTGTGGGGCCAAAGATCGCCTCACAAAATAAGCCATCTTTTTCCGGCCGCAATCGCCGATAATTGATGGTCTCTGGCTCTAAAACCTCACCATACGACCAACTGAGAATATCCTCAGGTGACGCCAAACCAATCCGAAGCTTTTTCAACCCCTGAGTTTTCACTTCACAGCCTCCTAGAGTGTATTAGAAATACAGATCTTTCCCTCTACCAAGGTGCAATCTCCGCATCTGGTATCCTTGACAACAACGTCCCTGTTTCGCACTCTGTGATCGATTCTGGGCTGATCAACAATAGAGGACCTGACCTCGCTAACGCAGCAAACGACTATATGTAAGAGGTGTTAGCAAAACGTTGGTCATCACTTGTAAAAGATGAGACAGGTGACCTATAAAATTGTGCCTCACCGCATAGAACATTTGATCTAACCAGCTAACGCAAAAAAGCCACCGCATGAGAGCATTCTCTCAAGCGCTTGCTATCAAGGAAAGAAGCGATAAATTTGCATGCAAATTAAGATTATATAGGTAGAAACGCACACAGTCAAGAGGGTTAGTCTTTTTTCACCCCCAAATCATTCTCTTGTCGGCCCCCTTTGTCCCATCCGCCCCTATCCTAACCCAAGATGCCCGGGATGTGAAGAAGACAGAGGGAAAAAGAGGAGGAAAATCACCTCCAGCTAGCTTTTCTTCCTTTTTTCCTCGCTTCCCTCATGTTGGATAGGCAAGGACAGATAAAAAGTGCTTCCCGTTCCCAATTCACTTTCCACCCACACGCTGCCGCCATGTTGTTCCGCGATTGATTTCACGATCGCCAACCCCAAGCCTGTCCCCCGGTCTCCCTCCTTCCCCCGGCTTTCCACTTTATAAAACTTTTCAAATAGATGCTGTTGATCCACGGGAGAAATGCCAATCCCCGTGTCTTCAATCTCAAAGAGGATTTGATCCCCATCCACTCGGTAGCGGACCCAGATCTCCCCTCCTTGAGAGGTGAATTTAATCGCATTATCCACCAGGTTTCGCAGTGCCTGTTGCAGTAAGGCTTTATCCGCAGAGATGAAAGGTACATTTTGGTTTGCCGTCGAAACGTGCATCTCGATGTTTTTCTGCTTCGCCTGCAGTTCGAGGTTATCCGTCACTTCAGACACGATATCCGGCGCCGAGATCATCTCTAGTTTCAATCCCACCTCGGCTTCGATGCGTCCCAAATCCAGTAAATTCTGGACCAGATGGGACATACTCTCTACCCCGTGGACGATCTTGTTGACGTAATTCTGCTGCTCTTCATTGAGTTCGCCCACCATCTCCAACATGGTGGCATACCCTCTCATCAACGTCAGAGGAGATCGCAAATCGTGACTGACCGTGGAGACAAAGTCGGATTTCAATTCGTCCACTTCTTTGAGCTGGGTGATATCCCGAAGCACGCAGACCCTCCCAATCTGCCTTTCCTCCGCCACCACGGGCGAAGCGGTCGCTAAAAATATCCGCCCATCCTCAAATTCGATCTCCTTGGTGGATTTTTCCTCCCCGGAGGACTGCAGCAAATTGATCAAGGGGTCCTTATCGGTAATCTCCTCAATCGGCTCTCCGACCCCATTCCCCTCCTCCACCACGATGATCCCTTTGGCTGCTGGATTGGCGAGCAGCAAACGGTCACGGTGATCGGTAACCAGAATGGGGTCGGGCGTGGAGGCTAAGATGGCTGCCAATCGCTGCCGGCCGATTTCCGCTTTCATGAACAACTGGGAGTTAGACGCTGCCAAGGCTGCCTGACCGGCCAAGGTGACCACAAAACGCACCTCGCTATCCGGGAAAGTGTGCGGTTCCTCAAACGCCAACCAGAGAGACCCGTAATACTGTTGCTCATGGCGTAAGGCCACTGCCAACACCGCTCCGGGGATGTAATCGTTCTTCCCAAATTCGAGCAGGGGCATCCGGGTGGGGTTAGATAATTTATGGGGAGAACGCTCTCTGGCAATCTCTAAGATCTGCGGGTCAAGGAATTTATATTTTTCGGTTTCCGGTCCGATGCCGATATTCGTGAACTCAGATTGATCGCGAACCTCTTCAGGCATGATGCTTGAATCGAGGACGATCCTGGCGGAACTGGCGCCGGTATCCAAAGCGGACTTCAGAATCGTCTTCACCGCTTCGGTGATCTCCAGTGAAGAAGCCACGCCCCGGCTGACATTTAACAGGCGGCTCAGCTCCTGCATGCGGGCTTTGAGGGCTTTGCGCATCTCTTCAAAGGCCGCCCTCATCCTTCCGACCTCATCGACCCTGTCATTCACCTCCAAAGCATGATCGAGATCCCCTTTTGAAATGCGATCCGCTTCTTCGGTCAGGGCATGCAGGGAATCCGCCACCGAACTCAATCCCACGTACATCGTCCCGGTTGCAAATAAGGCGATCAACAATACCATGCCCGAGAGAGGAGCTGCCAGGTCCAGAGCTAACTGCTGAGCGCGAACGGCGGGAACGGTCAGCATCACGGCCCAAGGTCGACCGACCGCTGATTTGACATAGACCAGCTGGCGCGTGCCGTCCGCCCTTGTGCTCTCATAAAAACGATCCCCAAACTCGCTGTTGTAGTCCAGGACATTCCCCCCAAGTTGGTCTGGATCCGATGAGTACAAAACCCGCCCCTGCTCATCTAGCAGATATCCCACCCCGTCGAAATTGTTCACCCCTTGGAGGTCACTGATGATCGGCTGGGTGAAGGGGTTGGTTGACAAATGGGCCTGCCCAACCAGCGCAGCCACTGCCTTTCCTTCCTCATTCTCAATGGCCCCCACAAAGGTAATGATGGTGGATTCCCCTTCGCCAGTGGGAGGGGAGACATGGACTTGGATGGGGACACCTTTATACGTCGAGGTGATGCCCTGCTGGACTTCCGGAGAGAGTATGGTCTTGGAAGCTTCTCTTTCGGGATAAGAAGCGATTTGATCACCCAGATCGTCAAACACCAGCAGTTGAGAAAAGAAGGGAATGGAGCGAAAACTCCGCTTCAATACTTGATCGGTCATCTCAGGCGAATCCAAATACCCCGACAAATCATCCGTATATTGAGCGATTAAACTCTGCCCGGTATTGAAGAAAAATGGGATTTCGTTAGTCGTCGTTCGCGCGATCCCGGCCATTTGCTCTTTAAGCATTTTTTCGGCGGACTTACCAGCCACAAACCAATTTACAGCCATTAACATCACGATCAAGACCAGGCCTAACCACACCAAATAGCTCAGGAAGCGGATTTTCAGGCTGCTTTCAGCAGGTGAAGGTTGCAAGGAAGAAGGGACACCATCCGCTTCAGGAAACGCAAGCAGGGCAAACTCTGCGATCAGTCCGGCAATTAACAGGCTCCCCCCTGTAGCGGTGACGGCAGTCCGGGCGTTAGAAATGGCGTAATCCAAACTCTCCGCTGGTGTTCCAGGCGACCAGAAAAAAGAACCCGCAATGAAGAGTACGTAATAAAGGAACATCAACATTAATGAAGCGAGGAAAGGTCGCCTGAGGACGCTGAATATAAACGTCCGGTACCGTTGGCGGATGAAAAAAGACAGCAGCAGCCCGATAAGGGCAAATTCTAAGATCGTAAAAGGGGAATGCGTATCCCAATACGCCAGGGAGAAACCAGTGACCACGCCAATAGCCGATGCACACGGGGGTCCCAAGAGCCAGGCTCCCATCAACATGGGGATTGCGGCCAGGAACATTAAGGCACCCCCCATCGGCTCCAAGGACACGTTGGGCAAGGGAAGCGCCCCCCACTGCGGGACTCTGACCCCGAAACTCAAAGTAGCAAAGGGAGCCACCAGCAATAACAGACCAAAGGTGATCCAGTGTTCCCGTTCCAATTTCCTTTGATAGTCCCGCCAATGCCAGTTCAAAACCAATATAAAAACAAAAAAAGCCAGCAAGGCAGACAATCCTAACCAATCAGCTGGCCAGATGAGATAGGCTTGGTTCTGTACGAGGGAGACTATGAATGGCATCTTTTCATTGATGAAATGTGCATGAAGGATCAGAATCCAATTCCGATTATAGCATGTTTGGTTTTGGAAGGGGCCCCTTCCCAGATGATCATCAAGGGTCAAAGCCGAAGGGTTTCCCCCTGCTAATCTGCCTGATTTTCCCCTTCGCTGAGGAACCGCTGGTATTCTTCATAACAACCGCGGTAATCTGGTGGAAGGACCTTCGCGATGTGGGCCATGATCATATCCGTGTTCCTTTGCCGATTCGCCCGCCTCTCCTCCCCTTTCCCACGAATGGGGGGCAAACGAAGGGGTTTCCCCACGCGCATCTCCAACACGGGTCGCTTAAAGGTGAGGGCTCTTTGTAAATAATCATCCGTCGTCCCCACAATCCCCACGGGGACAACAGGGACGCGCGCTTTCTCCACAATGTAAGCGATGCCCGGCTTTCCCCGCACCAATCCGGGCTCGTGCGTCCGTCCCCCTTCCGGGGCGATCATCAAAGGTTTCCCTGACTGGAGGACCTTCAGGGTTTCCAGGAAAACGCGCCGATCAAATTGACCCCTTCTGACTTTGATGCCGTGATAAAGGCGGGCAATCAGGGACTGCCCGGGGCGCCGCCACACGTCGGCCGCACCGATAATTTCCATGGGGGTGGGCCAGAAGGCCGCCATAAAAGGCACCTCAAAGAGGGAGATGTGATTGATAGCGATCACATACGCTCCCCTCTGGGGGATATGCTCGAACCCCTTTAGGGTCACGCTTCCCAGCAATCGGAAGGCGAAACGAAAGCTGGGCCGCATGACCCGGCGAGCGATTTGGTTGAATAATGGGACCCGGTATGTGTCAGCCATCATCCCTCATTTCCTATCTCACGGGCAATCGACTCAATTTTCTGAACGACTTCTTCTATCGTCATCCGGTCGGAATCGATCCATATCGCATCCTCCGCTGCCTGCAGGGGAGCGACTTCCCGCGTGGAGTCAATCTCATCTCGTTTTTTCATCCCTTTCAGAATGGGTTGAAACTCGACATCCTCCCCGCGCTCCAGGCGCTGCTGATATCGACGGCGGGCCCTTTCCTGCACAGATGCATTTAAGAAAATCTTTAAATCCGCCTCCGGCAGGACCACGGTTCCAATGTCGCGACCGACCATGATCACTTCCCCCCGCATCCCGATCCGGCGCTGCTGCGCAGTGAGCGCTTTCCTCACCCCTGGATAAGCGGAGACCACGGAGACGTTTTGATCCACTTCAGGACGGCGTATGGCCCAGGTGACATCTTCCCCATCTGCCAAGACGTCATAATCCCGGCCGTCATCGACCGAGGGGGATTGGACATCGATATCCACCGTCTCAGCCAAAAATGTCACTTGCGATTCCTCTTCCACGGGGATACCCCTCTCCAGCGCCACCCAGGTAATCGCCCGGTACATAACGCCGGTGTCAAAATATAAATATCCCCACCGTTCAGCAAGGATGTGCCCAATGGTGGACTTTCCTGAAGCTGCGGGACCGTCGATGGCCACAATGTTCGGGTATCCCATACCCTCTCCTCATCACCAGCAATGCCGCGTGCCAACCATCCTACTGAGAACCATCGGGAAGATGGCTGCCAACATCCTACAAATCCCCTCCAGGATAGATATCCTTCCTGACCCAGAGCAGGATGTATTCACGCTCCAACTCCCCTTCACGGAAAGCCACCCACTTCTTCCAATCTTCAGGCAAGACGCCCGACCAACCTGGATTGGTGCGATACACAAAATCCTGGCCCAAGTAATCTTCAGACAGGGAAGACGTATCCACCTCTTGACCGGTAATCAACACAGGTGGGCGATCATTGAGGTCCCCAAATCTCTCATACCTGACATGGAGGAAATCTCTCAGCGCCCATTTCAGAGAGGGCAAATCATCCTCTACCAGGATCTCAATGCTGTCTTCTCTGCCCGTGTGATATGCACTCACCTCTCGCACAGTATCCATGATTAACGGAAGTTGACCGTTCCCCGGATCAGGGAACCACAAGTACCGGGGATCACCCGCATGCAGATAAGCTCCAGAGACCGTGCCGGACAACATATACAAACCCAAGGTGGTGGATAAACCGATGACCAACCCGTGTTTCCCTTCTTCCCATGACCATTCTGCTGCGACGAGAGAAACGGATAGCAGGCCCAACACCATGGCGGCTGCAATCATTATCCATGGAAGCAAAGTTCCTCCCTGGCCCCCGCCTCGGATTGCCAGACCCAAAAAGCTCAACCACATCAGGGACATCAAGATGATGATTAAAATGGCCAGTATCCAGACCACGGAATTCGGTTTCAGAGAACGGAACACCCGACCCAAAGCGAGACCCGCCAATCCCCATAAGGGCACCAAGGCCCAAACCAAATCCCACGTTTGCCGTCCGGGATAAACCAGGACCACAAATAGGGAGATAAAGAGCCACAGGCTTAATAAATGGGATAGTGGATTCCTTTTCCTGAGCCCTTGGATAATGCCCAACACGCCAAATATGATCGGCAGGGGATGGTCAACAATCAAAGTAACCAATAAACGACCCACAGGAACGCCGGAGGGTTCAGCCCAACCCCGAAAATAGGTGGGGATCGCCTCTACCCAGGCGCTCACACCCTCCAAATGTCTGAAAAAGGAAGACCCGAAGAAAAGGAGTACCCCCACCACGGTCAACAGCGTCTGCTTCCAAGAAAAGCCGGGCTGACCTTCCTTTGACCCCAACCCGATCTTTCGGACTGTTTTTTGCAGGTCACAGATCCCCAGAATGTGGCAGAGGAAAAGAGTCACCCCCAAAATGATCAATCCTGCCCCCAAACCGCTCCCGGAAAGGAGGAAGAACGCGCCGCAAACCCCAGCCCAGAAGATATTCCCGGCGTAGATCCATCCTGCTGTCAGCACGAGGAATGCTAAAGATGGTAGAGAACTCCCAACACTTCGGGAAGAGATTACGAATCCTGGATCGACAGCGAAACCCACCGCCGCGATCAGAGCAGGATATACCCCCAGCTCTTCTCTGAAAAAATAAGGGACCCAGACCAGGAAACTTCCTACTAATGCAGGCCATAAACGGGCCAGGACATTCGTGCTCCCAAACAAAGCGAAGACCGCGCGCGTCAAAGACAGGTACCCCGTCTCATATCCAATCCCTGATCTCTGCCCTTGCCACAATTCCCAGGCCTGATAGGCCCATCCGGATTCCACTTCCCGCAAAGGAAACGCACCTAACAGCAAAAGGCGCATCCCCAAAGCCAAACCAAAAATAGCGGCATACAGCAGTGTTTCGTTTACGGATTCTTTTGTTTTTCTCATAAATTTAGCTCATTATAATCCACGACTGTGACCACACGAAACCATTTCAAGAGAAAATATGGGCCACTTTTGCCCTAACGCCCGTAAACCGTCACCCGCCCCTGTTGGAAGACGGTTTGCATATGCTCCGAGAACTTCACCTCCTGGAGACCTCCCGGACAACTGCCAAGATCTTGGGTATATGTACCCCGTTCTAAATCGCCCACCACGACATATTTGACATCATATGTATTCAAAATCCTTTCTGCTTCTGCCCAATCTCGAGTGCAGTACAACGTTTTCACATCCTGCTTGCGCGGATTGACCAACTCGCTGGTACCGCGCCATTGGATCTCATGAAAGTCCCAACCCAATATGGTGGGCAACCCGCTGTAGGTGGAGATTCTGGCATGAGAGGAATAACTCCCGCCCACGGACTCCGCGACTACACCAAAGGGCGCCTTCTTCAACCACGCCACAGCAGCCGCATCATCCAGCAAGTAATCCTTGAAATAGTCAGCGCCATCCAGTGTCTTCCCGGTAATAGGATTGAACCCATTTGTCCTTGACCACAGCCCAATCGCGGGGTAAACAAGGGCCATGGCCAGGGAAAGGGCAAACAGGACACCGAAGATCGAGTTCCAAGGGAGGTGAAGCCGTTGAAAGAGGATGACAGTCCCAAAAGCAGCGGCCACGCTCCACATCAACCATGCCAGGTAATAAAACTTGAAAATGGTATTCAGCCGGTAGCCGAATAGATCCCTTAGAAATACGAACTCAGGTACCAGGACAAGCAGCATGCCCGCCACGATGAGCAGCAGCGAATAGCGATATGCCTGATCTTCTCGGTCCACTGGGAGATCCTTTTCCTCTTCCTCGGGCTTCGCCTTCCACAATATGCCAATCGCAAGGGTCCCCATCACTAGCAAAGTGAGCCAGGTACCCGGGGTAGTAAGGCGCCTGGACAACCCTTCACTAACCGCAGCCCGTAAGCTTGGCGCCCCAATGGAGCTCATGTACACCTGGATCACCGAACCGATGCCTTCCAGCGGGGGGATGAGGGGGATCACGCCAACCAGGATCAAAGAAAAGACGAGTAAGAAGAGGATGACGGAGATGGAGACCATAAAACCCATTCGCAGCATTTCATTTCCCCCCTGCCTTCGCCATAGAAATATCAAAAATGCGAAGAGGGGGACGAAAAGGGGACCAAACATGACCCACAACTGCGAACCCGGGGTGACATAAAGGAGGTTGGGGATCAACCCCCCTGCCTGGGAATCAAAGCCGATGAAAAATGGCAGGTAGAACACAAATCCTGTCGCACCTAATGCAATCCCAAAGGAAAGGAAGTCTTTGACGATCAATCCCGGGTGCCAGCCTTCTCTCTGCAGCACATCCTGGAGTGCGTACGCAGCGGCTAATAAAGCCACATACATCGGGAAATCCCAGATGTTGAGAAAACTCATCCCTCCAGCAATGAGGGCAACAGCCAGAAAAGTCACCATGGGCAGTTGGATGGGAAACAAGCCCAACCAACGGAAGCGGTTCTCCTCCCTTCTGGTAAAGACCGCCAGGCCTGTGACCATAATCAAAAACCCGAATGGCATAGCCAAGACATGGGGATGAAGGTCGCCTAATAAATAGGAGAAAAAAGGGAACTCGCTGATGACTTCTTTGCCGTTGCCAAGAAAATCGATATCTTGAATGACCCTAGAAGCCCGCCACCACCACCAATGTCCAAAGGGCTGCCCTGTGGGCGGATCAACCAAATCAAGGATATCCAACCAGCGCCAAAAGTTTGACGTCCACTGGCCAGACGCATCCTGATGCCAGAAGATGCCCCGGGAGTGAAGGAAGTGCAGGAAACCCTCCCAATTGCTGACGATGAGCGTGAATAAGGGACCTAGCAAAGCTGATTGAGCGGAAAATTTTCGTCTCTTTGGATTCGCCATCTCGATCAGATTGTAAAGGATCCCATACGATCCCAACGCTGACAATCCAAAAACGAGCGAAACACCCAGGTTGAAGGCTACGCCACCCGCGGTCGCGGTGACCTTCGCTAGCATGGCGACAAGTACGTACCCAAAATAATAGTAAGAGATCGCGTATCCTGCCAACCAGGGATCGTGGGGAGGAAAGGAATCGGAGCGGGAGATGGCGTTGATAAAGGCCAATTCCATGGGTTTCTCTGTGCCCACAATGTCAGGATTTAACGACCGAATATAGGCCCAGAGACCAAAAGCGAACAGGAATAGCAATTCAGCGATGATGATCAATGTGCGATGGCTTTTAAACCAGTTGAGGATGTTTTCCCATCCGCGGCGGACAACAGTATACACACTCAGCCCTATCAAGACGAGGAGCGAAAACAAAATCCCCCCCAATGAATTATCCATGATCCCCAAAATCCCAAATAACCAATGGATATACCCCACGAATAGGAGCCCAAAAGTCCGGGAAAAAACATACCCCTGATCAGGAAGGTTGGGAAACAGGGAGGAGAGGATGGGAAAAGCCACCAATCCCAAGACCGTTATTGCCAGGTACCAAAGAATGAAATGGAACATAGTTCACCTTGGAAGGGTTTAATTAAGGAATGATCACTTCATAAATAGTCGTTTCTTCCGTTTCAAACACGGGCTGCCACAAAACGCCTTCCGCCGCAGGGAATTTCTCCAATCCCTGTGGGGCATACTTCGCCCTTTCTAACTGGCCGAGGACGATGTAACTGACGTCATAGGTCTGAAGGAAATCCCGCGCCTCCCCCAAATCCATGGTTTCATAGAAGTCATTGACCGCGTTGACCCGGTCCCAAACCCACTCATGAGGTGTCAGATTCCGCTGCTGACGCTGGTGCCAGCTCCACCCCACAACGCCGGGCAGCCCGGTATAAATGGTATATCTCGTACCCCAATGATATTCTACCTGATTGGCCTCCACAATGACCGGGGACCCTTGAATATTTTCCTGCATCCAGCGAATGGCCCGGTAATCCTGGGACAAATCCATCTTAACCCCTAGATCGTGGTAATTGGCATAGGCCATGAATGTCATCCCATCTAAAGTATGGGGGGCCCGGTGCGTCATCCGGTCCCTCACTTTCGCCAGTCCCCCTAAAAGCGGATAGAGGGCTGCTCCAATGAAAAGGACCGTGAATCCAATTTGCCATAAATTCCTCACAGCGTCCGGCCATCGCTTGCGTACCTTCCACAACCAGCCCAGACAGACTGCTGCGCTGATCCCCATCAACACCCAGGCCTGTAAATAGAACTTGAACACCGTATTCATGCGCCCGATATCCCCCTCCAAATTGACGACCTCCACCATTAACGTCAGAGCCAGTGCTGTGCCGACCAAGAACGTAACTACGCGTTTGGCCATGGTGAAATGAGGGTTGAGCAATAAGACCAGAGCCCAAACCATCAGAGGCAGCACAAACCAGACGATATGCACGCCGGTGCCGAGGATCTTGAACTCGCCAATGGATATGCCCTCCTCCAGAGGCACCCCCACACTGACCATAACCACCACGATGAACAAGGCAAAGGCCAGAATCAGCTCCCGCCGCTTCTCCATTTTTCTCAACGCCGAGACAGGCGTAACAGCCATCCAGTGGATGCTCTCGTATACCATCCAGGTGAGAATGAGGAATAAAAACAATCCCCAATGCGTGAGATACTCACTGAGGGGCGTCTTCGACCCCAAATAGGCCTGGATGCTGGTATACCCTTGCCCATACCACCTGGCGTAGGACTGGAAGAAAAGGAGAGCTGAACCGGCATAAAGCAAAATATGTCCCAGCGTAATGCCCAGCCGCTTGAGGAAATTACCTGAGCGATCGCTCCACCATGAGCTGATGATAGCCCCGATGCCCAGGGCCAAATAGGGATAAAAGTCCCAGGTGTTGGTCGGTTTCAATACCCCTACCGCCAACCCCCCAAAAGCCGCCCCAAAGGCGATCTTCCCCCAAGGGACCTCTTTCTTTTTCCGTCCATAACGACTGAACACGGTTGACAAAGCCCAAGCCAAGGCTAACAAGGTTAAAGGCAAGGCGATGAAATGGGCGTGTAAATCCCCATAGATGAAAGTGAAAGAGGGAAACTCGGTGATCGGCCCCCCGTGTTCCCCCGCAATTACCCGGCTGGGATTCCAATACCATTCATCCAGACGAAAAGGAAAGGAGGCTGTCTTCAAAAACTGGACCAATCCCTGGGCCGCCCATCTCAGCTTGTTATACCAGGCGGCAGTTTCCAGATCAACGCCACCCGCTGCCAGGCGTTGAAATCCACGGTACATCATCCGTAAAGTACCCAGGTTGCCTAAAATGACCACCCCCAATAAGCCAGCCACCCCAGATCGATACACCCCTTTCTGATCCAGATCGGAGTCGGTTTGGGCTGAACCGAACAGGTTCCAAGCGAGGGAAAACCCGCCCAGAGCCAGCATGGTCAAGAGTGTGGGGAGGATCAGGTTATAGGCAAAGGAGGGTATTATACCCAACAGCTTGACCAGAACGCCCACATAGACGAAGCCATAGTAGTAATAATTGATGTATCCACCGGCGAACCAAGGATCGTAGGGCGGAAAGGAGGTACTCTTCAGGACCGCATTGAAGTAGGAGAAATCCATCGGTTTTTCTCCCCCTTTCCAGGGATGCCACAAATCCGGGTTGCCATAACGGACGAGCAAGCCGAGTAAAAAGACCACCAAGGCGATCCCTTCCAGGATCAGGAAATACTTCTTTCTCCTGCGCCACTCTTCCTTCAGGTCCTCCCACTGAGATCTGGCAAAGAGCCCCCCGGCAAGGGCCAAGATGAGAAGGACGATCCCGATGGTCAGGCGTGAAGAGGAAACGCGGAACGAACCCGCCAGCCAAACCCCATAGGACAAAAGGAGCATACCCGCCGTCCGAGCGAATGGGTACCCACGGTCGGGAAGACCCGAAAAGACGACCCGCAAGATCGGGTAAGTGATCAATCCCAAAAAGGAAACGACCACATACCACACCAAAACCCCCATAATCTGGTAGCGGTTGACCAGGGCATCGACGTTGAACAAGCGGTCCCATGTCCCCCCTTGGCGCTGTTCCGCCAGCCGGTCCGGAGGCAACAACAGGTTTCCCGGAGAATCGTCCGCTTCTTTTGGGGTAAGGTGGATGACCTTGCTCAGATCCACCGAACCCAGGATCGCCTCCACACGGGAAGGATCATAGGCCTCCGTTTTCCGGAACACAAACACTTTGGGATGGTCGTATACCGTGAAGGCCTCTTCCGCTGGTTGGTCATTGATGGTGATCGGTCCCAATGTCGGATTTGACTGGAAGACTTTGATCAACTCGAAACCCAAATTCCCCTCATATTGCCCTGGTTGCGCGGTGTTGTAACAAGCTTCCAGGCTCATTTGCGGCGGGCAGCCGAGGAGTTCGCGGTAATATTTCGTGGTCAGCGGATACCGCTCGGGCAGACGCGTGGTGGTCGCCCACTGCCGGCTGGATGAAATCATCAGATATTCAGCGGCATCCAGCGTGGAAAGAAAGCGCTCCAGTTTTTCCTGATTATCGTCCCAGTACATCTCGAAATTAAGACCACCCGGGAAAATCCCCCCAAAGGGATCATAGCCCTCCATGCGCAAGGGCAAGCCATCATCCCATGTGCTCTCATTGGCGATCCTCGCCCCCTCCAGGGAGAACGCGCTCTGAGGTGTACCCGCTGAGATGGTCAGTTCATAAGTCTCCCCCTTTTCAAAGGTCAGGGTTTCTTCAAGGTGGAAAGCGACCCGCGCCTCTCCATCCTGGTAATCCAAGACTTCTTCGAAGGCCCGGGACTCGCCGCTTTGTGGGGAAACCAACTCCAGCTCCAGAACATGCTGGTCAGAGGTTTGATTTTTTTGCACGATATGGGGCAGGAGGATCTCCGTTAATTCCCCATTCATACGGGGGATAAAGGACACCTGCCAGGGATCAGATTCCCTGATTACTTTGTCATAAGGGAAATATTGCAGTTGCTTTTCCAGATCATCTTCCGTGCGAATGGAGAAGGTAACCGCCCCGGGGATGTTCTGGAAGATCCAGCGCGTTGTCTCAATACGCGTATGGGGTCGCGTGTAGATCCGGGTGAAAGCGAATGCCCATCCTAAAGTTGAAAGGAGGACCACTCCAGCCAGGGCAAAGACCAGGATTCTGGCGGCATTCTCCTTCAAATGCACAGCAAGGGAAGGAAGCCGCCAGCCCTCCCGGGCGCTGTCCCACAGGGTGACCACCAACCAACCGGCAATGACCGCTAAGAGAGGATAAATGGGCAACTGATAGCGCATCATGCTGTTCCACTGCAGGGATTGCCAGCTAAAATACAGCCCGGTCCAGCCCCAAAGGAGGAGGGTTGGAGACCATGACTTATTCTTGAACATCCGCCAACCCATCACCCCAAATCCTGTCCAGGCCAGTAAACCGAGCGGAAGCCCCAGTCCCCATAGCACCATGTTCTTCAACGCAAACCACAACGGCCTCCGGGCCCACTGCAGCGCCGGCGGGAAATCCACATCCCCTCCCGTCTGCGCTCGTAATGTTTTTAGATTGCTGATCCACTTTGGGTTGGGTTTCAACCCCAAAAATCCTGGACCGATAAAGGCATAGGGTTGGAATATCCGGAAGGTTATCACACTGATAATGGCCGCCAGGAGGACGTAGACAACAAGTTTAAGCTCCTCTCCTTCTCTCTCTTCAGGCTCCGTTTTCCGCCAATACAACCAAGCAGCAGCCGGCAGTGTCACCGCCACCGGTACAGCACTGACCTTGGAAGCGCCCGCCATACCCAAAGCCAAGCCAAAAAATAGGAAGGAAGAGATCTTGACCTCGCCCTGATTCGCGCTCACCACTTCGGCAGCAAAGTAAAAACTGAGCACGGTGAAAAACGTGGTAAATGTGTCCACCGTGAAAAAGTGAGCATGCTGGATTGGAAGGACGGCCCAGGCGGAAAACGCAGCGCCCAACAGTCCGACCCGGCGGTCAAACAACTGAGAGCCAATCATGAAGACAAGGAATACGGTCAACAAATCGACTGTGGCAGATAAGGCCCGGCCAACGAGGTGGACACCACCGTAATAACCGGTCTGTCCCATGTATTCCGCGACATAACGGACAAGGAACAGGGGCAGGGTGCCGTAAACGTAAAAGTCATACCCGCGGTTGTGGGGATTGAGAGAGGACTCCTCTGTATTAAAGTATTCGGAAAGGCTGTCGACAGGATCTATGCCGCCTTCCACCAAGGTCAGGAAGCGCTCATCCGGGTGCAAGTGTTGATCTAGATCCCAATCCATCCCCAGAAACCTAAAATACCCGCCCACACCGAGGATAAGGATGAGGGTTATCCAGATGATTGAACGGGATATATTTATCGTTTTTCGTTCAGGCATAGCGTTTCACCCTACCCATTAACGGGTCGATCCCCCTGGAAACACATAATACATCAAAAAATCTCGACCCTCCACCTCAGAATCAAAGATCGTTTCCAACCCCCCGGGATACAATGACCGCAACACATCTATCGTTTCCTCATCTTCAGGTTTTACGATATACAACTTTGGAGCTGGAACGTCCAATGTGGATGGGATATCCTCCCGCCACAAAGCGTAATCCTTGAGCGGTTCTCCCGCCCGAATGCCTACCAGACGGGTATCCACCCAGTGGGGATAAGGTACCACCCAGGCATGGTCCTGCTCTCCAAGGGTCTCATAAAAGCTGTCAATCACAGATCCGACATCGGAGGTATTCCAAGCTTTCTCCAGGAATTGTTCATAATAGTCTTTAAAAACCAGCTTTTTGTTGTGGGCAGCGGATAACACTAACAGGAGGACCACCACCCCCACAGCGAAGCGGGTACCCCAAACGGATGTCCAGCGCGTTTTGATGGTCGTGTACAGGCCATCCAAGGCTACGCCGGCGATAATGAATACGGGGATGATCGCCCCCCCGGTGCGGTTTAAACACGGATTTTCCGCCGGAAAAGCGAGGGATAATATGGAAGTCGTCAAAAAGGCGGGAATCAAGGCCAACATCAAAAGGTCCAACCAGTGTCGATCCCGCACATACCGGACCATGACGATCACCGAACCAAGGGTAAACAGCGCAGCGGAGATAATGCCCAGGGCCGGTCGGTAAGGGATCGAATGGACCCAGGTCTCTCCGTTGTTCCACTGAAACATCACCAACGCTTTTAAGGTGTTGGTCAAAAAGATCTTCCAGGTCGGGCCCGGTAAGGGGCGTTCCAGGCTGGCCATCCTGGTCTTCATCCGGTAGGTCATGATTTCATAATGAGAAAGCGCAAAACGGAAAAGAGGCAAGAAGACGATCAAGGAGATCAAGCCAATCACCAGCACGGCGGTGGCAACCCGTTTAAGCTCTTTTTTTGAGGTGTGGTGCAAGGCATAGATGAACGCCACAACGATCACGATCAGGGGCACAATCCGAAAAGGACTGTAGCCGTGCAGGCCCAAGCCAAGGGCGATGCCTGAAAGAATGAAATCATTCCTCCTTCCTTTCCTCAACCCACGGATGAAATAATAAAACGCGGGAGCTGCGAAGAAAGGATACAGCGTGAAGCGCAGCGCCACCCGGGAAATGACATTCGGCCAATAGGCCACCCCGGCCAGAACCAAAGCAAATAAACCCACCCTGCGGTTGGCGTACTCTTTGCCCAGCAGGTAGATATAGGGCAAAGTGAAAAATCCGGCCATGATCGTGCCGATTTTCAAACTCAAAAAAGACAACCCCGTCCCGAAGACTTTGGAAACCGCCGCGGTCAAATACATCTGAAATGCTTCCCGTCCCGTGTTGCGGGGAAAAAAGATGCTCGTATTCCCGCGGAGCACATCCGCGACGTCCAGCAATTTTTCCGCATGATCGCTGAACATCTCAGGTGGCACCTGCCTGATCAGATAAAAACGGAAGAACGCGGAAACCCCAAAGACCAGGAGGACGAGCAGAAACCAGGGAGAAAGTCGAATCCCCTGGAGGCGGAACTGCCGCCAGTGAGATATCCACCGTTTCCACCGTCCCTCCGGGACCCACAATGCGCTGCAGATGAACAGGAACCCGATCCCCCACAGCGAGATGTTAAGGGATGTAAACAGATTTCCTGAAAAGAACACAAAAGCCAGCAGAGAGAAAGCGACCCCAATGAATAAGGGTGCCAAACGCAATGTATCTCTCTCTTCCTGCTTATTTGAGGGGGAAACGGGGGGAAGGGACCAGCTTTTACGCCGGATGAGGACCACTAAAATGACAGCAGCCAAGATGTACAGGGTGATCCCGATACCTTTGGCCCGTCGGGGTGGTTCGAGGAAAAATTGAGCGATAAGCGCCAGGAGAAGGGGCTGCAAAATGACCCAAACCCGGTTCAAGAAACCCCCCTGTTTTCTCTCCTCCTCCACCTCCTCCTCAGGAAGGGATTGAACAGGAGACGGCGTTGGCTCCTCCTCTTCAGCGGGTGGGATCTCGATGGTCTTCTTTTTCCAGAAGGTTAGCTTATCGATTAAGTAATCAAGGACGCTTGGTTCTTCCATTGTTTACCTGCACTTCTTCACTCCAATTCTTCCCGCAATTCTTGATAAAGGCGCTCATAGGCAGCAGCGTTAGCTTGAGGATCAAATCGCTGAGCGATCTCTTCAGGATCCCCCTGGTACGTTTGGGGATGATTCAATATTTTCAGCACCGCCTCCGCCAATGAACTTGCGTCTCCGATGGCGGCGACCTCTCCCATTCCGGTCATCCGGGGCGGTTGGCGAACCCCCGGGAGATTGGAAGCCACTGTCGGGGTCCCGTAGATCATGGCCTCAACCTGCACCAGGCCAAAGGTCTCCGTTGAATTGAGGCTGGGGACGACCAGGACATCAAGATTGGGGTAAAACGTCGTCATTTCCTTGGGATCCAAAACCCCTAAGAACGTCCATTGTCCTCTGGATTGATATTCTTGGATCCGGGGGTAGAGACGGTCGAAATATTCCTCTTCCCCCATCACGTCCCGATATTGTCCCGCGTAGAGGACAAGCGTATCCGGATATTGATCCAGGATCTTCGGCAGCGCTTGGAGTAAAATCTCCACCCCTTTCTCCGTGGCAAAACGGGTTGCCATGCCGATCACAGGCGACTTCCCCTCGGGGTTGTGTTCCGCAGCAAAAGCAGCCACTTCCTCTTCCGTGGCTTCCGGCAACTCAACGGGCGGCAGGATCACCTCTACCTTGTCTTTGAATCGCCCCAAAAAGGGAGAATGGGAGGCAAAATCCTCCGTGTAAGCGACAATCCGATGGGCGAGTAAGCCGGCCAGGTGATTCATGACATGCACCACCTGGTTTACAAAGCGGTTGAACCAACCTTTGGGAAGCTGCAGGTCGCAGTGATAGGTCAGGATGGTTGGCTTGCTCAGCAATCGGCCTCGCAATTCCACCCCCGCTGCGTCAAATTGGGGAAGGTGCAGGTGAATGACGTCGTTTTCCAGGACCAACTTCCAGGCCAGGTATCCCAGGGTGGGCATGATCACCCCTTTGCTGATCCTCAACAGCACCGGAGCGCGGACGATCTTTACCCCATCCTTCGTCTCTCTGCGGGGCAGCTGAGGATCAAATTGAGAGGTGAGGACAGTGACCTCATGTCCCCGTTTGACCAGGGCTTTTGCCATCCGCTCGACGTAAATTGTCAAGCCGCTGGTATGAGGGCGATAATAGGTGAGGACAGTTAACACTTTCATGATCGAAAAAGGTTCCCAACGATAGAGACACAAAACATAGGGTTAGAACAAATCTCGATTCTCGCGCGCCCAAGCAATCAAGCGCGTGATCCCCTCCTCCGGGGATGTGTGGGGTGACCACCCTAAATCCCGTTGGGCTTTGCAAATGTCAGCAATGAACACCCGTTGGTCTCCCGGTCGCCATTCTTCCCAGGTGACGGGGATCTCTTTCCCCAACGCTTCTTCCAAGAGTGGGCCAAATTCTTTCCATACGGCCAAGGTCTTCCCCGGACCACCGCCGATGTTGTATATTTCACCAGCAGCCTTGTCCATGTTTTCCAGGGCCAGGTCATAGGCATCCAGCAGGTCTTCCACAAACAAGACATCCCGGACCTGTTTGCCGTCCCCGTAAATGGTAATGGGACGACCGGTCAAGGCTGCGATCACAAACCAGGCTACCCACCCCTGGTCTTCTATGCCAAATTGGTGAGGACCGTAAATACAGCTCTGGCGAAAGACGACCGTAGGTAGATTATACATGCGATGATAGTCCCGGACATATTGATCTCCGGCCCCTTTCGAACACCCGTAAGGAGAGTGGAAATCGAGCGGCTGCGTCTCCGGCACGCCGTAGGGAAGATCTGTATAGCGGTATTTGGTTTCCCCTTCCTCAACCGCCAGTCCCTCCATTTCACCGTAGACTTTATTGGTCGAAGAATAGATCACGTCTGGTTTGCGCTCTGACAAGCGGGCAGCTTCAAGGACATTGAAAGTGCCCTGGGCGTTGACCTCAAAATCCTCCCGGGGATGGGTGACGGAAGTGGTGACCGCAACCTGGGAGGCGAGGTGGACGATGACATCGACATCCGCAGCCAGCGAGGTCAATACGCTTGGATTGCGAACATCCTCGACCATCAATTGGAAACTCCCCTCTCCATATGTCGTTTTCAACCAATCGACGTTTCTTGGGGTCCCCCGCCGTGACAGGTTATCGAAGAGGATGACATCCTCCCCCCGTTCCAGCAACCTGGCCACATAGTTGGTCCCGATGAATCCCGCTCCCCCCGTGACCAAAAAGCGTTTACTCATACCTCACCTTCCTTCTTATTTGCTACTCCGTAATCCCACATCTTCCGTAATTCAAATCCTTCATGAACCAAGGCGTATGAACCGAAAAGGGTTGTGAATCCCACATTGAGCACATGGCTGACGATCGCATAGGCGAAAGCCAAAGAGCGGTCCACCCCCAAAATCATCAAGGCAGCCACCAAACTCGCCTCATATATGCCAATGTTTCCCGGCGAAGAGGGAAGGGAGACGCCCAAAGCGACCGCTCCCAGACCAAATGCAGCCCAAAGCAATTCAGCCTGGTTGGTGAAGGCCCGTAAAAGAAGATATTGATATCCCAAAGCCAATCCCCACGTCAGCACCATCCACAGAAAAGCTCTCAGAAAACGGACAGGGTCGGAGAGGATTTCTAAACCAGCCAATAAGGCCCGTAAGCGGACCAGGAACCCTTCCTTCAAGCCCTCCCCCAGCCACTCTCTCTCCCCAATCCAAGTTAAGATCGAACTTTGAAAGCGGACCACCAGGAACAAAATGCATAACCCAATGATCACCAATCCACCTAAAAGGGCTGTATAACGTGTCCCTTGAGGATAATCGAATATAAAGGGTAATGCCCCCAGGAACAAACTGACCGCGAGAATGAGATCAAATATACGCTCCAAGACGATGGTGGGTATAGCTTCCCAAAAATCCAAACCGGATGGTTTTAGTAAAAAAGCCCGACCGACTTCCCCCATCCGAAAGGGGAAAAGGGTATTCAGGAAGTAACCGGCGTTGATGATCAGAAATGTTTTCCACAAAGTGACCTTTTCGGGAAGGATGGTCCTCCACCCCGCGGCCCGGGTCCAAAATGACACCACCATCAGGATCAACATGGGGGGGAAATAGCGATAATCAAGCTGGCGCAGGGCTTGAAGGACTTCTTCAAGCTCAATATACCAGACCAGGACAGCCAAAGCTGCGACGCTGATCAGCGCTCCAACTCCCACCCGGATGGAATTTTTCCTATCCAGCATACACATCATCCTCTACACGCAGTACCGCCCAGAACGTTTCCTTTGAGATGTCGATTACCTGAACTCCATCCATCTCAACCCTGTTTGGGAGAGAGCCATAACCTCCTGATACCGTTTCCATCCTATTGATTACCCATGAACGGAGGATAGTATAACTGATTTTCTCTTTTTATCGAAGGTCAGGGACGTTTTCCTTGATCCAGGCATCGAGGTTGTCGACCACCTTTCCCGGATATTTAAACCAAGCCAGATATTCCAGGTTGCCTTTGGGCCCCTGCAGTGGAGAGGGCAGGATCCCCTTGACCCCATAATCCATCTCTTGGGCAGCATGAACCACTTCCTTCAAAACCCGGCGATGGATCGCTTCATCTCTCACCACGCCCTCCCCGGCTGCTGCCTCCTCCCGCTGGGCCTCAAATTGGGGCTTGACCAAAGCGACTGTGTCTCCCCCATCTGGGGAGAACCAGTTCACCGTTACCGGTAGTAGGCGTTTCAACGAGATGAAGGAAGCGTCGATGGTGATCACCGTCACCGGCTCCGGCAATTGATACAGGTAACGGGCATTCGTCCTCTCCATGACCACCACTCGTTCATCATCACGCAGTTTCCAGTCCAGAAGACCGTAACCAACATCGATCGCATAAACCTTCTTCGCCCCGTATTGAAGCAGACAATCGGTGAATCCACCGGTGGAAGCGCCCACATCAGCACATACCTGCCCTGAAACCCGGAGGGAAAATTGATCCAACGCTGCCGCCAGCTTCTCTCCGCCCCGGGAAACATACCGGGGCCCCCGATCCAAAGTTATCTCCACATCCGGCGCATAGGACATGGATGGTTTGTGAACCAACTGGCCTTCTACGCGCACTTCACCGGCCATCACCAAACGTTTCGCCTGGGATATGTCTTCCGCAAGGCCGCGATCGACGAGCAAGGTATCCATGCGCTTTTTCTTCGCCATGGAAATATTTTAACACGGGGTTTGACCTTTCATTCCCTTGCATAGCGCATTGATCTGACACTCCTGTTAAGGAAGACTCACCCCTCCCTACCACCGCCAAGGAAATCATGCTATTATTCATCTATGTTACGTGCCATCATCAAATCCATGCGCCCCAAACAGTGGGCGAAAAGCATTTTCCTGTTTACCGCCCTGGTCTTTGACCGGAAATTATTACGCCCTGATGCCTTCCTGCGTACGCTGGCCGGAGCCGTTCTCTTCAGCCTATTAGCCAGTGCGGTCTACATCATTAACGACATCGCAGATATCGAATCGGATAGAAAACATCCCGAGAAGCGGAACCGGCCCATCGCTTCCGGGAAACTGCCGAAATCCACAGCCAGGGCGGTTGGGATGGGGATCATGCTGGTTGTCCTCCTCTTAGCATACCTGCTTGAACCCTCGTTCATGATCATCGGGATGTTGTACCTGATCCTGAACCTCACATACTCCAACTGGTTTAAACATGTGCCCCTTCTGGATGTGCTCATCTTGGCCTCTTTTTACGTGCTCAGGGTGCAAGCCGGAGTGACCCTCATAGAAGTCAAACGCTTTTCGCCTTGGCTGTATGTGGTGACCACTCTGTTCGCTTTATTTATCGGATTCGGAAAACGGCGAGCAGAATTAACCTTGCTGGCCAAAGAAGCCAACCAGCACCGGAGCGTCTTCGAAGGATACACGATCGACCTTCTGGATCAGTTGATCACCATTGTCTCAAGCACGACCATCGTCGCCTACAGCCTTTACACATTTTCCGCCCCAAACCTGCCTGAGAATCACGCCATGATGCTCACCATCCCCTTCGTCTTATACGGCTTATTCCGCTACCTGTACCTGCTGCAAATGGGAAAAGGGGGAGCGCCTGAGGAAATCGCGTTCACAGATCGACCTCTCCAAGCCTCCATCCTCCTCTGGTCGATAAGCATATTGATCATCTTCTACATCTTCTAATTCATGCCTGCCTTTACAGCCACCGCTCCGGGAAAAATCATCCTTCTGGGGGAACATGCCGTGGTCTATGGACAACCGGCTTTGGCAATTCCGGTCAGGGACGTCAGAGCGCGTGTTGTCGTTCAAGCGGAAATCAAAGGGGAAGAAGGGGCCATCCACATTTTCGCCCCGGAGATTGATTTCCATTCGCAATACTCAGACCTCCCTGAGGACCATCCACTGCGGGCGGCCATCGATGGCGTGCTTCACGAACTGAACATTTCCCGGACGCCTGCCTGTTCCCTGCGGATCCATTCCACCATTCCCATCGCCTCCGGTTTGGGATCCAGCGCAGCGGTATCTGTGGCCGTGATCCGGGCTTTAGCGGGTTTTCTGGGTCACCCCCTCCCCGAAGAACGCGTCTCCTCGCTTGCCTTTGGGGTGGAAAAAATTCACCACGGCACCCCCTCCGGCATCGACAATACCGTGGTCACTTACAACCAGCCCGTGTTCTTCTCCAAAGATGAACCCATTCAGACGCTGCCCATTGGAACATCCTTGACCTTCGTGATCGGCGACACCGGGACCCCCAGCCCCACCGCCGAAACCGTGGCCCTCGTTCGAGACGCTTATCAAAAGGATCAAGGGCACTATGAAGGGCTTTTCTCTTCCATCGGAAACCTCGTTGTTCGGGCTCGAAAGGCCATCGTGGAAGGAAACAGGTCAGAACTGGGCGCCCTGATGGATGAGAACCACACTTTATTGAAAGAGATGGGCGTTTCCTCCCTAAAACTGGACCAGCTGGTGGAAGGGGCACGCGAGAACGGTGCTTTGGGGGCGAAACTTTCCGGTGGTGGTGGGGGGGGGAATATGATCGCCTTGGTGGAACGTGAACAGGCACCTGCTGTTGCCAGCGCTTTGAGGGAGCTGGGCGCCGCCAGGACCATCATCACGCAGATTGGACCCTCATGATGGCCAGGATTTCCTTTTTCGTCCCCATTCCATCAGCCCCAAATTGACCTCTAACCTCGACCATCGATCCTTTCCCCTCCCCCCCTGCCTTACTGCACCAAACCAGCAGGATGTGGTAGGATGGGATACATGTTATTCGAAGGAGAATTGGTTCAATGAACATATCGATGTGGCGTAAGGCATTGCAAGTCATTCCCCGCATCAGCAAGGAAGAGTGGAATGAACTGGACCTCATTTCAAGGTGGTTGATCAGCAGCCGGGCTGTCGTTCTGGTGATGACTTTCTTATCGGCCGCCTTCGCAGGTTTGTTCGCTTTTCGCGCGGGAGACTTCCATCTCCGGCCCTGGCTTTTAGTCACCATAGGCTTGATTCTGGCCCATGCCACCAATAATTTTCTCAACGATTACATGGACTTTTCCCGCGGTGTTGATAAGGATAACTACTACCGATCTCAATACGGACCTCAACCTTTAGTGCATGGATTGATGTCCAAAAAAGAACTCCTGGCTTACGCCGCTGTGACCGGTCTTCTGTCAGCTGCCTGCGGGGTCGCTCTCATTCTCATACAGGGTGGACTGACGGTTTACCTCATGGCAGCGGGCGCTTTCTTCGTCATCTTTTATACCTGGCCTCTGAAATATGTCGCCCTGGGAGAGGTCGCTGTGCTGATCACATGGGGCCCTTTAATGATCGGAGGGGGTTATTACGCCATCACCGGTAGCTGGGATTGGACCGTGGTCATCGCCAGCCTGCCTTACGCATTAGGCGTCACCGGGGTGATCTTCGGCAAACATATCGATAAATTTGAAATGGATCAAGAAAGGGGCATCCATACTCTTCCTGTGGTGATCGGGGAAAAGACCGCCCGCTTCATTCTGTTGAGCTTGTTGATCCTGCAGTATGCCTTCACCTTCTATTTAATCGTCGACGGCTATTTCACCCCTGCCATGATAATCGTATTAATGGCGCTGCCGGTCCTGCGGGAAATCTGGCCCATGTTCCAAGGCCCAAAACCGGAGGAAAAGCCGGAAGATTTTCCGGATGTGTGGCCCAATTATTTCGTTGCAGCCGCTTTTCAACATAACCGGCGCTTCGGCACCTGGTTCTTGTTGGGTATAATGGTAGACATCCTACTCAAAAGGTTCATCCTCTGAAACAGCATTATCAAGAATCCATGGCCCCACAAATTAAGGCAAGGTCAACACCAAAAACGATTTTCCTTAAATTAGGCGGCTCCTTAATCACGGACAAATCCCGACCCCGCACTCCCAGGAGGGAGGTTTTGACGCGCTTGGCCCGGGAAATCGCCGCCGCAAGAGCAGAAAACCCGGATCTGCGCCTGGTCTTGGGTCATGGTTCCGGTTCCTTTGGACACGTCTCCGGCCAAAAACACAACACTCGGGAGGGGGTCAACTCGCCCGAAGAATGGTCAGGTTTTGCAGAAGTATGGTTTGATGCTTCCCATCTGAATCACCTTGTGATTAAAGCGCTTCATGATGCTCACATCCCGGCCTTATCCTTCCCGCCTTCCACAACCACCCTCACCAAGGCCAGGGATATCATCCTCTGGGACACAGCGCCCCTGGAACGCGCTTTATACAACCAGCTTCTACCCGTAGTCCATGGCGATGTGGTCTTTGACAAGGAGATGGGAGGGACCATTCTCTCCACAGAGGAGGTTTTCTCGTATTTAGCAAACAAGCTCCACCCCCCAAAAATCCTCCTCGCGGGGCGGGATCCTGGGGTGTGGGCGGACTATCCTCAATGCACGGAAATCATCCCGGAGATCACGCCGAAATCCTACCCCAATCTAGATCCAGCGCTTCAAGACAGTGAGACAACGGATGTCACCGGGGGGATGGCCGCCAAGGTCCGGGAAATGGTCGCTTTGGTAGAAAGGATAGCAGGAGTGGAGGTTTGGATTTTCTCGGGCCAAGGGGAAAATAACGTTTTTCAAGCCCTGCTCGGCCGCCCTCAGGGGACACACATTCATAGCCAGCCTTGATCAAGGAGAAAAAACCCGGGTCTGCTTACTTTTCCATTCTCCACCAAACTATAATTAAACTACAGGCGAAAAGCCACCCTGTCTGCCCCACTCCAAACTCCCACCCTCACTCCCGCATAGTTGACATCAGCTTTTCCCTGAATTAAACTGTATCCTGCAAGCTTGAAAAAAGGTACATATGCTCATCAATCGTCAAAAGTTAGAAGAACAAGAAGATAAAAACCTGGCTCCCTACGGGATTCGCAGCAAGGATTCCAAAGGCCGCGAATACCCGGATGAGAAGCCGAAGTACAGAACGGCTTTTCAACGGGACCGTGACCGCATCCTGCACACTACCGCATTCCGCCGCCTGGAATACAAAACCCAAGTATTTCTGAATTCGGAGGGGGACTACTATCGTACCCGCCTTACTCACACCCTCGAAGTATCCCAGATCGCCCGCACGGTAGCCCGGGCTTTGGGTGCCAATGAGGATTTGGTGGAAGCGATTTGCTTGGCCCACGACCTGGGCCACTCCCCCTTCGGGCATTCCGGAGAACGAATGCTCAACCGGCTCATGAAAAACCAGGGCGGGTTTGACCATAACAAACAATCCCTGCGCATCGTGACCAAATTGGAAAACCGTTACCCCGATTTCCCGGGTCTGAACCTGACCTGGGAGACGAGGGAAGGGATCGTCAAACACGAAACGGAATATGACGTCGCGGACGCAGCGGAGTATGACCCCAATTTACGAGGACCCCTGGAAGCACAAATCGCGAACGCCGCTGATGAATTAGCTTATTCCTCCCATGACCTCGATGATGGATTGCGGTCTGGGATGATCTCCGCCCCGAAACTGGAAGGGCTTACTTTGTGGGAAATCTTGGTGGAAAGCGTAGGGTGGAAAGGTACCTTTCTCAACGAATTAGACCGCAATCAGATCATCCGGCGCCTGATCGGCATTGAAGTGGAGGATCTGATTGAAACCACCCATCAAAAGATCCGAAAAAGCGGCATCAAGTCCGTCCAAGAGCTCCAGGAGCTGCCCTACAATGTGATCAGTTTTAGCGACGACATGCTCCGTTATAACCGGGAATTAAAGGATTTTTTATTCCATAATCTGTACCAGCATCACCGCGTCATCCGCATGCAGGTAAAAGCGGAAAGCATCGTTCAGAGTCTCTTCCAGGCATACCAAGAAGAACCGCTCATACTGCCGGAACACATCCAACCCTGGATCGATCAACGAGGGTTGGAGCGCGCGATCTGCGATTATATTGCCGGCATGACGGATCGCTTTGCAACCCAGGAATACGAGAAATTATTTGACCCCCGAAAAAGAACGTAGATATTATCCATCAGGCAAGAAAGGATAACCCGAATGCAAGAAAATCAAGAGACCTATTACTTAACGGAAGAAGGCAAAAAGAAACTTCAAAAAGAGTTAGCAGAATTAGAAGGTCCAAAACGCAAAGAAATTGCCAGACGTCTCAAATCTGCCATTGAGATGGGAGACCTGTCCGAAAATGCGGATTATATCAGCGCCAAGGAGGATCAAGGCTTTATTGAAGGAAAAATCCAAGAGATAAAGCACATCCTCCATAATGCCACCATTGTCAATAAACATGACAACGGCCAAGATACCGTCGGAGTGGGATCCTTGGTCACCGTTCAAGAGGACAACCACCCTCCCGAAACATTCCAGGTGGTGGGAAGGAAAGAAGCCGATCCGACTCAAAATAAAATCTCCTATGCATCCCCCATCGGCAAAGCTCTTTTGGATGAGAAAGTGGGGACAACCGTCACCGTTGAAACTCCAGGGGGAAAATTAACAATAACGATTTTAAAGATCGAATAAAACAACCAAAAAGGCCCTTCCGCTAGGTGAAGGGCCTTCTCTTTTTCTCATACAGGTTTGATATTTAGAATTCTTCAAATTGAGAGGGGGGAATTCCTTCTTCCATGCCTGTATTCGGCCATACGGAGAGCTCAATGGATAAGCGGTCAAAGAAGCTTTCTTCCGGCAGCGGGCCTTCCCCGTATCCCATGTCCATCACACGGCAGATGACCTTAAGGTTGTTCGTGGTCAGCGCAAACTCTTTCCCGGGCTCAGCCAAGACAGGTTCCCCTTTCTTTTCCAGTTCAGAGCGGGTGACTTCATCGTAATAGGCGTGGCCACTCATCAATACTTTGGTGACCGTTTTGATATCATTCTGATCAAAGAGCCAAACCTCAAAAGCGGTCACTCGTTTGGGCTCGCCGACACCAATGGCCTCTGAAATGCCCACCCCACACTCACCTAAGAACTCTCCTGAGGCGGATTCGATGCTGAAGGAATCATCGAATAAATTATCCCCCAGGACGTAGGTGGTCACGAATTGGTGCATGGGCGGACCTTCTTCCCGCCCTTCAAAATCCGTCACTTTGATTTGGGATGTGATATCCTGGGCGATGCTCGCCGCAGATTTGCTCTCCCCACCGGCTGACCTGCGCTGCACGAGGAAATACCTTCCTACCAAAGCACCTGCCAGCACGACGGTGATCAACAAGGCCCATTTCAGGAAATTGCCCCCAGTCTTTTTTGCTGCCTCTTCTTCCGTTCCCTCCATGGCTGTCGTCAGCTCGATGACATTCCGGAAAGCGTCAATGTCACTCACTAACTGGCCTTTGGGGTTCTGTTCAACGATCTCCAAATACTCTTGGGCATCCTCCCCAAGACTTTCGAAGCGTTGTTCAGCTAACGCCGCGTCCTGGTTGAGAGCATAGGAATCGATCGCCATCCTTAAATAATCGACTTTGAGATCGTCCCTTAACATGTGGACGGCGGTATCTTCCCATTCCACGGGATCGATCACCCATCCGTATAACAAGCCCAGCAAGATCCCTACGACCAACCCCACCACCGCCATAATGGGCGGACTTTCCAGGCCATACTCAATGTAGTTCCGAATCCTATCCATATTCATTCTCCATGTGATACACAGGTTTGAAGAAACCAAAGTCCTTGTACTGGTATTTTAGACGAGAGCAGTCATTCCTGCAACGTCTTCAAGATACCGGGCACTGCACCCAGAATAGATGCAAGCTTTATGCCACATTGAGAAAACGCCCCCAAATTCGGCGTTTAACCCCCTTTGTGTGGGCGATTTCCAGCCCGCGATGACATTTTCCTACCCACCCCACCTCCTCAACCCACCTTAAACCATAAAAAGGCGGAAGATGCCTTCCGCCTTTCAACTCCGCGTTCCTAAGCATTCACCCTTCAGGGAGGATTTCATCCAAGTCGAATTCAGCCTGGCATTGATCGCAAACCGCATGGTCCTTATTTTTGACCAACAATAAGCCCCCACATTCCGGGCAAGGGTGTGCCAAAGGTTTTTTCCAGGTTGAGAACTCGCATTCCGGATAATTTGCACACCCGTAAAAAACCCTCCCCCTCCGCGTCCGCCGCTTGACAATATCTCCCCCATCCTGAGGGCAGGTGACACCTATCTTCTCCAACCAGGGTTCCGTGTGGCGGCAGTCCGGGAAGTTACTGCAGCCGATGAACTTTCCATGCCGACCCCAGCGCAGGACGAGATCATGACCACATTCGGGACATTTCCTACCGATGGGTTTAGGTCCCACTTCTACTTCAGGCATTTCTTCCCGGGCATATTCCACACGTTTTGAAAACGGACCATAAAAATCCCTGACCACTTCCTGCCAAGACTGTTTGCCTGAGGCCACCTGGTCCAAGTCAGACTCCATCTTTGCCGTGAAGTTGACATCCACGATGTGGGGGAAGAATTCCGTAAGAAGATCGTTGACGGTGATGCCAATTTCTGTAGGAGCCAACCGCCTCCCTTCCTTTTGGACATAGGCCCGCCTTTGCAGGGTATCCATGATGGGGGCATACGTGGAGGGGCGTCCGATGCCGTTTTCTTCCAGCGCACTCACCAGGGAAGCCTCGGAATACCGCGCCGGAGGTTTGGTAAAGTGCTGCTCCGGGATTAACCGCTCCAGATCTTGGTCTTGTCCCGCCTTGAGGTCCTTGGGAATGCGCTCGAGGTCTTTCTTCGCCTGACGTTCCTCCTGATTAGATCGATCATAGACCTTGAGGAATCCCGGGAAACGAATGGAGGAGCCCGAGGCCCGCAGCAGATAAGCGTGCTCCTTTCCGTCCGCCCCAATGATCACCCGCAGTGTATCGTAAATGGCAGGGGCCATCTGGGAAGCCAAAAAGCGCTGCCAAATCAGTTCATAGAGTCGATGCTGGGACCGCGTTAAGTATTCCTTTATTTCCTCCGGAGTCCTCTTCACTGATGTAGGGCGTATGGCTTCATGCGCTTCTTGAGCGCGTTTCGTCTCCGTTTCATATTGGGGGATCTCGGCTGGGATATATTTCTCACCTAATTTTTCCTTGATATAGGCCCGCGCCTCCCTTTGGGCAAGTTCCGAAATGTGCGTGGAATCCGTACGCATGTAGGTAATCAATCCCGTTTCACCGCCGTTTCCCACGTCAATGCCTTCATACAACTGCTGGGCAATCGCCATCGTCTTTTTCGTGGAGTAATTCAGCTGACGAGAAGCATCCTGTTGTAAAGTGCTGGTAGTAAATGGTGGATAAGGATTTCGGGTGCGCTGGCCCCGCCGGACTTTTCGGACCTGGTATGCGGCGCCTTCCATATCCGCCAAGACCTGATTGACTTCTTCCTCAGAACCCAATTCAAACTTCTTGCCGTCAATCCGGGACAGCCCCGCCAAATACGTCCCCGCCCCCTGATCAGCATGGCTCGGCCTTAACTCCGCATCCACCGACCAATATTCATCGGGAACGAACGCTTCAATCTCGCGTTCCCGCTCCACAACCAGGCGCAGGGCCACAGATTGAACCCGTCCAGCGGACAGACGGCTGCGCACTTTTTTCCACAGAATCGGGCTGATTTTGTAGCCCACCAATCGGTCCAGGATTCTGCGCCCTTGCTGCGCGTCGACCAAATCCATGTTCAAACCCACAGGGTTTGCAAACGCCTCCTTGATCGCAGACCGGGTAATTTCATGAAAGACAACCCGCTTCGTCAACGATGGATCCAATTCCGCAGACTCCATTAAATGCCAGGCAATGGCTTCCCCCTCCCGATCCATATCCGTAGCCAGGAAAATTTCCTCCGCCCCTTTTGCCATCTCCCTAATCTCTTTGACCACTTCACGTTTCTCATTCGGAACGCGATACCGGGGTTCGAAGTTGCTGTCCACATCCACAGAGAGCTTCGACTTTAATAAATCACGGACATGCCCCACGGACGCTTTTACCCGGTATTCATCTCCCAGGTAACGACCGATAGTGCGGGCTTTCGCGGGTGACTCAACAATGACCAATTTTCCGTTTCGTTTCTCCTTCTTCTTTCGCCGCGAGGTGTCTTGGGGTGGTTCCAACCCTTCATGAGCATCCGTTTTTCCCATCCGGAACATATTCGTCCCGCACACAGCGCACGTCCCCTTCGTGCCCGGTGTCCCGGTGGAGGTGTACACCGCGATGGGATTTAACATCTCCTGTTTCGTTTTACACTTTACGCAATACGCTTCCAAAGCAATTCCCTCCCTATAAATCCATACTCAACTGATATTCTCCCTAACAAATTCACACGGTCTGGGATCCTTCCAGACCGATATGTGCCCTTCATCTATAAATCAAGTCCTGATTTTACTACAAAAATTCCGTCCGCCCTCTCTTTTTTAACTCCTTGACCACTTCCCGCACTCGTTGGGCTTGTTTCTTTTTGCAAATGAGAAGGATATCTCCAACATCCACGACCACCATATCCTCTATGCCGATGGTCACCACGGTACGCGGATTTTCGGTGGTATCAATCAAGGTCCCGCTGGTATCAAACCCGATATGCTCCGCCCCCCGAATGACATTCCCCGTCTCTTTGGAGGCCAGCAGCTCGAATAACGCATCCCAACTACCCACATCCCTCCAAGCCAGATCCTCTGCGGGAATGACCGCAACGCGATCTGCCTTCTCCATAATCCCAAAATCGACCGTTTCGGGGAGGATCTCCGGCCACACCTTTTGGAGCGTGGGCTCTTGATCCGCAGTCCCCCATACGGCAGCGATCTCCTCCAATTGCGCTGCCAGCTGGGGCATGTGACGAGAGAACTCTTCCATAATCCTCTCTACACACCAAATGAACATGCCAGAATTCCAGGCATACTCCCCGCTGGAAAGCATGTTGATCGCCTCGGATAATGCCGGTTTCTCTGTAAATTGCTGGACCCGATAAGCGTCCAGCCCTTGATATGTCCCCAGATGTTCCCCACGCTGAATGTAACCGTACCCTGTGGCAGGATAGGTAGGAGTGATGCCCAAGGTGACTAAATAATCATCCTCAGCGACCTCATAGGCGGATTTCAATAACGCCCTAAACCCCGAAACGTTTTCAATGACGTGATCGGCGGTCAATACGGCCATCACAGCCTGGGGATCACGGTCCTGAAGTGCCGCTGCCGCCAACCCTACCACGGAGGCTGTTCCGCGCGGCAACGGTTCGAGGAGGAAATTCTCCCGAGGAATTTGAGGACATTGTTGATGCAACATATCCGCTTGATCCTCTACGGTTACGACATAGATCTGGGTGGAGGGGAACACGCCTTCCAACCGGTCCACAGCGGACTGGTACAGGGATCGCTCTCCCATCAACGCTAACATCTGTTTCGGTCGCTGATTGCGAGATAAAGGCCACAACCTCGTTCCTCCCCCACCGGCCATAATTACACCATAATAGTGTTCATACATTTTCAATGACCTCATATGTTAACTGAAAGGGCGGATGTTATTCATTTTCAGCCCTGTACTCAACGTCGCTCTCACAAATCGCCATGTATTCCATCGGCCCGGTCTTGCGAACCAGACCCTTGATCTCCATGACCGCCAGGGTCGAGGTGACTTTTTCGACCGGCATATCAACGCGAGCGCAGATATCATCCACATGGAGCGGTTCCAGGTCCAGCGCCTGGTAAAGGATCGCTTCCGTTGGATTGGAGGGTAGTGCACTCGGCGCAGGCTGAGACCCCCGGATCCGGGATAATTCCAACACCTCCATGACATCCCGAGGAGAGAGCAGCGGATGGGCCCCCTGTTTGATCAATGCGTTCGTCCCTTTGCTTTGGGGGGCATGGATGCTTCCCGGGACGGCAAAGACCTCCCTCCCCTGGTCCGCGGCGTATTTGGCAGTAATCAACGCGCCGCTCCTCTGACCAGCTTCAATGACGATCACAGCCCGCGATAACCCGGAAATGATCCGGTTTCGAGGGGGGAAATTCTGGCCCTCAGGAGGCGTTCCCAGAGGATAATCACTCAACACAACCCCATGGGAGACAATCTCCCGGGCCAATTTCCGGTGCTCTGGGGGGTATATCCTATCCACCCCGCTGCCTAAAACGGCGATCGTCCGCCCTCCCGCCTCCAACGCGGCCTGATGGGCAATCCCATCAATGCCCCGCGCCAACCCGCTGACAATGGTGATGCTGCGCTGGGTCAAGGACCGGCTGATCTCTTCTGTCACTTGGCGGCCGTAGGACGTGAAGCGTCTCGTCCCCACCACGGCTACTGCCCGGTGATCCTCCTCCCTCAATGTTCCTCTCAAATACAGGACCGGAGGAGATTGAGGAATATCTCTTAACGCTTGTGGGTACGCTTCTTCATCCCAGGTCAGGACGGTAATCCCTTCCTCTCGGATCGTGGTTAGCACCTTATCCAGATCAACGTTTTGGCGCACCTCTTGGACCCGACGGGAGAGCTTTTCGCTCAACCCGCCCCCCCGCAGCTGAAGGGGACTCGCATTCCAAGCGGTTTGAACGTCACCAAAGGTATCGATCAAGGATCGCAGCCGGACGGGGCCAATGCCCTTCACAAGGTTAAATCCGATCCAATACCTGATATCCTCTCTCATTCACTCCCCCCTTCCTCCCCTTTGCAGGGATGAATCAAAGCGGGCAAAGCATATCATATCCTCTTTCTGCATGTCAACCCCGCTTTCTTATTTAACTGTAGCATAAAGTGGAAACGATCATCAACGCCCAGGGTGTTCTTCCCCGCTCCTGAACATAGGAGGGTGAACGCTGTACCCTACGTTAACTTTAGGGCATAAACGCCTGGCAATCAAGCTGGAGAGAATAAACAGGATATCTAACTCATTTACCTATTCTTCAACTAATCCCGGAAGAAGATGGACTTTCATTACCCCTTCTTCAGGAATGATCTCCAGGATGACTTCTTCCGTGGCGGGGAGGAGAATTTCCTTCTTCCCTTCCCTTTCCACCACGTAGACATCATTGGCGCCTGTAGCCAAAATGTCAATGACCCGGCCCAGTTTCTGCCCCGCGTCACTGACTACTTCCAGACCAATCAATTCATGAAGGTAATATTCTTCTTCGGGTAGGGCGGGTAATTCCTCCAACCGCATAAAGAGTAAATGGTTTCTATATACCCCCACTCGGTCGCGATCCTCATACTCCTCAAAGGCAATCAAGATATCATCCCGGTGCCAACGAACGCTGCGCACAGTCAGGGGTCGGTATTCCTCCCCTACGAAAACTCGCCGGCCCGGAGATAACAATTCGGGAAAATCGGTTGCTACGGTCATCACCATTTCCCCCCGAACACCATGGGGTTTGCGCAGCTTCCCCACAACCACATAATCCGTCTCTTCGCCAGAAGGCGAGACCGAATCCCTGGTGCCCTTTTCCTGATCCATCATCTCGGTTCTACGATATCAAGCTCTGCTTGTTTTCCCTTTTGAGCGACCGCCACTTCAACCAAGGTGCGCATTGCATTTGCTACACGGCCATTTTTCCCAATCACCCGACCCATGTCTTCCTGGGCTACCTGCAGGCGGTACTTAACACGATCCCCATGCATCTGATAGCTGACTTCCACCTGGGTGGGATCATTGACCAAAGAACGGGCGATATATTCAATAAGCTCTTTCAACCTTTACCTCCACCGCGAGTATGCCTCTTCCGTCAAGTCTGCGAGGGGATTAGTCTTCTTTTTCTTCGCCTTCGTCGTTTTCATCTTCCCCCTCCGCTTCCTCTTTTTCGATGTCCTCTTCTGGTTCATCCTCCTCGTCTTCCTCTTCCTCCTCGACGTCTTCTTCTGGCTCATCCTCCTCGTCTTCCTCTTCCTCCTCCTCGACGTCTTCTTCTGGCTCATCCTCCTCGTCTTCCTCTTCCTCCTCCT
>CAYZTL010000006.1:125812-214470 GCA_964481465.1 uncultured Anaerolineales bacterium
CGATGTCTTCTTCTGGCTCATCCTCCTCGTCTTCTTCTTCCTCCTCCTCGACGTCTTCTTCTGGCTCATCCTCCTCGTCTTCCTCCGCGTCTCCTTCTTCAGCGGTTTCAGCTTTTTCAACCCCGGCTGCTTCCTCTTCCACTTCCTCTGTAACTTCAGCCTCTTCGGCCTCGGCTTCTTCTTTCTCTTCCGCTTCCTCTTCCTCAGAAGGTTCTTCCGCTTCCTCTTTTTTCACCTTCTTCTTGGACACGGCTTTGGCCATCAAGTCGTCTCGGCGGGTGCGAGGATCTTTATTTTGTGCTTCTTGGGCTACTTCAGCTTCCTCCAAGAGCGCTTCCAGATCTTCGCCCTCCTGGTAGCGCTGGTAGCGGTCCATCAAACCGATCACGTTGAACACCTGAAGGACGGCATCCGACGGCTGCGCGCCGACACTTAGCCAGTGATAGACGCGGTCTTCCTTAACCCGGATCGTCGCCGGTTCTGTTCGGGGATTGTAATCACCCAGAATCTCCAGAAACCGCCCGTCCCGGGGGCTTTCTTTATCCGCGGCCACGATGCGGTGGGTGGGTTGGCCCCTGCCTCCTGCGCGGCGTAAGCGAATTCGAACCATAATCCTTTTCTCCTTATTCTTTTCAACATTCCTCTCGCTCGAGCGCCCGCTCCAGCGACATGTATTATAAACCAGAAACGATCATCCAAACAATCGGGATAGGTTGCCCATGCCTGACTTCCCTAAACGCTCAAACAATTTCTTGGCGTCCCGGTACTGTTTCACTAATTGATTCACATCGTAAACGCGGGTACCGGAGCCTTCCGCGATGCGCCGTCGACGGCTGGCGTTAAGCACCTTGGGGTTGCGGCGTTCTTCAGGGGTCATGGAATGGATAATCGCTTCAGTGACTGTCAAACGCTCTTCCGCATCTTGCGGAGATATCCCTTGGGCCATACTCCCCATTTGTCCCGGCAGCATGTCCATGATTTTCCCAATCGGCCCCATCTTCCTCAACTGTCTCAACTGCTCAGCGAAATCCTCCAAGGTGAACTCGCCGGACAACATGCGTTCCGCTTGCTGGCGAGCCGTATCTTCATCTACGGCTTCTTCAGCGCGTTCGATGAGCCCAATCACATCCCCCATGCCCAAAATCCGGGAGGACAATCGGGAGGGATCGTAGGTTTCAAGTTCTTTCAGGCTTTCGCCTGTGCCCAAAAACTTAATCGGGACCCCGGTCACGGATCGGATCGAGATGGCAGCTCCTCCCCGGGCATCTCCGTCCATCTTGGCCATCACCAAACCGGTCAAGGGCAAGGACTCTTTGAAACCCTGGGCGACATTGACCGCCTCCTGGCCGATCATGGCATCGACGACCAGCAACGTTTCCGTGGGATCCACTCGTTCCTGGATGGCGGTCAATTCCTCCATCAAGCTCTCATCCAATTGCGACCGCCCCGCGGTGTCCATGATCATGACGCTGAACCCACCCCGCTCCGCTCGCTGCAGGGCATGCTCCGCGAGTTGGGGAGGATCGCTGTCCACTTCGGAATAGACAGGTACCGATAACTGTTCCCCCAACGTCTCCAGCTGCTGCACAGCAGCCGGTCGATAAGGATCCGCAGCCACCAGGAGGATCCGCTCTCCCTGAGAGCGCAGAGATCGGGCGAGTTTCCCCGCTGTGGTGGTCTTCCCAGACCCCTGCAGACCGACCAGCATAATCGTTCGGGGTTTTGGCCCCTTAAGCTCCAGAGGAGCCGGATCTCCCAAGGTTTCCACCAACTCCTCATGGACGATCTTGACCACCTGCTGGCCTGGATTCAAAGCCCGGGAGACTTCTTCTCCCACAGCGCGTTCTTTGACGTGGGAGACGAAGTCGCGCACCACGCCGTACTGCACATCCGCTTCTAAAAGCGCCAAGCGAATCTCGCGCATGGCGGAATCCACATCCTCTTCAGAAAGCTTCCCCCGCCGGCGAAGTTGATAAAATATGTCCTGGAGGCGGTCTGTCAAATTCTCAAACATGTCTCAGCCATTGTCATTAATAAAGAAAACAGCGGATGACGAATTCAACCTTAAGACGGCCATCCGCAAGCTTGCATTTTAGCTTGCAAAAGGGGTTTGGTCAAGGGAAGGCACCCTAATTGCATTGCGCCGCAATCCCTCGTATGGTAAAATCTCCCCGCTCGGAAAACATCTTCCCTAGGAGGGATGGCCGAGTGGACGAAGGCGGCTGTCTTGAAAACAGCTGTGGGTTTAACCGCCCACCGGGGGTTCGAATCCCTCTCCCTCCGCCTGATCGATGGGGAGGTGCCAGAGTGGCTGATTGGGGCCGCCTGCTAAGCGGTTGTCGGGGTAATACTCGACCGTGGGTTCGAATCCCACCCTCCCCGCTTGAGAAGGACCATATGCCCTCGTAGCTCAGTGGATAGAGCACTTGCTTGCGGAGTAAGGGGTCGCGTGTTCGAATCACGCCGAGGGTGCTGAAGATGGGAGCGGGCTTCTCCGCTCTTTTGCTTTGTATAACGAATAAGATGACAGAACCACTTATCTTACTTACTAACGACGACGGCATCCGTTCCCCCGGTTTGTGGGCGGCGGCAGAAGCTCTGGATCCACTGGGCTTCGTCACCGTGGTAGCCCCCCGAGAACAATCCTCAGGGACAGGCCGAAGCATGCCCACTACCTCGGATGGAAAGATCGAACCCGAGGAAATGGAAGTCAACGGCAAGACATGGACGGTCCATGCGGTGGGGGGCACTCCGGCCCAAGCCGTCCTCCATGGCGTCTTAGAGATCGCCCCCCGGAAGCCAGACCTGGCTGTCTCCGGGATCAATTACGGCCTCAACGTGGGCACGGGGGTCACCGTGTCTGGCACGGTAGGAGCCGCGTTGGAAGCCAGCGCTTCCGGGATCCCTTCTTTGGCTGTCTCCCTGGACACAGAAGACAAATACCACCTCTCCCATGCCACACATATTGACTTCAGCACCGCTGCCCATTTCACGCGGTATTTCGCCAAACTGGTCCTCGAGAAACAACTGCCGGAGGATGTGAAAGTCCTTAAAATAGAGATCCCCTCCGACGCCACACCCCAGACCCCCTGGAAGATGACCCGTTTATCCCCCATCCGTTATTACACAGTCATCCCCCCGGAAAGGGAATCATACGACACCGAGACCCGGATCGGCTACCGGGTTTCTGATGACTGGGATAAGGCGCCACCCGATTCGGATATCCACGCCGTGCACATCGATAAGGTGGTTTCAGTGACACCTCTCTCCCTCGATCTCACCTCCCGGATCGATTTGCATGAACTAGAAAAAAAGCTGAAAAGCTGAAAGTCGCCCGCCCCAGGGGGAAGGATAGTCTCCACTCACCCAAACCCCGCTTATCCAACGTCTCGCATGCCAGGGGAAGTCTGTCCCCTTTTTCGTTTTCCCCCTGAATAAGCTGCACCGATCCCTTTCATGCCAAACCGCGAACTTCCTGGTCCAGCTGGTGGAAAAACCGGACCATGAATTCATGCCGTTCTGCCGCCAATTTCCTGCCCATATCTGTATACATCCGATCCGATAAATGCCGCAGTTTAAAATAGAATTCATGAGCAGGGGTATGGGGTTCTCCGGGCTCTTTTTGGCCCGTTTCCAGGAACGTTTTAGACGGACTCTGATACAGCCTCTGTCCATGTTCCACGGCATAAGCGACAGCACGCATCACGCCCACCGCGCCGATCGCGTCCAGTTTATCTGCATCGAAAAGCACTTTCGCTTCCAACGTGTGGGGTTGTTCACTTGGATCCCGATAGCGGTGTGCGCGAATACAATGCTGCACGGCGGAAATATCCTCGCTTGACCACCTTTTCTCCCTCAAGACTTCTTCTGCAAAATTGGCGGAAGCCAAGTGATGTCCCTCCCGATCTCCCCCGCTTTGAGCGTCATGGAGCAGGACGGCAGCCCGGACGATGTCCCATTTCGCGCCTTCTTCCTGGGTTAGGAACTCGGCTAGTCTGTAGACTCGCAGAATATGGGCGAAACCATGGGTGGGACCGTCCTCCGGATACCAGGCGCGGGCTTGATCAATGGAGGGCATGGGATATGAGCTCCTTTTATTATGGAGTTACCAACCAAAGGGGGATAACCCTCAAGGCAGTATGAGTTGGGTCAGGTAGTTGGAAATCAAGATATAGACAGCGACAACCACCAGGATGACGAACCCGATGGTGAGCACCTTTTTGGTCACATTTAATATGAAGCGCAGTACCAATAATCCCAACCCGGCGGCGACAATCCAAATCAACAATGAGTCACTGATCAAATTCATAACAACTCCTTGACCTGTATGTAATGACCATCTTTAATTATGCTGCGAACGAGATTCGTGCCGAACCGATACCCCAGATGACGGTAATCGGATACCTCCAGGATCAAGAGATCCGCCTTCTTCCCCGGCTCTAAGGAGCCCACCTCATCCGCTCTGCCGATCGCAGCGGCAGCATTGAGGGTAGCAGCCACGATGGCTTGGGCAGGCGTCAGGCGCATATAGCGGCAGGACAAAGCGATGGCAAATTGCATCGACTCGCACCAGGCTGTGCCCGGGTTGATGTCCGTGGCGATGGCCAGCAGCCCACCCGCGGATAAGATTTCCTTCGCCGGCGTGTACTCGCCTTCGGCCAATCCAAACGGCGTGCAGGGCAGCGCCACAGCTGCGGTATCCGAACGACCCAAAGCTTCGATATCCTCCTGGGAAGTGACGACCAAGTGATCCGCGGAAGCAGCCCCCAACTCCGCAGCCAAGCGAGCTCCACCCAAGTTTTTGAACTCGTCGGCGTGTATTTTTACGGGAAAGCCGAGTTTTTGAGCCGTCTCCAGGATGCGCCGGCTTTGGGCGAGGTCAAAAGCGCCTTCCTCGCAGAAAACATCAACGTAGGGGAAGGGACGGGAAGTATGGCCTGGCCACCATTCCTTCAAGCGGGGCAGCATCTCCTGACATACCAGGTCCGTGTACCCCTCAGCATCCCCCTCGTATTCCGGGGGAACGGTATGCGCGCCCAAGAAGGTGATCACCAGGTCCTGGGGCACCTCTTGGTCGAGTTCTAGATAAGCCTGGAGTGAGCGCAGTTCTGTATCCGTCTCCAATCCATATCCGGTTTTCACTTCCACCGTAGTCGTGCCATGAGCAAACATACGCTGGAGTCGATCCCGGGTTTGAGATTTGAGCTCCTCCAGGGAAGCTTTCCGCGTAGCGCGCACAGTGGAGACAATCCCCCCTCCCGCTTCCATGATCTCCAGGTAGGTCTTCCCCTGCAAGCGCATTTCAAACTCCTGAGCTCGATCCCCCGCCCACAGGGCATGGGTATGGGGATCGATAAACCCCGGCATGACCACACGTCCGCCCGCATCGAGCTTTTTCCTTTGGGGATGCCGGGACAACAATTCCTCTGAAGGTCCAATTTCTATGATCCTTCCGCCCTCAATGAACACGGCCCCATCCGGGACGATTCCCAGGTTCCCCAGATCCTGTCCCCGCTGGGGATCCCCAGCACAGGTTATAAGTTGTGAAGCAGAATGAATGATCATCTTTGATCCATTTTTAAAATGAAGCCTATTCACATACCTCGAATTGTAACATTACCCCGCCAAGTGATATCTCACCCCTTTGTGTATAATAAATTTGTAAACTGGATGGATTAGAGAGCCCTATTAATCCCCAAGTTTTTTTGGTACAATCGTGATAATATGTGAGTCTTAATGAAATCCCATCCAGATTCATTTGCGTTTTTCCTGCCTTTTCATTATAATTCGATTTCCATTAGACTCTCATTCTGCATTCATTTAGATTCATGTTTAGGTAATCGTGATGGCTGAAAGCCAATCCCCTAAAGCAAACATTCTCTGGGCCGGGAAGAAAAGAGCAGATACACCTGCGTTTGTCCCCGATTTGAAGCAAAGAGACTATGCCGTCACCGTCGTATCCACAGGAAAGGCAGCCCGTAAAAAAATCCCCAAGCTTAAACCGGATATCCTGATCATTGACGCCGCATCCATGCGCACAACCGGGACGAGGATCTGCAAATCCATTCAGGGGATTGACTCCGACCTCCCTATCATTCTCATTAATTCCTCCCATTACATCCCCACCAACAATGTGGTCGCTGACGTCCAGCTCATCCTGCCTTTCACCATCCGAAAATTGGAAAACCGAATCATCCCCCTCATTCCCGGTGACGGCGAAGAAGTGATCAAGGCGGGCCCCATTCACATGGACATTGACCGGCAGACGGTGCGCTGCCAAGGCAATGAAGAACACATCACCCCCAGGATGGTGGAATTGCTCAAGATGCTTATCGACCGCTCCGGAGAGGTGATCCAAAGGGAAGTCCTCTTCAGCAAAGTCTGGCAGACGGATTACACCGAAGACACCCGTTCCCTGGACGTGCATATCAATTGGCTCAGAAAGGCGATCGAAAAAGACCCCAGTGATCCTGAATTGATCCTCACTGTGCGAGGTAAAGGGTATAAATTAGATTTGTAAGTCCAGGAATTGACAGATTGGACGATGACTTTCGGCCACACCCGGACCCGGTGTGGTTTTTTATTTACGAAAACACCTTTTGGAATTGGTTCCCGTTGACTTTGACCAGCCGCACACACACCCTTTCCCCCTGCGAAGGCAGGTCCAGTTTTTCTGCAATATGTCCCTCCCGCCGGGAACGGGCAGATTGGATGACGCTTTTAAAAACGCCCCCATCCCATTGAGGATCTACCTCCCAATAATCCAATTCGGAAAGCAGCCCTCCCTTAAGGTGAACGGCCTGGCCTTCAAGGGCAATAAGGCCTTCCTCTTCTTCACTGAAAGGGTGAATCGCCGGTTTCGGAACCTGGTCTTCCCTTTCGACAGCAATGGAAATCGGTTCTCCGGCTTCCCCCACCCTCTCTCTTCGTTGTCCTGCATCCTGAACGAAGCGGGTTTTCGTGGTGTGAATGGCCCGCCATTGCGCATCGCTGACCATGAACCGCCGCCCCAGCCGGGAGGCGACCACCGCCGTCGTCCCCGAGCCGGCAAAAAAATCCGCCACCAGATCCCCGGGGTTGGAGGAGGCCAGGATGATGCGTTCCAGCAGGCTCTCCGGCTTTTGGGTGGGATATCCCGTGCGCTCTGAATGCAAGCGAGCTACCACCGGGAAATACCACCAATCTTCAGGGACCTTTCCGCGCTCCAGATCGGGCCGTTTGCCAAATCCAGCTTTGGATGAGGAGTTGAAGGTATCCACCGTACTCTCGCTGTACGGGATCCGGACTTCGTCGACGTTAAAGGTATATTGATCGCTCTTCGTGTAGAACAAGATCGTATCATGTTTGCGATTGAACGCACTCCGGATGGGTGACGGTCCGTGATAAGTCCAGATGATCTCATTGTTCAACTGCTGGTATCCAAAGATCTCATCCAGCAGCACCCTGGCATAAGAATTGGCGTGCCAATCCAAATGCAAATATAATGTCCCGGTTTCTGACAGCAGACGGTACATTAGCCACAACCGCGGGTAGAGCATATCCAAATAGGTGTTCAAATCTTCCCATTCGTCCTCATAGCCCTCCGCCAATTCCCATTCTTGGGGTTGGCGTGAATCCTCCCCTCGACCCACCCGGGCTGGATATCCCTGGTTGGTAAAAAAGGGTGGATCTGCGTAGATGAGGTCGATCTCTCCTTCATACTCCGGTAATAGGGCCCACATCACGCGCAAGTTGTCCCCCAAGATGAGCCGGTTTTTCACGACCTCGCGCGATTTGCCACAAGGGTAAAAGACAGCATCTGTCGTTAACCCTGCAGACAAGGGTTCTGGTTTACGTTTGCTGGGCCATGTCAAGGAAGGCATAGGCAAGGGGTCATGCGGTGTTCAGGGGGAGAAGGGTTGGTTGATAGGATATGCTCTTTCCTCCATATCCGATTTGAGCGATAAAATGAATGCTTCGATTAATTTACCCGAAACGCTTCTTCAGCTCATCTTCCAGGGACGGTTGGCCGATGATCTGCAATTCATAGCGGATGCGCTGGGTGGGCTTGTTGATATTCAGCAAACGGCCCAAATCGATGGGAGTTCCGATGATCACCAACTCAACATCTGCGCTGTTGATGGTTTGCTCCAGTTCTTTCATCTGCCCCTCCCCATAACCCATGGCGGGGAGGACATCGCCGGTGGTGGGATAATTCTGATAGGTGTCCTGGATAGATCCCACAGCGTACGGGCGGGGGTCGACGATCTCCGCAGCGCCAAAACGGCGAGCCGCCACCCAGCCGGCACCATATGCCATCCCCCCGTGGGTCAACGTCGGCCCGTCCTCGACGACCAAGGCGCGCTTGCCCCGGATGGTGCCGGGATCTTCGACGAAGAGGGGGGAGGCAGCTTCCATGATCACCGCCTCAGGAGCCAAAGCACGCAGGGATTCATGGAGGGCGATCACATTCTCCTGGTCAGCTGTGTCCACTTTATTAATCACGAAGATATCAGCCATCCGCGCATTGGCTTCCCCAGGGTGATAGGTCGTTTCATGGCCCGGGCGATGGGGATCCGCCAGCACAATGTGCAGGTCCGGGACATAAAAGGGTAAATCGTTGTTCCCTCCATCCCAGAGGATGATGTCCGCCTCCTTCTCCGCCTCCCTCAAAATCGGTTCGTAATCCACGCCGGCGTAGACGATCACCCCATTGATAATATGAGGCTCGTATTCCTCGCGCTCCTCGATCGTGCAACTATGTTTATCAAGGTCATCTAAATCCGCGAAACGCTGGACCGCCTGCTGAGCCAGATCTCCATACGGCATGGGATGGCGAATCACCGCCACTTGATGCCCCAACTCTGTCAAGGTCTTGGCCACATAACGGGTGGTCTGACTCTTCCCGCTCCCCGTCCGGACCGCGCATACGGAAACCACCGGTTTCTCTGATTTCAACTGCGTGGAATGCAAACCCATGAGTTTGAAATCCGCTCCGGCAGCCAGCACTTCAGAGGCTTTGTGCATCACATATTCATGGGGAACATCACTGTAAGAAAATACCACTTCTTGGATATCTTTTTCCCGGATGAGTTTGACCAGCTCCTCTTCCGGGTAGATGGGTATGCCTTCGGGATACTGCTCTCCGGATAAGGCCGGTGGATACTTCCTGCCTTCGATGTTGGGGATTTGTGTGGCGGTAAAGGCAACCACGTCATACTCCGGATTGTCGCGGTAGAAGACGTTAAAGTTATGGAAATCACGCCCCGCAGCCCCCATGATGACCGTTCGTACTGTCATAAAACTCTCCTTATTCTTTTTCGTATTCACTCATTCATCAGATCGATATCCAACAAGAGCACACAGAAACCAACTTTAATAAATCAGGGAAAACTGAACCATTCCTTTCTCTTCATGTGCAGTTACATGACCTCTGGCGCTTCAATCCCCAATGCGGTCAGGGTATTGGCAATGGTTTGTTTGGCAGCAGCCACCAAGCGCAAGCGGAATGACCTCACCGCTGGCTCCGCGCTGAGGACCGGACACTCCCGGTAAAAAGCGTTAAAAGAACGGGCCAGTTCATAAGCTGCGTTCGTCAAGTGAAGGGGTTTCCGATCTCGGGCAGCGCTCTGAATCTCCGTGGGAATCCGTGAGATGCGTTCAATTAATTCGATCTCAGCGGGATCCAAACCATAATCAGGGGTAAGCGGATCAGGGAAAGGACCTTCCATCTTCTCCAAAATGCTGTTCGCCCGTACATGAGCGTATTGAATATAGGGTGCAGCCTGGCCGTTGAAGTCAAGGGCGGTCTTCCAATCAAAGGTAACCAGGCGCGTATTATCTCGATCCAACATGGGGAATTTAATAGCCCCTAGTCCTACTGCTTTGGCTACTTCTTTTTTCTTCTCCGAGGGAAGGGACGGGTTCTTCTCCTCGACCACCTCCAAAGCCCGAGATTGGGCTTCGCGAATTAAATCTTCCAAGAGGACCACCGTACCATCCCGGGAGGCCATGACCACGTTGCCGGGAAGGTTGACCAACTCGTAGGACAAATGTTCACAGTCTTTCGCCCAGGAGTATCCGGCGATCTCCAAGATCTTCCACACCTGCTGAAAGTGCAGTTTTTGACGGACATCGACAACGTAAATCGAGGTGTCAAGATCGTATTCCTCAAACTTTAATTTTGCCAGCGCCAGATCTAAAGTTTGATACAGCGCCGTCCCATCCGATCGCAGGACGACCATCACGCGGTATTTTTCTTTCTCCAGGCCCAACAAATCGTCGATGCGCACGATGACCGCATCTTCAGGCCGCAGATCCTCAGCGATGCCCTTCTCGATCAATTCCTGGACCATCTCTTTGCCCGCTTCTTCGACCTCACTGTTGGCGTAGTAGCGGTCGAAGTCGATATCCAGGATCCGGTACATATCTTCGAAGCCTTCGATGGACCACCCCCGGGTCCTTTCCCACAGGTCGACCACCTCCTGATCCCGTCTGTCCCATCGGGCGTACAATTCCCGGACTTCCCGCTCATATTCCGGGTTCTCTTCCAGGCGCCGGACCGCTTCCGCGTAAAGATCGCCCATCCACCGCGTAGTGTCTTGGGGTGGCTTTTCTCCCTGGTGGAATTTCATATAATTCCACAGCCATTGGATGACATGCAGCCCGATATCCCCGTAATAATTAGCGCGCACGATGTCAAACCCGGCGAACTCCAATATCCGGCACACGGCATCCCCCAAAATCGCGCTCCGCAGATGACCGACGTGAAAGGCTTTATGCGTATTGGGTTGCGAAAACTCCACCATCAACTGTTCGCCTTTCGATTCCCCCCTTCCAAAACGGTCCCCTTCATCGAGCACGATATCGACAACCTTCTTGCTGTACGCGTCAGGAGCGAAATATAAGTTCAGATAGCCCTGCACCGCCTCCACACGTGAAAACTCACCCCCTTCAGAAATCACACCCGCCACCAAGCGGGCAATCTCACCCGCCCGCTCTGGGACGTTCACCTCTTTACCAGTCTGGGCCTCAAGGGCTGCTGTCTTAAAGAAAGAGACGGAAATCCCCCACTCCCCTGAGAAAGGGATCGGTTTCCACTGGAAAGAGTCAGGAGCGGGGATTTTTTTCTTGGCAAGGAAGTCCCGGATGGTATCTTCAACTCGTTCCTTTTCGGATTTGAACATAGACAGTATCCCAAGTCGCGGGCTGGTAAATCACGGAATCTCACTCCTCAACAGCTTGCCTGACCACCGAACATGGTCCTTTCACGGGAATGAGCGCAGTATTCTCGTCGCTTCGAGATTATAACACGATCTCAGAAAACACAAAAAGCGGGAGCAGCCATCACTCCCGCCAAAAGATCATGTGCTTTGGGTAAAATCCAATCGATTTAGGCTTCTTTTTCCAAGGCTGCCAAACGCTTCATGATCCGGCTTTTCCGGCGGGCAGCGTTGTTATCGTGGATGACACCTTTGGCAGCCGCTTTGTCAAGGGCTTTGACAGCGTCCGCGGTCAGCTGTTTCGCGTCTTCTAAGTTCTCATTTTCCAGCGCGGTCAACGCCTTTTTCTCCAAGGTGCGAGCCCGACCTCGGAATTTTCGATTCCGTTTCCTGCGTTTCTCGTTCTGCCGATCTCTTTTTTGAGAAGACTTCGTAGCCAAGTTCCTTCCTCCATTCCTTTATCCTAATCTTATGATAAGACCTAAAAAAGATCCTGGTGAATTGACATTTTAAGGCAAGGGGATGACTTTGTCCACCCTTAAAAGCGTAAATCAAGGTTTTTGCCCTATCTTAATAGCGCGGGAAATGATATGATGTTAAGCCCAGGCTGGCCGGGTGGTTGCGGTCCTGAAACCCCATTTTCAGGATCGAGGAAAGTCCGCACTCCACAGAGCGCGATGCCGGATAACATCCGGGGCGGAGCAATCTGCCGGATCGGGCCACAGAAACATACCGCTCCTCCGGGAGTAAGGGTGAAAAGGTGGTGTAAGAGACCACCGGCGCGGGCAGCAATGTCCGCGGCCAGGCAACCCCCATCGGGAGCAAAGCCAAGCAGGGATGATCTCCTTCAGGAGGGGAAACGGCTCGTTTCCCTTGAATCCCAGGTAGGTTGCGTTGAGAGCCATCGAGAGATGTCTCCCAGATAGATGATCACCCCGTGCCCATCACGGACGACGCCGCCAGGTGTAAACGTGACAGGGGACGGACAGAATGCGGCTTATAAGCCGGCCTGGGGATCCCCGTCAGGGGATTTTTTCATTTAACAGACCTATACGGACCCAGCGGGATGTCTCATGAGGCGTACCAGCAGCGAATCCCGGCTTTTTCATGGGCGGAGACCACCGCGTTCGTCACGGCTTTGTCCTTCGTCAAATAGCTGAGGAAGACGTCAAAGGGAGAGAACTCACTTACCTGAGGTTTCATCATCATTCGCCCATCGCTCACGTGGGAACTACTCAAGAAGCCAGACCTTAAAATTATCAAACTCAAAAGTTGCCTTAGACCCTGGTTTCATCCTTATCGCCATACCTACATACCCGCTCTTAAAGCGACTGTCCGTTATATTATCTACTAAGGCTCCATTGATATAAAAATCAAAACGACCCTCACGCCCAGCGACAGCCAATGTGTTCTTTCCCGGCCTGATTTTCTCGCTTTCATTCCAAAGTATTAAATTCTGCCAATCTTCATCATCTAAAGATAGTACTCCATACTCATCACCACAAACAAAAAACAAATAACAATTGACCTGACTTCCCCGGAAATAGATTCCGTAGCAGGTATCATAATAACCACTTACCCTTTCTACTTCTACCGAAACGTAAAAATCACGAATGGTATCCATGCTTGGATATTCCCATGAGATAACACCAAAGGATCGATCCACAGTCCAGGTATATTTTCCATCCGCGATCTTTCTGGACCCTTGCCAATAATCACTATCTACCGCACCCGTCGACCAGCCGTGCTGATGGTTATCAAAGGAATCCTCCAACAATAAACTTCCTACAATCGGGGTGGGATTGGGAGTTGAGGTCGGAGTCAAGGTGGGTGTATCGCTGGGCACAGGGGACTCCGTAACTTCCTCTTTGGCCTGCTCGGCGGATTGAGCATGATCGGTTTCCAGAGCATGGATGGCAGCTTGCGTTCCGGCCACAGCGGTCGCTTTCGAGTCTTCAAATGAGAGAGTGTCCTGGGATGGTGTGGTTTCTACTCCAGCGAGTTTGGGAGAGGTTAGGGGTTCACTGGAGGATTGTCCCTTGCCAAAGCTGTTCCACCCGGAGTAAACCAACACAACCAAAATCAAGATCCCCACTGCTGCATAAACACCTTTAGGAAGAGAAGGGATCTTGAACCATTTTTCTTTAACCTCCACAGCAGCCGGTTTTTCTTCACGGATCTGGACGGTCTCGTGTGAGCCGCCAAGATTGATGGCTACGCTTTCAATCAAGCGGTCGATGTGCGCTTCCCAGCCAGGATGGTAGGCATCCAGCCAGTGCCGGGAGGTAAGATGGAGGCGCATCGCTCCTGTAGGTTCCAAATTTTCCACCCGAAATGGCAGGATGGGCTTCCCTTCACTGACCGCATAACTGAGTTCATCCAACACATGCTGGGAGTGATTGGCATTCTCCGAAAAGATCAGCACCATCAACGAGCACTGTTCTATGGCCTTGGTGATGGCCTCCGCCCAATCTGCGCCCGGCGGGATGTCCCGCGGGGCATACCAGCAGCGGATGCCCACTTTTTCATGGGCAGAGACCACCGCGTCCGCAACGGCTTTGTCTTTCGTCGAATAACTGACAAAGACGTCGAAACCGGGATATTTGTCGTTTGGCAAACCCATGTGTAAGTCCTTTTAGCAGCTTTAGAATCTGTAAAGGATCTCGTTTTCCAACCCCAAACAGTCGTATTATACTAGAGGGAGAACCAGATGGCCCTCGTGAATGCAGAATAATGAACCATTCTTACAAAATTAACAATGTTCACAACCGCAATGGATCCAAAACTATTCACATAGCAAAGAAAGGCGGAATCCATGGACCAAACGCAGCCAAGCAAAACCGAGATTCTCATCGCTGGAGATTACACCGTTGATTGGAATATCGCCTACCAGAAATCCAATCCCCAAAATATCAGCGAACAATGGAATCCCCAAAACCTGACCCAAGCCTGCCGGCAGCCCGGCGGTGCCGCGCTGCTGGCAGATTTGATCCAGCACCTGATAGACGCGCTACCTTCTGACCAAAGAGACCTTTATCAAATCACCAAATTGGGTGCCCCACAGGGGTCCGTGCCCCCTGACGACAGCCGTGTTCACCACTCCTTTGCGATCTGGACACGCTTTCCCAGCGAGCAAGGGAAAGTATGGCGCGTGAAGACTTTCTTAGGGTTGGACCCTGCAACTCAGATCGGTCCTGCTGTTTCGGACAACACCCAGGACTCTCCTGGAAAAGATGCCGACCTGGTGATCCTCGACGACGCAGGCTTGGGATTCCGAAACCAGCCAGAAATGTGGCCCGAAATCCTAAAAAACCCAGAAAAGAATCCCTGGGTTGTGGTTAAAATGGCCCAGCCAGTCGCCCAAGGGCCGTTATGGGACCATCTGGTGCAAAACAATACAGACCGTTTGATTGTCATCACCCCGGCCAACGACCTCCGCCTTACTGAAGTCCAAATCAGTAAGGGTCTTTCCTGGGAACGCACAGCACAGGATGTGGTCTGGGAATTGGTACATAACCCCCATGTGAACAGCCTGGCGCGCTGCGCATATGTCATCCTCTCCTTCGGTGCGGAAGGCGCGGTTCTGCTTTCCAGAGATAACAGACAGAAAAAAGATGGGCCTCCCGTCGCTTCTAAAGGCGAATTGTTCTTCGATCCCCAGGCGATCGAAGGCACCTGGACAGAAAAGTATCCCGGGGGCATGGTCGGTTACACAACTTGCCTTACCGGGAGCGTCGTCCATCAACTCATACTGGATAGAGAACAACCGGATATTCACCAAGGCATTCAATCTGGATTTTCCGCCCTGCGTGGACTGCACCGAGGAGGGTACGCACAGGAAAGGGGTGAGAACGGAAAATTCAAAGTCATCTTCCCATACCAAAAGATGAGAGACGAAATCACCCGAGCTGGAAAACCGCTCGCCCAAGTCGCCATCCAAGACCCGGTTCGCAGCCTTCATCAAACCATGCAAACCCTGGATCCCGAAACGCAGCCCGAGTTCTGGACCATCCTCCACGACCGCCACCGCCACGACCTTAGCCTGGTGGCGGAACAAACGGTATTGGAGGGAATTGAAAACGCCCTCCCTGATGTGCCCTTTGGCACCTTCGGATACCTGGTCACCGTGGACCGCCAGGAAATCGAAAGCTTCCGCACCATCTGCACTTTGGTGGAGGAATACCTGAAGAAAGACCGTCCTGGGCGCCCCCTTTCCATTGGGGTTTTTGGCGCGCCGGGCTCCGGAAAATCATTCGGCATCACCCAAGTGGCTCGCTCCCTAGCGCCGGGGAAAATCGAGAAATTAGAATTCAACCTCTCCCAGATGAATTCTCCTGAAGAACTGCCGGATGCCCTGCACCAGGTCCGGGATCTTAACCTGCAGGGGAAAATCCCCCTCGTTTTCTGGGATGAGTTTGACACCTCTTTAGGGGATAAACCTTTGGGATGGCTGCGCTATTTCCTGGCTCCCATGCAGGACGGCGCTTTCCGAGAGGGGCAAATCGTCCACCCCATCGGCCGTTCCATCTTCGTCTTCGCAGGGGGCACCAGCCATACCATGCATGAGTTCGGCAAAGGACTGAGCGAGGAAAAGGCCCGGGCTGCCAAGGTACCTGACTTCGTCAGCCGACTGAAGGGGTACGTGGATGTACTCGGCCCCAATCCCCAGGAGGGGAAAGACGATCCCTATTACATCATCCGGCGTGCCATCCTGCTGCGGTCCCTCCTCCTCCGCAGCCATCCCGCCCTCTTCCAAAAGAACGGCGGTGTGCAGGAGCTGCAGATTGACCAGGGCGTGCTGCGGGCATTCCTGCATATCAGCCATTACCGGCATGGGATCCGCTCCATGGAAACCATCCTGACCATGAGCCAGCTTTCAGGGAAAACCCGCTTCGCCCGCTCCATCCTGCCATCCGAAAGCCAGCTGGACCTGCATGTCAACGGTCAAGAATTTTTATCCTTGGTCCAACAAATCAATCTGGAAGGGGGTATTCTGGAAAAATTGGCCCGGACCCATCACCAGATCTTCTGCCATCAGATGGAGGAGAAAGGGTACAAGTACGGGCCAACCACCGACGACCAACAAAAAACCCACAGCGCTCTGCTCTCCTGGGAAGAACTCCCCGAACATGAAAAGGAACAGAATCGGTCCGCTGTCCAGGACATCCCTCAAAAACTGAGCCAGATCGGATACGTGATGGTCCCTGCCCGGAGCAACGAACCGGCGGAATTCCCCCGTGGCAAAGAGGACCTGGAAACGCTGTCCAAGCTGGAACATGAGCGGTGGATGAAGGATAAATTAGCAGAGGGGTGGGAGTACGCGCCGGAGACGAATAAAGAAAAAAAGCTCCACAAAGCCCTCCTCCCCTGGGATGATGAACGACTCGCAGAAGAGGAAAAAGATAAAGATCGGGAGCTCATCCAGGCGATCCCCCAACTATTAACCAAGATCGGCTATACCGTGGTCGATACCCAAGATGAATAGAGAATGTGAATGATGATCACCGTTGGCATCACTGGACACCGTTTCTTAGCAGAGGTAGAAAAAATCACCCCCGCCGTCCACCGCGTTCTGGACGAAGTGGAAAGCGCCTTCGGACATCCTCCTCTCCGAATCGTTTCCTCGCTGGCGGAGGGCGCCGATATGCTGGTTGTCCAGCAGGCGCTGAAACGGGGAAACCCTTCTTTGGTCGCTGCTTTGCCCTTTCCCAGGGATGAATATCTGAGCGACTTTCAATCCTCATCTGCTCAAAAAGTATTCATCCACCTCTTGGATCAAGCCGAAGAAATCATCACCCTGCCTCCCACACCCACGAAAGAAAAATCCTACCAAGCCGCCGGTTTATACATGCTCGAGCAGGCTGACATATTGATCGCCATCTGGGACGGGCAGGATTCCCAAGGCACGGGGGGGACTGGAGAGATCGTCGCTGAAGCCCGTCGTTTGGGTTTGCCCTTGGCCTGGATTCACGCCGGTAACCGTTTACCCGGGTCCTCCCAGCCCACCACATTGGGCAAAGAGCAGGGAACCATCACCTTCGAACGCTTCCCCGACTGAAACCTCTGTCTTTGAGACAGGTTCGAAAAAGGTCTACCTGCTGCGACTTTATACCAAGGAACACCTATGAACTCCCATTTCCAGGAATTTATTCGACAAATCCGCAGGTGGTGGTCCGATGCCAGCTGGCTGATTCTGGTCATCTTGGGCTTGACCGGGTTGATCCTGGGTTTCGTCGGTTTCCACAAAAACGGGCTTGCGATCCAGGAGGAACGCACCTTTCTGGACAACCTGTATATGACCTTGGGGTTGATTTCCATGGAGACTGGGGTCACATCCGGACCTGTGAGTTGGGAGCTGCAGGTGGCTCGATTTTTGATTCCCGCCGTCACCGCCTACACCGCCGTTCTGGCTTTCACAGCCCTCTTCATTCAGCAAACCGACCGGATCCGGCTCTGGTTCACCCGGGACCACATCTTGATCTGCGGGCTGGGACGGAAAGGGTTCCGGTTAGCCAAACAATTTCTGGAACAGGGAAAAGCGGTAGTCATCATTGAGAAGGATGAGGGGAATGACTGGGTGGAAAGCATCCGCTCCAGCGGCGCAATCCTCATCCCAGGGGATGCTACTGACCCGGAACTGCTGAAAAAAGTCAAACTCAAACAAGCCCACTGCCTGATTTCCGTGCTGGGTGATGACGGGAAAAACGCACAGGTAGCCGTGCAGGCTGATAAGCTTTCCCGCGGAAGAAGGGACGGCACACTGACCTGCATCATCCATATCTTTGACGCCAAACTCTGGGATTTGCTGCGAGAAAAGGAGCTCCATTCCAATCAAAATCCTCATTTCCGTCTGGAGCTGTTCAACATCTTTGACCGCGGGGCCCGCCTGATGCTGCAGAACAATCCCCCCTGGTCGGTCAACCCTCAGCGTGACTCCACCTGCATCCTCCTCATCGGCTTAGGTAAGATGGGGCAAAGGCTGGTCGTCGAAACAGCCCGGCAATGGCGGATGAAAAACTCGGACCCCAAAAAGAAGATCCACATTTCCATCCTGGATCTCGACGCCAAACAAAAGGTGGATTCCCTAACCCTCAATTACCCCCAGCTGCCTGAAGTGTGTGAACTGGAAGCGCTGGAAATGGACATCCTCTCCCCTGATTTTGACAAGTTGAGTACCCATTTCATGCAGGATCAACCCTGTGATTTAGACCTGGTTTATGTCTGTCTGGATGACGAATCTTTCTGCCTGCAGACCGGGCTTCGCCTCCATCACCAACTGCGAAACCACCCCATCCCCATTGTGCTGCGGATGGCGGAAAGTGGGGGATTGGCCTCATTGTTAGCGGAGGATGAAAGCGAACAAGGAACGTTTGGAAATCTGCGGCTTTTCGACCTCCTTGATCAAACATGCACAGCGGAATTGCTCCAAAAAGGAACCCATGAGATCCTGGCCCGCAACCTCCACGCCGCGTACCTGGAAGGGTTGGCGTCCTCCGACAAGGATAAAGGGAAAGTAGACTCTTACCTGTCATGGGAAGAGCTCTCCCCACCCCAAAAAGAGAAAAACCGCCAGCAGGCGGACCGCATCCCCGTGGTCTTAGCCGCTGCCGGCTACCGGATTGCCCCTCTGCGAGACTGGGAGGCAGACCTTTTTCAGTTTTCAGAAGGAGAACCAAGGGAAAAAGACGAAGTCGCCCTCATGGCACCCGTGGAGCACAAATTGTGGCGCCAGACTCACCTTGATAACGGATGGCGAATAGGGACCGAAAAAGATCCAGAGAAGAAAACCCACCCGAACCTGGTGCCCTGGGAAGACCTCCCCCCATCGGAGAAAGAGAAAAACAAAAAGTTTGTCCGCGACTTACCGAAAATCCTGGCCAGGGCGGGTTTCCAGATCGTAAAAATCTAATCTCATCAAGCTTTCCCAAGCGGTGTTTATCAGGTTCCAAAGAAAGCGGTTATTCTGCTTTCAAGAGCAAGGGGATGTGTGATTAGTTTAATGATAACTTTGCAGATCAAGGAGTTCACGGGCATGTCTCCCGATAAGGCACATCGCCCAGGTAGGTTTTCCACTCATGATCGGTAAGGCTTCGATTCGCCATCTGGCAGGCCGCCCTTTTCCAAGAAGCCAGATCTAACTGCCAGAACTGGACCTGGTCCCGGCGGCTGTAGGCAGCTAACCGTGTTCCATCAGCAAATAGAGAAGGGTCAGGAAGCCTAGAGACAGCCAAAGCGCTTTCCGGAACCTGCGGGTCGATAGGGCTGAGGTCCCCGACCCACTTCCCAGAATCTGCATCATGAAGCTGGAATACCAGCCCGTGCCCGCTCACCATCCATCTCCCGGTGGGATCAAAGCTCAAGTAATCAACGCCAACCTGATGCATGGGTTGCTCACGAGACGAAGTCACCTCCTGGTAAGTATCCAGATTCCAATAGACCCAGCCATCCGCGCCCCCGGATACCAGTTGCGATCCATTAGGGTGAAAGGCCAGTACTTGGTAGACTTCCAACGGTTCCTCCCCCCCTATCCGGGTGATCTCCACCTTCTTTTCAAGGTCCCAGAGTGTAATTCCCTCCCCATCCGCAACCCCCAACAAGGGGTGAAGGGGATGAAAGGCGATCTCCGCCACCCCTCCAGAATCTGTACCCATCTGCTGCATCACAGCTCCGGTCTCTGTATTGAGGACAGAGATCGTTCGCCCTCTAGAGCTCGCAGCTGCCAGATATTTTCCCGTCGGCGAGAAGTCCAATAGATCCACATTTTCAGGAAGATCCTCAAATGACCAGACGACCTCGTTTCGCTGCCACTCCCAGATGGATAAAACGTTTTCATCATCCACAATGGCCAATAACTCGCCCCCGGGATGAAATGTGAATGCCTGGCTCGGAGAAATATCCGTCCGGATAAGATTCATCTCCGGCCGCTCTTGGTTAAAATCCCAGATCGCTAAGGAACAAGTTTTCTCGGGTGTGTCTTGGCTGCACTGTTCCACTGCCATAGTCTGGTCATCCGCTGGGCGCGCTGAGACACGAGAGAGCACAGGTTCCTTTTCGCCCAAGGGGAGGACCAGGCTTTCCAGGATGGGGGTAATCCTCAAGGGATCGTACAGGGTCAATTCGGTGATCCCTTCATTGCGAAAATGGGAAATATATTGGAATGTTTGGGGATTGATTCGAATCATGGGGTTCAGCGCTTGATAATGGAAATAGGAAGGAAAAGTCCAATTTCCCCGCCATGGGGAGAAGCGGTTGAGCAGCAGTCTATTTTCCCCCATAGTTTCCAGAAAAATGTAATCGTCGTTGATTACTCTGGGAACAACAGAATTCCTGATCATTCGTCGATAAAGTAGATAGGCCTCCTCCTGCTTATCAAACAACAATTTATATTCGGTGTCTTCAGCCCGCTGGTAGCGGTCTATAACTTCTCCCGTGTTTGTGTCATAAAGCAGGATCAGATCAGAACCTATCACGCCCAGCCGGTTTCCCTGCGGGCTGAGCTCATAGGTCTGTAAATCGCCCAGGTCACCCTCGATGTCAATGTTGAGAACCAATTCACCGGTATCCATGTCGTAAAAATGGATCGCCGGGCCCTCATATGGCACGATAAACATTGTCTCATCTACATTGAAACAGGGCAGATCCAACAAGGCGGTGTCCGGGACCGAAAATGTCTGCAGCAGCTTTCCATCCCATCTTTCCCAGACTCTAATTTCCTCCTCTTCTAAAGAGGCCACGAGGTCAAAAGTTGGACTGATACTGACAATATTGGCAACGGCCTGGCTATCCACGGATTCCGGGAAGGGATTTCCCAGCGGTGTGTAGCTGGCTGTGTCCCAAAGCATCCAGGCTCTATTTGAATAGCTGATCATCAACGTGCCATCCGCATTGTAGCGAACACCGTAACGAAGGGCTCCTTCTATCAGCGGGTGCTCCACATTTCTCAGAACGGATGGCGTATCAACCGTCTGGACCAATCCCCGCTGTTCTAAATCAAAAATATACAATTTTGGCTCCTGGTAATTCCTGGCTACCAGTTTTCCGGTTGGATCTATCAGCATTTCCTCAATGAATAAATCGGGGCTGCGGAGCATCATGCTTTGGAGGTAAGGATGCGCAGTTAAAGCCCGCAGTAAAGCCTCTCTGGTTTTCAGATTGTCCTCCAGATGTAACCCTTCCAGAGCAAGGAGTAAACCCAGATCCAGATTCTCGCCCCTTTTGGAGCGCGATTGGGCAGCTAAAAAGCGGGCGGAAACCGTCTGAATTTGATCTTCCAATTCTGCCTGAGCCGTGGCTTTCCCGCGCTCTTCCTGGATCGCTTCCACCTCTGCGGTCGCCCGGGTGTGAGCTTCTTCGAGGGCAACCGCTTCTGTAGTGGAGCGCGCCTGGGTGGTCTGAACCGCTTCAACGCGCTGCATCCAGGCCCAGAGGCCCAAGCTGACTGCGACCACAATCCCCGCCCCAACTGCACCCATGCGAATCCGCTGCCGCCGGTTCGCCGCCTGGCGGCTGGCAAAGATAAAATCCGTTTGCAGGACAGTCGGTGGAGGGTCTTTCTCTGCAGCCTGAGAAAGCCAATCCTCTGCCCGATTTAGGTCAGTGCCCCGCAGCAGGGTGGATCCGGCCCGACCCCTGCGCTCCCATTCCAGAGCGCGGTTCTGCAGTCGGGTGTGTGCCTTCACCCAGGCTTGATCTGTTTGAATTGCCTTGATCAAGTCCTGGAGGGCATTGCCGTACTGGTCCTCCTGGGTAAAGAAAATCCATTGTAAATCCACTAAAGGTTTGGGCACCTTACCGGGATCGACACTGTTCACGACAATGGGGATCATCCGTTTATTATTCCGGACTGCATGGGCTATTTCCAGACTGCATACCTCTGAGATCACAGAGTTCTCACTGATGATAAAAATAAAGCTGTCAGAATTTTCGATCGCTTCATAGACCTCAGCCAGCCAATCAGCGCTGGGAGGGATGTCCTGCCAATCGATCCAGACATGGAGATCATTCTTTTCTAAGGAGTCAATCAACAACCTGGCAAAGGCTATATTCTTACGTGAATAGGAGATAAAGGCATCTGGCATGTTATTTTCCTTACTCACCTCTGTAAAATAATTTTGAAATAGTGGTGGTGAACTAATTTTTAATGTCAGGGGGACAAATCAAGGTGGGTTCAACCTCAGGCATATAGATGTCCCATTCTTGTGGAGAGGGTTCGCGCTGCACTCGCTGGCAGACTCTCTCCAGCCAGGATAAGAACCCCACCTCCCAGAGAGAAATATACTCATCATGAAAAGTTAAAAATAACCACCCATTGTCCGGAGAAAATTCTATATCATCCTGCATTCTTCCCCAGCCCCATAGGGAGGGTCCAATCCTCACCCCACTGACCGCATCATGTAACGTGATGTTGCCGTGCGTGTCAGCCACGGCCAGCATCTTTCCATCCGGGCTGAAGGCAACTTTTCCAGTTTCATTGGCCAGAGCCATGGTAATAGAAGGTGAATAGAGAATATTGCCATTCTCAGCATCCACCAGGTAGGCAGATCCCCCCGTCCCAACAGCAACAATGGACCTGCTTGGATGGTAGGCAACCGGGTAGAAATCTTTGAGCGAGGAAAATCCCTCCAGATTGCGCTCACTACTCAAGGAATCCTTGAGGTCCACTTGAAAAAGCAGTTTTGGGGAAGATAGATCGGCGATTTCCCACATCGCCAAGATAGCGCGATCATGATCAATCCTCCGGTATTCGCCATCCGGATTCAATGCATATTTTCTATAATAGGAGTAGTAAGCATCCACTACATCGAAGAAATATATCTTTTCGCTGATAGGTTTGCCCACATGGACCACAGCCATTCGCTCCCCATCCGGGCTGAACGCAAAATGGCGCAGCGCTTCCACCTCCCCGGGTAACGCCTCCGCAAAAGGTTCTCCGAGCACCACACCCTCTTCGGGGTCCAAAAAGTAAATTCTGTCCCATCCATCGTAGAGGGCCAACAGCTCTCCTTTTGGATGGAACTGCAATTGGGCATCAATGCCAATGAAGTCCACCGCGATCGGTTCTCCCAGGGGCTTGCGTTCCGCAAGGTCCCAGAGCTGGACGGTGTTATCTTGGGAGGCGGTGGCAAAGTACTCGCCGTCCGGGCTGATCGCCAGATCGGAAATCCATTCCTGGTGGGCCAGGATGGGATCCCCAACCGGGTCCCACTCCTCCCCACCCCAAAATTGGATCTTCCCCCGGTTGCAGCCTACACTGCCTGCAAGTTCAGCGCAGCCGGCAGCGATCATCAGATTCCCTTCCGCACCGGGGACATGAGCCAAAGCTTGATAATTTTCGCTATCCACAATTCCTAAATCGATATCATTCCAACCGAAGATGGAATAGTGGGCGATCACTGTCCCGCCGCCATCCCCAGGAAATAGGTAATAAACATCCCCGCTGACCGGGCTCCAGGCCACACCAAGGATGGTTTCCAGCAAAGGACTACTGCCGAGGCCAATCTCCAACTTCGGGCCCAAATTTTCCACATCCCTGCCCCCCAGTTCCTCCACCAAGGTTTTTCCCGTGAGCCTCCACTGGAAAGATGTCCTATCCTCGATTGAAAAGGCCAGCGGCTCAGCAGAGTCATTAAACCCAATCAGTATGGATGGATCTTTAGCCGGGATGCTCTCCGGCTTGAAATCCCAGTAATACGTGTGGTGGCCGATACCGAACAGGATCCCTTTATCCTGCGGGTGGAAAGCCAGGGAATATTGGGCGTTCAACGGAGGTCGATCCAGTGGTTCAAGCGCGAAATCAGGGAGGTTCACCTTCGTCAAGTATTCACCCGTGGATCGTTTCCAAAACCGGATGCTCTCCTTACTGTGAAAAGCAGCCAGGTATTTTCCCTGCGGACTGAATACTAAAGGCTTGTCTTCGAGGTTACTGTCCTCTAACTCCAAAAGGATATCATCAGAATTTGAATCCCAGATGGCAATCGCCCCTGAGGATGCCAACCCGGCAACCTCGCTTCCATCGATGTTGATAGCTCGAAAGTCCACCCAACCCGGGAACGCAGATAACTCTTTCCCTGGGGCTTGATCTGCATCCAGGTCCCAAAGCCAGGCCTGACCGCTTTGATTGTTGGATGCCAGCGCCGAGCCATCTCCACTGAAAACGAGATATTTTACAGCGGCATTCTGATTTACCGGCGGGGTTAATACCTCAACTTGATCACTTTGGACATCCAGGAGTCGGATCTCTCCGTCATCGCTGCCCACCGCCAGCAGAGTCCCTTTGGGATGGATTGCGATGCTGGTGGCAGTGAACTCCATATCATGCATGATAAATCCACAAAAATGTGGCTCTGCCATAAGGGCTTCTAACAAACTGCTTTTTGCTTCCACACCCGGATAAAACTGGGCCGCTGCAGCGCTCAAGATTAACTTCATGTCCAGCTGGGCGTTGCTTAGATTCATGGACTCCGATGCCAGATATTGGGATATAGCGATGTCGCGTTGGATTTTTGTCTCATCAACGGCAGCCGCGCGGGCATCTCTTTCTGCCACAGCAACAGCTTCTGCGGTGGCCCGGATCTGGGCTTCACTTACCGCTTGAGCTTCCGCCGTCGCCTGCAGCTGACTTTGCTCCATGGCTATCCCTCGCTGCAGGAAAGCCACCGCGCTTAACCCGAGTGCCAAAACCAATACGCCAGCCAGACTGCCAAAGACCAGGCGTTGGTTTCTGGTTCTGGCTTGGCGGCTGGCCAGGATGTATGCCCGCTGCAGTTCCGTAGGTGAGGGATCTTTTCCTTCCGCTTCGGTCAGCCAACGCTCCGCTTCCTCGATATCAGAACCATGTAAACGGAAAGCTGCTGCCCGATCGTTCCTATCCCATTCCAGGGCCCGGGTCTGGTAGCGCGTATGAGCTTTGACCCAGGCCTGATCAGTGGTAATGGCTTCCAAAAGCAGCTGCAGCGAAGCCTGGAAATCATCTCCCTCCCGAAAAAAAATCCAGTTCAAAGCCGCCACAAAGGGCGGCACATCCTGGGGATTGATGTCATCAATCACGATTGGGATCAGGCGTTTGTTGTTTTCCGCAGCGTAGGTCACCTCCCGGCTGCAGGTTTCAGAATTCGCAGAACGGTCACTGATAATGAAGATGAAAGCATCCGCCCCCTCAATAGCCCTCTGAATTTCCTCCATCCAGTCCACGCTGGGCGGGATGTCCTCCCAGTCAATCCAGATGTCTAAATCGGCTTCTTCCAAACCGGCATGAAGCTTCTTTGCAAAGGCGATGTCTTTGCGAGAATAGGAAATGAAAACGTCGGTCATGAAAGGTCCTTGTGTGGGGGAAAATCCCCGGCTGTATTGCTGAATGAATAAACCAGATTATATCCCACCCGCTGCTTTCCCACCCTACAAGAATATCAGGGTTTGGGTTGACTTCTGTCCTGGACCGGTCGGATTTTTCCAATCACGATGGAGCCATGAAAAAATCAAATCTCTCGTTACCTCCAGACTCGATTTCAATACAGTAATAACCCGGGGGTACAAAGAAACCACTTGGAAATTGTGAAAAATCGCCTACAATACTCTGGAAAGGTTTCATCCTTTATCTAACAGCACAGAAACTTGGGAGCCCAGATCATGGCCCATGATGTCTTCGTCAGCTACTCCAACAATGACAAACCAATCGCTGATGCGGTAGTGGCGAATCTTGAAGGTAAGGGCATCCGCTGTTGGATCGCACCGCGCGATGTCACCCCGGGCACTTCTTGGGGAGAAGCCATCGTAGATGCCATTGAATCCAGCGAGGTCATGGTTGTCATCCTCTCCCAGAACTCCAACAAATCCAACCAAGTCGTCCGCGAGGTGGAGAGGGCGGTAGCCAACGAAGTGATCATCATCCCCTTCCGAATCGAGAACATCGATCCCTCCGGAGCCATGGCTTATTTCCTCTCCACCGAGCACTGGCTGGACGCCATCACCCCACCCCTGGAAAAACACATTGAGAAGCTGGGGAAGACCATCCAACTTTTCCTCTCCGAAGGCGACCGGTCCATCGTCGAAGAAAGCCTCAGCAAACCGGTGAAACCCGCACAACCCTTCCAACGCTGGTGGCCCCAACCTCTGGTATCTGTCCTTATAGGCATCGTCCTGGTCGCAGCACTTGGCCTGGTCATCGTACCGCAATGGGGTGGGGCTTTACCTTTTGGGACCAAAGCCTCACCCACCGTCACCACGGCCCCGACAAATACAGTTCCACCCGCCACCCCCACACCCACGCCGCCCCCCGATTTCAGCGTCCTCGGCGAGTATCGAACCTCACGCTCTGCGAACGCCCTCTATGTCGCCAACAACATCCTCAACCTCGCCAACGGAGGGGACGGCCTGGTCCGGCTTTACGTCAGCGACCCGGCAAATCCCGGTTTGGTGGATACATATCCGGCCGGAGACGCCCAAGAAGTGGCGGTCTCCGATGAAATCGCCTATGTGATCAGCGGGGAGCATGATCGAAAACTCAACATCATCCAATTGAAAGAGGGAGGAGGAACAGCCGTCTTTCCACCAGAGGGGGAAAGGCTGGGACCCGTGAACAGCATCTATAATGTCGTCGTCAAAGACGAATTGGTCCACCTCGCAGGCCACAATTACTGGGGCATCCTCGATGTCACGGATCCCATGGAACCGGTGGAGCTCCTTCGCTGGGAGACCCCCAGTAACTCGGGAAACCCCTGCACAGTTGCTGTGGATGGCACAATCGCTTATGTCGGTGGGGGCTGGACCGGACTCCACATCTTTGACTTCACAAACCCAGAAAATCCTGAATTAATTGGGCGCTTTGACACCCCCCACTGGATCATCCACCTTGATATTGCCGATGGGGTCCTCTACGTGACCATGGGCGAAGGGGGGTTGATGACCATCGATGTCAGCAATCCTGCCCGCCCGCTGCTCATGGACCGGCTTGACCTGCCCGGCTTTGCATCTGAGTTCTCGGTTGCAGGGGAAACCTTATTCGTAACCTACAGCATCAGCGAAGATTATGAGGTGCTGGAAAGCGGGGTCACCGCCGTGGATGTGAGTGATCCGGAAGCGCTGGCCACCCTCGCAACCTTTAACGACATGGATGTGGCCTCCGATGTCCAGGCAGTGGAGGACACCATCTTCGTCACCGACCACTCCCGGGGGGTATTGATCCTCAACTTTAACCGCAATAATTAAAGGCTTTGGTTGGTGGGCGGGAACATGGTTCTCCCCCTGGAAAAACCGCTTTCAGGGAACGATTCTGGAATAAGCTAAACATCTCCCGCTGTTTACAGGCGGTCGATCAATGTCAACAACCCCTCGGCTGCTGCGGCCGGTCCCTTTTGCTCCCATCCTTCCAACCCCAACCTGGTTCGCAACTCGCCTACATACAATCCCTGCTCAAAAAAGCTCTCAAAAAACCGCTCCGCGATCCCCTCATGCAGGGAACGGTATTGGGGCGGTCCAAAAACATTGGCAAAATATGTCCCGATCAACCCCTCCGCTGTGGTCGTCCCTTTGCTCATCACCTTCCCAGCCCGGAAGACGTCCAACGCCTCTTCAGGTGTCGAAAACCGCTCAATGACAGGATATGTCTCATCGACCTCCTGATAGTTATTGGCATAGAGGATGATGTCCAAGGGCTCCCCCTTGATGATATTGTTGTATAAATTAACCGGCAGCAGCGCTCTGGCGTTGGTCTCACTCGGGCTCATGAAGATGGCCCGCCCGATCTGCCCAAAAGCATACCCCGGCTGCAGGTCATCCAAGCGGACGAACGCGCCTATTTCCGTCCCATACCCCAAAGCGCGGCCCCGATCGTCCAGCTTCACCGACCCCATATCGTCGGCGATGATCGAGATCTCCCCCACCCGCTCTTCACCCAGGACCCGGAGGGCCTCCAGGGTCTCAGACTTCCCAGCCCCAGATTCCCCCATGATCAAGACACTCGCTTCTTTACCATCGACGCACATCTTAGCCAAGGCCCCGTGGAACGGCAGGCGGCCCATTTTCATCATCTTGACATTGTGCTGGGTGAGAATCATCTTCTTCAAATAGCCAAAATACCCAAACATCTCCCTGTCGGGAACAGCCCCCAGAATGAGATCATGCTCCTCGTCATCATAAAAAACCGTGGGGAGGGGATCGTATGCTGAGAGGAATTCCTCTGGCAACCCGTAGAGGTAAATCCCATCCGGCGGCTGTTTTAGGTCTTCATCGCCAGCCAGTTGAAACAGATTACACAAGGAGAAACCCAGTTCGAAGAACTTCTCCTGGAAATAGACCAGCACCGTCAACTCCCCCACTTTGGCCGGGTAACAGACCCATTTGCGGGGATGGAATGAATACCCCGGGGGAAGCGGGTTCTCCATCACCCGTTTGAATTGACCCGACCGCTTATTGTTGGGCGGTTCAAGGACCAAAGGAGGGTAAAGGAGCACCTGGCGGATGATGGGGACCTGCTGCAGGGCACGATAAGCGGATCCAGGGAGAGCGATTTCTTTGGGAGAAGCGATCGCCGCTACATCCGCGCCGGCCGAGGCTTGGCGGTAGACCCGGGGATGCTGGTAGGTGATATGCTCCTGCACATCCCGGTAAACGCCCCGGACCAGGTGGGTAAGCCTTTCAATGGTCTCATTAAATGTCCGGTACGGCCTTTGGTCAAACGTGTCGCGCGCGGTATCGGAGACGATCACGAAGCGCTCAAAGTGCCGCCAATAGTTGTAAAGGTATTCGACAAAATCATTGAAGGACTCGGGATCCCAGAAAAAGACCTCGGAACCTTCCACGATTCGGGGCACTTTCTTCCCTTCCAACTTCGTCAAGTAGAGGAACGTCTCCAACAGCAGATCCAGCCCCTTTCCAGTGGCCGGCAGCTCACCGAAAATACGGAGTAAAGGAGACTTGCGGCGTTGGAGGTTTTGAATGGCAAGGCTCAAGAACTGCCTGAAAGGTTGGCTGAGGATCAATTCTTCCGGTTTTTCACACATCGACCCACTCAACCAGAAAATCACCCTTCGATCCCCATAGACTCGAAATGAACTTTCTTCCATGGCCTGCATCCTCCATTGTCTGTTGAGACTTGATTATAGCACTGGTTCCCAGAAGAAATAGCGCTGCGCCTTATCCCGACAGCGACCATAAAACACCCTTTCTCACTCCTCCCCTCATACCCTTGGAAAACTCTCTTTGGGAATCCAACCCAAAGCAGCCTATTCGCCTTCAGGACAATCATCACCCCTTTGAGGTTACATTCTTTATGAATACCCCCCTCTCCCCTCTCTACAATTGACATTAGATATACAACTGATATACTACAAATATATCTAGGAGTATGACCAACCACGGCTTCCTTTGGAATACTCCTTTTCAGGTCAAGATCGCATCAAGGAAGATTTTAGTCGTAAGGAGTGTTAGTGGTATGTCCATTTTTTCTCCTCCCCGGTATCAAGCGCCCTTCAAGCCCATGCGAAAGAAGGAAGAAGATACCCTCCCCATCAAAGTTTTCACCGCTGCGGAGGGACTCATTAAAGGGGCCCTGTTCAGCTGCCGCATGTGCGGGAACTGCATCTTGCAGGAAACAGCCTTCATTTGCCCGATGACCTGCCCTAAAGGCCTTCGAAATGGATTGTGCGGAGGTGCGACCCCGGATGCCTGCGAGGTAGACCCCTCCCGCCCCTGCACCTGGTACAAAATCTATCAACGCGCGGAAAAAATGGGGCGCGAAGACAGGCTTTTGGAGATCAACGCCCCCCTGGACGGGGACCGCGTGGGCCGGGAAACGTGGCTCGATGTGGTCAGGACCTGGCGTGAGGTGGAAGACAGCCCCAGGCTGAAGGACTTCTTCACAGACCGAGAGAAATTCAACCGGGATTGGGACCATGTCTTTTATAAAATCCGCCAGCCCGATTGGTGGGAAGGGGACAGCGAATATCACCCCCCCACTTATGATGAGCCCATTTCGCTGTTAGAGTCCAATCTGGAAACGGGCACCTTCACAACCACAGCCGAGATCGCCCCTCCCCTCAGCGTCTCGCCCCATGTCATCAACAAAAAAGTGGGCTGGCTGGACGAGTACATTGCGGCCGCCAATTTCACGGACAACGCCTCCGCGACGCCCAGGATGGGCAGCCTGGCTTCCAGCAAGATCTGTTTGGAAGCGGGTCTTGAACCCGTCATGCAGCTTCAGGCCCGTGACCGCAGCCGGGCCGTCCTGGAATCGGACGCCATCGGCGCGGCTGGTCTGGGCATCCGCAACATCCTCTGCCTGACAGGGGACCACCACCGCTTTGGTCCGGACCCAAGGATCAAGCCCGACCAATTTGATTTGGATTCCATCCAGTTACTGTGGATGCTGCGCAGGATGCGTGACAAAGGCGTTTACATCGACGGGAGGCCCATCAAAAACCGGCCTGAGTTCTTCCTTGGTGCCGCCGCCTCCCCCTTTGGTCCTCCTCCCAAATACGAAGCTATCCGGGCGGAAAAGAAGATCAACGCTGGAGCCCAATTCATCCAGACGCAGCCCGTTTTCAACTACGAACGCTTCCTGGATTGGCTGGAAGCCCTTGACAAACGGGACTTGCTCGGTAAAGTGCACATCCTGGCGGGTATCACGCCCATGAAAAGCGCCCGAGCCGCGCACTTCATGGCTGGTGACGTCCCGGGTGTGTTCATCCCTGAAGGGCTCGTAACCCGCATGGATAACGCGGGTGATAAGAGAGGGCAGCAGGAAGAAGGGGTAAGGATCGCCCTGGAGATGATTGAAAAACTGAAAGATACACCTGGGGTAAGCGGGTTGCATATCATGGCCATCCATTGGGAAGACATCGTCCCCCGCTTGATCGAAGAGGGCGGACTGCCCAAACCGATGATCAAGACACTGGGCGCAGCCCAATAGGAGATTCCCCTTCCAACCTAGGCAACCATCAAGCCCGTGCTTCCCCCAGCACGGGCTTTCTTATCAAAAGTATCACAAAAATTAATTTTTCCATTATAATGCTTTCCACTCAGGATAGGCTAACGATGAGGAGACGGACATGAGCGCTGACAGGAGAAGAGAAGGCAAACGGAGACCGAAAGAGGAGATCTCAACCAATCAGCTGAGGCGGCACATTCCCATATACGAATTCGTAAGTGAGAGCGATCTGGATCTCATCCATGAGAAATCCATGGAGGTCCTCTCCGAGGTAGGAATCGATTTTTACCTGGACGAGGCCTTAGAAATCCTTTCGGACCACGGTGCGAACGTAGATGGGGAAACCGTCACCTTCCCACCAGATTTAATTGAAGAATACATCTCCAAAGCGCCCAACCAATTCACCCAATTAGCCCACAACCCGGACAATAACGTCGTCATCGGGGGAGATCACATGGTCTTTGCCCCCGTTTATGGACCGCCCTTCGTGTACGATTTGGAAGGCGGACGCCGGGAAGCCACCATGGAGGATTTCCAAAACTTCATCAAGTTGGCCTATCTGTCCCCTTATATTCATCATTCCGGGGGCACGATCGTCGAACCCTCTGACGAGCCTGCAGAGACTCGCCACCTCGACATGCTTTACTCACACATCAAATATTCCGACAAGCCATTCATGGGCTCCGTGATGTCGAAGGAAAACGCCGAGGACAGCGTCAAGGTGGCGGAAATCCTCTTCGGCGCGGAGAAAATCCGCCAGGACCCGGCGCTGATCTCCTTGATCAACATCAGCAGCCCCCGCCGTTTGGATGAACGGATGCTTTCTGCCCTCACCGTCTACGCCCGGGCCCGCCAGGCGGTGATCATTACCCCCTTCATCGTCGCCGGGGCCATGTCTCCCGTGTCCATGGCAGGGACTCTCATCCAACAAAATGCAGAAGCCCTGGCGGGGCTGACCTATGCCCAAATGGTAGAACCGGGGACCCCGGTCGTCTACGGTTCCTTTACCACCAACGCGGACATGAAGAGCGGTGCCCCGGTATTCGGATCCCCGGAAAGTCAAATGGCCCTCTTCGCCAGCGCGCAGATGGCCCGGCGATACAACCTGCCCTTCCGGGGCGGGGGCATGTTCGCCAGCTCGAAACTTACCGACGCCCAAGCTGCGTATGAATCGGTGATGACCATGCTTCCTGCTTTACAAGCGGGGATCCATTTCGTCCTCCATGCTGCAGGATGGCTGGAAAACGGCCTCTCCGCGGGGTACGAGAAATTCGTCCTGGATTGCGATGTATTGGGCATGCTCCATACCCTTGCCAAGGGCATCGACTTCTCCGAGGAGAGCCTGGCCATGGTTTCCCTCCGCGAAGTGGAACCGGGCGGTCATCACCTGGGGACCGCACACACGATGAGAAATTACGCTGACGCGTTCTACCGCGCTGAGATATTTGATTATGACGATTACGAGCAGTGGTTTGAGAAAGGAGGAAAAGACGCCACAGAAGGTGCTGCCGAGAAAGTCAAAGAACTCCTGGAGAGCTATCAAGCCCCTGAATTAGATGAAGATATCGAAAAGGAACTGCAAGAGTTCATCCGCCGCAGAAAAGAAGAGCTTACGGAGTAAAAATTTCAGGATGACCAACGTCAAGAAAAAGAATCAGCTCGGAGGGAGGAAGGATCAACGAAACCGGAATCTGGCAAATCCAAGATGATGCAAGGTGGAAATGCCAGCCCTGCGGGCCACATCGCTTAGGCTGGGCCGGGTTACCGGACCCAGGCGGTCTGAGACAAGGTAGGAAATAAGGTTCCATCATGCCCCAGGAGGGCGAAAGAGGGGAGGAAAGGCAATTAAGCACATCCTCGTAGGGGATGACCAATGGGGGTAAAAGGAAAAACGCAAACAGACCAAATGATGGTCGCGGGTACGCGCCTCGTACCAAAATCGAGCTGATCAAGGTGCCGTTCCAGGGTCGATTATGAACGATATCATCAACCTCACAGAAATGGATAACCAAGAGATTTTGGAGCTCATGCATGAAGACCTTTACGACGGCTATGAAGAGGAAATCATCGAGGAGGTTAATGAGCTTTTAGAACGAGGCCTGGCTCCCTACCGTATCTTAACAGAGGGGCTGATTGCCGGTATGGACATTATCGGGGAGGATTTCCGAGATGGGATCATCTTTGTCCCTGAAGTCTTGATGTCCGCCAAAGCCATGAAAGGAGGGATGAGCGTTCTCCGCCCCTACCTGGCAGCGAGCGATGCCCTTAACCGAGGTACGATAGTCATCGGCACCGTCAAGGGCGACATCCATGATATTGGAAAAAACCTGGTCGGCATGATGTGGGAAGGAGCTGGATTTGAGGTCATTGATATTGGCATCAACAGGGAAGTCAAAGATTTTCTGGACGCCGTTCAAGAATACCATCCAGGCATTTTGGGCATGAGCGCCCTGCTGACCACGACCATGCCCTACATGCAGGAAGTGATCCAAGCCCTGAAAGAGGAAGGGCTTCGCGATGACCTGATCGTGCTGGTGGGAGGAGCGCCGCTTAATCACGCCTTTGCGAGAGAGATCGAAGCGGATGCTTACTGCCCTGATGCTTCCGCTACCGTGGAGACCGCTAAAAAGCTCATGGAGAAATAGCGGTTTAATCATAGCGGTTTATTCAATGAAGTCCTCTTTTCCCTTTTAAGGTCTTATCGGTGAACGGAGACTGTGGAAATGGAGAGTGCAAATGAACCCGTACGATAAACTCCTTCAAACGACATCCGGACCCATCCTGTTGGATGGCGCTATGGGCACAATGCTCATGGAAGCGGGATTGGAGGAGGGGAATTCCCCCGAAAAATGGAACCTAATCCATCCAGAAAAGGTGAAAGAGGTCCACCGCGCTTACATCCAAGCTGGCTCCCGCCTGATCCTGACCAATTCCTTTGGTGGAAACCCATACAGGCTCGAGATGCATGACCTGGAAGATGAAGTGATCCAAGTCAATAAAGCAGCGGCGGAACATGCCCGCGCCAAGGCTGAGGCCGTTTCCCATATGGTGGTCGTGGCTGGCTCCATGGGTCCCACCGGAAAGATCTTCGCCCCCATGGGCGATTTGACATTTGAGGAAGCGAGGGAAGCCTTTGCTGAACAAGCCAGAGGTCTGGCGGAGGGGGGAGTAGACCTGTTCTGGATTGAAACGATGAGTGACCTGGAGGAAGTGAAAGCTGCTGTCGCAGGCATCCGCTCCGTCAGCGATTTGCCCATTTCGGCAACCATGTCATTCGATACCCACGGACACACCATGATGGGTGTCACCCCTGAGGCAGCCTTGAAGACCCTCACTGCGCTGGATTTGGCTTCGCTGGGAGCGAACTGCGGTACGGGCCCGGAAGAACTTCAAGAAGTGATCCAAAAAATGAGCGCCGCAAACCCTGACCTCCCTTTGGTAGCCAAAGCAAACGCCGGGATCCCACAGGTCGTAGAAGGAAAGGTGATATACAGCGGTTCTCCGGCGATGATGGCTGAGTACGCCAGCCAGGTGCGTAAACTCGGGGCCCGGTTGATCGGGGCTTGTTGCGGGAGCACACCGGAGCATATCAAAGCCATGGCAAAGGCGCTTGATTTGAACATGCCTTAGCGCGTTGCCCAATAAGATCGATCAGGCAAGTTTCTATTAAACGGGGTCCAAAGAGGTACTTTATGAGTATTGGAAGCTGGTTACTGAATCACCCCAAAATCCTGGAAATCGCCTACCAAGGCACCGATTGGTTCTTTGAAGGCATCGATCCCCTCCTGGATCGCCTGGGGTATAGGAGAATTGAACCCTGTATCCTTCCCCCTGAAAAAATCGCCAAGCGGCTCGTATTTGACTGCCGCATGTGCGGACAATGTATCCTGCATTCCACCGGCATGACTTGCCCCATGACCTGCCCCAAGGAAATGCGCAATGGGCCCTGCGGCGGCGTCCGTGAAAACGGAAACTGCGAGGTGAGGCCGGATATGAAATGCGTTTGGATGGAAGCATTTCAGCGCGCTCAAAAAATGCCCCGTTACGGTGAGGAGTTGCAGCTTCTGCAACCCCCGGTGAATTGGCAGCTGGAAGACCGGTCTGCCTGGATCACGATGCTCACCGAGGAAGACCTGGAAGTACCTAGGGGATGGGAGGGCGTTTCGGAATTAACGGTCTTAGGAAAAGAAAGTGATTGTTGGTTTTAAAATGGGAGCCCCTTATCGTGCAAGATAAAGTTCCTAAAGAACCCTCATACCGCAGGATATCTCGTTATGCCCCCAGACGATCACCAAGAACCTGAATACTTATCGGGCAGCCGCTTGGAGAGAATACTCCGGGCCGGTCGGTTCGCGGTCACCGCAGAGTTAAACCCCCCTGACAGCTCCGATCCGGAGGAGGTATACGAGGCAGCCTTGGTCCTCTCCCGGGTTTGCGATGCGATCAATGCCACCGACGCTTCGGGAGCGAACTGCCATATGTCCAGCGTGGCCATTTGTGCCCTGTTAACCCGGGCGGGATATGAACCTGTATATCAAGTGAGCTGCCGGGACCGGAACCGGATCGCCATCCAGGGAGACCTCATCGGTGCAGCAGCCATGGGCGTAAAAAACGTACTCTGCATCACAGGAGACGATACGACAAGTGGTGATCAACCCCAAGCGAAGCGGGTCTTTGATTTCGACTCCATTCATTTGCTGCGCACGGCGAAAATCATGCGTGATCAAGGACACTTTTTGAGTGGACGGGAGATCACCACCCCTCCCAGGCTTTTCCTTGGTGCGGTATCCAACCCATTCGCCCAACCCTATGAATGGCGCCCACTGCGGTTAGCGAAAAAGATCGAAGCCGGGGCGAACTTCTTCCAAACCCAATATTGTTTCGACGTGCCCCGTTTCCGCAAGTTTATGGAACGAGTCCGCGACCTGGGTATCGATCAAAAAGCCTGCATCCTGGTCGGGGTGGGACCTTTACGATCGGACCGCGCAGCGGAATTCATGCGCAGGAAAATCCCCGGGGTCGTCATCCCTGACCCGATCGTGGAGAGGTTGCGAAAAACCCCCGCTTCCAAGAAACGCGAGGTAGGCAAGGATATCTGCGTGGAAATCATCCAACAGGTGAGGGAAATTAAGGGGGTTGCTGGCGTCCATGTCATGGCCTACCGCCAGGAGGAATTGGTTGCAGAAATCATTGAGGAAGCAGGTTTACTCCCTCGCCCCCGGCAGCCAAAAGCACCCGAAAGGGATCCGTTCCGTCAAGTGAGGAAATGGAAACGAGACCAGGAACAAAAAGGGAAGGATTAATAGGAAAGACGATTTCCAGATCGAGAAAAAGGTCAGGGGTTTTAGACCTGCGCGTTGAGCTCGTCCTTCAAAAAAGCTCGTCTGCAGGGGGACTTCAACAGCATTTCAAGCGATATAATTAATAAACAGGAAAGCGGGCAAAGGGAGGGAAAGCAAGCCAAATAATGACCTCTTTCCACACAAATGTGACACATGTCACCATGAAGGAGGCCCCTTTTCTATAATATAATCTTCCTGACAAAACCAGCTGGTCTTTGTCACCTGATTCCAGCTCAACACCGCATAACGCAACCTGTAGAGTACATTTTCAAAAAGATTGACAAAGAACTTCCCCTCTGATATATTACAAATATACCAGAAAGGGAACCAACAACTCTACGACGAACAGAACTGAATAGCGCCATATAAGAGGAGGGAGAGGTATCGCGGTTGACGATGCGGGATTGAAATCTGATCAGGAATAAGGGTTGAAATGGCGTGCTGCTCGCGTTTTTTCGTGATTAAAAACGCGAAACCATTTAAACGAATAGATGAAATGGTCAAATGATGAAAAGGAGGTGAAAAACAAGGACAAAATATAATATCGAAGACAACATTGATGACAGTGAATGCAAATCTTTCCTAAGGAGGATTAACGTATGAAGTCCAAACGCTCGAAACTATTTCTGTTTCTAGCCGTGTTAATGGCTCTTTCCCTGGTTTTATCCGCTTGTCAAACCGTTGGGGGAGGAGAAAAAGTTCTCAAAGTTGGTGTGTTAGGACCTTTTACTGGCGAATCAGCCCGCACCGGCGAGGAGTTCAAAGCCGCGGTGCAGATGGCTTTTGAAGACATCGACTACACCATTGGAGATTACACCATAGAACTCGTGTGGGTCGACTCAGAATGTGATCCCGCGGTTGCCACCCAGGCTTACGAGCAAGCCATCGTCGATAAAGAGGTCGACACCTTCATCATCAACTGGTGCAGCTCCGTGTCTGTGGCCTGCATGGAAATCGCCGCCAAACACAAGGTCCCTCACTTCGCAGCTTTCGGCGCAACGAACGAGGTCAACCGCAAGTGGAACTCTGATCCAGATAATTACTATTACTGGGTCAACAAATGGTGGCCCGCCCCCGCATCGCTCGCTCCCGCGTACGTAGATACACTAGAAACCGCCATCGAAAACGGCAACTGGTCACCGGAAGAGAAGACGGCCGTGATTTGGGGCGAGGATACGGACTGGGGCCGAAGCTTTGCTGAGGGGATGATCGCCTCCCTCGAGAAGGCCGGCTGGGAGATCCTCTCTGAGGAATACTTCCCCCAGGAGCAAACCGAATTCGTACCCACGCTGAACAAGGTCAAGAACCTGGATCCGGCGCTTTTCGCCGGTACGACCGTGTCTGTACCTTTCGTATCCGCCCTCATCAACCAGGCTGATCAGGTCGGGTTGAACAGCGTGATCGTCGCTGACGGCCTGGGCTGGATCGGTGACTGGTACAGCAATGTGGGTGATTCCGGCGACTACGTACTTGACGCCATCCAATCCGTTTCCCTCGCTTCCGAAGAGGGCCAGCGGTTCATCTCCACCTTTGAAGAAGATTACGACATGACGCCCAGTCCTTCCTCTGGTGGGTTGGCGTACGACGCTGCTAACTTCTTCATTAAGGCGGCGCAGATGACGTATGAGGAAACAGGCGAATTGAGCAGTGAGACACTGGCACAGTTCGCCAAGGAAGAAATCCAGACCGGAAACTGGTCCTACACGGACGGGATCGTCATGGAAGAGTACCTCTTCACCCCGGAAAGCGTTCCAGACCCAGTGGTCGGTCAAGGATACTACTCCTTCCCCATTGTGCAATACTTCGGCGGCGAAGGCGTGAAAGTGTATCCGTCTAACGTAGCGGAACAGGAATTCACACCGCCACCTGCTGAGTAGTTACCCCGCACAACGAAGAAATTGAGGAACGGGGTAACCCCCGTTCCTCTTTCTTAAAAAGGAATAACCTACATGCCGATACTTGATACAAAAGAAGTCATCAAACGCTTTGGGGGACTTACCGCGGTTAATAGAGTTTCGATGCAGGTAGAGGAAGGAGAGATCTATGGTTTAATCGGTCCTAATGGGGCCGGGAAAACCACTTTTCTGAACTCGATTGCCGGCCGATTTCCTCCCACCAGCGGCAAGGTCTTTTTTTGTGGAGAGGATACCACAGGTCTTCCCGCAGAAGTCATGTGCCACAAAGGTTTGGCACGGACCTTTCAGATCCCCCAACCCTTCCCCAAACTCACCGTGTTAGAGAACGTCATGGTTGGAGCCACCTTCGGACCCCAACATCCTGGTTCAGGCTCCATAAGAGACCGGGCATTAGAAGCCATTGAATTCGTGAAATTTAACCTTCCCATCGATACACCTGCCGAGCAATTAAACACCGTACAACTAAAGCGCATCGACCTGGCAAGAGCAATTTCCTGCCAACCCAAACTCTTGCTGCTGGATGAATTAGCTTCAGGACTGACCCCCGGTGAGTTGGATTCCATCATGGACCTCATTTTGGAAATTCGAGATTCTGGCGTTACCATCATCGCCGTTGAACACATCATGCGAGTCATTCAAGGGATCTGTGACGAAGTCATGGTCATCCAATACGGATCCACGATCGCAGAAGGGAAACCCAAGGAGGTTTTAGAGAACCCCAAAGTCATTGAAGCCTACCTGGGTGAAGAAGAGGTATCCTATGCTTGAACTCAAAAATATCAATGCAGGGTATGGGTTTCTCCAAGTCCTGTGGGACGTCTCCCTTCGAGTAGAGGAGGGTGAATTCGTTGCCCTGGTTGGTCCCAATGGCGCTGGGAAATCCACCACTCTGCGAACCATTGCCGGGCTGATCAAACCCAACTCGGGAGAGGTCATTTTTGACGGCGAATCGATCAATGATTTGCCGGCTCATATCATCAGCCGAAGTGGGATCAGCTACGTATCCGAAGACTTGAACCTATTCGCGGACATGTCCGTCCGGGAGAACTTAATTCTAGGGGCGTATGCCGTTCCTGACCGGGAGACCCAACTAGAAATATTAGAATTCGTTTTCAGCCTTTTCCCCCGGCTGGAACAGCGTAAAAGCCAATTGGCCGGGACCATGAGCGGTGGCGAACGGAAAATGTGCGCCATCGCCCGAGGGATGATGTCCAATCCTCAATTAATGCTGGTTGATGAGCCCTCCCTTGGACTCCAGCCCAGCTTGGTAAACGACGTTTTTAATGCCCTCTTGCGGCTGCGGGACCAAGGGGTGACCATTCTGCTCGTCGAGCAGAACGTCAACACCACTCTCGAGATCACCGACCGGGCGTACATCCTCGAGCAGGGTCGCATCGTCATGGAAGGTCCCAGTCAAGAAGTCAAACAGAATAAACACGTCCAAAACGCATATTTGGGCATTTAGCATGAGCGCATAAGGGAAATTGCCCAGGAGAAATATATATGGCAAACGAGAAAGAATCAGCCGCAGTCGTCCAAGAGTCACTGTGGATTCAAATTAAGGACAACTTGCCAGCCATTGTGGTGATCACGATCACGATATTGATCGCCATCGCCATTGGCGTTCAAGGAGGCGTTCCCCAACTCTTAAACTCCATATTAACCGGGGGGATGTGGGCTTTGCTGGCGGTTGGATTAGCCCTGGTTTTCGGGGTCATGAATATCCCTCACTTCGCTCACGGGGAATCCTTCATGGTCGGCGCTTACGTGGCCTACTTCGTGTTCACCCCCCTTAACGCTTACCTGCAGCAAAATCCCAATCAAATATTGGCTACCGTGGCCCCCCTGATCGCGATCTTTGCTGCCGGCATTGCAGGGTTTGTCTTGGGTGTGATCCTTGAGAGACTGCTCTTCTATCCCCTGCGGCTGAGGAGCAAACCCGGTGAATGGGTCATGAACGCCTTTTTGCTTACGGTGGGCATCTCCTTCATCCTCATCAACACCGTAAAGCTGACCCCCTTCCTGGGAAACGACTTCTATGGGTTAGCGGGGGGGTATTGGAAAATTGAAACGGTGAGCCTTTACCCCAAAGCGAATTCTGAAGACGCCCTGGAAGTGCTGGACAGTGACCAACACCGTCCCATCATCGAATACATTCGCAATCAAGAAGATGACGTGATGATGAGGGAACTGACCGACGAGTTTGGGATCACGCACGCTGATCTAGTACCCCTAGAAGAGCAGCGGTTCCTGGGATTTGGTAGTGTAGACCCGGTCATAAAACTCCTGGGTATCCAAGGGCTGACCACGGAGCGGGTGGCATCTTTTGTCATCGCCGTAACCTGCATCGCTGCCCTGTGGTTTTTCTTACGGAGGACGAGAACGGGAAGGGCGATCCGGGCCGTTTCCCAGGACGAGGTGGGGGCGAAGATGATGGGCATCAACCTCAACTTCATCTTCCCGCTCACTTTCGGGTTAGCCACAGCCATGGCATCCATCGCTGGAGGCAGCCTATTGTTCATGTTCCAGGCTCACCCCAATGTGGGATTAACGCCGTTGTACACCGCATGGTTCGTGGTCATGATGGCCGGTTTAGGAAATGTGATCGGTGCTGTTGTGGGAGGGTTTATCGTCTCCGTTCTCCAAACAGCCACCCAACAATTCACCGTGGGGGCTTTGATCAACGTCATCCCCACCATCATCATGATCATCGTCCTCCTCGTCGTCCCCTCAGGCATCTTCGGATCCGAAGTGAAAGGCGTGCAAGAGCAGTAACCTATCCATTGGTTTAAAACGCTATCCGGTCCACGATTGGAGTCTACTTATGACAACGAACACAACACTACAAGAGGCAAAAAAAGGCCAAACTCAAAAGGGAAAGATCGTCTCCATTCTCCATGGAATTGGATTTACCCCTCTTGGCGTGGTGTTTTTCATCCTTGTCGCTCTCCTCCCTCTGGTTCCCCCCTTCCGTCAAGAGCATATCCGGCGCTGGCTTGTCTTTGGCGCCTATCTGGCAGGACAAGCGGTCGCCTTTGACTTCACAGCTGGCTATATCAACGTCGTCAATTTCGGTTTTGCAGCTTTGTTGGGATTGGGAGCCTACACATCCGCCATTTTGGCCAGCGACCTGCCCATCATCCTCATCCACCCCGATCTTTCCCCCTGGCTGACCATCTGGTTGGGAGCCCTTTTGGCCGGGTTGGTGGGGTTGGGATTGGGATTCCTGACTCTGCGATTACGGGGCATCTTCGCCGCTGTGATGGCCTGGTTTGTGGGTATTGCTCTGATGGGAATCGCGACCAACATGACCAACCTCACCCGGGGATCTCAAGGGCTGCAGGCAAAACCACTCCTGCAAACAACCAGCAACCTGCCTTATTTCTACATCATCCTGACGATGACCCTGTTCCTGTACATAGTTCTTAAACTAATCACGAATTCCAGATTTGGGTTAGCCTTTAAAGCCATCGGCCAGAATATCGAAGCCGCCCGGGCTTCCGGCATCAATCCCACCCTGTACCGGGTCATGAATTTCGCCGTTTCCTGCTTTTTTGCCGGACTTTTGGGCGGTTTTTACGCCCACTATATCGGTATATTGACACCAAACCTAATGCACACTTCAAAAACAGTAGAAGCCTTGGCAATGGCATATATCGGCGGTCGGGGAAGTTTGTGGGGCGGCATGACCATTTCCTTCCCTTTTGTGTTCTTCATCCAAAATTTGCGCTCCAACTTCACGAACCTGCCCGGTTTGCACCTCGTCATTTATGGGATCCTGATGATCTTGATCATGATCTTCTATCCCAGTGGCTTTGCAGGTCTTTTCAACGTCGTAAAAACTAAGCTTGAAAAGGCATTTCAGAAAGAGGAAGAGGCGGATCCGGAGTCCGCAAACTAAAGGACCCTCCACGGAACAGAGGGCTTTGTGAAGGGCGATACCAAATAAAACAACCGGCGGTGGCAAAGCAGGGACGGCCACCGCCTTTTTTTACTCAAGGATGAGATGGGCGTACGCCACCGAATAGATGGGACTTGATCTCGAAATCCCATAACCATAGAAACGGTTGACATGGTCATTAAATTGCTAGACATAGCCCTTTCTTGAAAAGGCCCATGCCAACGTCAAATTCACCCAAGTCGCTGAAACCCTCACCAGCCTTCACGGAGCGGGAAAACCCTCACTCCGCCGAAAAACCACCTCATCCAGCGGACTACGATGAAAATCTAAAAAGGAGGTTACAAAGCTCTTGAATTCAGGAAGGAACGCCTGGCAAGACTGATATATTTGTAATATACTAGAAGGAGAACGGAAGCCCAAGAATAGACTTTAAGATGAGGAGAAAACATGGCAGAAAATCTGACCACCGTCGTCACATCGGAATCAAAAACCGTAGAGATAAACCGCGATAATCCAACCGTTATCATCGGAGAACGAATTAACCCCACGGGACGGGATCGTCTCCTTGCAGAGCTCAAAGAGGGCAAATACGATATCGTCCGCGAAGACGCCAAAAAACAAGTGGAAGCGGGTGCGGATATCTTGGATGTCAATGCCGGTGTACCGGGCGCAGATGAGGAACCCATCCTCAAGGATATGATCCAAATCTTGATGGAGATCACAGACGTCCCGCTGTGCATCGATACCGCGGACAACACCGCTTTAGAAACGGGCCTTTCCACATACAAAGGAAAAGCCATGATCAACTCGGTCAACGGCGAGGAGGCCCGTATGGAAAGCGTGCTGCCCCTGGTTAAAGAATACGACGCTTCGGTGATCGGCCTGTGCATGGATGACGATGGCATCCCCGATACCCCTCAGGACCGATTCAAAGTCGCAGCCAAAATCATTGAGCGCGCTGAGAAAATGGGCATCCCTACGGAAAACATCATCATCGATCCCCTGGCGCTAACCATGGGATCCGATCACAACGCGGGAAGAATTGCCATTGAAACCATCGATCTCGTCGTCGAAGAATTTGGTGTTAACGTAACCATGGGCTGCAGCAACATCTCCTTTGGCATGCCGGACCGGGAGCACATTGATTCCACATTCATCGCCATGGCCATCCTGGCGGGGATGACCTGCCCGATCACCAACCCCCTTCACGAAGAAGTCAACCTGGCGATCCAGGCGGCTGATCTGGTGATGGGACGGGATGAATACGGCATGAAGTGGATCAAATCCTATCGAGCCAGACAGAAAGAGGAATAACCCTCACCCAGGAGGCATATGACGCAAACTGACGCAGAGAAGGCCTATCGCAAGATCAAAGAAAGGATCATCAGGACTAAACTTCCTCCCGGTTCTGTCGTTAACGAAGCGGACCTTATGGATGATCTGAAATTTGGACGGACACCCATTCGGGAAGCGCTGAAACAACTGCAAATTGAAGGGTTGGTGGTGGTCAAACCCCGGCGGGGTATTTTTGTCTCCGATTTATCCATCACAGATCTATCCAAGATCTTTGAAGTGCGCGTCGAGCTGGAAGGGTTGGCTGCGCGATTGGCAACACAGCGGATCACGTCAAACCAATTGAAAAGGCTGAAAAGCCTGGCAGATCACTACCGGAAATCCCCCCCTTCTCAAAAAGAACAGCTTATCCAGTTGGACAGCGAGTTCCACAGCTTGATTGCCGAAGCCACCCACAATCATTTCCTGCAAACCAACTTAGAACACTATTACAACCTTTCCCTGCGCATCTGGTACTTGGCCTTACCACAAACCTCAGTCGAGGACATTAACGTGGGAGTGCATTTAGAGATCGCGGAGGCGATCTCCGCCGGAGATGCCAAAAAAGCAGAGCGATTGATCACCCAACATATTGAAGACTTCCACACGACCATCAAGAAATACCTGTAAGGAGGTATTTCCAGAATACCGAAAAGCCTTTCATTCTTAGAGCTCAGGAGGTAACCAACCATGAGTGACATTTTATCTGAAATATCCACCCTGGTCATTGAAGGCAATTTCGATGACATGCCGGACAAGACCAATGCAGCCCTTGAGGAGGGCCTGAGTCCTGGGGAAATACTCAACGATGGACTCATGCCTGGCATGGACCATGTTGGCGTTGAATTCAAAGCGGGCAACATGTTCGTCCCCGAAGTGCTTCGCTCCGCCAAAGCCATGCAGGCGTCCATGAACATCATCCGACCTATGCTGGCTGAAACAGGGGCTGAGACCAAAGGCACGATTTTGCTGGGAACAGTCAAGGGAGACCTGCACGACATCGGTAAAAATCTGGTGGGCATGATGTGCGAGGGGGCGGGATTTGACATCGTCGATTTGGGAAAGGATGTCGAACCGGAGACTTTCGTCGAGGCAGTCAAGGAACACAAGCCGAAGATCCTCGGCATGTCCGCCCTCCTCACCACCACCATGCGAGCGATGGAAAGCACCATCAAGGCCCTTGAAGAAGCCGGTGTGCGAGACACCGTGAAGATCATGATCGGTGGAGCGCCCGTTACCCAGACCTTTGCCGAGGAGATCGGGGCAGATGGATACGCTCCCAACGCTGCCTCAGCCTCTGACATGGCGAAACAGTTTGCAGCATAGTTCCCAATCTGAAAAAGGAGCATGAGTATGAGATCGAATTACCGCGTAAACTCTGGCGTACAATTCCAGATGCTCTCGGAAGATCAACTGGAAGAACTCTTCAATGGTGTCCTGCACGTCCTGGAAAATATCGGCCTGGAAGTAAAACATGAAGAATCCCGAGAGGTGTTAGAAGAAGCAGGGGCCTGGGTGGACGGCGACTTAGTTCGCCTGCCGTCCCACATGGTCAAAGACGCGTTGGCCAAAGCCCCCCGCAGCTTCACCATCTATGCCCGGGACGGGAACGAGGAGCACAACATCCAAATCGGACCTGGGCGAGCCTACTTTGGCCCCGGTCCCACCTGCCCGAACTTCATCGACGTGGAGACCATGGAGAGGCGCCCTTATGTGCTTACCGACGTCCCCATCGTAGCCAAAGTGGTTGATTCCTTACCCAATATCGATTTTTGTGAGTCCTTGGGCTCTGTGGACGATGTGCCGTACGATCTGAGCGCGCTCTACGAGTTCGTAGAGATGTTCAGGCACACCACCAAACCCATTGTGGCCTGGTCCTTTGACTATTACGACTCCAACGCCATTCATAAAATCGCGGTCAAAGAGGCCGGTGGGCAAGCGGCCTTTGAACGTCGACCCAATTACGTGCACTACTGCGAACCGCTTTCCCCCTTGATCAGCACCGATGAAGCCCTCAACAAACTGGTCTTCGCCGCCAAGAAGCGCATCCCCACCGTGTTCACTCCCTGCCCCTTGGCGGGCGGGACTGCGCCCATCACTCCCGCCGGGATCATCATCCAGGCTGCAGCTGAATCATGGATGGGATTGACCATCGCCCAAAATATCCAACCCGGCTTGCCCTTCATCATGGGCGGGGTGCTCTCGGTGATGGACATGAGCGACATGATCCTCTCCTACGGCGCGCCTGAACTTTCCCTGATGATGGCCGGCTTGACCGATTTGGCCCATTATGCGGGGCTCCCCCTCTGGCAAACCGGAGGATGCACGGACTCCAAGACATTCGATGAGCAGGCGATCACGGAAGGCTCATTATCCGTGTTCTTCTCCGCCCTCTCTGGGGGTGACCTGTGTCACGATGTCGGTTACACAGAAAGCGCCATGACCGGTTCTGTGTTCCAGCTGACAGCGATGGATGAAGCCATCGGCTACGCCCGGCGTATCACCCGGGGTATCGAAGTCAACGAAGACACTTTAGCCGTGGATGTGATCCACCGCGTGGGGCCCAACGGTCACTACCTCAAGGACAAACACACCCACCAACATTACAAGAGCGAATTCTGGATGCCCAGCCTTATCGACCGCCGCAATTTTGAAGATTGGGAGATGATGGGCAAAAAATCTTTCAAGGATCGCACGGTAGCCAAGGTGCAGGAGATATTGGCTTCCTACGAGCAAGTCCCCCTTAAAGGGGAAACGGAAGAGCTCATCGAAGAAGTCCTCGCTGATGCCGAGGAGTGGGTCAAGGAAAAAGAAGACTAAGCAGGAGTTGAAGAAAATGAGTGAGAAAATCTACGAAGCGTTATCAACCGCAATATTAGAAGGTGACAGTGAAACCATCGCTGAAATGACACAAAAAGCTCTGGACAAAGGCCTTTCCGCCCAAGACATCCTCAACAACGGATTGATTGTGGGCATGGACGAAGTGGGCGTGCGTTTTAAGCGCGGCGACATGTTCGTCCCTGAAGTGCTCATGTCCGCCGAAGCCATGAGCGAAGCCATGAAAATCCTCCGCCCCATTCTCGCGGAGGGCGACACCAAAATGGCAGGGAAAATCCTCATGGGCACCGTGGAAGGGGATCTGCACGACATCGGTAAAAACCTGGTCAGCATGATGTGTGAGGGATCCGGATTTGAAATCGTCAACATCGGTTTCGATGCGCCGCCGGAGAAATTTATCGAGGGGATCAAAGAGCACCAACCCGATATTGTGGGCATGTCGGCGATGTTGACGACCACCATGCGGGCCATGGGTCACACCATCAAGGCCATTGAAGAAGCCGGTTTGCGCGACCAGGTGAAAATTATGGTCGGAGGAGCGCCGGTGGATCAGGAATTTGCAGACCGGATCGGCGCGGATGGATACGGCGCAAACGCCCCCTCCTCCGCTGATCTGGCCAAGCAGCTGGTTGGTCTAAACTGACCTCGTGCGTTGAAGAAACCTTTTTCTCCCAAGATGATAAGAGGAGAGTTCAATATGCAAGTGAAGAAAACGAATTACCGAGTATTTTCCACACCCCAATTCGAGGTGCTCACGGAAGAAGAAATCGAATCCATCTATTACTCCGCTCTGAGCGTCCTCTACGAAACAGGGGTTCGGGTTTACCACGAAGAAGGGTATGACCTCGCCCATCAAGGAGGGGCCATTGTCGAAGATGTCAAGGACGACAGCGCCCTGGTGAAAGTCCCCCCCGAGATGGTCGATAAAGCGCTCTCCACACTGCCCCGCAAAGTCGTCGTTTACGGCACAGACCGCGAGCACAAAATGGAACTCTATGAGGATCAGATTTACTTTGGCACCGGGTCTGACACACCGTACACGATCGATCCTTATACCGGAGAGCGGCGCCGGGCCACTTATGAAGACGTCAAGAATTTCGCCCGTCTGGCAGAAGCCCTGCCCAACATCGACTTTCACATGTCCCTGGGCATCGTCCAGGATACCGCGGTAGGCACCTACGACCGCTGGCAGTACCTGGCCATGCTGGAGGGGACCAACAAACCCATCAACATCACCGCTGTGGATCTGGATGGTTTGCGAGACCAGCTGAAGATGGCCCACATCCGGGTGGGAGGCGAAGAAGAATGGAAGAAAACGCCCATCTTCTCCCTCTATATTGAACCCGTATCCCCTTTGAGCCACTCCAAAGAAGTGATCGATAAGCTGCTCTTCTCCGCGGACAACTACATCCCCTTCGTTTACACGCCTTGCCCCTTGGCGGGCGCAACAGCTCCGTCCACGCTGGCCGGGACTGCCGTGCAAGCCCTCACAGAGAGCCTGTTTGGTATCGTCCTCAGCCAACTCCGCCGGCCGGGCGCCCCGCTGATCATCGGCGGCTTGATGTCCAATATGGACATGCGAACAGCTGTCTATTCCTACGGCTCCCCGGAGATGGCCCTCTTGAGCGCTGCCTACACCCAGATCACGAAGTGGATCGGCGTGCCCATGTACGAGACGGCCGGCTGCTCCGACGCCAAGATGTACGACGAGCAAGCGGCCATGGAAGCCACCATGAACATCGCCACCGCTGCCTTGATCGGCGGAAACATGATCCACGATGTCGGGTACCTTGAACAAGGTTTGACCAGCTCTCCGGAGATGATGGTCGCCTCCGATGAGATCATCGACATGGTCAAGCGGATCATGAGGGGGATCCCGGTCACGGACGACAGCAAAGCCTTGAACGTCATCGAAGAGGTCGGACCGGGGGGACACTACCTGGCCCACGACCACACCTTTGAGCGCTTCAAGGATCTGATCTGGTCCCCGAAACTCATCGACCGCCAAAACTACGAGAGCTGGAAAGAGGCGGGGAGCAAGACGTATAAAGAGCGCGTTCACGAGAAGGTGATCGAGATCCTGGATGAAGAGGAAGAACCGTTGATGGACGAGGACATGTTCCAGGAACTGCGGAAAATTTGCGAATTGGCGGATGAACGCCACGCAGACGAAGAGCTTGATATGGACATGTTTAGCTAGGCTTTAACCGTTTGCATGAAATCAGGGGCGTGATCGTCACACTTTCCCAAGGTCACGCCCCTGCTACGTCAGGAAAGGGAAACCTTGAGCGCAGACACGGATAAAGAACCTCTTGTTTTGGGCATTGATACTGGGGGCACGTACACGGACGGCGTGCTGCTAGAATACAACACCCACAAGATCATTGCCACCCATAAAAGTTTGACCACCAAGCGCGATTTCGCGATCGGTATCGAAAACGTGATCGTTGAAATCGACATCCAGGACCCTTCTGCGATTCAAATGGTCTCCGTCTCCACTACGCTGGCCACCAATGCCATCGCAGAAGGCAAAGGGAAACGCGTGGGCCTTTTCCTGATCGGCTACGACCCCGATTTGATCGATTCCTTTAAACTCAGCGATCGATTTGCTACCCCAAATTTCCATTACATTGCAGGGGGACATGACCTTCACGGCATGGAAAAGGAGGAACTAGACCTCTCTGGCTTGCTGTCCAAGGTAAAAGAAGTTAAAAACCGGGTGGACGCCATCGCCATCTCAAGCTACTTCAGCCCCCGGAATCCGGAACATGAAATCAGGGCCCAAAAAGCGGTCAGCAGTATATGCGAGCTCCCCATCGTGCTTGGACATCAACTGTCCACAAAGCTGGGATCTGTAGAACGCGCCACCACTGCTGCCTTGAATGCATCCCTGCTGGCCGTGCTCCAGGAATTCATCATCGCCGTCCGCCGGGCCATGGAACACCGCGGCATTAACACGCCCCTGATGGTGGTCAGGGGGGACGGCACGCTGATGAATGACGAGTTTGCAGCCCGCACCCCTGTGGAGACCATCCATTCCGGCCCGGCGGCCAGCGCCATCGGGGGACGGTTCCTCTCCCAGAAGGATAACGCCCTGGTCATTGACGTGGGGGGCACCACGACGGATTTCGCGCTCATCGAAGATGGAAAAGTGACCATCAGCGAAAAAGGAGCCACCGCAGCCGGGTATCAAACAGCCGTCAAAGCAGCTGATCTGCTCTCCATCGGCTTGGGGGGTGACAGCTACATCACCACGGACAGGAAAAACGAAATTGTCATCGGCCCCGAGCGGGTGGTGCCCTTAGCTTACCTATCCCACCAGTACCCCAACGTCCGCCAGCGTTTGCAGGCCCTCACCAAACGATCCTGGCCTGCCCCCTCCCCCGCTGAACTGGAGTATTGGTTCCTGCAGCGGACGATCGACGACGAGGGACAGCTCTCCTCGCGGGAAAGGGAAATCATCCACTTGCTGGAAAAGGGGCCCAAGCCTGTTAAAAACCTGTTGAAGGCCTTGGACGTCCTCGATCAAAATCAATTGGACGTTGACGATCTATGGCGCGAAGAGATCCTCGGTAAATCGGGGTTCACGCCCACGGATGTGCTCCATGTGGATGGAAGGCACACACCCTGGGATGAAGCCGCTTCCCGGGCTGCATTGACGGTTTTCTGCAATTACCTCTCCATTCAAAAGGAAGAACTCATGCGTCTCATCTGGTCGGATATCGCCCGGAGGATCGTCAGCGCCGTGGTGCATTTCCTGACGGACAAGGATATCCCCGGAGACGACGTGGAAGAGGGCGACCTGGGCAAGTGGTTCCTGTCCAACAGCATCCTTCCCGGTCATCCCCACCTGGAAACGGAGATCCGACTTCGTTATCCCATCGTCGGCATTGGCGCGCCCGCTCAAGTCATTCTTCAAAAGGCAGCGGATATCCTCAACACCGAACTGGTCCTCCCGGATCATTATTCCGTTGCCAACGCCACGGGCGCAGTGGCCGGAAGCGTGATGGTCACCGAGGAGGTGCTCATCTACCCCCATCTTTCCCCGGACAAGGTGGATGTGATAGGGTATTATGTCCAGGTCCGTGAAGAACGAGAGGAGTATGAAGCTTTGGAGGACGCGTTAAATGAAGCGAAGCGTAAGGGGGAAGAGAAAGCCCGAAACGCAGCCCTGCGTTCCGGCGCTGACAACCCCCAGGTCGTACTGGATGTCCACCAGGAGGGAATGGATACCTACCGGGTCACAGCCAAAGCTGTGGGTAAACCTCGTTTAGAAGTGTAGGAGGAGGATATGGAACTCATCCGAGTAGATACAAAACAGGCATACAAGATCTTACGGGAAAAGATCACCTCTTTGGAGCTGGAGCCCGGCCAACCTCTCGACATCGGCCAATTAGCGAATGAATTGGACATGGCGCAGTCCTCCATCAAAGAAGCCCTGCGCCTATTAGCTCACGACCATCTGGTGGAAGCCCCTCCCCGCGGCCTGTACGTTTCGGAAATCCGCCTCGATGATTTAGGGAAGATCAGCGGGATTCGACTCCAGCTGGAAACCTATTCGGCCCAACAGGCAGCTCAACATCGCACCCAAGATGACCTGGTGATCTTGACCTCCCTGTGTGAAGAGAAAGCGGAGGACACCCGCGAATTATTTGAGCTGGATCACAAATTCCACCAAGCCATCGCCCAGGCAGCCCACAACAAGTACCTCGCCAACACGCTGGAGCATTTTTACGGGTTATCAAAAAGGCTGTGGTATCTCGCGCTCCCTTATTTGGATTTCCTGCCCACCGCGGTGGAGTCCCACATCAAACTGGTCGAAGCGATCGAAAAGGAAGACAGAGAAACAGCAAGGCAGATCATGCACACCCATATCAGCGAATTTTATCAAAAGATCAAACAGATCATCACCGAGAAAAACTTGACAGATTAGCACAGCTGACCCTCCCAGGCGGGTCCACCCTTATTGGTTTCAGGATCGGAAAGGAGAACGGCATGTCCAAGGTAACAGTAGTGTATGGCGAAAAGACGGTAACGGTAGAGGCGGAGGACGGCACGATCCTCGGCGAGGTGGTCGCCAAAACCGGCCTCCCCCTCGAGCAGCCCTGCGCCGGACGGGGGACCTGCGGGCAGTGCAAAGTCCTGGTCGAGAGAGGGGTTGCCACTCCGGATGAGATCGAACAGGAAAACCTGACAGATGGGGAGATCGCCCTCAACAATCGGCTGGCCTGCCGGGCCAGAGTGCAGGGTAAAACCCGGATTGTCCTTTCCCCCATCGTCGTCTATTCCAACAAGATCTTCAAAGGCAGCAACCGCTACCGGCGGGAACGGGACGTGCCGTTGGGTTTGGCGGTCGACCTGGGTTCCACAACCGTGGCTGCCTTCCTGACCATGCTCGATGACGGAGAAGTCGCCACTGCCGGTGGGGGGCTCAACCAGCAAACTGTCTTCGGCTCCGATGTCATCTCCCGCCTTTCCGCTGCCATTGAGGATGAAGAGAACGCCGAGCGCCTGCACCGTTTGGCCCTGGCTTCCATCAACCAGGCTGTAGATTCCTTACACCTTTCCTCCCGGATCATGGACCGGGTGAAGCGGGTGACCATCGTCGGTAACGTGGCCATGCACCATCTATTGACCAAACAGCCCCTCGATACCTTGGTGGTCATGCCCTTCCAACCTTACGATACCTCCCCCATTATGGATACCAAGGACCTCATGGGAGGGATATTTCCGGAGCACGTGGAAGTCAACCTCCCCCCTCTGATCGGGGGATTTGTGGGTTCGGATGCCTTATCATGTCTGGCTTATTTTGGTTTTGACGATCCACCCGGCCCCATGGCCGCCATCGACCTGGGCACCAACGGGGAGGTAATGGTCACCGATGGGGAGCGCATCCTGGTCGCCTCCACAGCAGCGGGCCCTGCTTTTGAAGGGGTCAATATCTCCTGTGGGTCCCGGGCGGTGGATGGAGCGATCGTCGACCTCTCCGTTGAGGATGGCTCCTTCCAGTTAGCGACCATCGGGGATGCAGAGCCCGTGGGGTTGACGGGGTCCGGTCTGCTCAGCGCCAGCGCAGCTTTCAGGAGGATCGGCTTGATCGAGCCCAGCGGCCGGATCAACCCTGACTGCGCGGAATACAGCGAACAAATAAACAACGGCCCGATGGAAGACAAACAAAGCCCTCCCCCTTCCGGCACACTGCCTCCTCAGTGTGAGGCTTATGCCAATACGATCAGCAAAGACGATCAAGGGACCCGCCGCATACAACTCACCGAAAAGGTCCCCCTTTTCCTGACCCAATTGGACATCAGAGAACTTCAAAAAGCGAAAGCCGCCATCCGGGCCGCGATCGATGTGCTCATGGCCCAGCTCGAATTGGAACCGGAGGACTTGGAGCGGGTGATCCTCACCGGGTCGTTCGGCGGCCAAGTGGATGTTGACGCCATATTGGAGATCGGCATGCTCCCTCCGGTGAAAAGAGAGGGGGTTGAAACGATCGCCAATGGTGCTGGTTTCGGGGCAGCCATGTTCCTAACCGACGAAGGCTTTGCCTTGGGCGAAAAACTGGCCCAAGAAGCGAAACAAATCGACCTCGACCTGGATCCCAAGTTCAACCGGTTTTTCGTGGAAGGGATGGCCCTGGCCCCCTTCGGCAGCTTGGATACATCCTCCCTGTGACCTCAGACATCCTCCCAGGTTCCACTCCGCTATGGAAATGAAAAGATAAGGCAGACGACATGGACTCTCGCACCGACTCCCCCCTTCCCCAAAACATACATGGGCTCATTTTGGTCATCGTCGCCACTCTATGCTGGTCGACATCCGGCATCTTCATCAACCTGATCACAGACGCCACACAGATTTCCGCCGTAGGGCTGGCTTTTTGGCGGGACCTAAGCACCTTCATCATTTTGTTGGTGGGCATCTCCCTCATCCGCCCCTCGTACCGGAAGGTCAAACGCCAAGACCTGCCCTGGTTGATGGCCATGGGAGGGATCAGTATCGGCCTCTTCCATGTGCTCTGGAACACGTCCGTGGTCGTGATCGGGGCTTCCTTAGCCACTGTCGTGCAAAGTAATGCTCCTATCTTCGTCACCGTTATGGCCTGGTTTCTGTTCGGCGAACCGTTGACCGCCAGGAAATTGATCGCGGTTTGCTTAGCCGTGGTTGGGACCGTCCTCATCGCTGGCATCCAGGGATCTGGCAATATCCAGGTCTCCCTGACTGGGTTACTGATCGCTTTGGGATCCGCCATTTCCTACGGCACATTAAGTTTATTTGGTAAGAAGTTAAGCGGGGATTACCACTCCTGGACCATCATGTTATACATCTTTGGTTTCGGCACCCTGGTCTTGCTCCCCTTTCAATTCAAGACATCCATCCCCTCGCCCATTAACCTCAAAGTCGCCCTCCTCTTCCTGGGCTTCCTGCTCATTTCAACCATTTTCGGTTTTGGCCTTTACACAAGGGGATTGGAAAAGTTACCAGCCAGTGTCGCCTCCATCACCGCAACTACGGAAATCCTCTTCGCCTCCATCCTGGCTTATTTCATCCTTGGGGAACGGCTTGACTTCTGGCAAATACTGGGTTCCATGTTCATTATCAGTGGGGTTGCCCTGGTTTCCATCCGGAACAATAAGAAACGAAAGATGGGTTGACAGAGATGGCAGATCTTATCCTGGGAATCGATACGGGGGGGACCTACACAGATGGAGTCCTCCTTGATCAAAGCAAGCGGAAAATCCTCAACACGACGAAGACATTGACCACCAAAGGGGATCTCAAAACCGGCATTTTGCAGGCCCTGGATGCCATCCTCCCCGATTCGCCTTCCTCCATTGCTTTGGTGACCATTTCCACCACCCTGGCCACTAACGCTATTGCGGAGAACAAAGGGCGTCCGGTGGCCCTCTTCCTCCTCGGCTACGACCGGGAACTCGTGGAAAGTTTCCAATTAGATCAACGATTTGGGACCGCCAGCTACTATTATTTCAAAGGCGGCCATGACCTGTATGGAAACGAGCAAGCCCCGCTGGACCTAGAAGGGATCACGGAAAAAGCCCACCAGCTAGCGAACGACGTAGACGCTTTCGCGGTATCCGGTTATTTCAGTCCCCTTAACCCCAGCCATGAGGAGCGCGCCTTTAGGGCCCTGACTTCAGAAGTGGATCACCCGGTGATCTTGGGACACCAGTTATCCAAACGACTCGACTCCATCCAGAGGGCAACCACCGCTACCCTCAATGCCTCTTTGTTATCCATTTTGAAGGATTTCATCCAGGCCATGGATCAGGCTCTCAAAGAACGATCCATAGAAGCCCCGCTGATGGTCGTCAAAGGCGACAGCGCTTTAATGAAGGGCCAAATCGCCGCAAAACGTCCTGTGGAAACCGTCCATTCCGGGCCTGCGGCCAGCGCGACCGGGGGGCGGTTTTTGGCCCAAAAAGAGAAAGCCCTGGTGATCGACATCGGAGGGACAACCACTGACATCGCCCTCATCGACGAGGGGAGGGTGCAAATCCGTGAAGAAGGCACCCTCGTTAGATCTTACAACACGGCTGTTCGCGCCGCAAATATCCGCTCCATTGGTTTGGGCGGGGACAGTCTGATTGACATCAACCTGGAAGACCAAATCACGGTCGGCCCAACCCGGGTCAGGCCGCTCTCAAACTTGGCCCACGAAGAGCAGAAAGTCGCCCACGAGCTAGAAAGGGTATCCCGCCAGACCCACAAAGATTTCTCTCCCCAGCGCCTGGAGTATTGGTATCTCCTCCGTAAACCGACCCGCCCCATTGAAGATCCACAAGCCCGTGATGTCCTTTCCTTACTGGAAGACGGTCCCTTGTCTCTCCCCAGTATTCTGGAGAAGATGAAGCTCTTTCATCCCCTGCAATTTGGAGGTCCCTCCCTGCTCAAAGAGGAAATCATCGGGCGCTCAGCGCTCACCCCCACGGATTTGCTCCACGTCACGGGCGAATTCTCTCCCTGGAACAAAGAAGCGGCGCAATTGGGTACGCAACTGATGGCGGGTTGTCTGGGGTTGAAGGAGAGGGCGTTCATAGACGCGGTCAAAGATCACATGGCAGAACGGATCATCCGGGAGGTGATTTCCTATTTGACCGGTCAAACCCTTGAATCCGCACCTTTTTACGTCACTCCCGACGACCTGGGATTGTGGCTCTTCCAGGAAAACCTGACCGGCGAGGATCCCTATGTGGGCGCAGAGATCTCCCTGAAAATGCCCCTGGTCGGCATCGGCGCTCCCGCCACCATCTTCCTTCCCCCTGTCGCTGAAGCGCTCCACACAGAATTCATCGCCCCACCCCATTTTGAGGTGGCGAATGCGGTAGGCGCCGTGGCTGGGAACGTGATCACGGAGGAGGAGGTCTGGGTTTACCCGCAGGTGAAAAACACCCGGACTGTAGGATATTTCGTTCAATCCCTGAAGGACCGGAAACGCTTTTCTAACCGGAGCGCTGCCCTTGATTACGCGAGGAAATACACCCGGGAGAACGCCCTGCGGGAAGCGGAACGGATAGGCATCCGCCAGCCCCAGGTCGAAGTCACCCAACTCCGGGATGGGACCGAAAGCACCCGCATCAGGGCCCAGGCCATAGGAAACCCGAGAATCGGCCAAAGTTCCTAGCCTCAGAAACGGTTTTCTCGACGAAATAACCCGATTTCCAACTCCGCGTAACCGTCTTTTCCGGTATTGACACACCCCCATAATCACCTTACAATTGGTTTCACAGTACACAACAGTGTTGCGCTTGATGCAACGAGGTGGGATGGAGGAGCCACTCGTGCCAGAGCGTGATCAGAATTCCGGTCCTTCGATCCGCACGATCCACAGAGCATGCAGTATTCTCAGGTGTTTTACAGAGGATAACCCTGAGCTGGGGGTGACTACGATCAGTCAAAAAACCGGGATTCACAAAAGCTCCATCTCCCGGCTCCTTTCTTCTTTACAAAATGAAGGTTTTGTCGAACAAAACGAACAAAGCAGTAAATATCGCTTAGGTCTCGGACTGGTTAGTTTGGCAGGATTGGTATTGGAACGCTTGGAATTGAGGGATGTCGTCCAACCCTCCATCCAGGAGTTAGCGCGCATCACCCAAGAAACCATCAATATCTCCGTGTTAAAAGAAGATGAATGCGTCAACATCGAAAATATCAACAGTCCCCAACCCATTCAACACATCGGTCTTTTAGGCAGGCGAAATCCCCTTCACTGCACCTCCACCGGGAAAGTGTTCCTGGCCTTTATGACCCGAGAAGAGAGGGACGCCCTGCTCCCTGAAAAATTACCGTCCTACACCAAACATACGATCACGGACCGTGCCCAACTTGAAGAGGAACTAAAAGATGTAAAGGAACGTGATTACGCCATTGCTCATGAAGAATTCAAGGAGGGATTGAGTGCCATCGCTGCTCCCCTCCGCGATCACAGCGGGCAAGTGATCGCCACGGCCAGCATATCCGGTCCCACCTACCGAATGGGAAAGGGTCAAATTGACGCCTATATCCCCCATCTCTTGAAAACCTCCAGGGAGATTTCCTCGAAACTCGGTTACCTAAAATCGTAATCTATTTACCAAACGGCAAACTGCTCCCACTGATGGATGGTGCAGCACATGAAAGGAGGAAGCATGCCAACTGAAACGCAATCAAAAAACACGTTCATAGGTTTCTGGCAAGATTTGTTGGATGACTGGATGTCCATCCTGACCAGCCCCAGTTTAGAGACCTATCACCGGTTGAAAGAAAAAGCCACTTCTCCCAAGACGGTCATCAACATCGGCCTCTTGGGGTTGGTGATCGGCTTCTTCGTGCTCACGGTGCAGCCCTCTGCATTCGTCCACACGGACAAACTATTCCTGGATTTGGGGCGGTTGATCTTTTACACAGAAGCTGATTTTTTCATCCTCAGCCTGATCTTGTTTGTGGTGGCCACCTTGCTGGGAGGCAAGGGCGGGTTCATCGAACACAGCTATTTGTTATCTCTGATCACTGCCCCGTTAGGCCTGATCATCGTCGCCTTCCTGTTTATCGCCAACAAGCTGGGACTGACCTTGGCAGCCATCATGATCCCCCTGAGTTCCATCGGCATCACCAGCATTTTCATTGTCCTCTTTGCCCTGTATGGATTTTTGCTCTTGCTGTTTGCCATTGAAGCTGCCCATGAAATGGAATCCCATCAGGTGATTTACACCATCGGCGCTGTCCTGGGCACCTGGGGGATCCTGCGCGTCTTCGCCATGTTCGCCGCGGGGGAGGACAACATCATCACCCAGGAGTCTGCCTTCCTGGCAGAGGAGTGGGCCCGGGGCACCCTGCAAAAAGCCCTCTTGGGGCACCTATGGATGGTGGCGTTCTCCGTGTTCATCGCTGTGGTGATCGGCGTGGTCATCGGAGTCCTGATCACCATGCCCCCCAAACGCCCCAGGGTCAGCCACCTGTTTTTCCTCATCCCCTTGGGCACCTTCTTCTTGATCTGGGCCGCCCCCAAAGGATGGCTAGGGATGGGCATCGCCGATCCGATCATGGAGATCTCAAATACCCTCGATAATGGGTTAACGCGAGCTGCGAAAGGTTTCTTCGGTCCCTTACTCTCTTTGCTCAGTGCCATCGTCCGCAAGCCTGCGGCGGTGGGCATGATCGGCGTCATCCTCACCGTAATCATCTATGTCTTGTTGCTTGCCGGGGAAACCGCAAGCGAACTGACCCTCTATATCGCGGGCATCATCCTCACCATCCCCAGCATTGCCCTCTTCGGCGTCTTCATCGGACCCTTCAGCATCGGCGCCTTCAACGCGGTCGTCGCCCTCACTCTCTACGCCCAGCTGCCAATTTTACGAAATACATACACCGGAATTAAAGAGGTCGAACCGGAGATCGTGGAAGCCGGACGCGGGATGGGCATGACCGAATTCCAACTCCTGCGGGATGTGAAAATCCCCATTGCCACTCCGGTGATCATGGCTGGCGTGCGCGTTTCCGTGGTCATGCTGGTGGGCATTGCGGCCATCGCTTCCTATATTGGCAACGACACATTGGGGGATTACATTTTCCACGGCATCCAACGCGTCCAACCCTTGCGGTACTACGCAGGCGCAATCACGGTGGCCGTGTTTGCTTTGTTGATGGACTACTTTTTAGGCTGGCTTCAGAACCGTCTCACACCGGAAGGGTTGAAGGGCAGACGATAAAGAATGCAGATACGATCAGAGGAGTCATACCATGATTAAACTCGAACATGTGACCAAGATTTATCCCGGGACGACCTCTCCAGCTGTGGATGACCTCAGCTTTACCGTGCCCACCGGGGAAATATGCACCATTGTCGGCCCTTCCGGATGCGGAAAGACGACCACCATGAAGATGGTCAACCGCCTGATTGAACCAACCAATGGAGAGATCTACGTCCTCAACGACCGGGGAGAAATGCAAAATGTGCTGGAAATGGATCCCATCATGCTGCGCCGGAACATCGGCTACGTCATCCAGCAAATCGGCCTTTTCCCCCACCGCACCATCCTCCAGAACATCGGCACAGTACCCAAGCTTTTGGAGTGGGACAACACCCGGATCCGGAGCCGGGCAGAGGAACTCCTGGACATGATGAACATGCCCCACGAGTTCTTGGACCGCTACCCTCACGAGCTCTCCGGCGGGCAAAGGCAGCGCATTGGCGTAGCCCGGGCCATGGCCGCGGATCCTCCGGTGATGTTGATGGATGAGCCCTTTGGGGCCATCGACCCCATCAACCGCAATCTGCTCCAGAATGAATTCCTGCGCTTGCAGCAAGATATCAAAAAGACCATCCTCTTCGTCACCCACGACATCGATGAGGCCATCAAGATGGGCGACAAGATCGCCATCCTCGGCGCCCACGGCACATTAGAACAATACGACTCCCCGGCTAAAATCCTCTCCGAACCGGCCAATGAGTTCATCGAGGATTTCGTGGGTGCGGACCGGACCCTGAAGCAGCTCAACTTGATCCGTGTCGAGGAAGTGATGGACAAAAAACCTTTCCTGCTCCAGTCCACGCAGAACGTCGACGAAGCTCTGCAAATTATGGATGAAAAAGGCCGAGATTATGCCTATGTGGTGGACAGTGACCGGCGCCTGCAGGGTTACGTCAACCGCAAAGACCTGAAAGGGAAATCAGGCTGGATCGATGAATATGTCAGCGAAGCCGCCACCTCCCTGCCCATCACCATGAATTTGCGTGACGCCCTCTCGGAAATGCTCATGGTGGATTACAGCACCATCTGCGTGGTCGACAACCGGGACCGGGTCCGGGGCACCATCAGCACCGCCATGATCCAGGAAGCGCTCACCGAAAGCCTGCAAAAAGAGGAGGTCTAAACCATGGAAGAGAAAACCAGCTTCTGGTCCAAGATCACCTTCTCTGACATCATCGACTGGACCCTGATCCCCATCTTGATGGTCATCGTCGTCTACCTGGTATATACTCAGCTGCTGCTGACCATCGAACCCGGCTCCATGTCCGCCAACATCATTGGCGATCCTGTGCAAGGTTTCTCCAATGTCTGGGCGGCTGTCCTCCAGCATTTGAAATTAATCGGGATCTCCAGCGCCCTGGCCATCCTGGCTGCAGTCCCTGCTGGCATCCTGATCACGCGGGAAGGGTTCCGTGATTTTGCTGACATCATTCTTGGTGTAGCGAACTTCGGGCAATCTGTACCCAGCATCGCCATCTTAGCTCTCTTCATGGGCATCATGGGCATTGGCGCCCCAACGGCGATCTTCGCCCTCTGGCTCTACGCTCTCCTGCCTATCGTGCGCAACACGGCCACGGGGATCGACGAAGTTTCGCCGGACGTCATCGAAGCCGCCCGGGGGATGGGGATGACCAACCGCCAGATCCTCTTTGATATCGAACTTCCCCTTTCTTTCCCGGTCATGTTCGCCGGCATCCGCACCGCCTCGGTGATCAACGTCGGCACAGCTGCCTTGGGCGCCTTCATCGGCGCCGGCGGCTTGGGCAACTTCATCATCACCGGTATTCCCCTCAGCCGGGAACGGATGATCCTGGTCGGCGCCATCCTCACCGCGGTGATGGCCGTGATCGTCGATTGGATCCTGGGTAAAATCGAGGATCAATTGGTCTTCCGGCGAGAGTAGACGGTGTATTGAGCTAACTACCAAACTGTAAAATGACTGATGCGGTTGTAACACACGAAGGAGGTGAAACCGGAAACGAAAGATTCTATTGGATTTCTTTTACCCAACCTTGTGGAGATCGTTGTCCCTGATCACGGGTTACGAAACGAGTTCACAAAAATATTCATTCAGGAGGATAATCTATCATGAAGAAGAAATTTCAACTTGTATTGGCGATGTTTGTCATCCTTTCCACCCTGCTGGCAGCCTGCGGTGGCGGCGGAAAGGGGCCTGTCACAGTGGGGTCGAAGGAGTTCACCGAGCAGATCCTGCTGGGAAAAATGACTGTGCTCGCCCTGCGAGATGCCGGCTTTGAGGTCGTGGATGAAACCAACTTGGGTGGCACCAGCGTCAACCGGGATGCCCTAAGCAACGGTGACATTGACATGTACTGGGAATACACCGGCACGGCCTGGATCACTCACCTTGAGCATGAGGAAGCGATCACCGATCCTCAAGAATGTTACGACAAAGTCAAGGCAGAAGACGCTGGAAATGACATTGCGTGGCTGACCATGGCGCCCTTCAACAACACCTATACATTGATGATGACTCAAGTGAAGGGGGAGGAACTGGGCATCGAATCAATCTCCGACCTCGCTGCGTATATCAACGGGGGCGGCGACGCCAGCCTGTGCACCGACCAGGAATTCTATGCCCGGCCGGACGGGTTCAAAGGGGTTGAGAAACTCTATGGCTTCCAATTCGACGAAGATGAGGTCGTGACCATGGATCCCGGCCTGACCTACAAAGCTTTGAAAGACGGACAATGCCAGGTCGCGATGGGCTTTGCCACTGACGGCCGCATCCCAGCCTTCGGGTTCTTCAACCTGGAAGACGACAAGCAGTTCTTCCCCGTCTACAATCCCGCCCCAAACGTCCGCCAAGAGGTCATGGACGAATATCCAGAAATTGAGGATGTCCTAGACCCAGTCGCCAAAGCCCTGACCACCGAGAAGATGATGCAACTCAACAAACGGGTGGACATCGACAACGAGGCTCCGGGAGATGTGGCCTGTGACTTCCTGAAATCGGAAGGCATCGTCGATGAATGCATCATGGAGTAGAACCAGAACGTAACCAAGAAATCGGTCGCTCGCCGGAAGGTTGAGCGGCCGGTTTCCTTTCTGAACAACACAGAAGAAATCGCCGTGATGAGAAGATGAAAGCTGCCGTTTTACACCATCCGAATACCCCATTAGAAGTCCAAGACGTGGACCTGGAAAAACCGCACGCTGGCGAAGTCCTCGTCCAAAATATCGCCAGCGGCGTCTGCCACTCCGATTGGCACGTGGTCACGGGGGACACTAAACATCCGCTGCCCGTCGTCCTGGGCCACGAAGGTGCGGGCATTGTCCAGGAGGTCGGAGAAGGGGTCACATCCCTGGAAGTGGGCGATCATGTGGTCTTGAATTGGGCTCCCAACTGCGGCACCTGTTATTACTGCCTGCACGACCAGCCCCAGCTCTGCCAAACCCTGGTGACTCCCCTTTGGGAGGGGACCCTGCTGGACGGCACGTCCCGCCTTTCCCGGGAAGGGCATACAATTTACCACCTATCCGGTTTGGCCACCTTCGCGGAGCAGTCGGTGGTCCCGGAACGGACCTGCATCCCCATCCGGAAAGACGTCCCCTTTCAGGCGGCCTCCCTGGTGGGATGCGCGGTGACCACCGGCGTCGGCGCGGTGACCAACACGGTGCAAGTTCGTCCTGGCGAGAGCGTGACTGTCTTCGGCTGCGGAGGAGTGGGCTTGAACATCCTCCAAGGAGCGGACCTGGTGGGCGCGGAAACGATCATCGCCGTGGACAAAGCCCCCGCGAAAATGGAACTCGCTGAAGCCTTTGGCGCCACTCATATGGTGTTGGCGGATGAGGACCCGGTGCACAGGATCCGGGAGCTGACAGGGGGACGCGGCGCAGACTATGTCTTCGAAGCTGTTGGAATCCCCGAGCTGCAGGAAACGGCCTTGGACGCGGTCCGGCCCGGCGGGACACTGGTCATCACCGGGATTGCCCCCATGGGCTCCTCCACGAATTTCCCCGGCGCCATATTAGCCCGCCAGGAGAAACGGGTGGTGGGCAGTTATTACGGCAGCTCATACCCCCGCCGTGATTTCCCCCGTCTGCTGGACCTGTACATGGCTGGCAAACTCAAATTAGACGAACTGATCACTCAAACCTACTCCCTGGAGGATATCAACCAGGCTTTTCAGGACATGCTTTCGGGGGAGAACGCTCGCGGTGTGATCCTCTTTGAGGCCTGAAACGGGGCTGGTCCACTACGCAGCCGGATCCATTGAACAGGGCTTATCTAAATCTTTTCCCTTGAAAAGGACAACATTATGGCTAAACAAATTCCAGGACCCGGAAAGGGATGGCGTGGAGGGCAGTACCAACCCCTCACCGAATCCCAGGTGAAACGAATTCATGAAGCCTCTTTAACTATATTAAAACGAACAGGGGTCCAAATTGAACACCCCGAAGCTGTGGCCCTCTTCGACCAGGCAGGCGCGGACATTGACGGTAACCGGGTCCGTCTACCCCCTTCTCTGATCGAGGACACCGTCGAAAAAGCCCCCTCCCGCATCCTGCTTGCCGGTCGAGATCCGGAACATGATTTGGTGTTGGAAGACAAACGGGTCCACATCGGCACCGGGGGGGCTGCGCTGCAGGTCTTGGATCTGGAAAGCGACGAAATCCGTCCCGCCTTGCTGGATGACGTGGCAGACATGGCTCGCGTGGTGGACGCGCTGGAGAACATTCACTTTTACCTGCTCCCCATCTACCCCACGGACATCCCGGAAGAGAAAGTCGAAATCAGTAAATATTACGCAGCGGTAGCCAACACCACCAAACACGTCCAGGGAGGGGTGTATAGCGTGCAGGGCATCCGCGATGTGATCCGGATGTGCGAACGCATCATGGGCGGAGAGGAAGCGCTGCGGGAACGCCCCATTGCCTCTTTCATCACCAGCTGGATGGTCAGCCCCTTGATGTTCGCTTCCGATGTGACGGCTCTCCTCTTGGAAATCTGCCGCCAGCGCATGCCCGTCGTCCTCTCCGCTGCACCTATGGCCGGTTCCACAGCTCCTGTCACCCTGGCCGGGATGCTGGCCCAGTTAAACGCGGAACAGTTGGCCGGGTTAGCCCTGACCCAATTGGCGGCACCGGGATGCCCGGTGATCATCGGTCCCATCCCAGCCATCTCGGACCTGCGCACGGGAAGCTACTTGGGCGGTTCCATCGAGTTGGGCATGGCCAACGCCGCCATCACCCAAATGGCCCACTTCTACGACGTTCCCATTTACAACAGCGCCGGGATGACGGAATCCAAACTGCCCGACATTCAAGCTGGCATTGAGAAAACGCAGTCTGTCATTCAAGTCGCGCTGGCCGGCGCCAACTTCATTCACCACGCAGCCGGCATGCTGGAAGACATGTCCACCATAGCCTACGAGCAGTTTGTGATCGATAACGACATTTTGGGGATGGCTATGCGCGCTGTCCAGGGAATCGAAGTCACCCAAGAAAAGCTGGCCCTGGACGTCATTGATCGCGTGGGTCCGGGAAGCCATTTTCTGGCAGACGATCATACCTTCCAGCACATGCGCACGGAACACTATTTCCCCTCTGAAGTCATCGATCGTCAAGATCGGGATGCCTGGGACAAAGATGGCAGGCAAGACGCCCGGCAGCGAGCCAAGGACATCGCCCGGGACCTGCTTGCCAATCACCAAGCCACGCCTTTGACTCCTGAGGTCGAGGCCTGGATCAAGGAGCAATTCAAATCGACCTTAATCCTGACCTAGCTGAGGGATAACCTCCTGCCAACATCGGAAGAAAATCAGCCAGGAGGTGTGCCTTGTCACTTGTAGGCAATCCCGACCTCTTTTATAAAGAGGCACACACCAGCGGTAATACTTTTAGGAGATATTTTTATGACAAAACAAGTCCCCATCGCGACCCAATTTCCCAGGATGGAAATGCTCTCCGACGAGCAAGTCCGTGAAATTCACTACGCGACATTGGAAATCCTGAGGGATATCGGCGTGAAGATGCAGGATCCCAAAGGAAGAAAGATCCTCCTTGAAGCCGGAGCCTGGGAAGGGGATGGGCGATTGAAAATCCCCGAAAACCTGGTCACCGATGCCGTCGACCGCGCCCCCGCCCGGATCCCCATGCACGACCGGGAAGGGAACCTGAGCATGCCGCTCGAACTGGGAAAGGTCTTCTTTGGCACGGGGTCAGATACCATCTATACCCATGATCTGAACACAGGGGAACGCCGCCGGGCTACGACGGAGGATGTGGAGAATTTCGCCAGGCTGGGTGATGCACTCGACAATATAGACTTCATCATGTCCATGAGTAATCCTGACGATGTCCCCGCAGACGATCTTTACCTTCACTCCTTCATTCATATGCTGCGCGGCTCGATCAAACCTAATGTGTACACCGCCAAAGACATCCAGGATATGAAGGACATCTACCGGATTGCGGCCGCTGTAGCGGGGGGAGAAGACGCCTTGCGGGAGAAACCCTTCCTCTTGCAGTACGCGGAGCCCATCTCGCCCCTGTTCATCATCGAGGAATCCCTCCAAAAAATGATCTTCTGCGCTGAGAAGGGCATCCCCGTGGCCTATATCCCCTCCACAAACCCGGGCGGGGGGGGACCGGTCACCTTGGCTGGGGCCATCGCCCTCGGGAACGCGGAAAGCCTCCTCGGCCTGATCATCACCCAGCTTATCCGCCCCGGGACGCCCTTTTTATACGGGATGAACACAGCAACCCTGGATATGAAATCCACCATCGTCAGCTACGGGGGGCCGGAATGGAGCATAGGTATGGCGGCCAACACCTCCCTGGCCCGTTATTACAACCTCCCTGTGTGGGGCTACGCGGGAGCGACGGACAGCAAAGTGGTGGACGCCCAGGCGGCCATCGAGGCCACCTTTTCGATCATGACCGCCTTTCTCAATCGCGTCACCCTGGTCCATGACGTGGGGTACATCGAATATGGGTCCACCTCTTCTATGGAAATGGTGGTCATGGCAGATGAGATCATCAGCATGACCCGGAAATTCATGGGCGGCGTCCCCGTTGACCGGGAGACCTTGGCTCTGGAAGCCATTGCCCGCGCGGAACCGGGAGGGGGATTCATCGCCGACAAACACACCTTCCAACACTTCAAGACCGCTCAGTGGTTCCCAAAACTCCTCAATCGCCAGAATTACGACGACTGGAAAAAGGATGGAGAAAAGAGCTACCGCCAGCTGGCCAATGAACAGGCCAAAGAATTGCTAAAAGAACACCAGGTGCCCTCGCTGCCCGAGGGGGCAGAGGCGGTGATCCAGGAAATCCTGGCAGAGAGAGAGGAGCACAGAAAATAGGAAAAGCCCATGTTTCAAACCTACACCGTCGCCCGCCAGTATATTGAAGAGCACGAGATCCAGGCCATCGATCTCAAATTTTGTGACCTGTGGGGACGCTCCCATCACATCACCATCCCTGCGGGACAATTCCGCCCGTCCTTAATGGAAGAAGGCATCGGCTTTGATGGATCTGCGGTGGGATTGAAAAACGTCAAGGCCGGGGATATGGTCATGGTCCCCGATCTCTCCACCGGCTTTTTAGATCCTTTTTGGGAGGTGCCCACGCTCAGTTTCCTGTGCGATGCCCTCAACGCCACCACCATGGACGTGTTCCCCAATGACCCCCGCAACATCGCCAGGCGCGCGGAATCCCACCTGCAAAGCACTGGGCTTGCTTCCCGGAGCCGATGGGGGCCGGAATTCGAATTCTACGTCTTCGATCACGTTCATATTGAGAACGAAATGCATCAATCAGGATTCCAATTCCTCTCACATGAGACGGTATATTCCAGCCTCGAAGGCGGGAGCGGGGGGACATACATTCCCCTTCACGAAGGCTACCACGCCTCCCCCCCAAAGGATCAGCATTTCAACTTCCGCCAAGAAATCACCCAACATCTGCAGGAGATGAATATCCCCGTCAAATACCACCACCACGAGGTGGGGAGCTTCGGGCAAATGGAAATCGAGACGCCTTTGTTGGGTTTGGACGAAGCCGGGGATGCCATTACCCTCATTAAATATACGACCAAGATGGTGGCATCCCTGCATGGCAAATTCGTCACTTTTATGCCCAAACCTATTTACGGGGAAGCGGGAAACGGGATGCATTTCCACCAGCAGCTGTTCCAAGAGGAGGAAAACCTATTCTACGACCCGGAAGGGTACGGCAACCTCAGCGAAACGGCCCGAAACTACATCGCCGGCCTGCTCCACCACGGGCCCGCCCTCTTAGCCCTCACCAATCCCAGCACCAACTCTTACCGCAGGTTGGTCCCCGGATTCGAAGCCCCGGTCAACACCTTTTTCTCTTTGGGGAACCGCAGCGCAGCCATCCGCATCCCCAAGTACGCCAAAGGGCCCCAGACCGTGCGGATCGAGTTCCGGCCGCCTGATGCCACCAGCAATCCCTATCTCGCCCTGGCGGCCCAGCTTTTAGCGGGTTTGGACGGCATCAAGAAAGAAATGGATCCCACCGATCTGGGCTTCGGTCCCATCGATGAAGACATCTTCTCCTGGCCTGAGGAAAAGAGGAAGACTATCCAACCCCTCCCCTCCTCTCTGGAAGACGCCCTTCTGGCCCTAGAAGAGGATCATGACTTTCTGCTTGCAGAAGATGTGTTCAGTGAAGAATTGATCGCGGATTGGATCGAACATAAACGAGAAAATGAATGCACCCCTGTCCGGAACAGACCTCATCCCTACGAAATGCACCTTTACTTCGATGTCTAACCGCCCCTAACCTCAAAACAAACCCCCTAAAGGCGCAAAACGCATTTAGGGGGTTTTATTTTCCTGGGGTTTAGGGCGCTATCCCAGGGTGACATCCAGGTAAAGCATAACGATCACCCCCAGCATGGTGCCCATGGTGGCCAGCTTTTCGTGACCGGTACCGTGGGTTTCGGGGATGATCTCGTCGCTGATCACGTACAACATGGCACCGGCTGCAAACCCCATCGCATAGGGAAGTAAAGGTCGGGCGACACTAACCGCCCAAACGCCAAAGAGGGTGAGGGGGATTTCCACCAAACCGGCTCGAATGCCCACAAATCCGGCATAGAAATAGGTCCCCATCCCGGCATTCAACGCCGCCACTGCGACTGCCAAGCCTTCGGGGATGTTCTGGATGCCGATGGCCAGCATTAAGGGGAGGGCATCCGACAAATTTCCGGAACCAAAACCAACCCCAACCGCCAACCCCTCCGGCATGTTGTGCAGGGTGATGGCCAGAATGAAGAGCCAAACCGCCCGCAGGCGGCTGGCTTCGGGTCCTTCTCTGCCCCGCCCCGGGTGAAGATGGGGGATATAGCGGTCTCCCAGGTCCAAAACCACAGCGCCCAAGGCCATGCCCAACAAAACCGGAAAAATGCCCCCATATTCTACGCCCGGCAGGATCAAACTGGTGAAGCTGGCTGCCAGCATCACCCCCGCAGCGAAACCCAAGGATGTGTCCAAGAATTTTTGAGAAGGCTTACGCCAGATAAGCACAGTTAAAGCGCCGATCCCGTTTAATAGGGCGATGAAAAGGCCGCCAACCAACCCCTGTAAGATAGGTTTTGACCCTGCAATGGTTAAAATCGCTCCTTCCAACCAAGTCATATCCGTTTCACCCCTTCTACCAGCAATAAGATGATAAAAACAAAATGAACGGCCTCAATAAAGTGTTCTCCAACTTACGAACCATTATAGTTGCTTTCCAGCCAACAGGAAGGACCTATCGTATCTTGAAACAGGAAGTTAATAATCGCCTGAAGGCGAATTTGGTAATATCCAGGTCGGCTGTCCCGTCAGAGGGAATAGAGATCATACCTTTCCTAGATCAAGGGGCTTTCGGCTTCTCCCAGCTGATTAAATGTAACATAATATGAATTACCTCTTGACATTTGAGGAGACCGCGATAGAATATGTGTCAAGGAAATCATAAAAATGGAGATGCGTTTCATGATCTGTAATTGCACCTGTAAGGGGCGGGGGACGTAGTTCTGCTCAGATAATCCAAACGGCCAACGGATAGGACTGGGCAGAAACGGACTCCGCATGTATTTGGATGACAGATTTGCCCTCACAGTACTGTTGGCCGTTTATGTTTTTAACAGGTGAAATATGTCCACGCAGATCAAAACGTTACAGCGAAAAGAAACCTGCAGGATTCTCAACGGCGGATTGCCGGGATTGGTTGGCAATACCCCCCTGCTTCCCTTAGAGAAGATCGGTAAGCACCTTCCCCCTCAAGTTAGGCTGCACGCGAAAGCGGAGTGGTTCAATCCCAGCGGATCGGTAAAGGACCGCCCTGCCCTGAACATCATCTTGGAAGCGGCAGAATCGGGAGCTTTATCCGGCGGGAAGCGCCTTTTAGATTCCACTTCTGGTAATATGGGCATTGCCTACGCCACTTTTGGCGCCGCACTGGACATCCCCGTCACCCTCGTCCTGCCCTCGAATGCCAGCAAAGAACGGATCCAGATTCTGCAAGCCCTCGGCGCGGAGTTAATTCTCACCGACCCCTTAGAGGGTACAGATGGGGCAATCACAAAAGCCCAAGAACTGTCAGAACGGGAACCGGATCGGTATTTCTACGCCAACCAATACGACAACCCTGCCAACTGGAAAGCCCACTACCAGACCACGGGTCCGGAAATCTTCCGGCAAACAGGGGGGCGCATGACTCATTTCGTCGCCGGATTGGGAACCTCAGGAACCATAATGGGTGTAGCGCGGTATTTTCGAAAAAGAGAACACCAAGTCGAGATCATCGGCGTCCACCCCGACGGCCCGTTACACGGCGTTGAGGGATTGAAACACATGCCCTCCGCCATCCAACCGGGCATCTATGATCCCTCCACCCCTGACCGGATCATGAGGGTAAGTACGGAGGAAGCATACTCCATGGTGCGCAGGCTTTCCACAGAAGAGGGCTACTTCGTGGGCATCTCCGCCGGCGCAGCCGCAGCCGCAGCACTCAGGGTGGGGGAAGAAGTTGAGGAAGGCGGAATCGTGACCATTTTCCCCGATGCTGGATTTAAGTATCTAAGCGATGAGGAGCTATGGACCGCGAAATGAATCTCATCATCTCGGAAAGGTTGTTGGAAAAAGTCCATGCCCACGGGGAAGCAGCCTATCCCTCTGAAGGGGCTGGATTGCTACTAGGCAGCTTGGAGAATGGGCAGAGGCGAGTATTGATCATCTTACCCCTCACGAATGCCCGGGAAGAGTCGGCTCGCCATCATCGCTACCTGATCACCGCGGAGGATATGCTCTCCGCGGAGGAAGAAGCGGAGAAACGCAACCAGAGCATCCTGGGCATCTTCCACTCCCACCCCGATCATCCGGACCACCCTTCTGAATTTGACCGCGAGTACGCCATTCCCTGGTACTCCTATCTAATCACCAGCATCGAAAATGGAAAAGCCACCAGTTCGAAATCGTGGCGTCTTTCTGACGACCGTTCTGGTTTCAAAGAAGAAACCATCAAAGTGATTTCACAATAAAAAGTGAGGTTAAATTATGGCTCTCTATTTTGTCAAACACACGCACGACGAAGAGGCCTGTCCTGCTCAAAACCCCGAAAAGGGGAACAGGTTACTCAAACACTTGGCCCCCGAAAATGCGAGAGAGTATGGCGTTAAACTCCATGCGGATGCGGTCATCGATGGGAAGCACACGTTCAATCTCATCCTGGAAGCAGACAAAGTGGAAGATGTCTCCCAATTCATGACTCCATTTAAAATGGTAGGTTCCGTGGAGATCTTTCCCGCTTCTCACTGCGAAAAAGTGGTAGAAAGAAAAGGTTGTTGAGTGAACTATTCCTGAGCAGAAGAAGGGCAATTTTCCCCATTTTTGGTACGATTAGGATGTCCTCCTTCAGCTTGGTGGCTGATTGATAAGCAAACGAGGAAACATATGCCCAATTTACGAATACCCTCTCCTCTCCGTCCTTACGCAGACGGGAGGAGCGATATCGAGGTGCAAGGCCGGAATGTGGATGAGGTCCTAAAATTTGCTGTGCAGCAGCACCCGAATTTAAAAAAGCATCTTTACTCCGACAAAGGGGATTTGCGTCCCTTTATCCACATCTTTCTAAATGGAGATGATGTCCGCCAATTGGACGGTCTCCATACCCCGTTGGAGGAGAATGATACGTTGAAGATCATCCCCTCCATTGCTGGAGGTTAAACACAGGGTTCAACCATGACAGAAGAAAAAGGTACACTTCCTGAACTTTCCAAAGAAGAGATCCGGCGCTATTCCCGGCATTTGCTCATACCCGACGTCGGCTTGGAAGGGCAAAAGAAGCTCAAAGCGGCCTCCATCCTGGTTGTCGGAAGCGGCGGGCTCGGCTCTCCTGTCCTCCTTTACCTGGCAGCAGCCGGCGTCGGACGGATTGGGATCGTCGATTACGACACTGTGGACTTTACCAACCTCCAAAGGCAGGTCATCCACGGCGAATCCAAGCTGGGGGACTTAAAAATCAAATCCGCCCGAGATCGGATGCTGGATATCAACTCAGAAATCACCGTGGATCTGTACTCCGAACCGATGACCTCCGAAAACGCCTTTGAGATCGCCGAACCATACGAGATCATCATTGACTGTTCAGACAACTTCCCCACCCGGTATCTGGTCAATGATCTCTGCGTCCTGACCGGCAAACCCAACGTCTACGGTTCGATCTTCCGCTTTGATGGGCAGGCCAGCGTATTCAATGCGGGCGGGGGTCCATGCTACCGATGCATCTTCCCTGAACCCCCTCCTCCTGAATTGGTCCCCTCCTGTGCGGAGGGTGGCGTCTTGGGCGTCTTACCGGGGACGATCGGTACCATTCAAGCCACGGAAGCGTTGAAGCTGGTCCTGGGGATCGGGACATCCTTATCCGGGAAACTACTCCTTTATGACGCCTTAGATATGTCCTTCGAAACCGTACAGTTAAAGGTGAACCCGGATTGCAAGGTGTGCGGCGACCATCCCGAAGTCACGGAACTCATCGATTACGAGGAATTCTGTGGCATGCCGGCGCACGAAGATGAGGAAGGCGGTGCGGGGGAGAAATGGGACATCACGGCCGCCGAACTGGAAAGGAAATTAGAAAACGAGGAAGACCTTCACCTCATCGATGTCCGTGAGCCTCATGAACGGGAAATCTCTCACATCGAGGGCTCAGAATGCATACCTATGGGCGAACTCGCTTCGCGGATGTCGGAGCTGGACAGCGCGGACGAAATTGTGCTCTTCTGTAAATCCGGAACCCGGTCCAGCCGCGCCTTGCAAATCCTGACCGGCGCTGGCTTCCGGAAAGTGAAAAACCTGAAAGGGGGCATCAATGCCTGGGCCAAAGAAATCAACGACAGCCTGCCGGTGTATTAATCCCTGATCCCGGACATCCCATCCCACTTTCCATATCAGCCATCCCATGTGAATGGCTGGTCTTGACCTTCATGGTCCTGCTTTGGAAAATCAATCAGGAATCCTTCGAGCCCTTGGTCTCAGAAGTGATTAAAAGCCTGCGGTTTATCGACCAGGCCAAGGGAGTCAGCACAACCCCAGAGGGGATCCCTCTCCCCTCAGGTATCACACCTGCAGACCCGAACAACATCATCAACGACATCCACGAGCTGGAAGCCTGGGGAACGCACCAAACCCAACATCCTCTAAATCAACTCCAGGCGTTTTACACCAGAGAACTTGTCAATTACGAATGGGACATCGAGGAGTATATCCCCTACTCCAACCAGGGAGAACACCCCTTTGCGCGATTGAAGGTAAAGAAAGGGGATCAATCAACCCTGTTAGGTATAATTCCCGGGACAGAAACGGACGAACCCAACACGATCGTCTTCAAGAACAACTCATAGTTTGCGTAATATATAAATACTTTTGGATGTTGTCATGAACTCGATCCGTGGGATCGAGGGGAAAATCGCCTGCACCCTCCCCATCTACCTCAACCTCAATTTCATGATTAATCAGAACTATTCTTTCTGACGGGAAGGTCCTCGTCAGTCTGTGGAAACGGGTTCGGAAAAGGGACCAATTCAATGGGGTACAGCCACACAACCTCGTACTTAGCCCTGCAGGATGGACACTCCAAGATTTTTCCGACCTGTAACGGGTAAGTTAAAGGTACTTCCTTATGGCAAGTTTGGCAATACGTTGACATCCCAAATATCTCCCTGATTGCATTGACGTACCCCCACTATACGGGAAGGTTGTCTAATTTTCATTGAATTCAAGTTCCAACCAAGTTTTAAATGGAACACAGGAAATGGCAACTTGAACTAAAGAGAGGGCAGGGTATCCTCCCTCACCATCCATTTGCCTTCTCACTCCTCCACAAAATAATAACCCACTCCTAATTCATTTTGAATATATTTAGGATCCCTCGGGTCGGGTTCCATTTTAGAACGAAGCCGCTGTACCAGCCCCCGGACCAATTCGCGGTTTCCCTCCCCGCTGTACCCCCAGACATATTCCACAATATTTTCAGAAGGGATCACCTGCCCGGGATGGGTGATCAGCGTGTGCAGGAGGCGAAATTCCAGATGGGTGAGGTGAACCGGCTCTCTGTCTCCCACTTTCACGGTGCGATTGGATGGATCAAGGACGACATCCCTTTGGGACAGCTTGGGGAGATGGAAGAAGGATGTCCCTGCTGTCCGCCGCATGAGGGCAGTGATCTGAGCCATCAAATATCGGATGCCATAAGGGCGTGTGATCAAAAAATCGACCCCAGCTTCCAAAAGCTCCACCATCATAGACTCCGTTCTTGGGTCACAAATGAGCATGATGGGAACCGAGGTGTGCATCCGGATTTGCCGGATCTGTCCCAAAAAATCTTCACCTTCTCTTTGGGAGGAGATGAGGATGAAATCCGTGGGCTGCTCCGGCCATGAGGTTGTAGAAGGGGATAGGGATCGCATGGAGCGCACGCTGAATCCCGCTTTTTGAAGGATGACGGTCAACACAGAGGCCTCATCGGCATGGGGACTAATTAATAACGCTTGCATACCCAATCTCCCTGCCCGAAACGAGCGTAACAAAATTTAGACGTGTTCTGCATTATTTTTACCACAATGAGTCATGATTTCAACAGCCATTCCACACCCATCACCCATAATAACCATGGTTAATCATCATTCATACTCAGACATGCTTTGGCCCTAAAAACAAGGGGGCCAAATGGTAAGGAGACAGATCATGAAAACAAGAACCCATATTGCGATCATCATCATTCTTACCGCGGCACTGCTGTCCACCGGGGCTTATTTCCTCTGGCCTTCGGTTGTCACCGTCTTCACAGCCCAATCCACACCTAAACAGGTTGTGGAAGCCTATTACGATTGGTATTTTGGCTACATTAGTAAATCAAATGATGGTGAATTTCGTAATCCCCTCGTCGATCGGGCTTACCGGGACAGCCAATTCCTAAGATCCGGCTTCATCGCTTCTGTGGACGAGATGCTTTCCAAGGAAACGCTCGGTGGATTTGATCCCTTCCTTCTGGCCCAGGATATCCCCAGTGATTTCAGCGTTGACCCTGGCCCTACAGAGGACAGCGCGGTGGTCCACCTCCAGTTCGGCGAGTCAATGACTAGGCATATACGCCTGCTTTTCGTCAAGGAAAACGGTAGTCTGCTGATCAGTTCCATTGAAGAAGATATCCGCTGAGCTCTTTTTCGAACAGAGAAGGGGGCCCTTCTCTGTTTCCTGCAGGGCTTGATATGCGCCAACTGAGGTAGAAAAGCCGAATGTATTATGGGCAGCATTATGGAATTTTTTATACATTACAGGACAACTTTGGACACCATTGCACCACCCCTACCACACAGACACGACATGGAAGAGGGATAATAAGAGTTAAGAAATCACCATTGTCCATCTGATCTAACGACAAGGATCAGACAAGGAAGGTACTTTATGAAAACAAAAGCAATGAAAAACAACAATCTGATAAACGTCATGGTGGCGGTCTTTATCGTCGCTCTGGTTTTCTTCCTCATCCTGGGCGCCTTTTATTTTGGCGCCATGTGGAGGGAAAGCCGCGGATCCTCCTCTAACGTTGTGATCCTCCCGGCGACCAATACACCCTGGATTCCTGAGAACGAGACTGCCGTTGTCATCCCCACCGAAACTGCCACGGTGCCCCCGTCGTCCACTCCAGAACCCACAGCAACGCTTTCACCGACGGAAACGCCTACCGCTACGCCAGAGCCAACCGCAACTGCCACCCCCACCGCGACCCCCACCCCTGAACCTGTGGATTGGGCGAAATTCGTCAAGGATATCGACGTCCCCGACGGGACCTATTTCGCGCCCAAACAGAGTTTTGAGAAAACGTGGCGAATAAGAAATATCGGGAAAACCGCCTGGAACAAAGAATATGATTTGGTCTTCGTCGGGGGAACAGCGATGACTGAGAAAACGGTCATCCCTCTACCTTCGAAGGTATACATCTACGAATCAATAGATTTGACCGTCAAGATGGTCAGTCCAAAAACCCCAGGGGAGTATGAGGGAAAGTGGATGCTGCGTTCGGATGACGGAGTTCTCTTCGGAGTCGGACCCGGTGCGGATCAGCCCCTGAATGTCAATATTCAAGTGCTCAATGTCAACCCTAATGCGTCCTATGATTTCCTGATCGAAATGTGCCAGGCCCAGTGGTGGAATGGAGAGAGTGAACCCATACAATGCCCTAGCGCTCTGAATTATGACAAAGGGTTTATGAAACTTCTGGTAGCACCCAACCTTGAAACAGGAAAATCAGACGAGCCGGCCTTATGGGTCCATCCCAACAACAAACTAGAAGGCAAAATTGCCGGGAAATATCCCCCATATAAAGTACAGGACGGGGATCACTTCAGAGCTACAGTGGGATGTTTGAACAATTACTCAGGGTGCAACCTGATCTTCAAGCTCCAATATCAAAAAGGAAGCGACCCCATTGTAACTTTGGATACATGGCAGGAGATCTACAATGGAAAGGTGACGGACATAGATGTCGATCTTTCTGCACTCGCTGGCCAGGAGATTCAGTTCATCCTGCGGGTAATGGGATCCACATACCAATTAGAAAAAATCAACGGCTTCTGGCTCACCCCCCACATCATCAACACAAAGTAATCGGATACTTGCCTGGATAATTCTCGGGGGGAAATAAACTTCACGAAAAGGGAGGGACTGGAGACTTCGGTCCCTCCCTTTATTACCCAAGAAACACTAAGCGCCTTAACTCACTCGATCGTGGCCAAGAACTCTCTGGTCATGGCGCCCACATCGCTCTCCGTGGAGATCCCCGTCCACGGGTCGCTGGGGTGAACCAGGTTGGCGACGACGATATTCGCGCCGTTGAAAATGGCGCTGCGGGCTTCTTTGACATCTACCCCGCCAGCCGCCGAGATAAGCACATTGAATTTACTGTGCACGCGGTTGATATGCCGGTATTGGATCAATTTACCCCGTGTGCCCTCTTCGTCACGACCCCGGTGGAGCACCATCGCATCAGGGGGTACGCGCAACCTCATCAATACCTTCAGCGGATCCTTCACCCCCAGCATATCGATCATGGAGATCATGCCCAACGCATCGCAGCGCTCAATGAACAGGTCTAAGGTTTCTGTAGGCGAGCTCCCCAGCACGGTCATCGCCGTGGCCCCCGCCGCGCGTGCCATGTCCACCTCGCCTAATGCCCCATCCACCAATTTCATGTCCGCAACCACATGACCGCGCCAGTTGCGGCTGATCAGCCGAACTCCCTGCATCCCCTCTCGCTTGATGTACGGTGTGCCTGCTTCGATCAGGATGCGCTTGCTGAATGGGATGGTGGGCAAAACACGCCGGACAAGATGGAGATCATAATTGAAGGCGATCTGCAAGTATCGTATTTTGTCATCAAGCTTGGCTTTCATGGAACATTATCCTTCTTTCCCTTCCGCCAGAGTCTGAACCACGCTGCCAATATTGGACGGGACGAAAAGCACAATTTTCTCCGAAGGGTCCGCAGCGATTGCCCTAATGGTCTGCAAAGTCCGCAGGTGCATAGCGCCTTCGCTCTCCGCCAGGTTCCGTGCTGCTTCCTGCAGGTTCTTTGACGCTTCCAGTTCACCCTGGGAGTTAATGATCACCGCGCGTCGTTCACGCTCCGCTTCCGCCTGTTGGGCCATGGCCCGTTTCATCTCCGCAGGCAGTTCCACTTCCTGGATCTTGATCGACTCCACGTCAATGCCCCATCCATCCGTTTCCGAGTCGACGATCTCCTTGATGCTCTCCGCAATCTGCTCCCGCTCCGTGAGCACGAAGTCCATCTCACTGTTGCCGATCACGTCCCGCAACGCCGCCTGTGTATACTGGCGGATGGCGAAGGCATAATCTTCGATCTTGATGATGGCATCCGCCGGTTTGACCACCTTGAAATACACCACGGCATTGACCAGCATGGGGATGTTATCCCTGGTCATCACTTCCTGGCGGGGGATCTCCGCGGTTTTAATCCGCATATCCAATTTTTGCATATTTTGATAGATGGGGATGATGAGGTTCAACCCCGGCTCCCTTGTCCCGGTATATTTCCCCAAGGAAAAGACCACGCCTCGCTCGTATTCGTACAGGAGCCGAATACCCCTTGCTAAAAAGATGACGACCAAGAACAGGATCCCCACCAAAAGACAGCTTCCAAAACTGATTAACTGCGCCATGACAAATACCTCCTCATTAAAGATGCTGGATGATTCAAGCCCTTCTATATTGATACCTTAAAATTATAGAACATTATTTAACGATTTGTTAAAATAAGATCCAAACAGAAAGCTCCATGTGTATAGGATATTGTCCGGTTAAAGGCGTGGATGGGACCCCCGCGTTCCAGACCTGCCCGCCCAGGTAGCCCACATCCCCCTTCATGACCCAAACTTTCCAATCCCCATGTCAAAATCATCCCTCAAAGTAAAGCTTACCCAAGCAGAAACCCTGCTCTTGCGATTGGAAAAGATCTCCGCCGATTCCACATGGTCCCACCAAGCCAGCGGCATCCGCGCGTCTCTGGCAAAGGCCCTCACGAACATTTCTATCCAAGCAGATTCCAAACAATTGAAAAAGCTGGACGAGTTGATGGAAAAAGGGTACCGGGTTTTAGAAAAAGCCGCCCAGGAAATTCCCGAGGACCCTTCCTCGTCATGAAGATGAGAACAAACTCGCACCTCTGTTAAGAGCCATTATTGCTATAATAAAACCAGGTTCAACGTTATCAGGAGCGCCTATTCATGGATCAACCTCGACAAGAGCTCATCTCTTGGGAGGAAGTCGGTAAGTTAGTATTCCATCTCATAGACCAGTTCCAAACTGAATTTGAAGCGATGATCATGATCTCTCCCAGCGGTGTGATCCCCGCTGGATTGTTGGCCTCTGCCATGGGCCTGAAAGATCTACTCATCGCCCAAGTTGAGTTTCCCCCTGATCCTGACCAAGAAAAATCCAAACTACTGACCTGGCCAGATTTCATCCTTTTTCCGGAAGAAGAGAACCTCCTTGACCGGAATATATTGGTCGTCAACAACGCCTGGGGAGCGGGCAGATCGACACGCGCTGTGCAGAAGCAGGCGGAAATTTTCGGGGGGAAACCTTCTACCTGCGTCCTTCATTACAACCCCTACCGCAACTTGTTGAACTGCGAACCTGATTTCTACGGCGCCATCACAGACGCCTACATCATTTATCCATGGGAAATTGATCCGGAAGGCCCGCAGCGCCTCCTGCTTGGCAACGGCGGGCGTGGATGAATTATCCCCCTATCCACCATAAAATCTGGGCGATACTGATCCCCAGGGCCATCCCCGTCACCGCTTCCCCGGGCGTATGCCCCAACACTTCTCTCAGCTTTCGTTGGCGCCCCTCCCTCCCCTTCGAGAAATTTTCTATCAGGGTATTCAGCAGGGCTGCCTGCTGGCCGGCCTGGCGGCGTATGCCGGTAGCATCATAGATGACGATCAAGCCGAAAACAGTCGCCAACGCAAACAGCGGGGTCTCAAATCCATAAAACCAACCAATGGCGTACGCGGTGGCGCTCACCATCGCTGAATGAGAGCTCGGCATACCCCCCGCATGAAAGAGAAGGGCCCAATTCCACTTTCGATTCGCCCAAAAATCGATCAGGACCTTCAAGGTCTGGGCAATGGTCCAGCTGATGAGAGCGGAAATCAAAACGGGATTGAGCTGGACGAAATCACGCAGCATCAACCTCATCGTCCTCCATGATCTCTTCCACTTTCAATTCCGCTTCGTCCAAAAGAGAGAGGCAGTAACTGGCGAGTTCCTGTCCCCGTTCGAAATATTTCAAAGTGACTTGCAGATCACGCTCGCCACTTTCCAACTCCCGAACGATCTCTTCCAACTCCTCCAGCGCTTCTTCATATGTCAGATCTTGTACGGGTTTGAAATCCATTTCGATCACGGTTTACATCCTTTATACCCATTCCTGCTCACGGTAAGTGCCAAAGACTTCTTTCATCACATCCACTATTTCACCCAAGGTGGCGTACGCGCGAACCGCGTCTATGATATAAGGCATGGTATTCTCGCTTCCTTGGCAAGCAATGCGCAGTCGATCGAGTGTCTGTCCCACGCGACCTGGATCCCTTTCCTCTCGCAAGGATTCCAACCGCGAGACCTGCGCTTTATATCCTTCCGGATCCACCTTTAAAATCGGCACATCCGGTTCCTCTTCCGCCTCGTAGGCATTGATCCCGATCACCTTCCGTTTACCTTTGTTGATCTCTTGCTGGTAGCGATAGGCGGCATCCGCGATCTCGCTCTGGAAAAACCCCCCTTCAACGGCGGGCAGCACACCCCCCATCTCCTCTATGCGCTCGAAATAATCATAGGCTTGTTCTTCAATGCGCTTGGTCTGTGCTTCCACGAAATAAGCACCACCCAGGGGATCCACGGTATTGGCAACCCCGGATTCCTCAGCCAAGATCTGCTGGGTGCGCAGCGCGATGGTCGCCGCATGCTCGGTCGGCAAAGCCAGCGCTTCATCCATGCTGTTAGTGTGCAGGGATTGAGTTCCTCCCAGGACCGCAGCTAAGGCTTGAATGGCCACCCGGACGATGTTGATCTCCGGTTGTTGGGCGGTCAGGGAAACCCCCGCTGTTTGGGTGTGGAAGCGCATCAACCAGGAACGTGGATTTTCGGCGCCATAGGTGTGACGCATTTCCCGGGCCCAGATGCGGCGCGCAGCACGGTATTTGGCGATCTCCTCAAAGAAGTCGTTGTGGGCGTTGAAGAAAAACGACAACCGGGGCGCGAAATCATCGATATCCAACCCCCGCTCCAACGTCCACTGCACATACTCCAAGCCGTCCGCCAACGTAAAGGCCAGCTCTTGCGCTGCCGTGGATCCCGCTTCCCGGATGTGGTACCCAGAGATGCTAATCGTGTTCCACTGGGGAACATACCGCGATCCGTATTCAATGGTATCCACGACCAACCTCATGGAGGGTTCGGGGGGGAAAATGTATTCTTTCTGCGCGATGTATTCCTTGAGGATGTCGTTCTGGATCGTACCTCTCAATTCTTCTTGCTGCACTCCCTGTTTTTCAGCGGCCACAATATACATGGCCCACAGGATCGCAGCGGGGGAATTGATGGTCATGCTGGTGGAGACTTTATTCAGAGGAATGCCTTCGAATAGGCGCTCCATGTCCTGCAGCGAGGAGACCGCTACCCCACACTTCCCAAACTCTCCAATCGCTTCCGGCGCGTCCGTATCGTATCCCATTAATGTCGGCAGGTCAAAAGCGACGGACAAGCCTGTTTGCCCTTGGTCCAGAAGGTACTTGAAACGCTGGTTCGTCTCCTCCGCTGTGCCAAAGCCGGCGAACATGCGTTTCGTCCATACCCTACCCCGGTACATAGAAGCATGGATCCCGCGCGTGAAAGGGTATTCACCCGGAAAGCCGATCTCCTCTTCATAATCCACATCAGCGAGATCAAGGGGGGTATACAAACGGCTAATTTTTTCGGAGGATATGGTGATGAATTCCTTCCGACGCTCTGGAAAGCGCTCTAGGGTGGGTTCCAAAGTCTCCTCCCACCATTGCGCCAACCTCTTTTTTAACGCTTCTAGCTCTTCGGGATCGTACATCTCTACAGACTCCTCGAAGTCAGTTCCTTTCCGGATGATGGCTTTTAGAAATTATAGCACTATTTCTCCCCCGTAATCACTTGCCCTCGTCCCGGGAGATTTCCCGCCCCTGGGGGATTCAGCAAGTTGATCCAATGAGACAAGCAGGGAGAACCCTAATTAAATAGATAGTCCCCAGCCAACTGAACCCTCACTCAGTCATTCGCCCGGATAGCTGGGGACATCTCATGGAGATAGCTCCTGGGGTGAAATATAAATATCAGGAGCCTGATTCCACTATAGCTTAATGCCTCAATCCCCTACGTAACAAACTATCACAACCCCATCACTAAAACGCAACCTTCCCTTTTTCCCCTGGCAATCAAAACCCTCTCCGCCCCTTCAGAAAAGCTCACCAGATGGAAACGACAGCCTGTCCCCTTCTGGTATACTATCCCTTGTGAAAATAATTCCAGCGCTTTTCGCCTTCAAAAATCTTCCCGCTTTATCTACCTTGAAAGACAAAGGACTCACACCCGCTTACGACATTTCCGGGAGGATCACCACTCCTCTGTCGGATGGGCATGGGTCCTTAAGGGAAAATTTGAAACTTGGACCATCCGGTGCACATCACAAACATATACGCACCAAAGATACATAGAAAACCGCTAGATCAACCCCTGCATATAAAAGGAAAAAACATGGATTGGATCACTTCACCGGAAGCATGGATCGCGCTCATCACCCTCACTGTGTTAGAGATTGTCCTGGGAATCGACAACATCGTCTTCATTTCCATCCTCTCTGAGAAGTTGCCCGAGGACCAAGAGGCTCTCGGACGCCGGCTGGGCCTGATGATGGCCATGCTCACCCGCATCATCCTTTTATCCTTCATGGCCTGGTTAACGCGATTGACCGCTCCTTTATTTGAAGTCTTCCATCACACCATATCGGGGCGGGACCTGATCATGATGGGGGGAGGTTTGTTTCTCTTGGGGAAAAGCACCTTTGAAATCCACGAGCGATTGGAGGGGGAAGAAGGACACGCATCCCAAAAGGTGCAGCCCTCCCTGGCCGCAGTCATCTTCCAGATCATGCTCCTGGATATCGTCTTTTCGCTCGACTCCGTGATCACAGCGGTGGGGATGGCGGAAGAGTTGGTGATCATGATCGCGGCTGTGATGATCGCTGTGGGGATCATGCTCTTTGCGGCGGGGCCGATCAGCAACTTCATCGATGAACGGCCGACCTTGAAGATCCTGGCTTTGAGTTTCCTCTTGCTGATCGGGTTCTCCCTGGTCGCTGAAGGCTTAGGCGTTCACATCCCCAAGGGTTACATCTACTTCGCCATGGGATTTTCGATCTTTGTGGAAGTGCTCAACCTCCGCATCCGCGCCAAGAGGGAGCCGGTCAAACTCCGCCAGCCTTATGCAAAGGAATCCAAAAAATGATCTCGGACAGGGAGCGGATGATCCTCCACCTGGATTTAGACGCTTTCTTCTGCGCGGTAGAGGAAAGGAGGGATCCTTCCCTGCGCGGAAAAGCGTTCGCGGTCGGCGGAGATCCATCCCAGCGGGGGGTCGTCGCCTCCTGCTCCTACGCTGCCCGTAAATACGGGATTCATTCTGCAATGCCCATGGCAGAAGCGGTCCAGAAATGCCCCCATTTGATCATCATCTCCTCCAACCACAGTGCATACCACCTCGTCTCCAGAAAAGTCATGGGCTTGCTGCACGACCTCACCGATCAGGTTGAACAGCTGTCTATTGATGAAGCCTTCCTGGATATCAGCTCGCTCGGGGGCTCTCCCCAAGAGATCGCGGAAGAGCTGCAGCGACAAATCAAGGAAAAATACGGCCTCCCCTCCTCCATAGGTATCGCGGCCAACAAACTGGTCGCCAAGATCGCCACCGATGTGGGGAAACTCTCGCACAGCGGAGACCGACCGCCTAACGCCATCACCGTCGTCCCTCCCGGCGAGGAAGGGGATTTTCTGGACCCCCTCCCCGTGGATATGCTGTGGGGGGTGGGCCCAAAAACAAAAGAGCGCTTGGGGAAATTGGAGATCGAGACCATCGGGGATCTGGCCCGTTTTCCTGCCCTGGAACTCGCGAAGGCATTGGGGAAACACGGCTATGACCTCCACAAGCGGGCTCAAGGCGAGGATGATCGCCCCATCGTCACCGAACGGACCATGAAATCCGTCAGCCACGAAATGACGTTCAGTAAGGATATTGGAGAGAAAGGAAAAGTCCTGGAAACACTCCACAGCCTGGCTCGTAAAGTCGCTCGCCGTTTGCAGAAGAACAAAACCAAAGGCCGGACGATCCAAATCAAAGTTCGCTGGTCGGATTTCCAAACCCTCACCCGCCAAAACACACTCGATTTCCCCACCCATGCCCCGGAGGTCATCATCCAACAGGCGGAAGACCTTTTGGAGGGGGTTTGGGAAGAGGGAAACTTGGTCCGCCTGGTGGGAGTCGGGGTGAGCAACTTGGATACCCAGGCTCAGCAGCTCAGCCTCTGGGATCCAGCGGTAAAAAAGAACCTAAAACTGCAAGAAACCCTGGATGCCCTGCAAGAAAAATATGGAAAAGGCGTCATTTCTCAGGGTTTGGGGTAGGGCTCGTCCTTTCTTTCACAAAGGGTATAATAGAGATAAGATCCACATGGGAATAGACCCTCCCAGGTTTTACACATTATTCGTAATCTCAGAACATTATTTTATGGAGTAGAGATATGAGTCAAGAAATTCGCATGATTGACGGTAATGAGGCCGTGGCCTACATTGCCCACAAGACTAATGAAGTCATCGCCATCTATCCCATCACCCCTTCCTCCCCCATGGGAGAACATGCAGATGCCTGGTCTGCAGAAGGGAGGCCTAATATCTGGGGGACGGTGCCGGATGTGATTGAAATGCAAGCGGAAGGGGGCGCTGCGGGCGCCATTCACGGCGCGCTGCAGACCGGCGCCCTGACAACCACATTCACTGCGTCCCAGGGACTGATGCTCATGGTCCCCAACATGTATAAGATCGCCGGGGAGCTGACCCCAACCGTTTTCCATGTCGCATCCCGCTCCCTCGCCGCCCAAGCCCTGTCCATTTTCGGCGACCACTCCGATGTCATGGCCACCCGGGCCTCAGGCTTCGCTCTCCTGGGATCCGGATCGATCCAGGAAGCGCACGACTTCGCCCTCATCGCCCAAGCCGCTTCCCTTAAATCCCGCGTGCCGTTCGTGCATTTCTTTGAAGGGTTCCGGGTCTCCCACGAGATCAACAAGATCAAGATGATCTCCGACCAGACCATTCGGGAGATGATCGACGATGAGTTGGTCCACGAGCACCGGGCCCGGGGTATGACCCCGGAAGACCCGGTCATCCGGGGCACAGCCCAAAACCCGGACATCTTCTTTCAAGCCCGGGAAACGGTCAACCCCTACTACAACGCAGCGCCGGAGATCGTCCAAGGAACCATGGATCGATTCGGAAAACTTACCGGCCGACAGTATCGTCTTTTCGATTACATCGGCCATCCGGAAGCGGAGCGCGTCCTGGCGATCATCGGCTGCGGAGGCGAGACCGCAGAAGAGAGCGCGAAATACTTGCAGGATCAGGGAGAGAAAGTAGGCGTGGTCCGGGTCCGTCTCTACCGTCCCTTCTCCGTGAAAGGCCTCATGGAAGCCCTTCCAGCCAGCACACAAGTGATCGCTACTCTAGACCGCACCAAAGAGCCCGGTTCCGCCGGCGAACCGCTCTATCAAGACGTGGTCACGGCAATCATGGAAGCCCTGGAGGAAGGCATGGCTCCCTTCCCGAAAGCCCCCACCGTCGTGGGGGGGCGATACGGGCTCTCCTCGAAGGAATTCACCCCGGCCATGGTCAAAGGGCTTTACGACGAGCTCAAAAAAGAGAAACCCAAGAACCACTTCACGATCGGCATCAAGGACGATGTGACGAACACCAGCATCAACTATGATCCGGATTTTTCCATCGCGAACGAAAACACCCTGCGGGCCCTTTTCTTCGGTTTGGGTGCTGACGGGACGGTGAGCGCCAACAAAAACTCGATCAAGATCATCGGGGAAGAGACCGAGAATTACGCCCAGGGATATTTTGTTTATGACTCCAAGAAATCCGGCGCGAAAACCATCTCCCACCTGCGGTTCGGTCCGGAACCCATCCGCGCTCCCTATTTAATTGACAAGGCAGATTTTGTGGCCTGTCACCAATTCAGCTTCCTCGAGCAAATCGATATGCTTAAATACGCCAAACCGGGAGCGACTTTCTTACTCAACAGCATTTACGGACCGGACGAGGTATGGGATCACCTGCCGAAGCCCGTCCAAGAGGACATCCTCGAAAAAGACCTCGATTTCCACATCATTGACGCCTACGAAGTGGCGGAGAAGACGGGCATGGGGCAGCGTATCAACACCATCATGCAGACCTGTTTCTTCGCCATCAGCGGTGTGCTCCCCCGGGATCAGGCCATCGAGGAAATCAAAAAAGCCATTCGCAAGTCCTACGGGAAGCGGGGCGAAGCGGTGGTGCAGAAAAACTTCGCTGCCGTGGATTCGGCGCTGGAGAACCTGTACCACGTGGAACCGCCCCGAAAAGTCACCAGCCAGAAGACCCGCCGTCCTCCGGTCACCGAGGATGCCCCGGAATTTGTCAAAGAGGTCTTGGGCACGATCATCGCTGCGGAAGGCGACAGCCTGCCGGTGAGCGTCTTCCCTGAAGACGGGACTTACCCCACAGGGACCACGAAATATGAAAAACGCAATATCGCCCTGGAGATCCCGGTCTGGGAGCCGGACCTGTGCATCCAATGCGGAAAATGCGTCATGGTCTGCCCCCACGCCGTCATCCGCCAGAAGGTGTACGACCCCAAATACCTGGAGGATGCGCCCGAGGCCTTCAAATCCACGGACGCGCGTTTCCGGGAATTTCCCGATACCCTCTACACCCTGCAGGTCGCGCCGGAAGAGTGCACCGGCTGCGAGGTCTGCGTGGAAGCCTGCCCGGTGAAAGACAAGTCGGAAGTGGGCCGCAAGGCGATCAACATGGCCCCCCAACCCCCCCTCCGGGAACAGGAAGCAGAGAATTGGGAATACTTTTTGAGCATCCCGGATGTGGACCGCACTAAGATCAAGGCCAACTCCATCAAGAATGCCCAGCTGCTGCAGCCGTTGTTTGAGTTCTCCGGCGCCTGCGCAGGCTGCGGGGAGACGCCCTACGTCAAGCTGGCCACCCAGCTCTTTGGCGACCGGATGATCATCGCCAACGCCACGGGCTGCTCGAGCATCTACGGCGGCAACCTGCCCACTCACCCCTACACGGTCAACGCGGAAGGGCGGGGTCCGACCTGGAACAATTCCCTTTTTGAGGATAACGCCGAGTTCGGGATGGGCATGCGCTTGACGGTGGACAAACACAACCAGTACGCCCGCGAACTGGTAAGGAATCTCGCCGGGAAAATCGGGGAAGACCTGGCTGAAGAACTGCTTCAGGCGGACATGTCCGATGAGAGCGGCATTCAGGAGCAAAGGGCCCGCGTGAAGACGCTTAAGGAACGCCTGCAGGACATCGACGATCCCAAAGCGGAGGACCTGCTCACCCTGGCGGATATGCTGATCAAGAAGAGCGTATGGATCATCGGCGGGGACGGTTGGGCGTATGACATCGGTTTCGGCGGGCTGGATCACGTCCTGGCCTCCCGGCGGAACGTGAACGTGCTCGTCCTGGACACCCAGGTGTATTCCAACACCGGCGGCCAATCCTCCAAAGCCACACCTATGGCAGCCGTGGCCAAGTTCGCGGCAAACGGCAAAGAAGAACCACGCAAAGACCTGGGGATGATGGCCATGTCTTACGGCTACATCTACGTGGCCCAGGTGGCCATGGGCGCCAGCGACACCCAGACGTTGAAAGCCTTCCGGGAGGCGGAGTCCTACGACGGACCTTCCCTGATCATCGCCTACAGCCCCTGCATCGCCCACGGGTATGATATGAAAAAGAGCCTGGAGCACTCCGACCTGGCCGTCAAATCCGGCCTCTGGCCGCTCTACCGGTATGATCCGCGGCTGGCGGAGGAAGGCAAAAACCCCCTCCAGCTGGACTCCCGGGCGCCCAGCATCCCCCTTAGCGAGTTCGCCTATAATGAGACCCGCTACCGGATGCTGCTGCAAAGCAATGAAGAACGCGCTGAGCGGTTAATGCAGAAAGCGCAGGAGGGAATCAACGAGCGCTGGACCCTTTACCAGCAGATGGCCAACCTCAGCTACCGCGGAGACGGCTCAAACCAGTAACTGAAGCCAGCTATGGGGAGGGTGCCCTCCTCATCTTTATTCTTTTCGGAAAGTCAAGGGAGAATTATGACCGATTTAAAGACCACCTACCTAGGTTTAGAGTTAAAAAACCCTCTGGTTGCCTCCTCCTCTCCACTCTCCAAAGACCCCCAAAAAGTGCAGGAGCTTTCAGAAGCGGGTGTGTCCGCCATCGTGATGCATTCCCTATTCGAGGAGCAGGTGATCAAAGAAAGTTTGGAACTGGATCATTTTCTGAGCCGCGACCGGGAGCAATTTGCAGAGGCGCTGACCTATCTTCCTGAAGTGGGTCAGTACGCGATCGGTCCGGACGCGTACGTGGACCGCATTCTAAAGGTGAAAGAGACCGCTCAGGTCCCGGTCATTGGGAGCCTGAACGGTGTTTCCACGGGGGGGTGGATCAATTACGCTCAGAAGATCGAAGCCGCCGGCGCGGATGCCTTGGAACTCAACCTCTACAACGTGGTCACAGACATTCAAATGACCAGCGCGGAGTTAGAGGACGCCTACATTGAACTCGTGGAGGACATCCAGGAAGGAATCGAGATTCCCTTCGCCGTCAAGCTCAGTCCCTTCTTCACCGCCCTGCCCAACTTTGTCCAGCGCCTGGCAGATGCCGGCGCGGACGGCGTGGTGCTTTTCAACCGCTTCTACCAACCGGATTTTGATTTGGAAGAGCTGGAAATCACGCCCACATTGACCTTGAGCGATTCCGATGAACTGCGCCTGCCTCTGCGCTGGATCGCCCTCCTCTACGGACGGATCGAGATCGACTTCGCCTTGACCACAGGCGTCCACCAGGCGGAAGACCTGATCAAAGCCATGATGGCGGGCGCCAAGGTGGCCATGTCCACTTCAGCGCTGCTGAAACACGGCATGGGCTATCCCACCAAGCTGCTGGCGGAAGCCCAGCTGTGGATGGAGGAACATGAATATGACTCCATCCAGCAGATGCAGGGCAGCATGAGCCAAGAGAAATCCCGCCAGGATGCGGCCTTTGAGCGGGCCAATTACATGCAAGTCCTCGGCTCCTACCGCTGACCATTCCCTTTAACAGATGACAGGGCTGCTCGGGAAGCAGCCCTGTTTTTAACTAGGGGGTATTAAAAAGAAAATGTTCTTGGCAGTGACCAACTCTCCCAGAGGGTTACCCACTCAAGTACCATCGGCGCTGGCAAGCTTAACTTCTGGGTTCGGGATGTAACCAGGTGTACCCTTGCCGCCATAACCACCAAGAACAAGATTCACAAATTTGATATCCATTGAATAGCAGATTCGGAATAAATACCGAGTTCTCCGCACCACGTTTTAAGCCCTCGACCATTAGTACGGCTTAGCTCAACACATTGCTGTGCTTACACACGCCGCCTATCTAGCAGGTAGTCTTCCTGCGGTCTTACTCCCTTAACGGGATGAGGAATCTAATCTTGAGGCAAGTTTCCCGCTTAGATGCTTTCAGCGGTTATCTTTGCCAGACGTAGCTACC
>CAYZTL010000007.1:0-210644 GCA_964481465.1 uncultured Anaerolineales bacterium
CACGGCCACACTTACCCCCACTGTCCCCACCTCCACACCCACTTCGACCACCACGCCAACCAGCACAATCACCCCAAAACCGACCCCGATCTACGCGGAAATATCGGTCGCTGAGCCTTATCTAGGGGCGATCATTCGCAGCGAACCTTCCCTTGAAAGCAGTAGAGTCGACTCGCTCATGAATGGAACGATGGTGGAAATTATCGATCCCACGACCACACTTGATGATAGTGGCCGGAGATGGATCAACGTCCGCCTTGATGACGGTCGAGAAGGGTGGATATTGGAGAATCTCCTTCTGGTCGCAACCCCCAAACCTGAGTGGTAATCCCCCTAGGCTTCTAAATCCCCGCTGCCAAATGCGCCCGGGAGCAGCTCCCTCACTGTGGTTTCCTGTTTGATGTCCCCTCCTTCCTCCACAAGGATCACCTGTGTATCCAAGCCAAACTCGGAAAGCGCTTGGCGGCAAGAACCACATGGGGTCCCCCCATTGCGGGTGGCGACAACAAGGACCTCAAATGCGCGTTCCCCGGCGGCAACAGCGCTGAACAAAGCCACTCGTTCCGCGCACATGGTCGCTGGGTACGCAGCATTCTCCACATTCGCACCTGTATATATATTCCCCCTCTTCGTCATTAAAGCCGCTCCTACTTGATAGCCGGAGTACGGCGCGTAGGCATTCCGGCGGACCTCCAGCGCTTTCCGGATTAATTTCTCTCTGTCTTCCTCAGGCAAATTCATGTTCAATCCCTTCCCATCCTAATCCATCTTGCCAACTTGTCGAACGATCCGTGCCGGCACTCCAACCGCTAACGTATAGGGGGCGATATCTTTGGTGACCACGGATCCCGCGCCTGTCCGCGCCCCTTCCCCCACCTCCACCGGGGCAACCAGCATGGTGTCACTGCCCAAGAAAACATGATCGCCGATTTTGGTCAGGTGCTTCTTCGAGCCATCGTAATTGCAGGTAATGGTCCCCGCGCCGATATTGACCTCTCTTCCAACTTCCGCATTCCCCACATAGGAGAAATGGCCCATCTTCGTGCCCTCGCCCAGATAGGACTCTTTGACCTCGCTGAAATTGCCGATGTGCACGCCCCGACCGAGATGGGCACCCTTACGTAAATGGCTGTAAGGACCGATATCCACCTCATCTTCGACAATCGCATCCTCCACAGTGGATGATTCGATCTGACAATGGTCCCCTATTCTCGCATTTCTCAACGTCGAATTCGGCCCAATGAGGGAGTTCCGACCAATCACCGTTTCTCCCTCCAAATATGTGTTCGGCTTTATCACCGTATCTTGCCCTATTTTGACACCGGATTCAATAATCGTCATCCCCGGATCGACGATGGTCACGCCAGAAAGCATCCACTTCCGGTTTATTCTCTTTTGCATACCTTTCGTCGCTTCCGCGAGATGAACCCGATTATTTACTCCAATCAATTCCTTTGCATCCGCAGCGACCACTGCTTGCACGCTTTGGCCCTCCTGGACCGCGATTTCCACCAGGTCGGTCAGGTAATATTCCCCGTTGGGCGAGAGTTCGATTTTCGGAAGCGCACCCCACAGCCATTCCGCCTGAAAACAATACATCCCCGCATTGCATTCCTTGACCTCAAGCTGCTCATCGGTGGCATCCGCCTCCTCCACAATGGCCTCGACGGTCCCATTCTCCCCTCGAATCACCCTCCCGAAACCACGGGGATCCTCGACGTTCACAGTCAACATGGTCATCGGTCCTTCATGATTGGATTGCGTTTGGATGATCCCTGATAAGGTTTCAGGCTGGACTAAAGGCATATCCGCATTGGTAACCAGGATCAAATCTGAATCTTGATCCACTATATCTTCTGCTTGTTGAACAGCATGTCCTGTACCAAGAAGCTCTTCCTGGATCACATATCTGGCTTCATCACCCAACGCAGCTTTTACTTCCTCCGCCTTATACCCCACGACCAGAATGGGTTTCCAATCGGTGACGGTTTTAGCCGCACCCAGCGCGTATCCTGCCATAGGTTTGCCTAAAATGGGATGAATCACCTTTGGTGTGGTGGATTTCATCCGCGTCCCTTCTCCAGCTGCAAGAACGACAGCAGTGCATCTCATTTTCATTTCCTCCTCAGCGATGGTCCCATTCACATGCCCCGCTTGGGTTGAAGTGGACCATCAAAAAAGCGAACATCAGTACAGGGATACCGTACCATGCTCGCTGAGAAACCAATCTTCTATCCAATTGGTCACGACGGTGAGGTGGATCTTCAAATTCAGGATTGATCATAAGCGTACACTTTGAGCTGGGGAGCCTGGACTCGAACCAGGATTAACGGCTCCAAAGGCCGCTGTGCTACCATTGCACCACTCCCCAAGGTCCCGGAAATTGTAACATAAGCTTAAATCAATGACAATGGCATTAGAAAGAGCTGGACCGGCTTCCCGCTTATACCCCCATATCATTCTCTTCCGGGATGAAACCTAATTTCTGAGCTTCCTCAAAGGTGAGGACATCAGGATTTTCAAGGTCGTCGTCTTCCAAAGTGGCGGATTCCCAAAACGTCGCTGCCTCATCCTTCTTCAATTCCGAATCCAAATTCATGAATTCAGAAGGCTCCTCTTGTGGATGATCACGCTGGGTCTCCCCTTTTGAGGAGCTCTCAAAATCCACTTCCTCGGTATCTCTTGTCTCTTTTGATTGCGATTCCTTCACATCAGGTTCCGTGACGCCCAATTTATTAATGATCTTCAAGGTCTCTTTGGCAGCCAGGTCGAGGGTGGCCATCACCCAAGTGATATCCGTATTTTGGAGAATGGGATTTGTGATCACGAGCATGCCGTAATCTTTACTGACATGGGTCCAAAACAAATCGTATTTTGCGCCGGAGAAATGCCAATGACTCTTCGGCCGCTCTAACCCCAAAAATGAAGAGATCTCATTGACACTCTGAAAGGTGTTCACAAGTTGGGGAATGACATTCGTTTCGTAAACCCCATCTGGCAATCCCCCGGATTTGGCGACGATTTTTCTATGCTTGCTGAGGATAACGACGGAAATTGCCCCGAGTTCCCCTCTCAAGTCCGCAACCCGTTCTGTAACTTCCTCCCCCAGCAGCTCTACTTGTAAAGGTCCCAGTTCTTCATCTTCTGGGTCTTCAACCTTTAGTCCCAAGCAGCGCTTGATCGCTTTTAAGAAATCCGGGATTTTGACCGGCTTGATGAAAAATGCGTCGGTGCCAGCATCGGCTACTTTTTGCCGGATATCTTCATCCTCCAATCCGGTGATCAAGATGACCTTAACCTCCGGATTGTGGGTCTTGATCTTTTCCAATAATTCCAAACCAGATAGGCCGGGGAGACCGACGTCAGCGACCATCAGATCCACAGGATCGCCAGTGGCCTCTAGAATCGCTTCTTCACCTGAGGGGACATCGACAACCTCTAACTCCGCTTCCAAGGCCTCAATGTTGGCCCGAAAGGTGGTCCGCACTTCTTTATGATCATCAACTACCAACACACGCTGCTTTTCACTCATTGATTTCTATTGTAGCACGGGACCAAACTTGAATTTTTTCTTAGCGTCATTTCGACCTTACAAGTTTTTAAGTCACGCAGGGGAGGAAGAAAGACCCCTCGACAACCTGAAAGAACGGGCCTCACAGATGATTAAAAACAAGTTACTGCTTGTTAATCTGGGAAATATGGAAGGAAACCTTCGACCTCATCGCTTTTGCAATTTGGGATCAAATATCCGTTCCAGAGAGGAGCCCAAGAGAAGGAAGCCGGCCGCAGTGAGGATCATTAATCCAAAGGGTTCCAACCACCAGTAATAATACCCGTTTAACCCCCCATACGCGAAGGCCTCCCGGATCACTTTCCCCCAGGTGGGGAGGAGGGGATCGCTCATATTCAGATACGCCAACGTGGCTTCTAAGAAAACGATCACAGGCACCATATTGATGAATTGGGGAATCAAAATGGACACAGCGCGAGGGATCAAATACAGAAATACAAGGCGGAAGTTGCTGGTTCCATACGATTGAGCAGCCTCGATGTAGGGCATCTCCCTGACCTGCAGAAAGGCGCTGCGGTAGGTCTTGATTCCCGCCCCAAAAATCCCCAACAGGATGTAAACACCCAGAATCACCCACAACCGGTTGGAAAACCAGTTATAGACCATAAGCAAGACTGGAAAGATGGGGATGATCATATTCACATCATTGATCCGCTGCACCAATGTATCCACCCACCCGCCAAACCATGTCCCTATCGCTGCGATGACCATGGTGATCAATGAATTCGCGAGGGAAGCGATGATCCCGAATCCCAAAGCCAAAGGCATGCCCCACAGCAGCGCCAGGCCAAGATTTCTACCTCTGTGATCCGTCCCCGCCAGACCGTGGACCTGCCCCAAGACAACCAACCTAGCCTCGAGATCAAAATCCTCATCAAACCCTATCGCATCGATATGAAGCTGATATATGCCTTGAGAGGCAACATCATACTCAGGAAAGAACTCCGTGAATAAGGCTTTTTGAGGTTCGTCCGTATCTAATATACGTTTCAGCCTCGTTTCCTCTGAAAATACAACCGTTTCTTGAATGGGAATAGAAAACCTTTTTACATCCCTCACTCTCCCTTGGGGCGTCTTCCAGTAGAGAGAGATGAAAGGATGCTTTTCCTGAAACTCCGCTTCCAAATCCAAAACGATATCTTTTGGAAACCCCTGATAAGGATAATCAAACGTGAATGTCATCCCGATCTCTTTTCTGGTATCCGAAACCACCTCAACCGTTTTTTCCACTGCATCCTTTTCGCTGTCCATGATAATGGTGTGAGGTAATTTTCTCGATCTGAAAATGTTGACCCAAACTGGTTGCGCTTTGACCGGATTGTCCTCCCACATCACTTCATCCCGCCACATCTCAATAGCTCGTGGATAAGGGATGGTGATGACAGTAATGATGGAGACAAGGATGAGCAAGGAAATGATGCTCAATCCCACCACTGCGGATGGATACCGCAGGATCTGCTTGAATGCGTTCCCTACACCTTGACGTACCTGGTTCACCAAATCTTTTACATTTTGAAGGCGGTTGTTAATGGATCTTATCCACCTTTGCAGTGAGATACGGGGAAATCCCCGCCGGCGTATGGTCTCAAAGCGCTTCCGGACCCGGTCTAGGGTAGACTGGAGGGCATGCAAGGGGTGCCTGCGAGATGCCGCTGCGCCTGTTCTATGCTCTGACCCCACACGAACCCGGGGATCCACGACCGCATAGAGAAAATCGAGCAAGAAAACACTTCCAGCGATTGCATAGGCGAAAGTGACCACGAGCCCTACAATCAGCGGCATATCCGATAAAAGCAAAGCCTGATAAAAAAGGTGGCCAATTCCTGCGACGTTGAAAAAGAGCTCGATGATGATCGCTTCCTGCCAGATGCTGATCAAGATCATCGAAAAGCGGGTCAGGATGATAGGCAAGGTGGGCCTGAGGATGTACCGCCGGGTGATCCCTGCAGCTGGCAGACCTTTGGCTTTCGCCATCTCCACGTAATCTTCTGTGGAGTAGATCAAAAAGAACGTCCGCCAGGTATATACACTTTGAAAGAATTTGCTGATGAAGATGGCCAGCACCGGGATTAAAAGCTTCTTCGCGATTGTCAGAATGCTCTGGAAACTGAATTCCGTCGGCCAGGATTCCAATCTCCCTCCCGAGAAGAAGTGGAAATAGTTCACGAAGAATACGGTCAACAGCAAGCCGTATACCCAGCTGGGGATGGAGGAAAGGGGATTGAGGAAAGAGATCAATCGGTCCAGCCAATGACCGTACCTGCGCGATAAGCGGAGGGATATGAAGACGGTAATCAGAAACAGGAGCACGTTCGTGGCCCCGAAAAGGATCAACGTCCGGGGTAAGAACTCGAGGATGAGACCATACACTGACCCCACTTCCTTTATGCCGGTGTAGTGGGTGATGAAATCCGTTCTCCCTAAATTCAGGGTCAAACCTTTGGAAAACAAAACCAGAATTTTCTTAAAAACGCTTTCCGCTCCAGCGAAGATCATAGAATAATCTTGACTGCGTTGGTAATATCTGGTTTTCATAGGGCTCCAAGGCCCTGTTAAATACCCTTTTAACAGATTTCCCCTTATCTCACTTTCGATCACGGTCCCTTTGGTGACGATTAAAATGGTGAGAAAGACACCGATGACGACGGTGACCGCCAAGGTTAAGAAGCGGATGGATGCGAATTTGGCAATGCGTGCGATATTGTTCGGGGGTTGTACTTCCCCCTCCCTTTCCTTAACGACCTCTTCCGGTTGTTCTGCCTGCAGCCTTTCCAGCCGGGATCGCGCCTGATCAAAAGCGGGGTTGGTCCGGCACGCCTGGTTCAAGGCAGATATCTGTTGATGCCTTTCCCTGACACAGAAGCTCAATAAATACCAGGCATATTCGTTCTGTTGATTGGCACGGAGCACATAGCGTGCAAGCGACCGGGCAGTGCCCAAATTCCCCCTCTCTACATGCGCAGCCGCCCTTTTCAGCACTTCGTTTTCGGAAGTTCGAGTGAGGACTGGCTGCCTGCCAGATTCAGCAGGGATAATTGTTCGCAACCTTTCCTTGGCCTTTTGGTGCTTTGGGTTGATTTTCAACGCCTGCTGCAAAGCTTGAACTTTATGCTCCACCCCCTCAACCGCATAACTAAGCAGGTACCAGGTCTGATCCGATCTTATATTCGCTCGCAACAAATTGATGAGGATCTTCCGAGCTGAAGCATAATCCCCCTCCTGGATATTTTGGGCTGCTTTTTGCAAGGCGTCCATGTCGCGCTTCTCCGGCACATATCCAATTAGAACGTATTGTAATCAAATTCCAGAACAGTGCGATTTCGAAAACCTCCTCCACAGGCTTTGAAGATAATAAAACAATGATGGAGGTTACCCCATCATTGTTGATGGTGCATGCGTAAATCTACCTTGATGAATACCATCTAATTAAGGAAGATATTTATCATTTTCATCTTTGATTCATTGGCAATCCTTCACCAGGCTGAAATCCGCAGAACCATACATTGGGCCCTGAAATTATTCCCCTTCTCTCCAATCCTGCCAATCATCCTCTTTCTTCTTCAACTGGACGTAGCCAGCGGATCCTAGGATACCTAAGAACAAGCCGCTGATCGAAGCGCCATAGGAAAGGAAGTTCAAGGCGAACGTAGAAACGATGATCTTGAGGACCATGAGAAAGGGGATCACAAAGCCGAGAAGGACTAATACAAATCCAATCGCAATCATCCTTTTAGGGTGAGCAATAACCATAGCTACATCCTATCTCATATCTAAGCCCATTTTTGCCCCTCATCATACAACCAGCACCAGTTGGAATGTCCGGGGGTGGGTTCAAATTTAGGTGGATCTTCTATGTCACATAAACCTTCGATCATGTGCGGGCACCGGGGGTGATACCGGCATCCCGAAGGAGGATTCACCAAACTGGGAGGTTCTCCGGGAGGTACCTCTTTATAAGTGAGCGCATTTTGATAATCCGGGTCAGGAGTCGCCGTCAGCAAGGCTTGTGTGTAGGGGTGCTGGGGATCATCAAGGAGGTCATCAACTTCTGCTTTCTCGACCATTTTCCCAGCGTACATCACGAAGATGCGCTCCGTAAAATAGCGCACCGTGGAAAGGTCATGGGTAATATAGAGGACAGCCAGGTTGTGGGAGGCTTGTAAGTCCTGCATCAACCGCAGGATCTCGACCCGTACTGAAGCATCCAGCATGGATACCGGTTCGTCAGCCACAAGCAGCTTCGGTTCCAAAACCATGGCACGGGCAATCACAGCACGCTGTTGCTGCCCCCCACTGAGCATGTGAGGGAACTTTTCCAAGAAATCTTCCACAGGGGTCATCTTGATCTCCCGCAGGACCCGTTCAATGCGCGCCCTCCGTTTCTCTTTGCTTTTTACCCCATGGATGATCATAGGTTCTTCCAAGATTTGCTGGAGATCCATAAAAGGCGGCAGCGCGCCATAGGGATCCTGCTGCACATACCCGACCTCAGAGCGGTAAAACTGCAGCTCCTGATCGCCCAGCTTGCTGATATCCCCTCCATTGAAAACAATACTACCTTTGATCGGCTGGACAAGCCCCAAGATCGTGCGCATCAAAGTTGTTTTCCCACAGCCGCTCTCCCCCACAATGCCAATCGCTTCACCAGCTTGAAGGTCAAAATCCACGCCATCCACGGCTTTCACATATCCAGCATGGATCATCCCCCAGCGCTTCAATTCATACCAGACATGTAAATTACGGACTGATAACAACGATCCATTGGGACTTCTCGCTTCCAAGATTTCTTGGCCTCTTTCTTGTTCTTTCCACTCAACAGTCATCGACGATAGCTCCTATCTTCATTCTTCACTCATATAACCAGCATTTTACATCATGTCCCTTGGCTTTGAACAGAGGGGGTTCCTTTTCACATTTTTCAAAGCGTTTCGGGCATCGTTCCGCAAACCGACAGCCTGTGGGCGGCCCAAGGAGGGACGGAGGGTGCCCGGTGATGAAGGTGGGTTCCTCCCTCACTTTTAACTTTGGCACGCTGTTCATCAACAACTCTGAGTAGGGATGGAGAGGGGCTTCGAAGAACGTGCTGGCATGACCCACTTCCACGATTTGTCCTGCATACATCACCGCTACTCGATCCGCCAATTCACTGGAAGTGGCCACGTCGTGGGTGATCAGGATGAAGCTTACGTTCAATTCTTTCTTGAGACGTTTGAGAACATTGAAGATGTTTGCCTGAGTCAAGACATCCAAAGCCGAGGTGGGCTCATCCAAGAAGACCAGCAGCGGGGTAGTCACCAAAGCCATGGCCAGGATCACCCGCTGGCGCATGCCGCCGCTCAACTCAAATGCGTAGCGATCCAGGAAATCGCCCGGTACACCCACCCGTTCCACCATCTCCCGGGCTTTTTCCCAAGCCTGCTCCTTCTCCATCGAATGATGGGTGATGAGCGGTTCCGCCACTTGATCTCCAATCTTGAGGACCGGGTTCAGAGCGTTCATCGCCGCTTGGGGGACCATGGACATTTGCATCCAGCGTACATCCCTCCGGAATTGTTCATCTCCCAATTTCATGACATCGATGTTATCCAGGTAGACATGACCGGAGTAGGTTTCCACGTTACGGGGGAGCAAACGCAGGACACCCCTGGCGAAAGACGTCTTGCCACAACCGGATTCTCCTAAAATCACGATCGCTTCATTGTAACCAAGTTCAAGGTCCACGTCATCGACCGCTTGAACAGCCCCCATGGTGGTGCTGAAGTACAATTTCAGATTCTCGACGCGTAACAATTTGTTGTTTTCTGGCATTTAGATTACATACCTCTCAATCTGGGATTAAATATTCTGTCCAGGGCAAAACCGAACAGGGAAAAAGCCAGCCCGGTGACCATCAGCAGGATGGAGGGTTCCAAGATCCAGTAATACTGGCCATTGTGCAGAGCGCCATTGGTATAGGCGTCATTGATCACCTTGCCCCAGGTGGGGAGAGTGGGGTCACCCAATCCCAGCACGTTGAGGGCTGCTTCGTAAAACACAAAAGTGGGAATGTATGTCACCAAACTGGGGATCAAGGTGGGGACGATGCGCGGGATCAGGTAACGGGCGATGACCCGTACATTCGTGGCTCCATATGCCTGGGCAGCCTCGATGTACCCGGACTCCTTGACCTGCAGGAAGATGGCCCGGTAGCTCTTAATCCCCCCACCGAAGATGTAAAGAAGGATCAGGACACCCAGCATGACCCAGATGCTCCGGGAGTAAAAGGTGCCGATCATGATCAGGATGGGGAGCACAGGGATGATCATGTTGATCTCCGTAATGCGCTGGATAAGGCTGTCCACCCATCCTCCGTACCAGGTCCCGACGGCAGCGATGACCATGGTTGTGACGCTCGTGAACACCGCCGCCAGCAGCCCGAACATGAGCGCCACCGGCGTGCCCCACAGCAGGGCCACAGTCAGGTCGCGGCGCCTGTGGTCCGTCCCCGCGATCCCATAGACATCTCCATAAACCACCAGTTCTGCATCCAACGTCGCATCCGGTTCAAATACAGACCCATCCACTTGAAGGGTGTAGGTGCCTTTGCGAATTTCCGGGTTCTCCGCTTTGGGGTCCTCAACGAACAAGGCTTCATGGGGGCGGAGGTTCCTTCCCAACCGCCGGAAGAGGACCTCATCCTGGGAAAAAATGTAAGAGGTTCCGTTTTTCACGGACATGCTCCCCACCCGGATCTCCTCCCTCTCCGGTGTGATCCAGGTCAGATTCACGTAAGGGATTTTCTCATCGTACTGCGAATGAAAGAAGAGGACCACCTCGTCCGGGAACGCGCCGTAGGTGTAATCAAAGGTGAAAGAGAAATCCACCTCCGTACGGCTTTCTGAGACCTTCTCCACCGTCTTCTCCACCCCTTCATCCTGGCTGTTGATGGTAATCGTCTTGGGGAGCTTCTTATCCCGGAAGAGGTTCGACCAGGCCGGCGCCGCCGTCCTGGGGAGGTCATACCAGATATCTTCCCCGCCCCGCCACAGGCGAACAGCTTCAGAATAGGGTATGGTGATCAACGCATAGATGGACAAGGCGACGAGCAGAACGATCAATATGCCGCCGATGACAGCAGATGGATAGCGTGTGATTTCGCGGAGTGTCTTCATACTTTCCTTCCTTGCTCCCCAATCCGCACCCGGGGATCAACCAAGGCGTAAATGAAATCTAAGAAAAAGACCGTCGCCGCCAGCAGGTAGGCATAGATGACGTTGGAACCCACGATCACCGGCGTGTCAAACAACCCGATCGCCTGGTACAGCGCCTTCCCCAATCCCGGCCAGTTGAAGACGGTTTCTAATATCGTGGCCCCCATCCAGATGGCGATGACCAGGAGGAGGAACCCGGTGATGATGGGCGGCAGGGTGGGCCGGAGGATGTAGCGGCGCTCAATCGTCCTCTCCGGCACCCCCTTGGCCTTGGCCATCTCCACGTAATCCTCCTGGGAATAAATCAGGAAGAACACCCGCCGGTTGAAGGTGCTGTAGGCAATGGAACTGATGAAAATGGCGGAGACGGGCAGGATCAGGTGTTTCAGGACGCTGAGCCCGTAGAGCAGCTTATTGGAGGGCGGGGGCGCATCCACCAACCCCCCGAAGGGCAGGACCTGGAGTATGGCGGCGAAGATCAGGATCAGGAACAGGCCGTAAAACCAGGCCGGGGCCGAGGAGGTCGGGGCCAGGGCCACCACCAGTTTATCCAGGAAGCTGCCATAGTTCCGGGACAGGTACAGGCCTGCGAAAAGAGCAAAGAAAAAGAGCAGGATATTCCCCGCACCCCACAGGATCAGCGTGGGGGGCAGCCGCTCCAGGAGGATCAACCTCACCTGCTTTGACCCGCTGTCGCTGATCATATCTTCCGCAAACCCCAGGTTGAGGGTGATGGCGTTCTTCAGGAAGGCAAAGCTGCGGAGAATGAAGGGTTGATCCAGACCTCTTCTCTTCTCTTCGATGGCCACCCGTCTGTCGACCAGCTCCTTCTTTTCCGCTGCGCTCAATTTCTTCAGCTCAGGGTCATCGCTCATATAAATCTGCAGTGATATCTGGTTGCGGATCTCCCCCCTCCGGATCTCATCCACATACCCCCCCATGTTGGCAATCAGGACCGTTAAATAAATGGCGACAACCACCGCGAAAAACAATACTACCAACCGGAAGGCGGCATATTTGGCCACGCGGGCTACCGTACTGGTGCCCCTGCCTTTCGCCTCTTCCAGGGTGGTATCTTCATCTACAGCAATAGTCACGTCAGACATGGTATTCCTCGTTCTTCTCTTCTATTAAAACATCCCGGAGAGATGACGCGCACCTCCCCGGGATGAGATCGTACACGACAATTACGGTTACTCAGTAACCACAAACTCGAATACCTCTTTGACAGGTATGAGAGCTCTCTTGGATACCGTAATCACCGCCAGCTTGCTGGAACCAGCGGGCAGATCGGATGTGTCCAGTGTGACCTGGAAGAGTCCGTCCTCAACAGGTTCAGCGTCGCCTTTCATGGCCAGCGCGCCGGTGGCGTCGAAGACCAGATAGGTGACCATGTCAATATCCTCATTGGCATAGGGCTCACCCTTGAAGTCAACGAAGACATCGAAGACAGCCTCGTCACCAGCGGCAACCTCACCCGGTCCGTCCAGCAGGACTTCGGGGATCGGCGCTTCCGCGAAGCGGCTGTACCGGTCCGCCATATCGGGGTAGTCAGGATTGCGCTGCAAGATGATCGTACCCTCGATGGGAAAGGCCTTCTGGATGTAGAAAGCCCCGGTCCCCAGGTAGATATGACCCGTGCGTCCGATGAAGGCCTGGAGGTTCTCGTAGCGAGCTACGGCTTCCTCTTCCGTGATGTACTCACCCAGGGTGGGTTCGTAGGGAATCACGACGTCGGCCAGCGCTGTCTCCAGATACCCTTTCATAGCTTCGAGCGTCGGTCCGGCCAAGTAGTTGGTGCGGTCGACCTCGAGTTTGTCTGCTTTGTCAGGCCCAAAGGCCATTTCACCGTTCGCCTCACCAAGCCAGGCGGGGACGATGTTGTGCCAAGCACCGCTGCCCTGAGGATACAAACCACCCTCGTTGGGGAACGCAGCCCGGAAGTTGGTCACGTTGTTTTCCGCATCCAGCTGGAAGGCGTCGGTGTAGTACTCAACGGTGACCGGATCCGTGGAGGTGATCCTCCAACCTTTGAAGGTGGACATGAAGGAATCAAATCCTGGTACATAGGATTCACTGTACACAGGGCTGGCTTCCTTGGCTGTATCGAAGTTCATGATCATGCCCATGACCATATCGGCCACATCGAAGGGGCTCCCATCGTGCCAGGTCGTGTTCTCGGGGAAATCCTCTTCGTAAACCATGACCACTTTGGTCTTGACGGTGGGCAGTTCTTCGAAGCGTTCCTCTGCGGTGATAAAGACCTGATTCTCCGCATCCCAGTCCGCCCAAGCATCAGCCGGCACTGTGATCTCGTCGACGAACTCCAGACTGACCCAGTCCATGGTCTTGCCGATTGGCAGCCCTTCCTGAGCGTAAACGGTCGCGCTCTCAAGGCGGCAGGGGACATACAACCCGGTGAAGGGGTCAGGATAGACCGCTGCGCCTTTCGCGCCGCGCATGGGCATCATGTCGTAGACCCAGTTTGACCCATCCCAGGGGTTCCAGGGTTCGGTCAGCATGCTGGGCATGGCGATGGTCGCCTCGCCGCCCACGCGATCCTTGTACCGCAGTGTGTGCGGCCACAGTGAGGCGCCGTAAATGGAGCCGGAAAGGTCCGCAGCGACAGAGAGCTCGCTCCTGATCGGGGCAATGCCCACGCCGTCAAAGTAGAACATGCGCGCATTGTCTGCCATCGCGAGGGGCATCGCTTCACGGATCATGTTGTTGCGCTCTTCCATGGAGTCAAACTGACTGTTGAGCAGCGCATCGGCGACTTCATACAGCTCATCAGAAGGATCGTACGCCTGCCAGAGGGGGATACCCCATCCGAGAGGTGTGTACCAGGTCGCAAAGGCATCCGCCTCATCGCGGCTGATCTGGGTGGTAACCCATCCGCCGGTGTAGTAGCTGAAGCAGCCGGAGGAAGGTTGCTGACTGACCCAGCAGGTCTGAGATTCAGCTGACGTCTTGTAATCCCGAACTACGGTGAAACCCAGATCTTCAAGCTGGTTGGCAAAGTAATCGCCAACTTCCTTGCGCTCATCCTCAACGCGGATGAGTCCGATGATCTCAACCGGTTCACCATTGTACTGCCACACGCCGTCCACCATCTCTGCGCCGAGGGCTTCCATGCGTTCGGTGACCTGTTCCCGTGCCTTCTCTTTGTCATACGCGTATTTGATTTCCATCTGGGCGATCACGTCCGCCACGCGAGCGGTGTCTGCGGATGCAAAGTTGATGGGCACCCAACGAGCTCGAGCCATACCACCCGCGATCTCTTGGGCGATGTATTCTCGGTCGATCAGCCAGTGCATGGCCTCGCGGATCTGGGGGTCACCAAAGGGGTTGAGCGATCCATCTTCAAACTCCAAAACGGGGTTGAAGGTCAGCTCGTTGTAGCTGCCGTATGATGTATAGTAGTCGATCTGATCCGACTCATAGATGCGCTCTGCAATGGGGGCATCAGAAATACTGAAGGCATATACATCGATATCGCCAGTCTCCAAGCGGGTGACCGCGGTGTCTGAGGAGCCCTCCTCAACGAACACGACCGTGTCCAGCCAGGCTCCCTGGCGCGTTACGGGCTCAGGGGTCGGTTCAACGACGACCTCTTTCTCAACCTCGACGGTCTCCACCACCTTCTCGCCCTCTTTCTCGACGATGACGGTCTCCACCACCTTTTCAGGGGTAGCCGTTTCAGGTTGGCAGGCAGCCAAGGCTAAACTGGCCACGATTAGCAGACCAAAAATTGTGATTAACTTTTTATACATAACTCTTGCTCCTCCTAAGAATGTGTTTTTCTAGTAGGGGGGCATATACTGACTTGCAGCATATGTTTTTCCTTTTTTTCTTATGAGCGGACATCACCTCCTTTTAGAAAATATTTAACAAGCAACACCACTCCTACATGTACACGATGATCAGTAAGAAGTGTAGTCGCTTATTCTACCATAAGTTTTGTTCGACATTAGCTTTTTGCACTGCGTCGATGCTCTATATGTTTAATGGATATTATACCTCGAAGTTGGATTAGGTCTGCTGGTGATTAGTTTACCATAAAATTACTCTTATTTACAAGATTATTTCCTAAAAATACCTAATGGAAACATTAAAATTATATTTCAAAGAGTATTGCTCCGGATAACAGAGAGAAAACGCTTGAGATGGGAAAGGTTAATGAATGAGCACCCACATGGTAACACCCCTACATTCGAAAAACTGGAACATCCCGCAAGGGACGATGAAGCTCAGGTTTGGGAGATGATAAAGATCAGCTTTCCCTGTCTATTATGAAGATTGCTAAGAAAATATCCCACATATCGATCCTTTCCCATCTAATGAAAACAAATCCATACCTATGCCTTCCTGCCTATCCTGGGATGCTTTGAGTGAGTGTGGATCCCAAACGGACAGATATTAAAGAGAGCTGATCAATAAGCCTTAGAAATGTGATCTTTACGGCAGATCTTCCACATTCCACAGTGGGGAGAAAAAGCCATCCTCTACATCCTCCATGGTCTGGTTAAGGAGAAGCACATCCCTCCTGAAGTAGAGAGGCAGGACAGGCAGTTCCTCAGCAAAGATCATCTGCGCCTCATCTCGGGCATCACGGGTCTTGTCAAGATCAGGCAGTAGATACAGGCTGTCTCGGCAGGCAGCATCGAACTCCTCGTTCTCGTACCCAGACGCGTTCGCACCCCCCCATCCCATGGCGAACTCTGGATAGCTGCCGGGAATTTCCGAACGTAAAAACAAGGAACAGAGTTGACACCCCCCCGGGGTCCAGGCGAATTGAGCTGCGTCAAAATCCCTCCCAAACACCGGACCTCCCGGACCCGGAGCCAGCAATTCCTCAGCGGGGAGAGGTGTGATATCCACCTGCAGAGAACATCCCACCAGGTCCTCTTCAATCATCTCCACAATTTTGAGCGATTTCTGGGATGGAGCCATCAAGAATTGAAACTGAAAGGGTGTCCCGTCTTCCACTCCCTCCACATTCTCCGCCTGGCGGGGTGTGTCAGGATTCTGGTCATGGTCCACCCAGCCCACTTCCTCCAAAAGGGCCACCGCCCTTGAGGGATCATAGGGGTAGGTGGGAATATCTTCATTAAAAGACGGGTGTTCGTGGGGGAAGTAGCTCTCTGCCACCCGAGGGGCTTCCGGGAGAACCTCTACAATCGCCGGGCGGTTGATACATTGGGCCACTGCTTGCCTTACCCTTTTATCCCGGAATATAGTCCGTGCCGGGTTCAAAGACTGGATCCCGAATGTGATCTGCTCCCAAGCCCCACCATAAAGATGGACGAGGTGTAAATCGCCTCTTACTTCAGCTTCCCGCAAAACGGATAATTCGCCCACCAAGCCTGGGACCTCTGCGACCACTTCACATTCCCCCGCCCGAAATGCATTTAACGCTTCCTCCACGCCGTCAAGAAACCGAAAAACCAATTGGTCGTAATGCGGGATGCCCTCGGAGAGACGAAAATAATGTTCATTTTTGGAGAGCGTCAGATGATCCCCATCTATCCATTCCTCCACGATAAAGGGGCCCCAGCCCAAGGGAAAGCGTCGGGCTTGATCCTGCCTTGGCAGCTGGGAAAGGTCGATCGTACCCCAGCGATGTTCCGGGAGGGGATTGAAAAAGAAATCAGCATAAGATGGAAGGCCCAGATATCCAGGGATTCCCTTCCATTCCAGTACACGTTCATCCAGCACATGATATGTATCTGCATACCTCACTTTAGGTGGACCGAATTCGCTGTATACCGCCTTCGCCACCTGGTAGGAAAACACGCTGTCCTCTGGGGTGAGTGGTTCACCATCTGACCATTTGAGTCCAGATTTAAGGCGATAACGAATGATCACTTGATCCAGGGTTGCAGATCCCCGCCCCGCATATGTTTTTATACAATCCGAGGAGAAGCAACCCGAGGGGCGGTAGCGGACCCCTTCAGAGAGATAAGTGACATTCCCTGAAGGATCCACCAACGTTTGTCCGGGATAAACCTTCACTTCACCTATCTGAACATCGTTATTCTCTCGGGAAGGGATGCGCTCCAAAATCACGGGGATATGTTCAAAATTGACGGTATCGATCGGGCCGTCATAGATAGCATGCCGGATGATCTCTGCCGCGGATGAGCTATTGCCATAAATGAATAGAGAATCCGGTTCCCGTCCCATACACACGGACAGCACTTTAGCTGGTTTCGGCTTCACGGTGGATACAGGGGTGGGTGTCTCAGGCGCCGCCTGGTCAGGGATTGCCAGTTGGGGCTTCTCCTCCACACTGCAGGCACCCAAGAGGAACAGGACACCAGCGAGGAGAAGTGAAGAAAACCAGAGTCTCTTCACAACCATGGGATCTTGTCTTCTTCCACTTTGCGCATGCGAACGTAAGATTGATATCGTTCCGGGTGAATTTCCCCCTTTTCTAAAGCTTCCTTCACCGCACAACCCGGTTCATGCAAATGTGTACAATCGCTGAAACGGCAATGGGGCACAAGGGCGCGTAGCTCCGGAAAATAACCATCCACCTCTTCCGGTTCGATGTCCCATAAATCCAAGGCCTTCAAACCCGGCGTATCCGCCACATACCCCCCCTCTTGAAGAGGGACCAGCTTTCTGACCACTGTTGTGTGCTTCCCTTTCTGGGTCGCCTCACTCACGTCCTGCACCGCCAAGCCCAAACCGGGCTGGATGGCATTCAGGATGCTCGTCTTTCCCGCCCCGGAGGGCCCCGCAAAGAGGGAGATCTTATTTATCAGCTGGTCATGTAAGGCTTCAATACCTTTTTTGGTTTCAGCAGACGTGTAAAAAACGGGATATCCAATTTTTTCATAGCGCTGAAAATATTCTTTGGCTTTACCCATCCCGGTGAGGTCGATCTTATTGGCCACGATAACGGATGGGGTCATCTCACTCTCCGCGATGACCAGGAAGCGGTCCAGCATCCGCAATCGGGGTTCGGGTTCGGCACATGAAAAGACGAACACCGCTTCATCCGGATTGGCGATGATGATTTGCTGGTATTCTCCCTGCGGGCGGGGGTCCACGCGGTAGATCATATTCCGGCGCGGTTCGACCTCCTCGATCATGCCTTCGCCTTCATCACTCCTGGTCACTTGCACCCAGTCCCCCACCGCGACGATATCCCCTATCTTCTTGCCCTGTTTAAGGCGCCCCCGGATCTGGCAGCGCAGGGTTTCCCCATCCAATTGTACAGTGAAAAACCCGGATTGGGCTTTGATCACGCGTCCCCGGAAGGTCTCACTCACTTTTATCCATCCTCCTTTTTGGGTTTCGGCGTTGGTGTGGGTTCCCAAGCTGACCAGACGCCAATCTCAGATTCCCAAGGGTACAACCGCAGGTACTGGTTAAAATACTGTTCCACAACCCGTCGAAAGATGGGCGCGGCAACTTCAGATCCTTCACCGGCGTTCTCAGCGATGACCACTACAGCAATATCCGGTTTGTTTTCATTATCAACATTCGTATATCCCGCAAACCAGGCATGGGCTTCCCCCGAGCCCGATTCCGCTGTGCCTGTTTTTCCTGCCAAAGGAATTTGATCCCGTAAACCACCAAAACGGTGATAGGCTGTCCCCCGCGAGTTGTAGACCACTTCACGCATGGCATTGGTGACTGTGTTCAACGTGCTTTCGCTGATGGGCAGCTCCCCCACAACCTCTGACTCGAAGGAAAAAATCTCTTCCCCTGCCGAGGTGCGGATGCTCTCCACAATCTGCGGGCGATATAATGTTCCCCCATTTCCCAAAGCAGCGATGAAGCGCGCGACCTGGAGAGGGGTGACCTGGGTCTTCCCCTGACCGATGGCCAGATTTGTGGCATCCACCTCGTTTTGCGGGACAGGGATATTCCCCGCTTCCTCTTCCAGAAATTCAATGCCCGTCGGGGAACCCAATCCAAAGCCCTTCGCCATATCCGATATAGCTTCCGTCATCCCCTTGTTATATAAATCCAAGCCAATATGCCAGAAGTACGGGTTGCAGGAGCGCATCAACCCTTGGACCAGGTCTAATCTGCCGCTGGGTTGTTGGGGATCATCATCCCCTTCCGCCAGTTCCTCCTGGTAATGCTCCCAAGTCCAATCGTGGAGCCGGACGCCTTCCAGCTCATCGAAGTGATAACCGCAATCATAGATGCTGGAAGCTGTATACTCCCCGCTCTCCAACGCCGCGGACATGGTGATGATCTTGAAAACGGAACCCAGGGGATAAAGGCCCTGCGTGGCGCGGTTCAAGAAAGGAGATTTCCGGTCGGCTCTGTAGTACTCCTGGAGCTGGTAGCTGGAATTGAAATTGTCCGTATTGAACGCGTTGGGGTCAAAGCTGGGATTGGAGGCCATAGCCAATACGCGACCCGTATCAATTTCCAAGACAACGACCGCGCCGCTAAATCCAAACAGTGCGTCCTGGACTTCCAGTTGAAATTCCTTATCCAAGGTAGTGTAGATTTCGTCGGCCGGTTTGGCTTCCGAGCTGGCCAGCTGGGTGACGATGTTTCCTTCCGCATCCTCGATATACAATGTCCCCCCCCGCTCTCCGCTCAAGTAAGGCTCTCCATGCTTCTCAATGCCCTGGGCCCCTACTTTTTCGTCAACGGAATACCCCAAACGCTTGTAATAATCTTTCTCTTCTTTTTGGATCCAGCGCACATACCCTATGGCCTGGGGAGCCACCCCGCCATCGAAGTAATACCTCCCCTCGAATTCGCGCAGCATGAGCCCGTTATCGATATAGGAACCCAGCGCACCCCGGCGCAGTCCTTCCTTGTCCACAGCCACCGCTCCCAAGGGGACGAAACCTTGCCAGCCCGGTGGGTAATCCGCGTATTGGGTTTTGATCGCTTCCGGTTCCATATCCAGGGCACGACCGAGTTCCTCCAACATATCCTCTTCCCGCTTCGGGTCAATCTGAGCAGGGGTGAGTCCCAATGAAATCGCTTCCGCCTGAGCGACGATGACACTCCCCTCCTGATCATAAATATTCCCCCTGGCTGGCACCTGGCGGTACATCATCAAGGAATTGTCTCCCTGTAATTCGGGGAAGATCAAAGTTTTGGACCAGCTTATTTTCCATTCCCCTTGCTCCAGGTTGAGGTTCATGATGATTTCTCGCTCTAAACCGTCGATCAATACGCTGTTGTAGTGCACTTTAAATGCGACTTGGGCGCTCTTCGGATCTGTATAGGTGGAATGGATCTCATAATCCAAATCTTCGAGCGCTAATTCAACAGCAACCTGGTTGTACACCTCGCCAAACTCACTCTGGCTGATTTTCATCTGGCTATCGGAATCCAACAATGCATACATTGCTGGATAATCCTCGGCTCGCCAGGCCTCTAGAAATTCCCGGGCCGATTCCTCAACAGAGGGCGTTTCCGTGGTCTGAATGGCGATGGTCGCCAAAGGTGTTGGTGTGGCGGTATTAGCACCGGAGGTCTCCGTCGTCGCTTTGTGGCACCCAACCGCCAAAATGAGGATAAACAGGAAAACAAATGATCTTTTCATAAACCTCTTCTTACTCACTCATGATGCGTATTCTGCTGTGTTTATTTTCTCCGGAATCTGACAATTGACATGAAAGGCGTCCTGGCATTGAAGGGGAACCTGGGCGGACAAAGGAATCCCCACTTTTACCAACAACCGTTCGACATGGCAAAGAGGTAAACCCATCACATTGGTATAACACCCCTCCCAAGACTTCACGAGTTGAAATTTCTCATTCTGAATGGCGTAAGCGCCCGCTTTATCAAATGGATCACCGCTTTGGATATAAGCATCTATCTCTGCGTCAGTGTAGTCGCGCATGGTGACCTCGGTTCGGACGAGTTCCGTCAATGTCAACCCATCCGACGGCTTCCGTACAGCGACACCGGAAAAAACTGAATGGGATTTTCCACGTAATTGCTCCAAAATATCCCTGGCCTGCGACGGGTGTTCGGGTTTTCCCAAGATTTCACCTTCATCGACAACCGTAGTATCCGCCGCAAGTATGACCAGTTGGCGGGAAGCGATATTTGACACCCTGTTCTCCACACTTTCAGCTTTCATCGTTGCCAAACGGACGACATACGCTTCCGGGCTTTCTCCAACCTCCCTTCTCTCATCGATTTCAGCCGGTAATACAAAAAAAGGTTTCTGGATCAGCCCAAACAATGCCTGCCGCCGAGGGGATTGGGACGCTAAAATGAACTCACCATTCATCTGCATGTCACTCATCTCTAGTGAAGTTCCAAATTCAATAATAAAGGATGCCTAACTCCCACAAATTTTATCATACCCAACTGGAAATCATCATTTTGCTCATTTTTGATTAATCGACGGCCGGACTTAAGAAATTAGTAAGTTGTTTGCCCAAATGGGTGCGGTACAATGGCTAGAACCAACAAATATGTTAGTTTCGACCTATGAAAGACAAGGTATATAGGTTAATTTTCACGTTGTGCCTGATCTTGGCCTGGATAAGTCCAACATCAGCACAATCCGGCGGATACGCAGAAATTGCCCCGCCCATATATAACCAATTTCCCGAGGTGACCACCTACCTGGACGTCTATCACCAGGATGGCACGTTCATGCATGGGCTATCCAGCAGCGAGATCACCCTGATCGAGAATGGCAGCCAAAAATCTCTCAAAGAATTCAATGAGTTATCCCCCGGAATCCAGTTGGTGATTACAGTCAATACCGCCCCCCCGTTCGCCATCCAAGACATCACCGGCACTTCCCGCTGGGATTACTTGTCCAACCACTTCATGGAATGGCTCACTGAAAGCCCAGATTTGAAAAATGATGATCTGAGCATTATCTCCAATGACGGCTTGGAAACGACCCATGTCAGCCGGGAAGATGAGATTCTCGAAACCCTCGAGAGATATCAACCTCAACCTCGGGAGACCTCCTCTAATTTGAATGTGCTGGCCCGGGCGATTGATATCGCCTCCGATCCCCTCTCGGAAAGAGGGATGAAACGCGTCGTCCTGTTATTGACGCCCCCTCCTACCCCGGAGGAGGTTGCAGCCTTGCAAAGCATCACTTCCCGCGCACGGGAGAGAGACATTCGCATCTTCACTTTGTTGGTATCCTCCCCCGACTTTTTCACATCAGCAGGCGCGGAACAACTGCAAGAGATGGCCCAAGAGACCAAGGGCAGTTTTTTCACCTTTTCCGGTTCGGAAGAGCTGCCGAACCTCCAAGATCTCTTCAACTCCCTGCGTGGCACCTATCTATTGTCCTATGAATCGGGGATAAGATCAGTCGGTCCCCACCAGCTTGAGATATCCATCGAGACGGGTGAAGGGCAAATAACCACTTCGAGAGAACTCGCCTTCAGCGTCCAACCCCCGAACCCTATCTTGGTCACACCTCCCTCTGAAATCGAGCGAAAAAATCCCCATCCCGACCAGGATGACACGCCCATTCAAGAATACACCCCTTCCCTCCAGCCTTTAGAAGTGATCATCGAGTTTCCTGATGGGCATCCACGCCCATTGCAAAAAACAAGCCTGGAGGTGGACGGGGAAGTTACCCAAGTCAATACAAACCCGCCTTATGATCAATTCACCTGGGATTTAAGCCAATACGAAAGGACTCAAGTCCACCACCTCAGCATACGAGCCGAGGACAGTCTAGGGCTGAGTAAAACCAGCGTACAAACGCCTGTAAAAGTCATCGTCAATCCACCTGAACCCAGCATGGGCAACATCTTCAAACAGCATCCTCTGGGGTTTCTTAGCTTAGCAGGGATCCTTGTGGCGGCTTTCGCGCTTTTATTCCTGATTTCCAAAGGGGTCATTCATCCCAGATCATTGCTGCCGGCCGTGCCATCTAAAAAAACAGGAAAACCTTCTTCGACTCGGCGCAGAGAGGGCAAAGAAGAGAGAACATCCCACCTGGGCCATCTTCTGAGCACGAAGAAATCTCATGGAAAAGAGCGCACAAAGGCTTTTGCAGTGTTAGACTCATATAATGAGGAAGCGAAAGGGCTTTTTTCCAAAAAACTGCACCTCACTGAAAAGGAGATCTCCTTTGGAAAGGACCCCCACGCGGTAACGACCCTGATTGATCACCCCTCTGTTTCAGATCTCCATGCCCGCTTATCGAGGAAGTCTGACAGAGAATTTCATCTCTCCGATGAACACTCTCAGTCGGGGACATGGGTCAACTTTCAGGAAATCCCCCAAGGGTACAAAGTCCCCATTCATAATGGAGATATCATCCATTTTGGCAAGATCGGATTTCGTTTTGAATTGACAAGACCGGGTGCGAAGAGTGAAATAATCATCACCGAGGAGACAACTTCGTGAAGCCAGATCAAGAGAGCTACCTCAATATCTACACCATCACCGATCCGGGCTCGGTTGGGAGGATCAATGAAGATAGGTACGAAGTCACTTCCATCGAATTAGAAGAGGAAACTGGACCGATCTTACTGGCGATCGTTGCTGACGGTGTGGGAGGGCATAAAGCGGGAGAGATCGCTTCGCAACTTGCGGTAGACGCGATCGTTTCTGTGGTCAAAAAAGGGGATATGAGTCAACCGCTCTGGACTTTGAAAAGCGCGCTCTTGGAAGCCAACCATACCATCACCTCGCGCGCTGAGGAGGACGAATCAAAAAAGGGTATGGGGTCTACCACCACTTGCGCCCTGATCATTGATTACCATCTATTCATCGCTTCCATGGGTGACTCGAGGATATATCTGGTGCGGGATGGGAAGATCCGCCAGTTGACGATCGACCACACCTGGGTCCAGGAAGCCATCGAAAACGGGATGATCAGCCCCCAAGAAGCGCGTGGACACCCGCGCAGAAACCTGATCCGCAGCTATCTCGGCTCCTCGGACCCCATTCGCCCTGATCTGAGAATGTACTTAGAAGATACAGAAACCCCTGAACAGGCAGAAGCCAATCAAGGCCTGCCGTTAATTCCCCAAGATCTCGTTTTGCTGTGCAGTGATGGTTTGACTTCTCTCGTGACCGACGAGGAGATTTTGGCGATCCTTGAAAAAATGAGCGATAAAGACCAAGCTCTGGAAAAGCTGGTGGATTTATCCAATCACAGGGGTGGACATGACAATATCACCATCGTCGCCCTCCAGGTACCCGGGGAGGAACTGTTCCTGACTTGACCCTTTAGAAGGGAACAAAGCAAGATCATCCGACAAAAAAGGCTGCAGCTGGGAACCGCAGCCTTGAGTTTGTTAAAAGGCCCGCATTGATGTCAGGGGATAAGTTGGGCTGTATAGACCTGGTTCTCAGCGGCCAAGTAGACCCGATCGCTCATGGTCACCGCAAACGCGGTCACCTGACCAGAAACCGTTCCCTGGAGAGGACGAAATTGCCGCTGGTATTCCATTTGGGTGCTGAAACGATAAAGGGCTTGGCTTTCAGGATCCAACATGTAGATCGCCATCCCGGGTGACCCTTTGAATTTGATGGCGTTAAATTGGGCGCCTGCCATGAAGGGCCCTGAAGGATGAATTTCCCGGGGATCTGAATACTCAAAAGGCGTTTTGCATTGTGGATCAGCTTGGGGGCTTTCCTTGACGCACTTGCTGATATACCCATCCGCATGGAGGAGATACAATTCGCTTCCGTTGGTAGCCAAATCTATGGCATCCTCCATGGTGGGAGCGTCAATATCCCCAAAATACTCCGAGCCTTCATGATAATTCTGGCTTTGATATTCGATCCAGATCGCCCTCTTCTCCGGGTCCAGGATGTAAATATTTCTCGGAGAATTGGTGGAGATGGTCATGGCTTCTACCGGTCCACGAGACAATGTGTACGACGTGTCCTCGAACATCACCGGCGGTTCATCAGCCTCCGAAAAACAGAAGATCATGGTATGGGACCGGTCAATCCCTAATATGGCAGCCTCATCTTCTTGGGTCGCAGAAAGCGGGACGATGTCCACCAAAGGTCCCACTGTTTTATGACCGGTTATAGGCCCACAATGGAATTGGTCTTTGATCTGATACCCATCCGCATTGGACTGCGCCCAAATAACCGTCCCATCGTTCTCATTCAACATGTAGAGGTCATTCCAGGCGGTAACCACGATCTCAGAGATACGCACATCCGCCCCCAATCCATGACTGAACAGGGGTTCAAACTCTAAACGGGTGATTTTATCCAGCCGGTCCAATTCCATGCGGATTTGTGTGAAGAGTTCCTCCACTTCCTCCGTTTCCCGGTATCGGCGAGCCTGTTCAATTTTTTCCATTGCCTCGGATACGGCCTGATAATGTTCTTCCGGATTCTCCGCCCCTTCCGCCTTGTCCAACAGGTACTGTGCTTCCTGGTAGGTCGTTTGGTACAGGCTGTTCCTACCCCTCCGGATATAAATCACGCTCCCAAAAGTGACAATGATCACCGGGATGATGACCGCGATTAAGCCCAGGACCCAGGAAGGGAAATCCAAATATTTTTCGTCCGGGAGCATGCGCGCCAACAAAGTGGAGAGGTTATCCCAGAGGACTTGCAGGGCATTTCCAATAGACCGGGCCATGGTCCCCAAAAACGACCATACCGGCCAACTGGCCACCTTGCTCATCAAACTGGGTCCCTTCTCTTCTACCGCCCCTTCGGGACTTGGCCCCTCCTCCCCTTTCTCCTGCGCAGATAGATAAGGAGCAGCCTGATCAGCAATTGCCTCTGGCACTCTTCCTTGATCCCCTATCCCAGCCTTCAATGCGTTCAGCGCTTGGGAGATCGGTTTCTTCTCTTCCTCTTCTGGTGGGAGATCTTCTTCATGGACGAGTTCCCTGTCCAGTCCTTCCCCTTCCTCCTCGTCCTCGAAAATGGGTCGAAGCACTTTGATGTTCCCGGGCCCCTCTTGGGAAGCCAATAACAAGGCATTCAGATCACCCTCCACGCGGTGGACCAGGCGATGGTAGATGCTCTTCATCTTCATACGATGCAAATTTTTCAAAGTCGTCTCTGACCAGGGGCTGGGCGGTTGGGGGGTAATAATCACGAAATCACTGCTGGACAACGTTTTTTGATAGTAGCGCACCTTCGGCACCCGGCTCGCTCCCAATCCAGGACCTGCAAGATCGGTATCATGCATCTCTTTCACCTGGTCAGGAGAGATGATGTAAATATAAGACCCCCCACTCTGGGCGAGGATCAGCTTATCAGATCGCAAAACAACTTGTGTCAATAATCCAATTCCCCGCATACCCTGGGCTGATCCCCGGAGATTGCGATCATGGAGATACCGGTTCAGCGTTTCGGAGACTTCCCGTAAAGCGGAAGTGGTCGCCCCCTCCGTTTTATAAAACACTTCCGATAATTTCCTGAGAACTTGTTGGGTAGCCTTTGGGGAGAGGGGCGCATTTCCAGCCATGCTGAGGTGCAAGATCAAGCTTTCCGATGACCGCCGCCGGGCTGCCCTCCTCGGCGGACTGGTCACATGCAACCCCGGCATTTCTGGGAAGATATCCCCTCCCTCTTCATAGATGGGCAAGATTGTTAAATCAAACGTTTTCGCCATAACCCGTTAACTCTTTCTATAAAAGCCAATTTACCCTTATTATACTGGTAAAATGGTTTTCAAAATCATCTCTGGTCAAGGTAAGAAAGCTCATGGAACTGGAATGTATTAACGACCTAACATCCTTTCAACAAATGGAAGGGGAATGGAATCAACTGCTTTTTAAAAGTGCAAGTCACGTGCCATTTTTACGGCATGAGTTCCTCTTTTGCTGGTGGCAGACATTGGGAGGGGGAGAATGGGAGGAAGGGGAGTTATTCATCCTCACCGCCCGGGACCAATCGGGGCAGCTGCAAGGGATCGCTCCTTTTTTCATTCACGACAAAACGCTCATGTTCATCGGGAGTTATGAGATTTCGGATTACCTTGATTTGATCGTCCCTCCCGACCTGGCTCCTGCCTTTATCAGAAGCCTGTTCGACTACCTTGAAAACCACTCTTCATGCTGGAAAAAAATGGATCTTTATAACCTCAAAAAAGAGACGGCCACCCTGCCGGTACTGAAAAAGGCTGCTCGCAAAAAGGGATGGGAGACCAGGGATGAAGTCCTCCAACCTGCGCCCTGCATCACCTTACCGGACAGCTGGGAGAGATATCTCAACGGGCTGGAAAACAAGCATCAGCATGAAATCGAGAGAAAAATGCGCCGAGCGGAAGGATACTTCTTACCAGTAGACTGTTACGTTGTGGAAAGGGAAGAGGACTTAGACGAAGAGATGGACGATTTTCTAACATTAATGGCTTACCATCCGGAAAAGGCAAATTTCTTGACAGATATCATGAGATCCCAACTGCGGAAGATCGTCCACACCGCGTTTAAAGAAGGTTGGATTCAGCTCTCTTTCCTCACCGTAGGCGGAAAAAAAGCAGCCGGCTACCTGAATTTTGATTATGACAATTACCTCTGGGTCTACAATTCGGGGATCAATCCTACTTTTGAAAACCTTTCCCCGGGATGGGTTTTACTCAGTTACCTGATCCGATGGGCGATCGAAGAGGGGCGGGATGCGGTTGATCTCATGCGCGGAGATGAGCGATATAAATACCGCTTTGGGGGAGTCGATCAATATGTGGTCCGGATGGAGATCGAACGGGGTTCTTCCTGAGCAAGGTTCATTCTCAGCTTCTTATTAACCAACCATACATACTGTTGAGTATAATCTGGGTATGTTGACCATGGTCATTCAAGCCGGAGGGGAATCCACGCGGATGAGTGAAGACAAAGCCCTCCGGAATTTTTTAGATCGTCCGCTTATCGAGCACCTCTTGGACAAATTTTCCACGATCGGCGAGGAACGATTGATCATCACCAATCACCAGCAGGACTATACATATTTGGGGGTTCCCCTTCAAACGGATATCATCCCCAATCGGGGAGCTTTAGGCGGACTTTACACAGCCTTATCCGCGGCTTCCCATCCCCATGTGGGTCTGGTCGCTTGTGACATGCCCTTTGCCAGCCCTCCTTTGATGCAACACCTGCATGATCTCCTTCAGGATACGAGCGCGGACGCCGTGCTGCCCAGCACACAGAACGGCCTTGAGCCCCTGCACGCGATATACCGCCGCCAAACCTGTCTTCCCCTGGTCGAGTCCGCCCTGGCAGACGACCAATGGCGCATGATCTCCTGGCACGACCAAGCAGATGTCCGAATTCTCTCGCCGGAGGAAACGAGGGAACACGTTCCCCTGGATATCACTTTTTGGAACCTAAACACCCCAGAAGAATTCCGAGAAGCGGAAACATGGGCTCGAAAACTAGCCAATCAGGAATGAAACAACCATCATCCGTGATCAGAAGAAAAAAGGAATGAGAGTTAGATATGCAATGTGACCACATTCGCGTCCCCTACGGGGACACCGTCCTCCATTACGCTGTAACCAATGGGAAAGGAAAAGTTCGGGTGATTGATTCCCCCTCTATAGAATCGGAGGTGGGATCTTTGGAAAAAGAACTTCTCCAGAGATTAGAATACCCGGTCCAATCGCTTCCCCTGAAAGAAATGATCCGTAAATATCACCATGGATTCAGCAAGAAGGTCTTCTTGCTGACGGATGACAACACCCGCCCCAATATCCACACCAAGCAGGTCCACCCTCTCGTGCTGGATTACCTCATCAAGGAATGCGATGTCAAAAGGCAGGACATCCGCCTTTTAATCGCCAGCGGCACCCACCGCCCCCCGACCCAGGAGGAAATCCGGGAAGATATCTTAGGAAGGGAATTATTCCAAAGGTTGGAAGGGAGGATACTGATCCACGACGACTCCGGGAATCTGGCCTCTCTGGGCTCAACCAGCAGAGGGACACCGGTGACCGTCAACCGATCCGCCTTCCAATCCAGCTTGATCATCCCCATCACCGATTCCGAATACCATTATTTCGCTGGCGTCGCAGGCACCGTCAAGCAGCTCTTCCCCGGCATCGCGGGACGAATCACGACGAACACGAATCATCCCCAGATGTTCGACAAAAATTTGGGATTCAAAGCCGCCTGCCGGTTGGGAAACACCCAGGGCAACCCCGTCATCTCAGATATGAAAGAGATGGCTGAGGTTCTTCAAAAACAGGTCCCGGTCTTTTGCATTGACGTGATCCTCGATCACGGGGAGATCACTTACCTCAATGCGGGGGATATCCTTCAACTGCATGAAATCGTAAAAGATAAGCTGAGGATGAGAAGGGTGGTCAAAGTGGATCAACCAGGTGACCTGGTCATCATCCCGGTCAAAGAGCAGGGCATCAACCTCTTCCAGGCCGGGAAAGGGGTCAATGCGGCCTGGTATGCCACCCGCAAACCCGGAGGGACCATCCTCCTTTTAGCACCTTGCTACGATGGGGTAGGGTCGGAGGGATACCGGGAGACCATGGAAGCCGTCCAAGGGCTCCCTGTGGGCCAAGCTCTGGAGTGGGTGATCGACCATAAATGCAGCGTGGAGACGTTTCGGATCGGCAACCAGAAACCCGTGGACATCCTGAGGATTCTCAAATCTTTGGGAAATGGGGGGGTAAAAATCCTCAGCGAAATGGATCCGGAGAGGTTGCGCAATGTGTATCGTTATGACTCCCTTCCCGGCGCAGATCATCCCGCTCAAGCTTTCGGGTCTTACTTGGATAGGTACCTTGAAGAAAACCCCCAGGCCTTGATATATGTGCTCAAGGATCCGGGACTGTACATCATCCCGGATGGGTAAGATAGGGTACAGCGCTGATAAGAGTTGACAGGGGGAAAACGTTTTCAACCCCTCTTGTTTCATTTTGCCAAACGTTGAATGAGGACATCAGGAACCCAGAAATCCCCGTACCCCAAGAAAAGGATGACCACCGCAGCAGCCAACAAGGCTACACCGAAACCGATTGCTATTTCCCCCTCTCTCTCTGCCTTTAACTCCAGAACAGGAGCGCGCCATAAAGCAAGCAGGCGAGGAATAGCGCTACGAGAAGGATGACCATGATCATCAACGGAAATGTCCCTGCCACAAATCTGCTCATGAACCACGGTGTGAACATCGCTCCCAACCCAGAGCTGACAAATAACCAACTGGTCTCCTTTCCTTTGAGATGAAGGTGTTGATCCGCAAAAGTAAGCATGGTGGGGAAGGCGGAAGCGATGGCAAATCCCAAGCCAATCGCCCCTGTCCACAAGGCGAATGCGGAAGACGGCCAGAGCAGGATGAGAAGCAAGCTGACCAGGGCACCTAATAAATCCAAGCTGAGCACGGAATTCGCTCGGAATCTCGCAGCCAAAGGGATGCTGAACAAGCGTGAGAGGGTGAAAGTGTCCCAAAACATCGATGTCAACAACGCCGCGGTAGTTTCGGCAGCCAGGTCAGTTTTTACAGCATAAGTGTAAATCCACCCCCCAAATCCAACTTCCACACCCACATAGAGAAAATAGAAGGCTGCGATCAAGAATAATGGGAATTTTTCATTGATCTGGAATACGAATGGATCATTCTCCTCAACTAAAGGATCCCGGGGGGGATGGGGACTGGGCAAATGGAGCATCAATAAAAAACAGGAAGAGTCAGCGCACCACAAACCCAATACCCGATCTGGATCCCTCCCCCGAATTGAAGGGCAGCTGCCAGGATGAGAGGAGAGAGGAATGACCCCAACCCATAGAAAAAATGGAGCGCATTCATCGAAGATTGAGGATGGGGAGACTTCGTCCACAATAAAAGGGTGTTCCCACCGACATCCAACACACCGATCCCAAAACCCATGACCATCAATACAGCTACCAGCCCTCCCAAGTGAGTCATCAGCGGGACAGATATTAACGTAACCCCCATCAAGAACAACCCCCCTTTCAAAATCAGGTTGCCCGGGAAACGGTCATAAAGGTGCCCAACAATCCAAGAACCAAATAAATAAGCACCCGCTCGGGCTGGAAAGATATTACCGATCGCGGTTAAAGTGCTATCCGTCCCTTTCGCCAAAGATGGCAGGGAAGGTCCCAAAGCCGCCCCAGTCAAACCAAGGAGAATAAAAATCGTGTAATACGACCACTGGTTGCGCTTCCGATATTTCTTCTCCATGCTTTACTCATACCGCCTTTGCCAAGGAATGCGATCTCCTATGTTCCTTCGTCCCGATCATGGCAAGTAATGAAATGGGGTTTATCAGGGGGATATTCAGATTAACTACTGGAAGATCACCTCAGGGAAACCCAAATCCCGGAAGAGACGGTCCAAGAAGCTCTCCGCATTTTGCGCAGCCAGCTCTAAAATACCATCCTCTAAGGCTCCTTCTCGAATTTCACGCTCCGCTGCCCGACGCGCCTCCGTCTCCAAATCCACCTCGCCTTTTGTGAACAGACCGGTATCCCGGTCATACACATAGGACTGTTCATTGTCTATCACCGTAGCAAAGATCTCCGGATCCGGGAGGTTGACATAGAGGACGCCTTTTTTCACGTTTAAATCATCCGCATCCAGTTTGTCCAGATCCACCCCGGCGATCACCTCACCATGGGCGACGAAGATCAGCTTATCCCCCAATAACCACTCAAAGGCTCCCTGCCTGGTTTCCGCGGTGATGATTTTTTCCACGCTGAATTTCATGGTTTCCAGGCGGGCCAAAGAGCGCACCTCATGAATGACCGTCACCGGATCGGGGAGGATCGTGGGTGTGGGGTGGAGAAGGTTGGACACTTGGGTAGAGAGTTCATTTTGAGCGCTGCGCACGATGTCCAGCTGCGCGTTAAGCGTCTTTTGCACGCTGATAACCAGAAGGACCCCCATAACGATCAGAACCAATAAGACAGCCCCGCGCCAAGCCCATTGGATTGCCTTCATCACTCACATCTCCTATCAAAATCGATTAATACCGGGAATATCATCAATTGCTTTTAAACCCTCCCGATTTGAATATACCACAGCGGAAAGCTGACACCAACCAGCTCTGCCCATAATCTAATTCCGATCTCATTAATAATGAAGCACAAATTCTTGGAAGACCAGTAAAAGCAATAAAAGCTACCGTTACAGCAAAGCTGATTTCCGGTCCGGACGCGTCTTCCAAGGCATCGGGAAGCAGCTCCGCAAAAACCATCCAGATCATCGCCCCCGCTGCCAATCCCAGCCCTATGGGCAGAAATGGCTCAAAGACCAGCACGAATAAAAATGCGGGAATAGCCATCAAAGGCTGGGGCAAACTGGTGAAAATGCTCAACCACCTCCGGCTGATGCACCTGGTGTACAGGAATGGAAGTGCACCCAAACCTGTCGCCACAGCTGTCAAACCCGCCGCAAGAAATATATTCTAAAGCTTCATATCACCATAAAAAAACTGTAAACGTTAACCCATGTTAATCCGCGAACGCTCCATCCTTCACCAATACATGAGTTATACTGGGTAATTCCTAAATACAATCCGCAGGAATCGCTGAAAAATCATCCTTTCATCTGTTAGGGGGAAAAAGACAATCCTCAGTGTATGGACACTCTCACATGCGAATCATGTTAATGACCAGAACCATAACAAACAAAAATCAACGCACCAACATCTCTCTTATGAGCCTTTGCATTTCATCTTTACCCACTTGAAAAATGAAAAACCAGCCAGCTGTAGTCATCCCGCGTGACCTGCTGCTTTCGGAAATCTCCTCCGGTATATTTCTCTACAGCTTGCTCCCAAAACTGCATCGCAGGCTTGTTCACTTTCATCACCCGAACAACCCACCTACCGGTATAGCGGTCCCATATCATATGAGCGCTCCGTGTGCCCACCCCCTGTCGCCGATAACCGCGAAGGATAAAGAATTCCGCGACATCGAAAACCTCCTCATCCTCGGCCTGGGCTGTCCCCTTCTTGACCAATATAAAACCTGCCCATTTCCCATCCACCTCAATGAAGTAAGGAAAACGGTCCGGTTCCTGCCAATACACGTCCAGGGAAGGATAATTAAAAAGCCCCTTGTCATTGACTTCAAGATCCGCATATTGACTGAAATCGTACAGATAGAGTTGGAAAAGGCGCTCCATGACTGCCATGTGTTCTCGTTTGGCGGGGATGAGTTGAATGTCTCGAGATCGATGCGGATCATCCATGAACTGTTTCTTCCTCTTCCTTGATAGGGGAGGGTGGCTCAGCCAAAGGCAGATAGATGCTCATCTTCCCCTTCCTCCAACAAACCCATAATACAGTAAGGACCATTCCCAAGATCATCGCCCCCAATCCCAAGACCCCCCCTTCCGGGCCGAAGGCACCTCCTGTCCATTGATCAGGCCCTTTCTGCTGGATGGCGATAAAGGTTGCAGAGCGGAAATTTGCCCCGCTGACCGGAAAACCAAACACATTCCCCTGGAAGAAATTCCAGGTGATGTGGAGGCCAATGGGGATGGCCAATTGTCCGGTTAATATATATCCCGTGGATAACAAAATCCCAGCAATACATATATTCAGGGTGCTGAAGAGGGTGGCATTCGGATTGGTGGAATGCAGCACGCCAAAAATAAGGGAGGAGAGCAGGGTGGCGATGAGGATCGCTCCGCGGGGTCCAATCATCCTCCCGTTGAGCCCTTCAGCGAGATTCTTAAGATGGTATCCTCTGCTGAATAATTCTTCATAAAACCCGACCATCAAAAAAACGAACAAAGGGATGATCAAAGCAAGTCCAAATCCAAGGTCTGGATACTGGGTCTCAAAAGTGCCTGTGACAACAACCCAGCCAGCCAGCCACTCCACCAAAAAGGTGATCCCCATCAGAAAACTGCCCAGGAAAAGCCCAAATCCAAAATCTGCCCACCAATCCCCATCGAGATGGAAACCAAAATCAGCAAAAGGCCTGCGGTCGAGAAAACGACCGGACAGCCAGATACTGATCACCATGGAGGGCGCCAATCCAGCATAGGTAAGGATGAGCAGAAAGGGGTTGTTCATAATATAGCTCTGAACCTGGGAAGGGTCAGACATTTCCGCCGGGGCAATGCCCGTTTGCGTGGCCAGAAACCAGAAAGCGCAAACTCCAAAGGCGATTTCCAAGATAATCAAGATGGGCATGAGGATCAAGAGCTGTCCAACCAAACGCCATATGGTACGAGGACGTCTTTGTTCTACGTTCCAAAAAAGCCTTCTGATCCATTTCATAGTCTTCTCCCTAATAGATGCTGAATATGTGGGACATGTGACTTATGAAGGAGGTCAATTAATGATGGCTCCACTCCAAAATCGTCATCCCCTCCACCCTCTGGTCCAAATCGCCTTCTGCGTATTTCTGGAATCCCATCCTGAACACCCTCAGCGCACTTTATACCTCCGGATCCTCATTTCCTTGAGATCGATCACGGGTATGGTCATTTTCCCATCTTCGTTCCTTTCTACCGTCGAACCCCCATTGTAGATCAGGTCGATCCCCAATTGGGATTCTTGATCATGAGGCGGTGTATTAAAACGAAGTTCAATGTGTTTGTGCCCGAAAAGCAGGCAGTCCACTCGCGATGTCCTCCTTCCTTTTTCACTGATGACTTCCAAAAAGGCTTCCGCATCCCTCAAACGACTGTAAAATTTATACTTAAAGGGATGATGATGAAGGGCAAGGATGACATTCTCCACCCCGGCATTTCTCTCCACCTTACCCAATATCTGATCCAGCCGGGCAAGCTGATCTTCGCCCAACATCCCCTCTGAACCCCAGAATTCAATGTTCTCAATTTCTTGTTCCATGGAATCCAGGAGGATGAAAGCCTGAGCCGAAATGACCTTTAAATGGGGGTACTTAATATCCCCCGAAAGGTATTCCTTGAAATATCCAAAACTCCTCCAACTTTCCATGATCCCAAAAAGGCCGTAATCGTGGTTGCCCGGGGTGCATAAAACGAGGAAACCCACTTCCCGCAGTTCGTCAACGTGCTCTTTGGCAATTTCATACTGCCATAATGCGCCGTCATCCACCACATCTCCCGTAATGAGGACGACATCCGCGTTGTGGGTAGATCGGTTATCAACCAGCCAGGTTGTAATCCGATCTACTTTTTGATTATTGTCAGATTTCCCGATGTGGAGATCGGAAAGGTGAATAACATTCATCAAATGGTTTATCTTCTATACGAAAATAAAATTGCCCAGCCCGGAAGAGGAAATCCACTTGCTATCGAGAGCACACTCCTCACCGCTGAGATCCTTCTTGAACGAAGGAGATGTCGTTTTTCCGAGGTTATTATAGATCATCCGCAACTTTGTTGGGCATCCAAAATGAATCAGGGCAAGCAAACAGCGAGACCTATCTTTGCAAAAAGGGGTTACATTTTGACAGACTCCACGATCAACAAAGGAGAATCCGGTTCGTAGTCCATAAAATCATAATCCCCCCATTCCCGTTGGATATTAAAGCCTGTTTCTGCCAATAATGAGTGAATTTCTTGACGGCTAACCACACCCACACAGGAACGCTCCTCCACATTCTCTATCAACTTCCCTTTCTCATAAACCTCGAAGGTCAATTTCGTGACCTGTTTGCCAGGGGCGACCTTCTCGCTGCCCACAAAACGCCTGATTTCCTTTTCTCCCAATCTTTGAACACCCGCCGGGGAGAGAGGACGATCCCCCATCAATCCTAGAAAGACATCAAACACAAATGCTCCCCCACTCCACAGATGTTCTCCAAGATTGTGCAAAGCATCTCTTCTTTCTTTCTCCCTTACCAAGTGGTCGAAACAACCCGACATGATCGCCAGGGGAAATTGACGATCAAAGCGGAAAGTCGCAGCATCCGCTTTAATGAAATGGATAAAATCGCGCAATCCAGGTTCCTTATCAATCTTCCTCTCAAAGACATCCAACATCCCTTGGGAGGGCTCCACGCCATAGACCTTGACGCCTTTTCGAGCCAAAGGTACAGCGATTCTCCCTGTCCCCGCTCCTATATCCAACACCTCACCTGCTTCTAAGGCATATTGAGAAAAAAAGGGGATATTCTCTTTCATATCGAAAAGGTCATAAAACCGAGCGGATTTTTCATATCCGGACATAAACACGATTATCCTTACAGGTCTCCCAGTAGCCGATCGATAAAATCTTGGCAAGGAACGAATCGGGTAATGGAGTGCTTACCGGTATAGCTCAATCCTTCAGGAGATTCCCCAACAAACCCGACCTACGATTCGAATTCGTCGAAGACGACCATCTCTTCCAAAGCTTTCTTCTTAGGGGAATCCGGCCAAGCTTCCGGTATGCCAATGGGCGTAACACATATCAATTGGTATTCATTCGGAACATTGAAAAATTCTTTAATCTTCTCTTCCGGAAAGTAAGTGGTATAGAATCCCGTCCCGTATCCCAAGGACCTGGCAGCGATCATCAAATACCCCGCAGCCAATGTACCATCATAGAGAACATACTCCGGATACTTCTCGCTGGAATCGACGAAAACGGCCACATATAAGGGTGCGGAAAAGACGCCCCTTAATACCTCTCCCATTTTTCCCTGGAAAGAACCCAGTTCTTGATGGCTGGGTTCGCGGTTTTCCCGGTATGAATCCACAACCCAATTCAGCGTTTCTTTCTCCAGGAGATCGATCTTCTTCCTATCTTGGACGACAAGAAATATCCAGGGCTGCTGATTCCCAGCGGTTGGCGCCTTGCGGGCCGCATCGAGGATCTTCCAGAGGTGATCGCGGGGTACGGGGGTAGGTTCAAACTTCCGGACAGTCCTCCTTTTATTGAAGATATCGAAAAGATATGTTTGCTCCGGGGTGTATCTGACATCCTGATCGGCGCTGGTGGTGTATCGCTGGATAGGCGTACATACATCCGCTACTGCTTTCCATTCCCCATCCTCCCTTTTAAATAAGAGGGTGAAATAGGAATCCAAAACTTGCCAATCCCCATCCTCTGTCTTACTTCGATAATGGAAGACAGCGATGGTATACCCGAACTCTTCCCCTTCATGGACATAGATCAGGTCTATCGGCATCTCCCAATCATCATCACGGAACCAATCCTCATGATATCGGTAATAATCCTCCCGGGAGTCGATCAGCCTTCCTCCTGGCGTTAAAAAACAGAACGCGTCCCGGTCTGATACCCCTTGGAACAATCCCTCCAGATCTGATTTTTGAACGGATTGGACATAACGGTGAAACGCATCTTCGAGAGATCCGGAAGAACGTTTGCGCTGGGTGCCGGAAAAGGCGAGTAAGGATAATAAAGATGAGAGAAGAATCCAAGGGATCATGCTGTCCTCCCAACCCAAACTGCTGTTTTGTGTAAACAAACCATGATCTGATTATACATAATGTCGCTACCCCCAACCAATCTGAACGCGTCTTCCCGCTGGATTGCTGCCCTTCTTTCAGCCGGCCGCTGCTAATTGACGAGCCCTGGAGACAAGTTTTATGAAGGTTTGGCGTTGTATGGAAACCCAGATTCATACTCAAATTATTTTTAGACCGCTTCCTCCGGAGAGCGTTTTTACCAGACGAATGTACTAAATGCCTTCTATTCATACCGCATGATGTTCTGCTTTCCCCATGATGGATCAGACAACCCCGCTGCGCGTTGAGAACAACGGGGTTTGGGTTTCTCTAACTCGATATCCGATTATTAGCTGGGATCCCCTCCCATCAACGGAGATCCGCGATCTGGTCCATTTCATCAGCGGTCAACTCAAAATCAAAAACCTGCAGATTGGCTTGTTGATGGGATTCCGAGGATGCTTTGGGGATGGGTATCACGGATTCCTGCTGTATCAGCCAGCGCAAAGCCACCTGAGCCGCGCTCTTGTCGTACCGCTCCCCAATTTCTTGCAAGGTCCTGTTCTGCATGACCTGCCCCCGATCCAATGGGCTGTACGCTGTCAGAGCCAGCTTGTGTTTCTGGCAATAAGCCAGCAGCTCGTCCTGATCGTAAAAAGGATGGTATTCAACCTGGTTCGTGAAGATGGGATCCGAAGCGATGGACCTGGCCCGATCCAATTGGGATACCGAGAAATTACTCACCCCCATGGCCCGGATTTTATCGGACTCAATCAGCGCCTCCAATCCAGCGATGGTTTCTTGTAAGGGTACAGAAGGGTTGGGCCGGTGAACAAGGTACAGATCGATATACTCCAGGCCCAATCTCCCTATGCTGTCCTCGCAAGCCTTTTGGATCGATTCTTTCTCCAGGTGATTGCTCCAGGCTTTGGAGACCAGGAAAATGTCTTCCCTATCCACACCAGAATCCCTAATGGCTCGCCCTACTTCCCTTTCATTGTTATACAACTCCGCGGTATCAATATGCCGGTAGCCCATGTCCAGCGCGATTCGCACGCTCCTGCGGCAGCTTGACCCGTGCATTTTCCATGTCCCCAGACCGATTTTGGGAACGCGTTCCCCGAACACTTCTAAATACTCCATCATCAATAAACCCTCCACTCCTGTAAATATCTCTCGCTCTTGACTATCCTCTGAAAAATCCCCTTAAACAAAAAGGTTAGAATGCCATTTCATTCTCGTTGGTTCGAAAAGGTATTCCAACAGGTACGTACCATTGTAGCATCCTCTTCTGGAAATCCCTCATCTATAAAAGAATCCACCTGCAACCGATAATGACCGATCCTCTTACGATTTCAAACCCAGCAAGGCTCCCAAGCTCGACAACGCAAATTCGGGGAAAAGTGCCTAATGGATCTCTAAAATCTATAGTAGTATTCAATCAGTGGGTCCACATTATCCCTGTGTAGGACACAAACAAGAGATAAGCCACCCCGAGCCATGATCTAATCTTCGAAACATACATAAAACAGGGTCTCAAGGCAGATAATAGAGTGCATGATACAAGCGTTTTCTAAAGATCATCTGAAAGCTGGTCAGAGCAGAGCCGGGGAAAGGGAGAAAGTTTCATAGGACATGGAATCCATAAGGAAAGACACAAAGATAGGACTGGCGCTGGGGGGTGGAGGGGTATTGGGCGCTGCCCACATTGGTGTATTGAGAGCTATTGAGGAATTGGATATCCCGATCCGCTATATCGCAGGGACTAGCATTGGAGCGCTCATCTCAGTGTTTTACGCCTTCGGAAAGAATTGGCAGGATATCGAAACCATCACCAAAGATTTAAATTGGCTCAACGCTTCAGAGATATCCCTTTCCCAATTCGGGATCCTCACCAATAAGAAATTGGGCGATCTAATCGAGGAAACTTTAGGAGAGGTGAGTTTTGACCAAGCAGACATTCCTCTCGCCATGGTCGCCACAGATATCTACAACGGGGATAAGGTCATCCTGAGGAAAGGAAGCATATCCAAAGCTGTCATGGCCAGCACTTGCGTCCCTGGCATCTTTAATCCCATTGAATTAGGTGACAGACTCTTAGTGGATGGAGGGATTGTCGAAAACGTCCCCATCTCTACCTTGCAAGAGATGGGGGCTGAAATCCTTGTCGGTGTTGCACTGGGTACAGGATCTGCTCGCGAGAAACCTGAAAACATCATTGATGTCCTTTTGCGGTCCTTTTATTTCTCCATTGAGGCAGCCACAAAATTACACACAAAAAAAGCCCATCTGGTCATAAAGCCAGACCTGGCATCTTTTAATCTCATCAGCACCAGTCAAACCCCGGAATTAATTGAAATCGGCTATATCGAAGCCAAAAAGGAATTAGAAAAAAGTTTGTCAAATTAAGATACTTTGAAAGGGAAACTGGTCATTCTCATATTCTTCCTCAGTGGAGATGCTGCTCCATCCCCTGATCAGACAGAAAAAAACGCCCCGCAGTCCAAAAGGACCCCGGGGCGATGTGATTCTCAGGGTAACTAACGGTTAGGCTTCTCCGCAGCGCTCCAGGAGCTCTTCCCAGCGCCGGTCAACCTCAGCCTGCATTTTGTCGATCATGTGCCGGTTCTCATCCTTAAAGAGGTGGCTGAATCGGCCCTGGCGTTCCAACCACTTCTCTACGGGTACCTTCTTCCGGGGTTTATAGGTCAGATTCCATTCCCCGTTCTCCACCTCGTAAAGGGGCCAGTAGCAGCTGTCCACCGCTAACTGGGTGACCTCGATGGTCTCGTCCGTCTCATGCCGCCAGCCGCGGTTGCAGGAGGAAAGCACGTTCATGAACGCCGGTCCCCCGCAGTTGATCGCTTTGCGCGTCTTCTGCATCAAGTCGCGCCATTTGCTGGGAGAGGCTTGGGCCACATAGGGGATGTCATGGGCTGCCATGATCTTGGTCAGATCCTTGCGGAACTGCTGCTTACCTGGGATGACCTTCCCCGCCGGGGATGTGGTGGTGTGCGCCCCAAAGGGGGTGGCGCTGGAACGCTGGATCCCGGTGTTCATGTAAGCCCCATTGTCGTAGCAGACATACAGGAACTGGTGCCCGCGCTCCACCGCGCCCGAGAGGGCCTGGATGCCAATATCATAGGTCCCCCCATCCCCGCCGTAGGCGATGAACTTGACATCCTGTTCCTCAAGCTTTCCCTGGCGGACCAGGCTGCGGTAGGCGGATTCCACCCCGCTGATCGTCGAAGCTGCGTTCTCAAAAGCGTTATGGATCCACGGTACGCGCCACGAGGTATACGGATAAATAGTGGTCGCTACCTCCAAACAACCCGTGGCATTGGCTAACACGACCGGTTCGTCGATGGCCGCCAGCATCTGGCGGACAATGATCGCCGCGCCGCATCCGGCACACAAACGATGTCCAGGGGCGAGGCGTTCTTCTTTCTTCATTAATTCTTTAGGTGCTAATTTCGTTGCCATAATCTACTCCTTACTCTCGCACGCCCAAGAACTGGACCCTGCGCTTCACTTCACCGCTTTCGGCCATCTCGAATGCCTCCCGATAGACGCTTTCGATCTCATCGGGGCGAATGTCCCGCCCACCCAGACCGTAGACATAATCTGCGATGGGCACATGCACGCCGTTCAGGACCAGTGCCGAGACCACCTCTGAGAAGAGCGGGCCAGCGTTGTCCATCGAACCGAAGGAAATGGCCCGATCCATGACGGCAACAGCGCTTACGTTGCGCAACGCTTCCGCCAATTCCTTCCCTGGGAAGGGACGGAAGACCCGCAGTTTGAGCAGGCCGGCTTTGAGCCCTTCATCGCGCAGGTTATCGACCGCGGTCTTCGCCGTGCCTGCGGTCGAGTTGGCAGCGATCACCGCTACATCCGCATCCTCCAGTCGATACCCTTCGAAGAAACCATAATCCCGCCCAAACCGCTCATTGAACTCACGGGTGACCTCCTGGATCACGCCGTGGGCGTTTTCCATGGCTTCCACCTGCTGGCGCTTGTGCTCGTAGTAGTAGTCATAAAAATCCAACGGGCCATATGTTTTGGGATCCTCCAAACCAAGCAGCGGCCATTGTGGTTCATAGGTGCCGATAAAGTCCTGCACATCACCATCCTCATAAAGCTCCACACGTTCCAATGAGTGGCTGGTGATGAACCCATCCTGGCACACCGCTACCGGCAGCAACACGTCCTCGTGCTCACCAATCCGAACCGCCTGGATGGTGTTGTCGTAAGCTTCCTGCCCGTTCTCGGACATCAAGATGATCCAGCCGCTGTCCCGGATGCCCATCACATCGGAATGATCGCAGTGAATGTTGATGGGCGCTGAGAGGGCGCGGTTGACCAGGCTCATCACGATCGGGCAGCGGTTGGAGGCCGCGATATACACGATCTCCCACATCAGCGCCAAGCCATTGGCGGAGGTCGCGGTCATCACTCGCGCTCCGGCCGCTGACGCGCCCACACAGGCGCTCATCGCGCTGTGCTCGCTCTCCACGGTGACGAACTCCGTATCCACCAGCCCGTCCGCGACGAACTCTGAGAAGGTCTGCACCGTATCCGTCTGGGGGGTGATGGGGTAGGCAGCGACCACATCCGGGTTGATCTGCCGCATCGCGTTAGAAACAGCTGCATTTCCAGTTAGCGCTTCAAACTTACTCATCTCCTACCTCCTGGAATTTTCCTTCCTCAACCATGCGGATGCAGAGGCGCGGATCATCTTTTTCCACTTCCCCTTCTGCCCTCCGGATCACCCCGGCGTTAACCGGGCAGACTTGAGCGCAGATGCCGCATCCTTTGCAATGCTTGAGATCGAACCCGATCATTTCCTCTTTCTCGGTATCCACCAAAATGCTGGAATCAGGGCAGTTCAACCAGCACAGGAAGCAGTCCGTGCAATCTGCTTCGCCAAAAACCGGTCGAAATGCTCTCCAGTCTCCGGTGTTATATTCTGCAGAGTTCCCCGCATCTAAAATCATCCCCCCGATGGGAATCTCTTTCCATCCTTTCATTTGTGTCATCGGACACTTACTCCTTGTTGTCTTGATTGTCTATGATTCAGGCACCCATGGTGCCGCAATTTAAAAAATACGCAACATACTTTCTACATAACCTAACCTTCTACGACTTCTTCAGCGGATCGCTTCATAGCCCGGATATTGGCCCGGATCGCCTTCTCTGATATCTTCTTTTCAAACCAATCCTGAAGCTCTTCTACCAACGCGTCCAAGCTGATCAAACCGGTTGCCTTAACAAGGGCTCCTAACATGGGGGTGTTGGTGATCTCCCGGCCCATCTCCTCGATGGCGATGTGGCTGGCATCCACCGTGAACACCTTTCCCGTCTTGAAACCCGTGACCTCCCGAACCTCTCCCGGACTCAGGGCTGTATTGACGACCAATATGCCATCTTCCGCCAGACCTTCCGCCACAGGCACGGTCCCCAGCAGTGTAGGGTCGAGGACCAGAACCACATTGGGTGTTCCAACCTGAGAGTGAATGGTGATGGGTTGATCGCTGAGACGAGTGAAGGCACGGATAGGGGCTCCCATGCGTTCTGGCCCGTAATCCGGGAAGGCCTGGAAGTACTGATCTGTACCTAAAGCGGCTTCAGCCAATAATTTCCCGGCAGTAACCACCCCCTGCCCGCCGCGACCGTGCCAACGAATCTCCGTCAATTGTGCCATAACGTCTTCTCCTTTTATCAATTAAATGCAAATCCATCCTGATGCATTTATCTTTGCAAATATTTGCCAATCATGATACCTGGTGATGCCTATGATATCCTGCCATAAATCATCCCTTCTCACCAGTGCAGAATGCGTGGTGTTTGGTATGATGTTCATCATCAGCTGTACATTGTAGCATCTGAATTAGGGAAAGGGCCCTCCCAGACGCAGCAATCCCTACCCTTGATCGCCAAGAATTGCATTCAAGAGTGCTAAAAGACTGATAAACGACCAGTTCCAACAGGGAAGGTACGGGGCGCCAAAAGCAGCCCCCTTTTTCTGAGATGAGATGTCAAATCCAACAAGACCTGCTGGTTGGATTTAGAATTAGGGACAATCCGGGTTGGTAGTCACCGGCACTTCATAAGGGTAGGGACCCCAAGCAATGGCAAAGGGGATGGTGATGGGATCCGCATCGGGACATACCACGGTCAGCGATCCTGCCCCCTTGCTTCCCATGATGATTTCCGCTGTGCTGCCGTCAGGACTGAAGGTGATTTCGTAGCTCAAGGGATCTGTCACGTCCGTGATCACGCATGACTCTCCGCCTGTTCCTGCACCTTTATACGGTGCTTTGCCTTCTGCAGAAAGGGTCTCATCCAAGATGAAGGAGAAAGTCCCCATGCCAGTAATGAAAATATTACCATAGTTGAGCTCGATTTCGAATGCCCCGTTCCAAGGACCAAGAAACCCGGAACAAGTGGAAGCAGAGACGTGCATGTTCGCCAACCCACTGGAGATATCTTTCGTAAACTCAAAGGCAAATCCCTTTCCTGGAGGGACAGCTGTGGTTGGACTCCCGCCACCCGCGATAACCGTAGGAGTAGGTGTAGGGGTTTCGGTTGGTGTCGGCGATGGGGTTTCTGTGGTTGGCGCCGGCTCCCGGGTGCCCTGAGCGGGCTCGTCAGGTTGACACGCAGTGCAAAAAAGCAAGACCAAGATGATCAGAAGACAAACAAAACCTTGCCACAATCCCCGTTTCATGGAACCCTCCTCTGGATGGCTTTCACCTTCCCAATCTCTTTAACTGGTAAAATTGCATGATCCGCTGGAAGATATGATCATCTCTATTATGCCTTATGCAAGGGATAATTGCCAAGGATAACATCCCGAAAATGGCAGATGCCACAGCCATCCCTGAGAGAATTAATCCCAATTACGCGGTCCTTTATCCCTTTTTCATTCCAGCAAGCGCAAACGATAACGTGTTTCGTTCATTTCGGTCCCATCTCTTCGGGTTTCTACCTGCTCAGCCCCGTCGGGTTCAAAACCCATCGCTTCATAAAACCCCCGCCCACGTTCATTTTCCCTCAGGACCCAGAGTGTGACCTCTGCAAAACCTTCCGAGCGCAGGGCTTTTAAAACCACCCTGGTCAACGTGGAGCCATACCCTTTTCGCCATTCATCTGGGTCCAGATACAGCTGATATATCTCCCCCACGATCGATGCGTCCTTATCCTCATCTCGACTGGCACCAAAAGAAGTAAATCCGAGGATTTGTCCTTCCCGCTCATAAACCAAGACTTGATCTTCTCCTTCCGCCAATCTCCTCTTCCAAGCTACTTCGACCCGGTCAGCAGAGAGGGTATCCAGCGTGCTGTCCGGGAGAATACCGCGGTATGCTGTCTGCCAGCAGGTGACATGAATCATGGCAATGCCGTGGGCATCAGATGGATCTGCCTCGCGGACGGGCATGATCCTTTCCCTCCCCTTTATTCATTTTACACCTCGCTTTTACCGAGGATATGCTCACTGAAAACGGATAATCCAATATTCATTCCTGGACGTATCCCGGACCACCCTCAAATTAATTTGAGTATAGATATCTTCGCCGGGAATGTCAAATAAAAATCCGCCTTATCCACAGGAAGACAGATGGAAGGATATTGTTCGCAGCCCATTAGGTAGATGAAAAAGGATTATCCAGCTCGCGCATCCAGATCCGATTCCGAGCGGTGGGGTTGGACATTCAATAACTTAAATCCAAGCTGCACGGAAGGCCCAACCAGGACTGCGAAAACTAAGGTTCCCACCCCGACCGGCCCACCCAGCAGCCAGCCGATCAGCACTACCAGCAGTTCAATGGTGGCCCGGGCGCGGCGCACGCTCCACTGGAGGGTCCTACTCACCGCCAGCATCAAGCTGTCCCGCGGGCCAGCACCGGCATCGACCCCAATGTAAATCGCGCTGGCCAAGCCGACGATGGCGACCGAACCTATAAGCATGACCCCCTGAAGAGGGGGATTATTTTCTACAGCGGGGATAAAAGTTAAAAACAGATCCAACCAGGGACCGACGAAGAGCATATTGCTCACCGTGCCCCACCCGATTCGCTCCCCCAAGGCCACGGCGATGGTTAAAACCAACAACCCACTCAGAACTACCATTGTCCCCGGTGACGTGCCAGCTACATCTGCCAAAGCCACGGACAGCACCACCCAAGAATTGGTGCCCAGGTCAGCCTGGATGATGAGGGCCAGGGCCACGCCGAAGAGGATGAAGCCCAATTGAGCGACCAGGAAATCCCGCGGGAATGTCTTCCATCGAACCGGCTTAAACATGGAGCGTATGATATCACACCCTTCCCTTGCTAAAATATCCTCCAATAAAAAAACCGCCCCTAGGCGGTTGATAAAAAGTGCCCCGGGCGGGATTCGAACCCACAACCTAGGCTTTAGGAGAGCCTTGCTCTATCCAGATTGAGCCACCGGGGCATCTTCGCGGTCCACCGAAATTATAGCACCCTCCCCAAAGGGGGACAAGGAAAGCCTAAAAATCCAAAAATGGGTGCAACTTTTTCACCCTTTTCCCTGTAATACAATACAGACATGGCTGAATCGTCCGATCGCGATCTCGTCAACCAAACTTTGCAGGGTGATTTGGAAGCCTACGGCGCGCTGGTACGAGCATACCAAACCCCGGTCTTCAACGTCTGCTGGCGCATTCTTGGAAACCGCCGCGATGCAGAAGACCTGACCCAGGATGCCTTCCTCCGAGGGTACCGTCACCTGGAGAGTTTTGACAGGGAACGCCCCTTCGGTCCCTGGATTCGCACCTTGGCAGCCAACCTGTGCTACAACCACCTCAATCAACGTTCGCCACCCAGCATGCCGCTTTACGATGAGCACGATCAACCGGAAAAAAAGCCACCTCAGACACCCGAAGAGAAGTTGATCAAGGCGGAAAAGCAAGAACGAATCCTTGACGCACTTTTGCAGCTGCCACCCCACCACCGGATCGCCATCGAACTCCGCCATTTCCAAAACCTGTCCTACCGCGAAATGGCGGACGAACTCGATCTCCCGCTCAATACCGTACGCAGCCACCTCCACCGGGCCAGGAACAAATTAGCGGAATTGCTGACAGCCTATGAACCATAACCAACCTACACCCCATCCCATAGACAAGGATCACCCCAGCGAAGCTGAAATACACGCCTTCCTTGATGACGAGCTCACCCCCAGCTCGCGACGACGGTTGAAACGCCATGCGGCGGAATGCAGCCAATGTCGAGAAGCACTGAACAAACTCAAGGGGCTGTTCGACCACCTGGAGGAAACCCCCGCATATCCTTTAAGGGAAGACTTATCAGTCCGGATCATAGACCAGCTCAGGTCAGAGAGGGAAAGCCTACCAGCTTTACCATGGATTGCATCTCTGCAAACCGCCTTGGCTGCAGTCCTGCTCTCCTTGACGATCCCTACCTTCTTGAAATCCCCCCACCCCAGCCTTTTCTTCGGGAGATGGAGCCAGGGGATCCTTCTCATCCGGGAAGCATGGCTGGAGGTGTGGGGAGGATGGGATGCGAACTTGCAGGCTTTAAGGATTCACCTATCCGCATTCCTCAGCGCTGGCAGCGCTTTCCCATCCCTGGATCTCAGTTTCGCGCCCCTGTGGGCCTTTTTCTTGATCGCAGCCTTATTGGGAATCCTGGGAAATACCCTTCTTTTAGGGAAAGTAGGCCAGGTTTCCAATGGAAATCACACATAGGAGAAAAACCATGGAATCTTTTGGACTCTTCATCCTCACCATTCTTGCCCTGGGCGCTTTCATCGCCCTCTTCCTCCTCCTGCAACTGCTCTTTCCGAAACGGTTAGTGTCCATCCAGGCAAAGGCCGAAGGGCGGCCTAAAAGGTCATTCTGGTTGGGCGCGGTAAACACGCTGTTTTTTGCTACCCTTTCCCTGAGCTTCTTCGCGATTGGCGACCAAGTGAAGTTCTTTTCCCTGCCTGCGTTTGCGGTTATCAGTGTCTACACGGTGGGGCTCATCCTGGGATTAGGGGGGATGGCACAGCTCATCGGCCTGCGCTTCCTTCCCGACAAAAACCCTCATTTGCAGGGGATCTGGGGAGCCGCGATCCTCCTTCTGGCTAGCCTTGCCCCCTTTGTAGGCTGGTTTCTGTTCCTGCCCTACCTGATCTTCCGCGGATTAGGCGCGGTGGTGATTTCCTATTATCAAGACCGACAGCTCCCCTCATCCGACCTGGACCCAGAAGGATGATCGCCAACGATATAATCCTCGTGGGCGGTAACCCATCTTTTGTGGCTGTTCCAATCAGGTTTTACATCTTCACCCTCAACCGGTAAAAAATGGAAATCCCTTCCTACATGATTTGGCTATACGAAGTAACCGAACCGTGAATCCCCTCCTTCTCTATACAGGGATGATCTTTGGCCTTTATGAAGCCTACCTGACCAAAGTCCTCTGGTACCCTCCCTGGGAAGAAGCATGGACCGTGGCTGGGGTAGCGCCCATTGAAACCCTGGTACTGGTGTTTTGGTGGCATGCCTGGTTTTCATTTATCCTCCCCCTCCTGGTCGGAGAACAAATTTTGACCGGGTCCACATCCCTCCTCGCCCTGCTGCCCAAAAAGTTGAGCCGCTTTTTCAGCGGCTGGAAAGGATGGGCCATCCTGGCGGTCTTTGGCGGCACATTTCAGAGCGTGAATTCCCCTTTCCCAGCCCATTCTTTCCTCTCCAGTCTATCCACGACCGGGGTCCTGATCGCGCTCATCCTCCTCTGGAGAAAAAGCACCAAGGATCAAAATTACCCCTTTCAAGAGCTGCTTCCCGACCAGAGGGAGATCAAATGGCTGGCCATACCTCCGGGTTTGATGTATCTGGGCCTAGGCTTCGTCCTCCGGCCGGAGTCTCTTCCCGACTTAAGGGGACACCTCATCATCTGGGCTGGTTATGCCTTGCTCGCTACCCTCCTTTACCTGACCCGCATGCAGATCCCTGTGCGAACAGGCCCCCTCGAACCCAAAAAAATAGAACCCCTCTCCCCCAAAACATGGCTCAGATTAAGCCTGGTCTTCCCCGCCGCAGCGATAACCGCGGAAATCCTCTTTCCTCCTTTAAGCCAGGCCATCGCCATGCTAAGCTGGGCTGCCGGGATCGTATTTGGGATAGTCATGTTTGCCGTCGCGGTGAAAGAGACCTTCAGCAGCAGAGGATCCCTCCGTCATGAACGAACTTAAATCATTGGTTTTCCCGATCGCCTTTTTCATTCTGGTCACCCTCGCTTGTGGAGAAAGCGGCGGAATCACACCCACCCCTTCACGGGAGCTCGAAACCTCACCCTCTCCCCCCGGAAACGCGAAACCGAAGGGAGAGCGGATCCTGGAGATCCACATCAACGAAGCGGAGGACGGGGATTACGACCAGGCCGTGGAAAAAGCAAAAACCGCTGGAGCGGAATCCGTCAGTTTATCCGTCTTCTGGGACGAGATCGAAACCGCGCCGGGTATCTACCAACCAGACCCCAACTACTTAGAGATCGCCAACCTCTATTACCCCGCCCAAGGACTGAAAGTCTCCCTGGTGATCAGCGTCCTAGATACCACGGAAACCCGACTCCCTTCTGACCTGGAAGGCAAAACATTGGATGATTCAGAGGTCATCTCCCGCTTCAATGACTTGTTGGAATACGTCAAAACCCAGATTCCCGACCTGCAGCTGAGTTCTTTGGCCATCGGCAACGAAATCGACAGCGTGCTGGGAGAAGACCCGGAAGCCTGGCAAGCGTATCGGACATTCTTCAGGAAAACATCCCAACACGCCCGCAGGCTGTGGCCGGAAGTTCCGGTGGGGACCAAATTGACCTTCGAAGGTCTCACTGGACCCATGCAGGAGGACGCCCAAGCCCTTAACCTAAACAGTGATGTAGTCATGGTCACCTACTACCCTCTCGCAAGTGATTTCATGGTCCAAGCGCCAGATGTGGTCCATGATGATTTGAAAGGATTGATCCGTATTTACCCTCAAAAGATGATCCACATCACCGAGATCGGCTACCCAACCAGCGCGGTCAACGACAGCAGCCCAGAAAAACAAGCGGCGTTCATCCGGGAGATCTTCGCTGCCTGGGATCAACACGCCGACCACATTCCCCTGCTCTCCTATTCATGGTTAACCGATTTGCCGCAGAAAGCCGTCCCTGATTTGCAAAGGTACTACAGTTTATCCGATCCTACTTTCGGTGAGTTCTTGCGCACCCTTGGCCTGCGGACTTATCCCGGTGGGGGGAAAGACAAGCCGGGCTACCAGGTGCTGCAGGCAGAAGCAGAAGTGCGGGGGTGGTGAAAAAGGGGAAATTACGAAAACGGGGGATGATAAATGCGCTCTCTGCTCAGCTCTACTCGGGACATCACAGGATCAGACTCCGGGATCAAATACCCTTCCCTGTCGGTTTTTGCCAAAAAAAAGATCAAAACCGTGAAACCAAACACCCTCCCATCGCGTATACTATATTAAAAGAGACAACGTTAACACTGGGAGTAAATCATGAGCATAATAGGAAATATCATCTGGCTGATCTTCGGCGGCTTTTTGGCTGGGATAGGGTATTTTATTGGCGGCACCTTCCTATGTTTGACTATCGTTGGCATCCCCTTTGGTATCCAGGCCATCAAGATAGGCATTGCCACCATGACCCCTTTTGGCGAAGAGATCAAGCTCACACCGAACGCCCACAGCGCAATCAACACGATCTTCAACTTGATCTGGCTGGTGCTTTTCGGCTGGGAAATCGCCATCGCCCACCTGGTCAACGGGATTATCCTCGCCATCACCATTTTCGGAATCCCCTTCGCCAAGCAGCACTTCAAACTCATTCCTCTGGCTCTCTTCCCATTTGGTCGGGAGTTCGCAAAACGGTACCGGTAACCGCCCGCTTATTCAACCCTGGCAGGAATCCGGTAGCCTTCACACCCTCCCGCAATACCCCTTTAACACAATAAACCTCCGAGGTCTCCATCAAGACCTCGGAGCTTTGTATACACAGCTCCATTAATGACCAGCAGTGGAAGAGCGCGTCTTAGTCCACTTTTCCGGTGGCGATGGCTTTCTTCAACTCACCGATGGCTTGGGTGACTTCGATATCGCGGGGGCAAGCATCCGTGCAGTTAAAAATAGTGTGACAGCGGTAGACGCCAAACTGGTCGTTGAGGATTCTCAAGCGCTCCTCAGCAGCCTGGTCACGGCTGTCGAAGATAAAGCGGTGGGCGTTGACCATAGCTGACGGGCCCACATACTCGCCGTTCACCCAGAAGGAAGGGCAGGACGTGGTGCAGGCCGCGCACAGGATGCATTTGGTGGTATCGTCGAACCGCTCTCGCTCTTCGGGACTCTGCAAACGCTCCTTGCGCGGGGGAGGATCATCATTGACAAAATAGGGCATCACGCTGCGGTAGTGATCGAAGAAGGGCTCCATGTCCACGATCAAATCCTTCTCGATGGGCAATCCAAGGATGGGTTCGATGGTGACCTTCTTCTTTTTGAGATCCTGGACCAGCACTTTACAGGCTAATCGGTTGACGCCGTTGATGCGTACAGCGTCCGAACCGCAAATGCCGTGAGCGCAGGAGCGGCGAAAAGCCAAGGTGCCGTCCACCGTCCCTTTAATTTTTTCCAATAAATCCAGGATGCGGTCGGTGGGTTCAGCCTCCAGCGTGAATTCGTCATAATGTTCTTTCTCATCGTCATCAGGATTGTATCGAAAGATCTTCAGCGTGATTTGCATGCTATCCTCTCCTAGTACGACCGCTTTTTGGGCTGATACTTGGTGATGTTGACCGGTTTATACCCCAATCTGACGCCATCATCTTCTAACCAGGCCAAGGTGTGTTTGAGCCAATTCTCGTCATCCCGCTCTTTGTAATCATCCCGGGAATGCGCGCCGCGGCTTTCCTTCCTCTCCAGAGCGGAAACCGCGGTGACCTCCGCAATATCCAGTAAATTGGATAACTCCCAGGCTTCAAGCAAGTTCATGTTAAAGCTATCGCCTTTATCATCGATCTTGATGTGTTTGAAGCGCTCTTTGAGTTCCCTGATCTTATCCACCGCTTCCTGCATCCCCTCTTCTACCCGGAAGACGCCCACATGGTCGAACATGACCTCCTTCATTTCCCGGGAAATATCAAAGGCGTTCTCTGTGCCGTCACTTTCTTTGATGTCGTTGAGCTGCTGCAAGGTGTGCTCCGCAGGATCCGGGGGCAGGGATTCAAAATCAACTTGATTCGCATATTCCGCGGCTTTGATCCCCGAATATTTCCCGAAGACGACTAAATCCAACAATGCGTTCGTTCCCAGCCGATTGGCGCCATGCACGGACACACAAGCGACCTCCCCTGCCGCATACAAACCGGGCATGATGGTATTCTCTTCATCGATGACCACTTCGCCGAACTTGTTGGTGGGAATCCCACCCATGGCATAGTGCGCCGTGGGTTGGACAGGCATAGGATCGGTGACCGGATTGACGCCGATATAGGTCTCGCAAAAGTCAATGATATCGGGTAGTTTTTCAAGGATGTCCTCCCCCGTGACCCGATAAGGGTTGCCGTCCTGGTCCTTGCGCCCGTCAATTTCGGCGTACTTGTTCACCACCTCGGGCGTGACATCGAGGTGCAAATACCGTTTCCCGTTGATGCCCCTGCCCTCTTTCATCTCGATGTACATGGCTCGGCTGACCACATCCCGGGAAGCCAGGTCTTTCACGGTGGGGGCGTACTCCTCCATGAAGCGCTCCCCCTTGTCATTTAACAAGACGCCGCCTTCCCCGCGCACCCCCTCTGTGATCAGGATGCCCATGCGGTAGATGCCGGTGGGGTGAAACTGAAAGAATTCCATGTCTTCCGCCGGGATCCCACGCCGCAGGGTCATGGCAATCCCATCCCCTGTGAAAGAATAGGCATTGGAGGTGATCTCCCACACCCGGCCGTGACCTCCCGTGGCGATGATTACGGCTTTGGTATGGAAGATGTGGATCTCGCCGGTAGCCAATTCAAAGGCAACCACGCCGACGGTTTTCCCATCTTTGACTAAGATATCAATGACGTAGAACTCGTCGAAAAATTTCACGTTATTCTTAATGCTTTGCTGATACAGCGTTTGCAGGATCATATGCCCGGTGCGATCCGCTGCATAACAAGCCCGTCGGACTGGCTGGCCCGTCTCGTTGTTGGTATGCCCGCCGAAGCGCCGCTGAGCGATGGTGCCGTCCTCATTTCGACTAAAGGGCAACCCCATGTGCTCCAGGTCATACACTGCCTGCACGGCTTCCGAAGCCATGAATTCAATGGCATCTTGATCCCCCAGATAATCGCTCCCTTTGACAGTGTCAAAGGCATGCCACTCAGGATGATCTTCCTCCGAATTTCCTAAGGCCGCACCGATACCACCCTGGGCTGTCCCCGTGTGGGATCGAGTGGGATATAACTTGCTGATCACCGCTGTATCGGTTGATTTCGAGGCATACATCGCCGCCATCAAACCGGCCCCTCCAGCGCCCACCACAACGACTTCATATTGATGGTTTTGCATGAAATAACTCCTCTCGATTGCCTTAATAGGTAAAGACGACGTACACCCCGACCAAGGTCATGAATATCCACAGCAGAAAGATCACGGCTCGCCAAAACAGCTGCCACAAACCGGGATTGGTGTAATCTTCAATGACCACCCGCAACCCGTTGAAACCGTGGGTGACCCCAAAAAAAATGATCAGGATCTGCATGATTTGCCAGAATCCATTCGCCCAATTCACGGTCACATTCGGGACATCGCTGTCCAGGACATGGTTCGAGTTGGGGAAAAAGGCCCAGCGCATCAGGGTGTCCAGGTCCATTTGCGTCCGCGCTCCCATCAGGAACGCTGCTGTTATGGAAATCACAGCCAGCAAAGTGATCGCCAATCCAGAAAGGCGGGTGAACATCCACATCACATATTCAAGATTCCAGCCCGGTTTTACGACTTTTCTCGTTTGCATAGGCTTCTCCTGTACCCCTCTACCCGGCGAGGGAGCGGCGGATCATGATAAAAACGGTCAACCCATAGATGGGGATGATGATGAACCATTCCAACCAGGTCGATTCCCGCTGATAGCGGATGAACTTGGGCCAAGTGTCAAGGACGATGATCCGCAGTCCATTTACGACATGGAATATGACACAGAAATAGATGAAAAGTTGAAAATAAAGGGATTCATAGATGATGTTCATCGTGATCGCCAGATCGCTCCCCCATTGTTGGGTCAAGAAAGATGACAGAACATGGAGGGAAACAAAGGTGATCATCCCCAAGCCAGAGATACGGTGGAGAATCCAGGCCAGCATCGGGCCCGCACCCTTGTATCTCAGCCCTTCCATCAATCCTACATTCTTTTTAAGTGCCATGAACGCCTCCTCCTTGAAAAGGGTTGACACAAACTCCCAACATTCGATCAAAAGGCAACGAGTAAAAACTTCTTCTCCCCCACCTTTCAATTATGTCATTATTAAATTAGGTAAGGAAAGTGACAAACTTCATAGTTTGTTAGTTCTTGAAGTCATCACCAACCTTAAACCTTCTCGTCTATAATAAAATCCAATAAAATAATACCACTGTGCTAAGGATACCCACAATCAATCGTCACATAGGAGAGAAACATGAGCGCTGACTCCAGCCCTTCAAAATTGGATCGCCGCGGATTTGTAAGAGCTGTCCTGACATTTTTGGGCACGATCATGGGAGCGGTGCTTGGGCTGCCTTTTATCAATTATTTTATTACACCTGCCATAAAAAAATCGACCAAAGAGGACTGGATCTCGGTTGGAATCTTGGAAGATTATCCCATCGGGAAACCTACCCCCTTCTCTTTTGTGCGAACGCAGACCTACGGATGGGAACGAAGCAGCCAAAGTTATGGCGTGTACGTGCTGAGGGAATCCGAAGAGGATGTCAAAGTCTTCTCCAATATATGTACCCATCTCAGCTGCCGGGTTTCCTGGAAAGAGGAGGATCAAGCCTATATCTGTCCCTGTCATGACGCGTATTTCGACATCGAGGGCAAAGTGATCAAAGGACCTCCCCCGCGACCTCTGGACGAATACGAAACGAAAATTGAAGAGGGCACACTTTATATTCACCTCATGGAAGGGTAATCATGAATCAATCCCTTATCTCCTGGCTGGACGAACGTTTAGGAATCACTGAAATTTATGAAGCGGTATTGGATCGGAAAGTCCCTAAAGTCAACTGGTGGTACACACTGGGCAGCGCCAGTCTCTTCCTGGCTGTAGTGCAGGGGATCACGGGAATCATGCTCACCGTGTACTATGTCCCTTCCCCAAATCAAGCCTATGACAGCGTGCAGTACATCACCAACGAGGTCCAGTTTGGGTGGTTAATTCGCGGGATCCATCACTGGGGCGCCAGCCTGCTGGTTCTGGTGGTTTTCCTGCATATGCTGCGCGTCTTCTTTTACGGAGCCTATAAGTACCCCCGCGAATTCACCTGGATCACCGGCGCTATCCTGCTCATCGCCACGTTGGGGATGGGGTTCACGGGATATCTCCTGCCCTGGAACCAGCGCGCGTATTGGGCAACCACAGTGGGCACGGAAATTGCCGGCACGGTACCCTTCATCGGCAATTTCATCATGCGGGTACTCCGAGGGGGTTCGGAAATCAGTGCGGTCACTTTGGCCCGGTTTTTCTCCCTACACATATGGTTCATCCCTGCCATCGTCGTCCTCACCCTGGGAACCCACCTCTATCTGGTCATCCGGCTGGGCATTTCCAACATCCCAAAAGAGGATGAGTAACCCCCCCCTTCCCAACCTCTCCCGACCATTGGAATTGAGGAGATCGACGTGAAAGAAGAAGAGAAAAAGAAAATTCAACGAAAATACGAAGAAGCCAAACAAAAAGGGGTCAAGTTTTGGCCGGACATCATCTATAAAGACCTGCTGATGGCTTTTGGCATTTTCCTGTTATTAATCGGGTTAGCCACCTTCGTCGGCATTGCCCCAGAACCAAAAGCGGATCCCAGCGATACATCCTACATCCCCCGCCCGGAGTGGTATTTTCTCTTCCTGTTTGAATTCCTGAAATTCATCCCCGGGAAAATTGAATGGATCGGGACCGCGGTGATCCCCCTGCTGGCGATCATCGTCCTCTTTGCCGTCCCCTTCCTAGACCGGGACCGGTACCGGCATTGGAAAAATCGCAAATTGGGCATCTCCATCATGGGTGTGGTTGTCGTCGCCATGGTTGGCCTTACAGTACGGGCAGTGATCACCAAACCGGAAGAAGAGGAAACAACAGTAGCCACCACAGTGCAGGAGAAAATCATCCTCGGCCAGGAACTTTATTCTATCCAATGTGTAGAATGCCACGGGCCGGAGGGGGATGGAGGGGAAATCCAAGGCGTGGAGGGCCTGGAAGGCACGGTCGTGAAAGCGATCAACAGCCAGGACGAGATGTACACCCGGACCGATGAGACGCTGGCCAACATCATCAATTACGGCCAGCAGGATTTGGGCATGCCCCCCTTCGGAGTCGCTTATGGTGGCCCGTTGAAAAAAGCGGAAATCGATGCCATCGTCACCTTTATGCGCTACACATGGGATGACCGGGTAGAAGTCCCCAAAGAAGCCGCCGCTGCAGGGGCGATCCCTTCCCTGGGACCGGGAGAGGTTCCATCCTATGAAGAGCATGTCTCGAAAATCACCAAGCGCTACTGTGTCTCTTGCCACCGCGAGGGGAAGGAGAACAACAATTACCTGATGGGCACCTATGAAGAGATGCTCCAGACGGGAGACCATGCGGATAAGAATCTCATCCCCGGCGATCTAAACAGCTACTTGATTCAGACGATCAACGGTAACGCGGTGTATGATCCAGACACGGGGGAAGAGATCTCCAGCCAAATGCCCCCCACGAAACTGATGAAAGAAGAATACATCAAGATCTTGGAGCAGTGGGTCCTGTTCGGCATGCCGGAAACAGCAGAGGACGCGGAAGCGCTTTCCCCCACCCCCACGCCGATGGGTACCCCAGTTAATCAATGATAAAGGGCACATGCAAGACCAAAAAAAGCCTCCCGATCGGGAGGCTTTTTCGTTCTCAACCCTTTACTCAGCCTTTTACGGGCTGGCAAAGAGCGTGTTCTCCAATGACCCCAATTTGGAAGAGAGCACTTCCAAATCTGAGCGGGCGGAAAAACGATCTTCTTCCAACTCCTCCATGATCAACTCATGCCGCTGCTGCATATTGACAACTACCTCGACTTGGTCCTCGTTGAGCATGGTCTTTAATTTCTCTAACGTTCTTCCAACCTTATCCAGCGCCAGCTTGGCTTCCGCGAGGTTATCCTCGGAGAGAGCCAAGAGGGCATTCGACACAGATGACCGAGCGCTGAGAATGGTGATGTGAACCCTGGTTTGTTCAATTTCCGCTTCCAATTCCAAGTTCCGTTCCTCGAAGGCGGACAAACGCTCAATCTCACTTTCCAAACTGGCTATTTCCTCCTCCGCTTCTCCTAAGGCTTGTGTCCGCTGGTTGAGTTTCTCCTGCAAAGGCTGAAAACGGAGGAAATAGAACGTCCCAACCCCAGCGCCAAAAGCGATGGAGATAACTACCAACCAGATCGACAATTTCCGGAAGAAACGCCCAACCCTGCTTAATTCCTTCTTTTCCTCTTCCGGTTCGCCAACCGGTTCTTGTATCTCTTCTCCCTCTATTTCAGGGACCCCTTCTTGACCTTCTTCCCCAACACCTTCCGGGGTTTCCACTTCCTCTACAGCACCCCTTTCCGCTTCTGGATCCTGATCCTGGGGGGATTGCCCTTCTTTTTCATTCCATTCCATAACCTTCCTCCTTATTCAACATGATTCTTGGTTCAGTTGCATTATACACGAAAGGGGCTGAAACGAAAGCGTGAGTCCGGGATAGGAATATTATGACTACCCTCCCTCCCATCTTTTCCCTGAAACAACCCAACGACAACAGAATCGTTCCCCTCCATTAGAAAATGAAGAAGCTGGGCTGCGACCCAGCTTCTTCCACCATTAAGAGATGTGAGGTATGTCTAGTTCGTTTTTACCTTAATCGTGCGGGGCAGCGCTTCCTCTGCTACCGGCACGCGAAGGGAAAGGACACCCTGCTCGAGACTGGCTTCCGAACGATCCGCTTCCAACATCTTAGGTAGCCTGATCACACGTCGGAACTTCCCAGCAGGAATTTCTTGACGCAGATACTTCACATCCTCTTCTGGTTTTGTAAATTCACCTTGAATATCGATCTTGTTTTTGATGATCTCAACATCCAGATCCTCCGGTTCCAACCCCGGCACAATCATCTCAATGACATACTCATCACCTTTCGCCATGATATTCAGGGGAACATGCACATCACGCTCGATGGATTCTTGAGCATTTTGAATCCGGTATCTGCGAGAACGATAAGGTTTGATATACACAGCCATTAGTTTTACTCCTGTTTGAAACGAATAGCGAAATCTCATTGATATCCTTCGCCTCTATGATAGGAAAAGAATATAAGAACAATCAAAACGAAATATAAGACCTATGCAAATAAAACCTTGGCAGAATATTAACGATTTTTCCCAGGGCTGTCCTCAAGAAACCCACGCCAAACGATTATTTAGCATTTGACCACCATTTCCCCCACTATGATCAAATAAGGACTTACCTCGTTAAACAGAGATCCACTGTAATCCCCGTAGACCCGGGTGGAAAAGCCCCGCTCCTCAAATTCAGAAATGTACTGATCTACAGGAGTGTAAAGGTGATGCCTGCTGATCTTCTCTCGCTCCACTTCCCCATCTGGCTTGAGATGATCATAAAACCAGGTCCATTTCACCCCTCTTTCCGTTGGCTCAACCCGGCTGCTGACCTGGACGGGATCCCCTGTCTGGGGATGGGTGAATATTTCCTCCAAAACTGGGCCCTCCCCCTCTTCTTCCTCCCCAGTTTTCATGACCTCCAACAGATGATGCGGGTTAGGCACGCTGACCCCAAATGTGCTCCCCTTCTGTAGATGATCCACAACACAATTCAGGATCGCCGTCCGTTTTTCTCTGGCGAACAGGCTGTATGTATTACAGGGAGAAAGCACGACATCGAAAGTTCGGTCCAGATGGAAAGACGTCATATCCATGGAGAGGAAATGAACTCGCTCCTGAACTACCCGAGGTCGTTTCCCCAATTCAAACCGGGCAATGTCCAGCATCTCCGGGTCATGATCCAAACCCCACACTTTTCGGTCTGCTTCCCCCAAGGGGATCGCCACCCGACCTGTTCCACAACCCAATTCCAAAACAGAATCACCGCCTTTTGTGAGATCCAGCCAAAAAGGGAGATCTTCTTGATAGGATTGATGGTGGATATGGTATAAGACATTCCTTCTCATAAAACCCTGGCTTAAAAAGTGATCAAAAATTGCCATCCTTGACGCTGACTGCCATTAAGATTATACTGCTTGGAGCGAAGGAGCACACCGGGGTGTAGCGCAGAGGGCAGCGCGCCGCGTTTGGGACGCGGAGGTCGACGGTTCAAGTCCGTCCACCCCGACTGCAAGCTTTACGTGCATCTCCGTTCAAAAAGGACCACTTCCAAATGTTCAGACGGAAAATCGACGGGGTAATCGAGGCTGTGAGGTACACACCAGTTGGGTCCATTGACTGGGTTCGCTTTTACGAGCGCAGGGACATGGCTTATTCGGATGTCCTCATCCTCAATCGGGACGAGTTTCTAAAACGTCTCGACGATGGTCAACTATTCTATACAGGAAAACGGAAACAATACCAAGGAAACGCCTTCGAGACAGAAAGGAAAGTGATCACAAAGGAAAAAAACGGGGAAAGGATCATCCTTACCGAAGGCGCGGATGCAGAGCATGACCATTTAGAAGGAGTCCCCTTGGTCTAGCCGTCCTTAATAGATTAATTTTCAACGAACCAGGCTGAGAGTCCAGTCTGGTTTTGGATTTTAACGGGTTTGACTGGTATAATCCACATAAATACATTATTCATCCTCAAAACTCCTATGAAAACGATCGATCTCACCCCATATCAAGCTGATTCACCCATTACCTCAACCCTGAAAATGATTCAAGGAATCATCGTCCAGGGCTTTTCGTGGTATCAAACCCGGAAAAGCCAAGAGAAATTGATCTCGATCTTGGATGATGTCCTAAGCGACGAATGCGTCCTGCTCAGAAACGTCAACCTGCCCAAAGCGGGAAAGCCCATTCCCCTCGTTTTAGTCGCCCCTTCGGGCACTACCGTCATCAATCCTAAAAATAAAAAAGGCTTTTTCAGGGCAGAAGGTAAGAAATGGGAGGTTATGGGTCAGGGGGAAGAGTACAAACCCGCCTTTAATAATCTCATCCATGAAACTTGGGTATATCAGAAAACGGTTGAAGGATATCTGAAAAGGCACAATTTCAAGGTGCCTAACTTAAATGGGGCCTTGATCTTCGTCTCCACGGAAACCCACATTGAGTCCATTTCTCCAATTGTCAAAGTCATCCGCGCAGATGGGATAAAGAACTTTGCCCGCAGGCTGGCGATATCCAAACCGGCCTTTACGGACTTAGACTTCAGGAACCTTCTCAAACTCCTTACCAAGCCCACCCTTCCCCAAAAAGAGAAGAGACCCACCCAGAAAAAGCCCTCCCCTGAGGTCGTCGAATCCACCCAGATTGAAGAAAGACTCAACAGCCTTGTCGACGCGGTCAATTTCACTAGACGGGAGTGGATCGTTATTGGCATCCTCCTTGTCTTCGTCATCCTGGTTTTAATTGGTTTAATCACCCTGATCATCCTCACCCAGTAGAACACCCCCCAACGGACCTCATGGTGGATACCCCTTTTCTTTCTCTGATCATTCCTGCGTACAACGAAGAACACCGACTGCCTTCCACCCTCAACCAGGTCATCGCTTTCCTAGAAAAACAACCTTATACGCACGAAATCGTCGTCGTTGACAACGCCAGCCAAGATCAAACTGGAAAGATCATCGACGATTATTCTCGAGGATATGCTCCGGTAAGGAAACTGTATGAAAGGCAGCCTGGAAAAGGGGCAGCGATCCAGAAGGGGATGTTGTCCACTACCGGTCAATACCGGTTCATGTGCGACGCAGACCTCTCCATGCCCATCGGAGAATTAAACCGCTTTCTCCCTCCCGAATTGGAGGGCTTCGACCTGGCGATCGCCTCCCGGGAAGCCCCCGGCTCCGTTCGCTACCATGAACCGACCTACCGGCATCTAGGGGGGCGCCTGATCAACGCCTGCATCCAAGTATTCCTGCTCCCCGGCATGCAGGACACCCAATGCGGTTTCAAATGCTTCAGGGGACCTGTTGCCGAAGACCTATTCAAGGACCTCACCCTCAAAGGCTGGTCATTCGACATTGAAATTCTAACCATCGCGAAAATGCGCGGTTACAGGATCAAGGAAATACCCATTCCCTGGTATTTCGATCCGGAAAGCAAAGTAAACGCATTCCGGGACGCAATCCGGATGTTAAACGACATTTTGATCATCCGGCGCAACAAACGCCAAGGTGTGTATGGGCCGTAAAATTGATCCCCATCTCATCCCCCCTAAGCCGAATCTGGATTTCGAAACAGCGTATTGGGAAGCCAATATTTCCCATGTGGCTGGTATCGATGAAGCGGGACGAGGGGCTTTAGCAGGACCCGTTGCGGTAGGGGCAGTGATTCTTCCCCCCGATCCCGGCATTGCAGATATCCTACCGGAAGTCAGGGATTCCAAGGAGTTGACGCCATCCCAACGGGAGTCCATCAAAGAACGCATTCAGCAGGAAGCCTTGGGGTGGAGTGTCAACTTCTCAACCCCTCAAGAAATTGACTTGTGGGGGATCATTCCTGCCATCCGCCTGGCCGCGCAGCGGGCCCTAAATGAAATCCTCCCTGTCCCTGAACACCTGCTTCTCGACTACCTTCAACTCCCGGACAACCCATTACCTCAAACGTGGCTGGTCAAGGGGGATATGCGCTCCTTAAGCATTGCTGCTGCTTCTATCCTGGCGAAAACGATCAGGGACCATCATCTTGAAGAATTGGGCAGGGAATACCCCCCTTACCAATTCACTTCAAACAAAGGGTATGGCACCCGGGCCCACCGGAAAGCAATCGCTGAGAAAGGGCCCTCACCTGTTCACCGCATGTCCTTCGCACCCATGCGCTATATGCAAGGGGTAGATTGATATTCACCTGGTTACGGACACCAGGGGGCCACGCCTAACCAAGGGATGGCAACCAATCGAAAAAGGACAAGCATGAAAACGAAACTCAAAGAATCAAGAGGAGAAATCTATGATCAAGAAAAGCCGTAAACCATATGGAGCATGGCCCAGCTCCATTATGCCCCAAGACATCAGCCAAAGGCTGACGTTCAGCGATGTGGCGTGGAACGAAGATGGCACGCTGGTTTGGCGGGAGCGGTTTGGCGGTCAAGGAAGGTTGATCGCCCAACCACCCGGGGGAGAAGCCGTCCGAGTCATGAACAACGATCTGACCGTCAGAGGAGGGGTGGGGTACGGCGGAGGAGGGTTCACGGTCGGTCACGACCAAGTGTATTTCGTGGAGGCGGATTCCCAACGGATCTACCGCCAATCCCTCCGTTCAGGGCTGCCCCAGCCAATTACGCCCAAATTTGGCGCTGCCGCTTCCCCCCAAGTTTCCCCCGATGGGACATACCTGCTGTACGTGCATTCCTATGAGGAGGAAGACAATCTCGCCCTGGTGGACACCAAAGGACAGCATTGGCCTGTAAAAATCGTCACCGGAGATGATTTCTACATGCACCCCCGCTGGCATCCTGAGGGGGATAAAATCGCCTGGATTTGTTGGGATCATCCCAATATGCCTTGGGACGGGACGAAATTGAAACTTGGGCAACTGACAACAGGAAATCACCCCTACCCCACCCTCGAAAGCGAGACTACAGTCGCCGGAGATGAAGAGATATCCATCTTTCAAGTGGAATTCTCCCCCGATGGACGCTATCTGGCGTACACTTCCGACCAGGGCGGCTGGTGGCAGCTTTACCTGTACGATATCCATAAAGATCAACACCAGCAGTTAACCACGGGACCCGCTGAACACGGAAAACCCGCCTGGGAGCAGGAAATGCGCACTTTTGGGTTCAGCGCGGACGGCGAGCAGATCTATTTCATCCGCAACCAAAATGGTTTCGGGACCCTTTGGGCAGTAGAACTTTCCTCAGGTGAAACGTCCCAACTGGAAATGAATGAGGATTATACCTGGTTTGAACAGATCGCAGTCTCGCCCCGAAACGATGCGATAGCCCTGATCGCTTCCAGCGGAAATATCCCCAAAAGGGTCCTGACCCTTCAGCCCGGGAAAAGGGAAAAAATCCTACGCCGGTCCATCCCGGAAGACATTCCCCAGTCAACGTACGTTAACCCTCAGCCCATACAATGGCAGGGGTTGGACGGTGGAGAGGTATACGGGCTGTATTACCACCCGGAGGACCCAGAAGGCGACCTGGAAGATCTTCCCCCGCTGATCGTGCTCATTCACGGCGGTCCTACCAGCCAACGGGTGGCGGATTTTCAGATCAACGTCCAATTTTTCACCAGCAGGGGATACGCTGTCCTGCAGCCAAATTACCGGGGCAGCACCGGTTACGGGCGCGACTACCGGAACGCTTTGCGGGGAAAATGGGGTATTTACGATGTCGAAGACGCCATCAGCGGAGCACGACATTTGGCCTCAATCGGGAAGGTGGAGGAGGATAAATTGGTGATCATGGGAGGTAGTGCAGGAGGATTTACCACCTTGAAAGCCCTGGTCGATCATCCCGGTGTCTTCAAAGCCGGCATATGTCTGTATGGGGTTGCCAACCAATTCACCCTGGTGGCTGACACCCACAAATTCGAGCAGCACTACTCCGACTCCTTGCTGGGTCCCCTCCCCCAAGCGAAAGGGATCTACAGAGAACGATCTCCCCTCTTCTTTGCGGATCAAATCCAGGATGCGCTGGCCATCTTCCAGGGCGGAGAGGACAAGGTTGTGGTCCCTGACCAGGCGGAATCCATTGTAGACGCTTTAAAAGAAAACGACATCCCGCATGAATACCATCTCTACCCGGATGAGGGACACGGTTTCAAGCAGCCGGAGACCCTGAAACATTTCTACCACACGGTGGACGACTTTCTAAAACAGCATGTGATTTACGCTTGAGCCGTCTGTGAAATGCCCAAAATTGGCCCTTTCCCTCCTCCCGAAACCCCCTGCTCCGAAAAAGAAAGAAGGGGCTGTTCCCAAGTCATTGGCCCAGCCCCTTTCAATATCGCTGGATGGACATGTTTAGTTTGGAAATCAGACTTGGCTTGACCCTCATTCCCCTTGCTTTTTATCCCTCTCCGGCGTGGTAAGGTACTTAAACAATTCAGCCACGATGGCCGGGATAAACAATAAGGGGAGGATCCAGCGCCACTGCAGCCAGGTCAAGGGGACGGTGTCAAAGACTTTTTGCAGGAAGGGCACGTAAATGGCCACCAGCAGCAGGAGCAAGGAGCTGAGGACAGCGAGATTCATGTATTTGCTTTTAAACACCCCCATCTTGAGCACAGGGTAGCGTTCAGATCGAGCGGTGTACGCCCGCAGCAGCTCTGAAAAGGAGAGGGTGACAAACGCCATAGTTTGAGCCATCTCCGGGTAATACCGCAGTCCAATCCAGAACGCTCCCAGGGTGACTGCGGTAATGGCCACGGTCTGGATGGCAATCCCCTGGCGCATATATGGATTCAGGATCGGTTCCTCCGGGTTCCTGGGCGGACGTTCCATGAGATCCGGTTCACCTTCCTCCATGCCCAATGCCAGGGCGGGGGCGCCGTCAGTGATCAAATTCAACCACAGCAGTTGGATGGCTTTCAAAGGCGAACTCCAACCAAACATGATCGCCAGGAAGATCGTCGCGATCTCCGCCAGGTTGCAAGAAATCAGAAAGTAGACAAATTTGCGGATATTGCTGTAAATGACCCTGCCCTGTTCCACCGCGGCGACGATGCTGGCGTAATTGTCATCCGTGAGCACCATGTCCGCTGTCTCCTTGGCGACATCCGTCCCTGTGATTCCCATGGCCACGCCGATGTCCGCCCTCTTTATGGAGGGGGCATCGTTGACCCCGTCGCCCGTCATGGCCACCACCTCATTATTGGCCTTGAACGCATCCACGATGCGGACCTTGTGTTGGGGATTCACCCGGGCATACACGTCGGTCCGGATCACCCTCTCTTTCAATTCCTCATCACTCAAGGCATCCAATTCCTTGCCGGTCATGACTTCATGCCCTTCCTGGAGCAGATTGATCTCCTGAGCAATGGCCTGCGCCGTGTTCGGATAATCCCCGGTGATCATTGCGGTGCGGATTCCCGCGTTCCGCGCTTTGTTCAAAGCCGGGACAACTTCCGGACGGGGAGGATCGATCATGCCCAGCAAGCCCACAAAAATAAGCCCGTTCTCAATATCATCCGGCAGCCCATTCTCATCTTTATCCAAATCGTTGACTACCTTATACGCCACGCCAAGCACGCGCAAGGCGTCTTTGGTCATGTCATCATTCGCTTTTAATATTCGGCGGCGTTGCTCCTCATCCAAAGGTTTCGCCTCGTCATCAATGGACTGATAATGGGTACAGCGATCCAGGATCACATCCGGGGCACCTTTGGAAGTGACCACGAACCAAGCGCGGTGTTTTTTATCATAAAAGGGAGAGACATCCCCGGTTTCAGGTTCCTTGATATTATGGATGGTTACCATCCGCTTGCGCTCGGAATCAAAGGGGATCTCCTCAATTCTGGGATAGGCCTGAGCTATGGGATCCGGCAAAGCCCCCGCTTTTGCAGCTGCGACCAGCAAAGCCCCTTCCGTGGGGTCCCCCACCATACGGACTTTGCCCTTGCCCTCTTTGTCATATTCCGTTTCCAGCGTAGCATCGTTATTCAAAGCCCCGATCCACAACGCGGTTAGAATCCCTGGATAATCTTCGGATAGATTGACCTCCTCGCCGCCCTGCAAAAATTCACCCTCCGGTTGGTAACCACTGCCCGTGACTTCAATGAACTCCCCATCCACGGCCACCCGGGTGACCGTCATTTCATTCTGGGTCAAGGTGCCTGTCTTATCCGAACAGATGATCGTCGCCGAACCCAGGGTTTCCACGGAGGACAGCCTACGAATCAAAGCGTTGCGCTCGATCATCTCCTGCATCCCCAAGGCCAGGGTGATGGTGACCACGGCGGGCAACCCCTCAGGAACAGCAGCAATGGCTAAACTGACGGCGATGATGAACATCTCCAGAGGAGCTGTGCCCCGGAACATTCCCACCAGGAAAATGATCCCACAGATCGCCAGGGCCGCCCAACCCAGGGTCTGTCCGAAACGGTCCAAGCGCTTCTGCAATGGCGTTTCTTCACCTTCAACTTCCTGAAGCATCTCGGCGATCTGGCCGATCTCGCTTGACATACCCGTGTTGACGATCACCCCTACGCCGCGGCCATAGGTCACCATGGTCCCTGTGTAGGCCATCGTCTTCCGGTCGCCCAAAGGGATATCCTTTTCCAGGTGAAGATGGGCGTTTTTGTTCACCGGGACTGATTCGCCGGTTAACGCTGCCTCATTGATCTTGAGGTTGATTGACTCCAGCAGCCGCACATCGGCAGGGACGTAATTTCCAGCTTCCAAAAAGACGATATCCCCAGGGACCACCTTACGGGATGATATGGACTTCCGATGCCCATCCCGTAAGACATCCGCGTCCGGAGCGGACATCTTTTTCAAGGCAGCCAAGGCTTCTTCCGCCCTTCTTTCCTGAATGACGCCCAATACCGCATTGAGGATCACGATGGTCATGATCGCCGCGGACTCCACCCAATCTCCCAGCAAGGCAGATATTACTGCAGCTACTAATAAAAGGACGACCACAAAGTCGGAAACCTGCGCCCAAAGCATCTCCCAAATCGTGGTCCGTTCCCCTTCTTCCAACTCGTTGAAGCCAAATTCTTCCAAGCGCTGTTCAACTTCCGCTTCAGAAAGGCCCTTTTCGCGGGTGACGCCCAGTTTGTCTTTCACTTCTTCTGGGCTCATCGCATGCCAGGATTCAATCGATTGAACTTGTTCTATGCTCTGACTTTGCTCCGTCTCACTCACTATCAACACTCCATTGATCAATAACTACCCCAGACCGGAAATCCGCCATGCAAACGGGATTTCAGATCAGGGAGAACCAATATTTCACTCCGTGGGAGTCCCGGAAGGGGCTTGCCCGCCGGGGACTTCTGAATAGAAATACCAATCCGTAACCGTTCTCAAGCGGTCCGAGGGTTTAAATATAGGACCGATGCGAACCCCCTTCACATCCTGAGATACGCCGTACGTATACATGGGATAGAAAAGGGGTAAGGCAGGCATCTGGTCCACAAACCGGACCTGAAAATTCCGATACAACCGGGCTCGCTCTTCCGGGTCATTGAAAACGATCCGGGCCTGCTCAATATACTCGCTGGCCTGACGGTCATTCCACATGGAATAATTCTGTCCACCGGTGGTTTGGGTCTGATGCCAAAAAGGATAAGGGTCGGGATCAGGGTTATGAGAGAGGTTAAAATCAATCAAGGCTGCTTCATAGACGCGGCTTTCGAGATAATCCGTTTTCAACTCCTGATAGGAAACGGCTTCCAATTCCACATCAAACCCCAATGCCAGCCAATCCTCCTGCATGGCTTCAGCTATCGCTCGATGCTGCTGGTCATCGGGATACAACAGCGTGAATTCCAAACGCACATCCTCTTCATTCTCTCGAACCTCTCCCCCCTCCGCGGGTATGGTGTAGCCCAGATTGCGAAGGGCATTCACCGCTTTTGCCGGTTCATATTCATAATGCTTGAGACCATCATAGTACGCCCATGTCTTGGGAAAGATAGGCCCATCCGCGATCACCGCTTGTCCGTTGAGAATGTGATCGATTATCCACTGCCGGTTTACGCCCTGGAGCATGGCCCGCCGCAGTTCAACATCCTGGAAAAAGGGCACAGAGGGGTTGTCCAAATTAAGAAGGACGAGGGACATTTCAGGAAGGCGGCTGGTGTATAGATTTAACTCCGGTGATTTTAACGCAGGGGATAATATCTCCTGTGAAATTTCACCAATCCCGAGGATTTCACCGTTTTCATAAGCTTCCCATGCCGCTTGATGTGAATCGAAATATATAAATACGAATTCTTCCAGGAAAGCCTGATCCTGGTGATAATCCTCATATCGTTTCAAGGCCACGCCTGTTATCTGATCGTCCTCACCCAAAAAATGGTCGAATTGATAGGGTCCCGTCCCAATGGGATTGAGATTGAATTCCGCGTCAACGATTTCAGAGGGAGACAAATCCCCCAAGATATGAGCGGGGAGGATCCCAAAATTGAGGTAACTTAGAAAGGGGGAAAAAGGTTCTGGAAGTCGGAACTGGAGGGTATGCTCGTCTAAGGCTTCCACCTCGATATTCTTCCAGAAAGATTCCAGGTCCTGCGGGGTCGGGAAGTCTTCATCCTTCAATAGATTCACCGTGAAGACGACATCCTCACTGGTCACAGGCTGGCTGTCATGCCATGTTGCATCTGTCCTCAGCGAGAAATAATAGATTTCCCCATTTTTGGAAATCCCCCACGAATTGGCAAGATCATGTTGTGGGTACCCTTTGCTATCGTATTGTACCAACCCTGAAAAGATCAGGCTGGTCACGTCTTGATCGGCTGGGTTGTATCTCGCCAGCAGTGGATTCAACCGCTTGATCGACCCCACGATCCCTTCCTGATACACCCCGCCACCGGTCGGCTCCGGAGATTCAATGACCACTGGCTCTGCTTGTTGCCTCCACAGGATAGCGGCAATGACGATCAACGCGATCAGGATAATCAAGAGCTGCCAACGCATTTTTTTTAATAATTCCATGGCCGTTCTCCAATGCTGAAGGAGATTCTACCAAAATCCATTAAGGGTTTTTACATACATAACCGGAAAATATGGATACCCCATATTTTCCGGTACTCGTTCATGAGAACAATCCCACTAAACTGTCAAAGGGTGGATCAACCTGAGACAATCACAGTAGCGATAGCGAGGCCAAAGAAAATCACACTTAACCCAATCGTGATCCGGAAAAGCGTCTTTTCAATCCCCCTCCGGGCAGAAAATACACCACCTGTGTCAGCACCCGTCAAACCACCCAGTCCAGCGCCTTTGCTTTGCAAAATAACGCTGGCGATCAATGCTACCGAGGTTATAATCAACCCAATATCAAGATATAGTTCCATGTCCTACCCTCCTCATTCAACCACGAAGGATGGCCTTGAGCACTGCATATCTACCCACTTTGCATATCATACCATCTTCTTAACGGTCAAGCAGGGCGATTATACCGTCACCCCAGGTGAGAAGTCAAGCGGTGGCCCCACTAGGGCTGTCATTTTTCCCTTCACCAATTAAAATAGGGATATATATCCCAACCCACAAAGAAACCGCTATGGAAGAGTTAACCCTCAATTTACACATGCACACCTCCTATTCTGACGGCACGGGCAGCCATCAAGATCTCGTCCAGGCAGCGCTGGAAACCGGCTTGGACGTGATCATCGCCACCGATCACAATGTGCTGGTCCGGGGTCCTGAGGGTTATTACGGGAGTGAAGAGCACCGAGTTCTCCTCCTCATCGGAGAGGAAGTGCATGATCGCACACAAACCCCGCAGAAGAACCACCTTTTGGTCTTCGGCATGGACGAAGAGATGGCTGACAAAGCGGAGGATCCCCAACAGTTGATCCACGTAGTTCACCAAGGTGGGGGGTTGTCCTTCATCGCTCATCCCGTGGACCCGGCAGCTCCCGCTGTGGATCAATCGGACATCTCGTGGGTCAATTGGGACGTCACAGGGTACACCGGGATCGAGCTCTGGAATGCTTTCTCCGAATTCAAATCCCTCTTGAAGAGCAAACTCCATGCCCTATTTTATGCCTATTTCCCCAAACGGATCGCAAGAGGACCTTTTCCTAAAACCCTGAAACGATGGGACCAATTAACCTCCAACGGTGATCGGGTCGTAGCGATTGGCGGATCGGACGCTCACGCCCTGGCAGGCAGCATGGGGCCATTACGGAAAACGCTCTTTCCTTATCGTTTCCACTTTCAGGGCGTGAATACCCATCTCCTTACCCCCCATCCACTGCGTGGTAAGATACACCAGGATCAAGAGATGATCTGGGACGGGCTCCAGCAGGGCCATGCATTCATCGGCTACGATCTACCTGCGTCCAGCCGGGGGTTTCGTTTCAAAGCTCACGGCATGAACGAGACAGTTATCATGGGCGATGAAATATCCGCAGTAAATGGCGTGACCTTGCAGATCACCCTGCCTGAACGGGCGGAATGTCACTTGATCAAAGACGGAAATATGTTGAAATCATGGGACAATCGAGAAATATGCTCTCACACCACTACGGAGCCTGGCGTGTATCGCGTTGAATCTTATTTGTTTTACAGAGGAAAAAGGAGGGGTTGGATATACAGCAACCCCATATACGTACGACCATAGCAGAGAGATTATGCCCTTCGACTTAAAAGCTCCTTTCAAACCCACCGGCGATCAACCTGAAGCGATCGAAAAGATCGTTCAAGGGGTAGAAAACGGCCAGCAGCACCAGGTTCTATTAGGCGCTACGGGAACCGGCAAAACCTATACCATGGCCAATGTCATCGAACGCTTGCAGCTACCGGCTTTGGTAATCGCCCACAATAAAACCCTGGCTGCCCAACTGTACGCCGAGTTCAAATCCTTCTTCCCCGATAACGCAGTGGAATATTTTGTCAGTTATTACGACTATTACCAACCGGAAGCGTACGTCCCCCACCAAGATCTGTACATCGAGAAAGACACCGACATCAACGAGGAAATCGACCGCCTTCGATTGGCAGCTACCACGGCGCTCATGTCCCGCAGAGACGTGATCATCGTCGCTTCCGTGTCCTGCATTTATGGGCTGGGCAGCCCCGATGCCTATGGGAAGGTGGTCATCGACCTTAAAAAGGGGGAAATCTACCGGCGGAATGCCCTCTTGCGCCAGCTGATCGAAGGGCAGTACGAGCGAAATGAAGTGGAGTTAAAACCGGGAGCATTTCGCGTCCGCGGGGACACCCTGGAAATCGCCCCTGCCTATGAGAACGACTTCCTGTACCGGATCTCATTTTTCGGGGATGAAGTGGAACAGATCACCCGCATCCACCGCGTGACAGGAGAGATTCTGGAATCCTTGGACAAAGTCAACATTTACCCCGCCAAACACTACATCACGGAAGAGGAAAAGCTCAGCAGAGCCATCCAAGATATTGAAGAAGAACTCGAGGAACAACTGGCTTATTTCAGATCCGAGGGGAAGTTATTAGAAGCGCAGCGCCTTGAACAGCGCACGAAATATGATTTGGAAATGCTCCAGGAAGTGGGGTACTGCTCCGGCATCGAGAACTACTCCCGCCATTTGGACCAACGGCCCCCGGGATCGCCGCCCTGGACCTTGATGGATTACCTGCCCCAGGAGTACCTCTTGATCATCGACGAGTCCCACATGACCATCCCCCAAATTCGGGGCATGTTCAACGGGGACCGGTCCCGGAAAGCGACCCTGGTCGAATACGGTTTCCGGCTCCCCTCCGCGTTAGACAACCGTCCCCTTAAATTCGATGAATTTGAAGAGAAAATGGGCTATACCATTTACACCTCTGCCACGCCCGGTCCCTATGAATTGGAGAAAGCGCCTGAGGTCATCGACCAGGTCATCCGGCCCACTGGCCTGGTCGACCCCCTGATCGAAGTTCGCCCCATCGAGGGGCAAGTGGATGATCTGATTGGGGAGATTTACCAGCGCACGGAGCGGGGGGAGCGGGTTTTAGTGACCACGTTGACCAAGCGCATGGCGGAAGACCTGGCGGATTACCTGCGGGATACGGGCATTAAAGTCCACTACCTGCACTCGGAGATCGATACCATCGAACGGGTGGGGATCCTGCGGGATTTGCGGATGGGCGTTTACGATGTCGTGGTGGGGATCAACCTGCTCAGGGAAGGGCTCGATCTCCCCGAAGTTTCCCTGGTCGCCATCCTGGACGCCGATAAATCGGGGTTCCTGCGCTCGGACACTGCGCTGATTCAGACCATTGGCCGGGCAGCGCGCCATGTGAACGGAAAAGTGATCATGTACGCGAATGAAATCACCCCCGCCATGCAACACGCCATCGACGAAACCAACCGGCGGCGGGATATCCAGATCGCCTACAATGAGGAACATGACATTGAACCGGAAAGCATCAAGAAAGCGATCAGCGATATTACCGACCGCGTCCCGGTCAAAGCGGTCGCGGAAGCAGAAGGGGAATATGACGCGGAAAAGGTGAAGGGCATCCCTGAGGACGAGTTAAGGGAGATTATCGCGGACCTGAAGGAGCAGATGCTCACTGCAGCCGACAACTTGGAATTTGAAAAAGCAGCCGCCTTGCGCGACCAGATATTCGAACTGCGAGAAATCCTGGCTATGGAAAGCGACCTGAAACCCTGGGAGAAAATTCAACTCTTAGCTGGTGATTAACCCCATTTACAAAGTCCCCCCATCATCTTTCTCCTTTGATCCTTGCGGTGAACGAATGAAGTGTTGAATGGTGAAAGGGTATTGGTCCGACTCATCCGCTTCATAATGCCTTTCGGATGTTAATTCCCAAGCTGCCAAATTGAGTTCCGGGAAAAAGGTATCCGCATCCACCACCGCGTGGACCCGGGTCAGGTATAGTTGATCAGCCAGGGGCAACGATTCTCGGAAGACAGACGCCCCCCCGATGATAAAGACCTCCTCTTCACCTCTCCCCTCGGCTATCGTAAACGCTTCGGGGAGAGAATGAGCAATCAGACAGCCATCCGCCTGGAATTCCCGATCCCGAGTGAGGACGATCATGGTCCGCCCAGCGAGATTTTTCCCAATGGATTGGTACGTTTTCCGGCCCATGATCAAGTGGTGTCCCATGGTGATCTCTTTGAAATGCTGCAAGTCCGTGGAGAGATGCCATGGCAGCCCACTGTCCTTCCCAATCCCCCTTTCCTCATCCATGGCAGCGATCATTGAGATGATCATACGGAAACCTTGGCTTGGATATGGGGATGGGCTTGATAATTCTTCAATTGGAAATCCTGGTAATGGAAATCGAAAATGGAATCTATCTCCCCTTTGATTTCCATCTCCGGCAGCGGGTAGGGCTTTCTCTGTAACTGCTTGCGCGCTTGATCAAGGTGATTCAAATAAAGGTGCGCATCGCCCAGGGTATGTACAAAATCACCCGCCTTAAGATCGCAAACATGGGCCATCATCAAAGTCAGGAGCGCATAAGAGGCGATGTTGAAAGGGACCCCCAAAAAGACATCCGCTGACCTCTGGTAAAGCTGGCATGACAGCTTCTCATCTGCGACATAAAACTGAAACAGCAGGTGACATGGGGGAAGGGCCATTTTTTCAATCTCCCCCACATTCCAGGCGTTGACGATGATCCGCCGGGAATTGGGAATCGTCTTGATCTGCTCCACAGCTTCCTGCAACTGATCGATGGTCCGCCCATCACGGGTTTTCCAGGATCGCCACTGCGCGCCGTACACCGGGCCTAAGTCGCCGTTCTCGTCCGCCCACTCATCCCAGATACTCACCCCGTGGTCCTGGAGATATTTCACGTTCGTATCCCCTTTGATGAACCACAGCAATTCATAGATGATGGATTTCAGATGGAGCTTTTTGGTTGTCAACAGGGGAAATCCCCCTCCCAAATCAAACCGCATCTGGTATCCGAAAACGGACCGGGTGCCGGTGCCGGTTCGATCCCCTTTTTCCACCCCCTTATCCAGGATATGTTGAAGCAGGTCTAAATATTGTCGCATGGGATCCTCACAATGAACCTGGTAAGAAATACCTTTTGTAGAATGCTACCATAAAGTGCTCTCCCTCAGCGCCCTGGGCAATCCCGGAATACCCCCTCAAACCTTACTGGTACATCGCCTGGATTTGTATCGGTTAAAAATAAAATATAGGCCTTAAACCCGAACTGGTTTTCGACCCCCAGATCTGTATCCCCACCAGTTGAGTATCTAAAAGAGATCTAATCCATCTCTTCTATTAACTCGCGCTTCAAGTTCCACAACCTCTCGGTCAGGGAGACATGATAAATATGAGGATTCATCAGGCGGCGTACGCCAGGATCCAACCTTGACAAATCCTCCTCCCTGCGCTCTCGGAGCCGCTCCAAAGGAGGGACCTCCACAGCGATTTGTCCATCCGCCCAGACCTCTACCAGAAGGGGTTCAATCTCATCGATTTCTTCCGGGTGCAAAGTGCGAAAAACGGTGTGCTCAGATGGATGGTGCAGGACCAATTCATCCATCTCTCGCGGGTCTTCATCGTCTAAGCTGAGCACATCAGCAGTGGCTTTTCCTCGCTGATCATATACCCGCCAGACGTGCTTGTGACCCGGATTGGGGACTTTGGCAGGGTTCTCGGAAATCTTCAACGCTGGCACCCAATCGTCGTTCTCCCGCACAGCGACTAATTTATATACCCCATCCAACGCGGAATGACCCTGAGAAGTGATCAGTCGCGTGCCGACTCCGTACACCAGGGAGTTAATGACCCGGTCCGGGTTCACATCACAACTCTCCGCCTCTTTACGGATCTGGGTCAGGATTTGCCACAATACCAATTCATCCAATTGATTGGAAAGGACGATGATGGTGTCCTCAAATCCTGCTTCATCCAGCATCTTCCTGGCCTGGATGCTCAAATACGCCAAATCCCCGGAGTCAAGGCGGATGCCGACCGGCTGGTGCCCTTTGCGCCTTAATTCCTCAAAGACCTGGATCGCATGGGGGATCCCACTTTCCAGGGTGTCCACCGTGTCGACCAACAAGAGGCAGTCGTCCGGATAGACGTCCGCATAGGCCCGGAAGGCATCCAGCTCGCTCCCCCCTAGGGCAATAAACACCTGCACCATGCTGTGGGCATGGGTTCCCTTCGGCTCATATCCGGCCACATGGGAAGCGCCCACGTTGGATGAAAAATCAGCCCCACCGATCAACGCGGCGCGTGTACCCGCATTGGCACCTTTTTCCGGGCCCCGGCGGAGTCCAAATTCCAACAGCAAGCGATTCCCGCCGCTGTGTCGAATCCGCGAGGCTTTGGTGGCGATCAACGTCTGGTAATTCAGATGATTCAGCAAGGATGTCTCTAAGATCTGGGCCCAGGCCAATGGTCCCTGAACCACTGTGAGCGGGACATTGGGATGGACCACCCTCCCCTCAGGGATCGCCTTCATGGTCAGGTCAGCAAAAGGCGGTGCGGAAGTCATCCAGGACAAGAAATCTTCGGAGAAGATCGGTTCGCCCGTGCTCCCTTTCTGGCTTCTCAAATATTCGATGTCCTGATCTCGGACCCGGAGTTCCGTCATCCAATCCAAAAGCCATTCCAGGCCTGCGTTAATGCAGTATCCCGCTTTATGCTGGCCGTAATCCGGATAACTGCGGAAAAAATGGTCAAATTGGGCCATCTTCTCATGCATCCCCATCCGGTAATAGAGCTGGGCCATGGTCAATTGATATTGGTCCGTCAATAAAATACCTTCAGCTATGGAACGTTCTTTTGAATTCATTCAACCCTCTTCAATCATTCCCAGCTGGATTTAACAACAGCTCTTTATGACCGTTTAGATCCTAAAACGGTGTTTCAGTAGGATGTATGATATCACACCTGGGACGAGGAAATGAGCCAAAAGCCAAGCCTGTTTTGGCATATCCTCTCTCCTGACTCCGATGATTCCTCCATACCCTTGCCCTGTGTTAAAATTTACGCACAGGGACTTTGGATCGAGAGAATCACAAAATCAAGGAATCCTATGCCTACCAACAACATCACCCGATTTTTAGACAGCCGCGACATATCCTACACAGCGTTCTCATTGCCTTCGAATATCCGGAGCGCAGAGGGAACAGCGGCGTATTTAGGTGTCCCATTGGATTTGATCTACAAGAGTATCGTCGCGGAAAGGAAGGAAGGGGGGAAGTGGATCCTGGCTGTCGTCCCCGGCGACAAAGAGGTGGATACCAGCGCTTTGGCGAAAATGGCGGGAGCGAAAAAAGTGAAGATCGCCTCCCGGAAGGAAGCGGAGCGTTCCACGGGGTCAGTAGTAGGGGGGATATCCCCTTTGGGGCTCATTCATAAAGGGTTTGACATCATCCTTGACGCCTCCGCGGAAAACCATCCCGAAATCCATGTCTCCGGAGGGGAACTGGGGGTCAACATCCTGCTCCCCGTCCAGGCTTTGATCGAAGCGACCCAAGCTGAGGTGGCAAAGATCAGCCGGTCTTCCTCAGAGAAGAATTTCTTTAAAACAACAGACCCTACGAAGAGATGAGCATCCACACAGGGTCTTCTTTTATTTAAGGTTGAACTTTAATATTCGCCAACTTTTTCGCCGTTCACATAAAATGAAACGCCTTCCTCTTTATAGGAGCCCAAGGGGATATTTTCCTCAAACGGTTCCAGGACTTGGGCGCACATTTGCTCGGGATCGGCCAGAGAATAGACCTCGATATGGACCTTTCCCTCTTCGTCCACTTCCGATATCTTGGCCCGCAGTTGGTGACACGGCGTAGGCAAATTCCCTTTCAGGTGGAGGGAGATTTGCACCGGCCAACTCTCCATAACCATCAATTCCATCTCTTCTATCTGCACTTCCCCCCGGTCCAAATCCTGGTCACCTTTTGGGGCGCGAAGGGTTGGTCTGCCTTTTCCCCGTCAGTCCCATTGTCATTGGATGGGGGTTCAGCGGTAGCGGACACCGTGTCATCCGGCAAATTCGTCGGTTCCGAAACAAGCCCAGCCCCGCAGGCAGAAACCATTATCGTGAACAAGACGAACAAACTAGCGAGAAAGAACCGTTGCGTTTTTCTAAACATTGCTTAACCTCCTTTTCGATTTGTCTCGAGGTTAAGACGAAAAACACCCTCTAAAAGTTCCCTTTAGCCTTTGACAACCGCCAGAGGGGTCAGCAGGGCGACTTTATCAGCGATACCCGCGTTTGCCACAGCGTCCACCACGGCGTCCACATCTTTGTAAGCCACAGGAGCCTCTTCAGCCAATCCCGCCATGGATTTGGCCCGGATGTGAATACCCCCCCGCTCCAATTCCTCTTTCAAATCCTCGCCCCACACCTCACGTTTTGCCTGAGAGCGGCTCATCGTCCTGCCAGCACCGTGGCAGGTGGAACCAAAGGAGCGCTCCATACTGGCTGCGGTCCCTTTCAAAACCCAGGACGCCGTGCCCATGCTCCCCGGCACCAAAACCGGCTGCCCAATCCGCTTATATTCGGGAGGCAGATCTTCCGAACCGGGCGGGAAGGAGCGGGTGGCTCCTTTACGGTGAACGCAGACTTTCATGGTCTCTCCGTCTATGGTGTGGGTTTCGATCTTTCCCATATTATGAGCCACATCATAGACCTGTCGGAGATGCCAGTCATCCACCTTCCCGGCCAATGCGTTTTCAAAAGATCGCCGGGCGTAGTAGGCCAGCACCTGACGATTGGTAAAAGCGAAGTTGGCAGCACAGCGCATGGCCGCCAGGTAATCCTTCCCTTCTTGGGAATTCATGGGCGCACAGACCAACTCTCGATCCGGGAGTTCAATGCCGTAGCGGTTGACCGCACTCTGGAAGCTTTGCACGTAATCTGTGCAGACCTGATGCCCGAAGCCGCGGGAGCCGGTGTGGATTTGGAGGGCGATGTTCCCCTCCCGCAAACCCATCACACCCGCTGCATCCTCATCGAACACCTTGGCGATCAAATCCACTTCAAGGAAATGGTTCCCTGAGCCCAGGGTGCCAACCTGGCTCCTGCCGCGGTTCATCGCCCGCTGACTGACCTTGTCGGGATCCGCGCCTTCTAATCCGCCCCCTTCCTCAGTTCGACGCACATCCTCGCTTGTGGCATAGCCCTCTTTTTCTGCCCAGCGGCTTCCTTCCCGCAGCATCCGCCGCATCTCATCCTGATCGAGATGTAAATGCCCGCTCACGCCAACACCGCTCGGGCACTGGCGATAAAGCTCCGTCGCCAGATCACTCAGGAAAGGATCCACCTCTTCTTGGGGCAGATTTGTGGAGAGCAGCCTTACCCCACAGTTGATGTCGTACCCAATTGCCCCCGGAGAGATCACACCTTCCGGATAACGGGTGGCTGCGACACCGCCGATGGGAAATCCGTATCCCTGATGCATATCCGGCATGACGACCACCTTGTCCACCAAACCCGGCAAACAGGCTGTGTTGACAGCTTGGTCCAGCGATTTGTCCCGGGTCACTTCTTGTATGAGCTCCTCTGAGGCGATGATCCGTACCGGAACACGCATGTCACTCCGGTAGCTCTTGGGAATCTCCCACTCATATTCATCGATACGATTCAGATCAGTTAAATCAACCATTATTCACACCTCACACTTTTCTGAAATTAAACATCGAAAACAATGCGAACCTGCCAGCCGGACTCGGTCTCTTCGATACTGAGATTGTGGAATGTGACAGCTTTGATTTCCCGGTTTCGACGTTCAATGAAAGATCCCTCCAGCTGGGCTTGAAGGCGATGGTCATTCTGAAGCTGCAAATCGAACGCGTCAAACGCAATCCCTTCCGTCTCCAGGTAAAACAGAAGCTCGCTTAAAAAGGCGACCAACAAGCTCTCAAGATCGGTCCCTTTTACGGTGAACGACCGCGACTGAGCTTCCTGCACATCACCCTCCCCGCTCTGTTCGATCTGGGAGAGATGATACATCCCCTTGGCTGCCTCAATAAATAAGGTCGGGATGTCCGCTCCCCATACTTCAAGCTCAACATCTGCAGTATGTTCAATTTCTCGAAAACCGGCTTCTTTCCTATTCATGCCTAATTACAGTATAACAAAGCTAAGCGGAAAGTTATCGATAATCGATCTATCTTCCGATCTAGTTTTCATGACCAGAAAATCGTCTCAAGCCGCAAAATCCGACTGTTCCATACCGAAACGACGCAGGGTGACATCCCTCTCTTGCCCATTCTTTGAGATTCTTCTATAATTCGATTGGTGACCTGGGTAAAACCATTGGCTTTAATTAAGATACTCGAATCTGTTTAATAAAGGAAAGAAGATGACGACTCATCCCCACTTCGCAGTGATCGGCGGTTCGGGATTATATGATATCCCGGGCTTATCCGATACACAGGAGCATGACATAGACACCCCTTTCGGATCTCCCAGCGCCCCCATCCTGACCGGAACCCTTGAAGACCAAAAGATCGCTTTTTTGTCCCGCCACGGCTTGGGACATCACCTCAGTCCCACGGAAGTGAATTACCGCGCAAACATTTACGCCCTAAAAAAGCTGGGGGTGGAAAGGGTCATCAGCGTGAACGCCTGCGGGTCTTTGCGGGAAGATTATGAACCGGGCGATCTGGTTGTCCCCCACCAATTATTTGATTTTACGAAAAACCGAACTTATACCTTCTTTGAAGGGGGATTGGTAGCACACATTGGGACAGCAGACCCTTTCTGTGAAGACCTCTCTTCCCATCTTGTAGAAGCTGTGGAATCAACCGGCGCAACCATCCATCCCCAAGGAGCTTTCATCACCATCGAAGGGCCCCGTTTTTCGACGAGAGTCGAATCCAACACATTCCGAACTTGGGGGATGTCCATCATCGGGATGACCACGGCGCCGGAAGCATTTTTGGCTCGGGAAGCGGAACTCTGTTATGTTTCCCTAGCCCATATTACAGATTACGACGTCTGGCACACAAGCGAAGAACCGGTCACCGTAGAGATGGTCATGAAAATCCTCCAGCAAAACACCGAAAACGTCAAAAAAACCATCCAATATTTGGCAGCAAACCCCATGCCCGCGGAACGGTCCTGCGATTGCTCCCGAGCCTTGAAAAACGCCATCATCACTGATCCAGATGTCGTCCCCGAAAAAGCCCGATCCAAACTCAAGCTGTTCGTTTCCAAATATCTCTAAGTGAGGTAAACATGCGAGATCTTACTCTTCCCCTAGAGCCGGACATTATCCGTGATTTAAACGTAGGAGATACGGCCACCCTTACCGGCGTAATGGCCACCGGGCGGGACGCGGTGCACAGCTGGATGGTCCATACTTTCATCGATAAGACCCGGGAACCAGAAGGGGACGACTTGGAAGTATACGAAGCCCTCAAGTCCATCCTCAAAGGGAGCGTGATTTACCACTGCGGACCGGTGGTTTCTGGATTGGAAACAGGAGATTACAAATTCGTCGCCGCAGGGCCAACCACGAGCATCCGGGAAGAACCCTACCAGAGCAAGGTCATGCATCATTTTGACCTGCGGGGAGTGATTGGCAAAGGGGGCATGGGACCCCAAACCCTCCGGGCCTGCCAAGATGTGCCCGCAGCCTACTTCCACGCCATCGGCGGAGCAGCCACATTGATCGCCCAATCTGTGGAGGAAGTGCTTGATGTATATAAATTAGATTTTGGCGTGCCGGAAGCGATCTGGGTTCTCAAAGTCAAGGAGTTTCCTGTCGTGGTGACCATGGACGCTCATGGGAACAGCATCCACGATAAAGTGGAAGCGAAATCGAAAGCCAAGTTGAAGGAACTTCTCTCGAAATCATAACCCGCTGAAAAATATCCTTTCTATGCGGAGATGTGACTCTACCTCACATCTCCATTCTCTTGCTTACAGCACCGCGAAACGATTCTGAAGCGTATGACAAGCGTTGACGAATGGGAAAATCATCATCTATTTTGCCATTTTTATAAATTTGTTAACTAGACCAATGCCTTTTTAGGATAAGATGTAGGTGTTGTGGGGATAGAAAATCTGATCTTTACCCTTCAACCGTACCAAAGCCATAAGCCTCACGTCATCTAGGTCGTACGTAATGTCTGTAAAAGAGAAGAATTTGTTACAACGGGCTCGAAAACTCGACAGCGAAGCTTTGGGAACCATTTACGATACATACAGCGATCAGTTATTCGCCTACGCTGTCCGAAGAGTGGGAAACCCCCAGCAAGCGGAGGACTTCGTCGCTGAAACCTTCTCCAGATTTCTACAGGCATTAAAAAGCGGTGGAGGTCCTGAAGACCACTTACAAGCCTACCTGTACAGAATTACCCACAACCTGATTACAGATCATTATCGCAGGACTCCCCCTCCTCCTTTGGAATTGGATGAAGACCGCTACAGCGAAGAATTTGCCCAGCCAGCAAGCATCGTGGCGGATCAAATGAAGGCTGAACAAATCCGCAGAGCACTTCAGCACTTAACTCCCGGACAACAACAAGTCATCCTTCTTAAGTACGTAGAAGGCTTTAGCAATCAAGAAATCGCCGAGACGATGGATAAAACCGTAGGCGCTGTGAAATCGCAAGCCCATCGCGCTCTCGCTTCCCTTCAGAGGTTGCTGGTTGAAGAAGAGGATGAATGATGACTGAACAGAATCTGCACCCCAAACTGAAAGAATACCTCCAGGCTCTGAAAGAATATGCTCCACAGCGCGATCCGGAGCGGGCTGCCAAGGGCCGGGCTGATTTTCTCGCCGAAGCTGAAAAATACCACAAAAAAGAATCCCCCTCCTGGATTGCCAGGGTTGGAAAAAAGATCGCTTCATTGCAGATCCAGGGGAATCGCCGTCTGGCAACCACGATCGCCAGCGTTCTCATCGCAGTCATTCTCACCTTTGGAGCCGTGGGGGGGACAGTTTACGCTTCGCAAAACAGCCTACCGGATCAAACGCTGTACGGGATAAAAACCTTCACTGAGGATGTGAGACTGAGGTTAACAAGCCAATCAGAGGGGAAAATCGACCTTCTGGTGGTTTTTAGCCATCGACGGGTAAAAGAACTATCTGCGCTCTTCAAGAAGGGAGAAGAGATCCCCCAAAGCGTCCTCTCCCGCCTGGAACAGCACACAGAAACCATGCTGGTATTGGCCGCTGAACAGAAGGGAGACAGGGCAATTCAATCTTTAAATCAAATCCACAGCGCCCTCCAAGCCCAGGAAGAGGTCATCGCTAAACTGGCCAGCAAAGACCATGGAAACGCTGTCGAGGTCTTATCCAGGGTTCAGGAACAACTACATCAGAAAATCAAACTCGCAGAAGAAGGTCTGGAGAATCCCGCGTCTTTTCAGAATAAGATGAAATACCCGACGCCCTCCCCACCATCCACGACCCCGAAACCCGGAAAGCCAGAAGATGCCGGAACGCCTGAACAAAAAGGGGAACCGGAGGATGTGGGCACACCTAAAAGCAAAGGGAAACCCGGGGATGCGGGTACACCACAAGGCAAAGGGAAACCGGAAGAGGTCGGCACACCAAAAGGAAAGAAAAAACCAGAACACCCCAATCCGGGTGAAAATACAGGAAAACCATAACAGCGGGCACCTCAAGAATACCAATCTCATGATCCGCAATGACGCCTTAGTAAAGGGGGATATCGCGACTACCCCTTACCGATCCCAAATCATTTCGCCCTCGGAGAAACCCACACCCGGGGAGAAACCAGGATGAAACCGGGAGAACCACAAAAGATCTAACCTTTTTTACAAAAAGCCGAAACAAAAGCTCTTGATAACGTGCCCCCTATGTAATGCAAACGAAGGGGGATTTTTCAATTATAGAGGGGGATTTTCCATCCAAAATCTAGCCCTGCAGGGTAAACCCTTGTCCCCGCCCCAAAAAAGGATGAGCGGATCCACCGGGGACAATCCCCTTGTCCCGCATGCCCCTTTCTTAAAAAATCCAAAAAATTGAAACCCACCCGTAACGATTGGCCGTTTTCCGCGTCGTAATGGGTGAAAGAAGGTAAGAAAAAAGGCGGTTCATGCCAAAAATCAGGAAAAGATGATGAACGAGCAAGAGAAACACCCCGAATTAATCGAATATTTCGAAGCCCTGAAAGAGCACACGCCCCAGCGTGATCCCATTCGGGCCACCAAAGGGCGGGCTCATTTCTTGGCTGAGGCGAAAAGCCTGCCCAAACCTCAACCCAAACCCTGGTTTGAGGACCTGCAGGAAAGAATTGCTGCCTTGCAGATCAGCGGCAATCGCCGCTTTGCAACCGCCATCGCCAGCATTTTGATCGCTCTTATGATCACATTCGGGGCCGTGGGGGGAACCGTATACGCTTCTCAAGGAAGCCTTCCCAATCAAACTTTATACGCAGTGAAAACCCTGACTGAAAATGTGCAGTTGCGGTTTGCGGATCAACCCCAAGAGAAAATCGACCTCTTGGAGAAATTCGCGAATCGGCGCATGGAAGAAGTTGCCGCGCTGAGTGAACAGGGCCAGGACATCCCCCAAAACACACTTAATCGCTTCGAGCAGCACATGGAAACCATGCTGCAGCTCTCTGCGGAATTAGAAGAGGAAAGCCAAGCGCAATCCCTCTCCCAAATCCGCAATGCCCTTCGAGCGCACGAACAGGTGATCAACAAACTCGCCAATCGAGAAAGTGGGACAGCGGAGCAAGCGTTACTAAGGGTGCAGGAAAAGTTACGGGCCCGGATTCAGTTGATCGAAGAAGGCCTCGCAGATCCAGCCACGTTCCGCGAGATAATGAAAGGCCAAAAACCGTTCCAGGTTGGAGAGACTCAAGAGCCCGGCAAACCCGAAGACATAGGGACACCAGCAGACAAGGGCAAACCCGAGGACGTAGGGACGCCGGAAGACAAAGGGAAACCGGAAGACATCGGCACCCCAGAAGATCAAGGGATACCGGAGGATGTCGGAACGCCCGAGGGGAAAGGGAAACCGGAGGACGTTGGCCCCCCTGGAGACCAGGGCAAGCCGTAGATTTGTGACCAGACCAACAGAACGGTATGTTCCAACCAAGCAATCATTTACTTAGTCTGCTTTCCAACAGGAAAGCAAAGGAGAAAATATGAAAAAGAGAACCTACTTACTCACCAGCCTCCTGCTGATCGCCACCCTGATCTTATCAGGGTTCACCAGCACGGTCGCTCAGGCGGAGTCTTCTGAGGAACTGGAATTCTCAGGCACTGTGACCGGAGTCAACGGCGGCTCCTTCACCTTCAAAACCGAAGAAGGTACTGTAATTCTAGTGGGTGAGATCGACGACGGATCCTTCCAGCTCACCGTAGGTGTGGGTGACTCTGACTCCGTTATCTACACCGTTTCCGTCCCGGATGATTTTGAGTTTGAGGACATTCAAGTAGATGATGAATTCGAGCTGCACATCAAATACAACAAAGGTCTCGAAGAATGGATGTTGTACAAACTCGAAGAAGAGGAGCAGGAGCGAGAACGGGAAAGGGAAGAAGACGGCTACTTCTGCTCTGAGGATACCGAAGAAAAGCACCCTGTAGCGGCAGCTATTGCTGACACGTACGGTTCGGACTACGAAACCGTGATCGGCATGTTCTGCGCCGGCGAAGGCGAAGAGGGCAGCGCCCGGACTGGCTTTGGGAACATCATGCTGGCCTTCCACACCGCAGATGAGACAGGTGAAGATGTAAACGATATCCTGGGCATGAAAGAAGACGGAACAGGGTGGGGGCAGATCTGGCAGGAGATGGGTTTGATCGGCAAAGACAGAGAAGAAAAACCTGACAAACCCGGCAAGCCTGAAGATGTCGGCAACGGCAAACCGGATGATGTTGGTCCACCGGATGATGTTGGTAAACCTGACGAAGACGGTAAGCCGGAACAGGCCGGACCAAAACATTAAAGTAATTGCAAAGTAATTGCTTCCTTCGTAGCGTGGGAGGGCGCTCCCTCACCCAGGGGGAGCGTCCCTCTCACACTCGGAAATCACTATGAAAAAACATACGTATCTGTGTCTCATCATCCTCGTCATCTTCGCGCTGGCTTCCTGCGACAGCTCCCTGCAGAAAGCTGCTCAGCGGACGCTGAGCAAAGAAGAGACAAACACAGCCACTCCTCCCCCTGAAAGCGGGGAAGGGGAAAGCAAAGAAGAAGATACCTGTCCTGAAGATGATCCCCATCCCATAGCCGTGAGCATTTCCGAAAAATTCGACGTTTCCTACGCAGAGGTGGTCAGCTGGTATTGCGATGGGTACATATTTGAAGATATTTTACTTGCCTTGCAGACAGGCAAGATGTCTGGAGCAGAACCAGATGAGTTGCTTGAACAGGCGAAAACGAAGACTTGGGAAGAGATCTGGAAGGATTTAGGTATCACCAATTCACAAAATTAGGAACTTTTTAATTTAGCGGTAAAGGAGAAAAAGATGAAAGAGGAAATCAGCCAAAAATACGAAGTTTCACAAGAGGATCTCATGAAATGGTATCGGGGCGGAAGGACTTTCCAAGACATCCTAAAAGCCCTCCAAACCAGCCAGCTAACCAGTATCTCCCCTGAGGAGTTATTATCCCGCAACATGACTCAAAGCTGGCAGGAGATATGGAAGGAGGTGGGAGTGCTTCCGTCTTAGTTTCAGTCATGAATCATCATTAATCATTATAGAAAAGATATCATCTCGATTTTTACTGTTTCAACCATTCCCTCAGGAAGGATAACCTGAGGGAATCGTCCGTTAACTCTTCCCTTCCAACACCAACATGCTACGGTAGGTCGAAACCTTCTCCTGAACCCTCTGAAAGCGAATGGCAAGGCTGACGATATACCCGAGGATAAAGCCAAAAAAGACGGTATATCCCACAATCATATACTCAAGCGTATGTATGGATTCAAGTAACACGTGTCGGTATCCCTCCCTAAATCAAGATGCTAATTCCAAACGCAATTCCTCCAACTCGGATTCCAATTTCCCCAACCGGGTCCGGTGCCAGAGCAAATTCACAAATAAAAGCGAAAAGGTAAACAAGCTGAAGAAGAGGGTTAATTTCATAGGTCCTGTCACGTTAAACCCTCCTGCCGCGGAGGGATCGCTGCTGCCAATCACCACGGGATGGATGGTGCGCAAGAAACGAATGGAAACAAATGTCGAAGGAACACTGAGAAACCCGAAAATCGCAAATACTGCACTGAAACGGACTCTCTTTTGAGGTTCGTCAATACCCTGGCGCAATAAAAAGTACGCCCCATAGATCAATTCCACCACATAAGCTGTGGTCAACCTCGGATCCCATGTCCACCAGGTATTCCAGACCGGCCTGGCCCAGATCGAGCCGGAGATGATGGCAATCAAGAAGAACACGAAGCTGATTTCAACGCTCGAAAATCCTATCGTATCCCATGTTCTCTCCCCCTTGAGGGTGTAGATCATCCCCATGATCGCTGCGACAAGGAAACCTAACATCCCCACCCAAGCTGTCGAGACATGAAAATAAAACACCTTCTGGACATGCCCCATGCTCTTTTCCAAAGGGGCATAGGCGATGATCAAATTTATCCAGGTCATGATCACATCCCTTGGGTACTCCTATAAATAACCGTTGCTCGCTTTCACTGCTGCAATTAATACCGGGACTGTAAGGGGGAAGAGCAAAATCGGCAACAAGATGTCCCGCGTACGGACCTGGACCGTCATCGCAGCTAGCAATGTCCCTACCGCGATATAACCGATCGACCCCAAGAGGATCACCAACAAAAAACCAGGATGGAACAAATTCACGTCAAAAAGCACGCTGGCGATCGGGAGGACAATCACCTCAACCACAAACATAAAAAACAAATTCCCCAACGCTTTACCAAAATAAATTGCACTCCTGTCAACGGGGGCCAACAATAACCCATCCAGGCAACCCCAATCTTTTTCAGAAGCCATGGACCTATTCAAGCCCAATGTGCCAGCGAATGTAAATGTGACCCACAATACACCTGTAGTGGCGGACTCGCGGGTTTGGATATCCAATTCCAACGCGAAATTAAAAATTAAAATTACCAATAAGGAAAAGACGAGCATAGAAGTGAACAATTCCCTGCTGGGCTCCCTTTTTGTGAATGACCTCCTGGTAAAACACCAAGAGATGATCCACCCCGATCTCTTCTACCTGGGTGGAAGCGACAATTTCCCCTTCACAGAGGACGTCAAAACGGGAGACTGGGAGCCTGTATCCATCAACCCACACCTCCCCTTCATCCACCCGGGATAAGGAAGCCAAATTGCGCAGGAAGGTCGTCTTCCCTGACCCATTTGGCCCGAGAAGAGCTACAAATCCCCCTTCGTGAACCTTAAAATCCAGGTCGTTCAATACGTTATTGGAGCCAAACCGTTTGGTGACATTCCGGGCTTCAATCATCTTTCCTCTTCTTCCTCAATTAAGACAGCCAACCTAGATTTTAGATCAGATCGTCTAGCCCGGTATGCATCTTCCTTGATCTCTCCGCTTGCATAGCTGCCGTCCAAAGCGATGATGGCATCCATGATCTCTTCTTTTTCAACCTCTTCGCTCAAAAGTGGTGAATCCCCATCCCTTTCCTTTTGTCTTTGGAGATAAATCGATCTCCCAACGAAATACAGGACCCCCCCGAATACACTGAGTCCAATGATCACATTTCTACGCTTCTCTGCAGAAACCGCTTCATTCCTCAAGTTGGGTTGGCCGGGAAGACCGGAAAGGGAGAAGGTTATTTCCTCTCCCTTATGGAGTTGTTCTCCCGAATAAACATGAATAGAACCATCTTGAACTTCGCGAACGCCCATGTCTTGCAATGAGGACCTTTTGAGTTTAACCCCACCCGTTGGAATGATCACGATTACAGCTCCTACCGGCAGGTTCATCTTCTGCTTGAACTCAAGCCGCTGGTTTTCATAAGGCATGTCAAAAAAGACCAGCATTTGGTACACGCCCGATCCGGGAGGGATGTTCAGCGTATCTCCAAAGCCGTCCTCGGTGAGGAGATACCTCTCGCCCAAGGAACCTGATTCAAATCGTAAGTTTTGGGCCCCTTTCGGTAAGAAAAAATCAAGAACGGGTCCCCCCTCTTCTTTGGCGATGACCGTTTTCCCACCAAAATTTGAAATGGTGAACACTTCCCCAAATTGCACGACATCCGTTTTGGAAAAATTGACGAAGACATGCAGCCTTTCTATGGATAATGCCGCCTGATCTGTGGTCGTGCCATACACCTCCACAACCAAATCAAGCGATGAACTATCCGACTTCACTTCCACGATATCCGAACGATACACTGCCCCCTGGTAAACCATTGTTGCCACATACATCCGGCCTGGTTTGAAGGGGACGGATTCAAAAGTGATCCGATCACCCTCTTTTACAGGGAGGGATTGGCGATAAACCCGGTTCATATGATCATACCCCTCCAGTGTGACTTGAAGACCGGCCGGTAAATCTCCGTCCTCCGCGTGATTGACGATCTCAACCGTCACCTCCCCTGGTACCACATCTAGGGTCGCTTCTGGTGTAGGATTTATATCGGATGCGGGGTTTGGGGAGGGAGTTTTATCTGATCCCTTTTGTGATATAGGGGTCGGATCTGCTACGTCAACTTCTAAAGAACCGCTTTCCTCGGGAGGCGGGGTTACATCCCTAGAGAAAGACAGGCACCCTCCCAAGATATAGATGGAGGATAAGACGAGTATTATCCTGATGATCCTTCTCTTTCTCAAACTCACGATGTTATTTTCTCTCCACAATGGACGCAATACTGATCCCCGCCTTTCACCACACGACCGCAATGGGAACAGAACGTATGCTTTGTTTCACCCAACTCTCGCCGCCGAGCTGCGATCAAAGACTCAATCTCATCAACCTCAGTCCTGGGGGGAGATCTTTTAATGTCCTCTTCTGTAGGGGACATCTTCATTATCGCATTGCCTTTTTCCATTTCATCGAACTTCTGCAGAATCAGGGCTGTTTTCTTGACCAGATTTCGACGAGCCCTTTGATAATCGCTTTCCAAGATCTTTCCCAATTCATAATCAAAATCTAATTCCTCAATCCTCCCCAATAGCCGCTCCCGCTCCTCCAGCAGGTGGGAATATTCGCTTTCCTCGTTCGAAGCGGTTACTTCCCTTTCAAAAAAGGGCTGACTGATATACAAGGCTACCAGCAGCATAATCGCGATGATTACCAAAATCGAGCCAATATCCATTTTTAATATCTACCTTACGTGCTCATGAGTTGAGGAGAGGATCAAGGGTGGATCTAATATGCTCCAGAGACTGAAACGGCCCAATTTGCCGATGAACGATCACTCCAGAGCGGTCGATGAGATAAGTTTCCGGAACTCCCCGGATCCGAAAAGCCTGAGAAATTTCCGTACCTTTGTCCGGGCCATTGGGATAGGTGATATCAAATTGTTCAAGGTATGCCATCGCCTCGGGTTTCGTATCCACATAATCCACACCCAAGAACACCACATCTCCCCGGGACCGAACATCTCGCCACGCTTGCCCCAGATCTCTAGCTTCTGGTTTGCAGGATTCACACCATGAGGACCAAAAATTAATCAACACCACTTTGCCCTCCAGTTCTTGGAGGTGGTATGTCTCCCCGGAGAATGTCCGCAATCTAAAATCAGGTGCACCCTGACCCACCCTCACCGGACCTTGTTGGGCCCTCAGCAATCCCAAAGCGAGGATCGTTAACAGGACTGCTAAACCTGCCCAAAGAAATCCCTTTTTCATACTCCACCACTATCCCTGATCATCGTTTCCGCAGTTCCTCGTCCACGCGTGAAATATACGCCTGATCAATTTCTGCTGATTCTCCCTGGTCCTCCTCAACTTGAGGAGGAAGATCCGCTTCACGAGTTCTCTAGGTCATAAACCCCCGATACAGCAGATAGGCTCCTACCAAAAAAGCAGCCGGGGGTATGAGGTACGCCAGCCAGTTTAACCCTCGTTTTGGCGGCTCCGCCAGGACGCGGTCCCCATATTGTTCGACAAAATAGCCCTTTATTTCCTCCTCTGTCCAACCCTGCGACAGTTTCTCGCAGATCACACCCCGCCACTGTTCGCAGGCTTCCGTCCCACATGTATCCAGGGGGCATTTTCGTAAATCGGACAGTAAAGTTATTTGGCGATCGCGTTCACTTCATCATCGGGAGGGGGGTCCTGAACAAAGCCTGGCAACGGACTCAGCAAAACCAAGCCCACCAACCCAAAAATGATCCACCTTGTGCGCCAGAAGTTCTTTCTCATCATCTAAACCTCCCGCGGCGCAGGAGAGTATTTCCGTGCAGGCTCCATTTCCCCATGCGGCCAGGCTGCCACGATGGTGCCAAACACAAAGACCAGACTGCCGAGCCAAAGCCATTTCACCAAAGGATTATAGTAAACCTTAAAGGTGGCTCCTGTTTCGGAAATATCCCTCCAATCGACCAGCATGACATATAGATCGCCGGCTAATGTGCTTCTCACTCCGGGGACCGTCATCGGTTGGTTGGCATCATAGAAATAATCACGCCTGGGATATAAATCCGCTACTTCTTCTCCGCTTTTGGCAACCTTAACCGCAGCTCGAGTTACATTCCGGCCGTCGTTGGTGTCGAAGGTGGTTAAATCCTCATAGGTCAAGGTATACCCAGCCAAAGAGAGCGTCCCCCCCTCAGGGATGGTGCCTTGGGTTTCCACTTGAAACAATTCAATGCCAATCACCCCTAAAGCCATCAGAACCACACCAATATGAACGATATACCCCCCGTAGCGGCGCTGATTGACCTTGGCCAGGTTCCACAACGCAGCCAAGGCGCCTTCTTGATGGCGTTTCCTTCTGGCTTTCACACCTCTCCAGAATTCATATAACGTAATGGCCAACACAAATCCCACCAGCCAGAACCCTAAGATCCCCTGCCAGCGCTTGATGCCCAGATAAAGAACAATGGGGACGGTGAGAGAGGAAACCAGAAAAGGTTTCCAAATCAAAGGCCCCCATTTTTTAAGGGAAGAATAGGTCCAGATGGATAAGGGAGCAACCCCCATGAGCAGCATTAATCCAGCGAAAAGGGGGGCCGTCGCCCGTTCGTAAAATGGGGGACCCACAGTCACCTTTTGTCCCGTGACGATTTCAGATATGAGTGGGAAGAGGACCCCCCAGAAGGATGTGATAAATACACTAAAAAAAAGCAGATTGTTGAGAAGGAATAACGCTTCCCGCGAGAAAAGGGAGTGCAGTTCGTTCTCTGACCGCAGGTCGTCCCAGCGGTATAACAACAATCCCAAGGAAGCTGAAAAGGTAACGGTGATGAAAACAAAGAACAAGGGGCCGATAGGGCCTTGGGCAAAAGCGTGCACGGAGGAGAGCACGCCCGAGCGGGTGAGAAACGTCCCAAAGATCACAAGGTCAAAGGTAAGGATGACCAAGACCATATTCCACTGTTTGAACATGCCTTTTTTCTCTTGGATTACGATGGAGTGAAGAAATGCTGTCCCTGTCAGCCAAGGCATGAAAGCTGCGATCTCCACCGGATCCCACCCCCAGTATCCGCCCCACCCCAATACATCATAGGCCCACCGGGCGCCCAAGATCAAACCTAAGGAGAGGAACAACCAAGCCCACAAAGTCCAGCGGCGGGTTATTCGAATCCACCGGTCATCGGTCCTCCCCGTAATTAATGCAGCCACGGCAAATGCATAGGGGATGACAAAAGACACAAACCCTAAATACAACATCGGGGGATGGATGATCATTCCCGGATGGCGAAGAAGGGGGTTTAACCCCTGGCCATCACGGGGAACAAAGGGGACAGCTCCTTCCGGTCGGGTAAACGCTCGAACGATCCCCCCGGGGTTTTGCCAATAACGGGCAAAGGGATTCTCGAAAAAGACATTCAGGAAAAGGAAAAAAGCCAATGTGACCAGGATGACCAGGATCACCCAAGGTAGGAACTCGCGATCTCGATCCCATTTTCGCATCGTGATCGTGGTGGCAAAGGCAGCCAATGACCAAGACCAAAAGAGAAGCGAACCGGATTGCCCGCCCCACAATGCGGTCAATTTGAGGTATAAGGGCATGCTCCGGCTGGTGACCTGGGAAACGAAAGCGATCTCAAAATGACCTGCAACCAGCAGGTAGGCGATGCTCAACACTGAGACCGTCAACAATGGAAAGGTCAAGGACATGGCATAACGGGCGCTTTCCACCCACACCAGATCCCCAGTTCGCCGACCGTGCAACACAGCCCCGATGCCGTATAGAGCGACGATAAATGTAATAAATAAGGTGCCAAAACCGATATTCGCTACCACGGAAAAACTCCGATCACGATCATCAAATGAGATGACTTGTCTTCTCTCTACACCGGTAATATCAGCCTGACTGCTCGGGAAGGGCTTCTTCGTATTTGGTGGGGCATTTCAACAAAATCTCATCCGCGTAAAAGACGCCGTCTTTCCCCATTTTCCCCGTGATAATGGCCTGCGCTTCATCCTTCAGCAAATCTGGTTTAGGTCCCTCATAAACTACATCCAACGTTTCGCACATAGGATCATTCACGGCGTTATGTAATGCGGCGGCTACTCCCCCTTGAGCGTCCAATGCAGCTTTATCTCCCGGAATGTGAGCGATGGTGAAAGTTAATTTCAACTCATCAATATCATACTCAATGCTCTCACCAATCACTGCCCCTGAGATACGCAGGTTCCGATCATGCAATTCCCCCTTTTCAAACAAAGCCAATGTCTCTTCTACCGTCAAGTAATATTGGGTGTTGGCCTGCGCAGAGGAGACGATTAAATAGATCACAGCCGCAGCGATCAACACTCCCCCCACAATAAACTTCATCTTGCCGCCGCTTCCTGCGGTCCCTGCAACTGCCTCTTCATCCATGTCAGAAACTCCCTGAAATTGACGATGCACTTCACGTTTCTCTTCTTGAATAGATTTTCACATATGGAGATTAATAGATTATGAGAAACCAGGGATTACCTGAATGGGATCCCGTATCCAACAGGGTTCGAGGTCCCTTGGATTCAGTCTCCAGGAATTTATGGAGAGCCAACTAAAGCCTTTGCCCGCAGACTCTGCAAAAACGATCGTTTTCTCCCGTTCGGCTCCCACATTGTGGGCAACACGAAACCTGGTCAGAGAATACCGGTTCCTGAGTTTTCCGCTTTCTATCCAACTGCACTTGAGGTGTTCGTTTTTCACCAAACCACCAATATAAGCTGATCGCGCTCAAGATGAGCAGCAGCCCCAATCCACCCATCAGCCAGGGGATGAGATTCCAACCTCGATATGAGAAAGAAAGTCGGGGCTCAATGGGCGTGCTGGGTTGAACCGGTTGATCGCCAACACTCGGAGAATCAGAAGCTTTGTTATATTGAATGCGGATGGTCTGGCTGTGCCCTTCTTCCAGGTTAGATTCACGCATCCGATAATAGGTGAGATCCTCACTTCCTTGGTATGATTCCCCAAAAGCTGGCCATATTTCCAGAGTGCAGGATCCCCTGGGCTGTTGAACTTGGAAGATGATGGACTGGACAGTGTGGTTACCCGGCCATTGATACGCATAGCTGCGTTGATTGCCCACTTTTTCCAGACCGGGATCATAATACTCGAATTGGATTTCCTGCAACGTGGCCGTGAAGGAAATTTCAGCGTAATCCCCCTTTACCACGCGTTCGTATTGGACAGACATCAATTGATCGTCCGCCCCGCGAACCGCCACAGCATTAGGCTGGCCTGCATTTGCCGGGATTTGAAATGTCACCTGGGCAGGGAGGGAAACTTGGGAAGACAGGAGGCCCCGGTAGATGATCAAGACGCCGGGCTTGTCATATTCCGGCCAAATATCGACCACCAAACGTTCAAAAGCCACCGCTTCCTGCCCGTGAACGGCAAAAGGGGCAAGGAGGATGACCAACATGGTCAGCGCAAGAACTCTTTTCAACTGATTCCCTCGTCTATAATGCACAATATCATATCGCCACCACAGCAAACGATCAGCGAATGGCATCCCTTAATTGATGGGTAAGCTCGATAAACCGCGGGGAATACCGTTCCCCTTCTTCTCGAGGGCGGGGCAAATCCACCTGAAGGTCAAGGCGGAGGCGCCCGGGCTGCGGGCTGAACGCCAAAACCCGATCTGCCAAAAAAACCGCTTCAGCGATGTCATGGGTGACCATGATCACCGTCTTCTTCCGGGCCCGCCAAATCCGTAATAACTCCGCCCCCATGCGCTCGCGTGTCAAAGCGTCCAACGATCCAAACGGCTCGTCAAGGAGGAGAAGTTTCGGATCATGAATGAGACTGCGGGCGATAGCCACCCGCTGTGCCATGCCCCCAGATAGGTCGCGTGGCAGCCAATCCCGAAAACCCGACAGCCCCACCAAATCGATCAACTCCTCCGCCCGTTCCTCCTTCTCCACTTTAGAGAGCGGGGAGTTTTGATCGATTTCCAAGGGCAGGAGGATGTTTTCCAATACAGTACGCCAGGGCATGAGATTCGCATCCTGGAAAACAATACCCAGCCCTGGTACCGTGCCATTCACCGCTTCCCCCTCGATCATCACTTCACCCTGAGTGGGGGAAAGCAGACCAGCCAGAATTCGCAGCAAGGTGCTCTTGCCGCTTCCCGAAGGTCCGATGATGCACAGAAACTGCTCCGGAGCTACTTCAAAATCAATCCCCCTCAAAGCCTCTAAAGGACCTTTCCCGTCCATAAAGGCTAAGCTGAGATCTTTGACCGCTAAAATAGGGGGTTCTTCAATCGATAAATTCATTGGTATAGACCGCTTCAAGATTAAAATCGCCCTCAAGCAACTCCATGTTTTTCAAGACGTCTACCATGTTTTCCCACGAATCCCTCTCACTGTATCCATATGGGTCGGTCTGGTAGAGGGCAATCGAGGTTTCCAAAACCTCCATCTGCACCTCTCGTTCGGCTTCTTCCAAGCCCTCAACATACGCAAAACAGATTTCATAGGCTTCTTGAGGATGTTCTACGGTATAACGAATTCCCTTTATTGTGGCCTGGACCATACGGCGGACTAATTCAGGTTTTTCATCGATCGTCTTCTGGTTGGTGATTAAGCCGTTGGATACCAACTGTACGTAATCCGCTACCGCGATGACATCGATGTCAAATCCTTGATGTTTAAGCTGCACGGGTTCATTAGCAAGATACCCGACCACAGCGTCCGCGTTATCGCTGGCCAGGACTTCTACCTGATTGAATCCGATCGAGTCCAAAGTGAGATCATTTTCTTGGAGACCCACTGCGCTCAGTAAAGCGCGTAAGCCGACGTAGTTCGCGCCGTACAATCCTGGCAAACCGACTTGCTTCCCCTCCAGGTCTTCGGGATGTTCGATTCTCCGATCCGCTTTGGCGACCACCGCCACCGGATAATCCTTATACCAGGCCAGGACATAGACAATGGGTAATCCCTCAGCGCGCGCCAGAGGGACCTGCTCCCCGGAGACAACGGAAAACTTGATTTCATCCGCCCCCACTAAAGCCGCCCCATCCGTCTCCCGCTTGTAATCAAATTGGACATCAAGCCCCACCTCCTTGTAATAGCCCTTTTCAACGGCGACGTAAAAAGGAGCGAATTGGACATTGGGGACGTAGCCCATGGGCAAGCGGATGTCCGTCACTTCCTGAGGGGTAGGCTGATCCTGTTCTCCCTTCCCACAGGCTGAAAACAAAACTGGAATTAACAGGAGCATTAAAACAATTCGATTTTTCATCCTTCCTTTCTCCTTGCTCAGATATGGTTGTCCGTTTTTTGCCATGACAAGAGATGTTTCTCCAATAAGACTACAGAGCCATATATCAAAAGCGCCATGACGATTAAGGTAAACACTGCGACAAAAACAAGTGCAGTGTCATAAATCCCGCGCCCAACATTGACCAAAAACCCCAATCCCTGGTCCGCTCCCACAAATTCGCCCACCACAGCCCCGATGACCGATAGGGTCGCTCCCACCCTCAATCCTCCCAAAAAAACGGGCAGGGCAGCCGGAACCTCCAGGAGAGTCAACCGCTGCCAGGCATTGGCTTGCAGGGAGCGCATCAAATCGTATAATTCCTCAGGCACGGAGCGAATGCCGACGATGGTATTGACCAAAACCGGGAAGAAGACGATTAACGCGCTGATCATGATCTTGGATAATACACCCGGACCCAACCAAATGACCAGAAGGGGTGCAATGGCCACCACCGGAATTGATTGGCTGGCTACGATATAGGGGGATAGAATCCGCTCCATGAGTTCAAATTTCGCCAAAAAATAACCGATGACGATGGCAGAACTAACCCCGACAAGGAGACCGAGCAGCACTTCAGAAAGGGTAATCCAGGTGTGGTAAAGCAAACTGCCATCAGAGAGGGCCATTACGAATCGGTTCCAAACTTGACCCGGGGTAGGAAATATAAACGAGGGGACTTGGCCATAACCGGTAAAGGAATACCATAAGGCAAGCGCAATTCCCCCCGAGAGGATGGTGATTAAAATCCTCCCGGTGGGCCGCAAGAAAAACGGCTGCACCGTTTGATTAGGTAAACTATCGTTTTCCATAAAGGTCCCGTTTAGTTAACGAAAACTGCCCTACCCAATTCTTCGGGGTAAGGCACACCAACACGCAAATTGCAGTTTGACCATCCTGCAAAAAAAATCCGAAAGCTGTTCGCTTTCGGGGCGGATCCCCTCCTCCCTGTTTCACATCCCAGAGGAAAGGACACCTTCTACCTTCTCCTATCCGGACTATACCGTCGGCTCCGGACTTTCACCGAATCCTGCATCATCCCAGATGCTCGCGGGCTGTACCGCCGATAGGGAATTGCTTTCGCTCACCCAACCCCGAAGGTTATTAATTATTCTTTTGTGGGAAGATTATACTACCGTTGAAAAGCGCCGTCAATCAAGCGAAAATCCTGGAAACCTTAATTGCTGCCCTCTTCAATGATCTCAACAAGGATGGTCACCTCCGAAACCAGCGCTGCGATAGCTCCTATAGCTGCTAGCTGAGGAGCGACCAAAGCCCCGATGACGCCAGCAGTCAGGGGGATATCAATCAAGGTTCGCCCTTTCTTGTCTTTGATCACCACCCGCCGGATATTCCCTTCGTGCACCAATTCTTTGACCTTGGCCACCAACGCTTCGCCGTCGACCCTGAAGGTTTCCTGACGTACAGTCTCATCAGTCATGTTTTACCTCCTAGCTCCATTAATGGAGGAAGCGAATCCCAACAACATGAATAGCCTATCACATAATAATGAAATGACCAAGCTGTTTCACCTACAAACGAATAGGGTTCATCTGACGACCATGCTAGCGAATACCCCCCCTCAATAAAAGAACCAATCCCAGCCTAGACGAAACCCCTCTCTCATGATATACTGCTCACGTTCCCGCCTGGGTGGCGGGACGAATGTTGAATCAACTTATCACACACGTTTCCCGACCTGACGGTGCGTGCCAGTCAATAAGACTGGTGCCGGGATGGGATGACGGAAGCGGAGGCCTAACGCAAGGAGATATCTCATGTCTATTGTATCCATGAAAGAATTGTTGGAAAGCGGTGTCCATTTTGGTCATCGGACTTCAAAATGGAACCCATATATGGAGCCCTACATCTTCACGGAACGGAACGATATTCACATCATCGATCTGCAACAAACCGTGGAAGGGTTGGAAGAAGCCTACGAAGTCATCCGCGACATCGTGGCGGAAGGCGGCGTGGTCCTTTTCGTTGGCACCAAACGCCAAGCCCAGGACATCATCAAAAAATACGCTGAGCAGGTGGACATGCCTTACGTAATCGGACGCTGGCTTGGCGGCACATTGACCAACTGGCAGACCATCCGGGAGCGCATTCACGAACTGGAACGTTTGGAAGCCATGCGCGACCGGGGAGAATTCGAGCTTCGACCCAAGAAAGAAGCCCTGGGGATGGAGCGCCAGATCGAACGACTCCTGGACCGCCTGGGGGGTATCCGCGAAATGGATGGGCTCCCTGACATCCTTTTTGTGGTGGATGTGTTCCGAGAAGAGATCCCCGTCCATGAAGCGAATTTGCTTAAAATCCCCGTGGTGGCCATGGTCGACACAAACTGCAATCCAAAGAACGTGGATTATGTCATCCCTGCCAACGACGACGCCATCCGCGGCATTCAGTTGATCGTGAGCAAGATCGCCCAAGCTGTGCAAGAGGGCAAAAACATGCGCAAGGATCGAGAAGCCGAAATGGAAGCCGCGGAGGCAGAAGCACAACTGCCAGAAGAGCTTCGCGATGAATTGACAGACGAAGAACTCCTCGGCGAATCCACGCTGAAGAAGATGCAGGAAGAGCAGGAAAAAGAAGCTCAAAAGAAAGAGAAAGAAAAACCTCAAGCTGAAGCGGAAACCGAAGAAGAGGAAGAAGAAGAGAAGGAAGAAAGCCCGGAAACAGAGGGGGAAGAAACCGAAACTTCGGAAGAGGGTGAAAGCGAAGAGGACGAAGAGAAAGAAACGGAAGATGAGGCATAAAGAATTATGGATGTATCGATAGAGAAAATCAAGAAATTACGGGAATCTACAGGATCCGGCATTCTGGACGTTCAAGAGGCTTTGGAAGAAGCCCAGGGTGATATGGAAAGAGCGATGGATATCCTGCGCCAAAAAGGGCTTGCCAAGGCTGCCAAGCGATCGGATCGCGAAGCTTCTGAAGGGGTGATTGACCTCTACTCTCACGGCAACGGCCGCGTAGGGGTGATGGTGGAGGTCAACTGCGAGACGGATTTCGTCGCCCGCTCGGACGACTTTCAAGAGTTCGCTCATGAAATCGCGCTCCAAGTCGCCGCTTCTGCGCCCCAGTGGATATCCGAAGAAGATGTCCCCCAGGACGTCATTGAACATGAGAAGGAAATCTCTCGAAAGCAGTTCGAAGAGGAAGGAAAGCCGGAGCATATCATTGAGCAGATTCTGGAGGGCCGGCTCAGGAAATTTATGGATGAACATGTCCTGCTGCGTCAGGAATATATCCGAAACGATGAGCTGACAATTGAGGAACTGCTTCACGAGACGATTGCCGCTCTTGGGGAGAACATCGTCATCCGGCGTTTCAAGCGCTGGGAACTCGGAGGGGCGATCGAGAATTAATCTCAAAAGGCCAACCAAATGGTTGGCCTTCTTTTATAATAAGGGGGGAAGGTCCATTAAACACTAATCATGGGGAAGGAATATGGGCAAGAATCTAATATATAACCGCATCCTCTTGAAAATCAGTGGAGAGGCTTTAGCTGGTCCCCAAGGTTTTGGAATCGACCCCCTTCGCGCGGAAGATCTGGCAGAACACCTCCAAAGTGTGTATGATCTGGGCGTAGAAATCGCTATCGTGATCGGGGCTGGCAACTTGTGGCGGGGACGCCAGGGCTTGGAAAGAGGGATGGACCGGGCGACGGCGGATTACATGGGGATGCTGGCTACGGTGATGAACGCCATGGCCTTGATGGATGCCCTCGAGCGGCAGGGGATCATCACCCGAGTGCAATCCGCCATTGAGATGAGAGCTGTTGCCGAACCGTACATCCGCCGCCGGGCTATACGACACTTAGAGAAGAATCGGGTCGTCATTTTCGGCGCGGGCACAGGGAATCCTTATTTTTCAACGGATACCGCGGCCGCGTTACGAGCCATGGAGATCGATGCAGACGTGCTCATCAAAGCCACCAAAGTAGATGGAGTATACGATTCCGACCCAGAAAAGAACTCAGACGCAAAACTATTCGACTACCTATCTTATATTGAAGCCATCAATCTCCGATTAGAAGTCATGGACAGCACGGCCCTTTCCCTGTGTATGGACAATAAGCTGCCTATCTTGGTCCTCAACATGTGGGACCCGCACGCCTTGGAAAACGGGCTTCTGGGCGAAAAGGTTGGCACCCTGGTTTCCCAAGAACCCAGGTGATCCTCCTCTAAATAGGTAATCCAACCCCATCTGCCACAGATCACAGGTGGGGTTTTTCATTATCCACTATTCCCCTAGCTGACAGGGCTATGAATTTAAAATTAACGCTTGAAGAGGGCTTAAAAAGACCTATAATAAGGCTACCATTCACCACTATGGACCAAATATCCATCAGTGGCCACTATATCCCTGTGCGCATACGGGTCAACCACTGCCGCTCTTATCCATAACTTAATTAATTGCATATCATCCATGATCAACACGGAGGTCCCTATGCTTGATGATGTTTATAAAGAAACCGAAACTCGAATGACACAAGCGGTCAAAGCTTTACATCAGGAACTTAACTCCATCCGGACCGGTCGAGCGAATCCATCCCTTATCGAAACCCTGCCTGTGGAGTATTACGGCACCAATACTCCCCTCCGTGAACTGGCAAGCATCAGCGTTCCAGAAGCACGTACCCTGTTAATCAGACCCTTTGACCCCTCTTCTTTGGAGAACATTGAAAGGGCGATTCTAACCTCGGATCTCGGACTCATGCCCAACAACGACGGCGAGAACATTCGCCTAAATCTTCCCACGCCAACTGAAGAGCGGAGGAAAGAATTGGTCAAAGTGGTAGGGGCGAAAGCAGAAGAAGCCCGAATCACAATCCGCAATATCCGGCGTGAAAGCATCCGCAATCTACGCGAATTTGAAGATGAAAACTTGATCACGGAAGATGATCTTCACCGCGGGCAAGAGAAGGTGCAGGAGATCACAGATCATTTCAACGAAAAAATTGACGAGTTATGCCAACGCAAAGAAAAAGAGATCATGGCTGTTTAGGGATGCTTTCCCAGAAATGGTTGATGCTGGACTTACGATTTCCCAAGCAAGTGTGCATCCTCCAATGATCCTCTCCTAAAAATATGGATTTAACCTTCAAATATGAACGACGAAACGTTAGAAATCCCAGAAAATACCCCTCAACATGTGGCTATTATCATGGACGGTAATGGTCGTTGGGCATCGGCCCGGGGCCTCCCCCGCTTAGCCGGTCATCGTGCGGGGACAGAAAACTTGAGAACGATCATCGAAGCCACGGTAGAATTCGGGATCCAATACCTGACCATCTATGCTTTTTCCACGGAAAACTGGAAACGACCAGAAAATGAGGTCAAAGGGTTAATGCGGATCTTCCGCAACATGCTTGACCGGGAACTTGAAAATCTCCATGAAAACGGTGTTCAGCTCCGCCATATCGGGCGCTTAGACCGCATCGATCCGGATTTACAAAAGCGGGTCCAGGATGCCATTGCACTCACAAAAGACAACACACGTCTGATCCTCAATGTAGCCTTCAATTACGGAGGCCGAGACGAAATCCTCCACGCCGTGCGGGAAATCCTCAAAGATGATCTTGCCCCCGAGGAAATCGATGCGGCTTCTTTCAGCCAATATCTATACACCGCGGATTCACCGGATCCGGATTTAATCATCCGCACCTCAGGAGAGTTCCGGTGCAGCAATTTTTTGCTCTGGCAGGGAGCTTACTCAGAATGGTATTTCACCCCGACCTATTGGCCTGATTTCGACAGGGAAGAGCTATTAAAAGCGCTGATCGATTACGAACGGCGTGACCGACGGTTCGGCAATATTTCCCCCAAGTAGGCTTAAAGGGAGTCATGTTACTTCAACGATTTTTGGTTGCGCTCATCCTCGCCCCCCTTGCCCTATTGATCACCTACCTGGGGGGCATTTATTACTTAATCGTGATTACCATCGTGCTCCTCATCGCCGCTTGGGAATGCACAAGGATCATGAAAAAAGCAGGGTATGAACCAGCAACTCCGGTTGTATTGGCTGGCGTGCTCCTCCTCACCATGAGTAAGGAATTCAACCACCGGCTTCAAGTTTCCTGGATCATAACATTTCTCCTGTTAATTTGTGCCGGGTACTACGCCCTCCGCTTTGAACGGGCCCGGATGGAATCCATCAAGGATTTCGGCGGGACATTGATCGCCACTTTATACATTGGCTGGTTGGGATCCTACCTGATTCTGATGCGCTCGATGTCCGGAGGGATGTGGTGGCTCTACCTGGTCTTTTTGATCGTGTGGACGACAGATACTGCATCCTACTTCATCGGCACCCAATTCGGGACCCACAAGTTGAGTCCTCGCCTCAGCCCAAATAAAACCTGGGAAGGGTATTTTGGGGGAATCCTCGCCGGCGTGCTTGCCGGGATAGGGTTCTCACTATTGCTGCGCAGGCTTGGAGCAACGGTTTCCTTTTCACCCTGGGCAGGTTCTCTATTAGGATTGCTCCTCGCCTGTACGATCCCCTTAGGAGACCTTACCGGGAGCATGATGAAAAGGATGGGCGGTGTAAAGGATTCGGGAAATCTTTTTCCCGGCCATGGAGGGATGTTCGACCGGATTGACACACTGCTGTGGGCGATGCCCATCAGTTATTTCTTCATTAACCACATACTTCCATACCTGAGAACACTATGACTACAAAACCTACTCGAAATCTTGCCTTGGAATTAGTCCGCGTTACCGAAGCAGCTGCTTTATCCGCAGGTCGATTCATGGGCCGGGGAGATAAAAAAGCGGCAGACAAAGCCGCTGTGGATGCCATGCGCCTGGTGTTAAATTCCATCGACATGGAAGCGGTCATCGTCATTGGCGAAGGGGAAAAAGATGAAGCCCCCATGCTTTTCAACGGCGAAAAAGTCGGCACAGGAGAGCCCCCTGCTGTAGATATCGCTGTCGACCCCATTGACGGGACCCAGCCTTTGGCAGATGGTTTCTTGAACTCCATCTCCACCGTAGCAATCTCACCTCGAAACACAATGTACGACCCGGGGCCGTTCGTGTATATGAACAAAATCGCCGTGGGACCTCCAGCCAAAGGGCTTATTGACATTGAGGGGCCCCTTAAAGACAACCTGGAAAAAATCGCCCAGGCAGAAGACAAACATATCAAAGACGTGACAGTGGTCATCCTGGATCGACCTCGCCATAAGGAACTGATTCAAGAAGTCCGGTCTTGTGGGGCTCGTATTCGGCTCATCCCGGATGGGGATGTAGCTGGCGCACTGATGACCTGCCTACCCGAATCTGGGATTGACGCTTTGTTGGGTATCGGGGGCACCCCGGAGGGCGTCTTGGCCGCCTGCGCACTGCGGGCTATGGGAGGGGAAATCCAAGGAAAGCTTTACGCTCGTTCAGAAGTAGAAAAAAAGGCAGGAGAGGACTTAGGATACGATTTTGAAAAGGTCATCACCATGGACGATCTGGTATCTTCCGATGACATCTTCTTCGCCGCTACCGGGATTACAGATGGAGAACTCTTGGAAGGCATCCGGTACATTCCCCATGGAGCGGAAACGGACAGCCTGGTGATCAGGGGTTTGACCGGCAGCGTGCGCTGGATCAATGCCAAACACAATTTCGATAAGCTCAACCCCATCAGCGAAATTGAATATTAGGTCGCTTGATCCTCCACAGCAGGTAAGCTGCTTTCCTGTAATTCTTTTACCAGATGGAGTATTTCCCCCATCGTAAATGGCTTTTGCAACCTTCTCACAAAAGGATCCTCGATTAAATCCACTTTTTGAGACGCCGCTTGATGGCCGGTGATGAAGAGGAACTTCTTATGAGGATAGAGTCCTCTCGCCCTTTCATACATCTCAATGCCCCCCATCTTGGGCATCACCAGATCTGTCACCACCAGGGAAACCCGATCCCCGACCTGTTCTAAAATCTCTAATCCTTTCTCCCCATTGGTTGCCAGGATGACCTGATAATTACATTCCTCAAAGAGATGCCAAAGCGCGCTACGTAAACTCTCATCATCCTCGACGATTAACGCCAATTCCTCTTTGCCGTCTAAAGATTCACTTTCATCCCGAGGACGCAGAGTGTCCTTCGACTCCCCGGTCAAGGGAATGTAAATCGAGAAAGTCGTCCCCTGACCCACCTCGCTGTCCACGTCAATATAACCCCCATGCTGCTTGACGATACCGTACACCTGTGCCAATCCCAATCCCGTCCCTTCCTCCGAATCCTTGGTGGTATAAAATGGCTCAAACACGTGTTTAAGCTCTTGATCAGGGATCCCCACTCCCTCATCACTGACGAGTAATTGGACCCATTCACCCGGATCCATGGATGGTAAGGGTGGGATCTGAAATTCTGTCACCTCTGTCGTCCTCAACTGGATACGAATTTCCCCCCCTTCAGGCATCGCATCCCGGGAATTAAGAGCGAGATTCATGATCATCTGCTGCAGCCGAGCCAGATCACCATGGACCATTATTTGAGGGTTATTCCCTTCAACTTCAAATCGGATCCGAATGTTTTCAGGAAGCATTCTCTCCAACATCTTCTTGACTTCTTTGACGAGGGGAACAAAGTCAAATAACCTGTATTCAATGACAGAATGACGGCTGAAATCCAAAATCTGGCGGATCAAATCTGACGCTCGCTGTGTTTGACTCTGGATGACATCAACCCGCTCCATATTTCTCCCCGACATTTCCGAATCTCGCTTCAAGACGTCCGTATAAACCAGAATAGCGGAGACGATGTTGTTGAAGTCATGGGCCACACCTGCTGCAAATTGGCCCATCGTCGCTAACCTTTCTTGCATTTGCAAACGGCGTTCCCTCTCCCGTTCCCAGGTGACATCATCGATCATCAACACCCAATAGGATTCGTTGACAGTGGTTACTTGCCGGATTTGGGCTTCAAATATTTTCATCTCCCCATTTTTCTTCCTGATTTCCATAGGCCGGGGATCCCGATGCCGAAGAACCAACTCATCCAAGGTGCGGTTTCCAAGTTTTTCGATAGATGCGAGGGATTCAACCTCCGACAGCTCCCGCACATATTTTCGACCTAGATCATTAGAGGACAATATGCGGTACTCATTATCCATAAGAAGCACGCCAACGGGTAGATGTTCAAACAGCGTGTTTTGCATTTTTTGCCTGGTTTCCAAAGCATCCAGCAAGTGTTCCACTTCTTTATACCGGTAGGCGTTATTCAACGCTAAACCTGTTTGCTGAGAAACCGCTTTTAACAACTCCTCATGCTCCACGGAAAAAGCAGCTTCTTCCCTGTGAAGCACGGAAATTGCTCCTGATACCTGTTCGTCAATTAAAACCGGGACGATGATTGCGGAGCGAACAGGTTCGCTAAAGTTCGGGATAGGAGCCCAACGTTCATCTTCCAGCACATTTGACGCCCGCATACTTCGTCGTTTTTCTAAGACCCACTTGATACTCCAAATTTCATCTTTTGGCAGGAGGTGGTCTTTAATGAGTTGAATTTCCTCTTCCGTTCGACCTGCCGAGCTGACGAGTTTGATCTCTTTGCTATTTGGATGGTAAAAGAAATAATCTGCGGAATCCCCTTCCAATGCCTGACAAGCGATAGTGGTTGAACGGTCAATGATCAATTCCGCATCCAGGGTTTCCGCCAGTTGATTGTTAAGGTCATACAAAACCTGCAGACGGTGATGGCTAATCCGCCTTTCCTCGAATAAACGCGCATTTTCAATGGCAATAGCAACCTGATCGGCAAATGTCCTCACCATTCGCATGTCTTCTGAATCATAGGCATCCACTGCCCTGTTATCTACGTTCAACAACCCAATATATTCTTCCTGTCCATAGAGCACAGCCCCAATCCATGACCGGATGTAGCTGGTGGCAGGTATTTCAACCCATTTTTCGGACTTTCTCGTATCTGAAATGTAGGCGGTCTTCCTCTCCACCCACTCCAGCGGCAAGATTTCCTCCGCTTTGTTAACAAGAGCTTCTTTGACTTCCTCAACCTTCTCGATACCTCGTGAAGCCGCCAATTGCAGCTTCCCATCCTCCCCCAGAAAGAGGATGGAGGCTGAATCAAAATTGACAACCCGGTCGAGTAAATCCAGCACCTCATCCAAGACTTCGGCCAGCCCCATTTGTCCCGTTAATAATGCGCCCACTTCATGCATGGTTTTGGAAAGCAAGATCTGTGCTTCCCGATTCTCCAGAAGCTGTGCATTCCGAACTGCGATTGTGATTTGATTGGCCAATTTATTCAACAACACCAGATCGTCCCGGGTGGACCGTTCATCTTTCTCCCTGACCCAGACACTGATGACCCCAACGATCTCTTTTTCCCACTTTAATGGAACGGCAAGAACTGTGGACCCCTCTTCCATCCCTTCCCAGGATCCACATTGGTTGATCAATTCCTCCCCTTTGATGATCTTCGCTTCCCGCCAATGATCCATGTCCCTTGTTATTGCGCTGAAGCAGTCATGGAGTACGGCCACGGAGACGTCTCGCGCTTCATGCTCTGCCTTCCTGACATATTGTCCCCCTCTTTGATTTTTCAGATAAATCGCGCCATAGTCCCCCTCAAGCAATTCTACAGCCCGGGTCACGGAAGTTTGCAATAATTCATCCAGCTCTACTGCTGCGGTAATATCAACAGAAATGGCATGCAGAGCCGCCAATCCCTCAACCTTCTCTTCCAATCTCCTCACCGCTTCTTTCCGCTCCGTGACATCACGGACCAGGCTCATCACCCTTTCCTCTTGAATGCCAATCAACCTCGTTTCAAAATCCCGCACACCCTCCGGCAACTCCAATTGATATTCAATGCGTTCCATTCCCCCTTTATTTAATACCCGCTGAAACGCTTGATCATGTAAAGGGATTAAATCTGAAGGAAGCACTTCCTGGTAAGGCTTATTCAGGAACTCTTCTTTGGGGATTAACGGCTGCACACCAGTCGCCGAGATATAATCCAGGAAATTCCCCCTTTCATCCAAAAAGAAGATCATATCCGGTATTGCTTCAAGCAGGGCGCGATAGTACGCATTTTCCTGACTGCGGATCTTCTTTGACCCCCTCCTATTGATCATCCAAAACAGGAAAAAACCAACCCCTAATCCGATTCCGAGGCTGATCAATATGGGTACAAACACCTCATGCTGTCCTTTGATGAGAGACCTTCTCTTTAGAGATCTTTCACCAGATAGTACTTCCCACGCTGAAAACCACGCTCTAAATAATATTCCCTGGTGCCAATGGCGGCAATCACAGCGATTCTCGGATACCCCTTTTCCCGAGCGATTTGATCGGCTTCTTCTAATAAGGAAGTGCCTAAGCCAGCGTGTTGGGCTGCCCCCTCCTTTTCCCGCCCCACCTGCAAAGATTGTCCATAGACATGAACTTCACGAATGACGGCTGCATCCTCCAAATCATCCATTTGAGGATCCAGCGCGTTATTCCCGGGAAGGGATAAACGCAGGAAACCCGCCAGTTTATCATCCGGCGTATTATAGGACAGAAAGTGTTCCTCACTTCCGTGAATGGTGTACACCAGATCGTTCAGCCTAAGGTCCTCCACCTCAATCTCTTTCCCCCGCACTTCCCGGCAGCGGATGCACTCGCATCGCTCTCCCCTGCGCTCCAGTTCTTCCTGGATATCCTGCCGTAAACTCGGCCTTTTATTCCCCTCCACGATATTCGTAGAAGGGATATCGCGGACAATGCGGTTCACTCGACAATAACGAGGGATAGCGAGCTTGAGATCTGCGATGAGATCAATTAACTCCTGGGTAGTATACGGCTCATACTCTCCCCGCTGCCAATACTCATATAACTCCGTCCCCTCCAGAAGCTGCGTCGGGTAGATTTTCAATTCATCCGGTGCCAACAACCGCCACAGGCGGGCGAAATCGTCTTTATCCGACTCGAGTGTGGCACCTAACAAGTTGGGCATCCAGTGGAGGGCGATTTTAAATCCAGCGGCCCGCAGCAAAGCCACACCCCGGATGGCATCCTCCCGAGTATGACCGCGTTTGTTGAGGGCAGCGATCCGGTCGTCCAGATTTTGGACGCCCATCTGGACTTTGGTCACCCCCAAAGCCCGCATTTTGGCCATCTCCCGGGGAGAGATATAATCCGGCCGGGTTTCGACCACCATGCCTACATTCTTATGCTCCGCGGACTCATTGATCCGCTGGGCTTCAGCTAAGGTGTCTGACTCTACACCGTTCATAGCATCCAGACAGCGCTTCACAAACCACTCCTGATAGTTCGTCTGATAAGCGCTCCATGAGCCTCCCAAGATCAAGAGTTCAATTTTGTCCGTGGGATGTCCAATTTCATACAAAGCCTGAATACGGGCTTCGACTTGATCATAAGGATCGAATTGATGGCGCAAGGCACGCATCGCTCCCGGCTCATCGGGCAAATAACTGACCGGCAGCTCATCATAATCCGGGCAAAAAATGCACTCAGCCGGACAGGGATAGGGCTTGGTGAGAACAGTGACTGTGGTCACACCAGAGAGCGTCCGCATGGGTTTAAGCCGGATCTTCGCCAACAGCTCTCTGTCCCGTTCGCGTTCTCCACCCTCCACTTGTTCTCTATATGCGGTAACCAGGGCGTGCTTGCTTAGAAACCCTTCGCCATTTGGCAAAGGATGGGCGCGAATGGCGTCAAAGACGTCCTCTCCCCCTTGAATATCATCCAATGTTTTCCGCGCCAACATCAGTTCTTCGGGGCTGTGTTCGCGATGGATTTCGTCCCAAGTCTCTTCCTGTGTACTCATCTCTTCTTTCATCATAACCTGTGAACAAACTTCTCATCTCCGGATCCATGGGGTAACAATACATGTAAATCAACCTATAATACATGCATGGATGCCAATACTGCTCAAAAATTGATTGAACTCAACCATCAATTTTACCAAAAGTTCTCTGAAGCGTTCTCAGAAACCCGAACAAAGCTCCAGCCGGGTGTGATCAGAATCCTCGACCAGCTGGAAGCAAACATCCGCATTTGGGATGTAGGGTGCGGCAATGGGGAATTGGCCCGGGAACTGGCCCAACGAGGGATGAAGTGCTCCTATGTGGGAACTGATTTCAGCGCCAAACTCTTAACCTATGCTCGGGAACATACCCCCGAGGACTTCCCGGCCACGTTCCTAGAATTAGATCTGACGAAAGACAATTGGGAGGATAAACTCCCTCCCCTTCAGTTTGATACCATTTTCGCTTTTGCCACTCTGCATCACATCCCCTCTCGCCCATTACGAGTAAAGATCCTGAAGAAAATCCGCCTGCGGATCAAGCCTAAAGGCACGTTCTACCTCTCTAATTGGCAATTTCTTAACAGCCCCAGACTGAAAAAGAGGATCCAACCTTGGGAGAAAGCAGGGTTGAGAGGAGAAAAGGTTGATCCAAGCGATTACCTGATGGATTGGAGAAGAGGGGGATATGGCTTGCGTTATGTCCACCATTTCTCACCCCGAGAATTAGAAAGGCTGGCAAAAGATACCGGTTTTCAGGTCAGGGAAGATTTTTACTCTGACGGAAAAGGTGGCAATCTAGGGTATTATCAAATCTGGCAGCCTCTCTAAATTATTCCCCTTCCTCAACCTGCGCTGAGGGGTCTCCCTTTTCGGATCCTTCAAGATGGTCTACCAAAAATCCCATTTCCACCAAGACTTCAGCGATCTTCGATTCGCTCCCCTCCTGGATGACCACAGCGGTGGGTCCCAACGTTTCTCGTAAGAAACGTTTCGCTCTAGATTCCTTGACCGCCTTCAACATGGCTGGGGATCTCACGCGAAGCACGGTTTCCTTTTCCATGGCGGCCTGGATTCCATGTTGATCCCAGCGCTGCAGCGCTTTGACCAAATTCGGCGGCACCGCTTCTGCATGTTTCGTCAACAAAGCTAGCAAATGCTCAATTTGCAGCTCCTGTTCTTTCGCCCTCATCAAGGACCCGGGGCTGAGGGAATACATGTAGGAATCTTTTTTCATGGGCATCCAGTCACAAAACCGGGCAACTTGATAGCGAACCTTCCTGGGGGCCTTTCTAGGGACCCTGATCCAACCTTTAGATCGAATGTGCACGGGCGCAGCTTCCCATCGAGGAAGGTTAGGAACCTCATCTGCCAATAATGACTGGCCATAAACAGAGATTTGGAAGGCAGCCCAAGGACCTTGTCCATTCTCATTCGCGGATGCCAAATTCATCGCCCCCAGCCATTGCAGGGGACCGGTGATTAGATATCGAAGAAGAGCTCCCTCCACGTCATCCCAGTGCTCAAACCCCCGTAGGTACTCTCCCGTCTCATCATCCCTGATATACCAAGAATCGAACTCCCCCGCAGACCTCAGAAAATTGGAATGCTCTTGTTTCATGCGGGCGACAAAAGAAGATATGCTTAACCAGGTGTCCTTGGGGAGCTGTGAGATCAGGCTGAGCAAGAAGATGCGAACTTTGAGCGGCTTATTGTCCCATGTCCCTTCAGGGCGCAGTCCCGGAGTGAGATGCAAATCGTTGTGAAAGGAGCTATTTCGCCAACCCTTCCATAAATCTAATAATCCTTGATCCCGCGGCAGCTCAAAAAAATCCCGGATTTGTTCGGGCTGGGGAATCCCTTCTTCATCTAATAACTTAACGGATTGAAGCAGCCGGCTGTAGAACTGAAATTCCGGTTGGTCCACACCTGGCAAGTGGATCCCAGGATCTATATCCATCCGAAGGGCCGCAAGCAGAGTGCAGGTATAGTCCATGATCTGGACAGACGCCAGGGTCTCTGCCTTCCGTTCTTCCGGCGTGGCTTTCCTGGCAATCAAGACCGGCCCTTCTTCTTCCTGTACTGTTTGGGTTGGAAAGAGATCCTCGGGCAGGGAATTTTTTAGGTCATCCGGTATATAGGCAAATTCCTTCGGCCCTGATTCTGTGTCGAAAAACCCTCGCCCAAGGAACGCTCGGTACCACAAAACTTCAGCCGGGGAAATGGGATCAAGATCCGGACGTTCCCGGTCGCGTCTTCCAGGGCCCATCTCCCGGACTTCCCCAAATCGACGGGTGAACAAATCCCAAAGGGCTCTTCCATTTTGTTTCCACAGCCACCTCAAAGCTTCGCGGGCTTGTGATGGCAGAGTATCGACCATCTCTGCCACCAGTCCGGGTTCAACCATTTGCTCAGCGAGGAAAGGTATGCCATGACGCACATCGGGCGCTTCCAGGTTGATCCCCCACTTATCAGCAATATGCTTCAGGTGCTGTAAATCAACACCCTGCAAGCTGTGTCGAATATCAGGCATAAAAACTTAGGCTACGATCGTCAAGGCTTTTGGATGATGTTCCACCTTGAGATATCGTAAATTTGATGAAAAACCAGAAAAGATCTCCCCATCCATATGGATGTACATGGGCTGCTTGGACTCAATCTCCAATTCTCGAAAGGGCTGCAAGTTGACTTGTGGGAAACGGAGATGTTTTCCGCGCATGAATTCTGGTAATAACCGCAACATCATGGGACGGGAGACCGTCTTCACCGCAACATACTCAAAGCAGCCATCATCCACCATGGAATCCGGAGAGATGTAAAATCCACCCCCCTCCCGGGGGCCGTTGCAGAGGGTGAACATCAACAATTTGTCCTCCCAAGTGGTTTGTCCATCCACAGTCACGGTAACATCTAAAGGTTGATGATTGAGGAAGATGGTTTTCAAAACCGCGATCAAGTACATGAAATACCCCCTCACCAAAGGCAAGTTGTGGGAATAAATCGTCACAATGGCATCAAAACCGATCCCCACTGAGTTGTGCCAATATTCTTTGCGTCCGCGATCATCTTCAACATAGCCGATATCTATCTCCCGGGGCGTGCCGTTAAAAATTTGGCGCAACGCTTCCCAGGGTTCATCTGACATGCCTATGCCACACGCAAAATCATTTCCCGAACCCAGAGGGACCACGCCCAGCTTGGGTCGATCTTGGGGTGGAAATTCCATCAACCCATTGACGATCTCGTGAACGGTCCCATCCCCTCCCCCAGCAATGACCAACTCATATCCCTCTTGCACCGCTTGACGAGCCAGCTCAATCGCATGGGTGGGAAATACCGATCCGGCCCAATCCGCCCCCCCATATTCATCCATCACGGGACGTAAATCCGCTGCCAAGCGCCAAGCCTTTCCCATATTTGCGTTGGGATTTAGGATGAATTTCACATCATGGTTTCGCATCTTCAGATCCCTATAAGCATGTCAGATAATAACCGGTTTGAATAAAACGATCGATAACCCCCTTGCGACCGAAATCGCACAGTCCACTCGTTAATTTCGATATTTATCCTCAAGGTCCACACCAGGCAGGACGATTTCGCCTTCCTGTGGATCCCCCACCCTCGTTATGTCTTCCTCCTGATTTGCAGCCATCCAGGCGGTATAGGCTGCCACCAGGGCGTCTAATTCTTCCACAGTGTGCAGTCGATTCAAGGGCAGCACACCCTGTAAGATCCGATAGCGGGTGATCTCTTCAAATATGCGCATGGGATCAGGCACGTCCATTGCCAGAGAATGCAAGACCAACTGCCGCTGCAGGCGTCCCTCCAAACTATGTTTTGGGAAGGGAATCCTCTCCAATAGCACGGTAAAGGACGCATGCGGATACACCTCTAATGTTTGTTGGGTGGCATCCTCTGCGGGGAATGTTTGGTATCCAAATTCCTTCAAACGCCTGAAAAGCTTGAACGAAACCTGCATCCATGTAGAACACTCTTTCTCCTCCGCAGGGGTCCTGGGAATGCGGATATTTTTTTGGAAAAGAGCGTACTCCGCCACCCGGAAACCCGTCCATCGCCCTGGATTGGGTTGGGGATTCAGCTCCAGGCGAATATCCTCTGACTGCATCAGTTTTTGATTGGGACGCCGGGGTCCATTGATTCCTACAAAGGCAGCTTTCTGCCCCCCAGAATAGGCCAAGACAGCGTTCATATCGCCTTTCGACAAGGCCAATAACTTCAGATCATGATCGATTGCCGCATAGGTCATGGGGCGTTCCCCTGCAGTGGGGTCTATCCCTATGAAAACTGCGTTATTGAATAACATAGTCGGATTCCCAGGGCTCAATTTGTCCGTGTGTATTGAGTGTAGCCTAAAAGCCCCTTTATGACAACATAAAGTTCACCCAACCCCATCATTAAATAACAAGACATTCGGTGAAGGGAATTCCCTTCACCGAATGTCTCAAAGGTCCGTATCTAACCCCGATCATTCACTTATTCATCAGCATGCGAAAAACGCAATCCGTCCTCATCCTCCGGACCCACATCCACGACGACGACATCCCCTCTCTTGAATTCACCCTTGAGCAGCTTCTTGGATAGGGGACTCTCCAGGTGCTTTTGAAGGGCTCGGGTCAGGGGGCGAGCGCCGAAGTCTGGATTGTAGCCAATTTCAGCCAACCATTCCCGGGCTTCCGGAGTTAATTCGACCTCTAACCCATTCTCACGCAGCCGTTTTTCCACCTCCGCCATCTGCAGATCCACGATCTCCACCATTTGTTCACGGCTGAGGGGGGAGAAGGTGATGATCTCATCGATGCGGTTTAAGAATTCCGGACGGAAATTATCCTTCAGGGCTTTTTCAATCTTTTCTTGATCCTCTCGTTTGCCCTCTTCCCCTCCCCCATTGAGGAAACCCAAGCTGCCTGATCTGCTCACAAATTCCGTGCCCAGGTTGCTGGTCATGATCAGGACAGTATTCCGGAAGTCGACTACATGGCCTTGGCCATCCGTAAGTCGGCCTTCATCCAAGATCTGTAAGAGGGCGTTCCACACTTCTGGGTGGGCTTTTTCGATCTCATCAAACAAGACCACGCGATAAGGACGGCGGCGCACCGCTTCCGTCAATTGGCCCCCTTCTTCGTATCCCACATAGCCGGGAGGGGCGCCAAAGAGACGTGAAGCCGTGTGCTGCTCCCGGTATTCGCTCATATCTAACCTCAAGAGCGCATCCTCATCATCAAAAAGGAATTCCGCTAAAGCCTTTGCCAACTCCGTCTTGCCTACTCCGGAGGGACCGATGAAAATGAAAGACCCAATTGGCCGCTTGGGGTCTTTGAGACCGGACCGCGCTCGGCGAATGGCGTCCGAAATGGCCTTGATCGCTTCATCTTGACCTACGATGCGTTCATGAATGCGTTCTTCCATGTGGAGAAGCTTTTCCGCTTCCTTCTCCAACATCTGAGTCATGGGGATACCCGTCCACTGAGAGACCACTTCTGCGACGTCATTCTCATCCACCACTTCATCGAGCTCATGTTCTGATTCCCATTGATCCCGTTTCTCCACGAATTTATTTTCCAGCCGGATACGTTGGGTTTGCATGGTCGCTGCGCGTTCATAATCCCGTTCCTGACCCGCGATCTCTTCTTCGTTTTTAAGATGTTCGATCTCCGCCTGCATCTCCTTCAGATCCGGAGGCAAGGAGTACAAGGCTACACGAAGTTTTGCCGCTGCCTCATCCATAAGGTCAATGGCTTTATCCGGCAAGTACCGGTCGGAAACATAGCGGTCTGCGAGGTTGGCTGCAGCCAGCAGGGCATCGTCTGAAAAACGGACCTTATGGTGCGCCTCGTACCGATCTCGCAATCCCTCGAGCATGTCAATCGTCTCTTCAACCGAGGGCTCTTCCACAAAAACGGGAGCAAAACGACGTTCCAGGGCGCTGTCCTTTTCAATATACTTGTGATACTCGTCCATGGTGGTAGCACCCACGCACTGCAATTCGCCCCGGGCTAACGCCGGTTTGAGCATATTGGAGGCATCCATGGCACCTTGCGCTGCGCCTGCACCGACCACAGTGTGCAATTCATCGATGAAGAGGATGACCTCGCCTTCCGCTTCCTTGACATCATCAATGGCTGCTTTGAGACGCTCCTCAAACTCGCCTCTGAAGCGCGAGCCAGCGATCATCGAGCCCATATCCAGGGAAACGACCTTCTTACCAGCCAATATCTCCGGGACATCATTGAAGGCGATCTTCTGGGCCAATCCTTCCACAATGGCGGTTTTTCCTACCCCCGCCTCCCCTATCAATACCGGGTTGTTCTTTGTACGCCGAGAGAGGATCTGGATAACCCGCAATATCTCCACATCTCGGCCGATGACGGGATCCAATTTCCCTTCCCGGGCCAGCTGAGTCATATCCCGAGAGAACTTCTCTAATGCCTGATAACGGCTTTCTGCTTTCGGATCGGTGACCCGCTGCCCACCTCGAATCTGGTTGATGGCATCGTAGACGCGCTCTCTCGTCACCCCCTCCCCTTCCAACAGTCGAGCAGCCGGGGTATTCTTTTCGTTTAAAATGGCCAAAAAAAGGTGTTCCGTGGAAATGAACTCATCTTTGAGACGGTTCGCTTCCTGATTGGCGACATCCACGATCCTCTTTACTCGCGGGGTGATAAAGACCTGACCCGCCCCCCTGCTCCCAAAAATACTGGCTTTCTGGGTATTTTTCAGGACGTAATCCAGACGATCTATCAGTTCAGCTCCGTTCACGTTGAGCTGATCCAAGATCTGAGAGATGGCTCCTTCAGGCTGTTCAATGAGAGCCAAAAGGATGTGTTCTGTATCAATTTGGTTGTGCCCATAGCGCTGGATGATTTCTGCAGCCCGTTGGGCAGCTTCCTGTGCTCGTTCCGTAAAACGATCGAAACGCATCATAAGGCCACCTTCCTCAATTTCAGGGGGCAATTCTGTTTATTTTCATGCCATTTTCTCTACCCACTGATAGCGCCATTATATCAAGCTGACGTTAATTATTTGTATGAATTGAAACCGACCCTAACGCGTGCTAACCCGGCAAAAAACCCATACTCCCGATTCCCCTGCCAACCTGTGCAATTATCGGACCACCCTTGCTATTCCAGAATTCACCGCTTTTTCCCCAAAGAATGAGCTCCAGTATGTCATCTACAACCCGGAACGCGATCATTACGGCGGGTAGTTGGTGACTGAACCGTTGGGGGACGAAACGAAAAAAGCCCTGAAGTGGTTCCTAAAAGTGTAAAAGGGTGAGGTACCCAGAAGGGGTCAAACACCAACAAACCAGGTCTGCATCGAACCTGGTTTGAAAGGGTATGCAGCCGAAACGAGATAACCTATCCCTCTTGCTGTTTGAGGTATTCCTGGTAAGCTTTCCAACCTGGACACCAGTTGGTGTGCCACCGCCAAAATCTTCCTATAAGCGACTTGGGGCGGGCCTCCGCTTTTTGACGAAAAGGACATTCCGCACATTTGGGTTCTTCAAGCATTTCACTCATCATACACCTCCCTTGATATTAATATTTCCTCCCCTTTTTGGATTTGGGTTATATTGAAAGCGATTCCCCCTAGGATCCACTTTAATTGACCTTTACTGACCCCAATCCCGTTTCAATTTTCATGTCAATTTTGTTCTCAGCGCTTTCGTATTCCTCGGAAATATACACATCACCTCGGCGCGGGAACCTTTCCTGATTCACATTGATCGACGCAAGTCCCCCCTCCGCTTCGATGCGAGCGGCAACGTTTTCCGGAATCCGCAAGGATACTGAAGCGACCCCCGCTTCCACCTTCACCCTCGTATATCCCGCCCTTTCAGGCAACGTCAACGTGGTGGAACTGGCTCCGGTCTGCAGTTGGAGGTCTTTCACGTTCATCTGGGAGAAATCTAATTGTGCTTCACCCGCTCCGGTTTCAAATTCCAAGGAAAGGGGAACATCCTGGTTGATTTGGACAGACCAGTCAAGCCCATGTCCAGAGGTCCAGGTCCATGGGAAAATGACATCGGGGAATACCCCATGGGCTGGACGCAGCAATACATCCAGCTTCGAACCATCCCCCTTTACGGTCTTCTCCATGCCCCAACCAAACTCCCCTGAGAGCAGCATGTCCGGTTCTGTATTTTCCGCAACGCGCAGACGGCCTGCGCCATGTTTGACATGAATGCGAGCCTCCTCGGCTCCCTCTAAAGGAATGGAAGCCTGCTCACTTTTCGCGGGTGGGGTGCGCGAGAGGGATCCCCAAATGAACCATACGCCTAAAAGGATCAAAAACGTGGGCCAGAATAAGCTCCAAACATTGACATCGATGATCCCAAAATTTCTCAATAAAAATAAAAATCCAAAAAGCACTAAAATCAACGCCCAAAATACACGGCTGCGTCTCATCATTCCTCCTTTGTGACACTACGTCTTTACATCAATAAATCAATCCTTGGATTTGAACAGGGGGCGAATGAGGATCAATACACCCAAGAGGATAAGGAGAACCGGCCAATATTTACCCACCAAACCCAAGGCACCAAAGAACGATCCAAAAACAGCAAACAAGGTCAGGCTGACTAAGATTAAAAATCCTCCTTCCCTGAAAGATTGTACCCCCTCTCCACTGAGGAGGTTCATCAAGACGATGCCCACGCCCACGAAACCAGGGATCAGGGTCCATGCAAAAGACCAGCTTTCCCAATGTCCGGTGACGTTTTGATAATAGAGGATCCCCCCTATTCCACCGACGATGCAGGCGGGAACAGCCATGCCGGGTTCCCCAACCGCCGCTCCCAAGCCAAACAGGAAAAGGCCTACGAAGATAATGATCCACGGCCAAGAAAATTCAATGAAAAATCCCGGCAGGATCTGCGCAGCCAGTAAAACCGCACCGACCAAGATCAAAAGAATCCCCCCTGCCAAATTTGTCCTCTTCTCCTTATCCATCATTTCCTCCTTTTTTCACTTCGAAGATATTCCTTGGTATCATACAATATTTTTCATTCCCCAACATTAAAAAATCAAACACGACGAATCATTCATTGGAACGATTTCTTCGCCTATAGAATAAACAGAGGGAATATTAAAAGTGTTCAAAGGTATAGGAGGGAACATCCATCCCTGCGAGGTTGAATTGAGCCGCGGTTGATTCCATACGCAGGTTGAGGTCCGCGACACTGTGTATTCCCATATCCCAGCTGTCGATCCCTTTCAGGTCCACCAAAAATCCGTCTTCCTCCAGGGAAGGTCCAGAGGCCTTTCCCGTCAAGGGGATGAAAGGGTTCACCGGATCATACCCCTCCGCCACATACCAGCCATAGGTCGGATCAACCAAAATCCATTGGTCCTCAAGGTAGACTTCCACAAAGACATGTCCCTCATATCCTTGAGATGTGCCCCGCTGATACTCTTCCATCCAAGATATGCTGTACGTTTCTATGATTACGGCCGGATACCCGAACGTTCTGACCACCGCGCTAAACAGCAGAGCATGGTCGTGACAGCCGCCGAGTGTTTTACGGGCAAATAACTCCTCAACGGTCACCGTTCCAATCGTCTTTCCCCCCGCTCGATAGGGGGTGAATTCCCGCTTCATCCAAGCATATATCTCCCTCAATTCCTCCAACCCCCTTTTTCCGGTTGATAAGTCAGGAAGAAAACCTGAATCCGATATCCGAGACTGTTCACCCTGGCGCAGATAAAGGGAAGGGTGAGCATAATCGATCCCAAAAGCTTCCCCGTATTCAGATTGAATTCCCTCTTCTGAGGGCGTGGTCTGAGGAGGTTTCGTCGTTTTTTCAGGGAGGGATGGTTCCGTGGCCCTCACCTCGATGGGATGAATTGTGGTTGGAGAGGTTTTTTCAGCAGGAATCGACCTCGTTAGATGGGCCTGATCCGGCCCTGTGCAGGACACCAAAAACCCGATGAGAAACAAGCAGGGATAAACAGCAGGGCATCTCCTTCTTCTTTTCCATGCCGTATTGTTTTGACTCGTTTTTCTCTTAATTGGCCCCAATCCCATTTACCCCATCAGACAAAGAAGAAATTAATCAAACCATTAACAGGTGGTGTGGAAGACACCTCCCACCCGTTCTCCCTTTTTTGCCAGCTGATTGAATAAATCAACAGCCTTTTTCGTGTTCAGGATGTGATAGGTCACATCCTGCTTACGAAGGTATTCTTCCGTCTCCTTTTTGACCCGAAGGCGTTTGTTTTGACCCCGGGAGAGGATGATCACATCCACGCCCTTGGCGAGCACATCCGCAACATCTCCAATCTGGATCCCGGGCCTGTGTTGAGTGCCTGTCTCATTCCAATCCCACTCCTCAGCTCCCCCCGGCCACACCTTACAATCCCGGAATCGATGCGATTTTCCGTCAATGGTCACTTCGATTCTCCCCCAAGATAGATCCGTAATCATCGTCCCTGTCATTTCAGTCATATATATACCCCAATATTTTCCAACGAAGAGTGTGGAAACGCTCCCGAAAGGCAATCAGGCATATTCAACCTTAATAACACAATTTCATCCTAGGATAAATCCCCCCTAATTGCAAGTTGAAGCTGCCCCGGGTGCATCAGATCTCCTTTTCAGCCCTCTGCCTCATCGTCTCGCGCAAGCGCGCGATATCTTTAGGAACGAAGACAGCCAGGATGCTAAAGAACACCGCGCTTATCATCCAGGCTCCGAGACAGATACCAAGTATGGCCGTGTGCAGGGAGGAAGACATGGCAATCAAGCCTGCCAGAAAAGGTGCCGCCGCCGCTCCGCCATCCTCCAATAATTTACGCAGGGATTGGGCTGTGCTCCGCACTTCCGGCAGGGTGACATCGTGGACCGTGGCCATCACATTGGGCGGGGCGAGGGACATGGCGATCCCCGTGATCCCCATCAGGATTAAGAATAAAGTCTGCTGTTCCAGAGGAAGCAAAAGGGTGATGGAGAGAAAGATCCCCCCGGCCAAAACCCCCGCCCCAGCGAATGCCACCCGGCCCCGCGGAAACCTTTGAAAGAGGGCATCCCCTACATTACCGCCCGCGATGTATCCTACAGTAAGCGCCCCGATGGCCACCAGCATGGTCAGCATGGCCTCTTGGGGTGTGTACCCCCGTTCCGTCTCCAGGTACCGGAAGAACCAGAACGTGAGCACATTCCAGGGAAAGACGCCGAAGAAACCCTGGGCCATTAACAATATTAAACTCCGATTTTTCAACAACCCCCGCACCACCTCCCAGTCAATCCGGTATTCTGGGATGTCCTCCAGGTCGCGGAGTTCGGGCTCAGACTTCCCTCGCGGCCGATCCTTGACCACAAAAAGGATCAAGGCTGCCACGCCAACCCCCACCACGCCAGTGATGATGAACACGTTCCGCCAGCCGATCACCGCTCCCAACGTGGTTGCCAGCACGGTCCCCAACATGAAACCCAAGGGACCCGACATCTGCATATACCCGTACACTTTCCCCCTCAGCTCGGGTCCGAAATAGTCGGACAGCAAGCTGTATAATCCAGGATAACTGGAATCGTCGATCCCCGTACTCGCTCGGGCGGCCATAAAGGACCGGAAATTGGGCGCTAAGGCGCTTAATGTCGTTGTCCCTCCCCAAATCAGAGAGGCCAAAGCCAGCAATTTTGAGCGGGCAAAACGGTCGGACAAATACCCCCAAAGAGGGTACAAGAGAGAGGCGACGATGATCGCCAGGCTGGAAATGGCTCCCATCTGGGCTTCATTGACCTGAAATTCCTCCATGATGGGAGACACCAAGGGGGAGATGACCATCTTATCCGCCTGATGGAAAAGCAAGAAAATGAACAAGATCAGCGCCACAAGCCAGCGGTATTTAAACTTCATCTAGCACCCCTCACATCAAAGGACAAATCACCTTAAGCATATCACTTTCCAGACATCGTCTGGGGTATCAACCAAAAAAACGTCCCTATCTCTTCTTAGATAGGGACGCCATGGATCACAGATATATTTATCGGGCAGGGATTTTTAGACAGGGTCAACCCCTACTTCTGGGCTTGGCGATTTGAGCCAGCCTCCGAAGTGAGCTGGTATTCATCCGGCCCAGAGCCAAAAAACGGCAGGCGAATGACCTCATATTGAATCAACAAGGCGATCACTCCAGCCACGATCATCAACCCGGCCGCAACCCGAGAATAGCTGATCGCTGTCCCAGGGATCCGGGGTTGATCAGGCCGGAAGAATTCAATTAACTCTCTTCCCAACCCTTCCAAAACGAGCCAGCTGGCGAAAATCGATCCGGGCTTGATCCTTTTCTTGAATTCAAGGAAAGCCCATAACAAAATCCCGGTGGCCAGAAGATTCCAGAGAATCTCATAAGCAAAGGTGGGATGGAACCGGGTGGTCTCCAGGGGGAATCTGGCCAGATTATTCCAGGGCGGAATGCGGTGCGCGGTATCAATGGATATCCCCCACGGCAAATCGGTGGGGGGACCGTATAACTCCTGGTTGATGTAATTGGCAGGGCGAACGACAGCTTGACCGACCAACAGAGCCGGGGCTGCGGCATCGAAAACCAATCGCCAATCCAGGTTATAATGCCGGACGTACAACCAGGCTGCTATGGCACCAAAAAGCACCGCTCCGTAAAAATGCAACCCACCCTGGGGCAAATTGATGATTTGCAGCGGGTTCTCCAGGTAATACCGCGAACCGCCCAAGGTTTCGTTGACCACATACCACAACCTTGCGCCTACGATCCCAGCAGGCGCAGCCCAAATCAGCAAATCCCAGACATGCTCTGACTCTTCACCCCGATGGCGAACGCCCCACTCCGCCACAAAACCAGCCACGATGATCCCCAAGGCCATGATCAAACCATACCAATGCAGGGCGATATTAGTGCCCGGGATTCTGAAAATAATCGGATCCATTTCATCCCTCCTTTTTCAATTCCCACCGCGAAGGCGATAAAAAGTAGCCGCAATCCCAACAGACCGAGAACCTGCGGCTACTATGTGCTCGCTATGCTTTTATATCATAAAACTTAGTCTTCAGCACCCATCCAGGAAGGTCGTGCTTCCTCTTTTAAGGGGAAGCGGGGTAAAACCGTGGCTTCGATGGGCATGGCTACACGTCTTCCACGGAGCAAGCCCTCCTCCAGCGCTTCTCCACGCAAGGGGAAGATTGAAATCGCTGTCCCCGGCTCATTGTATCGTTTATCGACGATGGCCAAACCCACCATGTATCCCTCCACATCAATGGAGCAACTGGTCACTTGACCGATTTCTTTGCCCAGCTCATCGACCACCGGATCAGCCATATGCGGACGGCGCACGCGCTTTTCATTGAGCCGGAAGCGAATGAGCTCCCGCTCCCGATCCTTTTCCTGCATCAACAACGCCTTCCGGCCCACAAAGAACGGTTTATGATACTTAACATAACCGGGGAACCCCGCCTCGATGGGTGTGATCTGGAAAGGGCCTGCTAATTCGTGACCGTAGAGGGGTAAACCCGCTTCGATCCGCGTGGAATCCCGGCATGCCAAACCGGCCGGTTTCACCCCATATTCTTGGCCGGCTTCTAAAATGGCATTCCACAGCGTCTCCATGTCATCGGGATGGACCAGGATTTCAAAACCCCAGCTCTCCCCCGTATACCCTGTGCGGGCGATCACCAGCGGAATCCCCATTAATTCACATTCCAGGAAATGTGTGCGCGGCAAGCGTGCTAAATCCCCTTTAACTTCCGGATCCTCGCTGAGGTCCTGCAAGATCTTTAAGGAAGCCGGACCCTGCAGCGCGATATCTCGCTTTTGATCTTCTCCGACCGCCGGATCCTTTAGATCCCGGAGAGTAGCTGGGGCATCTACTTGAATCCAGGGCCTGTCCTCATCAATCAAGACCTTCCCATCGTTGACCGCATTGAGCCAATCCCAATCTTTGTCTTCATTGGAGGCGTTGACGACCATGTAATAACGTTCCGCGCTGGAGCGATAAATGATCCCATCATCGATCACGCTGCCGCCCGGTTCCAAGAAGTAGCCGTACATGGACTGACCGTCTTCAATCCAAGCGGCGTAATTTGAAAATACGGTATCGATGAAGCGCGTCGCATTTGGCCCGGAGACTTCAAACACACCCATGTGGGAGACATCAAAGAGCCCAGCGGCCTCCCGCACAGCTCGATGCTCTTCCTGCACCGAGCCGTAGCGGACCGGCATTTCCCAACCTGCGAAGGGGACCATGTTGCCGCCCATGTCTTTATGCACCGCGTTGAGCGGTGTCTTTTTCAGTGGTTGGTCCGGCTCCTCCCAAGTCCACGGTTCCCCATCCGCTTCCGGTGCAAACTCATCCAACGAAGAGCGACCCACAAAGTACAATTTTCGCAAATCGAAGCGCTCTGGGTTGTCTTTGAACAACGTCTCCGCTGGCGTACCCGGTTGGGCTGATGAGTCATGATCCTCAACAGCCTTCACTTTTTCCACGACCACGGGCCCCTCCACCTTACGGTACAGATCATGGTCATCGAACAGGGTATACCCATCCGCCAGCCCCCGCAGCCAGGAGGTCACCCGCGCTGCTTGCCCCGGGGAAGGCGTGACCAAGAACCGATCCCGTCCCACCTCATCCCTTTTTTCACGGGTGACGATGACTTCATCAATCAAACGGCCTTCCCGATCAAGCAGATAGGTGGTCAGGGAATCGCCCACTGCAAGGGCCATAATATTGGAGGTGCAGACATCGTTCAGGTGCTGTCTTGCCCTCCACCCGCTTACCGCCAGGGAGATGGGTTCCGGGTCAGGTGCTTCCGGGAGATATGTGTAGTGAGGATATCCGCTTTCTGTGTACTCGAAATCGATCCCCGCTTTGGTTGCTACTTCAGCCGCACCCCGGCGGACCTCCTCCAAGATGGGTAAATCCACCTTCCCTCTCGGCAAAGTCCCGATCAGACCGTTATAGGTGAAGGGTTTGATGTTGGTGAGTAAGCGGTGCAGCAATCCCGCGATGGTATCCATGTCTCTTTCATCAAGACCCCGCTGGGTCAACCAAGGCGTCCCCAAACGGATCCCTGTAGCCAGGGCCGTCTCTTCATCGCCGGGGATGGTATTTTTGTTGGCCACCAAGCCAGCCAGATCCATGATCCGCACGGCAGGTTCCCCCCACACCGGGTAATCTTGACCGGTGGGAGATGGTGCGGGGGCGTCGATGGATTTCAAATCAATCAGCAAAAGGTGGGTATCAGTCCCCCCATAGGCTAACCTTAAACCTCTCTTTTGTAATCCCTCTGCCAAGGCTTGTGCGTTTTTCACGATCTGACCCTGCAGCTTTTTAAATTTATCGGTTTGGGCAATCCCGAAGGCAACCGCCATGGCTGCGAATTTATTCACATGCGGACCGCCCTGTTCCCCGGGGAAGATGGCCAGGTCGATTTGTTGTGCCAACTCTTGGTCCGTGGTCAAGATGACCGCGCCGCGGGGACCGCAGAGGGTCTTATGGGTGGTGAAGGTGGTCACATCTGCGATGCCCACCGGGTTGGGATAGAACCCCGTTGCCGTCATCCCCGCCACATGGGCTACATCCGCCATTAAATACGCACCCACTTCATCGGCAATCTCGCGGAACTTACCCCAATCCGGCGCCCAAGGGTAGGATGTGTATCCGGCAACGATGATTTTCGGCTGGTGTTCGAGGGCTTGATCCCGGATCCGGTCGTAATCCAAGCGTTCCGTCTCGGGATCCACCCCATAAGAGACCACTTTATAGCGTTGACCGGAAATGTTGAATTCCGACCCATGGGAGAGGTGTCCCCCCTGATAAAGGTCCAAACCCATCAGGGTGTCCCCCGGTTCCAGCAGGGTCCAATACACCCCAAGGTTCGCCGCCGTGCCGGACAACGCCTGCACGTTGACGTGGATATGTTCCGGGAGGATATTATCGTGTGCGAAGGCCTGCGCGCAGCGCCGTTGGGCCAGGCATTCCACAAAATGCACGTAATCCACCCCTTTGTAAAAACGCCGGTCCGCGTACCGCCGGTAATATGCCAGCTGCCAGGCGACATCATGCAACCTGGATTCCGGCTCCTGGGTCATACGCGTGGGAGGATACCCTTCCGCATACACATTCTGGAAACGGGAACCAAGCGCTTCCAGAACGGAAGGCGGTGCATAGGATTCCGACGGGATAAAGATCAGCTTGCGCGCTTGACGTTCATTCTCCCAACGAATGAGCTCTGAAACAAAAGGAGCGATATCATCGATGTCTTCGCGGAATAAAAAATCATCACGGGGATCAGGGGACATGTTTTTCTCCTTTACGACAGGAAAACCGATGCAAAGAATGGCAAACAGGATTTTAACATACGACACCGGGTTGACTTGTGTCTCATCAACCCCAAAATGCATCCGTTGAGTATATGCCTTCTCACTTCTGATATATCTTATATATATCTGATAAACCACGTTCTTTCATGTGACCTCCTTCACGTAGCGGATATACAAAGCACATAAAAGTTCCCCCTCTTCACTGCAAAGGAAACACTTCCCTTTCCCATAAGGTGATACCTTAATCGGGAAGAAGGGTAGAACGCTGAAGGAAACGTTCTACCCGAAGTTGGAGAGGGGTTTTATGAGGTATGTATTTGTTCAGGAAATCCCTATGAAAGGCAGGCCTGCTTATACCTATTCTTAACTTCCGTTTAGAACATACCCGACCGGCCAGAAACTGGACCAACCCAGTTTATTCCACCGTGAAATTCAGGGTTTTCGTAACGCACATCCCAGCCTGACCGTCCAAGGAGCAAATGGTTATCGTAGCTGTGGCTTGATACCCGATGGGATTATCCAACTGCCCACTCACGATATACGCCTTCTTCCCAGGGTTGATCTTCGCCACTTGGGTACCCATCACTGTGCTAGCGAAGGTATTGGAAGTATTCGTTGCCTCCGTCTTATGGAGCGGCTGCCCACCCGCAGTGGACTTCGACTTCACATGCACGGAATAGGATTCCAAAGCCATTGGGCCCGTGTTTTCTACGATGAACCACAGGTGACAGTGACCAGCCCCGCAGTCCGACCCGTGGAAGTTGACGTAATAATTGGGTTTCGGCGGTGGGGTATAGACCGGCAAGCTCATAATGGGACCTTCCGGCGTGGCATATTTCCCCCAGATCCAACATTTGATCTCCGGGTCATCCGGAAGAGCAATGTACCAGAACTCTCCCGTGGGGTCTTTAGCGAAGATTTGTGTTTCCTGCTCAATGTACAGGATCCCTACCTGCTGATACACCCCTCCTGGTCCTAAACGGCAAAATGTATCCCCCGAGACATGCACTTTCACCTCTTCTTGCGTGGGTGTGTAGGTGATCGTCGGGGTCACCGTTGGGGTTTTCGTCATCTCCTTGGTGGGTGTAAGGCTCGGTGGGGGTGGGAGGGGCGTGTCTGTGTTGGGAAGTTTTTTCTCCGTTGGTCGGGCGGCGATGGTCTGGGCCACCTTCGTCTCAATCTCTGACTCGTCAACGACATCTTCCCATCCGTCACAGGCCGATGCAAGCACCAGAAGCACAATCAGACCCCAATACAACCAACCTCGCAGCCCCTTCCCCTTGCGCTGGTCCAAATGTCTGCTCATCGTTCTCCTCTCCTCTTCCTGATGAAAATACCATGGAAAACCAGACTTTCTTTGTAAAAAATCGAAACTCGCAGCGGGTTAAGGGCATTTGCAGTACGGTGCAGCAGCCGCACCTTCATACCATTCCCCACCTGCTTCTTCACAGAGGTCTTTCGGTAAATCCTTATGGCAAACCAAAGGCGTGGGGGAGGGAGGTTGGGGTGGAATGCGGACTTCTAAATCATCCTCATCCCCCCATAACTCTATGTATTCACTCACCGCCCAACAGATCTCATCAGAACCGGGTACCTGCAAAGCATAGTAATATCCATAGGGCCCCACCGCCACCACCTCAGCGATCTCCCCCACTTCAAAGACGCGTAGGAGTTCGGACTCCTTATACCCTCCCTGACGGCAATTCAGATTCCGGCCCAGGAGACCCGGGACATAGGGAGGCACACAGACTCCGGCTTCATTGGTGAAGAACCAGCCCACATCAGAGAAGGGCCCATAACCCGCATCCTGGATAGCGGCAACTTTCCAGTAATAAATCGTGCAGTCGTCCAGCGGATCCGTATACACCGTAGTCCCCGGCATGGAGTAATCTCCAAGCAGGTTGGTCCCGCTGAAGGAAGGATCCTCCTGCAGATTCAGGCTGTATCCATCGGGGATACAGCCAGGATCTCCCGGCGTATAGCGAAGCCTGGCAACCAGGCTGTCCAGATGTGCGCCATCTTCCGGAGCTAGTCTTTCGGGAGCTACGACATCACTGAGAGAGATACACTCCGGACCAGTGAAGAAGCTTTGCTTGCTGCTGAAAGGTCCTGTAGTTGAACCCACACTTCCAGCCACTTCCCACCAATACTGGGTTGCTTCTTCCAAGGATGAACTGGGACTCCAGACTGCGTCGGGTGTACCTGTAGCGCCGAAAAGGGAGGTATCCGAAAAATCATTTTCTGTGGATAAATGAATGAGGTAACTCTCCGGGTCACACATCCCAGGGTTATTCCATTCCAAGCTTGGCGTGAGATCTGCGATGATGCTGTACGATCCAGGCGAATAAAGGACCGGTTGAGGGATGTCCACCGGGTCGCAGGTAGGCACTGGACAGGCAAACCCAACGTTGACGGAGAAACTCAATACATCACTAAACGGCCCATCAACATAATGCCCACCACCGTTCTCAGCTATCGCAGCCACACGCCAATAATATTGATCACAATCCGGCAAGGCGACAGCTGGTGTCCACAACGTATCCGAATCATCATGCTTTAAATCCATAACGATGTTGGAGAAATCCGGGGTAGAGGAAACCTGCAGGTGATACCCCACAGGAGCACAGCTGGGGTCAGGATAATCCCACTCGTAAGCCGGGGCTTCTAACCCGAGCTCATACCCTTCACTCGGGAAGAGGGAATTGGGAGCGACTAGAGCAGCGGAATCGCACACCGGGTCCGTGAAGAAAGTCCAGGTTTCAGAATAAGGGCCCATGGTCGTGTCCGTGAAGGGGGCGATTCGCCAGTAATACTGCGTGGCGGGATCCAGCGGGGAACCTGGTCCCCAGCGGGTGGAGGGATTTCCCGTACCGCCAAACAAAGCCGTGTCAGAAAAATCTGAGGTCGGCGACAATTCCACCCGGTAACTGGCAGGGATACAAGAGGGATCGGGATACGACCATTCCAGGGACGAATAGCCGCGTTCAAAGATTCCGCCGTCCGGGGGCAGGGACAGCTCCGGCGCGACCTGCGCTGCCGGATTACAGATAGGTTCCGTAAAGAAAGATCGGATTTCCGTAGAATAGGGACCCAATGTCGTGCCGTTGATCGCCGCGATCCGCCAGAAGTATTCTGTCGCCGGTTCCAGAGGATCAGCTGGCGCCCAAGAAGTGTTCGGATTTCCCGTTCCTCCGGTGACGTCCAAAGTGGAGAAATCTCTGTTTAGAGAAAGGTCGATTCGATATCCTTCAGGCTGGCATGATGGGTCCGGATAATTCCATTCCAGCGTAACCGCGCTCCCATCCACCACCTCCCATAAAGCCGGTGAATCCAGCTCAGGGGGTTCCAAATCTGCAGTGGGACACGTGGGTAGTGGTGTTTCCGGAACGCATCCACTGATCAGTAAAACGACGAAGCCGAGGATGATAAACAGCAGACCCTTTCTCATTGTCTCCTCCATTTGGGAAGATATCCCTGTTTCCAGAATTAGGTTGAAAAATAAAAATCGTGATTAATTTCACGAAAAGCCACTTTCATCATACATAATCGCTAGTCGAAATACAAGAGCCTGCCGATATTTTTAAGTTTGTCTTCTAAAGGTAAACAAAAAACATAAGACCCCCTCAAAAACGTCTGAACACTTAAAGAAGAAACCCATAAACCTTTCCCTCCTGGTTCAGAGATCCTTGATTCAAATCATCGGATATAATTCTGGATAAGGAAGGACCGACACTCGATGATTAATGCGGGTTCAAGACTCCATCTCTTCCTGGCAATATTCCAAGATCCACCAAATGAGGAACGGTCCTCCCCCCAATTGGGAGACAATACGAGGAGAAAACGATGAACAGCCGCCCTTATAATCCATTCCAGATCGCTCAAGGTCAATTTAACAAGGTCGCAGACTTGTTGAACTTGGATCAACCAGCGCGCGATTTGCTTCGCCTTCCCCTCCGAGAACACCATTTCAGCATCCCGGTCCGGATGGATACAGGGAAAATACAAATTTTTCGGGGCTACCGCATCCTCCATAACGACGCCCGCGGCCCGGCTAAGGGCGGCATCCGCTTTCATCCACAGGAGACCGTAGACACCCTGCGTGCCTTGGCCATGTGGATGACCTGGAAATGCGCTGTGGTGGATATCCCCTTAGGCGGCGCATTTGGCGGCGTGATTTGCGACCCCCATGATCTCAGCCAGCGGGAACAGGAAAACCTCTGCCGCGGGTGGGTCCGCCAGGTTGCGAAAAATGTCGGGCCCAGAATCGATGTCCCGGAACCTGAAGTGATGACAAACGCCCAACATATGCTATGGATGCTGGATGAATATGAAGCCATCGCTGGTGCCAAATACCCCGGATTCATCACCGGGAAACCCCAGCATTTGGGAGGATCTTTAGGCAGGACGGAATCCACAGGATACGGGGTGATCATCACCGTCCGGGAAGCTTTGAAAGAGTTAAATCTGGACCCGAAGCAGACAAAAGCAAGCCTGCAAGGCTTCGGTAACGCCGCCCAAAACGCCATCCAACTTTTCCACCGCATGGGAGGAAAAGTCACTTGTGTGTCCAGCTGGAACCAGGAGGAAAAGCGATCCTACTCCTTCCAAAAAAAGGAGGGGGTTGACCTGGAGGAATTGCTTTCCATCGCCAATCATTTTGGGGAGATCGATTCCCAAAAAGCGAAGGAACACGGGTATGAAGTCCTCCCGGGAGAAGCCTGGCTGGAACAAAACGTGGATATCCTGATTCCTGCCTCCCTTGAAAATCAAATCACATCCGAAAACGTGGATAAGGTCCACCATCGCGTTCGCCTGGTTGCTGAGGGAGCCAGCGGGCCTACCACACCGGACGCGGAAAGGCAGCTGTTAGCAAGGGACGTCCTCGTCATTCCCGACATGTTAGCCAATGCCGGCGGTGTCATCTGCAATTATCTGGAGCAGGTGCAAAGTCATGAGAATTACTACTGGCAAAAAGAAGAGGTCCTGGGGCAGCTGGACATGAAAATGACCTCAGCGTATACGGAGGTCAGCGAATTTGCAGGATCACAAGATTTTAATCTCAGGGACGCGGCTATGGTGATCGCTGTAGAACGCGTTACCCAGGCCTGCAGCGACCGCGGATGGATCTAATCAGAGAAAATGGGCATCAACGACCTGTACGAACCCTCTCCAAAACCATACCTGCATTCTCGCGAACCCATTAAAAAGGTCGGGAGCGGATCTCTAGGTGGGAAGGCGGGAGGATTGGCGTTTATTCACGACACCCTCCTCTCCAGCATCCCCCCTCAGGAATTCCCCGATGTGGACATCTCTATTCCGCCCATGGCTGTCTTGGGCACCGATGTCTTCGATGCATTTATCAACCAAAATCAACTTTCAGACGCCATCCACGCTGAACTGCCTGAGGATCGTCTTGCCTTCCGTTTCCAAGAAGCGGACCTTCCTCTTGATGTGTTGGGCGATCTCCGGAGGCTAATCTCCGATACCCACTTTCCCCTGGCTGTCCGATCCTCCAGTTTGCTGGAAGATGCTTCCCATGAGCCTTTCGCCGGCATTTATGCCACAAAGATCATTCCCAACAATCAATATGACACCAACACCCGCTTTCGAAGGCTGATTGAAGCCATCAAATATGTATATGCCTCCACGTATTTCCAATCAGCCAAGGACTATATGAAAATCACCCACCATGCTCTGGAAGACGAGAAGATGGCCGTGATCATCCAGCGCGTGGTGGGCAAGAAGCATGGAGAAAGGTATTACCCCGAGATTTCTGGGGTGGCTCGCTCTTATAATTATTACCCCATGAAACGGGCCAAACCGGAAGATGGGGTGGTCCATCTAGCCTTGGGTTTGGGAAAGACTATCGTGGATGGGGGCATATCCTGGAATTACTCCCCTGCCCACCCGAAGGTCAAGCCCCCTTATCGAACTGTAGACGAGCTTTTGAAAATCACTCAAACCGAATTTTGGGCCATCAATCTGGGGGAACCCCCCGAATACAATCCCATCAAAGAAACCGAATACCTGACCCAGGAGGGGCTGACAACCGCAGAGAAGGATGGAGTACTCCGCTACCTGGCCTCCACCTACGATCCTCATGGAGACCGCTTATCCATAGGCACCGGCAGCCCCGGACCTCGCGTGCTCACCTTTGGTCGATTATTGGAGTTAGAAGAGATCCCCCTCAACGCCATCATCAAAAAAGTCTTATCCATAGCTGAATCCGCTCTGGGGGGACCGGTTGAAATCGAATTTGCGATGACCTTGGATCCCCACCACTTTGGTTTCCTTCAGGTGCGGCCGATGAGGATCTCAGAAAGTGAGGTAACCCTTGAGGTGGAGGATTTGCAGGGGGAGGAGATCCTCCTTTCTTCGGATCATGTGCTCGGGAATGGGGTCAACGACCAGATCAAAGATATCATATTCATGCCGCCAGACCGGTTCCAACCCAAACACACCCAGTCCATTGCTAAAGATCTGGAAACGATCAACCGGAAATTGGTGGATGAAGGACGGCCTTACCTGCTGATCGTATTTGGCAGACTAGGGACGACGGACCCCTGGTTGGGGATCCCCATCCGTTGGAGCGGGGTCTCGGGAGCCCAGGCGATCGTGGAAACGACCAGAGAGGACTTTAATATCGTCCTCAGCCAGGGATCCCACTATTTTCACAATTTAACAAGCCTGGGTATTCAATATTTCTCCCTCCCCTACTCATCCCCTTACAAGATCGATTGGGATTGGTTAAACGACCAAAAAGCGGCCCTTGAGACGGAACGGGTCCGCCATGTGAGATTAACGGAACCCCTGCTCATCAAAGTGGATGGTCGCAGCAGTCGAGGCGTCGTGATCAAACCAGAAAGGTGACATATGAATCAAAGACGGGAACCCATAGACAGCCTTGTTCATGACTTACAAGAAAGAGCGAAGGAACTAAACTGCCTTTACAAAGTCCAAGAGTTATTAAGTCAACCCGGTATTTCCAGAGCTGAGATCTGCAAGGGGATCATAAAAGCCATCCCACCAGGTTGGCAGTACCCAGAGATTTGCCAGGCCAGAATCACGTTTAATGATTCCGCATGCCAGACTGAAGGTTTTCTAGAAACACCTTGGATGCAGGAAGCGGATATTGTCGTTCAGGATGAAGTCTTGGGACATATCACGGTGGCGTATACCGAAGAAAGAGCCCAAGAAGACGAAGGCCCTTTCCTGAAAGAAGAACGGAAATTAATCGACACCATAGCCGAACAGTTGGGGTATTTCATCTTCAATGAACGCCTGAGAGGGGTCTTTGAAGAGACCCAAAAAGAGGGCCAGGAGCGAAAGGCTGAGTGGTGGGCAATTCTCAACCTGCTGCGAAGAACCGATCCCAGATTGCTCATCCGCGTCTCCCGGAAGATGATCAACTTCTTATGCTGGAACGACATCCCCGGTGCGGAGGAACTGCTCAAAAATTTCAGCCCCGTATATCATGAGCAAAATGAGGTGCTGGATGACAACCGCCCCTATCAATTTAAGGCGGAAGAGGACAGGCTGTCCGTCGCCGAGGACATTTTTGAATTGGCGAATCAGCATCTCGATGAAGAGACGATCATCGATCATATCCACCGCTGGATTACAGAAGACCAATCCAACTTCCTGGTCAACACATTGGCCAATCCGAGTTCCTCCTTGGATGAAATCAGTTCCACCCTCGAGCGCTACCACCATTTGGCCGAACAAGGGCTGCAGCTCTCCAAACCCAGACAAAAAAGCGTCCAGGTTTCCCTCATCCGCAGATTGCTGAGTGACGAACCCGAATACATAAACGTCGCTGCCCAATACGTGAGTGTGAATGACTTCTATGATTTGATTAAACACACCATCTACAGCCCGGGAAGTCACGGGAAGTTGGGCGGCAAGAGCGCCGGGCTCATTCTGGCAGCTCAAATCCTCAAATCGGTGGATGAGAAACTCTCGCAGGAGGTAAAAACCCCCCAGACCTGGTACCTGACTTCCGACACGCTTTTCCACTTCATCGGACAAAATGGCCTGGAAGATGTCGTAGAGCAAAAATACAAGGATTTGAACCAAGTAAGCCAAGAATACCCTTACGTGGTCCACGTCTTTAAGAATGCCACCTTCCCACCTGACATCGTCAAAGGCTTATCCCACGCCCTTGACACTTTCGGCCAAACGCCCCTGATCATGCGCAGTTCCAGTTTGTTGGAGGACCGGATGGGGATGGCTTTTGCAGGAAAATATAAAAGCCTATTCATCGCCAACCAAGGCCCTAAAGAAAAGCGGCTTCAGGCCTTGATGGATGCCATATCAGAGGTGTACGCTTCCATGTTCGGCCCCGATCCCATTGAATACCGGCTGGAACATAACCTGATCGACCACCACGAGGAAATGGGGATCATGATTCAGGAAGTGGTGGGCAAAAAAATTGGCCCCTACTACCTGCCAACCTATGGAGGAGTCGCTTTCAGCAAGAACGAATATCCATGGTCGAAAAGGATCACCCGGGATGATGGTTTGGTGCGCATCGTTCCCGGCCTAGGGACACGCGCAGTGGATCGAATAAGTAATGATTACCCCATCCTCGCTGCCCCGGGTCAACCCGGATTGCGAGTCAATGTCTCCGTAGAGGAGATGGTCCGGTACTCCCCTCAGAACATCGATGTCATCAACCTTGAAACGCAACAGTTTGAAACGGTACCCATCCAAGAACTACTCGCCCAGCAAGGTCGGGCTTATCCCGCCATCGAGCAGGTCGTCTCGGTCTTAGAGGAAGATCACATCTCCCTCACTCCGAAATTAAGGACCAACTTCGAAAAGGACGACATTGTGGTCACCTTTGAATGGCTGTTTTCAAAAACCCCCTTCTTGAAGAAAATCCGAACCATGCTCAACATCCTTCAGGATAAATGCGAACACCCTGTTGACATCGAGTTTGCATTTGACGGGAAAGACTTCTACCTTCTCCAGTGCAGGTCACAAAGCTATCAGGAAGGGAAAAAACCTACCCCTCTTCCCAAAGATATCGATGAAGAAAACGTGCTTTTTTCCGCCAATCGCTACATCACCAATGGGGAAGTCAAAGGCGTCTCCCATATTGTCTATGTCGACCCGCAAGAGTACAGCCGGTTGGCGACCTATCAGGAGATGATCGAAGTGGGAAGGGTGATCGGCGCTTTGAACAAAAAGCTGCCCCGGCATCGATTCATCCTTATGGGTCCAGGTCGATGGGGTAGCCGGGGCGATCAAAAATTAGGCGTGAAAGTGACCTGGTCCGATATCCGCAACACTTCGATGTTAATTGAGATCGCTCAGAAACGGGGCGACTACCTTCCGGAGCCCTCCTTTGGCACTCACTTTTTCCAAGACTTGGTGGAAGCCGACATCCGTTATTTACCCCTCTACCCCGATGATCCCGATGTGATCTACAAAGAAACGTTCTTCACGGATAGCGAAAATCAACTTGATCGATTCATTTCCAACGCTTCTCATCTTCGTGACGTGATCCGCGTCATCGACATCCCCCAAGCCAGCGGGGGAAAGATGTTGAGGTTATTGATGAACGCGGATGAGGGAAGAGCCCTCGCCCTGCTTACCGAAGAACCCGATTGAGTTCAAGTATGCTTTCCACTTTTCGCTAAGAAAGCGGTTTCTTTTATCCTCGTTCGCATGCCCCACAGAAAAAAGCCAGCCGGATCCGGCTGGCTTTTTCGTTTTCAGAAAGCGATCTATGGTGCGGGGTTTATTTGGCTAAATCAAACCGATCTTCTTCCCACCCTCTTTGAAGGCGCGAATGGCTTCGTCAAGCTGAGCCTGGGTGTGCTCGGAACAGAGTTGGACCCTGATCCTGGCCATCCCTCGAGCAACCATGGGATAGACGATGGGCAGGACGTACACTCCTTCGTTCCATACGAAATCCGCCAACTTCTTCGCGGTTTTGCTGTCCCCGCACATAATGGGGACAATGGGGGTTTCACTGTGCCCGGTATCAAACCCCAAAGCTTTCATCTCCTCGAGGAAATACTCTCGATTCTCCCACACCCTCTCCACGCGTTCCGGCTCATCCTCCATGACATCGATGGCAGCGATGGTAGCAGCCGCCACGCTGGGCGGCAGCGCGCCACTTAACAACCAGGTCCGGGCTTTGTTCATGGCAAATTTGGTCAACGCCTCGCTGCCGCTGAGGTGCCCTCCAACGATGCCGAAGGCTTTGGAAAAGGTGCCCATCTCAGCATGGACCTGGTCCCGGGCCAGGCCGAAATGATTGACGATTCCCCGGCCGTTTTCACCTAATACCCCTTCCCCGTGGGCATCATCCACATAGATTCCAGCACCGTGCTGGGCAGCGATCTCCGCGATTTCGGGGAGGGGAGCGAGATCCCCATCCATGCTGAAGACGCCGTCTGTGACAATCCAGATATGTTCATACGGGGGTTGGTGGGTCTCCGCTTCCTCCATGATTCGAGCCAAATCATCCACATCTTTGTGTTTATAGATGGCTTTGTCCGCCTTAGTCAACCGCATCCCATCGATAATGGAACCATGGTTCAATTCATCGGAGACATACAAATCTCCCTCTCCCGCCAGCTGAGCGATCACCCCCTGGTTGGTCATGAACCCCGTTTGGAAAGTGAGGGAGGAGGGTGCGTCTTTGAACTCCGCCAGGCGCTGATCCAGCTTTCGATGCAAGGTGGTATCCCCGGCGATGGAGCGGTCGCTCCCCGCGCCAGCCCCATACTCCTCCGTCGCTTTTACCATGGCTTCCACGACTTTAGGATGGGTGGACAAATTGAGGTAGTTGTTCGAACACAGGACAATGACTTCCCGGCCATCGACTTCCGAGACGGGTTTACTTGCGCCCTGGAGCTCCCTGGGTTCCCAATTCAAGCCCTCCTCCTCCAGCCTTTCGTACTCCTCTCCTAGATAGCGAATAGGATCTCTTTCCATATTCATCAGTACATCCTCCTTAAACAAGGTCTTCTTAAGGACTTCAAATACTTGATTTCAACGACAGCTTTTGTTAAGGTTTTCTCTGCGGCCAGCTCTTAGCGTTGTGATTTTATTCCTCCTCCCCTCCCTTTACAAGCGGAGAAGGTCATATATCTGGGGGACATTATTCAGATTCCATTCCCGTTTGATACGCCTCTGACAGGATTTCTTTTTGCTCGTGGCTCAGCTGCTTGATTTCATATTCCCTGCTCATGGCTGCAGATCGATCTGCCAATTCCTCCACATAGACCAATTCCACTGGGCGGCGCCATTTCGTATAAAACGCTCCTCGGCCTGCATTGTGCTCCCCGATCCTGCGTTCCACATCCGTCGTCCAACCCGTGTAAAACGTCCCGTCTGCACATTCCACAATATAACAATAACAGGGAGTGCCTTTTCCATCATCCATGATTTGATTCCTTGAGGGGAATTATTGACAAGACCGGTTCCCGAGCCGCTGTGTATGCACTTCCCCCCTTTCCCAAAAAATTGATATCTGCCACTTCATAAACATTGCTAGCTGCGGTTATCCGCTTTGATCAGCGCTTTCAAGAGCCGCAAACGACGGGGATCCTCCATGTCCTCCAGATCTCGCCTTTCATGATTCCGGATCAACCACACCGTAACAGGAGAAGATCCCTGCGCTAAAGCCATCTCCGCCCCCCACTCCGGGTGGTCCTCCGCGACGGCTTTGAGGCGTTCTCCGTGTTCTCCGAAAGGACTCCCTTCGGCGTTTGATCCCTGGGAATAAACGGATTCTGCCAGTACGATCCAAACGCGGTCCCACACGTTTAAAGGATATCGGCTTTTTCCCACATCATGCAACAATCCCGCAGCGAGCAAATCCGGATCCCAATGACCTCCCGATTTCAGGGTTCGCAAAACCCGCAAACCGTGGGACTGCTCCGGGTCAGGCATCTCCGCAAATAAATCCAGCTGGTCGGGTGACAACACTGCACGTACCTCTTCCCAATCCTGTTGGGAAAGGCTCCCGGTCAACGATTGCCAAAATTGCCATGCCCGGTAGAAAATATTATGCACCGTTATCCAAGCAATACCCCTCTCAGAAATCGAAGAGGGGGATAGATGATCCATCCCAGAAGATCAATGCCGATCATAGGTCCCACAAATAAAAGCATCAACAAGATGGCAGGGCCGTAGGGACGAATTTCCTCCAGGGTCCGTTTCCAGGATGAAGGGGCAAAATACATGGCGACCTTTTCCCCATCCAAGGGGGCCAAGGGAATCAAATTAAAGAGCATCAACACCAAATTGATGGTGATGAACTCCCATAAAAACCCCACCAAGGTTGGAAAAATACGGGGACCACCCTGGCCAGCCATCGCCCCAGCACTCAAAGATAGCAAACCAAATTGAAAGGGGAGAGCGGCGACGACAGCCATCAATAAATTGGACAAAGGTCCTGCCAACGAAACCCACATGGGGGCAGCAGGGGAGGATCGTTTTAAGGCATAGGCATTCACAGGGACGGGTTTCGCCCATCCAAATCCGACTAAGATCAACATTAAAGAGCCCATGGGGTCCAAGTGGGCAGCTGGATTGAGGGTGAGTCTGCCGGTCATACGCGGCGTCCTATCCCCGAATTGGTCCGCTGTCCAGGCATGGGCAAACTCGTGGACCGAAAACGCGGTCACCAAAATGATTATGCGCGAGATAAGTGTCGCTGGATCAAGATTTAACATTGCATTTCTCCTGTTGGAGCATTATACCACCCGCATCAAGCTCAACTATTGAGACCAGTTCACCCTCCAAAGCACAAAAATAGCTGCGTGAAGGGATGTTATAATGCCAGCATGCTACCAGATCTCAAGCTTAATGACATCCTTAAATTACGCAAACCCCATGCGTGCGGTGAAGACAAATGGAAAGTGGTTCGCCTGGGAGGGGACATTAAAATTGAATGCCTGGGGTGCGGGCGGCGCGTGATGCTCTCCCGGCGGAAATTGGCCCGCAGCACTAAAAAAATCCTTTCAGAAGAAGAAAAATAAGATGAGCACTTTATACATCGTCGCCACGCCAATCGGCAATCTAGAGGATATCACCTATCGCGCTGTGCGGATATTGGATGAAGTCTCCTTGATCGCCGCAGAAGACACCCGAACGACAGCGACTTTGCTTGATCATTATCAAATCTCTACCTTACTGACCAGCTATCACGAACACAACAAGGACGAGAAAATAACCTCCCTGCTCGACCATTTGCAAAGGAGGGACCTGGCTCTCGTTTCCGATGCCGGCACCCCGGGAATCAATGACCCGGGATTCAACTTAGTCCGAGCGGCGATTGAGGTAGGTCATAATGTGGTCCCCATCCCCGGCCCCAGCGCCCTGATCGCCGCCCTCTCTATCTCAGGACTCCCCACCGATGCCTTTCACTATCTGGGCTATATTCCCCGTAAATCAAGCCAAAGAAAGAAATTGTTCCAAGAGGTGAAAGACGACCCCCACACCCTGATCTTCCTGGAAACTCCGCACCGGATCCGAGATTCCCTCCGCGAGATGGAAGAGGTCTTCGGGCTCAGGGCCATTGCGGTGGCCAGGGAATTGACGAAAATTCACGAAGAAATATTCCGCGGCAGCTTATCCGAAGCAGCGACGTATTTTGATGAGCACGAGCCCCGGGGGGAATTTACTTTAGTCGTCCAAGGTGCCACTCCGGACGAACAAAGGTGGTCCAAGGAAAAGGTGCTTGACGCATTGCGCAAATTGCAGGACGAAGGGCAGCTCCCGCCCTCAAACATCGCCAAAGACGTCGCGGAAAGATCTGGGTGGGCAAGGCGAACTGTATACGACCTTTTGAAGGACCTTGAATAAGGAGACAGGAATGCACCTCAACGACCATAAAACCTTTCCATCGATAGATACCCAAAACATGCTCTCTGAGATCGATGGTCTGCCCGACCAACTGCTAAAGGCCTGGGAATTGGGACGAGAATTCCCTTTACCCTCCTGGAAAAATATCACCCGGGTGGTGATCGCCGGTATGGGAGGGTCAGCCATCGGAGGTTCTTTAATCAAAGCTTATGCTGCCCCACTGGGAGAGGTGCCTGTCATCGTCCATCGGGATTATGGCCTTCCAGCCTGGGTGAAAGGGCAGGAAACCCTCCTGATCGCTTCCTCACATTCCGGGAATACAGAAGAGACCCTTTCCGCTTTTAACGCGGGGCTGGAAAGCGGCTGCCGGATCATGGGGGTCACCACCGGCGGCACATTGGCCAGGAAAGCGAAGGAGGAGGATGTCCTTCTGTGGCAATTCGACCATGCGGGGCAACCACGGGCCGCAGTCGGCTACTCTTTCGCCCTCTTATTGGCCGCACTTTTCCGTCTGGGTCTGATCCCTGATCCAACGCCCGAAGTAGAGGACGCTGCCGCCGTCCTCAGAGAACAACAAAGCGGGCTTTTTTCAGATGTTCCCATCACCCAAAACCCAGCCAAACGTCTGGCTGGCCAGTTGGCAGACCGCTGGGTGTGCGTTTTTGGCGCCGGGCTTATGGCCCCTGTCGCCAGGCGCTGGAAGGGGCAATTGAACGAGCTCGCTAAAGCTTGGGGACAATTTGAAGCCCTTCCCGAAGCGGATCACAATACCCTGGCCAGCATTCTAAATCCGGAAGATGTCCTTCTCAATACCGCAACCCTCTTTTTGCGCGCTGAAGCTGCCCACCCCCGCAACCAGCTTCGTGTGGAACTAACGAAGAAGAATTTTATGTTGGAAGGCCTTAACACGGATTTTGTGGACGCCTCCGGTGAAACCCGATTAGCCCAGCAATGGACAGCGCTTCACCTGGGCGATTATGTCGCCTACTATTTGGCCATGTTGTACGAGGTGGATCCCACACCGGTGGCCGCCATTGAACATTTGAAAGGAGAACTGAGGTCAGGATAGACCATCACGAAAGGGGGAATCCGAAATGCCCGGTGACAAACATGGATAACGCTCAAATCGCCCAAACGTTTGAATTGATCGCCGACCTTTTGGAAATCCGCGGGGAAGTAATCTACAAAGTCCTCGCCTACCGGAGGGCTGCCGAGAGCCTTCGCGAATTGGGTCAGGATATTTCTCAGATCTACAAAAGGGGAGAGTTGCAGGATATCCCCGGTGTGGGAGAAGCGATCAGCGAAAAAATCCGGGAACTGCTGGAGACCGGATCTCTCTTATTTCTAGAAGAACTTAAAGCTGAAGTGCCGCCATCCCTTGTCGAATTGTTGGACGTTCCCGGCCTGGGCCCCAAACGGGTCGGCCAATTCTGGCGAGAATTAGAGATCACTACATTGGACGAGCTGCAATCAGCCGCTGAATCCCAAAAATTGCGCGCTTTGGACGGTATCGGTCCCAAAACCGAAGAAAATATCCTCTCCGGAGTGGCATCCTTGAAAAAACGCTCCGGTCGGACCCGTTTGGGAGACGCCCTCCCCTTCGCAGGAAAGCAGCTGAAAAGATTGCGGGCCTTACCCTCGGTTACAGCTGCAGAAGCGGGCGGAAGCCTGCGGCGGATGCGGGAAACGGTGGGGGATCTGGACCTCCTGGTGGCTTCTGAAGATCCGGAAACAGTCATGGAAACCTTCCTGAATTCTCCAGAGGTAGAGGACATCGTCAGTCAGGGGGATGTCAAATCAAGTGTGGTCTATAAAAACGGACTGCGGGCCCAACTTTGGGTCCACCCCCCGGAGCGTTTTGGGACAGCCCTTCAGTATGCCACCGGCGCGGCAGACCACAACGTGCGAATGCGCGAACTCGCCTTGGACCAAGGCTATTCCCTATCTGAACACGCCCTGCTCAGGGTAGAAGACGACACGGAACTCCTTTTTACAGAGGAAAATGGCCTTTATGAAAAGCTGGGATTGCCTTGGATCCCTCCCGAGCTTCGCGAAGATCGTGGTGAGATCCAAGCTGCAAAGGAAGGGGCCCTTCCGGTGCTCATCCAACAGGAAGATATCATCTCTGAACTGCACAGCCACTCCACATGGAGCGATGGAAGATTCTCCATCAAGGAGATGGCCCTGGGGGCCATAAAAAGAGGATACCAAATCCTGGCCATCACCGATCACTCTCAAAGCCTGGGCATCGCTGGAGGGTTAACAGCAGATGAGTTAAAGCGACAACGCGATGAGATTCAAAAGGTAGAGGAGGAGCTTGGCGACCGGATCATTCTCCTCCAAGGCGTGGAAATGGAAATATTGGCTGACGGATCGCTGGACTTCCCCGATCAGGTTCTGGCTGAGCTGGACATCGTGGTCGCTTCGCTCCACACCAGCATGCGGCAGCCGCGGGAGAAAGCAACTGCCCGCCTGCTGAACGCCATTCACAACCCCTATGTGGATATCATCGGCCATCCCACCAACCGGCTCATCGGAAGACGAGACCCGGCTGACCTGGATATGGACGCCGTTTTGGAAACGGCCGCAGCCCGGGGAACAGCACTTGAAATCAACGCCAACCCTATGCGCCTTGACCTCTCAGACATCTACGTCCGAAGGGCGATTCAAATGGGCATTCCCATCAGCATTAACACCGATGCACATGGGCCGGATGAACTGGATTATCTTGTTTACGGCGTGGCTACCGCAAGGCGCGGTTGGGTAAGCGCGGATAAGGTGATCAACACCTGGCCTGTCGAGACCCTAATGAAATGGTTGGGACGAAACAAGTAATGAGCGATGGCCGGCTTTGAACACCCTCCTCACTTCTCCCTTATGGATGATTGAATTCCCCTTCCATCAATGTCCCCTCCACCCAGATCAGTTTCTTGACATCCCTTTCGAGGCCAAGAAGACGCTGGAGCAAGTTTGCGAATTCAACCGCATCCCCTGAGGTCATGAACCGGATCTCCCCGTTGTGATCCGGTGCGTTACGTAAACCATGGCGGTCCAACAATCGCCCCACCTGGCGCGCCACCGCTGGGGCAGGATCAATGACCTCAACTTCCGGTCCCAGAATTTCCTCAATGAGGGGGATGACGAAGGGATAGTGGGTACATCCCATGACCACTTTATCCACCTGCCGATCCAACATGGGCTGAAGCGCTTTCTCCAGGATCTCCCTTGTCTTTTCACCCTTGATATTCCCTTTTTCAATCTGGTTCACCAGCCCCGGACAGGTATCCTGCAAGATCTCAACCCCTTGGGCAAAGCGTTCCACTGTGGATTCATACAATTCCCCCTGAAAGGTTGCCGGGGTAGCCAGGACACCCACTACCCCACTGTGGGTCTCTTCAGCCGCTGGCTTCACCGCAGGCTCCATACCCACAAACGGCAACTGAGGATAAGAAGCGCGGAGTTCTTTCAACGCCGCTGCAGACGCGGTATTGCAGGCGACGACGATCAATTTTGCGCTCCACTCCAAAAGGAAACGCACGATGCCTTGAGAAAAACCTCGTACGTCTTCCTTGGGGCGAGGACCATACGGGACATGAGCTTGGTCAGCAATGTAGATCAAATCTTCCTCCGGGTGCTGCTCCCAGATTGCTTTCAGAACAGTTAATCCCCCCACACCAGAGTCAAAGACCCCGATCGGACGCCTGTCATCAGACATTACCAAGATCACACTCCTTTCTCATTATCGGCCCCTGAGCGAATCCCATTTCCTTTTGAGCAAGGGATTATTCTCACTTCTTGGCTGCAAAATGCTGCGTGTATTATACCCCTCTACCATGCTGGACACCTTGCCACCTCTGACTCTCACTCCAAGATTTATCAGTTAGCGAAAGGAAGTATTAATGGTCCCAGGAAAAGGTCAAGGGCCTGAATCCCCTTAAATGAAACAGGTGCAGTGTGATTCACTGCACCCGGCAACCCATGAATTTAATGACTTTACTCGGTGGTGAATTTCTGTTTCAAACGCGCTTTCTTCCCACTTCGTTCCCGTAAATAATACAATCGGGCCCGGCGGGAGAAAGAACTCCTATGAACTTCGACCCGATCTATTATTGGTGACCGAAACGGAAACGTCCTTTCCACACCGACACCATTGCTGGCAATGCGGCGAACAGTAAAGGTCTTGCTGTTCCCATGACCGCGAATCCGGAGGACCGTCCCTTTAAATTCCTGGATCCGGACATTATCCCCTTCTTTGATGCGCACATAAACGCTGACCGTATCACCCGACCGTAGGTCAGGGATATTCGGATTATCCTCCGCTTCTAAAGCTTTTAATAAGTCACTCATCGTTCTCTACCCTTATATTTAGCAATCATTCTCTAAAATTTCTTCCGGCAATTACACAGCTGGTCATTATAACATGGGTGACCGGTTTTGAGAAGTGAAACGAGAAAAGACGGGGAAAAGCGGTTGAGGATTACGGTCAGCATAGATCTTGGGTTGGGAATCAGAGGGAGTATCGAAACCCTTTGTCCGCGAGCTACCGATTCTGTAACCTTTCTTGAATCTGGGACACAGCACCCTCAGGGTCCAGCTGGTCTTTTAATATTGAGATAACAGCTTCCTGAAATATGGGACCTACTTGCTCCAAAACCTGCTCGGAGGGGATTAACACCGTAGCCGGAAGGATCCTTTCAAAAAGGGTTACTTCCAAATCCTCTTGGATCCAGAAGGGAAGGGAAGTGGATAGTGGGGGGACGAAACCTGCTGCCGCATTCCATTCCGCGAGATAGCGGTCCTCGGTCAGGTAATTGATGAACTGCACACTCAAATCAAGCTGTTCGGGCCCTTTGTCGACGATCGCCCATACCCAACCGGTGGCATAGGAAAAAGCTCTTCCCTCCGAGGTAGGTAGAGCCCCTAATGAAGTGTTGAAAGGATCGTTTTGGAGGAAGTTCGAAAACCAGGTGACCACCTGGGTAGATTGCCGCTCCGTATATGCATTCCAGGATTGTTGGTCCGTTTCAAATTGGGTTACCCAATAAGGCATGACTTCAACCTCATGGGCTTGCTGATAAAACGAGAGCACCTCCAACAGGGGTGTTTTATCGACGATATAGGATTGGTTCAGGGAAGCGATTTTCCCTCCTGAACTCTCATAAAAAGCGAAGGTTAGCAAAGCCTGAGGATCAGCTGCAGGAAACGCCATGGGCTTGGGGGTGGCAAGGAGGTCTTCCCAACTTCCGGGCATTTTCTCCAAACTGTCACTTTTATAAGCAAAGACCAAAATATCCGCCGCAAAGGGGATTCCGTAGGTCTGCTCGCTAACCATCGAGAGTTGGTCGGCAAATGGATACCAGCTTTTCTCCCCAAAAATATTCGCGTACTCACCGAACGGGGTGATCAATTCCTCCGCCGCTGCAGATTCCAGCAATGGACGAGGTAAAGCAACCACATCCGGCAAGGCAAGGGGGGCGGCATCCCGCGCAGTCCTTAACGTATCAACAATCCCCCCCGGACCAGAGAGATTTTTAACCCGAACATCAATCGTCAAAGAGGGGTGTCGCGACAAGTATGTGTCTATTCGTTCATTGAATAGATCCCCACTCGGTGTTTGGCTTTGCGGGTCAAACTGAGGGGGAACCCAGACGGTTAAAGAGACGTTTTCCTCCACAGGAGATATAGGAGTGGGTGTCTTCGTTGGGGTACTATCAGTCTCTTTGGTTGAGGGTGCCGGTTCCGTTACTGGGTTCTGAAATCGGTTTAGAAATGGTATTTGGGCACAAGCAGACAGGGTAAGGAAAATCCCCAGGATCAAGACCAGCGTGAATTTTTTCATATCATCGATTCCCTATCTAACCCATCATTTAGAAGGAGGAAAACCTATTAAACCACACATCTTCCATCAGAAAAGAGGATTAGACCCTATTAATACCAGAAATTGGCTCTGAAAGCAGGGCTTTAAGCAAAACGACCGCATTTTGGAGGTCGTCCATATCCACCATCTCCGAAGGGCTGTGGATATAGCGGCAGGGGATGGACAGGCAACCGGAAGGCACACCTCCACGAGCAATTTGAATGGAGGCCGCATCTGTCGTCCCCCTTTCCAGGACCTCTCGCTGGTAGCTGATCCCCTTTTCCTCCGCGGTATCGACCATCCAGGTCACAACATCTGGATGAGAAATCATCCTTTTATCCCTGATTTTCACAGCTGGACCCTTCCCCAAAGAAACGTCCATTTGTGTTCCTTTGGGGGTGTCACCCGTCCGGGTCACATCAACCGCCAGACCCAAATCCGGTTCAATTTGGAAAGCTGCAGGTCCGGCTCCCCGGCAGCCCACCTCCTCCTGCATGCTAAACACCAACCATAACTGATGAGGGATTTGATTTGGGGCGCTGTGGATTTCTCGCAACGTTTCCATCATCACAGCCACCCCGGCACGATCATCCAACGCTTTGGAAACGACGCGTTTGCCCAAATCCAGCCACGGGCGGTCAAAAACAGCCACATCCCCAATCCCAATCGGGCACCCTTCCGGACCCTCCGCGCCCACATCAATGTACATTTTCGAAATTTCCGGGACTTTTTTGCGCTTTCCTGTCCCTTCCGCGTTGATCACTCCCCGTGTTCCCTGTAAGAATCGAACCCTTCCCCCTAACAAATAACTAGGGATAACACCCCCCATATTTGTGAAACGGATGAATCCATTCTGATCAATATGGGTGGCAATCAATCCAATTTCGTCGAGGTGAGAAGCGATCATGATCCGCTTCCCACCCTCACGTTTTTCTCCCCGGCGAGCGATTAAATTCCCCAAGTTATCCACCCTTACTTCATCCACATAGGACCCAATCTCTTTTCGCACGAAGTCCCGGATTTGCTTCTCATGGCCAGGTGGGGCTGGGATCTCGACCAATTTTTCTAGCAGTGATTTCATCAAATGACTCCTTTCAACCAGGCTCTCCAAAATTATTCACTCAGGGGTTCCAAAACATCCGCTGTAAAACGGTCCATAGCAGCTGTTAACAAAGCCAACGTCGCTTGATAATCATCGATCCTGACCAAGGAAACTGGGGAATGCAAATAGCGAGTAGGGACGGAGATAGAAACGCTGGGAATACCGCCGCGTTGTTTGTGAATGGCAGCGGCGTCCGTCCTTCCTCCACCCGGTTGGCGGAATTGGAAAGGGATGCCCTCTTCCTCCGCGACGCGGACCAGATATTGAACCAAGCGGGGATCGGAGATGGTCCCTGCATCGGCTTTGTAAATAGACCCTCCCCCACCTAAACGCGTGTTATATGTCGTGTTTTCGTCCTCTTCTTCCCAAGCAGGAAAGTCGCGAGCGGGAGTGGCATCCAGGACAATACTGCAATCCGGATCTAAGGCATGGGCTGCCACACGGGCTCCCCGCAAACCGATCTCCTCCTGGACGGTAAAAGCTGCCAGGAGGTCAAGGTGGCTTGGAGAGTTTTTAATCAACTCAATAAGGATGGCTACCCCCAAACGATCATCAAACGCTTTTCCAAGAAGGCAATCCCCAATGCGTTTAAACTCTGTGGCGAAAACAGCCCGATCACCGACATTGACGCGGTCCTTTTGATCCGGTCCAACATCTATGCGAAGATCTTTCAAGGGCACAAATTTCTTTTTGTCTTTCTTTTCGGTGAGATGGACCGGTTTAAGGCCGATCACACCAGGGATCTTCTCTTTGCCTATCCAGACCGCCTTTCCCACCAAATATTTCTCATTGATGCCCCCCACTTTCGCAAAGCGATAAAATCCCTTATCATCTACCGCCGTCAACATGAAACCCACTTCATCCATATGGGCCGCGACCATGACTTTTAACCTGGGGGGATTTCCTTCCCCCCAATGGTAAACCAGTAAATTTCCCAACGGATCCACTCGCACTTCATCCGCAAAGGGTTTGACCGTCTCGCGCACGAATTCGCGAACAGCTCCTTCAGCGCCCGAAACGCCGACCAGATCTGACAAGGTTTCTACAAGGGTGAGATTGGGGTTGGTTTTCACAGTCATCGTTCATTCATCCCATTGAAAGGTCTCTAAAGAATCCGGATCCAATCGGCTTATGAAAGCTTTCATCAGCTTTGCCACCCTACGGATATCTCGCACACTCACCATTTCAACTGGCGTGTGCATATATCTTAGGGGGATGCTGAGCAACATGGTGGGGACACCGGCGGCTGATATTTGCAGTACATCTGCATCCGTGCCTGAACGCATGGGGAGTGGTTCCATGGTTACGGAGATATCCTCTTCTTCGGCAACCTCCTCAAAGGCACGGTAGAGGGCAGGGTGAACGCTGGGTCCCCAACCCAATGGGATCCCCTCTCCCAATGGGTAGGATTTATAGTCCGGGGTGCCCGGGCCGGCAGCGAAGGTGACATCCACAGCAACCGCCAGATCCGGTTGAATAGCGTAGGCTGATGTCAAAGCCCCGGACATGTTCTCTTCCTCCTGCGAGGTGCCAACAACCCACACATCCCACTGAGGAGGAGTGGATTGAAGCGAGTGCAGCAATAACGTTAAAGCGGATACGGAAGCCCGGTTATCCAGCGCAGGGCCGGCAATCTCATGCTCCCCAATCCAAACGGGTTTCTGCTGGAAAGAAACCAGATCCCCAACCTGGACCAGATCCTTTATTTTCTCCTCTTCTAAACCGACATCCACCAAGAGGTATTTAATTTCCACAGATTTCTTTGAAGCTGAGGAGGGCAAGAGGGATTTTGGCAGTTGGTCGATCACCCCTGTCAAATCCTCCTTCCCGTGCACGGTGACCATCCCCCCCGGCAAGACCCGAGGGTCCACACCACCCACCGTTGTGACCCGGACGAAATCACCTCGAAAACCAGTCACCATTAATCCAATCGCATCCATATGAGCGGCCAAGAGGATTTTCGGTCGAGGGGATGGAGCGTTCCCTTTCACCAATCCCTGCAAGCTGCCCAGCGGACTGATCTGCAGCTCGTCAACCAAGGGAGTCCAGGCTTCTTGAAGACAAGCCCGGATGGGGTCAGAATGTCCTGATAAGCTCGGAATAGTGAGAAGGTCGAAGAGAAGTTCATTGATCGGTACATTATCCATACGGGTTCCTTATAAAAAGCGTGATTCATTCCTCTGGGGTTTCCGTCGCGCTTGGCGCAGGGGATGGGGTAGGCGTGTCCGTTTTGGTGGGCAAACCGGTCGGGGAAGGAGAGATAGTCGGCGTTTCGGATGGCGTGCTTGTATGGGTGGGGGTAGCCGTGGGAAGCGGTGTGTCCGTGACAGTAGGGGAGGGTGTCCAGGTATTCGTCAATGAGGGGGTATAAGTGGGAGTAAATGTGGGAAATGGGGTCCGCACCAAAGGTTTCGCCGTTGCCGTATTGGTTGGCGTCGCTTCACGGGTCTCTGACGGCGTGGGGGTGGGAGTCTCCCGCTCTGTGGTCCTGAGGCGGACGAAGGCCAAACCAGTGCAGTAACAGGGTATGGTAGCGATGATAATGATCGCGAAAATCACGCGAAGGCGTTCCCGTTTCCCTAATCTGTCAAACATAAGCTAACCGAAAGGCATTCATTGGTTTCGATTGTAATCCCGAGTCATGGGCGAGAGATCCCAGAAGGAGAGTTCCGCGGCCAGCGGCGGCGATTCAACGACAATTGTCCAGGGAACACCCACATCTTTCCCAGGGGTGTGTTACAAATCGACAAACTGGGCAGGCCAATGGGCCGCTGAGGTGTGTCGCCCTTAACAAAACCAATTGCGAACCCAAATATCGGCAGTTTCAACTTGTTTTAACGCAACACTTAACATCTTCGTTTATAATCTCAGTGTATTATAAGGTAGATTAGGAAACATGGTAGTCGACAATGCCAGAAAAGGTCCAGGACACAATCGGAAGACCGCTTCAGAATCTGAGAATCTCTGTCACCGACCGCTGTAATTTTCGGTGTCAGTACTGCATGCCAAAAGATGTTTTCAAGGGGGAGCACGAATTCCTCCCCCATGAGGAATTACTCACCTTCGAAGAGATCACCCGTTTCGTGAACATCATCGCTCCATTAGGGATCCGTAAGATTCGCTTGACTGGAGGGGAACCCCTGGTCAGAAAGGACCTTGAAAAGCTGGTAGGAATGCTCCGAAAGACACAGCCCGGGGTCGAATTAGCGATGACCACCAACGGTTCTCTCCTACCTCAAAAAGCGAAAACCCTTAAAGAACATGGATTAGACCGGGTCACCGTCAGCCTTGATGCCCTCGACGATCAAACTTTCAAAACCATGATTGGCGTCGATTTCCCCCTGAAAAGGATAATGGAAGGGATTCAAGCAGCAGATAAAGCTGGTCTCAATCCCATTAAGATCAATATGGTAGTCAAACGCAGCGTTAACGACGATCAGATCGTACCCATGGCGAGACATTTCCGAAAGGAAGGTCATACCCTGCGCTTCATCGAATACATGGATGTAGGATCTACAAATAGATGGACGCTGGATGACGTTGTCCCTGCAAAGGAGATCATGGAGCGGATCCACAAAGTGTATCCCCTCGAACCCTTAGGGGCAAATTACCACGGGGAGGTTGCCAATCGTTGGAAATATCAGGATGGGAAAGGGGAGATCGGATTGATCGCTTCCGTGACCCAACCGTTCTGCGGGGATTGCACGAGGTTCCGTTTAACAGCGATTGGCGAACTTTACACCTGTCTGTTTGGCACACAGGGGCACGACATCCGGGAACACATCCGAGGGAATGCGCCCGACAAGGAAATCTTCACGCTCATCAGCTCAATCTGGAAACGCCGCGACGACCGTTACTCCGAAATCCGGAAAGAAAAAGGGTCGCAAACCACCGGCAAAGTGGAGATGTCCTATATTGGGGGATAAAACCATGATCCTGCCATCCAGGTTGCACACCCTCTTATTTGATTTCGACGGGACCTTGTGCCAGCGCCGGCCTTCCTCTATTGACGTATTCTTTCACCTTCTCCAAAACACAGAAGTAGAGATAAGCCCTCAAGCGAAACGGAATACGAGGCGATTCATTCATTATTATTGGGCGAATTCTCCTGAATCAATCAAAGACATTGAAACGTACGGCCGACTGACACCTGAATTTTGGGAACAGTACCTGAAACGGAAACTGACCGCTTTTGGATTGGAAGAGGATCGTGCTGAAGTGTTATCCACCCAGCTTCAACCAGGGATGGAAGAAAATTATCAGCCAGAACCTTGGGTTCCGCCTGACGTCCACCCCACGCTGTCGACCTTACAGCGGAAGGGGTACACGCTGGGCCTGGTCTCCAACCGGTCAACATCTATTGAAGGCGAATTAAATGACCTCGACCTCGCCCGTTATTTCAACTTTCAGTATACAGCAGGGGAAATCAACAGCTGGAAACCAGACCCAGAGATCTTCGAATATGCCATGGATCTCGCTCAAAGCACACCCCGCGACACCTCGTATATTGGGGATAATTACTACACGGATGTCCTCGGGGCGCAAAAAACGGGGCTCCACACCATCCTGGTCGATCCCCACGGCACATTTCCAGAGATAGACTGCCCTGTGATCAGCTCGATCGGCGAGCTGATAGACCATTAACGTCTACCTGGATTCTCTCATTGATTTAGGAAAACTCTCTGAGTAGGATAAGCAAACTCAATTCCTTCCTCTTCAAATCGGCGATAGAGGGTGAGATTGATGTTTTCCTGGATATCCATATAGAAATTGTACTCAGGTTGTTCCACAAAGTAGACCACTTCGTAGATTAAAGCGAAATCACCCATCTCCTTCAAATGAGCGCGGTCAAAACGCACATTCTCCAGAGCTGTAATCGCGCTTTCTACAATGGCCGGAATCCGCTTTAACTTCTCATACGAAGTATCGTAAGTGATACCAAATTTAAAGTCGATCCGACGTTCCTGCAATCGTTTATAATTTCGTATGCGGCTGTTGAGAAGATCCGAATTCGAAAATACCAACTCCTCCCCCGAGAGACTGCGAACCCGTGTGCTTTTCAAGCCGACATCCTCAACTGTACCCGCAAATTCACCCACGACGATGAAATCTCCCATGGCAAAGGGTTTATCCATGGCAATGGATAAAGAGGCAAACAGGTCTCCTAAGATGTTTTGCACCGCCAGGGCAACCGCGATCCCTCCAATCCCTAAACTGGCGATGAGGGAGTCGATTTTCACGCCCAGGTTATCCAAAATCAGCAGACCGACCAGGACCCAAAGGGCGATCTTCGCGACCAATCCAAAAGCGTCAATGGTGGTGGCAGACTCCCCCTCATCCTCGTCTAATTTTCCAGAAACGCCGCGCTGGACATAAAAAGTGATTATTCCCATGCCCCAAAAACCAAGCTGCAGGAAAAATGCAGTCCGCAACGCTTTATCCAACAGGTTTTGATCCCCCTCCGACAAGGTCAGGGCCAAAGACCCCAAGTAAATACCGACGACCAAGAAAAAGAATAAACGCGTCTGCCGAAGCAGAGGAAGCACGTAATCGTCGATTTCCGAGCTGGACTTTTCTATCAAGGAAACCAGGCGGTCCCTGGAAAGGCTTTTTATCAACTGCAAAACAATCACCGTCAGCCCCAGAATCCCAAAAGCAATTAACCAAGACTGTACAGTATTTCCATAAAAAAGGAGCTTTAAAAATTCCATTTCATCCCTTCCTTTCCATATCTGTCCTTCACCTCACGCCCAGGTCATATTATAGACACTCTTTCCCTCACGTAAAGAGGAACGGAACTCTCCGGAATGAGAGGGAATTGGTAATATTCTGGGAGGTAGATTTTCATTTATCCGCCTTTGGACGTAGATTGGAACGCCCTGACCACTCCCTCTCTTCCTTCTTCGTCCAAGCGATGATAGAGCGTATAAGTGGGAAATGGGAGATCGATCCCGGCTTCATTGAGTGCCTCATAGAGACAGCTATTCAACTTATCCACGATCCGCCTTGTTTCCACGTAATGTTCAATCCAGCAGCGAACGCGGAATATCATCGCAAAGTCGCCCCATTCGACGAACAAAGCTTCAATCCGGCGGTCTTTCATCACCCAATCTTGGCGCCTGACGGCCTCAATCATCACTTCCCTGGCGCGATCGATATTTGTGCCATAAGCCACGCCGACATGCGTCTCCACTCGGTAGAGGGTGCTGGGGATGGAGTGATTGACAATCAGGTTTGTCCCAATCACCGAATTGGGAATGACGACCATACGATTATCGCGGGTCCGAATGCGCGTGCTGCGCAATCCCACATCCCTGACATCTCCCCATGTATCCAACTCCAAGATCTCGATCCGATCGCCAATCCTGAAGGGGCGATCGGCCATGATCACGAAGCCATTGATCGTGTCCTCAAGTGTAGCTCGAGCCGCTAAGGCCACCGCCAAGGATCCAATCCCTAGCGTGGTGACAAATGCGCTGATATTAATCTCAAAATGGCTTAAGAGAAGGATGAAGGCAATAAAGCTGATCAAAACGAAAAACACACGGCGGGCAAAAGGCAGCACCTGTTCATCTAAGGACGAGTCCGTCTGCTCGATCATCCTACGGTCATACCATGCACTCACTCTATTGACCATCCTCACGCTGGCGACGATGCCCACCAGCCAATAGAGAATATAGAAGAAATGGGTTCGATACACCACCCACTCTTCAGGAAAAAACGACAGGCGCTGCAATCCGATTTGGAGCCCAATGACGATGATCAGCAAAAAAAGGGGAAGCCTGATCGCCTCAACGACAGCGTTATCAAATTCTGTACTCGTCTTCTTAACAAGCCGAACGATGAGCAGATCAAGAATCCACAATACGATGCGGCCTATAAGCAGAGAGCCGGCTACAATCGCCACAGAGATGAGAGCTTCCTTCCACTGAGATGATGAAAGGAGTAAGGTGTTCATGTGTACCTCCCTATCAAGAGTAGAGAATAAGTTAAAACTTTTCCGAACGGCATGAAAAAGTATTCGATCCCATGTCCCCAGTTTATATTGATCCCATCCCCATGTCAATCATCGACTTGATTTGGATAATAAAGCAGGAACCTGCAGATCAGACGACAGGAAAACCATCGAGCCGGTCAGGATAAACAGGACCGGCTCGATTTCTGATCTCGATGATATCAAAGGCTTGATTTGATCATTCCACGAGGGAATCCGGCGTTTGAAATGCAGCCCATACAAACCAGAATGTATCATAATGGGGCACAGGGGTCTGCTGTTTCCCTGCCAGGGGCCCTTCTACCGCTCGGCCAACGATGTTCCACCTGCTGTTCGTATGTTCATCCCGGAAAACCCCATCTCCGTGTTGGGTAAAAGTGAGTTCTTTCCCATTCGCAAGGGCTTCAAAGATTCCCGTAGCCCCTACGTCCTTTCCATCTGGAATGCTGCTGGCATCCAAGGCAGAAGCTGTACCTTTCTTAAAAAAACAACGATAGGGGTACCCTCAAGGCTATCCTGGATCACACCCTTATCTTTTAATCGCTGATAAGGAAAACTTTTTGCCTGTCCTCGATCGTTGACAATGCCTACCACCCTCGCCGTGGGCTGCAAACGGTCATCAACCTCACCTTGGAAAAGGAAAGGTGAGGAATCGATATCATCATAACCGACATAAGGGTTCGATCCGTGGGGGATATCCCTTTTGGACCTTCTTCCGCTAAGTGCTTTCACCGCAATGGTCATAGGCTGACGGATCATGAAACCAGCCAGACAAGCGAGAAACAGATACAGCGTTACTCCGCTCCAGCTGTCTCCGGCAAATAAACCGATTAATAGTGGACTGAATAAGAACACCCAAGAACCGTGTTCTCTGGTGACAGCGATGTCTCTTCGCAAATAAGAACGGATCTTCATTTCCAAAATGATACAATATCCGCGTTCGTCAACATTCACACTGACAATGTACTATGCCCACACGGAAAGAAAATGAAAAGGAGCTTAATGGCAGATGGCGGAAAAGGGAACCATGGCTGGCAAAGTATGCGTCATCACGGGAGCGACCTCTGGGATTGGGAAAGCTTCCACTTTCGCTTTGGCGGGGAAAGGCGCAGTGACGATCATTGTCAGCCGGGACGAAGAGAAATGCAGGAACACTCAAGACCAAATCATCCGAGAGACCGGTAATCAAAAAGTGGATTACTTCGTGGCAGACCTGTCCTCTCAGGACCAAATCAGGGAGTTAACGGCTGACTATCGAGAAAAGTATCCGCGTTTGGATGTGTTGGTAAACAATGCTGGCGCTTTCTTTTGGGGTCGAAGAGAAAGCGTGGATGGGATCGAGATGAGTTTTGCATTGAATCATCCCCTGAAAGTTACGATCAACAAACCGCAAAACGGCTCTGGGAGATCAGCGCTGAGATGACGGGTTTGGCATAAATACAGCCATTGCTCGCTGAAGGACATTACCGGAGGGGGGAAGAGGATTCCAAAGTAGGTACATCAATACGGGATTGAAAAAGAGGAGTCAGCACAGGAGTTAAGAATGGTCGAGAAAATCTCTGAAAACCATCTTGGTTTCGCGTTAAAGGATGAGAGAAAAGGACAACAAACTGGATTTCATCGCTTGGATATCTTTCTCAAAGAGAACACCGAGGATCAACTTTATAAAGTAATAGAAGTGGAAACTCTAACAACCACCTTGGTCGAAAAAGTGGAGGCCCTGTTTGCCCAAGAACACGCGAAATGGGGGGAGGACGATCAGGGCTTTTGGGAAAAATTAGCCGAGATCCCTCCTCTGACCTGCTATGCCTCCTGTCTGATCACTTTGCAGGATAAGTTAACAAATAAAGAATATAAGCGATTCAACCGCAGTGAAGAATTGATGAACCTCTTGAAACGCGAGAGCAAAGCCCTGGAAATTGATGATGTATCCTCGTTACCCACACTCTTAAAGAAGGGATAACTTGAAAAGGTGCCCTGGTTCTTACATTTACCGGTATCGAACACCAAGCAAAACTAGAATCCCAATTCCTCCAGAGATTTTTCCGGGCTTTGTTCCGAAATATCCTTTTTTCCCTTTTTCAACTCCTTCCAAAAGCTTTCATCATACCGGCGAGAGCGAATGGGAAGCGGCATAGGCACACCCCAACCCAGGAGAAGTACTTCCTCCTTGGGCTGCAGGCGGGAAAGCATACCCCGCAGCACCTGCCGGCCTGCCAACCCGGAGAGCACCGCCCGGATGTCATCCTCATCCCCCAGCCATCCGGAAATCCGCGTCCCCAGCTGGGACATGACCTCATCGTAAATTTGAGAGGGACGTTGGTCAATAATCAGCAGGGTGACATAATACTTCCGAAGCTCCCTGGCAATGGTGCTGAATGTGGTTTGGGAGGCCATCTCTGGGTTCAGCAGCTTATGGGCTTCTTCCACCACCACAACCAGAGGCCTGGGTTCCTCTTTCCCAGAACTGCGGAACTGGTTGGTCCGCCATTCCCAGCGCTCCCGGATTTTCCGGGTCAGTAAGTTGGAGACCAACAAATAATCCAAATCACTCTCATGTTTTCCATAGGAAAGTACGACGTGACCTCCATCTTCCAGCATATGGACGATTTCCTGGATCCCGTCAGAGGCTGGTTCTTCGACGATGTAAGGGCTGTTGAACAGGCGGCGTAGCTTATTGTGCAGCGCTTCCGCAGCCATGACATTGACCCCATTTTCGTTCGCCCAATAGGCGACACTATCCCTGGCTGGGATCTTCCTTCCCTCTTCATCCTCGCCAAGTTTACCGACCGACATGGCTCGAAAGACTTGGAACCAATCCTCCCTTCCAAAGGATTTCACCAGGGCATCCAATGTGGTCGGGGTTGTTTCCCGCAGGTTCAACTCTCTTTGCAAAAGCATGATGTCAGCAGGCTGGATAGCAGACATGGGGATCTCCAAATTAAAATCAGGGCTCTGACCCCTGATCTGGGCGCCTTTCCCTAATCCGACCACCCGGACTTTGCTGGGGAATTTCGTCTTCAGACCGATCACACGCTCTCCGGTATCAGAAGCCGTGTCATCAAACCCATATTCGTTGTGCATGTCAAAAACCAACACAGAAGCGGTGTCGAATTGGATCAACCCCGCCAGCATGATCCGGGTCAGGAAAGACTTCCCGGTACCCGTGGCGCCAAAAATACCTGAAGATCGCTGAATGAATTTGTGAAGATCAATCCGGACCGGGTGCGCCCCTTCCCGGGTCTCCCCGATCACGAAGTTCCCTTTCTTCTCTTTGCCAAAGATCTCCGCAATGTCCCCCTTTGAAGCCATCCGCACCCGGGCATGGTGGGGCGGTACGGTTTTTACAGGGATGGGGCGAGGTTGATCCCTTTTTCCGGACTCAATTTCCTCCCTCCAATCCTGATATGCCTTCGACTCAAGGTCAGGACCGCGCTCGAGCATCAATGTGGGCAGGACCTCAAGATCGGTATAGAGCGTTTTCTCGTGCAGCATCCCGGCCAGATCAGGGGAGAAACGGTTCTCACTCATCTCCTCTGCAAATCGTTCCTCCGTAGCCCCTAATTGGAGATCGGTTACCAAACCGTAGAACAACCAGCGGTCGCTTTCCAAGACCACAAATGAACCCTCCTGCACCTCAAAAGAAGGGACCGTCAAACGGACCTTGAGATGGTCCTTCAGGCTCCCCCTCACCAAATATCCAATCACATTTGTCTCTTCCGCCATATCCTCTCCTAAGCTATCCATTCCTCTCCAAGGGAATCCTGCAAAGCGCCAAGCAAGGAAGTGAGTCTCTGGTAATCATCCTGTAAAAGCAGGATCAACTCCTCAACTGCCCTCTTCGCCCAGGAGGGATCCCCTCGATCGAGATGAACCAAGTGGGATTGCCTGATATGGGCGGCAAGCAGTTCTGCGAGGGGAATGTCTTCATGCCTTAATAGGTGCCTGAAATATCCAAAACGTCCGTGAGTAGTGAAAGCCATAATTTCCGCAGGGGAACACATATAAATTAAGTCCAGGCTTAAAGGAGGTCTGGGAGGGAGCACATGGCGCAGGCTATCCTCCTTTTTATATCCCACACAGAGGACGCTGATCTCCACAGGGATGTTCCGGTTCGTCTGCGCGTCTTGGATCGTGCTCTGCTCCACCTCAGGTGCGGTCGCCAAATGCCGGACCAGCCCGTCATCGTCCACGTGAAGATCGTGGACAAGACCATACACCTGTGCATGCTCACCAATGGGGGCCCGCACCAAGCTGCCGAAAGTGGGCACGTCAATCTTCTCCACCTGGCAGCCAACCACGAACCCGCTCATTCCCGCCCGCAACATGCGGCCAATTTTAATTTCACTCATCGTCGATACCTCTTTCTGCCGGCTTGGTCTTTATAGTATTGTTTATGGGACTTTCGACCCACAGAAACTCCCCTTTTCCGTCGTTCCCGGAGGATCAACTCCGTTAATAATTCCTGTTCTTCTCGCTGGACGACCGCGATCTCGTGGGCGCGATGCAGCAAATAAGGATACCCCATTCCTCCCATCACGCGACATTGATGATTGAGGAGGGCATGCAGGCAATCCAATTTGTCCCCGTTTTCTGCAACCCAAGCTGGGACCTCAACTCTCGCCAACCAGGGATGGCTCGGAATGCCGACATTGAGATAAAAGAAATGCAAAGCGATCTCAGCAGTGTAATCCGAGCTGGAATATGCTTGGATGCCAAAGACAGCGGAGCGCTCCCCAGGTGGTAAAAGATTGGCATATAAATCGACATCCGAAACCCCTTGAAAAGGGCGGTACTGGTTTATCTTACCTATCTCATCCTCCGGCAATGTCGCGATTTCCAGCAAGCGGACCACGTAATCCGCCCTCGGTTTATCGACATAACCAGCCGTAATCGCCTTCAACCGACACAGGTCGTGAAGCGTATCCCGATACCGTTTCAACCCCTCGCGAAAGGCTTTTGAACGGCCCCCGCCCCGATCATGCGACTCCCACAACTCCAACGGCCCATCGGTAAGCGTGACCAAAGGGATCCCCTTTTTCCCTTTGTCGATCAAAGAACCGGCTTTGATGGCCATGAACTCCCTTTCCGCGACGTCCCGCTCCAAGGCCACCTGACCCCTGGACACCAGGCCGTGCGTGTCGTATACATCCTCCTCAAACCGGAGTCTTGTCTCAATGAACGTTTGGGGGGGATGGTCACGATGAATGTCGGACCATATTCCCCCTACGTTCACCAGGTAATACTGAACGGAAGCATGAGGATCGGGATTGATTTGGGAGCCGTCAACGGCCAATATCCTGGCTTTGTCTGGTGCAGCGGGAGCATCAAAGCTGGCAGTGAGTGGATCTCCTCGGGGATTGGCACACCTTAGGGCCGGGTCCTGATGGGCGACCCTTTCCACTTTCTCCCGCAAACGAGAAGTTTGTTCTGCAAACTCGCGAAGCAAACCCCTCGCCTGTCCCCGGATTTCTTTCAGGTGATTTTCCCTGGCCACCGCTCGCTGACCTAAATCCCTAACCTGGGGCTGCAGCTGTTCGTAATTCAAACTCAAGGATAACCCTCCTCGAACATTTGTTTCAAGTATTGTACAAAAGAGCGTTGCTTTTGACAAGTTTATCAGAAGACACGAACCCCCCAATTCTGGTTATCCCCATTTCTCCACTCCCTGATCAAGGATGTAGATCGCATGATATATTGTCCAACACAAACAGATATATTGACAAAACCCGGGGATCGTTCCTACACTGAAAATCCAAGCTTATCCACAACAGCCGGACTAAAGGGGATATCTCAGTGTGCGGCCGAACAAAGAGAAATGATCAGCTCACAAAATCGATTATGCCTTCATGATGGAACAAAAATCACCCATTATGCGTCATATACATGAAAGGTTCACAAATATATATTTTTAACAGTTTTTGGAGGAAACATGGTTAACAAAAAATGGATTCTAATCGTGATCATGTTGGGATTGGTCCTCAGTGCCTGTCAAGCCAGTCCCATTGCAGTGGATTCTGAAGATCAACCTCGCTTGATCTCCGTCCAAGGCACAGGACAAGTTTCCCTTGATCCCACATTGGCCCGGATATCCGTCGGTGTTCAAACAGAGGATGAGAACGCCCAAGAAGCCGTCTCAATGAACAAGCAACGGGTGGAAAAGATCATGACGGTGCTGGGTGAATTTGGCATTCCAGCCGAGGATATGCAAACCGTGGATTTCAGCATCCGCCAGGAAGGAGACCGGGAACCAAAGGGGGAGATCAATGGAGAAACACAGAAGACCTATGGGGTTTCCAATATCGTCCGCGTCACTCTACGGGACCTGGATCAACTTGGTTCCTTACTGGATGAAGTCGTCCAGGCAGGCGCCAATACCATTCATGGCATCCAGTTCGATGCTGAAAACAAAGAAGAGGCGAACAAAAATGCCCTAGAATTGGCCATGAAAGACGCCCGTGCCCGGGCGGAGGCGATTGCTGGAACTGCAGATATCCAGCTTGGAAAAGTGTACCGTGTGGAAACCTTTGGGGGAGGTCCTGTGTACGCAGAGAGGGAACTCGCTGAAAAAGCCGCAGCTGCGGTGCCGATTTCCCCCGGACAAATGGATATCGAGGTAAGGGTGAATGTCAGCTATATGATCGAGAAATAGATCGCAATGATCCACTGAACCAATCAGTGAATTCACCCTTTCAACGAAGACACAGCCCCTTGAAAATGTCGATCCCCTTCAAGGGGCTGATTTTTTGGAGACCTTCATAACAGAGATCAACGCCCACGAAGGGGTCCTCTTCGCTTCCCCCTTTATCCCCTCACCGCTGTGGTATAAATAGGTACCATGACGGAGAGATACATCTTCCACCCACCCCGCAAAAAAGGAAGCGTTTTCCACATCCTGATCATCGCCGCCTCGACTGGTTTTGGCATTTGGGGGATATGGCAGACTGCAAATGCGGAGGTCGCACCTCAGCTGTTGATCTACCTCACACCGATCCTCCTTTTCCTGCTCCTCGTCCCTTTCCTGATCTATCGATTCTACGCCTTACACCGCTCCCAATATGTCCTCGAGCGGGATGGGCTCACCCTTAAGTGGGGGTGGCGTACGGAAACGATCCCCATGGATCAAATAGAATGGGTTCACCGCGCTGAGAATTTAGACACCCCTATCAAATTGCCGCTTATCCGCTGGCCAGGATCCGTGGTAGGCAGGAGGTGGTTTACCCGGGGTCCCACCATCGAATTCCTAGCAGCCCGAGGAGACCCACTGGTTGTCATCGCTGGTGATGAAGGCTATTACGCGATCTCCCCTTTGAAGACCGACGCGTTTATTGACACGTATCACCACCTTACCGAGCTTGGATCTCTAAACCCTCTGCATTCGCAAGACACCCGCCCCACATTCCTTATCACCCAACTCTGGAAACAGCGCCTGAACCTAATCATCACCCTCGCAGGGCTGGGTCTTGTTTTGTCCCTTTACCTTTGGACGTTATTTGTCATTGCCAATAGAGATGATATTTCCCTTGGTTTTTCCCCGCAAGGCACCCCCCATCAACCTTTGCCCAGCATCCGGCTCATCCTCCTCCCCATCCTGTACACCATTTCATACATTGGAAACCTGGTTATCGGTCTATTCCTCTACCGCAGAGAAAGGAACCGGCGTTTGGCTTACTTCCTGTGGGGCAGCAGTGTGATCATTGGTTTGGTTTTCCACATCAGCATGTACTTTATCACCACTTAACAGCCCTCTTTCCACAAGATTCCCCCACTTATCCACAGTTATTTAAAACTTATCCACAAAGTTATGCAGATCATATTCGGTTTTACGCTGGCGCTGGCCATCAGTTGGGGAGCATGGAAAATGCGCTTGTTAACGAGAAAAGGAATGTGGGCAGCAGCCTCCCTGGGAGGTCTCATCTTTAGCTCCGGCAGCCTTCCATGGAGTGCGCCCATCATAAGTTTCTTTTTCTCCTCAAGCCTTTTATCCCTGGTCCATAAGCGCTTGGATGTAGAAAATATCCCGTCCGGCGAAAATCATCGGACCAGGGATTGGGGACAAGTAGTCGCAAACGGTGGGATAGGCGCTGTTCTGGCAATCATCGCTTCCTTTGATAAACAATGGCAATGGCCGATAATCGCCTATGCCGGAGCCATAGCGGCGGTCACCGCAGACACCTGGGCCACTGAACTGGGTGCGCTGAGTTCTCATAAACCCCGGTTAATCACCTCTTGGAAAGTGGTAGAACCGGGAACGTCTGGAGGGGTCACACCGCTGGGGACTCTTTCCTCCCTTGCCGGATCCGTCATTATGGCCTTAGTAAGCATGCTCGTCTTCCCGAATTTACCTTCAGGGAGACTCATCCTCACTGTTACGATCGCTGGACTGCTGGGTTCTTTTTTGGATTCCGTACTGGGTGCCTCTCTCCAAGCCATGTATTTCTGCCCACGCTGCATAAAAGAAACCGAACGGCATCCCCAGCACAGCTGCCAAACGCCCACGGTCTACACACGGGGGTGGGGTTGGTTGAACAATGACAGGGTAAATTTTCTCTCCTCCGTAGTGGGTTCTGTGATTTGCGTCCTCCTCTGGCACCTCTTTCCATCCTGAACGCGTTATCTGGTACACTATAGCGAGTTAATCTACTTAGAAGGTTCAGAATTATTATGGCCCTGGATATGTGGCTGACCTTAGGAATCTTAGGGGGAGCAATCGTCCTCTTCATCACGGAGTGGATTCGGGTTGATCTAGTCGCCATCGCCGTGGTCATCAGCCTTATGCTGACCGGGATCCTTTCTCCAGAAGAAGCTTTGGCCGGTTTTTCCAGCCCCATTGTAGTTACAGTGGCAGCCCTCTTTATAGTCGGCGGAGCGGTCATGAAAACAGGCTTAGCCGATACGATAAGCCGTCGCATTATCCAGCTTGCCGGGCAGAGTAAAATTCGACTGATGGTCATCATCATGGGAACCGTGGCTTTAATGTCCGGATTTATAAGCGACACAGGTACCGTAGCTGTGATGGCACCGGCGATCATCAGTTTAGGCTTGAAAAAAGATATCAACCCTTCCAAACTCCTTCTTCCCGTCTCTTTCAGCGCTTTATTGGGGGGCGCAATGACCCTGATCGGCACACCCCCGAATATTATCGTCAGCGATTTGCTGGCGAATAGTGGGTACACCCCCTTTCGCTTCTTCGATTTCACCCCCATTGGTCTCACCGTTCTCCTGACCGGTATCGCGTTCATCATCCTCACGGATCCCTGGCTGCTGCCCGATCGTGAACCGACCACAAAAATCCAACGCGTAGAGACCCCCGAAGAGATCGTTCAATTGTATAAACTACCTGAAGATCTCTATCGCTTACGCGTCCGGTCCCCTTCCCCTCTGGTAGGAAAGACGCTGCAAAGCGTCGATCTCCGCAATAAGTACCAGATCACAGTATTGGAAATATTGCGCAAACCAAAAGTTCGACCCCTCGCAAAAATGGGAGAAAGGCGGCTGGTGCTGGAAGAGGAAACACAAAACATCCTGCCTTCCCCAAAGACCAATATCCAGCAGGATGACATTCTCATCTGCCAGGGAAAATCCGAAGACATTATCCACGCAGCGGCAAGTTTGAATCTGGGCGTCCAACCTGCCCACGCGGAAGATAAGCAGGGGCTGGTGAACAATGAAGCGGGAGTGGCGGAAGTCCTCCTCCCTCCCCGCTCAAACTTGATCGGGAAAACATTGGTGACATCCCAGTTCGGAAGCAGGTACCATCTGACAGTTCTTGGTATTAACCGACCCGGCACGAAAGAGGAACTCCCTCTCAAGGAAACCCCCCTTCAATTTGGAGATACCCTCATCGTCCAAGGACCGTGGAAGGACATTCACGACCTGCGGAATAAACAGCGGGATTTCATCATCATCGGTGAGCCGGAAACCATGCGGGGGCCAATCTCACAATCCAAAATGCTGTGGGCATTGTTGATATTGGCTGGGATGTTGGTCATGTTGGTCACCAATTGGATCCCCATCACCACTGCAGCCCTTTTGGCCGGTTTTTTGATGATCATGGCGGGTTGCTTACAAGCGAAAGACGCTTATGATACAGTGGATTGGAAGAGCATCATCCTCATCGCTGGCATGCTCCCGATGACCACAGCCCTTCAGAAAGTTAGTTTAGTCCAAGTCAGTGTGGAATGGCTGGCCAATACCTTGGGGTCCATGGGCCCGTACTTTATCCTATCGACCCTGTTTCTACTTACTTCGCTTTTCACCCAGGTGATTTCCAACACAGCGACCACGGTCCTCATCGCCCCCATCGCGCTTTCCCTTTCCCAAAATCTTGGATACCAACCCCAAGCTTTCCTGATGCTGGTTGCCATCGCCGCCTCCACCGCCTTCGCATCTCCCGTTTCTTCCCCGGTCAATACACTGGTCATGGGCGCAGGCGATTACCGCTTCAGCGACTACCTTAGGGTGGGAGGCCCGCTCATTTTGGTGGTCCTGCTTGTCTCTGTGTTGGTCCTGCCACTAATCTGGCCCTTATATTAAAAAAATTCGCCTGGCTTCTTGAAGAAACCAGGCGGTAATCACCTGAGCGCTTTCTCACTCCCCTTTTCCACGCAAATGGGGAAACAGGAGGACTTCACGAATGCTGTGCTTGTCGGTCAGCAGCATGACCAGGCGGTCAATCCCCATCCCAAATCCCCCATTGGGCGGCATACCATAGCGCATGGCTCGCAGATAATCCTCATCCATGGGATGCCGCTCTTCATCATCCTCATCATAGGATCGGCCCATCTCTAAAAAGCGCTCTTCTTGGTCCAAGGGATCATTGAGCTCTGTGAACGCGTTGCAGATTTCCATCCCCCCGATAAACCCTTCAAATCTCTCTACGGTTTGGGGATCGTCCTTTTTACTTTTCGCCAAGGGAGAGATTTCCCGAGGATAGTCGTACACAAAGGTGGGCTGGATCAGGTTTGGCTCTAAGTACTGCCCAATGAGATCATCAATTAACTTCCCCCGCGAGTCATTCGGGTTGAACTCGATCTCAAGCTCCTTCATGGCCTTCGCCAGGCTGTCTCCCACCTCATGCTCTTTGATATCAATTCCCGTCGCGTCCAAAAGCGCGTCCCGCAATACCACACGTTCCCAGGGGATATCAAAATGGATCTCCTCGCCCTGATAGGTGATCGTTCGCCCCCCCATGACCTCATCTATCACATAGGCGACCATCTCCTCGGTGAGATCCATGACATCGAAATAGTCAGCATACGCCCAATAAAACTCGATCTGCGTGAATTCGGGATTGTGCTTAAATGAAACGCCCTCGTTCCGGAAATCCCGCCCGATCTCATAGACACGCTCAAATCCCCCCACCAGCAAACGTTTCAGATAGAGCTCAAAGGAAATCCGCAGATATAAATGTTGTTTGAGTTGCTCATGATAGGTGGTAAAAGGTCGGGCTGCTGCCCCTCCGTAAATCGGCTGCAGGATGGGCGTTTCAACCTCCAGGAATCCTCGCTCATCCAGAAACGACTGCAAAGCCCGGATGGTCGCGGTGCGGGTGCGGAATATGGTTCTCACATCCTGGTTGACTGCTAAATCCGCATACCGCTGCCGGTAGCGTGTTTCCGGATCTGCTAAGCCGGCATGTTGAATCACTTCCCCATTCACGACTTCATCTTTGGCAGCCGGCAAAGGGGAGATGGCTTTGGAGATCATCTTGAAAGAAGAAACCGAAAGGGTGATCTCGCCAGATCGGGTACGAAAGATCTCCCCCTTCACCTGCACAAAATCGCCCAAATCGAAATATTGGTTGAAAAAATCAACCTGTTCCTCACCCAAAGCATCCGCTCTTAAAAAGAGTTGAATCTGATTCGTGCCATCTTCGATGTCCGCAAAAGTGATCTTCCCCATGGGCCGTATAGACCGCAGCCGGCCTACAAGCGTGGCCTGGATGGGTTCAGCATCTTCCAGATCCTCCACTTTTTTAAATGCCTGCAGGGCTTCTTGCGCGGTGTGCGTTCGCTCCACGCGGTTGGGATAGGGATCCACGCCCATTTCGCGAAGTTCTCTTAATTTCTCCAAACGGATCTTTTCTAGTTTTGTGTATTCTGCCATCAGACCTTCCCTCATATTAAAAACCCCGTGCGGAATTCACGCGCACGGGGAATCGTTGACAGGGGTCAAAATCAGGAAATTTTCTGAATTTTCACTGAAAACACCCCACCTGGGGCTAAGACATCCACTTCATCTCCCTTAGAATGCCCCAAGAGTGCACTTCCCAGGGGGGACTCATTGGAAATCTTCCCTTCAACGGGATCTGCTTCTGCCCGTCCGACGATGGTGAAGGTTTCTTTTTCGTTGTCCTGGTTCTTGATGGTCACCTTGGTCCCAATTTGAACCACATCTGTCTCAGAGAGATTCTTGACGATCTCTGCCTGGTTCAGGATGCCTTGCAGATACTGGATCCGCCCTTCCACAAAGGCTTGGGCGTTTTTCGCTGCCTCCACCTCCACATCAGCATCGACACCTAACGGGCTACCATCAAGCGCTTCACGAAGACGTTCGGCAACCTCTTGCCTTTTTTCGGTCTTCAGATATTCTAATTCCTTCTTTAGTTTATCATACCCTTCTTGGGTTAAATATGAGGGAGCCATACCTTCTTTCCTCTGTAACGGTTATGTCAACCTAATTAACAGCAAAAGAGCTTTTATCAGAGTTTCACACTCCCAAAAGCCCTCTCATCGTGAAAGTGCGGCTATTCTATCATAACCATTCCAGAACTGCAAGACCGTCTATCTACAATTTTGAAACGTAATTTATAAGTTTTATTAGCTTTCCTCTCCCACCCTTTTCCACAGCGTTACTCCGGATATAAAAGCCGAAAATTCCTCCAATTCCTCAGCTAACTCGCCCTCATCCCTCCAAAACAAACCAATTTGCGATTGGTAGCAGGCACTCGCTTTCTTCCAGGCTGACAAACCAGAAGAAGATACCGGATATTGGCCCTCCTCCCAATCTTCCGACTCCGCCATCACTTTTAGAATGGATTTGTTTTCAGCCTCGCGAACGTAAGGATAATCAGCGTAAAAACACAAATCCCTTTCCAATCGATGAGCTGCTTTGCGCGTCAATTCGTGATCAACATGATTGCCGACGCCCAAAGGGGAGACAACGAGGTCAGCCCCTGCTAATTCGCGAGATAGTTGCCAGGATAACATGTCCAGCAATGGCTTCTCCACCGGGTCCAATCCGCCAAAAATCGCTTCCTCCGTGGGGTACAACCACTCGCCCCGCTCAGGAGACTGCCGGTAAATGGCGTCCGGGATCATGAAATGTCTCGGAGCTGCGCCTAATTCCGCACAGGCATCCTTGTCTTCCTCCCGCCTGTGCTGCACAACCTGCTCCTGCAGGTCCCACGTCTTATGGAGGGATTTCGCGAAAGGGGAGCATTCAGTAGCCGGGGGATCCCCGGCGCAAATCGTCCAAATCTCCACATTATCACCGGCCTGCCCGCGCTCCCAGACCAAGCCCCCACAAGAAAAAACGACGTCATCCAGATGGGGGGATAAGAAAACCCATTTCATAGCGCTATTTGTACCATAGTTAAGGGAGCCGGGCTACGTCTATCCACATCTGGCTGCCGTTTGTAGTGATTTCGATCCAACCATGTAAGTCAGTCCGCAGCAGGGAATATCCAGCCATCTCCGCCAACAACGCCTGGGAAGGCAGCCCCTCCGGATCATCCGGCGCAACGCTCAGCAATATCAATCTAGGGTTCAAATTTCCAATCCAAGATTTGGGATTGCTGGCCATATATCCATTATCTGCCAGCAACAACAGTGAGATATAGCCGATATCTCTCCCTTCACGAAGGTCACATATACAGTTTTTGGAAACACCGAAAGGCAGCAAAGCCCTGAATCGACCGTAGGTCAAAAGAAGTATCCCTCCGCGTACCGTTTTCGTGAGCACCGTTATGTGAACCTCCTCCCCGATTTGGATGGCCGTGCCCGGTTCACCCTCCAGAACAGGCACTTTACTTTCTTGCAAACGAGCGCGGAGGTAATCTGCTGCTCGGGAAGGGCTCCGCCCTCCAATCCACAAGACCTTACGGGGGGGACTACGTTCTACAAGTTGGGTCAAGGAAGCGATATCTTCCTCTAGCGTCGAAGCGACCACCAGGAGATCCATGTCCTGATCCAACAAGGACAAGCGCCGCCCCAATCCATCAGCCAGGGCACTGGTGCTTGGACCCCCATTGATGAGGACTCGCTCACCTTCCGGCGATTGCAGGAGGATCGCGGTCCCCGTTCCCACTTCAAAAAAATTGAGGTGAAGGTGATCGTCGGGTGCATAGAAGGAGGATCGCCAAACTAAGACATTTCCCAATAATAAAACGGCCACCCCCAGAGAGGGTTTGAAAACCTGGCTGAGTGCTCCCAACCACTTTCTGCCAAAGGTCACAAGGGCTAAAAAGGCATAAAAGAGGATGACCCCCAGCAGCGTTATTCCTCCTGTCTGGAGCGCTCCGCCTTGCAGATTAGCGAAGAATTCCACAACTCGGATGGTAAACGCGATAAAAGGATAAACCCATAAACCAACGATTTTCCCCAGGGGGACCCAGATTAACCCCATAACCAAAGCCAAACCTCCCAGGATCATGATGGGTGGCTGGGCAGGTAAGATGACGGGATTGGCGAGAAAACCAATCCAGGATATCCTCTGAAAATGATAAAGGAGCACTGGGAAGGTGGTCACCTGGGCAGCAAAAGTGAAGAGCACATACTCACTGATGGGTTTCGCCAAACGTTGGGCAAGATCTGGAGAAAACATATAGGAACCCACTCTTAAGAACCAATCCGTCATCTCTTGTGCATAGAGGATTAAACCAAGAGTCGCTGCCAAGGAAAGCTGAAAAGAGATATCCCAGGGGATATGGGGATTGAAAGCTGCCATGACCAGGGAGGCAACAGCCACCGCATTCAACCCATGTTGACGGCGGCCGATTTGCCGAGCGAACAAAGCCAATCCTCCCATCCATGCCGCACGCACCACTGCGGGATCGGCCCCTACCAAAACCGTATAGATGCCGATCCCGATCGCTGCACTAACCGCTGCCCAGAAAGGCTTGAGGATTCGGCTGCTTATTGTTGCCAAGAACCCTGCTACGATCGTGATATTAAACCCGGAAATCGCGATAATATGCGAAGTCCCTGTATCTTGAAATGCAACCTCCACCGGTTTTGGAATACCGCTTTCCTCTCCCAACAGTATCCCTGCCAGCAAGGACGCTTCAGGGTCAGGCCAGATCACGTAAACCGTTTTCAACCCTGCACGTTTCAAAGCGTAAATGGTCTTTAAAAAAGGGTTCCCATAGCCTGAATCAAGGACGCCCACGGTCGCGGTTGGCATGTAAGCATAGACTCCCTGCCTGGCGAGATAACTGCGGTACGAAAAACCCTCATCTTCAGGTGGGATCTTGAGAAACCCCCGCAAGGCGACGCGGTCACCATACTTAACCTCCTCCCCCACAGGCACCCTGCCCAGGATGGTCCCTGCTACATCCGTGTGGAGGATGCTCCCTGAATCCCGGATTGATTCGACATCTATGATCACGCTGAGATATTCATCGCGGAGATCAGGATAATCCTTAACGACCCCCACAACCACTTTCCTCCTATCCAGACTCGCATGCTGGGCGATAAAACCGGGGTCTTCAAAGTCAGGCAAGGATCGCAGGTAACGAATCGCTCCCAAGGAAAAGGACAACACACAAACCAAACCCAACATCCAAGAGGACATCCCCGGAAGATCTAACCCTCGCCAGAGCAGGATAAGGAGCTGGGCTGAAAGGTATAGAAAAGCGATGCACAACAACCCCAACCAGAGATTCAAACTCCCTGGTAGTTGATCAGCGGTCAGGATCCCCCCGAAAAACGTGATTGAAATCCAAATTAACGGCATAGATCACTCTGCCGTAAAGATTATCCCCCTCCCACCCTATGATTAGGAGAACGCGCATTCTCCTAATCGCAAACGGTTTTCACCCCTAATCGTATTAGTCAACATCACATGAGAATGGTTCTATTGACCATCCTTTTCCCCCTTCTTAGATTTCCTCCCCGGAACCACCCGAAAATGACCCGGTCCCGGATGGCAAGCGCTCAAACAATTTATTTCTCGATGTCCACCAACATGAAATCTTCGCGGGGCATCCTCTTTTCCTCTTCCCCCTGATTTGCCCGATACATCAATTGCTGGGCCAGGATAGCTGTGGCAAAGACAAATAACCGCCTGGGGGTTGGGCTTTCTTTTTTCAGGATCACCTCCCGCGGGATCTTCAGTTTAAAACAAAGTTTCCTGACTTCCTCTTCGGTAAACTTCCCTTCATCCAGGTCCCGAATAAAGTGATTCCGTATATGCCAAATGATCACCAAATCATGGTACTCTTTTTGGCTGATCAGCCCTAAACCATAGGCTGCTTTAATCCGGGCTCCAAAAGAACCCAGGGGGTTTTCTTCCCGCAACAGCATATGGGCAACTTTCTCATCGGGGATGAAAAAACATTCCAACACGCGGCTGAGGTGCGTATTCAAATACACTGCTCCGGTGATGGCTGCAGTGCGATCACTTTTGTGTTGGAACTCGAGAACCAACCGTTCCCATTCTTGTGTGCTTTCAGATCCGGTCCTTGCCATGATTCGACCCTCTGTTGATTAGTATGTGGACTTCATTTTTGATTATACATCAGTTCATAGCTTTTTCAGAGATCTGTCCAAGCCCAAGGCGATTAATTTTCCTCTCCCTAGACAGAACCTTACCCCAGACCTTTAAGGACAACCTTTTCGATAGACGCGCTGGAATTCCCGGATAAAATCAGATGCCAGGCTGGAGCTGTGGATGACCAGGACATTCTCATCATTCTTCTTTTCAGCACTTTCTGTGAAATTATAAGAACCCGTGATCACGATTTCGCCATCAATGAGTATGAATTTATGATGCATTTTCTCCGGGTTCCCATCCAAGCGAACATCCAAATCATTTTCTTGAAACCGCTCCCATTCACTCCCGACATCGTTATAAGATTGGGATGTGTCGAGCACTCCCTGGACGGTGACCCCTGCCTGGGATCGTTCAATGATCGCCTGAGCAATCGAATCCGATGTAAAAGAAAAAGCTGAGAACAGAATCTGATCTTCTGCGCCACGAATTAACTCCAGAATCCGCTCTTGGGGGTGGTCGTCGGGGGAGAAATAGGTCTCGATTTGTGTTCCCTGCACCTCAAGGATAGGATGGGGTGTATCCTCTCGGATCATATCCCCAAACATATGATCCTCAAACATCTCATCAAATTCAGTTTTATAATTCTCTGCCAAAGCAGGAGAGCGAACGTGGATCAAATTATTATCATTCTGGTAAACCCCTTGAAGAGTATAATTCATGGATCCTGTCCAGACATTCTCTTGATCGATGATCATGAATTTTTGGTGCATCAACCCTGGGCGCTGATCGCCCTTGACGGGGATCCCCGCTGAGACAAGAGACTGGATTTCTTCCCCTTCGGCGAGGTCACTTTCGGTCACCACTCGCACGTTCACTCCCCGCTGATGAGCTTGCAGTAAGGCGTCCCGAACACTCCACAAATCCAGCCTGTAGATGGCAAGATCCACCTGGAACCGCGCCCGTTCAATGGCCTCCGCCAGGGCTTCATCCGCTCCCCCCCGATAAGTGGAAGCTTCGGGGCTGTCAGGATGAGAGAAATACACCTTCACCCCCCCATGTTCCCGGAGAGTCTCTCTAGGTGTTGCTGAAGGTAGAGGCGCTAACACCACAGCAGACGGATCCTGACAAGCAGTGAGGACGGCAAAGACGCATAACAACCTCAGCCAGAGGAGAAAAGTGTTTGCTTGGAATTTCTTCTCAGGACCCACGTTTGCCATCCTTACGTCACATCCAAACAGCGGATCAATACCCTTCTCCGCGAGCCTGAAGCCCGGTGTTCAAAGACGTACACTCCCTGCCATCTCCCCAGATTCAACTTCCCTCCGTCCACAGGGATACTCAGGCTCGTGGCTGTCAGCATAGCCCGCATATGAGAGGGAGAATCGTCTTTCCCTTCCAGCGTGTGACGGTGCCAGTTTTGCCCTTCCGGAGCGATTTTCTCCATAAATGTTTCTAAATCTTGTTTTGCAGTGGGATCATAACTTTCGCTGATGAGCAGGGAAGCACTGGTGTGCTGAATATACAAGTGGCAGATCCCTTCCTTAATCCCCCATTTCTGAATATGCTCGCTGATTCGGTCCGTGAACGGGACCAAACCTTTTCCATCTGTGCGAATGACGATCGTCTCCTTGTACCACCTCACAAAGCCTCCTCGGGCTGATTCTCGATACCTTCATTGTAACGGTCAAATGCCCTTAAATCAAAAAGAGCAGTCCGTGGACTGCTCTTTTTTTATATTCACTTTTTCGAGGATAACCTAGAAGAGGCTTTCGGATTCATCGTCGATATCGAATGTGTCGTCGAAGTCTTCAGAGCTTTCCGTCAAGGAAGATACATCTTGCGCTTGAGGGCCCTTTTCACTTTCGACGACATCGAATTCAACGCGCTCCCCCTCGTCCAGCGTTTTGAATCCAGTCCCATTGATCGCGCTGTAGTGAACGAAGACATCGCCTTCGCCATTATCGCGTTCAATAAAACCATACCCTTTTCCAGCGTTAAACCACTTTACTGTACCGGTCTCACGCTCTGCCATAAAGAATTCTCCTTCGTACTAGTGTAATTACAAACTCAGCAGGGCGTTCCCCCCTCGTTCTAAACAAAGAATTGCTCAAGAAACTAACGTTCTGCTACTGTAGTAAGCTTTATCTATACTCACTACAATTACAAAATATAGCATGATCTTCTCTGGTCGTCAACAGTTTCGACCCCATTGTTTAGACAAATCCCCTGCTTTTAAAGGCATTTTTAAGCTGATCCTGTGAAAAATGTCCCCAAGCCAGGTGGTTTTCCATAAAACATAGACCTTTTCAAATACAAAAGAGGAGATCGGATAAGAGTTCCCTTCCTCCTCTGTCCAGAATGGATATAATCAATGTCAGGCATACCCTCTGATGGGCAAATTGAAATAATGAACATAAGAAAAGCGACCTTCATTTCGCTATTTATCGTGATCATCATCAGCCTGTGTCTTGTCGTTCCCGGCGTCCAAGGCCAAAACGAGAACGGCGTGCTGGTCCTCACCCTCGACGGTCCACTCACCCCAGCCATGACCGAATATCTTTTGAGGGGGATTAAAATCGCGGAAAGAGAAGGATACCAATTAGTCGTTATTCAATTGAACACGCCCGGGGGAAGCATCACGATCATGCAGGAAATCGTGGCTGCGATTCGGAACAGCAGCCTCCCCATTCTCGTTTATGTATCCCCTCAAGGGGCTATTGCGGGAAGCGCAGGTACGGTGATCACTCTCGCTGGTCACCGCGCGGCCATGGCGCCAGACACGGCCATTGGCGCAGCAAGTCCGGTGGGCTCGGGCGGGGAAGACCTCGGCGAGACGATCAAACAGAAATCGGAAGAGATCATCAAAGCCCAAATCCGCTCCCTGGCAAAAGACCGCGGGGAACAAGCCATCCAATTCGCCGAAGAAACGGTGGATTCAGCAAAAGCCGCCACAGCCCAGGAAGCGCTCCAGGTAGGGCTGATCGATTACATCGCTGAGGACCTCTCGGACCTTTTGCGCCAGGTAGACGGTTCTTCCTGGTCCCTTAACGGGAAAACTTTCCAACTTTCCACAAAAAATGTCGATCCCCAGTATCTCAACCTATCCCTCATCGAAGAATTGCTGCAGATGCTGACCAACCCCAATATCGTCTTCCTGCTCATCGCCGTCGGCGTGCAGGCGATCCTCATCGAGTTAAGCCATCCCGGCGGGTGGGTGCCCGGATTCATCGGGGTCATCTGTTTGGCATTAGCCACTTACGGTTTAGGTATCTTACCTGTGAATTGGTTTGGGATCATATTTCTGATCACCGCTTTTGTGCTCTTCGCTTTGGATATTAAAGCGCCGACCCACGGGGCACTCACTGCAGCCGGGGTGGCTTCTTTGATTGTCAGCGCTTTGGTCCTATTTAATTCACCCGGCACACCCCAATTTCAGCGTGTGTCCATTTGGTTGGTCGTCACCTTTTCCCTGCTTACAGGCGGGTTATTTGCCGTGATCATGGCCTTCGCCGTTCAAACCAGAAAAACACCCATCAAAACGGGTCCAGAATCTCTCCAAGGGCAAATCGGATTCGTGCGGACAGAGATTTCAGTCCACAACCCAGGACAGGTTCAGGTTGGGGGGGAACGCTGGAGCGCGAAACTCGCCCCGGGCGCTGACCCCATCTTCCCCGGAGAGCGGATCGAGGTCGTTGATGTGGAGGGCATCCACCTGCTTGTGCACGCCAAACGATAACTATGAATTTCCCTAGCATTTTCTTTCCCTTCCTGGCGGGTATCGTCCTTATCGTCCTTGGTGGATTTGGGTGGGTTTCCTGGCGGGAAAGAGAACGGAGGGCGATGAGACGGGCTTTTCTCATCACCGCAGTTGGATTCGCGCTCAGCCTGGGCGCCCTTCTGCTCCCCACCTCCCTTCAAACCGGACTGATCGCGCTTTTGCTCTGCACCCTCATTGCCTCCCTGATCTTGTACCTCTTACCGATCGGGGAAGCGCCGAAAGAGGTTGGCCTACCGACCAAACGTCATGACGAGCGAGAGACCATGTTTGCCCGGGCCCGACTTGAGCCCGGCAGCCCGGAATACGCAGAATATTACATGCTCCACCCAGAACACAAGGAGGAGGATGACAAAACGCGCGCCAAACCGGGTTTGCTATCCCCTCACGCGCAATTGACGGATCCGTATCATATCGCTGCCACCGAGGTCAGTTTTCAATTCACAGAAACGCTCCGCCAAGCAGTGGATGGCCCCACAGCCCCGGAGCCCAAACCTTTCTCCTCCCAAGAGATGACCCCATACATCAAATCCCTGGCCTCCTATTACGGGGCCTTGGACATGGGCATCACTGAACTCAAGCCTTACCACATCTACACTCACATCGGTCGGGGCAGCGGTGAATACGGCGCGGAGATCGATCTCGATCACACCCATGCCATCGTCTTCACCGTGGAAATGGATTTTGAGATGACCCGGGCCGCCCCCCATCCCCCGCTGACCATGGAATCCGGCAAACAATATGTGCACGCCGCGAAAGTCGCAGTTCAGCTGGCCTCAGCCATACGCAACCTGGGATACCCTGCCCGGGCGCACATCGACGGCAACTATCGGATCATCGCGCCCCTGGTCGCTAGAGACGCAGGCTTGGGGGAGATCGGCCGGATGGGACTGCTGATGACGGAAAACCTCGGCCCTCGGGTCCGATTAGGCGCGGTCACGACCACCTTGGAACTAGAAACGGACACCTATACACCCAACACAGCTGTGATTGACTTCTGCGAGATATGCCAGAAATGCGCTGAAAACTGCCCCAGCCAGGCCATCCCCTTCGGCCCCCGTAAGGAGATCGATGGGGCGCTGCAGTGGAAGATCAACCCCAACTCTTGCTTCCGATACTGGAATGTAGTGGGCACGGACTGCGGACGATGCCTTTCCGTTTGTCCCTTCTCCCACCCTGATACCTTTCCCCATAACCTCATCCGCCGCGGTATACAGAAATCGGGAGCGTTCCGCCGCTTCGCCCTCTGGATGGACGACTTCTTTTACGGAAAAAAACCGCCCTCTACAAACCGCTCGAAGCTCTTCATCCCATCCCATGGAACCCCCATCCCCGAAGAACGAAAATGAAAAATAGCTGAGAGAACACGCAAGGCGGAGAAAAAAGTAGTCTATAATTACAGAATATGAAAGACGACATCCTGGTTATGAAAATCTCCCATAGGAAACCTGAAACCCATTATCTGTGGAGAATCGATTATGTCCCCTTTAATCCTTGCTAGATGGCAGTTTGCCCTGACCACGATCTACCATTTCTTCTTCGTCCCCATAACCTTAGGCTTATCCATTTACCTCGCGATCCTAGAAACCAAATACGTGACCAGCGGTGATGAAACCTACAAAGATATGGTGAAATTCTGGGGGAAGATTTTTTTAATTAATTTCGGACTCGGTGTGGTGACCGGCATCGTCCAAGAATTTCAATTCGGCCTCAACTGGTCAGAATACTCCCGGTTTATGGGTGACATCTTTGGCGCACCTTTGGCCATCGAGGCTCTGCTGGCTTTTTACCTTGAATCCACTTTCATCGGGATCTGGATCTTTGGTTGGGACAAGTTGCCTAAAAAAATACACGCCGCTGCGATTTGGATGGTGGCGATCGGCGCCAATATCTCCGCCTTTTGGATTCTGGTCGCTAACTCCTTCATGCAGAATCCAGTAGGTTATGCAATCAATGAAAATGGCCGGGCACAAATGACCAGCTTTGTAGAGTTGATCACCAATCCAAATGTCTGGTTCCAGTTCAGCCACGTGTTTACCGCAGGACTGGCGACCGCCGGCTTTCTGGTCATGGCCTTCAGCGCCTATCACCTCATCCGCCGCAAAAAGGAAGCCCTGGATTTCTTCCAGCGCTCCTTCCGCTGGGCTGCTGCGTTCGCGGTCATCGGTTCCCTCCTCGTAGCCGGCATCGGACACTTCCAAGGACAGTTTCTGGTCAAAGAACAACCCATGAAAATGTCCGCAGCGGAAGCCCACTGGACCACCGAGGATCCCGCTGCCCTCTCATTGTTTGCGGTCATCGATCAGGCCAACCAGCGCAACACCTTCAACATTAAAATCCCCCGCTTGCTGTCCTTTTTATCCTATAACACCTTCAGCGGTGAGGTCCCGGGCATCACTGAACTCCAATCCCAAGCCGAAGAGGAATACGGAGCCGGGGATTACATCCCGCCTGTGATCCTCAATTACTGGTCTTTCCGGGCCATGGTTGGGGCGGGTTTTGCAATGATCCTCCTCTCCTTGCTGAGCTTATTTTGGTCTTTCCGGGGGACCATAGTGGATCAAACCTGGTATCTCAAACTGCTGATGTTCACGCCTATTTTGCCTACCACAGCCCTCACCACCGGTTGGCTCCTGACGGAAACCGGCCGTTTCCCGTGGATCGTATATGAATTACAAAAGATCGAAGACGCCGTCTCCCCCAATGTGAGCGCGGGGACAATCTTGTTCTCCTTGATCAGTTTCACCCTTTTGTATGGGGTGCTGATGGTCATTGGGATCCGACTGGCGCTTGAATACGGAAAACGCGATCCGGTCAACGTTCAAGAAAGTACAGGACAAGGGGAAATATGATGATATTAAACACAGTCTGGTTCATCTTGATCACCGTCCTTTTCATCGGTTTTTTCTTTCTGGAAGGCTTCGATTACGGGGTCGGCATTTTACTCCCCTTCTTGGGGAAAAGCGACCGTGAGCGAAGAGCGATCATCAACACCATTGGCCCTTTCTGGGATGGAAATGAAGTCTGGATGATCACGGCGGGGGGCGCCTTGTTCGCCTCTTTTCCCGACGTCTACGCCACCCTGTTCAGCGGGTTTTACATCCCCCTGGTCTTGATCCTTTTAGGCCTGATCGCCCGGGGGGTTGGTTTTGAGTTCCGCAGCAAACGCGAGAGCGCCAGCTGGCGCCGGGGATGGGATTTTGCGATCTTCGCGGGAAGCCTTATTCCCGCCCTGCTGTGGGGTGTGGCTGTGGGAAATCTCATCCGCGGCGTCCCCATCGACGCGAATTTTAATTACTCGGGGGGTCTTATCCCCCTGCTCAACCCCTACGCCTTGTGGACTGGATTGGTCTTTTTGGGGCTCTTTACCACCCACGGTGCCGCCTTCCTGAGCATTAAAACAGAAGGAGAGATCAGCAAACGCGCCCAGCAAACCGGATTCAAGGTCTGGATCTGGACATTGATTGCCACGGTGATCTTCTTGGTCTGGACGTTCATCGCCACCGACATCCTCCAAAACCCCGGTTTCGACGGGCTGCCAGCCGCGATCCTGGCCGCTTTGACGCTGCTCGCCATGGGCTGGTTCTTCAAGCAAGGTCGAGCGAAAACTGCCTTCCTGATGGGGGGGCTGAGCATTGGGTTGGTAACCATCATGGTCTTTTCAGGCTTATTCCCCCGCTTGATGATCTCCACGCTTGACCCTGCCAACCACCTGACAATCTACAACGCCTCATCTAGCCCCTACACCCTTAAAGTCATGACCATTGTGGCCGCCATCTTCATGCCCATCGTCCTTCTCTACCAAGGCTGGTCCTATTGGGTGTTCAGAAAACGGGTCAGCGCGGACAGCAGTGATTTGCACTACTGAACTACCCCTGAGAGCGGATGAGCCGGGTCTTGACAGGGAAGGATCTGAGTCCATCGGTTTCGCGCTCCAGGCACTCCCTTCCATTCCCGGGATCCGCGCCTTCAAGGAAACGCCGTTCACCCGGCAGCGTCTTCCCGACCCACCCTGGGGTTCCCCCTCTCGAGCAGCGCCGGTCCACACAGGGTTACCCCGCTGCATCTGGGGAACGTACATGATCTCTGTTGAGTCCGAGGTCCAGAAACCAGCCTTAAATCAGAGAACCCATGAATCTGAATAAACGACTTCTGGACTTTGCACGAGGCAGCCGTTTCTGGCTGGTGTTAACCCTCAGCGCCGGTTTCTTGGCGGGGATTCTGACCATCGGCCAGGCTTCCCTGGTCAGCCAGATCATCAACCGGGTTTTCTTGAAAGCAGAAACTTTTTCTCAGGTCCAAAAGCATTTAGTCTGGACTCTGGTCCTGATCCTCTTCCGGTTCGTTTTAGATTGGGTGAGACAAGGCAGCGGAGAGGTCATCGCAATCCAGGTCAAAGAGAAGGTCCGCGCCCTGCTCCTGGAACATGTGGAGCGGCTTGGGCCGTCCTACACAATCAAAGAGCGGGCGGGTGAATTGTCAACCACGCTGGTGGAAGGCGTGGAAGCGCTGCACGCATATTTCAGCCAATACCTTCCTCAACTCGTCCTCGCCGCCTTGATCCCCTTTTCCATACTGGTCTTCGTTTTCCCGCTGGATCCCCTCTCCGGTCTGATCCTGCTCGTCACGGCCCCTTTGATCCCCTTCTTCATGCTCTTGATCGGCCACACCGCCCAGACCATTACCGACCGCCAATACCAAAGCATGAGCTGGTTGGCTGCCCAGTTTCTGGATGCCCTCCAAGGGCTGACCACCTTGAAAATCCTGGGACGAGCGAAAGCCCGCACACAGACCATAGCAGAAACCAGCGACCAATTCCGGAACTCGACCATCAAGGTGTTACGGGTGACCTTCCTCTCTGCATTTGTCCTGGAACTATTGGCCACCCTGAGTACAGCCTTGGTAGCGGTGGAGATCGGCTTGCGTTTGTTATATGCCCGGATCACCTTCCAACAAGCTTTTTTCCTGTTGATCATCGCCCCTGAATTCTATCTCCCCCTCCGGCAGTTGGGTCTGCGTTTTCACGCCGGTATGGAAGGGGTGAGTGCCGCCCAGCGGATCTTTGAAATCTTAGACGCTGAGCCAGTTGTCAACCGCCCAGCCCAACCCGCCCCTCCTCCCCAACCCTCGTTCTCCGAGATCCGCTTTCAGGGAATCCGCTTCTCTTACCCCACAGAAGGTTTACCCATCCTGCGCGGGATAAATTTCTTCCTGGCCAAAGGGGTGCAAATTGCCCTGGTGGGTCCGACCGGGTCGGGGAAAAGCACAATCGCTCAACTTCTGCTGGGTTTTTATGCTCCGGACGATGGGCAGATTTTGATCGACGACCGGGACCTTCAGGCTCTGGATATCGATCTATGGCGCGCCCAGATCGCCTGGGTCCCCCAAGAACCCACCCTATTCCATGACACAGTCGCTGCCAACATCCGGCTTGCCAATTCACAAGCAAGCCAGCGAGCTGTCCAGGAAGCTGCTCAAGCCGCCCACCTCGACGAGGTCGTTTCCGCCCTCCCCCAAGGGTACCATACAGTGATCGGCGAGGGGGGCGCCCGCCTGAGCAGCGGACAAGCCCAGCGCCTGGCCCTGGCACGGGCTTTCTTGAAAGATGCCTCCCTCCTTCTCTTGGATGAACCCACGTCCCAACTCGACCCGGAGACGGAAATGCTCCTCGAACGGGCAACGCGCCGTTTGATGGTAGGGAGAACGGTACTCACGATTGCCCACCGTCTGGGCACCGTCTACCGCGCGGACCGCATCCTGGTCCTCGAAAAGGGGGCCATCGTAGAAAAAGGGACGCACCGAGACCTGATAGAAGCGGGGGGCATATACCGTGATCTGGTCCAGGCCTATACAGGAGCAGGAAAAAACTTCTCTCCCCCATTCTCCTCCCAAGAAAATGATTTGCAAAAAGGAAGTGCTCTTCCTTCCCGCCCCACAATCCAAGAAGGGCCCCCTCCCCAACAAATGGACGCTGATGATCAGGGAAATAACCCCTCTCCCTTCCACACATTTCAGGGTTTGTTGGATTTTGTGAAACCGTACTGGAAGCGGGTTCTCCTCTCCGTGCTGCTGGGGACGCTGACCATCGCCAGCAGCCTGGGGTTGTTGGGAACCTCGGCATGGTTGATCGCTACCGCTGCCCTCCAACCCCCGCTGTCCCGTCTCAACGTAGCCATCGTCGGAGTGCGTTTTTTCGGCATCGCTCGCGGTGTACTGCGTTATTCGGAACGTTTGGTCTCCCATGATCTCACCTTCCGGATCCTGACCAAGATCCGGGTCTGGTTCTACAAAACCCTGGAACCCCTGGCGCCAGCCCGTTTGATGACCTACCGAGCGGGAGATCTACTCAGCAGCCTGATCTCTGATGTGGAGATGCTGGAGGATTTTTACGTCAGAGCTTTGGCACCCCCACTGGTTGCCCTGCTGGTCGGGACAGGTGCAAGCCTTTACTTGGGCAGCTTTTCCCCCATACTGGGTCTGATTCTCCTGGCATTTTTCATCGCAATCGGCCTTGGTATCCCCCTCCTCACCCGCGCCCTGTCCAACGCCCCAGGACGGACATTGGTTAAAAAGATGGCTGAGCTCCAATATGGATTGGTGGATTTCGTCCAGGGACTCCCCGACCTGAAAGCCTTTGGGCGGGCTGGATCAAACCGGGAAAAGATCAACCGCATAGGTCATGCTTACGGGCACATCCAGAAAAGGATGGGATGGATTCGGGGCCTGGACTACGGGTTGAGCACGTTCTTGACCAACCTTGGCGCATGGGTTATCCTCCTCGCTGCCATACCCATGGTGAGTGATGGGCACCTGTCCGGCATTCTCTTAGCGACGACCTTCATGATTGCCTGGGCAGCGTTTGAAGCAGTTCAGCCCCTTCCCCACGCAGCCCGGTCCTTATCCAGCTCCCTTAAGGCCGGGGAGCGTTTGTTTCAAATCGCGGATGAAAAACCCGAAGTGATCGATCCCCCTCTCCCGGAGCCGGTTCCGGAAACATACGGCATCTCCATTCAGAATCTCCGTTTCAGCTATCCAGATCAGCGCACCCCATGTCTGAAGGATCTCTCCCTCCAGGTAAAACCGGGGCAAAAAATAGCTTTGGTTGGTCCCAGCGGAGCTGGAAAGTCCACGCTCGCCCACCTGCTACTCCGATTCTGGGAGGTTAAGACAGGGAGCATCCGTTTGATCCCCGGAGAGAAAGCGATCAACGCCTTTGCCCAGAGAGAGATCCGCGAGTCGATCAGCGTTGTTTCCCAGGACACTTACTTCTTTCATGACACGATTCTGGCAAACTTAAAATTAGCAAACCCGGAGGTCACGAAAGAGGAGATCATCGCTGCCGCACGCCAGGCCCGGATCCACGCCACAATCAGCGATTTTCCCCAAGGGTACGAGACCATGATGGGAGAACAAGGTGCCCGATTGAGCGCTGGGGAAAGGCAGCGTTTGGCGATGGCCCGGGCCTTTGTTAAGGACGGGACCATCTTCCTGCTGGACGAACCGACCGCCAATCTGGACCCCTTGACGGAAAGGGAAATCTTGGAAACCCTTTTCAGAGTTATTAAGGATAAAACCCTGCTGATGATCACTCACCGGCTGGTCAAGCTAGATGAGATGGACCAGATATTCGTCCTGGATCATGGGAAGATCGCAGAACGCGGCACCCACCAGGAGTTGCTGGCTGAAAAGGGACTTTACCAGCGGATGTGGGAAATCCAAAATCGGATCATCGCTTACGGTGAAAGCTAGGTAAAAATGGGCTGTCTCCATTTTCAAACCCTGGTTCTCGTTGCTCAGCGTATAGAGAAAGAGATCATCATCAACCTTTCCAGAATAACTAGGCAGGTAGGAATCCAGACAATTTTCTGATATAAAAAGGGAGGAAAGGGAGAGAATTTCTGGTTCCTCTGTCAACCCTGAAGGGAGGGAAAACTTGACCCCGCAAATCCTCTTTGCGATCGGAATAGCGTTGATCTTCATGGTGGCAATCCTGATCAGCATTTCAAAAAATCGGGAGACCGCGAAAAGGAAAATGCGGATTGCTTCCACTTTGGGATTCAAACCCCTGGAAAAAGCCCCTCCTCCTTTAGTAGAGGGTATCCAGAGACTTCACCCACAGACCTCTCCCCAAGCATTATCCATAGAGAACATTTACCACCGGCGAGACTTTGAGGGGGAATATTACCTTTTCGATCTGGATGACACATCTGACGAGGAAAGCGCCTGGCAAAATGCGGATGTGATCGGGATCATCTCACCCCAATTGGCCTTGCCCCGTTTTTACCTGATCACCCTCCCACCTATAAACGAAGAAAGATGGCTGGGAAGGTTAATGGACCGGATGCTTGACAAAGTCTTTGATTGGGCAGCCGCTCATCAGGAGTTGACCCGCGTCACCTATCCCAACAAATATGGCTTTGACGATCGATATGCCCTGTTCGTGGAAGATGAAAACACGGCCCAGAGCGTTTTCACCGACCAACACCTCAGCTCCTTGGCAGGCATAAAAACACCGTTTCAAATCATCGCTGCAGGGAATATGATGACCGTATCCCGCAGCTACCCCACATCCACACAGCCCAAAGAGTTCGAAATAAAAGCATTGTTTCGGGTATCTCGGGATCTATTCCAGCTCTTTCAAGAATAAAGGTAATTTAGGTAATCGAGATTTATCACCACGATTTATTGGTATTGAAATCATTTAATACTAATCATCAATCCGGATGATATAATCTCTTTAGATATTTGTCTCCCCATCTCTACGATGGGATCGTATCCAGAATCTCAAAAGGAGTGAAAATGGCGAAACTTGAAAACATCGAAGGGATCGGATTGAAATTTGCAGGAAAACTGAGGAAGATCGGGGTCCGAAGCGCAAACAACCTCCTGAAAAAAGGGGCCACTCCCCGCGGCCGGGAAGAGATCGCACAGAAGAGTGGGGTAAGTGAGAAATTGGTCCTGGAATGGGTCAACCATGCAGACCTTTTTCGTATCAAAGGGGTGGGCGAAGAATACGCTGACCTTTTAGAAGAAGCCGGTGTGGATACCGTGCCGGAATTGGCGCAGCGTAATCCCCAAAACCTTTACCAATCCATCCTGGAGACAAACAAGAAGAAACGCCTCGTCCGGCGTCCTCCATCCAAGAAAATGGTGGCTGACTGGGTCAAACAGGCCAAATCTCTGCCCAGGATCGTCCAATACTAATAGGCATGCCGGCAGGTAACGATGACGCATTGGGAAAGAAAGCCAGCCCAATGCGTTTTGCCCTTTAATCATTTGGAGTACTGTTTCCTTCTCCCTTGAGACCGAATTTCTTCCTCCGCCGGCGTAGATCAAAGAAATCACCCCCTGCATATCCCCCAACCTCCATCGTTTATAATGAATATAGGAAAGATCCTTTCTTCAACTTCAAAGTGAAAGAAAGGACAGCGGATTCGTCGTTATTCCGGCGCATAACTTTTCACCCATTCATTCACAAAAAGGAGGAAACCCATGCTTACCTTAACGGCCATTAAGGCTGATATTGGTAGTATTGGGGGCCATACTAAACCATCCCAGAGGATGCTTGACACAGCTGAGGAGACCATGCAAGGTGCCCTGGAAAAGGAGTTGATCTTCGACTACGACATTACCCACACCGGGGATGATGTTTGCTTGTTGATGACCCATTCCCATGGGGAAAGCGCAGAAGAGATCCACAACTTGGCTTGGGATGCGTTTACAGAGATGACGAAGACAGCCCAAGAACAAAATCTATACGGAGCAGGACAGGATCTGTTGAAAGACGCGCCCTCCGGCAATGTCCGCGGTGCCGGGCCAGGGGCAGCGGAGATCGAGATCGACACCGAAGCCCCGGAAAGAAAGGGGGAACCGTTCCTCGTCTTCACGGCAGATAAATGCGGCCCGGGTGTGTTCAATTTCCCACTCTGGGCTGTGTTTACCAGTCCCATGTACAACGCCGGGTTGATGCTGCCCAAGATGTACAAGGGATTCAAATTTGTGGTCATCGATATGGAGTACGCCGGGGGCGATAAAGTCATTGAGCTTAACGCGCCTGAGGAACATATCGATTTGGCGGTTCTCCTCCGGGATGAAAACCGGTTCGGCATCCAGGAGATTTACTCCAGAAACCACCCGGAGCAAAAGGTCGTTTCCGTTTCCACCGACCGGCTGCACACCATCGCCGGGGAATATAAGGGGAAAGACGATCCGGTGGCTATTGTCCGGTCCCAAAACATCTTCCCTGCCCCGGAAGAGATCGTCAGCCCATTCATGACAGCCCATTTCGCGGCCGGCGGCGCCCGCGGCAGCCATCACATGCCGCTGATGCCTGTAGCCATCAACACCGCCGTCGCCAGCCCATACTGTATCCCCCTCATCTCGTGCATGGCGTACTCGGTGACAGAAACGGGGAAGCTGACCGAAGGGGTGGATATGTTTGGAAACACAACCTGGGACAACACCCGGTTCAAAGCCCAACGACGGGCGGAAGAAATCAGACAGCAGGGGTTTGTGGGCGCAGCCATGCTCCCCATGCAGGAACTGGAATACAGCTCTCTGATGCAGTCCCTGGAACGTTTGGAGGGCAGGTTTGAACTGAAATAAAGGGGAACTTAAAGGATAAGAGACCTGATTGAAGTGCTTTAGACTTTCAATCAGATCTTATCTCTTCCATCTCATCCGCTCACTTGAAGGGCCGGGTAAGAACCGACCTGCAACCTATTTACCCCACGTCTCCCAGTGGACCGTATCTTGAAAAGGACGTCGGCCCCCTGGCTGGGGAGGACGTGTGAGGGCTTCTTCATCTTCAGGGTAGCCAAAAGAGAGGGCGATATAGCATTCTCTGTCCTCTGGGAACCCTAACAACTGTCGGGCCTGTTCCCGTTCATAAATGGTGGCCGGGACGGATCCAATGCCCAGCTCCCAAGCAGCCAATTGCATGTAAGCGGCAGCCTGACCGGCATCGAACATAATGCTGAAGCGCTGCGTAAAAGGCGGGGTGACGATGGCTACCCCCAGTGCAGCTCCGGCGAGATGCCCTGCGTACGTGCCGCATTCAGAAAAAGCTTTCAACCGCTCCTCGTCCTGGATGGCGATGAAATCCCAAGGCTGTCTGTTCTTTGCTGACTGCGCCCGCCGGCCGGCATTGAGGATAGATCTCACTGCTTCCTCGGGTAAGGGTCCCTGGTTAAACTTCCTGGTAGCGCGTTTGGTTTGTATGGCTTCTGAAACCTGCATAAAAATATCTCCTCGTATTTATATTTAATGACGATCGGACACCCTTATTGTACCTGATCCCCTCCGGGCTTGTTTTTCATCCTTCCCTTCCAATGAGCGTTTATATCATATTGAAAAGTTACCGCTACATCACGCTAGAAAAAGGCTCAGAGAAAGCAAAAGGGGTGTAAGAACGGTAAGAAGGACATTGATGCCCATCACAGGGATAAGGTTAGGGATTTCTTTAGCATGCTGTCTCACTCCTTGAAATGCTTTCCAGGCTAATGCTCCAGTTAATAAAGCGATGAGACTGAGTCTAGGAAACAAACCCAGGGCCACCCCCAGGATCACAGTGAGATAAGCCAACAACAGGATGACACCGTATAGAACAGCACTTGCTCTTCTTCCAATCAGAATGGGAAAATGCTCCCGCCCCACACTTCGATCCGCCTCAACATCTGGAAATTGATTCAACAGTAATAGGTCACTGACCAAGAAAGTGGGGACTAGTGAAGCAACCCCAGCCTGCCAACTATACGTGCCTGACAAGGCAAAATGCGTTCCCATCACCATCAATACTCCAAACCCGATCCCGGGAGCCATCAAACACAAAACAGGCTGGTAGACCCACCAAATCGTGTACGTGATCAAAAGGATCAACCCCAAACTCCCTACCAACAATATCTGCCATCCTCGCATCCAAAGGAAATACAAGCCAATACTTGCTGTGATAAAGAACGCCACCCAGGCAAGATATAAGACCTTCCTCGCCATTTCAGGTTGAGCTGGGAGTGTACCACTGCCCCCGCTGAAAGGCGTAGGCTGCGTTTTCATATCCAGACCACTCCGAAAGTCGTAATACTCATTGAACACATTTACACTGATATGAGCTGACAGTGCACCTATCAGGACCAACACCAAATGCCAAGTCTCGATTTGCCCAGTCTGCCAGTAAGCTGTGCCTGCACCAACTGAGACACAGGCCGGGGCCAATACCAAAAAAGGTAAGCGCATCGGCCCCAGCAAGAATTTCCACTTTCTCATTCAACTCTCTCCAATTCAACATAAAATGGGAGCAATATAAACCTCACCGCCTTGAATGTATTAAGCCTAGTGGCTCCATGTTCCCCCATCACCCATTATCAAATTCGTGCCCCCCCAACCCTGATCTTATACGATACCTCTCCACCTGGCCGCGGTCCATGTTACCTGATCAAATCCTCTACCCAGCAGGATCACTCTTCCAAAAATTTTGAGCTTTTCATTTTCCTGGAGAACCCAAATTTCTTGGAAAGGCCCCCTCTCCATCAGACATCATCCGTTCCAAGAAAGGTTTAACTCACCCCTTGGGATTAAGGTCAGGATCCTCCCAGCCAGATCGGGGTCGAGCATCCCGATCAGCAAGAGGTTTCTTCGAAATGGAAGCCCGTTGTTTTTTGGGCCCTTTCCTGGACGGGGATTTTCCAGGTTTTACCCCCAGCCACTTATCACCCTCTATCTCGCCTAGATATGAACCACGGAGAGAGTAAGCCACGCCTTTTTCAAAGAACCCAACATGTTCACCCTCAGCAGAATAGAGATGATCATCTTTAGACCGCCAGCCCGCAAACTCGCCTGAGCTGATCTTCCATATAGGTTTCATCATTCACCTCCATATCCTACCCGTTTTCCGGTAACCACTGCTTCTTTTCCCAGAAGGTGTACCACCCTTCAAAGGGAGACCAGGTCCTCTTCACAATCCAGCAGTAAAGGACAGCCGATGTGGGTTGGGCCTGTGCAATAAACATTTTATTTTAAAACTCTGAAATGTACAGAAGAAAATGATCAACCGATACAAAAAGATATGGATCCATTTCAATCCCAATCTGCGGGGACAAGAAACCACAGTGTCATAATGGCCAGGACATCCATGATCACGCTGACCGCAACGTTATAGCCAATCCCACTTGAGAAAATTCGCGAGCCCACAAAACTGCCTACGGCATCCCCGGCAGAGATTGCCGCGGCGTTAAAAGCCATCAGAGTCGCCCGCGCCTGGGGACGCAATTCGCTGAGTAAGGAAAAACCAGTCACAATTGAGAATTCAAAAGCCACAGAGAAGATAAAAAGAGCGACCAAAGTTAAAATGATCCGATCTCCAAGAAAGGGCAGGGAAAAAGAGGCTAGGAGGTTGACACCTAACCCTAAGATCATTGATAAACGCTTTCCAAGTCGATCGGAGATGATTCCCACCAAAACCAACCCCACAATACCTGCAACACCGATCACTGACGACACCGCACCCAACCGGTCAGCTGACAAGGCAAAAGACCGCTCAAAATAAGCCCCGTAAATGATCATGACGTTTCGGACGCCCGTGATCATCACTAAAGTCACCCCGAGCGCAGCCAGGGAGGCTCGATGGGTGAGAACCTCTTTTAACCCCTTTCGAAGGCTGATCGCACCTTCAGCTACTGCGATATCTCCAGGAAGGATATAAACCACCAAACACAAGGCTAGACATCCCAAACCAGCCAGCCAAAAGAAGGGTCCATTCCACCTCCCTTTTTCGATCACATATCCCACCAAGGGCACACCAAACAGAAAAGCGCCGGACCACCCTAACTCGATCGCCGCCATAGCCATAGCCCGTCTTTCATAAGCCACCCGGTCCCCCACGTAGGCCTGAATAGCTGGATCAAAGAAAAACAAACCCGCACCGGTCAAGATCAACCCCACCAACAGGCCGGTGAAAGTCGGCCAAAGGGCCACAATCAGAGCGCCCAAGCTGAAGGAGACCAATCCCACCAGCATGGCCCTCTTCCGACCCTGGGTATCCCCAAAAGAACCGAGGATGGGGCTGAACACGCCCAGAGCTGACCGGATGGTCACTGCAATTGCAGCGGTCTCCAATGTGACCCCTAACCCTCTGGCAATAACTGGCAAAAACGGATATACCATGCGGTGCCCGGTGTAGAGCACGGTCCGGGTAAAGGCGATGACCGAGAGATGCAGTGGTAAACGGGGAATGGTCGAGGAGGAGTTTCTTTCCGGCGGTAACTCCGTCGGTTCCTGCAAATGTACTGTCCTTTCCATATTTCGAATTTAACGAAGGGTTTTATTATATCTAACTGAATTTCTCCTAACTTTTCTTTCCCTATGTTCTCATCTCGCTTCAACCGGGATACTCACTAACCACCCTCCTACTGCTGATCCAAGGGTCTTCAAGGAATAGTCATGACCGGACGTATAAAATAGCCCGCCCCCGTTTCCCCACGGCGTTGATCTCTCCCATCTCCCGTAAGCAGTAGGCCATCTTCTGGGCCATCCAGCGCGGACCGTCCAACCCTTGAGACAGCTCTTTGGTCGTGAACTCCTCCGGTAATCCATCTGGAAGCAGCCTCCCCAAGTCCTTTGGCGTTTGAAAGATATGCCGCTCCACCACCTCTAACAGCCGGCGTTCCTCAGGTTCCCACCCATTCCGCCACCACATTTTCCGCCCCGTAAATTTGCGCACCTCCTCTTCCTGGATCAGGACCACCTCCAATGTGAAATGGTCCTGGAGCATTAAATCCGGGAAACTCACCAACTCCTGAAAGACATCCTCCACACGCCCCCGTTTGGGTGATTTTCGCCGCCGCGGACTATCCCACCCGGGCTTGGGCAATTTATAGAGCCATTTTTCCTGCGCCAGGGGGTAGACCAAGCGCACAGGATGGGTCCGGACCAGGTCGCGGAGTTTGTCTCTCACAGTCGAAAAATTTCCGGTCTGGATTTCAATTAGTGCCCCACCTTGCAGGATATCCACCACATACCCGTCCACCGCCACCTCCACTTGGTCACCCGGCCGGGCATACCAATTTTTCAGGGAAGCGTGCAGGGGGTGCTCATTCAGTTCGCCGATCTGGCTCATACGCCCTCTCCAAAATGGATATTCACGCTGTTCGTAAGGGGTCCAGCGATATTATAAACCCCATCATAATATTACAAATCAAGCTATGGAAAATATCCTAAATCTTTGGACCTCTATAAATGATTAATGGCACATTCTCACCAGACTACATCCACCACCAGCGCGGGATGGTCCGATGCCGGTTCATGCAAGTACCGCGCATCCTCAACATTCAGATTCGGCGCGAGGAAGACATAATCGATGCGGTCTTCCACCCACAATTCCCGGCCGTCCTCCCCTTCCGGCCACCTCTCCTTCCAAGCGTCTACCAACCTTTCTGTGGTCAAGGTATACTGATCACTTTGAGGTCGGAAATTGAAATCCCCCATGGCGATCACGCGCTCCTCATCCCCCACTTCCTCCAAAAACTGGCGCTGCTGGACGATGGGCCCTTCATTGCCTAAATGGGTGACGAAGACTTGCAGCTGCTTTCCACCGACCTCCACCCCCGCCCGGATGGCCGCGGTTTGCTCCCCCTCACTATACATGAAAAACGTCTGGGGGGATTTGATGGGGTATTTGGAAAGCAAAGCCACCCCGAAAGTCCCGGTGACCACCTTTGGCCCATAGTAAGCGTACATCCCTAATTGATCCGCGTAATACCGTACCAGGTCATCGTTACCTCCCGAAATGCGGTTGGTGTCGGATTCCTGGAGCCCGATCAGATCGGGATCCCATTTCCGGATCAGCGCCAGCTGACCATCCATGTTCAACTGCCCCTCCTCATTGAACCCCTGCTGGATGTTGTAGGTCATGACCCTGAGTCCGGACCGCGGTCCAGCAGGCAAGGTGGACAGGGGACGGGGCCAAATTACCCCCGCGATAGAACCCAGGCTGATCAATCCCAGAAGGAGCACTGCAGGGGTATGATTCTTTGCGTTTCTGAACTGAGTTAAATCCACCTTTCCAGCCAAAATCCAGACGGTCAAAGTCAGGAGAAGTCCCAAGGCAAGATGCAGGGCCCAGAATTTGTCCCGGAAGAATGGGCCCACCACAGGAATGTAATCATACACGGTCGTGAAAACATGCCCAAAGATCATCACCAAGAGAAACGCAGCAGCCAGGGTGAAACTCCCACCCAAGGCAGGGGGATCCACTTTCCGCTTCAGAAGGACCCGGTAAAACAGGTCCACATCCACAAAAAGGATGGGGAAGGAGAGGATCATCAAAACCAGAGGGATATACGCGGCAAACGGCACAGGGGGTTCATACAATGGGTAGGCCCCAGGCTGATCGGGAAAAGGAAGTTGGTGGGGCAAAATGGTCAGGGTCATCGCCAGGCCAAAGCAAAGGTTCCCGATGACGATCACTGTCGGGGTAAGCAACTTCCGAAAACTGGGAACCAGAGCATAAAAGGCAGCGAAAGAGGAAAATACGACCACCAGTCCGAGGACGATGAGGGGGTAATCAGCCCCCGTCCAACGAGCCAGCACATTGGGTGCGGTGAAAGCGAAGTAGAGAGTTGTCACCACTGCCATCCACCCCAGGCTGGCGGGGGTCAGAGCTCCCCTACCCTGAGCCTCCACCTTTGGATCCTCGACCACTCCGGCCAATACATCCCGGCGGAGTAGAAACGCCGCCCCGAGCGTCAGCCCCCACCCGATGACCTGGAACCAACCCCAGGTGGAGATGTCGATCCCGGAACCTGCACCACGGAAGAGAATGGAGAGGGCTAATCCCAACATCAAACCCATGGTCAGATCAAGACCCCGGCTGCGGACATCTCTCTGCGCCTGAAACCAGAGATAAGCAGGAAGAAAGAATAAGAAGGCCCCCAGGCTGCATCCGGAAACCAACATGCGCCCCCGGGTATGCAAGAGGGGTTCAATCACCCTACCACCCAGAACTGCAAAGCCGGAGAGCAAGATCCACCCCCGTGGGATGCGTTTCCGAAAGGCAAACAAGAATATGGGGGTGAACAAAAACAAAACACAGACGATCTCTGGGGGAATGCTGGTCCCTAACAATCCAAATGCAAATAGAAAATGGACGAAATCAGCCAGCACTTGAAAGAAAAAGAGGTTGAAAACCCCGAAAAGGAGGATGTTGGCCATCGGTTGCCTCCCGGAAAAGAACCCTTATGTGGTGGATGTTGATTGCTTCATTATATCAACGAAAAATCCCCGGGCTTTCCCCGGCAACGGAATCCCCTTTATTCGGAAACATATAAATAAAGAGCTGGCGAAATCCGCCAGCTCTAATCATATCAATAAATCAAGGGCCGAAACCCCAGCACACAGGACCTTAGAGCCCCTCCGACATCCGTATCCGTTGCGGGCATTCCAATCCGGTATACAATGCCCCGCCTGTGCTGGGTCCGGCGAAATAATCCCCGCAGAAATAGACCGGGCCTTCCTGAGGATCCTCCCAGAATTCACACAAAGCATCTAAATACCCAGCGCGGAAAGTAGGCACCTTTTCCGGCCAACGGAAGAGCTGATGCCCAGCAAAGGTTCCTTGGATCTGGGGGAAGATCTGGACCGCCGTTTCCACCGCTTCGCAGACCAACTGGTCCTCAGGTTTCTCCATGCTGTAATGATAAATGCTGGGATCGGTAAGCAGCAGCCAGCGGCCTTCTTTATAGACCTCAAAAGAAATGCTGTTTAGCGGCAGACCCGTGGACCGCGGGATAAACGTGCCCTCCACTTCAGGTTGATAACTCGTCTCCAGGACATGGTAGTGGAGCGCACCCACACTGTAGTTCACCTGTGGGAAAAAGCGCTGCCAGGCAGGGCGGGGATCCTCAAACAATTCCAGGACATGATTTCCCTGCACAGCGACGACTACCGTCCGGGCGGAGAGCGATTTTTCGCTCCCATTTTGTGTATACACTACCTCTGCCCCGCTGCGATCCGCGTACATGTCCACCCGGTTTACTTTGGCATTCAACTCCACGGATACTTTCTCCGCCAGCACCTGAGGAAGCACACCCACACCTTCCTGAAAGTTCACCGAATCCGCGTTGAGATAGGAAGCCATCAACGTTAAAAACGCCTTCCGGGAGACATCCTCTCCAGAATAGGAACACATGGTTTCAAACATGGGGATGGCCCAATATTCAAACATCTCCTCACTGATCTCTTCTTTGAAAAACGACTCAAAGGTTTGGTCCACATCGGGAAGGGGCGCACTTTCCAGGTGATATACATCCCGGAATCCAATTAACTTAATGAAGTGGGGCAGGAGCTTGAGCATCGCCAATCGGGCAGAAAGGGAGACGCCGCTCCACTGGAAATAGGACAGGATGGAAAGGAAATTCGCGGAGTGCAGTTCGCCATCTCTGTAAATGGTGATCGTTAAACCCTCCTCTTCCTTGACCAGTTGGTCCTCCAGACCGACCTCCCTGACCAGCCCCAGCAGCGTTTTGTCCGAAGTGGTGACGAATTTCGCCCCGATATCCACTTTGAAGCCTTCCCAATCGACCGTCGCCATCCTCCCGCCAACCCGGTCCCTGGATTCCAGCACCAGGACCTCGTATCCATTCTTACTTAAATCGTAAGCTGCTGTCAAACCGGCAATACCGGCCCCGATCACGACTACAGGATCCTTTTTGTTCATGGTCTATCTCCTTGTCGGATTTAAGTGAATCACAAGCCTGGTGCTTTGCAGCCACGAATCCGATCTTCCCACACCAGTTGTATTCTCATCGCCGAGGAAATGCTTGAATAATCACGGGGAAACGTAATTCCACGGGTTTACCTTCCCGTATGACGAATGGCGGAGCTCAAAGTGAAGGTGAGAACCGGTCGAATTGCCGGTATTCCCAACCGCGCCAATCCGGGTCCCTTTATAAACACTTTGTCCGCAGGTGACAGCAACCGCGTTAAGGTGGGCATACGCGGACTGCCAGCCATTGCCGTGGTCGAGGACAATCAGGTAACCATACCCATACTCGCTCCAACCCGCATAAACAACCACCCCGCTGTCTGCGGCGAAAACGGCATTCCCCACCGCGCCAGCGATATCAATTGCGGGGTGGATGGTGGGATGGTAGTCATACCCGGAAAGCGAAGTCGCTACAGTGGGCCATACGAAAGACCCCGTCCCCACCGCGCCTTCATAGATCAGACCACAAGACCCCGACCCGTAATAGGATGCTGAGGCGGCGTTGTGCCGGGTAATGGCCGGGGGTCCCCAATCTTTTAATGCCCGTTTCCCTCCCGGGATGATCAGCCATTTTCCATTTTCAATTCGAGGGGTTTTTTGATCGATTTCAACCAGATCAAAGTCGTTACCCGGATACTCCAAGATATCTTTTGGGTCCACGCCAAAGAATTCCGCGACTTTGTCCAATTTGTCACCCACATGCCATTGGTAATAGACCCCATTCACCGGCAGGATATTCAGTTCCTGGCCTTGGTCGAGAAAGCGCGGATTGTCCTGCAAGACATCATAATTCCCCCACAGGATGGTCTCAGGTTTCAAATTGAACGATTCAGCAATCGCAAACAGGTTATCCCCCTGCTTCACTTCATAGGTGATCACATCGACCCGCGCCCGCTCCGGAATTCGGGTATCCAACACAGCCTGCCTTCGTACGCCCTCTTCCCCGTCAGCGGAAGATATGGTGAAGGAAGGCAACCCCGAAGGGGACCAATGAGCCCGGACTTCGGGTGTGTTTGTCGGCTGGGGTGTGGGGGTCTTTTCCCAGAAGGGGATGACTTCCAACCAGTCAGAACAACCGCTCAGCATGAGCAGCAAAATAAGGGAAATTAAGCCCACTCTCCGGATATGGACCTTCGCTTCTGGTCGTTTCATAGCCGACACATCTCTTTCCAAAGCAATTTTTCCAATCTCATTCCAATCGATTTCCCATCCAAAAACATCTTCCGAGATCTCATCCTTCGCTGCCCAGCTTTGAGGGGTATGACTTTGGCAACCCTTTTCTCCCTAATCATGCCAGAGAGGGCCAAACAGGAGGGTCTTTGCCAGCTGCTTTGCTCCTATGCTTTTTCGGTGAAGCCTATCTCCTCACTCAGCGATCCCCCCCAATTCCTCTTCAATGACTTCTTGAAAAACGGGGAATTTTTGGGCGCCAATGATCGGTTCGCCGTTGATCAAAAAGCTGGGGGTGCTTGACACACCTATTTGTTGGGCAATCCCCCTTTGACCCTGAACGAATTGGCTGAACTTTCCCGAATCTAAGCACTCGTTGAAGGCCTCGGTATCCAGATCCAGCGCCGCGGCAAATTCCTTCAGATTCTGTTTGTCAAATCCCTTTCCCCCACTTTCAGGGCCGAACAAGTAATCATGGTACACCCAGAAAGCCCCTTGTTCCCCGGCACATTCGCTGGCCTCGGCAGCCCACACAGATTGGTTGCCCAGAAATGGGAAATGCCAATACCCCAGGCGGACCAACCCCTCCTCGACATATTCTTCCTTGATCTTCTTCCCCGTCTCAGATGACCAATCTCCGCAATATGGGCATTGAAAGTCGCTGAACTCGATGATGGTCACCGGCGCATCCGCTTCTCCTTGAAAGTGGCGGATTTCCCCGATCAAGGTATCCATCAAGACCGCTTTTTGAGCTTCCCGGTCCTCTTCAGATAGAGAGATGTTCGGGTCCTCTTCCAAATCGGATTCAACCTCGCTGATGGGTGTAGGCTCCACCCCCTCCGTGATCAGAGGGCGGCCGAAATAGCCCCCCAACAACCCTAAAAGCAACATCAAAACGCCAATGATCGGAGTCGCCCAGGATTGAAAAACGATGGTCAATGCCGGTCTTTCCTTATTTGAAGTAGACCCCTCACGCTGAACATCCTCCCCGCCGTTACCAATTATTTTTGATTCTTGTTCCATAAGCTTTTCCTCTACATCCTGTTCCAATGGAAGAAATCGATGATCAAACTAACCCGCCCCCATTCCTGATTTTTTCGGTTTCAGATAATTAGAAAGTATTATAACTCACTAAGCCCAAAAATAAGCGAGGGCTGCTTAGTGGTAAATCTTACTTGCAGGAGTCAGCGTTCATGGATATCTTCATGATCCGAGTTAAGCCCCTCCGGCATGGTACAGCGCAGGATCCTCCGGTGTCTCCCCAGACGGATCATGGACATGAACCCAATCCCCTTCCTTTGCCCAATTGAAGATCCAATGCGCGTCACCGGGGGAAAGGTTGACGCAGCCCCGCGAGTGAGGTCTGCCGAAGGCGTCATGCCAGTACGTGCCGTGCAAAGCCCGCATCTGGTCGAAATACATCGTCCAAGGCACATCTTCCAGATAGTAATAATCTGAACGATCCGCTGCAAAGGAGCCCCGCATCAATTCACTGCGTTTCACGGTTTCAATTTGGAACGTACCCGGTCGGGTCCAGTTGCCCTCCACGCCAGTGGATACCAGGGTGGCAAAAGCCAGTTCGCCCTCCTCGTACACAGCCAGCGTCTGCTGCTCCAAGTTGATATCAATCCACCGCTCACTCTCCACTCCCTCCGGCGGACTTTCTTGCAGGGTCACCCTTCCCACACGGTCCGCCGGTAACCATTCCCCCTCTCCAATCCGCAGATAATCGACACCTCCCTCCTTCTTCTCTTCTAATACCCAAACCACATCATATCGACCGTAGGTGTTTCCTGTGTAGGAAGGCGGTTCACTTTCCGGTGAGGATATGCTTTCCACCTCCGCCAGCACCCAACCGAAATCCGCCCCCGGTGTCCCCTCAAAAACCAACCCTTGAAAGGTGGGGATCCTCCCCAGGTAGGTAGCCTCGCCCCCCGGCATCCAGAACTGCGGGGAGATGCGGTAGTACCATTTGCCCTTGACCATGACCTGGTTGTCAAAAGAAACATAATCGAAACCCGGAATGAGGTGGCGGGACGGTTTCTTCTTCGCCACCGCAGCATCCAGAGTGGGGTAAAGCGGCACCCGTTTGTCGGTCACTTCCAGATAGTGAAAAGGAAGGGAGGCAAGTGCAGGGTCGGGCTGTTTCCAAGGCACAGTCGAATTGGACGGGGAGGGCGTGATTTTCATCGCCTCCCGGGGAGGGATTTTCTCCACAGGGGGTTCTAAAAAAGAATCCAAACACTGCCAATCCCAGAAATCATATTCTACTTCCGGGTGGATCTTCTCCCAGCTTTGGGCGTCTTCTGCCGCTTCCACAGGTCGGGAACCCAGCACCCCTGCCCATATGATAAGGAGGATGACAGCCACCAGACTATTTTTCATATTAAATCAACCTCAGAAAACACTCGCCTGCTATCTCCGGGATCTCAAGGTTCGTGGTAAGCCGATCGCGCGTTTTCTCGGTTAGAAATGAAGGGGGTATATGAGCACACTATCCAGGTGAACAAGTGGATCAATCCAAAACCCTTCAATTTGCCCTCCACTTCTATCCCATTTGCTTACCCCCGCTATGCCATTATAAACGACTTCGATTAACCGCGGATGATAAGAGGGCTTGTTCCTCCCTTTCTGACCTAAACTTTCTTGAAAAGGGGCCGTGTTTCAATACGAGAGCAGAGAGCCTTTGTAGGAGGGAAAGGGGACGATGGAAAACCTTCATCAAGGCATTTGATCCCACCATTAATCCTCCATTAAACATCTCAAGGCAGAGTGTTGGTAAGATGTGGGGAGGATAATGCATCAATAAAGTAAATATGAAGGATCCAATCACAACCGTTCAAAAGGGCAGGGTCCTCAGTAAAAGAAGTGCCTAACCTTGTGTCAGATTAATAAATCAGGAACCCAAACATTAGAAGTAAATTTTATCGGCAAGGATTGACTTTACAGGTGAATGTATTATGAAAAAGATTCTGTTTCCCCTTTTAGCAGTTGTGATCATCGCTTTACTGGTCCTCTTCCTTCCCTGGCAGGGGGAGACACCCCGAGAAGAGAAGCCAGCATCCACCTCGCCTCAGGCTGGACCCACCCCATCCCCTGGGGACGCCCTGGCCACTTTTGCCGGAGGCTGCTTTTGGTGTATGGAGCCTCCCTTCGAAAAGCTGGAGGGGGTGATTGATGTCGTTGCGGGATATACCGGGGGCGAACTCGAGAATCCCAGCTATTACCAGGTGGCGACGGGCCAAACCGGGCACCTCGAAGCGGTTCAAATCACTTATGACCCGCAAATCATCTCCTATCAGGAACTGGTAGATGTCTACTGGCGGCAGATTGACCCCACCGATGCTGGGGGGGGCTTCGTGGACCGTGGAAATCAATACACATCCGCCATCTTCTATCACAACTCGGAACAAAGGCAAATCGCGGAACGATCGAAACAGAAATTGGAGGGTTCCGGGCGCTTTGAAGAGACCATCGTCACTGAAATTCGCCCTTACGAGGTCTTCTACATGGCTGAAGAGTACCACCAGGATTATTTCAAAAAGAAATCGGAAGAATATGAGCGTTATAAGTCAGCTTCCGGGTGGGAAGAGGTCCTTTCCCAAATCTGGGGCGACGAGGATGGGTTGGCAGACAAGGATGGGCCAGAAGGGACATACCAGAAACCCTCCCAAGAGGAACTGAAAGCCACCCTCACCGAACTGCAGTATTACGTCACCCAGGAAAACGGCACTGAACCGGCCTTCAACAACGCATACTGGGACAATAAAGATCCGGGCATTTACGTCGATATCGTCTCCGGCCAGCCCCTGTTCAGCTCTCTGGATAAATTTCAATCCGGAACTGGTTGGCCCAGCTTCACGCAGCCCATTGAGCCCGATGCCGTGTTTAAAGTCAAAGATGCCAGCCACAGCATGATGAGGACAGAGGTAAGAAGTTCAGTGGCGGATTCCCACCTCGGTCATGTCTTCAATGATGGGCCCCAACCCACCGGGTTGCGATACTGCATCAACTCTGCCGCGTTGCGCTTCATCCCTGTGGAGGACATGGAAGAAGAGGGATATGGGAAATACCTGGAGCTGTTCCAGTAACTTCCGAAATAAAGTCTTCCCCCCCAATCCGATGAGGTAATGTCTTCTTCTTTTCCAATTGCCGGACGGTCAAGAGGGTTGGTACAAGAATTGATCTCTTCCCTTTTCCTTCGCCTCCAAAAGGGCTTTGTCCGCATTATGGACGATCTCTACAAAGGGGAAATCCCCTTCAGGGACAGTGCTAGATACACCGATGCTCACCGTGACATAACCCTTGCCCGGGGCATATTCGTTTGGGAATTGAGCTTCCTTAATCTTCTTCCTGCAGTTTTCCGCTACCTTTATAGCGCCCTTCTTATTCGTATTGGGAAGGATGACTGCGAATTCATCCCCCCCATAGCGAGCGAATAGGTCTCCCGGACGTTGGGGAACTTCAGATAGGGTTTGGGCCACATCCCTTAACAATCGATCTCCCGCCACATGCCCCTCGTGATCGTTATATTCTTTAAAATTATCGATATCCATGATCAGGACCGAAATGGGACGCTTTTGCCGGACGGCCCTTTTCCATTCTTTCTTCAAAGCCTCATTAAAAAAACGGCGGTTCGGCACTTCGGTGAGATCGTCTGTCGTGGAAGCCTTGCGGTATTTTTCGCTGAGGATTTTGTATTGTTTCTGGCTCTCTTTCAGCTTCTCGATCACTCGATCCCTTTCTCTTTCTGCTGCCTTCCGGCGCTCGATCTCTTTTTGTGCCAGAGACAATTCCTCCTCGACCCGAAATAACCGCTGGAGGATGGACAGCACAGGGCGGTTGACAATGGTCATGGATTCCTTTTTTTGCTACCATGCTAAATACCCATAAAGAACAGGAAATGAAACCAGGGAGATCACAATACGGCTCGATAAGGTACCTTGCATAATGCTCGTGTACCCCGTCGTACCCGCAAAAGCACCCGTGTTGAAAATGAAGACATCCAAAACCATGACACCGAGTAAGGTCAGGTAACTGCGCAACCAAAGTTTTATCTTAAACCCAGGTTTACCCAAGTATTCCCAAGCGACACCTAGGAAAATCAAGTCAATAAAAGTGGTCATCACAGAAGCGGTGTTAATTCGCAGGCTGGGGACAGGGACTCGCTCCAAAGCTCCCCCACCAATCAACCCAGATTGGTAGTGAAGAACAGCAGCGATTACAGGCATCATAATCGAAATGATCATCACCGTAGAAATAGCAATTTGGGCATTCCTGGGCCCATCGAAGACATAAACCACAAAAACCCCCAGAAGCAGCGCAGTATAAAACACGGTTGAACCGACCATGAATGTGATCCCAGCCACAGTAACTTGGGCTCCAGCATCCGTCACCCAGGACATGACCGCTGTGGTCCCACCAAGTAAAGCGTAAAAGTATGCTTTACCAAAGCGGTGACGAAAAGAATGGGCACCGAGAACGAGAAAATACATGGCCATGGCTTCAACGAACAAAATCACCCCAGTGTTGACCATTTTCAACCCTCCTTATCTCAACTCTCCATTCCAATCGATCGTCGGTGAATGATATCGGCCGGAAATAAAACCCATCCCATCATCCCCTTTATCGTCAATGATCATGGTTCCCGTTTGAGCAATTTTAACATAATTCCTTGGCGGTCCTGGCCTGATGAAAATAGGGCTTTCCCACAAAATCAAACTTTATAGAATGCATACGCGAATGGCAAGCGGTGAACACAGGTCGCTTTTTTCACCCAGCATAGGTAATGTTACAATTCACAATACAGGAACTGTCATGCCACCCGCTCCTTTTAACAGTCAAAATGTGGATCCGTTACTGGCAAGCGACATGGAGGTCAAGCTTTCTGCTTGCCTAACCTTCACAAAAACCGGTCAAAATGAATTTAAAGAGTGAATCCCATCCCAGAATCGGCATCGTCGGAGGGGGACCGGCGGGGAGCTTTGCGGCTTTACACCTGCTTCAGGTTGAGAGAGAGGGAGACATTTCCCCTGAGATTTTGATCTTCGAGCCGCGCGATTTCGACAAGCCCGGCCCTGACAGCTGCAACCGCTGTGCGGGAATTCTGTCTTCCCGGGTCACAAGGGGATTGAACGACTTGGGGATTGAGCTTCCCCAACGGATCATCCAATCCGAACTACACAGCTATGCCCTTCATCTGGATCAGCGAGTGATCCGAGTCCGCCAGCCGGATCCATCCCGGCGCATCGTGACCATTTTCCGCTGTGGGGGCCCTCGCTTGCTGAAGGGCAAACCCTTGGCAAGCCTGGATGGGTTCATCCTATGCCAAGCCGTTGACAGGGGCGCTCGACACATCCCCCACCGGGTGGTGAACGTCCGCCGGGCTTACAAACCTATGATCGAAACCGCTTTGAACGAATATGAAGTCGATTTCCTGGTCCTTGCCACCGGCGTCAACAGCCATGCCCCGCTCTCCCCTGCGTTCGGTTATCGGGCCCCCAAAACGGAAGTCATGGCCCAGGACGAGATTCTCCGTCCCAAAGGCTGGCCCGTCGACCAGGTCAATACCTACTTCAAATCCCCGCCGGGGTTGAAATTTGGGGCCATCATCCCCAAAGACGATTATCTGAACATCTCTTTGTTGGGGGAGAATATGACCCGTGATTCAATCCAGGACTTCATCATCACCCAGGGGCTTCGACAAGGTTTGGAATACACAAAAGACAGCAGCCTGTGCGGCTGTAACCCGCGCATTGCTGTCGGCCCAGCCCATGGATATTACGGCGATCGTTGGGCGGCGGTGGGCGACGCTGCGGTTTCTCGGTTGTACAAAGACGGCATTGGGTCCGCCCTATACACATCGAAAAAAGCCATACAGGTGGCGATCGAGAAAGGGATCTCAAAAAACGCATTCAGAAAGCATTATGCTCCCTACTGTAAGGGCATCGCCCGGGATAACCGTTACGGGAAATTCCTCTTTTCATTTTGGGATTTCATGCTCAACAAACCCCGTCTGCTAAACGCCTGGGTCCGCGCTCTGCAGGCGGAAATGGACCAATCTGCAAAGACGCAAGCCCATATCCGCATCGTGTGGGGGATGTTTACCGGAGACGAACCCTACCGGGATTTGATCCGCATGGGCCTGCAACCCGCTGCACTCAGCGGTCTTCTTTTACCAGCTCAATAAGGAGAACAGGGTCAGATGTCAGGTGCAGGAACACTTCCAGCAGGTGGGCACGTCGTCATCATCGGCGGAGGACCGGGAGGGACAGCTTGCGCGCTGGCCCTGCAGTCCCTGGCTGGAGAGATGGACCGAAAGATCCACATAACTATTGTGGAAGGCAAGCAATTCACCGGCGAACAGCATTACAATCAATGCATCGGCGTCCTCTCCCCGCCTTTACCGGAGCTGCTGGAAACATCTCTGGGAGTGCCCTTCCCCCATTACCTCAGCAAGCGGACCATCAAACGCTACATCCTGCATACAGAAAATGAACGCATCATCATCGACGATGAAGATGTCCCCTCCCTTGCCCTGCGGCGAATCGAATACGATATGTACATGCTGGAAACGGTCAAGGAACGCGGGGTTGATGTCCTCTCTGCCAGAGCTGTCGATCTTGAGTTCCACAATGACCGGGTCGTGATTTACACGGAAAACGTACCCCTTGAAGCCGATGTCCTGGTCGGCGCCTTTGGGCTTGATGAGGGCAGTGCTGCCATGCTCGCTCGCCATTCCCCCTATCGCCCGCCGCGGGCCCTGAGCTCCATCGTCACCAAAGTCCATCCCCAGCCAGAGGACATGGAAACATTCATCATGGGCATCCACGCCTTCCTCCCTCCCCACCCCAGGATCGAGTTCGGGGGGATCACCCCAAAAGGGGAACACCTGGCGATCAATATCGCCGGACAGAATGTGGATACTGATTTGATGAGGCAATTCCTTAACTTTCCCATGGTGCAGACAGTCCTCCCCCTCAAAGATTCCCCTCTGGGCTATCACCCTGAGGACTTTCGCTTTTTCAAGGGCCGTTTCCCAACCTCTCTGGCGAAAGGGTTTTACGGCGATCGCTACGTCACTATAGGGGACGCTGCGGGTTTGGTACGGGCTTTTAAGGGAAAAGGGGTCACCTCAGCGGTGAAGAGCGGCATCCGGGCCGCCGAAACCATCCTCACCGTGGGGATCACCAGGCAAGCGTTTCACGACCATTACCGGACCGCAAACCAGGATATCATCCGGGATTTGCCTTATGGGCAGGGAATCCGCATCCTGACCATCACCCTGGCCCGTTTTCATCTACTGGACCCCGTCTTGAGAGCAGCCCAGACGAACCCAGATCTCCGCAGGGCGCTGTTTGAGGCTGTATCCGCCCATGCACCCTACCGGCAGGTAGTTCGCCGTTCCCTTCGCCCCCGCACGCTGTGGTCCGTTCTCCGCAACCTCCTTTAATCTTTTCCCGACCTGCCACTTGGCTGAAAAGAAGTCCATCCCCACAATAGAATCATATGACCCTCCACCAGAAATGAAGGAGTTACTTTCCCTTCTGGACAGGCTGGTTCTCAATCCTCTTTCATGATATAATTTTTTCGGATTTTTCGGAAAAGGGGCACTATGGCTGAATTGACGAGACGACAGAGCGAATTTTTATCTCAATTTCTGGAGCAGCATGAGCAGGCCAACCAAGCCTTGCATTACACAGACCTGGCAGACACGCTGGATCTGGGCAAGGTCACCGTCTATGAAATGCTGCGCTTGTTGGAGGAGCAGGGGTATGTCCGCTCGGAGTATCATCTGCCGGAGGGCGACCGGGGACCGGGCCGCTCCACCGTGCACTTCCACCCCACCCAGAAGGCACTCACCCTCCATCCCCATCTGGATATAGAAAACCAGGACATGGAATCTTGGGAAGAAGCTGCCAACCACATCTTAGGCCAGCTGGAAAAAATTAGACCCAAAGGGTATGAGACCTACCTCCAAGACCTCATTGACAAACTCCCGAAGACCAAGTCACCTTTGGTTTACCTCACGGAAATGAGCACGGCCATCATCCTCGCCCTGGGGTCCATCAAGGAAAGGGCCGAATCCAGCCAACCTTTGCAGAGGCTGTACAGCCTGGGGCTGCCGGGGGAAATCGATCTCAGCGCCCTCCCCGGGATCGGGATCTCATTGGGCCTGGTAGAACGCGTCAACCAGCAGGCAGCGGACTACCTCTCCGAACAAAGCGGCAAATACCACACCTTGCTGGAACACCTCGGCCAGGAAAAACAGCGCTTGCTGCGCGAATTCACCCGCCAGGTTTCTCATATCGTCTTCGCCAAACGAGACCCGCACGACGTATAAAAGGCTTTTTATTTCATCTATTTTTTCGTTTTTTTCGATTGGAGGTTTTTATGGCAAACATCGCTCTCATCACAGACAGCTCAGCGTATCTCCCGGAATATATGATTGAGAAGTACGATATCCACGTCCTGCCCCTCAAACTCCATTGGAAAGGAGAAACCTACCTGGACGGGGTCGAAATCAGGCCAGCTGACTTTTACACCCAACTAAACAACGGAGCGCCCATCCCCACTACATCCCAGCCGGCCATCTCGGAATTCCTTCACATGTATGAGGAGCTGGCCCCGGCATGCGACGGCATCCTAGTCCCCCTCATCTCCTCCGGGATCAGCGGCACGGTCAGCTCCGCGCAGGCAGCGGCGGAGGAATTCAATCAGGTCCCGATCGAAGTGGTGGACAGCCGGATCACCTCCGGCGGGTTGGCCCTGGTCGTGATGGCTGCGGGGCGGGCCATAATAAACGGCGCCGGTCTGAACGAAGCGGCGGAGATTGCGCGAAGCGTGTCTGACCGCATCCGCGCATACTTCGTGGTCGACACCCTGGAATACCTGCACAAGGGTGGCCGGATCGGCGGCGCCAGCCGCTATCTGGGCACGGCATTGCGCATCAAACCCATCCTCACCTTCACCGAGGAGGGCACGATCGATGCTCTGGAACGCATCCGTACCAAGCGCAAAGCCATCCAACGCTTGCTGGAATTGGTTCAGGAAGAGGCGGACGGACAGCCCATCCACGCCGGCGTGGTCCATGCCCACGCGGAGGAAACGCTCCAAGAACTACAAACGCAGCTTGAAAAATGCGTTTCCTGTCAGGAACTGCACCAATACGAGCTCAGCCCGGTGATCGGCGCCCATGTTGGACCCGGTACCCTGGGGGTCACTTTTTACCCGGAGGGCAAATAGACCCTTCCATTCAAGAACTGGCCCAAAAAAGTGGTCTCCCCCACGGAGAATCTACGCTGTGTGGAGCTCAAGCAAGATCAGATGTTGTCCAGAGCCAGGATCACCCTCTCGCGGTAGGCCATGGGAGAGGAGGGAGAACGTGGCGAGGAAAGAACCGCAGGAAATCAGAGACATGTGAGCAATCAAAAAGAGAACGGGGTGTCCCGTTCTCAGGAAAGCAAACCAGAGGTTTACGACAGTGGGCCCGGCAGGATTCGAACCTGCGACCTGGCGGTTATGAGCCGCTCGCTCTGACCGCTGAGCTACGGGCCCAATTCATTTTTCAACGCTGCGAATAAAAGAGAGCGGGCGACGGGATTCGAACCCGTGAATGTCAGCTTGGAAGGCTGATGCCTTACCACTTGGCCACACCCGCGTATATGTTGGACTTTTCCCCTGTATTTCAACAGGAATCTATGAAATTGTACGCTTAGAAAGCTAAAAAGCTGTTGCCTTTCCTGAGCATCAAGATTATATCAAGGCGGGGATTTAAAGTCAATTCTGTCATTAAATATAGAGTAATAATTTTTAGTTTAAATAATCCAGTTTTTGAGGAATTCAATCTTATATAAGTTCAAACAAAGTTTCACCATCAATAATTCCGTCACTATATCCTCTCATGATTATGAATGGTTTCATCAGTGGATTTGAAAACCTATATCTATGTCGTTGAGCAACTCCAATCTTTTCGAAGACATTTCCCCTTTCATCTGAGCTTAACTTACCTATATGATATGTAAAAAATGGAAGTTCAATTTCTGGTCTTTTTGTCAATTCTCGCATAGGCTTTACTAAATCACTCGCCCGAAAAGAATTAAACTCATCTGTTTCTATTATTGCAGCAGAAAGCAATACATAAGGAAATAGGGTTTCCTTTTTTGAAGCAATTGTAGCTATTTGATATTTTTTTCTGATACTTTCTTGGGTATCGTCTACTGCTTTTTCGATAGCCAATTTTAAATCTACCTCATTTATTAGATTTCTATCTTCATCAATAGCTTCTTTAGCGGAATACTTTGATAATAAGTGGGTAAAATGTGGAAAGCCTTGAGATAAACTCGTAATTTTCGTTTTTACATTTTCATCAATTTCCATTTCCAGTATTTCAATCCCATTATCAATAATTTGGGCTAATTCCTTTTTTGTCATACGATGTAACTTTATCTGTTTTATATTTCTTTCAATTGAGGGGTGTTCTCCAATTAATTCTGTGACGGTATTTGCTACACCTACAAGAACAACTGTAATAGGTTCCCCCGTATCCGAGAAAGATTTTAAAGTATCTGCAATTAATGTTTTAGTTTGAGTATCAGATAATCTATCAAACTCATCAATAATTAGTAATATTGATATATTGAATTTTTCAAAAATTAATATTACATCATCAATAGTTATGGTTTCATCTTTTGGTAATAGTTCACTAATCGGAAATACTTCTTTACCTCCATTATCTGCTACAAACCCTAAACCCTTCTTTTGTTCGCTGGAAAAAATTATTCTCCGAAATATCTTCCTCCACAGAGTATTGTAATGTGTTGTTGAGTCTGTTGATACTCTTAGGACTAAACTATCTGGTAATTCTTCAGAGATTATATTAGCTAGTGATGTTTTTCCTACACCGCGTTCACCGAATATCACTGCATGTCTCCCTGGTTCCATCGCTGCATCTAATACATCTCGAATCTGTTCTATACGACCAGCGAAAAATTGTTTTTTCTCTATTGGAGTTGCTGGTGTAAATACAGTATTTAGACTAAATAATTTGTGCATTCTCTCTTCAGACATGGATAACTCCTACTAACAGGAAACATCATAATCTTATTATAGTACTTAGCAAAAAAAATTATCCTATCTTATCCCCTTTCTCTCTATTGCATTTTTTCGAGTCATGCAAGTTTTGTTTCTATCAGAGTTGTCTCTATTCTCCAAGTATGTATTCAAGATGTTCAGCTTGCCAATTTAGCTCTAAATTCATTTTTGAAATAACATAGGTGTTTTCTTTTTTCACAATTTCTTTATTTAAATATCCTTTATCATTTCTTAGATAATTTAGTGAAATTGCAAATCTTATTGATTTTGCAGCGTCGAGATGTCTATCAAAAGAGAAATCATTTAGTGCCATCTTTGCACTGTTTAATAGGTGCCACCATTCGTTATCAAACCTCTCCTGACTTCTTTTTATTTCATCTAATAATTTAGTTTGCAATTCGTATTGTTTCTTCCACTCATGATGGTCTTCTTGAGATTCAAATTTCCCTTCAATGTCCATCATGTATTTATCATTCGGTATTTGGAGAAAATTAATTATTTCCAGAATGCACTTTGGGGGATTTGTTTCTGAATTAGCTTTCAATTTTTTATACCCCCTAATTAGGCAATCAGAAGAAAACTTTCTTAGGTTGGATTTAGACCATTCTGTAACTTGATAAAGAAGTCTGGCTTCTTTTACAACATTGTGTAAACCTTTAGTATCTCCTGTATGATGATACAACATCGTCCCAACACTTGGATAATATTCTTTTGGATAATCAAATCTTGCTAAATTGGGTTCACCTTTATGTTCTGCTCTGTAGAGAAGGGATTTGTTTTCATTAAACATAACACCTAGTATTGACGAATAATCCGCTAATATGTCTCTTAGGGATGACAGAAATATCCACGTGTCTTGAATCCAACGACCTGGTGCATTTTGTTTTGGCTTATTCCAAATCGTCCCAGCGTATTCTAGATTCGCCTCACGTTCTTCTAATATCACATAGTATTTTTCTTTATTAGACTTTGAATTATTATCAAAATTTATTGTCTTGTTTTCCATTATTTGCCAACTTGTCCAATAGCTTAGTCAGAAAATATGCAAAAACAATGTGGATAATATAATCGAAGTAAAATGCCACTTTATTGAAGAAAGTTCTAATTATGATTACTTAACCTCTATTATCTTGTTTGTCTATATTACTAAATTTTCTCATTTGTCTAACAAGGAACCAATATTGTTCTTTTTCAAAAGAATGGGGATTAATAATTTTGAGAAAGTTATTAGGTAAATCGATTACTCTAAAAGTGGCAATTAACCAAAAAATACCAATATACCAAGGAGCTGAAAAAAGAGTGGCAGTTACTGCAGCTAATAAATATATGATGGAATAGAATACAATTCTTGATGGAATTTCTATAATTGAAACAATATCTTCAAATACCATCAATCCTCCCCCCAATTTGATTAGAATATCATTTTTTGAAAAGAACCCATATATAAATAAGAACATTCCTAATATTTGAAAGAAACCCCATACTCTTGTAAGTAAAAAGGTCTTAGGAGAATTATTTTTTGAAAGATTTTGAACTGGCTCTTTTAATTTCAGATCAGCTCCACAATATCTACAATATGTTTCTTCCTCATCCATTTCTTCTGCACAATATGGGCATTTTTTCATACGCTTTACCTACTTGGTTTACATGGAGAGAAATTTGCGTATCTTCCTTTACTCAACTTTCTTTATTCCACCAACAATAACCAGAATTACCCCCAATACACTTACATATATCCCTGCTCCTACAGAAGCATATGCAATTTCAGATGTAATACTACCTATACTGAAAATTTTTGGAATTACAACTAAACCAGATATCCCCCCAAAAATTGCTCCTGCAATTGAGTATGGTTTATTTAGTTTTCCTTTTGATAACAAGCCCCCTATTAACAATAAGACACCTATTCCTCCACTTATCATTCCATCACCTTCATATCCAGCTAATGACATAGTTCCAAATGTTGTGGTCATCTTAGCCCAAGGCAATAATGCTCCAATTATTAATAATATTGAACCAACAAGATATATATTTCTTGCTAAATTCGAATTGCTATGGAAAATACTTTCTTGGACCTCTTTCCCCCCTTGTTTTCCATAGTGTTTTGGTTTATTCATATTCAATCTTCTTTGTATTTCATCATGATATTCACTGACAGATAACTTTGTTGTCCCTAAGAATCTATTTTTTATGAATTGAATTGGAGAAATGTTGTTTCCTAACAGGGATAATACGACCCTATTATTTTTAACAGTCCAGTCACCGCTATATTTTTGACGTATTATTTCTCCTAAAAATATTCCCCAGATTCTTGAAGAGTTTTCAATGTCATTATTTTCTTTCTCAGTAATTTTATTAGATTCCAGTTCAATGATTTTTTCCAATTTTACTAGACTGTTCAGTGAATAATCCAAAGGTATTTTAAATTCCTTAAAAGCTATTTCCCTTGCTCTATCTGCTAATTTAGATAGTTTCTGGTTAATTTTTTCTACCATCTTGAAGTCCAAAAAGAGATATTACTAAATTAATGATCGTATGCATGTAATTGGTTCAAGGCTTTTCTTATTAATATTTCTGATGTTTTCATTATTCCTAAAATATTGATAAAGAATGAAGGGATATCTGTCTATACAATTATGTTATCATTAATTGCAATATAGTCTGTATACAGAAATGTTATGGGGAGGATTTATGTTTGAAAAAAAAGAGAAAGGAAGAAGGGTTATATATTTGCTTCTAGTTGTGTTTGTTTTAGTTTTGGCGATTATCGCCTGCGAAACTGAAACCGAGGGTGATGAGAGGGTAAGGACATTAGTTGAAACACAGGAGGAGCTAGAAATTTCAGGTGATGATGTAGAAGAGAAGGAACAAACAGAGGATACAATAATAGCTGAAACGAATACGCCTGAACCAACAAATACACCTAAACCTACTTCTACACCCAAACCAACCCCAACAGAGGTTAAGGGACTTATACCAGAGGGAACATATATCGTTGGTAAAGATATTGACCCAGGTATATATGTTGGACTGGCTGGTGAAGGGTTGCTTGAATCCTGCTATTGGGCTCGATTGAGAAACCTTACTGGAGAAGATGACATTATAGCTAATGAGAACGCTGAAGGTTTATATTACGTGGAAGTTCTTCAAAGTGATAAAGCATTTGAGACAGCATGTGAGTTAATTGCAATTGAAGAAGTTCCAGCTCGTGATGAATATTTAAAAGAACTATCTGCAGGAACCTACATTGTAGGACGTGATATTGAACCAGGTTTATATCAAGGGGAAGCAGGTACGGATTTCTTAGATTCTTGCTACTGGGCAAGATTAAGTAATGTTAGTGGAAAGAACGACATCTTAGCCAATGATAATGCAACAGGAAAATTCTACATTGAGGTGCTTCCTTCAGATTTCGCATTAAAGGTAAGTTGTCAAGTTATTTATGTGGAAGAATAATTACAGTTAAGAGGAATCTCCTGAAAAATATTATCCAATCTTATCCCCTTTCTCTCTATTGCATTTTTCGCAGAGTAATTATAAGTTTGTTTTGGTAGTTTTTTCCAAAATGAGGTGTAGTTATTAGATGGAATTATCATCTATTGGAATGGTTAAACTTAAATTATTTTAATTGATTTCCAAACCTTATTTATTATACCGATGTTATTTTTCTCGCCATATATGAATATCTGATTCTTGATTTGTTCTGCAGCTATTCTACATGAGCTTGGCTTATACATGCCTATTGAGTTGATGATTTGAAACAAATTAAGACACTCTTTGAATGCGCTCATTGATTTACTCTTGAATATTTTTACAATTTTTTCTTTTTGATTTTTGTCATAATAAAAATATTCCAATCCATCAAGAATATTTTCCTGATTAGCAAATGTTAGCTCTATATAATTATTCGTTGGCATTTTATTGAATCTACTTTTCTTGTTTCTTACTAAACTATCAAAATATGGAGACATATCAAGTTCGTAAACATTTTTCATTCTTTTGTATATTTCGGGATGGGCGATAACTGAAGAAAAGTTAGCTTGAATTTTTTTTAGGATAGGTTGATATTTTGGGGTAAAGTTAGAATTAACAAAATCCCAGTTGACTTGAGCTTCAGGATAACCCTCAAACCTTAATATATGATGCAATACTTCATGGATATAGATTTGTTCATGGATATCCACACATTTATGATTCAATGCGATGAATATATCACTATCACTCCTTCCAGATGCCCCATGATATTCTTTAACACCTTCTAATCCTGTTAATTCTTCATACTCATCCAGAGATATGACCTTAATTTTTTTATCAGTATGTTTGTATAAATACTCTTCTGCCAATTTTGTCTTGTTTGTGTTAATCATTCAAGCCTCACAGAAAACATTTATGTTTATATAACCATGTTATCATTAATTGCAATATTGGTTTTATACAGGAACAGACTGGGTATGGTAGAGTATTATCCAATAAACTGAGAAATAGCTTTATTGGGTCCATTAGAGATAATACTAAAAGCCTTTATTAATTATTGAGTCCTTTCTGGCTTACCCTTTTTTTCAATTGATTATTACCAATTACTTCCAGATGAAAAGGATTTAATCCAGATGAATATTGAATCAATAAGAATTGAGAATTATCGTTGTTTCAATAAAACCCAAGATATTAGCTTTTCTCCAAATTTTAATGTGATAGTTGGAAAGAACAATTCAGGAAAGACAGCTTTGCTTCAAACCCTCTCTCTAAATTTTTCTGATAATCCTCATCAAAGTCTTAATACTAAAGGAAAAGCCAATTCATCCATAATTCAGACATCGAATGTCCAACTTGGAATAAGGATTAATCAAAGCGAACTGAAAAAATTTGTAATGAAAAATAATAAAGAGTTTTATGTTGCCCAACCTATGATTCCTGGTAATGAACAAATTGTTGAAGATTTCATCAAGGATTTATTTAGTTCAGATAATATAAATATCTGCGGGAAGTACAGTTCTGGAAGATTAGTGGAGTCTAGTTTCACTAATGCACCTTATGAAGGTGGAGATTCGAATATCAAATTTGAAGTGAATCAAAATAATGAGCCTATCAAAATTGGCTCAAATCACCATGGAAATAATAAATTATCTAAGCAACTAATGGATAGATTCGTAAAAAATATAATCTATATTAAGGATGAAAGAAACAAGATTGGGGAACATGAATTTGGTTTAGATATTGTATTAAAACCAGATTTTTCAAATTTACCAATAGTAATACACAATCTTATTGCAAGCAATAAAGCTAAGTTTAATCGTTATCTGCAAATTATCAATGACATATTTCCTGACATTAAAGAAATCACAGCTCCAACTAGCGGAAAAACTAATGTGCAAGTGAAAATATGGAATATCGACCGTTCGACCGAAAGAGATGATTTGGCAATTCCACTTCGAAAATCTGGAAAAGGAATATTCCAAATTTTGGCATTGATTTTTCTTGTATTTTCAACTGAGTCACCACATGTTATATTGATTGATGAGCCACAAAGTTCTATTCATCCTGGCGGGATTCGTAAATTATTTAGCATTTTACGGCAGAAATACTCCCATCATCAATATATTGTCTCCACTCACTCTCCTGTTGTAATATCTGCAATTAATCCAGAAAAAATAATTAGATTAGAAAAATCTGGTATGGAAAGTCAGATTTACTCTGTTGATACACATGATTCTGAAGAAATGGAAAAGGTATTATCATCTGTGGGTGCGAGGCTTTCAGATGTATTTGGTGCTGACGATATATTATGGGTAGAAGGACCAACTGAAGAGAATTGCTTTCCTTTAATCGTAAATAAAATTCTTGATAAACCTCTCCTAGGAACTGTAATATTAGGGCTTATCAATACAGGTGATTTAGAAGGTAAAGAATCTCGAAGAGCATTCAAAATATATGAAAAATTGTCCAAAGGACAAAGTTTAATACCACCTGCGATTGGTTTTTTATTAGATAGAGAAGGTAAGAATGGGGATGAAAGAAAAGATATAAAAAAAAGAAGTGATGGAAAAGCAAAGTTTATTAATCGGCGGATGTATGAAAATTATTTGATAAATCCAAAAGCTATAGCTTATGTAATCAATGCTACCAACCTGAAATATTCCGAGAAAGAAGTTAAGGAAATTACAGCTAAAGAAATTGAATCTTGGATAGAAAATAATGGGGGAGAAGATACATACAAGTCAAAATATTCAGGTAACAATCTAACTAATAATGATGAATGGTTAGAAACAGTCCATGGCGCAAATTTACTAAAGGATATATTCAAACAGTTTACTGAGTCAGTTCCCTATGATAAAAAAGAACATGGACTTGAGCTAACAAAATGGATAATTGAAAATTCACCTGAAGACTTAGATGAAATAGCTTCCCAATTAGATGATTTCCTGCAAAAATAATCATCCCTTAGTTTGTTTGTATGTACAGTGCATATTCCGGTGAAATAATCCACTGATTCCGAAAATAGTCGTCCACCCCGGAG
>CAYZTL010000008.1:0-143100 GCA_964481465.1 uncultured Anaerolineales bacterium
GGGTGGGCGTATAAGTCGCTGTGGGGGTGGGGGTGGGAAGGGCGACGTTTCCGCCGAAAATAGCCCCAGCGCTGCTCAACCCAATCAGGGCGATGATCCCCAAGATGGTTATCACACTGCCCAGCGTGTAACCCAAAAAGGTCAGGGGACGGAATCCAAGCACAAAGAGGAGGAGGGTCCCCATGATGGAAACGAGGGCCAAATGGGTGGCGAAGACGACCAGGCCATCCGGGAAAAGGTGCGGCCTTCCGCTCCCCAATCCAAAGCCAGCAATGGATAAGGGGATGTAAAGTTCATACGCCAAAGCCACACTGGGCAGCACAGGGCTGGATTTCTTTTGGACGAGGGAGAGTGTGGTAAAAATGGATCCCACCACAAGCAGCGTGAGATGGCTCCATGACACCTGGGCGTGGCTGATGGAAAGGGAAATTTCCCGCTCCGGATAGACCTGGCTCGCGTATCCCCCTAAAAGCCCTACCAGGAACACGAAAGAGCCGGCGATGATTGTGCTGATTAACCTTTGAACGAAGAAGCGGATCGATCCGGTAACCGCGCCCAATGAGATGCCGATCACGGGGGTTAAGGGGGGAGCAGCTAATGCCCCAAGGACAAACACAGCCGGGGAGTCAAGCAAAACCCCCACGACAAGGATGGCGCCCGCGAAGAGGGAGAAGAGGAAGTAATCAAAAGAAGGCGAAGTTTGATGGGCTAATCTTTCCACCCCCTCCGCTTCCGAGATCAGATCTTCGGGGATCAGGTGCCGTTTCGCACGACGTCGCCTGGCAGGGGGGAGATCTTCTGTTTCGTCAGGTGTGTGGTTGGTTTTTGGTAGGGACATAGCTTGTTAGCTTCTAAGAATAGGTTATTTTCTCAAGCTAGCTATAAGGCGGATCGGTTTTTGCAGCAATTGTAATGCTGAGAGAATATCGGGTACCATGAGGTCAGCGTTCAATAAAGAATCCAACGCGGTACCTTCTTCGGAGAGGAGACATATCCCGATCGCAGCTTTGGCGATCATTTGTGCGTCATTGGCTCCCTGACCAACCGCTACGACCTGGTGAGCGCCTAATTTTTCTACAAATGCGGCTTTCTGCTCTGCTTCATCCCCTTTCTGAATGATGGTCGCTTGCAAAGAGAGTTCTTGGTTAATGGTTTCTTGCTTTCCATGCGTATCCGCTGTCAGCAAAAAGATTTCCAGCTTTTCGCGTACGTCCTGAAAAAGCGCCTTGATCCCGCTTGTTAATTGACCATCCACTGCTATGGTGCCGTTTACATCAAAAACTGCATATTTCAGGTCAACGTTCCCCCGACCGGGAATTTCTAATTGAATCATAATGTCCTTATTATACTCGAAGTGTCACAACATACAAAATAATAGTAAAATAGTATTCACTTTGTCGCAAATTGAGGAGGAGTGGCGTGAGGAAAATAACGGTAATATTATTGATTGTTGGAATTGGTTTGTTTTTGATCGGTTGTTCTTCATTTGAACCCTCTCTTACCCCTACCGAAAGGATTTCTCCAACGCCAACTCAGACCACACCCACTCCGTTGCCTCCCACATCCACCCCTCTTCCTCCTGTTGTCGCTCTTCTCGCCTCAGCGGATGCGGACCCCGATTTGATCAGGCCCCTGAGAGCATTTGTATCGTCTTGGGCGAAAAAAGAAGGATTTCGTTTTCAAAGTTTAGAGAAGATGTCGGCAGAGGATTTCGATGCGGTGGAATTTCGGCTGGTAGTCGCCCTTCCCCCTCAACCTGATCTGGTGTCCCTGGTAGAAGCGGTTCCAAATGTTGATTTTCTCGCGGTTGGTTTTTCAAGTTTGGACGGGGGGGAGAACCTGTCTGTCATTTTGCCGGGCAGCGAGCGGTATGATCAGCATGGTTTCATGGCTGGCTATCTGGCAGCCATGGTCACACCGGAATGGCGTGTGGGGGCGATTGGTGTGCAAGATGATCCATACGCTGAACAGGCCCGAAGGGCATTTGCTTTGGGTGTGCGCTATTTTTGTGGACTGTGTCTCCCTGACCACCCACCCTTCGAGTATCCCTTGATCGTCGAACTCCCGCCGGATGCAAGTTCAGCGGAGTGGCAAACCTCCGCAGACATTCTCACAAAAAAGGGGGTGGAGACGTTCTATATCGTGCCAGGCGCCGGCGATGACGCCTTATTCCGTTTTCTGATCCAAAAAGATATCCGAGTGATCGGTGATGGCAGCTATTTTGCGGAGGAATTTCAGGAAGGTTGGGTCGCTTCCCTGGAATTTGATCTCGTGGAAGCCGTGAAAAATTACTGGCCGGATTTTATCATTGGGAAAGTTGGCGATGAGATCCATGTTCCATTGGTCATCCGCGATGTCAATCCCGATCTCTTGAGTCCGGGACGGTTGCAAAACGCGGAATCAATCCTGGATGAAGTGGAGGAGGGGTGGATCCGAACAGAAACGGAGTGACCTTGGCTGACGGCTTGAGGTCAAGGTTGTTTAGGGGGATTGTTTTCATCAGTGGAAGAGATTGGATGGAGCCAAGATGATTCAGGGAAGGCTTATGATACCCTGCCTATTGATAAAACATGGGTGGTATGTTAAACTCAATTTGATTAATAATATCTTGAAGAACAGATAGGTAGGGTAACGGCTAAGGCGATTCCCGTTTCTCAAAAATGTTTTGGACCTTCTGATCTTGGCTGCGACTTTACCACCGCCTGGTCTCAATTCGGATTTGATCCATTGACATATGCTGGTAAAAATATTACGGCACCGTGCAACAGGGTAGAGTAGGTCAGAGCAGCAACGTTTCTGATTTTTTTCAATTCGATAGCAACCAATGTGGATTGAACGTCATCGTTCCGATGACGTACAAGACTTTTATGAACCAAATCCTTTGTTCGTCAATTGCGTGAGGAAAGTGATCATAAGGTTATAAATATGAGTGAAAATGAAAATCAGCAGGAACCATCACAAGGTATTTTTTCCTGGTTATTGCAGTTATTGAGATCCATCAGCGTCCCCATTGCCGCTGTCTTATTGGCGGCAATCATTGGCTCGATCATCCTCGTCGTTTCCGGAGCTTCACCCCTGGAGGCTTACGCAGCGTTGCTAAAGGGTTCCTTTGGGGATATGGATGCTTTCACGCGGACCTTGGAAAAAGCAACCCCCCTCGTTTTTGCTGGTCTGGCGGTTGCCTTTGCTTTTAAGGGCGGTTTGTTCAACATCGGGGCCCAAGGGCAGTTGTTGTTTGGGGCCATCATCTCTGCGGCATTGGGATTCATGATTGAAGGGCTTCCCGCCTATATTCACGCTCCCCTTGCGCTTATTGGCGGCGCAGTAGCCGGAGCGCTTTTTGGGTTCATCCCGGGGGCTTTGAAGACATACACTGGGGCCCATGAGGTGATCACGACGATCATGCTCAACTATGTGGCCATCAATATCACAGACTATTTGGCTGACGGCCCGTGGAAGGACATGTCACCGGGGAACGTTGTCGCTCGAACTCCCAAAATCATGGAAACCGCTGTCATTCCCGATGTGGCGGGATTTCCCATTGGTTTCATCATCGCGATTGGGTTTGCTGTCCTGGTTTGGTGGTTGCTGCAGCAAACGACAGTGGGGTTTGAAATCCGAACGGTAGGCAGGAATCCTGATGCAGCTGAATATTCTGGCGTAAGAGTAGCCAAAACCGTGATTTTGACCATGCTGATAAGCGCGTTCATCGCTGGGCTTGGAGGCGCGGTTGAAACCCAAGGGGTGGTGGGGCGGTATCAACCTGGTTTCAATGTCGGATTAGGGTTTGATGGGATTACCATTGCACTCTTGGGAAAGACAAACCCATTTGGCGTCATACCGGCGGCGATCTTGGTGGGAGCCATGGAGGCTGGTTCCAGTCAAATGCAGTTCTCCGCGGATGTGGCAAAAGAAATCGTGGATGTCATTCAAGCTTTAATCTTGTTCTTTGTCGCAGCCGATGTCATCGTGAGATGGATTCTTCGTATGCGCAGAGAGGGCGAAGCGATCAAACTCACCACGGGTTGGGGTCAATAGAAGAGGTAATCATGCAAATGTCAACGTCATTGAAGCGTTTCTTGAGGCAATGGGGAGCCCTGACAATTTTGGGTGTCTTGGTCTTGATCACCATTGCCTATTATTATGTCAAAGATCCCTCAATCACGGAAGCCGTCTTGGCGTCCGCAGTTCGCCAGGCAACCCCGTTGGTCTTGGGGGCGATGTGCGGCTTGATCGGGGAGCGGTCCGGGATCATCAACATTGGGATTGAGGGGCAAATGTTGATGGCTGCCTTTGTCGGGTTCTTAGTTAATGTATGGACGGGTAACCTTTTGATTGCCGTTGTATTGGGTATGGGATCTGGTGCGCTCTTGGGTTTGCTGTTGGCCTTCATGTCTGTGACTTTGAAGATTGACCAGATCATTGGAGGAACAGTCATCAACATCATCGCTACAGGGTTGACAGGGTATTTTTACCAAGTTGGTTTGACCACGAAGGGAAAACTCTCTCCTATTCCTTTAGGAAAACTCGCGGAGATACCCGTGATTGGACGGGCTCTGTTTAATAACCCCCCCATTACATACACCGCCATCATCCTGGTCTTTTTGGTCCATTATGTGTTGTTTTATACTCGTTGGGGATTGAGAACACGGGCTGTGGGCGAGCACCCTCGCGCTGCGGATACAGTAGGCGTCAATGTCTATCTGATCCGCTATGTCAATGTGGTGATTGGAGGAGCTGTTGCGGGTTTGGGAGGGGTTTTCCTTACTCTGGAAGCTGTGGGCTCCTTTGAAAGGTTGATGACCAATGGCCGGGGATTTGTGGCTTTGGCTGTGATGATTTTCGGGAAATGGACCCCGATCGGTTCGTGGGGAGCGGCTTTGTTATTTGGCATGGCTTCTGCCATTCAAACCCAAATTCAATTTGCTGGGGAAATAGAAATTCCACACCAATTCATCGGCATGCTGCCTTATGTGTTGACCATTGTCGTCTTGGCTGGCGTTGTCGGTCGTTCCCGACCACCCGCTGCGGAGGGGATCCCTTACGAAAAAGAGTGATTATTTCTATCTAAGAAGAGAAGATTATGAAAGAAAATGAATCCATTGCTTTAGAAGCCCGCCAGATCACGAAGCGTTTCCCAGGGGTGGTTGCCAATAATCAGGTTGATTTCACGTTGAAAAAGGGGGAGATTCACGGGTTGTTGGGGGAAAACGGGGCTGGAAAATCCACTTTGATGAATGTGATTTACGGGCTCTATACCCCGGATGAAGGGGAGATATTCGTCGAGGGGGAGAAAGTTGAGATCGACACCCCCCATGATGCCATCGATCATGGCATCGGCATGGTCCACCAGCACTTTATGCTGGTCCCCGTTTTTTCGGTCACTGAAAACATCATCCTCGGATCGGAAACCACTCGAGGGACCTCCTTGGACCTGGACAAAGCCCGCAAGCAAATCGAGCAGCTGTCTGCCGATTTTGGGCTTGAGGTGGATCCAAAAGCCATCATCGAAGACATCCCCGTTGGCGTTCAACAGCGTGTAGAAATCATCAAGGCCCTCTACCGGGAAGCGAAGATCCTCGTCCTTGATGAGCCGACCGCAGTTCTCACTCCACAGGAAGCAGATGATCTCTTTGATGTGATGCATAAACTCACCGACCGGGGTGTCTCCATCGTCTTCATTACCCACAAATTACGGGAGGTGATGGAGATCGCAGATCGGATCACTGTGATGCGCCAGGGTGAAGTGGTGGGGACCACTACGCCTGAGGAAACGGATAAGCAGGGATTAGCGGAAATGATGGTCGGCCGAGAGGTCATCCTTGAGGTGGAAAAGGGGCCTGCCAACCCTGAACGGGTCATCGTGAATGTGAAAAACCTGACTGTAAATAATGAACGCGGGATGGAGATGGTTCATGATGTCTCTTTCCAGGTTCGGTCCGGAGAGATATTAGGTATCGCCGGCGTGCAAGGAAACGGGCAAACGGAACTGGCGGAAGCGCTGACTGGATTAAGGGGTGTCGTCTCCGGTGAATATATTCTTGATGGAAAGCTGATGCCCTTTGATAATCCCCGCAGGTTAATCGAAGCGGGGATGTCCCATATTCCCGAAGACCGCCAGCGGCGCGGATTGGTTTTGCAGTATCCCGTGGCTGACAACCTGGTTTTATGCACCTATTACAAATCGCCCTTTGCGAATGGGCTCCAACGCAATCGGGAAGCGGTCCGGGATTTTGCGAACCAGTTAATTGAACGATTTGACATCCGCACTCCTGGTCCCTTGGTGTTAACGGAGAAATTATCAGGCGGAAACCAGCAGAAAGTGATTGTGGCCCGGGAGTTCAGCAGGCCGTTGGAGCTTTTAATAGCCAACCAACCCACCCGGGGCTTGGATGTGGGGTCGATTGAGTACATTCACAATCGGATTTTGGAAATGCGCGACCAAGGGGTGGCTGTGTTATTGATTTCAGCTGAGTTGGATGAAATATTAAGTCTGGCGGATCGCATTGCGGTTATCTACCAGGGAAGGATTGTCGCTACCCGTCCGGCAAATCAAGTGACCAAGTCCGAATTAGGCCTGCTAATGGCGGGGTCAAGTGTGGAGGATTAAAAACCTCTTCATCCTAGATGATCGGCCAAAAAAGTGCTCTAAAACCTGGAGCACTTTTTATTTCCTGGGGAATGAGGGGAGGATTCGCTACGGAACAGGCTAAAATTGCCTAGATGTGTTCTTTCGCCAAATCGTCAAACCCCAAACTTTTCAGCACGATCCAAACCGGCCGGGTGCGCGATTCGTCGAACACTTTGCGAGTTCGCCTTAAAGCTGCTTTCTTTTCTTTTTTATCCTTGCTGAAAAACCCCGGTTCGCTTTTGGAAAGCAGGTAATCCGCGGCTTCGGAGACGTCGTAATTCGCATGTTCTAACGCTTCTAATGTGTATTCTTTGAGATATTTTTGATATCGTTCGTGGTTCATATTTTACCCTTTCGCCTCCCCGTTGATCATACCTGCTCTCATCTCCATGAATTGCTGATTATAAATTCAATAATTCCTTGATCTCCGGGATGATAAACGGGTAAACGAGCCCTCCGGAGACAAGGAGGATTCCGGATGTTATGGTGATACCCATAAAGGTGGACAATGAAGTCAGGGGAAACAACCTCTGACCGATAAGGCTGACCGCCGCTCCCAAGATAGTGGCCGCGCCCACGCGAAATAAGGTTGATTTCAGGTGCGGTTTATGGGGGATGCTTCGATAGAGGAGGATGAATAGGATTACCGCTTCCGCACTGAAAGCAAGGGAATTCGAGAGGCCGATTCCCGGGGCGCCGATCCACCGCGAAAGAGGGATGCCCAATCCCAGAAAGGTCACCCATGTGATCCCAGAGGTGACGAGAGGCACTTTAGCGTTCTGTTGGGCGTAAAAGGCCCGGGCTGCCACCTCCAGCAAGGCGTGGCCCAGCAAACCTGCCAGGTAGGCTCGGGATGTCCAAACGATGAGGTCTGAACCCGCCTGGTCAAAATCTAAGATGCGGACCACCGGGGGCAGATGGATGGCTAATAGGACTGTAAGGGGGATGGTCAAACTGAGGATCACACGGATGGTTTTTTCCAGCGTCCGTTGAAATTGGGCCTGGTCGTCCCGGGTGATTTGTTCCGATAATGTGGGCAGGAGGGCTGTGCCCAAAGCTGTTCCAATCAAGGTTTCCGGCACCTGCATGAACAGCCAGCCGTAGACTAAGGCGGTGATCGCCCCTGTAGGCAGGCGGGAGGCAAGGTTGTCCTGGGTGATGAAGATCAAATGGATGAAAAGGACCGTCAACACGCGGGGTCCCATTAGCCGCAAGACCTTTCGCACTCCCGTATCCTTCAGGTTTAGCTGGGGAGTCCATTGGAAGTGGAAGTGGATCAAAGCCGGGATTTGAATGGCTAAGAACAAGCCTGCACCGATGATCACCCCGTAAACCAATCCATAGATACCAAGCCCGAAGGCGGGGAGGGTGACCGGTCCCCATTGATAAGCTTTCTCGGGGGCGAGGATCAGGACGCCGAACAGGGCGCCGATGTCATACATGCTGGGAGCGATAGCGGGAAACAGGAAGTGCTGGTGGGCTTGCAGGCCTGCCATGGCTAACCCGCTCAGGGAAAACAGGAGGGTGGCGATGAGGTTAAGGCGCATCAAATTGATCACCAATGCCTGCTGATTGGCATCAAATCCGGGCGCAATGCCAATTTCCCAGGAGACGAGTTTGCTTGCACTGAGCGCTACAAGGATGGAGAGGCCTGTGGTGACTAAGAATATGAAATTTGTGATTTGAGAGAACAGATTCCAGGTTTTCGTTTCCCCCTTGTTTTCCCGGTATTCTGAGAGGACGGGGATGAACGCCATAGCCAGCGCTCCCCCCGAGATGAGGGCGAACAAGAGGTCAGGAATATTATTGGCTGCGTTAAAGGCATCCAGCTCAGGAGAGAGCTTGAAGGTCCGGGCAATGATCACCTGCCGGATGAACCCCAGGACCTTTTCAAGGCCGAAGAATACGGCGATGATCAAGGTGGATCGGGCGATGTGTTTCATGTGGGGAGTATAGCATAGAAACAGACCCCAAACCGTTTTCCACTTTCTTTTATGTCTGAGGATTTTCCTCTCTGGAAGCGTTTCCTGACCCATTTTTTGAATGGTATGTAGTCTGTTGGGTGAGGCTTTTGCGTTGCAGGGATCAATGGTATGATATGTCTGGAATGTGAAGATTGACAGCGGGATGATCAAAAAGTGAGGAGACTTTTATGCGTACTGTGGAATGGGATGATGAGAAGAATGTCTTACGGATGATCGATCAGCGGGTCCTCCCCGGGGAATTCAAGGTCATTGAATTCGATGATTATCAGGACGTGGCCCGAGGGATTAAGGATATGGTTGTCCGTGGGGCGCCTGCCATCGGTGCCGCTGCGGGATTTGGATTGGCCGTAGCCGCTTTTCAATCTCCTGCCTCATCGATTTCTGAGCTTCGTGAGGATTTAAAACAGGCGGCCAGCGTGCTGGAGGAAGCGAGGCCGACTGCGGTCAATTTGTCGTGGGCTTTGAAGCGTGTGCTCCGGGAAACGGAAGATGTGGAAGGGGGAGCGGATGAGTTACGAGAAGCGGTGCTGGAGGAAGCCCAGCGAATCGCGGATGAGGATGTGGAGATCAACAAGCGGATGGCGGAGCATGGCGCTGAATTGATTGAAGATGGCGATACCATTATCCACCACTGCAACACCGGGGCCTTAGCAACGGTGGATTGGGGGACTGCGTTGGGTGTCATCCATATGGCCTTCAAACAGGGGAAAGACATACACGTCTTGGTCGACGAGACTCGTCCCCGTTTGCAAGGGGCCCGTTTGACAGCTTGGGAACTGGAACGCTATGGCATCTCTTATGACATCATCAGCGATAACAGCGCCGGCTATTTCCTGCAAACCGGGCAGGTGCAGAAAGTGATTTTCGGTGCGGACCGGGTAGCGGCCAATGGGGATGTGGCCAATAAAATCGGCACATACATGCTGTGTTTGGCTGCATTTGACAACGACATCCCGGCCTATTCTGTGGTTCCCACCTCTACCATCGATCTTTCCCTGGCGTCCGGTGATCTGATTTCCATTGAGGAACGGGAAGAAGCGGAAGTTCTGGAACTTTCCCTCAAAGGGCAGAAAGTCACTCCGGAAGGCGCTTCAGCGCGCAACCCCGCTTTTGATGTCACCCCTCAGCGGTTGATTTCGGGCATTGTCACGGAGAACGGTGTGGTCTATCCGCCGTATGATGTCAATCTGCCGAAGGTGGTCAAGGATAAATAAAGAAGCCATTTTCAAAACGGGAGTGTTATGAAAATCGCATTGACGGGATCCATCGCCTACGATTACCTGATGACGTTCCCGGGACATTTCGAGGAACACTTTCTGCCGGATAAACTCTCCTCCATCAGCCTGTCTTTTTTGGTGGATGGGATGGTCAAACGCCGGGGAGGAGTGGCGCCCAATATCGGCTACACCATGGCGCTGCTAGGTGGAAGACCGCTCCTTATCGGCACGGTGGGGGAGGATTTTGAGCTTTACCAGTCCTGGCTCGAGGAACAGGGGGTGGACACACGCGGAATCAAGGTCATCCCCGATGAATTCACAGCTTCTTTTTTCGTGACCACGGACAATGCCAATGCGCAGATCGCCAGTTTCTACCCGGGAGCCATGGCGTATGCTTGCCAACTAACTTTGGATGATTGGAAAGATGAGCGTCCTGATTTGGTGGTTATCTCACCCAATGACCCCGAAGCGATGGCCTGTTATGTCCAAGAGGCGAAAGGGTTGGAGATCCCCTATGTTTACGATCCCAGCCAGCAAATTGTCCGGTTGTCAGCAGAGGATTTGCGCCAGGGTGTGAAGGGGGCGTTTGCCTTATTTGTCAATGATTATGAATTTAGCCTGATCCAAAAAAGAACGGGCTTGTCCTGGAAAGAAACCTTGGAATATGTAGACCTGCTGGTGATCACGAAAGGGGAAAATGGGTCTGCGATTTACGTTGGAGACCAAGAATTCGAGATCCCTATTGTCCCGCCGAACGGAATCGTCGATCCCACGGGGATCGGGGATGCCTTCCGGGGGGGATTCTTGATCGGGTACAGCCACAACCTGCCTTGGGAGCTGTGCGGCAAGATGGGCTCCCTGGCAGCCACATGCTGTCTGGAATCAGACGGTCCCCAGGGACATCAATTTACAATAGAGGAATTTATCCGTCGTTTTCGGGAACATTTCGACGACCGAGGGGAACTGAATGTCCTCTTGGCGCAGGATTGATTGAGAACACCAAAACCACGATCCTATCATGTATGGAGTGAGACATGGACACTTTTGACATTAAAGATAAAGATTTGGCAGAAGGAGGAAGGAGAAGGATCCATTGGGCGGAAAGGGAAATGCCTGTGTTGCGCAGCATCCGGGATCGATTCGCGGACGAGCGACCTTTGGATGGGATTCATATCTCCGCCTGTTTGCATGTCACCACGGAAACGGCGAACCTAATGAAAACGCTTCAAGCTGGGGGCGCGGATGTGGTTCTGGTGGCTTCCAACCCACTCTCCACGCAGGATGATGTGGCAGCCTCACTGGTGGTTCACAACGAAATCCCGGTCCATGCTATCAAAGGGGAAGACCGGGTCACCTATTACAAGCACATCAATGCTGCCATTGATCACGAACCCCAGATCACCCTGGATGACGGCGCCGATTTGGTAAGCACGCTGCATAAGGATCGCCGTGAATTGTTACCGAATGTCATCGGGGGCATGGAGGAGACTACTACAGGCGTGATCCGCCTGCGGGCCATGGCGGAAGACGACGCGCTGGAGTTTCCTGTGGTTGCGGTCAACGACGCTTTGACGAAGCACTTTTTCGATAATCGATATGGGACCGGTCAATCCACCATGGACGGCATCATCCGGGCCACGAACGTGTTAATTGCGGGAAAGACATTCGTGATTGGGGGTTATGGCTGGTGCGCAAGGGGGTTGGCTCTACGAGCGCGTGGGATGGGAGCCAACGTGATCGTCACCGAAGTGGATCCCCTGAAAGCTTTGGAAGCGGTCATGGATGGGTTCCGGGTCATGCCCATGATGGAGGCCGCTCCTCAGGGGGATATCTTCTGCACCCTGACGGGCGACATCAATGTCATCGACCAGCATCACATGGAGGTCATGAAGGATGGGGCGATCATCTCCAACTCGGGGCACTTCAATGTGGAGATCAACATCCCGGCTCTGGAAGAGATGGCGGAAGGAAAACGCCGCGTACGCCCCATGGTCGATCAATATATCCTCAAAGATGGGCGGAAGATCAATTTATTAGCCGAAGGACGGTTGGTGAATCTGGCTGCAGCGGAAGGTCATCCGTCCAGCGTGATGGACATGTCATTCGCCAACCAGGCTTTATGCGCGGAGTACATGGTCGAACGTGCGGAAAGCCTTGAAAACCGAGTTTATTCTGTGCCCAAAGACATCGATGAGGAAATTGCCCGTTTGAAATTGGAGACCATGGGTGTGGAGATCGACGAACTCACCGAAGAACAAATCGAATATCTCAATTCCTGGCAGGCTGGCACATAAATAAGTTCTCTACCCACCACCTACTCTAATCAGGGGATTCTTTGGCGGATCCGTACCCAGCGTTCTGGGATGATCCACCGAACCATCCCTTTCACCCCTTGGTAGATGTCTGGAAAACTTAAGCCAACGTTGCCCTATGTCGACCAGAGGGTCATTTTAAGAGCATTGATACTATTTTCCTTTGCGGGAAAGATGTAGAATGATAAAAATCAGAGGGAAATTCGCAATATCTGGCATTTATCGAAAGAGATAATATTGGTGGTTAAATTTTTAGTGGTTAGGAAGGTTTTTTGGGAGGGTGCAGATGAATAAGATCTCTCGTCGAGGTTTCTTGCGTTTGGTCGCTGCTGCGCTAGGTTATTTGGGCTTGGGTTCCTTGCTGGGATGTAAGGAGGATGAAAAGGCAATCACCAAGGCCATTTCCAGGGGGAGCGAAGAGACGCAAATCCCAACGGCTAGTTCCCTGCCCGCTCCAACCCAGACCGAGCTGCCCACACCTACCGTACCTGAACCAACTGCAACATGGACCCCTAAACCTACCCAGGTGCCGCCGGATATCGTTGTGGCCCGCAGCGGCGATCCGGAGAAATTGGTCCGTAAAGCCTTAGCCCCTTTAGGGGGGATAGAACGCTTTGTGAAAGAAGGCGATGATGTGATCATCAAGCCGAATATTTGCGTCGCCTACCATACATATGAATACGCGGCGACCACCAACCCCTGGGTGGTGGGTGCCCTCGTTAAATTGGCCCTCGGGGCCGGTGCCCGCCGGGTGCGGGTGATGGATTATCCTTTTGGAGGTACCGCGCAACAGGCTTACGCCAGGAGCGGTATAAAAGAACAGGTCAACGCTGCAGGCGGCAAAATGGAAATCATGGCCCCCTTTAAATTCGTCGAAAAGAACATCAAAATGGGCAAATCTCTCCACAAATGCCGGATTTATGACGATGTCATCAAAACGGATGTGCTCATCAACGTCCCCATCGCCAAACATCATGGCTTGGCTCGTCTGACCCTGGGGATGAAAAACATGATGGGCGTGATCTATAACCGCCCTCAAATGCACAGTGATCTGGGACAGCGTTTAGCGGATCTGAATCATCGCGTTAAATCCAACTTGGTCATTGTCGATGCCGTGCGCATGTTGATGCGGCATGGACCCAGCGGGGGTAACTTGAATGATGTCAAAAAAGCGGATACCGTGATCGCTACCACGGATGTGGTGGCCGCGGATAGTTACGCAGCGACCTTGTTTGGTTTGAAACCCGACGATCTCTCTTATATCCGTGCTGGCGCAGCGATGGGCGTGGGCAGAAAAGACCTCGGGAACCTTAAAATCGAGGAGATCAACGTTGGCTGACGGTGAGGACAGAGATTCAATGTGGACTTCAAAACACTGGGTCAGACTCCGTAAAATCGTCCAAATCCTCGCTTTTTTGATTTTTTTAACCTCGTTCCTAAGCTTAAGGGAAACCTCGATTTATTTTCCCACTCCGGGCGAGAATTGGCGAACAGCGTTGGCGAAACTGCCCCTCCGTCTCGACCCGCTGGCTGTGCTTGCCCATGCCCTGGCCAGCCGCCAATTCCTGGCCGGTTCAGCTTTGGTGCTCATCACCATCTTATTAACACTGGTCCTGGGCCGTGTGTGGTGCGGATGGCTTTGCCCCCTGGGTACCCTTCTGGATTGGATTCCCCTCAGAAAGCGGGATGACACCCGTCCGCTGCCCTCAGAGAGGTGGCGAAGCGTAAAATACATCCTCCTGATCACCATTCTCATCGCGGCGATATTCACGAATTTAACCCTTTTGGTCCTCGACCCGCTGACCATCCTTTACCGTAGTTTCTCCGCCGCAATCTGGCCTGCCCTCGATCATCTGGTCACCGCTGGGGAGAGGATCCTCTACAATGTCCCCTTCCTGCAGGGCTTGGTTGGGAAGATGGACATTCTCCTGCGTCCAAACATCATCCCCAGCAATCCGGTGTTTTTCAGGTATTCGGTACTGTATGGGGGCATCTTCCTCTCTATTCTGGCCCTTAATCTGGCCGCGCCGCGATTCTGGTGCCGGTACCTTTGTCCATTAGGGGCCTTCTGGGGATTGTTGAGCAAGGTCGGGCTGATGAAGCACAAAATCAGCGCCGGCTGCTCCGAATGCGGGATTTGTGTAGATGTCTGTCCAACGGGAGCCATCCAGAATAAACATGATGGCATCACCAGCGATCCCAGCGAGTGCACGGTGTGCTTGGATTGCCTTCCTGAGTGCCCGAGCCGGGCCGTTTCCTTTCCTTTTGGACTTTCCGTTTCAGCATGGAAACCTTATGATCCGGGAAGGCGAGAGGTGTTGATTGGGTTAGGCGCCTCAATCCTGGGGATAGGGTTGCTGGGGAGGAGTGCAATTTCACGAAGGGATCATCCCCGGCTCATTCGGCCCCCGGGGGCGAGTGGGGACGATTTCCTTCACGAATGCCTCCGCTGTGGGGAGTGTGTTTATGCCTGTCCCACAGGTGCCATCCAGCCTGCTCTTTTTGAAGCCGGTGTAGAGGGACTGTGGACGCCGGTGCTGGTTCCCAGGTTGGGCTACTGCGACTATTCCTGTCATGCCTGCGGGCAGGTTTGTCCGGTGGGCGCCATTCCAAATCTCAGCTTGGAGAAGAAAAGGGAACAGGTGGTGGGAAAAGCGTATATCAACCAGGATCGATGTATCGCTTGGGCGGATCAAGAAGATTGTATTGTCTGTGAGGAGATGTGTCCGGTCCCGGATAAGGCAATTCTCTTGGAGGAGGTTGAAATTGCGGGTGAAGGGGGCGAAAGAAGGACCGTCAGGCGACCCTATATCCGGCGGGAGTTATGCATTGGTTGCGGGATTTGCGAGTACAAGTGCCCCGTTGCTGGATCCGCTGCCATTCGTGTCTATGTGACCACAGCGTAAAGCGTGATGATAAGAGGGGGCGAGGGGGACATCAGTCTGACAGGGTTCCTATTCACCCTCGGGGGTTTTTCCCCATCCCCCACCGCCCGGAGTCTCAATAACCAAGGTATCCCCAGCTTTGACGTGAAGAGAAGCTTTGGAAGGGACCTCCGTTTCTACGTCGTCCTGGATGAGCGTGTTGATTCCCTTCCGGCCCGGGTTTCCCCCTTGAAGGCCATAGGGGGGATTTTTCCGCCGCTCGCTGTTGATGGTCACGTTGGCCGGGGCAAGGAATTTGTAAACGCGTTTGATCCCCCTCCCTCCTCTAAATTGGCCTTCCCCGCCTGACCCACCACGCAGTTCATAGACGAGAATTTGCACCGGCAGGGTATGTTCGATAGCTTCCACAGGGGTGTTTCTGGTGTTTGTCATGTGGCTGTGTCTTCCGCTCAGGCCGACGCCCTGAGGACCGGCGCCGTGGCCCCCTCCGATGGTCTCATAAAAGACGAAGGCTTTTTCTCCGGACAGCCCTCCAAAAGTAACATTGTTCATGGTCCCCTGGCTGGCAGCGGGGATGCGCTCGGGGAGCGCTTGTGCCAGAGCCCCCAAGACGACATCGACGATTCGCTGGCTGGTTTCCACGTTGCCCGCGGCGACGGCGGCGGGGAAGGCGGGGTTAAGCAGGCTGCGAGGGGGGACGATAATCTTGACAGGTTGGAAACAGCCGTGGTTCATGGGGATGTCCTCTTCCGCCAGCAAGTGGACGCAGTACCAGGTTGCGGAATCCACGACCGCCCGGACCGCGTTTAAGTTACCGGCCACCTGGGGGGAACTTCCTGTGAAGTCGACGGTCATGGAGGAGCTTTGGAGGGAGATTTTAACCTTTATGGGTATGTCGTCCATGAAGGGCTCAGCGCTTTCCAAAGAATCCTGGAAGGAGTAAACTCCCTCCGGGATGCTTGAGAGGACGTTTTCCGTCATGCGCCGGGAATAATCCATCAGGGCCAGGGCGTGTTCCTGGACGGAATTTACCCCGTGTTTTTCAATCAGTTCCAGAAGTCGTCGTTTTCCGATGCGTTGCGCTGCAATTTGGGCTAGTAAATCCCCCTTTCTCTCCTCGGGAGCCCGGGTATTTGCGGTGATCAATGACAGGATGTCTTCGTTAATCTGGCCGTCCTTCCCCAGTTTTATGGGTGGGATGATCAATCCCTCCTGATATAGTTCTCTGCTGAGGGGGAGGGATCCCGGGGCCATGCCCCCTACATCTGCGTGATGAGCGCGGCTGGCCACGAAGAAACACAGGTCATCCTCGGCATATACTGGGGAAACCAAGGTTACATCAGGGAGATGGGTTCCTCCGTGGTAGGGATCGTTGAGGATGATCATATCCCTGGGTTGAATCACGGAGAAGGATTCGATGGCGCTTTTCACGGACGCGGGCATGCTGCCCAGGTGGACGGGGATGTGGGCGGCTTGGGCCACCATGCGCCCTTGGGCGTCAAAAAGAGCACAGCTGTAATCCTGGCGTTCTTTGATATTGGGGCTGAAGCTGGCCCGCTGTAACGTGACCCCCATTTCCTCGGCAACCGAAGCGAAAAGGTTCCTGAATACACCCAGGCTGATGGCGTCAACGGTCATATTTCATACTCCAGGATTAAATTGCGGTACCCATCCACATGGGCTTTCCAGTGAGGGGGTAGGTAGGTGGTGCTGTCCATTTGGAAAACCAGCGCTGGACCCGAAAAGCGGGCTCCTGGCTGTAACGACGCGCGCTTGTAGAGTTTGAAAGATGAAGAGTCCCCTTCTCCCACCAGCCCCGGCTTTTCGCCGATCAAAGCTGAGGAGGCGTCATTCCTCTCCAAGGGTTCCGGAGCGATGGTAGGTTTTGGAATGGTCCCTACAGCTTGTATACGAAGGTTGACGATTTCCACCTCGCGATCTGGAAAGTAATGACCATATTGGCTTTCATGCGCTTTGTGAAATGCATCCCCAAGATCATCTGTGAAGGGAATGGTGAGTTCAAAGGATTGTCCCTGGTACCGGGCATCGACCAGGTGGTTGATGTGGATGGTTTCCCTTTCCAGCCCTTCTTGGCGCAGTTGCTCTACAGCGGACCGTTCTCGCTCTCGGAATTTGCGTTTTAGTTGGGTGAGTGTATGCTCTGACAGGGCGTTCATTACAGAATGGCTGTACTCCAGGATGACATCGGACATCAGCAGCCCGTAAGCGCAGAGCACGCCCGGGTGGAGGGGAACCAGGACGCGGGGGATCTCCAAGCGTTCCGCAACCTGGCAGGCATGGAGCGGTCCCGCCCCTCCAAATGCGGTTAACGTGAAATGGCGCGGGTCATACCCCCGGCCAATGGAAACCCTCCGTAAGGCACGTTCGATGTTCGCGTTGGTGATGCGGATGACGCCTAAAGCCGCTTGTTTGGGAGTGAGGTCCATTTCTTTGCCGAGAGATGAAAAAGCGTTTTGGGCCTCGCTCAGGTGGAGGGGCATGTCCCCTCCCAGAAAGTATTCCGGGTCAATGTGCCCCAAAATGGCATTGGCGTCCGTGACGGTGAGGTTTTTTCCTCCACTGCCGTAAACAATCGGGCCTGGATCTGCACCTGCGCTTTGCGGTCCCACATGGAGTCCGCCTGCTGGATCCCGGCGAACGATCGAACCTCCCCCCGCACCGATGGTTTCGATATCGATCATCCGGATGCGGATAGGCAAACCATCGATCTCTGATTCCATGCGGTGAACCCGTTTTCCAGGGCACAGGGAGACATCGGTTGATGTGCCCCCCATATCCAGGGTGATGACATGGTCGAAACCAGCTTGCTGGGCGATGTGAAATCCGCCGATCACCCCCGCAGCGGGCCCGCTTAATGCGGTATGGATGGATTGTTCTCTGGCCCTTCCTGCACTCATCACTCCGCCGTCGGAATTCATGATCTGTAGTGTGCTGCCTTTGGGAAGGCTTTCTTGAATATTCGCGAGGTATTCACTCATCACGGGGCGGACGTACGCTTCCAGAGCAACCGTACTGGCCCGTTCATACTCGCGAAACTCGGGCAGGATGTCGCTGGAGAGGGATATCTGCCAATCTTTGAGAAAGCCCTGCTCCAATATCCTGGCTTTCAAGCGCCGCTCATGCTGGGGATTGACGTAGCTGTAAAGGAAACAAACAGCCACGGACTCGATGTCAGCCTTCACCAACTGGTCCAGGACCTCCTCCATTTCACTCTCATCCAAAGGAGTGAAAATTTCGCCCTGGTGGTTCAAGCGTTCGGTGATCTCAAAACACAACGGTTCTGGGATCAACGACGGGGGTAATTGGGGCTGCAGGGCGTAGAGTTCAGGACGATCCTGCCGCCCGATGCTTAATATGTCTTTGAACCCCCTTGTGGTGACCAGCGCAGTGCGAGCACCTTTCCTCTCTAAGATGGCATTGGTGGCTATCGTGGAACCGTGGGTTACCCTTTGAGGGGTAGGGAAGCCCTGGGCGCGGAAATAGCGCAAACCCTGGAGAAGCGCCTGGGAGGGGTCTTGAGGAGAACTGGGGATCTTGTGGATGTGTAACTTCCCGTTCTCACTGAAAACGAGATCTGTGAACGTTCCCCCAATATCTACCCCGACGTACATGGTCCCATCCTTTTCCTAAGTGCCTGGAAACCATCCGGTAGAAACAACGTTGCAAGTCCGAGATGAAAGGTTTGATGATATGTTTATAAACCGGATTTTATCCCTGATATGGCCAGACATCTTTATAGATTATAGTCTATGTTTCTCCGGTGGTGGATTGCGCATTGTAGCAGGAGGATGAATGGGGCGACAGAAAATGGGGCTGGTTATTCTCCGGCAGATTTTAACGGGAAATTTCGCCCGCTAAACTTTTAAGATTAACCTTTCCATTTCCTCTTGACATCTCTAATTTCGCTATGATAGAATTCTCAACGTTAATATTCGTCAGGAGGACACTGCGCATGCGAAATCTCATTCTCATTCGGTTTCGAAACCAAGTCTCCTTGAGTAGAGGAGGGAGTGTATGGTAGGGGCGAAGTGTGCCTGCTGAAGTAAGGCTGATCGTCGTTTGACTTTCACAGCCACGGGTAAACTTCGCAAACCTGTGGCTGATTTTATTAAATCGGTATGAATTCACCGGCCATGGGTTGCATAAACCCCGGTCGGTTTTATTTTTCAAGGGTTTTCGATGTTCTTTTGTGAGGTATGGAACAGTCAAAGGAGTCTTCTCAAGAGGCAAAACTGGAGGAACTATGTCTCTCAATTGGATAGATGTGACCAATTTGTCTTTTAACGTGCTCCTGCTGCTGGAGAGAGAGCAAATCAGCTGGTTTCCAGGTTGGGTCCCGGAGGAAGAATTAGCCATCGCGTTGAAAGCGAACCCTTGTGTCGCATGGTATTTGAGGAATAAATGTCCCGATATCGGAAAATGGGTCGGTCAAGTGATGTCCCAGGCGGAGGAACCCCTCGATCCGGATGTGGTTCGGGAGGCTGAGATCAAAGTCATGAATGCGATTAACGACCTTTTGGTTTACGTCGTCGACCCGGCAATTTACGATGACCTGCCTTTCTTGGGTTGGGATTCAGCGGAATTGTCAGGCCTGGTTGACTTCAAAAGAAAGGACGTGATTGATGTGGGAGCCGGCACGGGGCGGCTGGCGTTTGTGGCTGCTGAGGAGGGGGCTCACGCCGTATTTGCTGTAGAACCCGTGGGCAACCTGCGCCGTTATATGAAGGGCAAGGCTCAGCAGCGCGGCTTCAGCAACATCTTTCCGATAGATGGTCTAATCACCGATCTCCCTTTCCCGGATGATTTCGTCGATGTCTGCATGGGAGGGCACGTTTACGGCGATGACCCTGAAGGGGAACATGTGGAAATGGTCCGGGTCACCAAACCTGGGGGGATGGTGATCCTGTGCCCGGGAAATAACGATCGCGATGAAGGATGGCACGATTACCTCGTCGAGATGGGATACGCATGGGCGCGGTTCATGGAACCTGAAGATGGATGGAAACGGAAATATTGGAAAATTGTTTAAATTCAGAAAGCGTGGATAAACAAAGCGATTTCTGACAAGATGAGGAATAGATCATGAGTGACTATGCAACGACCACAAGAGAAGAACCACTGATCAGCGATTTGTTGAAATTATTCATGGTGGCGATGGTGCTGGCGAACATTGCCGGGAACATGTATGGGTCCTTGCTTCCCCTGTACCTGAAATCGCTCAATGCCAGCGTCGTCCAGGTAGGGTTGTTTTTCACGATCTCACGGATTATTCCGCTAGTGTTACAGATCCTCGGCGGATGGATTTCGGATAGTTTGGGGCGACTGCGGAGCATTGCTATGGGAAGCGTGGCCGGCATATTTTCGTACATTGGGTTGATTTTTGCCCCTGCCTGGCAGTGGGTTTTGTTAGGGGAGGGTTTGGGCGCGATCACGCGCTCTTTGATTGGACCCAGCTTCAGCGCTTTCATCGCTGAGCAGTCTTCAGAAGAGAATAGAGCCCGGGTGTTTGGGATCACCGAGAGCATCTTCATGCTGGTGGTGGTGATTGGGCCTCCTTTGGGGGGCTGGTTGGCGGATGTGTATGGTTTTAAGGTGATGTTGATATCTTCCGGTTTGCTGTATTCTGTCGCTGCCGTGATCAGGATCAGCATGGCGCGGACGGCAGCGAAAGGCGCGGAGGCGAACCCGGAGAGGCTATCCCTCAGCAGCCTCAAGGGCAAAATAGGTGCCATGGGCGGGCTGCTCCTGGCCGGGGGTGTGATGACCTGGATTTTGATCACGGACGGTGTGCGGGATATCGCGTTTACGATGTCCTTCACCCTGGAGTCTCTCTACCTGGAAGAGGTGGGTGGATTGTCCATGCGTCAAATCGGGTTGTTAAGCTCCGTATTTGGGATCTTCAATATGATGACCACCATACCGGCAGGGAGGCTTGCTGACAAGAAGGGCGAACGGGTAGCTATCGTCGGTGGGTTCTTGCTGACCTTCGTCGCCCTCGTTGTCTTCCTGAACGTGAACACCTTTGTGGGATACGCTGCCGCCTGGGCGTTTTTCGGCGTCGGGGTGGGGCTGATGTCCCCGGCTTACCAATCCCTGACCAGCAAGGTGGTTCCGGAGAAGTTGAGAGGGACCGCCTTTGGATTGCTGCACAGCAGCCTGGGTTTGTTCTCCCTCCCCGCGCCCGCGATCGGAGCTCGGCTTTGGGATCGCTATTCACCCAAAACCCCCTTCATCATCACCGCGGTGATTTCTCTGTTTACGGTCATCCCTGCCTGGTTTAAATTCAAAATCCCGGAGGAAGGAGAAGGGACCCCTGAATCACCCACTGGCTAGATGGCAGAAACAGCTTCTGGGATGAAAGCATTTTTGCTTTTGTGTATTTTATGGAGGAGTAATGAAAGCGGAGTACCTAAAAGTGAAAGGGATTAAAATACCCCAACGACCGGATATCCCCGGCTTATCCTTTCGGCATTTCCAGGGAAAATCCGATTATCAGCGCATCGTGGATGTTTTCAATGCGTGTAAGAAAATTGACGGTGAGGATTATACGATGACCTTGGAGAGCATCGGCCACCACTACGACCATCTGGAACGATGTGATCTATCCACGGATATGGTCTTTATTGAGGTCGACGGAGATGTGATCGGATATGCTAGAGTTGGGTGGTATCCGGAGGATTCGGGCGACCGGATCTATTATTCCCTGGGATGGATCCTCCCTGATTGGAGACAAAAGGGGATTGGTACCAACGTGCTTCACTTCTGTGAAAATCGCCTGCGGGAGATCGCTGTGGAGCATCCGCGAGAATGCAACAAGTTCTTCCAGGCGGAGTACAATGACCATCGTCTTGATGTGGAACGTTTGCTGAAGGGATTTGGTTACCAGGAAACGCGGTGGTTTTATGAGATGACACAGCCCATTTATGCCCCCCTGCCGGAGGTTTCCCTTCCGTTGGGATTGGAGGTTCGTCCGGTTCATGAAGATCGATACCGGGATGTCTTTGATGCCCAGGATGAAGCCTTTGGCGATCATTGGGGGCATGTGGATGCTACGGAAACGGATTACCAGCGCTTCATATCGGATCCAACCTTCGATCCCAGCTTGTGGAAAGTGGCCTGGGATGGCAAAAAAGTAGCCGGCATGGTGCTGAATTTCCTCAACAAGAAAGAGAATGAGGAGTATCAGCGCAAGCGTGGATACACGGAAAATATCAGCGTCAGGCGCCCTTACCGGCGTCAGGGGTTGGCCCGGTACTTGCTGGTGAAAAGCATTGAGATGTTTCGGGAAATGGGCCTGGAGGAGACAGCTCTGGGGGTGGACGCCCAGAATCCCAATCAGGCGTTAAACCTCTATGAAGGTGTGGGTTATCAGGTTGGGAAGAAATATACTACCTGCAGGATACCACTCATCCTTTAGGAAACCTGCCGAGATGTTTTGGGATTGAACCCTTTCAAGGCCAGAAAAAATAGACCTCCGTTTGCCCATGTAAATACCGGAGGTCCGTTTCTATTTACTCAAGATGGGGTCGTGGATTGGATGAATTCCCTTAAATCCTCTTTGAGTTTGACCAGAGAAGGATGATGAATGTACATCATATGGCCAGCTCGATAATATGCCATGGAGATGTTTTTTTCCAATGCAGGTTCAATATGCAGATGGTTGAAGGTATACTCTGTCGCGAAATAAGGGGTAGCCAAGTCGAAATAACCGTTGGCGACGAAGACTTTGAGGGTGGGGTTGAGGGCCATGGCCTTGCGCAGGGTTTCGGCGACATTGACATACTGGTTGGCGAACTCTTCATAGTCCCAAGATTCGGAGAGGTTGGTCAATATCTCGTAAGGAAGATCCTGTTCAAAATTAAGTTCCCTGCGCACATAATCATTGAGGATAGCAGTGAAGGGCCCCTGAATGGCTTTATAACTGGGGTCGAACTCGTATTTTTCCCCGGCTGCGTCGCGGTCCATGCCTTTAAACCGGGAATCCAGGCGGCCCACCGTACGCCGTTCATCCCGCAGTAACTCTTTCACGAAGCGGTCGATGTTGATCCGCAGGTTTGTCTGCTCAATGTAGCCTTCTGAAAGGCCCGTATAGCGGGATAATTTCTCCACGATTTTCCTTTTTTCATCCTCGGGGAGAGAGGCTCCTTTGAATAAAGCCAGCGCGTATTCGTGGACGGCGAAATTTTCGACCTCATCTAACGTTTCCCGCAAGTCGGATTGCAGGTTGTCTTCCAGGCGTTTGTGATACCAGGCGGTCGCGGTGTAGGTGGGGAGGAAAAGGATGTAAGGCAGGTCATTGCCCGGGTTGAAACGGGTGCTTTGGAAGTTGAGTACTGTGGAAACCAGCATCACGCCGTTAAAGTACATGCCGTGGCGATCTTGGAGGTAGCCGGAGAGTTCCGCTGCCCGGGTCGTCCCGTAGCTTTCGCCGATTAAAAATTTAGGCGAGGACCAGCGCTTATAGCGGGTGGTGAAAAGACGGATGAATTCCCCTACGGATTTGACGTCTTTTTTGACGCTGTAGAATTGTTTGGCTTCCTCTCCGGGGACGGGGCGGCTGTACCCTGTACCGACGGGATCGATGAAGACGAGGTCCGTCTCATCCAGGAGGGAATATTCGTTTTCAACCATCTGATAGGGTGGGGGAAGGAGGTTATCCACGTCGCCCATCTTCACGCGGCGGGGTCCAAGTATGCCCAGGTGAAGCCACACGGAGGAGGACCCCGGACCGCCGTTGAAGGAGAAGGTCAAGGGGCGTTGTCCAATGTCCTCCACGTCGTTCTTCGTATAGGCTATATAGAATACGGAAGCTTTGGCTTTTTCTCCGCTCTTTTCCTCTTCTTCTTTGAGGATCATCGTCCCTGCAGTGGCGGTGTACTCGATCTTTTGGCCGGCTATGGTCAGCGAATGTTGAGTCTCGGAAGTCACTTCCTGAGGGATTTCTTGGGCCTCCGCGTCCTTATTTTGCTCGTTCTCTTCTTGTTGATCATCTTGTTTTGTCATCGGGGATTCCTTTTCGTCATTCTTCTTCCTTTAATTTCGCGTCGAAGGTAAAAGACGTCCGTTCTTCCGTTCGGTCCGTCGCGGGAGGAGGTGTGGGGGAGAGGGCTGAAATCTGGGCGTAGAGCTCGGGGGTAAGGTCGATCTCTACCGAGGACAGGGAGTCTTCCAACTGCTCCACGTTCCTGGCCCCGATGATCGGAGCTGTGACGGCGGGGTGAGCGCTGACCCAGGCTACAGCCAGGCTGGCAGGCGCATATCCATGCTCGCGTGCCAAATCGCTGAATTTGTCCGCCACCCTGTAATACCAATCTTCCCCATAACGCGTTTGGTACATTTCGTTTTCTACCAGGCGTCCGGTTTCAGGTCGTGTACCGGGTCCGTATTTTCCAGTAAGCAGTCCTCCGCCTAAAGGGCTGTAGGGGATGACAGCCAAGTTTTCCGCTTCCGCTAAAGGCAGAATTTCCACCTCTGCCTGCCGTTTGACCAGGTTGTACATAGGTTGGACGCAAGCAAGAGGTGCCCATCCTTCTCGATTGGAAATACCTAACGCCTTGGCGACCTGCCAGGCGGCAAAGTTGCTGGCAGCCGGGTGGAGGATTTTCCCTTGAGAGACCAGATCGTCCAGAGCGCGCAGCGTGACTTCCAAAGGTGTGTTTTCATCGAAATGGTGGATGAAATACAGGTCAATGTAATCGGTACCCAAGCGGCGCAGGCTGTCCTCGACTGCGTCCATAATATGCCGCCGGGACGCACCTCGTGCGTTGATGTCATCAGCCATGGGAAAGTACACTTTGCTGGTGATGACCACTTCGTCCCGGCAATCCTTGATCAGTTTTCCCAGGATCCGTTCTGCGGTACCTCGCTGGTAGACATTTGCGCAGTCGAAAAAATTAATCCCGGCTTCGCGACAGCGAGAAAACATGGCTGCTGATGTTTCCTCATCAGCGATCCCCCCAAAAGACATCGTCCCAAAACACAGTTCGGATACTTGTATCCCTGTGTCCCCAAGGAACTTCATTTCCATAGGCTGGTTCCCTCCTGAAGGTGCAGATCTCTCATCCCTATGATAAGTAAGTCTAATAACATAAGTATAGTAACATGAAACGCGAGAACCCCAATGAGGTGAGAATGGTTTTTAGAGACTTTTTGGTTGAGAAACTATGCAAGGATCATAACTTGGTGGGAGATGGGAGGGTGTCCAATGGAGGGGCTGGTTTTGTTTTCCGATTTTCACAGTCTCAGTTAAGCTCCGAGTGCGGAGATCTGTGTGTTGGAAAGAACGGGAAAGAGGATTCGATTTTCGATTTGCTTGGGATACAATCTAGAGATAGATAGGGTTTGAGACAATTTGCCCGAGAGAAGGAGATGCATGTGGGTAAACAGAGGATGATTCCCCCCCATAAATCCACCAGAGAATTCTATAGGGAAGGGAAATCACTGCAAGGGTATTCATTTTTCGATTTTCTACATGGGTATGTTTACGGCCGCTGGCCTTATTTTTATATCGGGGTGGGAACGGGTGAACATCCGCTGGCGAAGGTATTCGTCCCCCTTTATAATTTCCTCACTCGCGTGTTTGGTCACCAACGGAAATCTGATCAGGGGGGAATTCGTTTCGAGGATACGTACCATGGGAAGGTGGTCCCAACCCAGGCAGCCAGCGAGTTGGTGAGAATAGAAGAAGATATCACCCTCACGGGCCTTGAACCCATCATTCCCTATGCCAGAGCCAAAGATATTATTTTGAAACATCCTGATCATATCGTGGTTTTAGATTGCCCTTGCCGGAGTGCCCGCCAGGACCCTTGTACCCCTTTGGATGTGTGTTTGATCATCGGGGAACCCTTTGCAAGCTTTGTCCTTGACCACCAGCCTTACCGGTCGCGGTCCATCTCATCCCAGGAAGCCGTTCAAATCCTGAACGAAGAACACCAGCGGGGACATGTCCATCATGCATTTTTCAAAGACGCCATGTTGGACCGCTTTTACGCCATTTGTAACTGCTGTTCGTGTTGTTGTGGGGCCATGCAAGCCCAGCGGAAGGGTACGAAGATGTTGACCTCCTCGGGATATATAGCCCATGTTCAGGAGGGCATATGCATCGCTTGTGGATCGTGCGCGGATTTGTGCCCCTTTGAAGCGATCAGGATGGAGGACGATACGCCAATCATTTCAGAGGAAGACTGCATGGGATGCGGTGTATGCGCCGGACACTGCGAGGCAGAAGCCATTGAGCTCCTGCTTTCTCCTGGGAAAGGGGAACCATTATCGATCCGGACCCTGATCGAGGAAGAACGAGGGGTGCCCCCGTTGTAAGCGCTTTGTATGGTCATCCGTGGGGGCTGTTTTTACTTTCAGAAGGGATAGATGGTGATGGGGGTCAGTTAGTCATCATTGAGAAGGAAGAGGGTTTCTCTCAATTTCAGCACATCGATAGCAGGGCAAAGGGTGGATTTCATTTCACGGAGATGACTTCCCCGTGGGTGGCTTCGAGTAACTCGTCCGGCGTGAGTTTAAATACCGCGCGAGGCGTTCCTGCTGCTGCCCAGATTTCATCCCCCTCAAGCAAATCCTGGTCGATATAGGTGGGGATCTCTTGAATGAGACCAACGGGAGCTACACCCCCAATTGCGAATCCCGTCTCTTCGCGGACGAATTCAGCGTCCGCCACTTCAATCTCTTCTCCCACGAAGGCGCCAACACCTTTTTCATTGACCCGGTTGGCTCCGCTGGTGATGATCAGGATGGGTTGGTTGCTTTGGCGGGTTTTGAAGATGAGGGATTTTGCGATATGTCTCACTTCACAACCGACTGCCTTGGCTGCGTCCACCGCAGTGCGGGTGCTCTCTGGCAGTTCTTTGACTTGCGCGGTTATCCCTGCTTCTTGCAGAGCATGCCGAACTCGCTGTACGCTGGAGCTGATTTGATCCATTGAATGCCTTTCCATAATTAAATTTAGTCTTCCCGGACCTGGATATCGATGAAAAAGGGATCCCCGAAGCGATTTCCTTGGGGGTCAAAGGCCTGCCAGGTGCTGATATATTGTCCGGCTTGTTCAGGAGCTGTAAAGGTCATTTGCAAGATGACCTCTTGTCCATTTCGCGCGGGATACAAATCTTGGCTTCGAGGGGCGCCGAGGTCCGGACCTGAGACGAGTTGAACGGCATATTTCTCGTTCCAATTGCATGTCCCGGCGTTGGTTACCAACCAGCGTTTGACGATCGGTTGCCCAGGATCTACCCGGGTCCCGTCAGGGATGGAGACATCCTTTTCGAATCGGAGACGGTTCGTGCAGTCGTCCCTCGCTGTGGGGGTTAGAGTGGGGTAGAGCTGGATGGTGGGCGTGGAGGTAGGCCCGGCCTCTGGGGGCTTAAATAGACCGACTTCCTGGGTAGGTGGGGTATCACCGTTTCGACCACATCCGACCAGGCTGAAACTCAAGATGGCAAAAAGCACGAAAAAAAGGAAGAGATTAGGCTTCCTCTTCTTCATATTCTTCCTCTTCGTATTCTTCCTCGTCGTACTCTACCTCATCTTTGGGCTTTTCTTTCCCCTGGTCTTCAAAGGCTAACCCGCGGATATCTTGCTCTATTTCATTGGCGATATCCGGGTTTTCCCGCAGAAAGTCCTTGGCATTTTCGCGACCTTGTGCTAAGCGGATATCATCCCCATAGTAATAGTAGGAACCGCGTTTATCCACAACTTCCATGTCAACGCCCAGATCCAGGAGATCGCCTACACGCGAGATGCCTTCATCGTGCATGATGTCAAACTCCGCTGTCCGGAAAGGAGGGGCAACTTTGTTTTTGACCACCCGGACTCGGATACGGCTGCCAATGATCTCCGATCCGGATTTTATGGATTGGATGCGGCGGCAGTCCAGGCGAACAGAAGAGTAGAACTTAAGCGCTCTCCCGCCCGGCGTTGTCTCCGGATTACCGAAGACGACACCGATCTTTTCTCGGAGCTGGTTGGTGAATATCAGGGAGGTGTTGGTCTGTTTTATGGCGCCAGACAGTTTCCGGAGGGCTTGAGACATCAATCGAGCCATCAAACCCATGTGCGCGTCCCCCATGTCGCCTTCAATCTCCGCCCGGGGGACAAGCGCGGCCACGGAGTCGATGACGATAATGTCCACTGCGCCCGAACGGATCAAGGATTCCGCGATTTCTAAGGCTTGTTCGCCAGTGTCGGGTTGGGAGATGAGCAAGTTGTCGATATCCACCCCTGTCCGGGCAGCATACTGCGGGTCGAGGGCGTGTTCCATGTCGATAAACGCTGCCGTCCCCCCGCGTTTTTGGGCTTCCGCGACGATATGCTGGCAGATCGTGGTTTTTCCAGAAGCCTCAGGCCCGTATATTTCCGTGACTCGTCCCCGGGGGATCCCACCCACTCCCAAAGCGAGGTCAAGGGAAATCGTCCCAGTGGGAATCGCATCCACTTCTAAACTTTGCGCCTCTCCCAATTTCATGATCGCTCCTTCTCCGAAGCGTTTGGTGATATCTTTCAGTGTCTTGTCTAAGGCTGCCTTACGAGGATTATCAGCCATCATACACCTCCCGTGCGTACTTCTCTATTATTCCAGGCATGAGTGTTATTGTCCTATGTTTGTAGTGTAGCACAAATGTTCTAAACGTCAAGGGGCAGGTGTGAATTGGATCTCGGGCGTGGGAGGGGGGCCTGTCGTGAAACCCTCCCAGAGTTGGAAGGTGAAATAGGTCACTTCACCAGGGCGAATTTCCACAATGTGGGTAAATACCCTGGGGATTTCAAAGAAGAAAATGTTGATTTGGTAACGCCCCGCAGGCAGATTGGAAATCACCAGGTTCTCCTGGTAGTACGGATCTCGGTTGACGGCTTTATTTTTGTAGGTCTCTGTCACATATAGACGATCAGCTTCCGTATTCTGTTCTTCCACATTGAGATTACTGTGCAAGTTCACCCGCCGGTTTTCCAACAATTGTCCGTTCCAATCACGGACCTGGCCGACCAGCAGCCCCCACCCTTGGGGCGGGGCAAGCCATAAGTGGGGATTGCGGGTTGCAAAATAATCATTTTCGCCCACCCTGACTTCAAAGTGGAGGTGGGGACCTGTGGCGTGGCCGGTTTCCCCCATCAACCCAATTTTATCACCGGCTTTCACATTTTGTCCTTCCCTGACAGTAATCTCATCCAGATGGGCATACACGGTGAACAATTTCTGGTTCTTATATCCAAAATGGTGCTTGATGGCTACCGCTTTCCCATAGGGGTCATCCATAATGTTCGAGCTGCCCCGATAGAAGCCGTAACCGGTCCAGATGACTTTTCCATCTCCGGCAGCCAGGATAGGGGTCCCGATCTCTCCGGGGATATCGATCCCGGTGTGAACCACATCATCGAAAAAGACGGCCCCATATCCATAATGGGAAGCTGGGTATTCAATATCAGTGGCCTTGATGGGCTGTTGAAAATAAAAGTGGTCATGAGGATTCGGTGCCCAGGGGATGGAATAAACAGGGGGTCGCCAGGTAGCCGGAGCGGTTTCAGATGCAGCAGGCAAGGAGAATTGGGGGGCTTTTGGGGTGGGGGTAAAGGTTGGGCTGTGGACGGGGGATGGTGTAATGGTGATCGTTGGCAGTTCTTCGGCTGGGGAAACAGACCTTGCCGGGGTTACGGTTGGCAATGGCGTTTTGGTGGGTTGAAGCGCGGTGGGACTGGGAGGAGGGGGGGTCTGCTCGGGCGTCGATGGGTTCCCGCAGGCAGTGAGGAGGGTTATCGGAATCAGAATTCCGAGGGAGAAAATGACTTGATGGGGAGTAAGAGATCGAGACGCGTTCATGGGTTTACCGTTAAGGGGAAAACGTGGGATTAGGTGTCGGTGTGTAAAGGGCTTCAGGAGGGTATATTTCTAACATGGCGGATTGCCAATTCTTCCCATTTCTGAGCGCAAACTCTTGGAAACGGGTTGAAGCGTAGGAGGTGCGCCAGGAGGGAAGGGCTGGGAAGCGTTCCCACCCGTAAGCGCCGGCCAATTCCGTGAAATCGATCCAGTATCCTTCCGGTATGGACGTTGCCGGTGCGCCTCCCATTTCGAAATTTTGCGCCGACCCATTGTATCGGGCGGCAAAGTCCCAGGGCAAATTGTGGAGTGGTTTTCCCTGCGACCCTTGTTGGGATAAGGTGCTTACAAATAAGCGCCAGTAGGTTTGGGCGCCGAAATTTTCCCTAACGGCTACCATCCAATCCGCTTCCAAAGGCAGAGCACTGACCGCAAATCCCCGCCCTGTGTACAGCCAATCTTGATTTAGGTGGGGGTCAAGGGGGGTGGTGAGAGGAAGGAAGGCGTTTTCCAAGGTAGCCAGAAAATCCCACCCGGCTTTTTGAGCCGTCATGCCCCGGAGCTGATTGAAAGAAGTGACAACCTCTTGGCTTAGTTTTGGATAAGGGGCTTGGATGTCTTCCAGGGGAATCAAATCCACGCGATCTTGCGGGAGATCGGAGGTGGAACCGGAATCCACGGGCCAGAGGGGAGTGGGCGTGACTTTGGCCGCAGGACCTAATATGCGCCCCAAATTGACATCCTTCCCCCAGGTAATACCCTCGACGATCCCCGGCATTTTAACGGCGGGAAGCATGATCTGCGCTTCCTGGTTTTGTTCCGGGTAGGCGGTGAGGTAATGTTCATACGGCCTTTCCAGCACGGTGAATAAGAGGTTTCCATCTCCTGACCATAAGGGCCAATCCCCACTGCCTACAAGTTGAGGATCCATGGATGGTTGTTCACTGTCCCATTTGAATAATTGATGGAGACCAGTGGGTGTGATGGCTCCCCATGTCAAATACCGGCCGTCTGGCGACCAGCAGGGGTGTTTGACGCGTTGAGCGGGAATATTCAAGGGAGAGAAGGTTTCCCCATCTCTGGATTGGTCCAGATTGGCAATCCAGACTTGGGATATTCCGCTTCGGGTGGAGATGAAACTGATTCGTCTTCCTTCCCCCGACCAGCTGGGAGAGTGATCGGTGCTGGGGTGATTGGTCAGGTTGATCGGTGCGTTCTCTTTCTCTACATCCTGGATGAATATTTCAAGATTATCATTTTGATATGATTCATAGGCCAACCAGTTCCCATCCGGAGACCATGTGGGATGGGATTCATATTCTTTTGAATCTGTAAACTGAGTGACTTTTCCGTTTTCAAGGTTGAGGATAAAGATATCCCAAACCCCCTTTCGATTGGAAGCGAAGGCCAATTTCGTTCCCTCAGCGTTTAAAGAAGGTGTGATGTCTTGATGGTCTCCACTGGTCAGACGGGTGAGGGGGAGGGCGGTGAATTGGTTATTTTCTTGTTTCAACACCGGTTGATAGGCGAAGAGGTGGGCGTTCACCCCTTCCTGGATGGACAGGATCAAGGTCCCGAAGTCGGGAGATACTTGGTACGCATATGGTGTGGAGGTGGGAGATGGGAGAGGAGTGGGGGAAGAGGGAGGTGTGTTTGTGGGAGGGTTGGTGGGTGATGCACTCGGGGTAGGAACCAGGGTATTGGTGGGGGTGGCTGTGGGCGTGTGAAAATAAGGCAGCCCTTTTTGTATGCGAGGCCAGAGGTTGAGTGCCAAAAGAATCAGGATCGTAACCAGGAAGAGATATGCCTGTCTTAAAGAAATCGCAATGTATTTTGAGGTTGGTTTCTCTTTGTGATTATCGTCCCTCATGGTATTGATCTTCAACCCTTTCTAGATTTGACTTAGCCACCGGGGTGAGAGGCTGTGAACGATATTCCCTTTCCTTTTACCCCATCCCAACACGTGTCCATCTACAGTGACTGCTATCCAGCGGTCTTCTCCCTCTGATTTTATCGTTAATCCCCTTATATATCTCATGACCTCCTGGTCGTGGCAATCATATACCAACCGGTCCCGGAAGCAGGGGGATGGTAATCCCATTGCCAGGGCATGGGAAGGGGTAAAACGGTCCTCCTTGAATGACCCTAACCACCATCCCCAATGTCTCACCCGGAGCCCTTCCAGGGGAGGTGTCTTTTCTGACGCGGCATATAGCCTGTCTCCATGCAGCGCTAAACGATGCCCATTTGGAGCTGCCAGGGGAGGAAGGAGCTTTTTGTGGAATGTCTCGTTCGCAAAGGCTCTGTACGCCGCTCTTTTAGAAGCAGAGAGAGGGGAAGGGATCCTGCCGAAATTAGAGAGTCGCTCTCCTTCTCGCTTCCGCTGCATAAGGGCGATGTAATGACCCTCTCCGGGAGCTTTATGGGGCCAAATGCGGACGGTGTTCTCCAATGAAGGGGGGCCGTCAACCCAGGCTGGATTTCCCGGTGAGAATCCATGCCGTTCAGCGATGGGCATGATCTTAAAATCAGATCGGGCTTGCAGCAAACGTTTCACGGTACCCTCATTCTCTTCAGGTGAAAAAGTGCACGTGGAGTAAACCAGAAAACCACCTGGCCGGACCAATTTAGCCGCATACCAGAGAATTTCGTTTTGGAGGGCAGCGCAGCGCTGGACATAGTGTTGGGTCCATTTTTTGATCTCTCCTGGGTCTTTACGAAAGGTCCCCTCTCCAGAACACGGAGCGTCGACGAGTACCCGGTCAAAGATTGGACCAAAATGATCCGCTAAGCGTTGGGGCGTTTCCTGCGTGATCAGGGCATGATGTGTCCCCCAACGTTCCAAGTTTCGTGCCAACGCTTGTACTCTTCCCCCATGAGGATCGTTGGCGACCAAAGCACCTTGGTTCCCCATTAAAGTTGCCAGATGGGTGGTTTTCCCGCCGGGCGCGGCAGCGATATCCAGGACAAGTTCTCCGGGCTGGGGGTTGAGAATCTCTGAAACAGCCATTGCGGAGGGGTCTTGAAGGTAGTAGAGACCCGCTGCGTGATACGGATGACTTCCCAGATCCTCGCCATCTACTGCAAATCCGATTTCAGTCCAGGGCAAGGGAGAAAGGGAGAAATCCGTATTTGATTTAAATTCCTCGATCGTGATTTTCAGGGTATTCACGCGTAGACCCGCTTGGGGAGGTTGATCCCTTATCACCTTCCAGAAGGCGGGAGATTCTTCTCCCAAGAGACGATCCATACGCTGAACGAAGTCGGGAGGGAAAGCTTTCATTTTGGAATGATGAAGGTTGTCTCTGCCGTTCCGATGGCTGTCTTATCCGGCGTCCGCACCATCCCCATTTCGTCCTCTGACAGCTCTTTGTCTGGATAAAATGCGTTTGCTGTGATTCGATATTCTCCCTTCGTCTCCTCAGGAGGAAGATGGATGGTGATTTCCGTGTTAGGATCGATGGTTTCGATGATGTTGACCTTCAATACCTCCTGGCCGTTCTGATCGGAGACCAGGATTTCAGCGCTGGGATTTTCCTGAAAAGGGGTAAAGGTTAAATTGACAAGCACCCTCTTTCCATCTTCATGAGGTTCAGCCTGGAAATCGATGATCTTAACCTCATCCGGAGGGAGGGGGATTTGGGATGCGTCCGATAAGGGCATGTTCTTCATGATTTCACTCAACGATCACTTGCTTGGGTCTGGTTTAAAGGGAAGATGACCCGGTTTGAGGTGATCTATAGGTTAAAACCCTTTCTTAGTGTACCATCCCTAAAAAGAAAAGGTCCGATATATACCTTATCGGACCTTATTCTGGAGGGGAAATGAGAGAGATAGAGCGGGATATTACATATCTGTTAAGTAAGCCAAGCCGACAGCACCTGGACCGGCGTGGGTGCCAATCGCTGGGCTGACCTCGGAGAATACGGTTTCCTGGGGGGACAACCTCTCTTTCGCTTTCTGGAGGATGGCAGAAGCCGTTTCTTCAGCGCTGGCATGCAAGCTGGCGATGCGGATAGAGGCGGCATCCTTGGTCCTCTCCTCCAGGATATCGACGATTTTTTCTAAAGCCCGTTTTTGGGTCCTGACCTGGTCGATGGGAATAATCACCCCATCCTCCAAAGCCAATATCGGTTTGATATTTAATAGGGTGCCCACGAATCGTTTTGCTCCACCAATTCGACCGCCCCGATGCAAGAATTCTAATGTGTCCACAACAAAGATAACCCCCGAGTGCTCTCGCGCTTTCTGGGCAGTTTTCGTGCATTCGGCGAGGGAGTGACCGTTTTGAGCTGCCTTGGCTGCTGCCAGCACTTGAAATCCCGTCGCCATGGCGGTGCTTTCCGAGTCGACGATTTCAATGTTTACTTCCGGTAATTCCTCTTTCGCTTGCATGGCAGAAGCGATGGTCCCTGATAATTTATCCGAGATGAGGATAGCGAGTATATCATGCCCTGTTTGGTGGAGCGTCTCGAATTCCTCTTTAAACATCGCTGCGGAAGGCTGAGAGGTGCTGGGCATGGTGTCGCTCTTGCTCAATCGTTGATAGAATTCTTCGGGCAAAATATCCACGCCATCCGCAAAGGTTTCCCCATCCCAAATAACGTTCAATGGGACAACGTGAATTCCGTATCGATCAATGTATTCTTGGGGAATGTAGGGGGAACTATCGGTGACAATAGCAACTTTAGACATGGGTCAACTCCCGTGAATAGAGGTGAATTGAGTCACGTTCTAGAACACCTATTATTTATGTTCGTTACGGGAGAATTTGCAGGCCCCTTGTAGGTTCAAGCCAGGGATTTTTTATGTTACATGCCGTGAATGCAAGCCAAGGCGAGTGTGCCCGGGCCAACATGGGTTCCAATGACCGGGCTTAATTCCGCCAGGTAGGTTTGCTCCGCATTGAATTCGCGTTCCGCCCGTTCAAGGAGCGCTTTTGCTCTCTCGGAAGCGTGGGAATGCATCACCGCTGTTCGGACTGGACCCTCCTCCTGGACTTTCTCTTTCATGAGTTGAATGATCCGATCCATAGCTCTTTGTTGGGTGCGGACCTGTTCGACGGCTTCAATTCGACCGTCCCTCATTTCCAGGATGGGTTTGATATTCAACACCGATCCCAGAAATCGCTTTGCTCCCCCAATCCGGCCGCCCCGATGCAGGAATTCCAGCGTGTCAACCGCGAAGAAAACGTGGGTCTGCTTTTTCGCTCGCTGGGCAATGGATGTGCATTCCGACAAGCTGGCGCCTTGAGAAGCGGCTTTGGCGACCTCGAGAACGTGGAGTCCCATTGCCATCCCCGAGGTTTCGGAGTCGATAATCTCAATATTCCCTTTTCCAAATTCTTGTTTGGCTTGGAGGGCGGTATCTACGGTCCCGGAAATTTTAGAAGAGATCAAGACCGTGATCACATCCTTGCCTTGGTCGATTAACCTTTGGAATTCTTCTTTGAAACTCGACACCGGAGGTTGGGATGTGCTGGGAAGGCAATCGCTTTCCATCAATCGCTGGTAGAACTTTTGGGGTTTGATGTCTACGCCATCTCGGTATGTTTCATCTCCCCATATCAAGACAAGGGGGACGACTGTAATTTGGTATCGGTCGATAAACGGTTGGGGGATATAGGCGGTACTATCTGTGAGAACACTCACCGGTTTCATGGCCGTTAATTCTCCTGGAGAAGACAAGCGGGTAAGATTTATTGCCCATCTTACCATAAAAAAGGAGCGGAATACTCCGCTCCTTGACGAGCACCCTCGGCGTGATTCGAACACGCGACCCCTTACTCCGCAAGCAAGTGCTCTGATCCACTGAGCTACGAGGGCAGGTTACCATGTGAAAAAATTTTACAATAAAGCCCAGGAAAAGACAATGGTGGGTAAAACGGCGGCCTTCTGGGAGGGATTTGAGGTTCATCCCTCTCAAGGGATCGTGGGTAGGGATGGATCTATCAAATAGATTCGATCATGGGTGAAAGGTTGGGTGAACGTCACATCTTGACAGGATCGATTTTGATGGGTTTTCACTCCGTATATGTGATAAATATCACCTGTACTGAGTGAGGATGTGCGGTGCGAAAAAGAGTGTTGGTTGGTATGATTGTGGCTAGAGACGGGAGATAAATTACTCCCAATTTATCACTGTTTCCTCCTTTGGCGAATGCCTCCGCTAAACAGTTTTGGCTGATTTGGCGGGGGCTTTCACTTTAAGTCTGTGGTCTGGATTCTAAAAAAAGGCTTAGAGAGCCGCCTTTGAGGAGGTACTCGATGGAAATGTAGGGATAAAGCCGTCAGATCCTTACTCTTTGGTAATTTCAAAGAAACCGGCATTGAGGAGGGCAATCGAGGCGAATTCTGAGATGGTCTTGATGATCTTTTGCGTGCTCTTTGTAAAGGGGTGTAAGTCTTTTCTGATCAATACAATAGTCCCCAATATGGTACCGTGAACGAATATAGGCACGCCTAAAATTGCTTTGCCTAACTTTGAAATTTCTCTCTTGTGACTTTTCATCTTTTTGAGGTTGAGGGTTTCTCGGGCTTCGATGACCAAATCAGTGATCCCGTCATCCCAGGGTTTGTTGAGGACGGTGGAGAGAGAATTTGGGAGGTTATTGTAATATCTCAGTGAAAACTTCTTGTTATCGTATTCTCTGAGCATTAACCAACCTCGATCCGCGTTTGCCACGTAAACGGCGCCATCCACGATTTTCTGATATAGATCTTGAGGGTCTTTCGTGGTAGCCAGCGTTTTGGCAATGCCGATGACCTTGGTGAGGTCCTTGATCCTATCTTCGAGATATTTGATCTTCTCCTGCACTTCGGTTGAGACGGCGCTTTCCGTCGTTTGTGATTGTTTCGTTTTCAGCACGCGTTCTACTGCAGAAACGACTTCCGTTTCTTTGAGAGGAAATTTGAGATAATCCACGGCGCCAAGGCGAAAAGCCTGTATGGCTTCTTTTTCCATTCCCTCTTCTGCCAAGATGATCACCGGCGCTTCTACCCCCTGCGAAGAAAGGGCGACTAATAAGTCTTTTCCGCTTAACCCGGATAAATTGATGTCCGCAATGATGATATCGGGATTGAGTTCCATCACTTGGGCAATTCCTTCTGATGCATCCGGTATCGAATAAACCCGGTAACCGAGCGGTTTTAATATCTGATCTTCTATTTGCTCTCGGATTTCAGAATTTTCCTCTACAACCAGGATGTTCACCTTTTGGTTTTGCATGTGAATAATCTCCCAAACAGAGATCTTAGAATGTGGTGATTAAATCATAACACGATTTTTTCCTATTCCCTTCCCATCATCGGAGACGCAGGACCCAAATACTTGAATTCGACGGGCGGGAAACTTGTCGTTTTCTTCTGTATCGAAGGTTTTGAAAGCAATTGATAAACGGTAGGGAGAGTGACCTTCAGAGACCATTGGATTTCATTAACAATCCATAAAAAGGAAAATGCCCGATATGGTTTCGATTTATAATAAAGATTATGAATTCCATGCAGGATGTGGGTGGAACGCGTTCGTTTGCCATTGAGGAAATGTTCGCTCCCATATCCTCATTGGGATACCGAGTTTGTGATCAAGAAGTGGTGGTCATAGTTTCAGTGGTTAATTGAAGATAGGATGGAATATGAAGAAAAAATTACGTGCGTTTGTATTTGTGTTTATTGTGGCCTTGGTTAGTTTTTCCTGTGTTGTTACCTCCCAGTTGAAACAACCCACATCTGCTCCTGTCCAGGCCCAAGAGTTGGCGACGGAAACCGTCGTTGTCGATCAAGAAACCCTTCCCGTTGAAAGCGGGGATCTAACCGCTCTCTATGAGAAGGTCAACCCCAGCGTGGTCTCTGTTCGGACCATTACAGAGTCCGCAGAAGGATTTGAGTCTGGCGGGTTAGGGACGGGTTTTGTATGGGATGAAGAAGGACATATTGTCACCAACTTCCATGTTGTGCGCAATGCGACGGACCTGGAGGTCGATTTCCCCTCTGGTTTTAAAACACGAGCCACCGTGATCGGTTCAGACCCGGATTCGGATCTGGCTGTGTTGGAATTGGAAGAGAAACCTGAAAATATAACGCCTTTAGAACTGGGGTCGAGCCGGGAGTTACAAGTCGGTCAAATCGTGGTAGCGATAGGGAATCCCAGAGGATTGCAAGGGACCATGACCTTCGGCATCGTTTCAGCTTTGGGTCGGACCATGAATTCCCTTCGAGAAGCGCCCGGTGGAGGTGTGTTTGCTACAGGAAATATCATCCAAACGGATGCAGCCATCAATCCGGGAAATTCAGGTGGACCGTTGCTGGATATTGATGGGAAAGTCATTGGCATTAACTCAGCTATCCAGACCAACAGCATTGATTTGACTGGGCAACCTGTAAATTCGGGTTTGGGATTTGCCATTTCCATCGATCAGGCGAAGAATGTCGTGCCTGATCTGATAAAGGAAGGCGAGCATGAATCCCCATATGTCGGCATCCGCGTGCAAAGCGAGATCACACTTTTCATGCAGGAGGAGCTTGACCTCCCTCAATCCACAGGGGTGTATGTGGTCGAGGTTACTGAGGGGAGTCCGGCCGATGAGGCGGGTTTGATAGGGGCTTTGGATGATATTGAAGGTCAGCCAAAAGAGGGGGAGATAACGGAAGCCTTCCGGGGTGGTGATCTGATCGTTTCCATTGATGGTCAGCCGGTAAATAATTTTGAAGATTTTATGGGCTATTTATTGGCCTATAAAAAACCAGGCAATACCATTGAATTGACTGTCCTTCGCGACGGTGAGGAGGTAAACCTTGCATTAACCCTTGGCAGTCGTCCAGATTAAAAGAGGAGCATCCCATGCGGTATCTCTATCCACAATTGGAAAGGAGCGGTCCATGTTTACGAAAGAGGATTTACAGTTATTGTTGGATTACCGTCCTCATGCACCTGTGCTCAGCGTTTATCTGAACACCAATCCAGCTGAACGCACGACGGATGATTCCATGCTCCAACTTCGCTCTCTACTCAAGGATATTGACTTAATTGAGGACGCGGAAGCAGTCAAGGGATATTTTGATTATCAATACGATTGGATGGGACATCGAAGCGCTGTCGTTTTCTCATGTGTCCAGGATGATTTCTTTAAATCCATTCCTTTGGCGGTCGATGTCAGAAATCAGGTTCATGTTGAAAATCAACCTTATATCAAGCCATTAGCCAGTTTATATGATTCATATTCGGGTTATGGTGTGATTTTGGTTGATCAGCAGAAAGCGCGGTTCTTTTCTTTCCACATGGGCGACTTAGGGGGGGAAGAGGTATTTTCCGGCCAGGATGTACAGCGCCTGAAACACGGTGGGGGTTCTCAGACCACGGGGAGAAGAAGCGGTGACATCGGTGATGCCGAATATTCAGATAAAGTGAGTGATCGGAATATGAGAGAAGCCGCAAAACGCGCCAACCGTTTTCTCAAGAAGCACGATGTCCGCCGTGTGTTGATAGGAGGGACGGAAAAGAACATCTCAACTTTCCGTGAATATCTGTCCAAGTCATGGCAAAGCTTGATTGTAGGTACATTCCCCATGGACATGAATGCCAGTTACCATGAGGTGCAAAAAAGAGCCTTGAAGATTGGCAAGGAAGCGGAAGAAAGACGAGAGGAAAAGCTGGTTGAGACGGTAATCACGGAAGCAGCAAAGGGGCGAAATGGATTGTTGAGTTTTGATGAGATTCTCAGCGCGGTTCGGGAAGGCCGCGTGCAAACGCTTGTGGTTGAGGAAGACTTCATTGAACCGGGCTATCAATGCGCGGGTTGTGGGTATATCACCACGCAAGAGATAACCTCATGCCCATTCTGTTCAGAAGCATTCCATAAGATTGATGATGCTGTTGAAATGGCAGTTCGAGAAGTACTGCAGGCTGGGGGGAGCATCGAGGTCCTGGAGAGTAACGAGGAGCTAGCGAAACATGGGGGGATTGGCGCTTTATTACGTTATTGAGATAAAGAGCTATTGATGAGCGAAAAGCAGCCCTTAGGCTTTAGGGCTGCTTTTTTATGGTGTCCTTTGGTAGAGGCGGCGGTAGATGGAGAAGATCTCCGCGATGCTTTTGATGTAATTTCTGGTTTCCTCGAACCGGATCGACTCTAAAAAAAGGTCGTAATCGTCTCCGGCTGCCTCCAACCATGTTGAAGCGTTTCCCGGTCCCCCGTTGTAGGCTGCAAGGGCCGCGTAAAGATTACCGTCAAAGTGATTTCGCTGAAAACTCAGGTAGCTGGCCCCATAGGTAATGCTGACCTTGGGGCGATACAGATCATCTGCTGTGTAATTGGACGGCCACCCCGCTTTTTCAGCGATCTCCCTTCCGGTGGAGGGGATGATTTGCATCAATCCCCGGGCTCCTGCTGACGAGCGAACGAACCCTTCAAAAAGGCTTTCCTGACGGATGACACTGAGTAAAAATAAGGGATGTAAGTCATAAGCTTGGCTTACCGGGATCACCAGCTCGTTGTAGTAATTGCCAAAGCGAATGTGGTTGAAGTATATCGGCGCGTTCATGGTCTCCGCATCGCCCATATCCGCATTGTTGAGTACCTGCCGGGCAGCATAGATGGCGGAGCGATATAATCCAATCTCTAGAAAGTAATTGGCTAAACGGTAACTGCTGACCGGGTCGAAGTTCACTTCTTTGCGGAGCGCTTCAAACTCTTTCCGTGCTTCGTCATATTGGTTTAAATTCCAGAGTTCTGTGCCCCGAATCAAACGAGGGTCTTCTCCCAATCCGCCCAAGGAGGAAAGGTTGGTCTCCTGCGGGATAGGGAATGCAGCGCGCATCCACGCTTCTGCCTCCTGTTGTTCCTTTTCTATGTCATAGCCAAAATCGTAATCCTGGGGAGGTTGGAAAGGTTCCCGGCCTTGGAGGAGATCACGAGCGCGCTCACTGTAGTAACCCGTTGGATCAAGGTTGGCCGCTTTGCTCCAAGCTGCTTGAGCTGCTTCATGGTTCCCCAAGATGTCATGCGTTTTTCCTATCCAGAAATATGCCTGCGCTTCTTCTTCGATGGTCTGGGATGCTTGCTGGTAGAGGTGGAATGTGGAGAGGGCGTCTGAACTGGAATCCAACCTGATGTGCATGATGCCTTTTAGAAAAAGAGCCCTATTTGCGTAGGAAGAAGTTGGGTATTCGTTGTAAACGCGGTTCCACAGCGAGGCTGCTTGATCCACTTTACCCGCCCTTTCACTCACCCTGGCAGCGTCGAAGAGGAATTCCGCAGCCCGGTTGTGATAGGGATTATCCTCGACGAATTCGAGCAAGGTTTGGACAGCTTCCGGGTATTGATTTAAGTAGGTCCATTGTGTGTAAGCTGTGAATTCCCAAGCTTCGTCATAGTACGTGTGGTCGGGATGATTATCGATCAAAAGGGACCAGGATGCCAGGGCATTCTGGTAGGTTTCTACTGCGGTTTGATAATTTCCCGACTGGTATTGCGTGGCACCTATTTTGTAGTAGGAGAACCCTTTGTAGTAATATGCTAACCCTGGGTCTTCTGCTTGAGGATCTGCCAGATAGCGGTTAAACGCTTCAATCGCTAATAAATATTGATCGGCATAATAATCGACCAAGCCTCGATTAAGTTCATTGACCGGATAACCGCGTTCAACAAGTTCGACTAATGCCAAATAGGAATCATAGGACAGCGGATATTGAATGACAGCATCCAAATATGCTTGTTGCGCTTGATCCGCTTGGTCCAACTCATCGTAAGTTTGACCGATCAGATAATCCGCTCTGGCTTTGGTGTAATCATTTGCTGTCTGGTTGTACACTTCATTAAATATAACCAGCGCTGAATCGTAATCCTCCAAAGCTTGATAGCTTTGGCCAATTTTTAATTTCAGGGGGGACTCATCGTCCAGGCAGGGTGCGGCAATCGCTGCTGAGTAAGCTTCGATAGCCGGCACATGCTGTCCTGCAGCGGAAAGGGCGTCCCCTCTTTTTTCCTGGATGTAGGCATCAATCACGCCGGGGCGAAGGGTGAGGTAAGCTGCATAGGCTTCTGCCGCTTCAATGTTTCGTTCCAAATGGGCATAGGTTTCGGCGAGGAAAAAATGGGCTTCAGATAGGTAGGGCGAGTCTGGGGAGGAGGAAATGAGGGTCCTCAACGCCGCTAAAGCTTGAGAGAAATCCCCCTGTTGATAATATGTCTTCCCTAACCCGAGAAGAGCCTTATTTCGGCCCTCTGTTGACTCTGTGGTATCCAACGTCTCCTTATAGGACGTGATCGCTTTCTCCCAATCACCATAGAAATAGTATTTATCGCCGGGGGTTTGACTCTGGGAGGGGGGAACGATGGGGGTGGATGTGGGTCGAGGGGTGAAGGTGGGTAAAGGGGAGGGGGTAACGGTCCCTTGGGGGAGGGGATCCGGTTGAGAAGGTTCTGGATGGGTGAGGAGATACGCGATGCCGATGGCTACGGTGCCTAAAGCGATGATCAGTATGGTAAACCGGTAAGATCTCTTCTTCATGAGGGGGATTGTACCAAATTAGGGGGATTTTGCCTTTTAAGAGGTTGATTTCCTTAAAATCGTTTCCCCACGCACGCCAGATCCGGGGATTTCTTAACTTGGAGAGGATTCATGAATCCTGGTCATGCGTTCAAGTTTCCCAATGAATCAAGGTCTCATTTTCCTATGGAAATGAATCTCCCAAGCAGTCCGGTTGAATTCCTGGGTGATCAAATGGTCCATTCACCATGGACGATACATACTAAATACCATTCGTGATTTTGTTTTTCAAAGACCAGGCGTAAACTTCTCCAATCCATACCGCCGTATTGGGGATCCATGCCGGAGAAGTGGTATTCAACAAAAACCGCTTGCGGAAAGAACTCGTGAATATTGTTGATGGCATTCCCGGTCCCGATGATTTGGTTGAAACCGATCATCTCTGCGTGAGCGAAGTCCACATCATAGATGAATCTGTCGTAATATTGGGAAAAGGTCATTCGAATCGGTTTTCCCGAACCATCAAACCTCCCCCACATGTATTGGGTGTTGTCGGATGCGAGGTTCTCGATTTGGGAGGGGCAAAATACCAAATCCTGGGGTTGAATCGTGGGATAAGGGGAGAAACAAAGGCATTTTTCGGGGTGGACAAAACTCGCTAGAGTCGAGAAATCTTTTATCTTTAGGGCTAAAAGGACCTGGTTGCTTTTCTCTAAAAGTTGAGGATCTGCTTGTCCAACTTGCTCTGCCAGATAATAGGAATTAACCCAACCTTTCTCCCCTTGGTAATTGACTGGCACCCAGGTAGAATTCGTCACTTTCACACCTTCCCCGGTGACTTCGATGTTCGTGCCGTAGGGGGGTATGGTGGCGACGCTTGGGTTTTCAACGCCTGGCCCCTCCCGGATGTTGAGGACGTCATCTCTCTCCACGCCTACCACAGCGTGGGGGTTGTCTGGAGGCGTAGATGCGGTGGGAGAGGGGGAGGGAAGGGGTGAGGGAGTAAGGGTGGAAGGGGATTGGGGAGTTGGCGTAGGTTCAAGGGTGGGAGCAAATGTGGATGTGAGGGTTCTTTCTGTGTCAATGGTGCGGGTGGGGATTTTGGTCTGAGGGGACGGTGTTTCTCGTCCCCCAGTGCAGCTGGCAAAGAGGAAAGTAGCGGAGATAATGATAAGAGCACTTAAAATTAGGGGGCGTTTCATGTTTTATTTCACCTTTTCTTGGTAATAAGTACAAATATCGCGCAAGGGACACCTGGGGCACTCGGGATTCCGGGCTTTGCATATCTCCCGCCCGAGTTTGATGAGGTTTAGGTGGACAGCATAATACTGTTCAGGGGAAAAGACCTTTTCAAGATGGGTGTGGGCTTTTGCGGCGTTCATATTGGAAGGGAGAAGGCCAACGCGCCCGGTCACCCGATGGACGTGCGTGTCTACCGGGAAGGCCGGCATTTCATGGGCGAAGAGGAGGACGATGGCGGCGGTTTTTGGCCCCACCCCTTTCAAATCCATAAGCCATGCTTTCGCTTCTGCGACACTCATTCTCTTGAGGAAATCCAAACTTATTTCCCCTTCTCTTTTGGTAATCTCTTGCAAGGCATGTTTAATTCGGGGACCCTTCTGGTTGGCGAGACCGGCTGTCTTTATCGCTTCGATGATTTCCTCTACGGGGGCATCCCGCACTTCTTGCCACGTGGGAAATCGTTTTCGCAGGTTCTCGTAAGCGCGATCTCGATTGGTGTCGTTCGTGTTTTGACTGAGGATGGTGGATACCAGCTCATCGACGGGGGATAGGTGAGGGCGCCATTCGGGATTTCCGTAATGAGCGATCAAACGCTGGTGAATTTCTTCACCAAGGGCTTCTCGTCCCATATAGCTCATAAATTAAGTTCAAAGGTCGGTTGTCCGTGTCCAACTACGATGTTCCGATAGTTGATGAGGGGTTGTTCGGGACCGTATTCTGATAATTTTTCTAATTCATCCTTGGAAAGGGCGGATAATTGCTGACATATTTCCAAAACCACGGGGGCTTTTGCACGTTTGCCGCGGTCACCGTCCGCGATTTTCAAGGCGATTCCCAATCCCTGGGAGCCATTTCCCAGAGCATTGGGAGGTATACCAATCCCCTGGTAAGCCTCCGCGCCGGATTTGGCAACGATCCTTCCCTCGGCTATTTCCATCAATTTCGTGTCCAATCGGTCAGGTCCTCCAACCATAAATGGGTGGGAGGTCATGGCTCTGGTGATCGTCTGGCAGGCTTTTTCCCTTTCCGGGGGAAAGTTCTGGGGATCTACCAGCCGTGCCCAAGCGAGGGCTGCATTGTACAAAGGCATGGCGAATGTGGGAACTGAGCAGCCGTCTGTCCCCAGGTGGATTTCCTCGATCCCCAGGGAACACATCTCACTGAGGGCTTGGAGGATGTTTCGCTGTACTGGATGCTCTTTTTCAAGGTAGGTTTCTATGGGCGCATGGATGAGTTTGGCGTGAGCGATCATTCCGGTGTGCTTTCCAGAGCAGTTGTGCCGGTTTGAAGTGGGTTTTTCGCCACGCTTCTCTAATTTTTGTCGGGTTGGTTTGTGGTAAGGAGGATGAGCACCGCACATTAAATCAGCTTCTGTAATGCCTGTCTTTCTTTGGAGTTCTTGGAGCACCCGGACGTGTTCATCGGTTCCTGAATGAGAAGAACAGATCAGGGCGATCTCCTGATCCGTGAGGTGAAATTTATCATCCCCTCCCCGGGCGATAAAGGGGAGAGCCTGGAATGGTTTTGCTGTGGAACGCAGGTAAGTCGTGGCTTCCGGATTCCCGCAAGAGGCGATGAGGTCCCCTTTCGCGTTCACCACTGCTATGGCTCCGTAATGGATCGATTCAACAATATCCCCTCTTGTGAATTGGTAAATGGGCTGGTAGGGAGGTTCTTCCATGAGTGATATCTTTCCTTATCATGTACATGGCCTGGATTCATCGCTGTGGGATCCAGGCCAAAGGGTTTGCTATGCGACGATGGAGAGGAGAGGGTTACTTTTTCTCATCTGCATCGCGATAGTAGGTGTTCATGTAATACTGGTATAGGCCGTGTTGAAGCCGTTGTTTGTAAAACTCCCGGTCTTCTTTGATGGGCTTGAAATCGTCCAGGAAGTTGTCAGCTAATTCAGCTACGTCATCAGGAGGGGCATCCTTTCCAGCAAGTTTTTCTACCCGTTTATGGATCTTGCGGAGCGTCTTCCGCTGATCTTTGATCTCTGCAGGGTCTATTTCTCCTCCCCGACCGCTGATGATGGTGTAGTCTTTGAATTGATTTGAGAGGAGTAGATCGAGGGTCTCAATCCAAATTTCCAAGTTCGCCTTGCCCAAAAATGGAGGTCCTTTGACGATGGCAACATCCCCGATAAAGACCACTTGTTGTGAAGGGATGATCACCCAACTTGCACCCGGTCGTGGGCCAGGATGATGTTCGACCACCACCGTGGGTTCGCCCCAGTGAAATTTAATGCGCTTGTTGTAACAAATATCTGGGACCACCCATTGCAGCCCGGTTGTTTCGGGGTATTTTTCCCAAACAGCCCCACTTTCTGGAAGCTGCCCCCGGAAAATGGTCGAATATTCCTTCAGGGTATCCGTGGCATCTTTGTGGGCTAAAATGGAGCATTCCAGCCCGTTGGCTCCGATCGTCCTATCCGGATGATCATCCAAGCAGATCAGCATCTTGTGAATGGTCCCGCTGCTCCTGTTCAACAGGGTGGACTTCCAGGTATGGGCGTCTTCCGGTCTAAGGGGAGTATCGATAAATAACATTCCCCGAGGGAGGAGAATGGCTCCCAAGGTGGGGCCGGGATATGAATTTTCATAAAAGATACCTGGTTTTACTTCCTGCATCCTAGCTCCTTAGAATCATGAATTCCTTTCTGAAGATGGGGCTAAGGGAATAGAAAAGGAAAACAGCGAACCCCCCTCTGGGGGAGTCTTGACGGATATCTTTCCCCCGTGTCCTTCAACCGCCAGACGGCAAAACGCCAAGCCCAATCCTAAACCTTTTGCTCTTTCATTGGTCTCAAAACGGGTGAATTTGTCGAAGATCTTATCCTTTTGATCAGGGTCAATGCCCGGACCTGTATCGTGGACCCAGAAGCGCGCTTTCTCTTGACCCGTTTCAGCGCCCACCTCGATTGCCCCCTTGGGAGGGGTAAATTTAATGGCGTTTTCGAGCAAGTTGATCAGGACGCGTTCGATCATATCGCGATCTGCCATCACAGCAGGCAGGTCTTTCGGCACATTGAGGGAAAGGTCCTGTTCTTTGTTCTTGGCGTGGGGGATCATGGCCTGGTACGCGTTTTCGGCCATTAAATAAGGATCTACAGGCTCTTGTTCAGTGATCGGTTGTCCTTTTTCGAGCCGGTTGATATCCAGGAGTGATTTGGTAAGCCGCTGTATGCGTTGAGTGGACCGGGTGGCAATCTCAAAGAGGGATTTGACCTCCTCGTCTTCTTCTACCGGGAGGAGCGCTTCAAGCACGTCCAAGCTGGAGACGACATTGGAAAGTGGCGAACGCAGATCGTGATAGACCATCGAGGTGAGATCTTCCCTCAATTGATCGAGTTTTTTCCTCTCGGTTATGTCCCGCAGGATCCATTCCAAACGTGGTTGGCCGGCAATGTTTATGGGGTGAACGTTGACCTGAATGGGGATGTCCGTTTGGTCAGCTTTAATGAGTGTGGATTCGTAGGTGCAGGTTTTCCCGGTCGCTAAGGCATCGAAGTCCTTGCCTACCGATTCCCAGTCGATCTCATGGAGATCTTTTACGGAGAGGGAATGGAGATCTTTTTGTGTATATCCGGTAGTCTTCAGCGTCCTGTAGTTGCTTTCTAGGATGTTGCCTGCAAAGTCCGAGATAATAATGGGATCAGCGCTGTTTTCGAAGAGGTCGTGGTAGCGATTGTGTGCAGCTTGCAAATCCTCAAATAATTGGGCGTTCTGGATGGATGAACCCGCAAGGCTGCCAATCCCGCTGAGGACGAGGAGAGCATCCTCTTCAAAATCGTCCCCCTGGGGATTGATGGCTTCCAAGACGCCGATGACGTTGCCGTGCAGGCGGATGGGTGCGCAGGCGATGGCTTGGAGATTCGTTTCTGAGTGAAGTTTGGATATGGCGGGATAGTAGGGGTTGTTCGTCAAGTCGTTTATGACCATCCCCTTACCGTTTCTTGCCACCCAGCCGATGAGACCTTCTCCCATTTGTGCACGCCGTCCAACCAAATCCGCTACCATGGATGGTTTGTCATAATTGACAGCTTTGTATTCCAGTTCATTTTTATCTTTATCGATGAGAGCTAAAGCGACGGCGTCGACTTGGAGGGCTTTTTTAATTTGGATTAGGATGTTTTTTATCACATCATCCAGATTCAACGTAGAGGATATCACCCGGGCGCTGTTAGCCAATGCGGTCATGACCCGGGCCTGTCGTTTGCTTCCATCGTATAAACGGGCATTTAAAACAGCGACCCCGGCCTGGTCTGCGATGGCTTGGACCAGGGCAAGGTGATCTTCATTGAGGTAATTTGGGATAGGATGAGCGACGGTAATCACCCCCACCAGCTTTTCCCTGGCTGTGATGGGTACAGCCACGACCGATTTCGCTCCGCTTGCCGTTTCCTCATCATCCGGACGAAACAGCCAGCGGTCATCTTCTCTGGTGTCGGCGATGTAGGCAGCTTCTTTATTTTGGACGACCCACCCAGCGAGACCTTTTTCCAGGGTGGATTTTAGCTGTTCAGTGGTATGGTGAAGGACCTGATCCTCATAAATTATGGCGGATTCCACAGGTTGTTCACCTTCGTCGAGGATGATGATGCTCCCGCTTATAGCGCCAATGGTATCGATGGATAAAGACAGTACGCGTTGAAGGACGGTTGGCAGGTCTAAAGCGGTTGCCAGCTCACGACTCACCCGGTAAAGGAGTTCCAGGGAAGCCTTGGTGCTCTCCGGTGCCTGATTTTCTGAGGGGGGATTCCTGTTCATTGCCTGCTACCTAATGGATATATTTTAAGCCGATCCCGGGGTGAAGGGGACAATTTTCCTACCCCTATCTCCTGTGTGTTTTGTGATTCCGTACTGTCGCTTAGGGGCAGCCTTCTTCCCTCTCTCGAGATCGTTCGCGGTAAAGATTGCGGGATGAAATTATCTTCAAGCCTTTCCGTAATTGTCTGGCTCAAACCGTCATTTTCAAAAAGGCAATTCGAGCTTGAAAGACAGCCCGAGATTGATGAGACCATAGGTAGAGTATAGCACATTTGATATTGAATCGGTCATCCGGGGATGGCCTTAGGAGGTACTCTCCTAGAGGTCGATTGCTGATCCATATTTAGGGGCTCGATTAGAGTCTGGGAAGGTCCAGCATGAGCACTTCAGCGGTCAGCTGTGTATTGGCATAGTTATTAAGCAGGTAATGGGCGCGCTCCAAGCTGGCGATGATTTCCCGCGCTTTTTTGGGTTCAATTCGGGCAGCGATGGCATCGATTTCCTTTTTCCTGTCCAAATTGTGCGGTGGAGCACCTGAATGAGCGGCTGCCAACATGATATCTCGCCAGAGTGATGTCCAGATTTTGATCATCTGCTGCAGGGATTCGCTGTCCCCCCTGTATTTTTTCACGTAGGCAAAACGTTCTACTCTATTGGCGCGCAGGAGTTGGTCATGGTCGTCCAACCATTGTCTTCGTTGTGATTCGAGCTGTGGGTTTTCATTCAATTGCAGAGCATAACCCGGCCTTCCACCTGAGATATGTGCCAGGAGATTGGCTCGAGAGGGGGACATCTGGTAATGGGTTTGCAAACCACCTTGGATGGAGTCCAAGGGAACAGGTCGAAGTCGGATTTCCTCGCAGCGGGAGACGATCGTTTCCAAAAGGCTCTCTGTGCTTTCTGCAGTGAGAATCATGACGACGTTGCGGGGTGGTTCCTCCAGGGTTTTCAGCAAAGCGTTTGAAGCCGCATCATTTGCTTCTTCAAAATTAAGAAATAACGCCACCCGGCAAGGCGCTTCATAAGCTGACAAGGAAAGGTCATGAATGACCTCCCGTATTTGGTCAACTTTAATAACCAAGCTGTCTTCTTCTGATCTGACAGGGAATAGATCGGGGTGTTCCATATTTTCTATGCGTTGACAGGTGTGACAGGTCAAACAAGGAGAGCCATCTGATTCCGCATTTGGACAGTTTAACGCTTGTGTGAAACGGAGCGCTAATGTCCTCTTACCTATGGATTTTGGTCCTGTAAAGAGATATGCGTGTCGGACGGAATCCTCTTTAATGTGTGCGGCCAACAAATGTACTGCCCAATCATGCCCGATCATTTTCCATTCCATGGGATGATTTTAAGTCATCCCCCTCATTTCCGCAACGTTGTTGACATGCCCCCAGCCAGACATTAGAATTAGCCCAGTATGGATCTCCTTCGCGATTTGAATCCCCAACAAAAAAAAGCCGTGACCACGGGTGATGGACCGGTATTGGTTTTAGCGGGTCCCGGATCCGGAAAAACGCGAGTCCTCACGCATCGAGCCGCGTATCTGATTGGTGAACACGGTGTGAAACCGTATCATGTCATGGCGGTGACATTTACCAACAAAGCGGCTGATGAAATGGGCGATCGGATCACCGAGCTGTTGGGGCGGCAGACGCATGGTCTCACGCTGGGGACGTTCCACGCCACGTGTGCCCGTATGCTCCGTGTCGAAGCCCAGCATCTCCCTGTGGATTCTAATTTCGTTATTTATGATGATGATGATCAGTTACGGGTGGTAAAGCAGGTCATCAAAGATCAAAATATTGACGAAAAGCGATATCAACCCCGGGCGGTTCATGCAGCCATTTCCGGGGCCAAGAACGAGCTCTATTTACCCGAGGAATACCCCATTAATTCATATCGTGATGAAGTGATCGCCCGCGTTTACGAAGGGTATCAAAATATGCTGCTGACCAGTAACGCGATGGATTTCGATGACCTGCTTTTGTGGATGGCGACGGTCCTGTCTGATCATCCCCGGATTCGCGAGAAATATGCCCGGCGTTTTGAACACATTTTGGTGGATGAATTCCAAGATACTAACATGGCTCAGTATACGTTGCTCAAGCTGCTCGCTTCCCATCATCGAAATATTTTCGTGGTCGGTGATTCGGATCAGTCCATTTACCGCTGGCGGGGAGCTGATTATCGGAATGTGATGCGCTTTGAGCATGATTTTCCGGAGGCGAAAGTGATCCTCCTGGAGAAAAATTACCGTTCTACCCAAACCATCCTTGACGTGGCCATGTCTGTCATTGACCGCAACCCCCACCGCACCCCGAAGCGGTTATTCACGGACCGGGGGTCAGGTCAGCAAATCGTCGTTAAAGAACTCTACGATGAGCGGGAACAGGCCCAGTATGTGGTGGAGACGATCCGGAACGAGGTGGAAACCAAACAAGCCCAGCTTGCTGATTTTGCGGTCATGTACCGGACAAATGCCCAATCCCGGCTGCTGGAGGAGGCATTCCTTTCGGCGAATATGCCTTATAAGTTGGTCGGCGCCCAGCGTTTCTATGGCCGTCGGGAGGTCAAAGATATCATCGCTTACTTACGGGTGATCTGGAACCCAGAAGATATCGTCAGTTTGGCGCGCATCATCGGCACCCCTTCCAGGGGGATCGGGACCAAGACTTATGCTCAACTGCGGACTAAAGCGCAGCAGCTTGGGATCCCTCCTGGGGAATTGTTGCTTAAGTTAGCTCCCGAAGATTCCCCTTACCGGGAGCGCTTTTCCACCCGGGCAGCGGGGGTTTTATCCTCCTTCGGTGCACTTCTATCCAGTTGGCGCCAAATCCATGACCAGGTCCCGCCGGTGGAAATGGTCGATCAAGTTTTGGAAGATACGGACTACCGGACGTATATTGACGATGGGACGGAGGAGGGGAAGGATCGCTGGGAAAATGTGGTCGAATTAAGGCGTTTGGCCTCTGAATACCACACGGTGGGTTTGCAGGAATTTCTGGAGGATGTGGCTTTGGTTTCCGATCAGGATACGCTTGAAGATGAGGTGGATGCCCCTACTCTCCTCACCCTGCACGCAGCCAAAGGGCTGGAGTTTCCGCGCGTCTTCATCATCGGATTGAATGAGGGTGTCCTGCCCCACCGGCGCTCCTTTGATGACCCGGAAGCGATGCAGGAGGAGAGACGCCTTTTCTATGTGGGGATCACCAGAGCGGAGGATCGCTTGTATTTGACACACGCACTTAACCGCTATACCTATGGGTATATGGAACCCACCGAACCCTCTCGTTACTACCGCGACATCCCTCGTGATTTGCGGGTAGAAGAGGGGGAAAGGGCATACCCTGGTTCACGACGCAAGCGGTCGCGGATCATCAGACCCTGGGATCAAAAAGAGGCCGCGGAAGATGAAAAGAAAACAAAAGAGCGCCAATATGATCCCGGTGAAAAGGTGAAACACCCCAAATGGGGAAAAGGGATCATCCTCACCAGTAAAATCCAGGATGATGATGAGGTGTTGGATATATATTTTGACAGCGTGGGAATGAAGAAAGTGATTGCCTCGCTGGCGAACTTGGAGCTCCAGGAATAAGTTGGAATGGTAAAATACTCATTAAATATTCCAATTTCATCCTCCTGATATCAATTATGGTCGTAATCGACAAAGGGTCTTTTGAGGTAATCAGCCGCAGTCCTGAGCAAACCCGACGGGTGGGGATGCGCCTTGGTGAACTGCTCCAAGTGGGGGATGTGATCGGTTTAGAGGGTGACCTGGGCACGGGGAAAACCACTTTCATCCAAGGCCTTGCTTCCGGCTGGGGGTCTTTGGATCCGGTTTCCAGTCCCTCCTATGTACTGGTCAATGTCTATCGGCGTTTGGATGAGGGAAAACTATACCATCTGGATGCTTTCCGCTTGGATGATCCTGAAGAGGCACTTGCCCTTGATATCACTTCTATGCTTGGAGAAGGCCCTTTGGTAGTGGAATGGGCCGATCGGATTGAAGAAGCTCTTCCCCCGCAGCGTTTATGGATCAGCATGCGCTGGATAGCCGAAGAACAGCGGGATTTCACCGTCTTTGCAGAAGGCGGACGGCATCGAAGGTTGTTGGAGCGGTTTCGGGAAGAAGTATACGGAGTTGTGTGATGTTATTGGCTGTAGACACATCTACCCGGACGATGGGGATTGCCATTTATGATGGGGTCAGGGTGGTTGGTCAGGAGTCTTGGGTTACCCGGCACTACCATACAGTGAAGCTGGCAAAAGCTGTTGATAGCATATTAGATCGCGTCAACTTGATCGTAGATGACCTCCATGCATTAGGCGTAGCCATAGGCCCGGGATCGTTTACGGGGCTGCGGATTGGTTTGGCGTTTATGAAGGGCATTGCCTTCCATCAACAAATTCCGCTTCTTGGCATCCCTACACTGGATATTGTCGCTGCCTCCCAACCTGTCAGGGAGACTCAACTTGCGGCAGTGTTAGAAGCTGGCAGAGACCGGTATGCAGTGGGATGGTACCAAGCGGAAAATGAGCATTGGACGCCAAGGGGAGATTTAGAGAATCTGACGGTGGAAGAATTGGCCAAGAAGATCAACAACAGGACACGGGTTGCAGGGGAATTGACTCAAGATGCGCGGGATATTTTGGAGGCAGTTCCGGAAGCGGTCTTGTCCTCTCCTGTCCAATCCCTGAGAAGTCCGGCCTTTTTAGCACTCTTGGCTTGGGATCGATGGCAGGAGGGTGAACGGGACGATCCCTCGACCTTATCACCGATTTACCTGCACAGGGATCAACCCATACCGAATTAGAGGGGTTGAAAACGAGGAGATTCTTAATTTTATGGATCCAAGAGAGGTATTAGAAGAAGTTGCCCAAGAAGTTTCAGTATGTGAGAAGTGCGAGCTGCAATATTCCCGGAAAAAGGGCGTTCCTGGGGAAGGTCCTCCGGGTGCGGAGATCGTTTTTATCGGGGAAGGTCCGGGATTTCATGAAAACATTCAAGGGCGGCCCTTTGTCGGCCCGGCAGGCGAGTTCTTAGAGGAATTATTAGGCACGATCGGGATGACCCGGGAGGATGTGTTTATCACCAATGTTGTGAAGTGCCGCCCTCCCGGGAATCGGGATCCCGCACCAGAAGAGTTGAAGGCATGCAGTCCCTATTTAGACCGCCAGCTTCAAGCCATCAAACCCAAGGTGATCGTCACCCTGGGGCGCTTTTCCATGGCACGTTATATCCCGCATGCCAAAATCAGTGAAATTCACGGGCAGCCCGTTAAGGTGCGCGGCATGCTGGTGGTTCCCTTTTACCACCCAGCGGCTGCGCTGCACCGCCCCTCTTTGCGTCCGGTTGTGGAAGAAGATTTCGCGAAGTTGCCGGAGTTGATCGAAAATGCGGAAGCAGCCCCTGTGTTTGAAAGGGAAGAGGTTGTGAATAACAACGATCAGGCTGAACAATTGAGCATGTTTTAGAGGTTATGTGAATGACTACAATTAAAGAAGAGTTAATCGAAAAGTTTGAGTCGCGAAACGCCCATGCTGTCGTTTTGGGTTTAGGGTATGTGGGTTTGCCGTTGGCGACCGTCCTGGCGGACGCCGGATATTCGGTGACGGGTGTGGATATTGATGAGGAAAAAGTTGAAAAAATCAACCGGGGACTTAGCTACATTCAAGATGTCCCAACGGAGACCGTGAAACGCCTGGTTGAGGGGGATCAATTCCGAGCCGCGACCGATTTCTCCGTGGTTCAAGATGCGGATGCGGTCAGCATCTGCGTCCCTACACCATTGAGGAAAACCCGCGATCCTGATCTGTCTTATATCATTTCCGTTACGGAGGATATCACGCCTTACATCCATCCGGGGATGGTGGTCGTTTTGGAATCCACCACCTATCCGGGGACGACCAGGGAGCTTTTGCTCCCCAAGTTGAGCCGGGATGGGGAATGGGGGGTGGGGGAAGATTTCTTCTTGGGATTTTCCCCCGAACGAGTGGATCCGGGTAGGGAGGACTGGACCACGGTCAACACGCCCAAAGTAGTGGGGGGCATTACCCCCGCTTGCGGCGAAGTGGTCCAGGTTTATTACCAGCAGGCGGTAGAGACGGTAGTTCCTGTCTCCAGCGCTGAAGTAGCGGAGATGAGCAAACTCCTGGAAAACACCTTCCGGATGGTCAATATCGGCTTTGTCAATGAGATGGCTTTGATGTGTGACCGCATGGATATTGACATTTGGGAAGTGATCGAAGCGGCAGAGACCAAGCCTTTCGGTTTTATGAAGTTTACCCCCGGCCCGGGATTGGGTGGGCATTGTATTCCAATCGATCCCATTTTCCTATCCTGGAAATTGAGATCCCTGGATTACAGAGCCCGTTTTATCGATCTGGCTTCAGAAATAAACACGAACATGCCGTATTATGTAGTGAAAAAAATTCAGGATGCTTTGAATGATTGTGGCAAATCGGTCAAAGGCAGCAAGGTTTTAGTTTTGGGTGCAGCATACAAACCGGATGTCGATGATCTGCGGAAATCGCCCACCCTGATAATAATAAATGCGTTGCAGGATAAAGGTGCCATAGTGGACTATCATGACCCTTATATCCAGCATATTTCAGCTGACGATTACGAATTAGCTAGTGTGGAAAATTTAATGCAAGAAGTGGAATCAGCCGATTGTGTGGCAATTATCACGGATCACAGTGATTACGATTATGAAGAGATATTAGAACGCGCTCAATGCATCATGGATGCCAGGAATGCCCTGGGAAAATTGGGGCGGGATAACCCCAAGGTGCATGTCCTCTAGTAAACCGATAACCGGAAAATCCCTTATGTGAAGAAATCATCCAGGTTGTGGAGGGTGCGAATGCAAATATCGCCAATAAAAAGGATTGAGGCCGGTGGACAATTGTTTTAGTGTCTGGTCAAAAAGAGTGGGGTAGGCGAAGATGCCTACCCTAAAATATATCTGGGGAAAATCTATTGTTAAGGCGGATATCAGATACATCATCCTAGAACATAAGAGGCGATGAGCTGGAAAAAGAGTAAAACGTTTTACCAAATGATGATTGACAACTAAGTGTGTTTGAAATATATCAGCGGGTAAAAATCATTGTCATTAATGGGTCTGAAATGTACAATACCCTCTAGATTCATATCGTTCCCGTATAGAATATGTAACCCATGACTTTTATTATTCCCTTTAACCTATTTTTATTATTTATTATCTTTTTATATCTAAATGAAGGATCGATTCGGTCTGCATTTTCTAAGGCTTTTGTTACCATCCTGTTTCTAGTTGCTGTCTCTACGGAGCTTCTTTCAATATTTGATTCCTTACACTTCACTGCAATCTTTATCTTTTGGACTTTTTCGTTTCTGGCGTTGTTGTGGTTTTCAGCCCGGAAGGGATTTGGAGAGGTAATTCGTCCTCTAATCAAAATAATGGAAAAGGGTCTGGACCTTTCGTGGATTGATTGGGTAGGTATCGGTTTTGTTTCTTTCATCTTGTCCCTTACTCTGTTAATTGCGATCTTAGCCCCTCCCAACAATTTTGATTCCATGACCTACCATATGGCACGGGTAGCGGAATGGATCCAACATGAAAACATTCGTTTTTATCCCACGGCTATACCTAGGCAAAATCATGCTATGCCTTTGGCTGAGTTCGCCATTCTCCATTTGCAATTGTTGAGCAAATCAGACCAATATGCCAATCTTGTGCAGTGGATGAGCTTCCTGATTTCGATTTTGGTAGCCTCTTTGATAGCGAAAGAGCTAAATGCTTCTAGATCCGGCCAAGTAGTTGCTGGTGTGTTGGTTGCAACCTTGCCCATGGCGATTTTGCAGAGCTCCAGCACTCAAAATGATTTGGTAGTCGGGTCGTTGTGTTTGATCTTTGCTTATTTCCTTATCCGGGTCGTGCGAAGATCGTCTTTTCCGGATACCCTATTTGCTTCTCTATCTATGGGGTTGGCATTGCTTACGAAAGGAACAGCGTATCTCTATTGTGCTGGGATTGGTTTGGGTATTGGGGGAAGTGCGCTTATATTTCCTGAACGAGGTAGAAAGGAGAGAGAACTATTTGTTATTTTTACAACCATCATACTTGGTGCATTGATCATTAACAGCGGACTCTATCTAAGGAATACTAACCTTTATGGGTATCCTCTCTCAACAGCGAACAGCAGGATCACTGTAGATCGAATATCTCTAGGGAATATTGTTGCAAACCTTATCAGAAATTCAGTCATACACCTAGCTACCCCTTTACCATCCTGGAATAGCGGGTTAACCAAGATGGTTTCTGGTACTCTGGGCCAACTTGCTAACCATCCAACCTCTACTTTTGGGGAAGAAGAATTTGCGATTACCTATTTAATAAGCGATGATTATTCTGGGAACTTAATCCATTTTTTAACATTGATCTTTACATTGCTTGTGGTCTTTTGGAATCGTAAAGAACAATATAAGATGATCTTTCGGTATTTCGGTGGTTTTTTCTTGGCAGTCCTTTTTTACAGTGTAGCGATCAGGTGGCAGCCGTGGGCGAGTCGACTTCACACGCCTTTATTTCTGATTGGTATGCCACTGATTGCCCAAACTATCGATCGTATCAAGTTTTCTACTGTATTCGCTTCCATTTTGATTTTAATTGTGTTTGTTTACAGCCTCCCTTTTCTGTTTTTAAACAAAACGCGACCGTTGATGCCTTTTTTTGAAGAAAATCAAGAAATTCTAACGAAAAGGGTTAAGAAGTTTTTTTCAGACCGGCCGAAGCGTTACGAACAATTCTCAAGCTTATTATCCCCTTTTTTTCAGGATCGTTCTGTATTGCATACAGAGAGGCGAAAACTATATTTTATGAACAATTTTAATTGCTATTCAGATTATATAGAGGCTATGAGAGAAGTTGGGAAACAAGAAGCGGATGTAGTGGGCTTATATTTAGGAAGCAATGATTGGGAATATCCAATATGGGTTCTGTCAGACAAACATGCTGAAAAAAAGAAACCCCTATTTATACATATAGGGGTTGAAAATGAGACTAAGGCGTTAATTGAAGATCCTTATCTGATGCCTGATTATATAATCGCTACCAAAGCGTTACCGAAGGATGTCGAGTTTCTGGAAGAATATAGGGTGCTCCGCAGATCGGAATATGTTGATTTGTTAATCCGAGAGTGAATCAGATCAAACTGCGGTTTTAATGGATAAACGACAAGAATAATCTACCCTATGCAATAAAATACTCAGGTTGTTTTCAGATATATACTCATCTACCGCTAATTTTGCGCCTTCGTAATGTCCATAATCATCAATGATCAAAACCCCTCCTTCGACCAGTAGGGGAAATTAATGTTTTAATTCATGTTTCGTGGACTCATACCAATCCGTGTCTAACCTTAACAGGGCAATTTTCTCAGGGACGATTTCCGGTATAGTGTCTTCCACCATCCCTTGTACGAATCTGAATAGGTCTTTTGGATATCCTGTGCTATATACGTTCTCCTTTACTTCTTCCAATGGGGAATAGCTCCACGTGGATAAATTTTCAGAGATCTTTGAATCTCGATATTTTTCTTGAACGCTTTCACCTGTCAAAGAACATATATCGTTTTTATCGGGGAAGGTCCGGGATTTCATGAAAACATTCAAGGGCGGCCCTTTGTCGGCCCGGCAGGCGAGTTCTTAGAGGAATTATTAGGCACGATCGGGATGACCCGGGAGGATGTGTTTATCACCAATGTTGTGAAGTGCCGCCCTCCCGGGAATCGGGATCCCGCACCAGAAGAGTTGAAGGCATGCAGTCCCTATTTAGACCGCCAGCTTCAAGCCATCAAACCCAAGGTGATCGTCACCCTGGGGCGCTTTTCCATGGCACGTTATATCCCGCATGCCAAAATCAGTGAAATTCACGGGCAGCCCGTTAAGGTGCGCGGCATGCTGGTGGTTCCCTTTTACCACCCAGCGGCTGCGCTGCACCGCCCCTCTTTGCGTCCGGTTGTGGAAGAAGATTTCGCGAAGTTGCCGGAGTTGATCGAAAATGCGGAAGCAGCCCCTGTGTTTGAAAGGGAAGAGGTTGTGAATAACAACGATCAGGCTGAACAATTGAGCATGTTTTAGAGGTTATGTGAATGACTACAATTAAAGAAGAGTTAATCGAAAAGTTTGAGTCGCGAAACGCCCATGCTGTCGTTTTGGGTTTAGGGTATGTGGGTTTGCCGTTGGCGACCGTCCTGGCGGACGCCGGATATTCGGTGACGGGTGTGGATATTGATGAGGAAAAAGTTGAAAAAATCAACCGGGGACTTAGCTACATTCAAGATGTCCCAACGGAGACCGTGAAACGCCTGGTTGAGGGGGATCAATTCCGAGCCGCGACCGATTTCTCCGTGGTTCAAGATGCGGATGCGGTCAGCATCTGCGTCCCTACACCATTGAGGAAAACCCGCGATCCTGATCTGTCTTATATCATTTCCGTTACGGAGGATATCACGCCTTACATCCATCCGGGGATGGTGGTCGTTTTGGAATCCACCACCTATCCGGGGACGACCAGGGAGCTTTTGCTCCCCAAGTTGAGCCGGGATGGGGAATGGGGGGTGGGGGAAGATTTCTTCTTGGGATTTTCCCCCGAACGAGTGGATCCGGGTAGGGAGGACTGGACCACGGTCAACACGCCCAAAGTAGTGGGGGGCATTACCCCCGCTTGCGGCGAAGTGGTCCAGGTTTATTACCAGCAGGCGGTAGAGACGGTAGTTCCTGTCTCCAGCGCTGAAGTAGCGGAGATGAGCAAACTCCTGGAAAACACCTTCCGGATGGTCAATATCGGCTTTGTCAATGAGATGGCTTTGATGTGTGACCGCATGGATATTGACATTTGGGAAGTGATCGAAGCGGCAGAGACCAAGCCTTTCGGTTTTATGAAGTTTACCCCCGGCCCGGGATTGGGTGGGCATTGTATTCCAATCGATCCCATTTTCCTATCCTGGAAATTGAGATCCCTGGATTACAGAGCCCGTTTTATCGATCTGGCTTCAGAAATAAACACGAACATGCCGTATTATGTAGTGAAAAAAATTCAGGATGCTTTGAATGATTGTGGCAAATCGGTCAAAGGCAGCAAGGTTTTAGTTTTGGGTGCAGCATACAAACCGGATGTCGATGATCTGCGGAAATCGCCCACCCTGATAATAATAAATGCGTTGCAGGATAAAGGTGCCATAGTGGACTATCATGACCCTTATATCCAGCATATTTCAGCTGACGATTACGAATTAGCTAGTGTGGAAAATTTAATGCAAGAAGTGGAATCAGCCGATTGTGTGGCAATTATCACGGATCACAGTGATTACGATTATGAAGAGATATTAGAACGCGCTCAATGCATCATGGATGCCAGGAATGCCCTGGGAAAATTGGGGCGGGATAACCCAAAGGTACATGTCCTTTAATGAATAGAACAATATAGATTTTCTTCTCGGCTACCCTTAATTTTGTTTGCTCCTAAAGCATGGTTTGAAAATCATTAGTGAGGTTTTTTCAAACCATTCAGGTCATGGGTCTATGAAAATTTGCCCCTGAGATCACCGATCATCCTTTAAATTTTCGGTTTTTAAGGGGAGGCGTCATGAGTATTAAATTTCCAAAGAATCACAAATAGGTCTTTATTTAATGATGTCTTCTCATATTTTATAACTGAACATAAGTTAAAAAGGCAAATCCGCCGTATCTAGTTGGGCCTCCTACATCGGGGAAATATCTGTGGTGTTTGATTAAATTCCTCGCTTTCTTAACCTCATTTGGATCAATAGGTTTTGTGATTTCTCTATCATTCCTAAACCAAGATATCTCAGTCTTGTTAAAAGCTTGACCGGAATAAATCATGTGAGCTGTGGGAATTCCTGGTATATGGCTGTAGATTTTATGTATAGGAGGATTATCATCAAAGATCAAATGTCTAAATCCCTTTTCCTTTGCTTCTAATATCCGCTTGGCATGGTTAACATGACAATCGAAGAATATAAAAGATCGATCAGGATCAACCCTCTGAAAATCATAGTTATTCCAGTCGTCTTCGATGAGTTTCGCTTTCAGGTTTTTGTATTCCAACTGTTTGAGATTTAGGTCAAATCCAAAAATCTTTGCGTCAGGGCATGCTTGTTCCATCAGCCAGGTCGTATGGCCTTTCCAAACACCGCTCTCTACAATCAAGTTCGGATCCATAGTCCGGCAGAATAAAAATATCCAAAACGCATTGTGAAAACCACTTCCGCTGGTATTATCTGTATATTTCCTACTAGAATAGATGTTAAAAAAATCAGCAATATTTTTCCTCATAGAACATTTGTCTTTCACCTCAAGATAATCAGCAGAGAAGAAGTGCTCGGCGTATTCTAAGAGCTCATCATATAGCATTTTTTGGTAGGTGCTGTCAACCATGAAAGAATATGAAGGATCATGAATGTGCTTCATTTTCAAAGCTGGTTGACCAGTATTATTTTTCGGGGGTTTGATTTTGACAAGTTTAAAACCAAACACTTCAAGGGTAGCCTTGATAATGTTTTTAATAAATTTTTTTATCATTAATTTTTCCAGAGTTATTCAATCAATCGTCTTAGATGGCATAATGGATGCAATTGGTTCTACGTGATTTCAATTTAAATTATAGTTTAGTTGATAAAATATTTCGGGGACATTTGGTATTAATTGAATAAACCACCTTGTCCCTTGTTTCCTGACACAATTAAGACAAGCATATTTTAGAAATTTCTCCAATTTCTACAACCAATTATAATTGAAACCACTTTTCCCAAAATTGATCCATCGTTTATGACGGATATTCATGAATTAAAGATATACCCAATAACTATCGACAATGGTTTTTTATGTTTTCCTCGATGATATATATATCTGGAGAATGACATATTATGTATAATACTTTGGCACCTGGTTTTGATTGGCAAGGGGGGAAGAATGAAATTTTGACCGGGTTAAGGGGTTGTCAATTAGAGGAGGATGACTTATACTGGCTGCCAGATTTCAGTGATTGAATTTTAGAATTAGTGAAAATGATAATTTTATGGATGAAGACGAAAAGGCTTTAGACCGAAAAAGCCACAGGACGATCATCAATACCAAGAAAGGGTTGAGAAAATTAATCGATTGGGGGGAATTGTGGCGATATCGAGATTTGTTTTGGTTTCTAGTTTGGCGTGATATTAAAACAAGATATGCCCAATCAATCCTTGGTATAGGCTGGGCGATCATCCAGCCTGTTTTTAGCATGATCATTTTTACGATCGTCTTTGGGAACTTGGCAAAAGTGAATTCTGAAGGTGTACCTTATGCGATTTTTAGTTTTACGGCTTTGGTTCCCTGGACTTTCTTCTCTAATTCATTGACCAGCTCTAGCGGTAGTTTAGTAACCTCCAAAAACATGATCACCAAGGTATATTTCCCCCGGTTGGTAATACCCATAGCACCGGTCCTTGCTACGCTGGTCGATTTTGTGATCTCCATTATTATTCTTTTAGGTTTGATGTTATGGTTTGGAATCATACCTACTTTGTGGATTTTATTTGTCCCATTGTTAGTCCTCCTGATGATCCTCACTTCTACGGGTGTAGGGATGTGGATGACCGCTTTATCTATTCAATATCGCGACATTCGCTACGGCTCCAATTTTTTTGTACAGTTGTTAATGTATGCTTCTCCTGTTATTTATCCCACCAGCAGTATTCCTGAAAAATATCAGCCATTTTATGCCTTAAATCCAATGGTGGGTGTTATTGAGGGTTTTCGGGCTTCATTATTGGGAACCCGTCCTATGCCGTGGACGTTTCTAGGCATTGGCACCGGCATGGCTATATTGTTCTTTATCACGGGTGCGCTATATTTCCGGAGTATGGAACGTTTTTTCGCAGATGTTGCCTAATTTTCAAGGTGTTTTCGAGAGGGCTTGATGGGGCGTAAACGAACAAAAAGGGCATGATTCTAGTGGATGAAATGAATTCTTATGAGTGATCCGGTAATTAAGGTTGAAGGTTTATCTAAACGATATCGTATTGGGCTGGAAGAGGAATCCCATGATTCGTTGGTTAAGGCTGTAATTAATTGGGTTGGACGCCCCATTCGGAATTTTCAAAGGCTCAGGAGTCTGACCCAATTTGAGGAAGATCAGGAAGAGACTAAAGAAGATGTCATTTGGGCGTTGAAGGATGTCTCTCTTGAGGTTAATGCCGGTGAGGTAGTGGGAATAATAGGGAAAAATGGGGCTGGTAAAAGCACATTGCTTAAAGTGTTAAGTAAAATCACCTATCCAACTTCTGGATATATTGAATTGAAAGGTAGAGTATCCAGCCTTTTAGAGGTAGGCACTGGATTTCATCCAGAATTGACAGGACGGGAAAATATCTATCTAAATGGAACCATTCTTGGTATGACTAAGAACGAAATCGATTATAAATTTGAGGAAATTGTTGATTTCTCAGGTGTTCGAAAATTCATTGATACCCCCGTCAAACGTTACTCAAGCGGCATGAGGGTACGTTTGGCTTTTTCTGTAGCAGCACACTTGGAACCGGAAATCCTTTTAGTCGATGAGGTTTTATCTGTTGGTGATGCTGCTTTCCAAAAAAAATCATTGGGAAAAATGGAAGAAGTATCCCAACAAGGAAGAACGGTGTTATTTGTCAGCCATAATATGGGGGCAGTACGTTCTTTATGTTCTAGAGCATTATTACTAGAAGAGGGGCGTCTTATGATAGATGATATTCCGGAAAAAACCATTAATGCCTACTTACGTAACAATGAAATCTCCCATGTTGGTCGGATCCGATGGCCAGAAGGCGACCATCCAACATCGAAAGAGGTGGATTTGTTAGGGATTGATGTTTTATCGGAAGATGAAATACCAAAGACCACATTTCAAATTGATGAAGGTGTGATAATAAAAATTCACTTTCGAGTTAAAGAGACCATTCGAAACTTACGTTTGTACTTGAGATTGCGAACAACTTTGGGGGAAACAGTCTTTGTGAATTATGAAGACTCCACGATTCGGAAAGGATTTGTCAGGAACCGAGGTTTTTATACTGCGGTGTGCAAAATTCCACCTAACCTTCTTAATGACATAACCTACCGTTTATATGTTGGTTTTGATTCCCCAGGTAACAAGGTTTTGATCTCGGGAAAGGACTACCTAGAATTTGATGTTATTGATACTTCAGCTGGATATCGATATGTAAGAGGTGCATTTGAAGGGCCAATACGTCCAAAACTGGACTGGGAAGTAAAGGCGTTACCCAGTAGGAACGCGATGTTAGGTACAAGATAGGGTTTTGTTCCTCAGAGTTGCTTGATAGATCATATATGAAAGAATAATATGCTTATTTATTCAGATTATCCTATCGATATCGGTTTATGAAGGATGAAAGGATAAGTATGAAAATCATCTATTTTTCTAAAGGGTCCAGAGGATATCAATGTCTGGAATATATCCTGGGTGAAGGCTACCAGGTAGAAGCGATTGTGGGGGTCCAAAAGGAGGAGTTAGATGGGATCGCTGCGGCACATGGCATCCCGGTGATCATCCCCGAGCGGGTCAATACGGAAGCGTTTGCTCGAAAACTAAGGGGTTTTGAAGCTGATTTGTTCGTCATGAGCGGTTACAACAAAATCCTGCGCCCGATCATTTTTAACATTCCACCTCTGGGGACGATCAATTTGCACGGCGGACGTTTGCCGGAATATCGGGGGGCAGCACCCATCAACTGGCAAATCATCCACGGCGAAACGATTGGAGGGTGCGCGATCATTTTTGTCGATGAGGGGATTGACACGGGTGATATCATTCGCCAAGAATACTACCGCATCCTCCCGGAGGACACTCACGCCAGCATTTTGAAAAAGACATTGGACATCTTTCCGCCCCTGCTGGGAAAGGTTTTAGAGGATATCCTATCCGGGAATGTGTCTGTAACCCCCCAAGACCCAGTGGAGGGATGTTATCATACCAGGCGCTACCCGCGGGACAGTAAAATCCACTGGCAGGGGATGACGGATGTCCAGGTCCACAACCTCGTCCGGGGGATGCACGGCCCCTATCCATCTGCGTTCACGTACCGGGATGATACGAAGATCGAGATCGAGAAGACATCCCTTTTGGAGGAGACCATTCGCGGTATCCCGGGAAGGGTTCCCATGAGTCGAGATGGGAGCGTGATCGTCTTGGCCCAAAACAGAGGGTTGTTGGTAGAAGAAATCGTTGTCGAGGGGGAGCCCATTGTCCCTGAGGAGTTTTTCAATCTTGGAGATGACCTGAGCTAGTAAACGTCAATTTAGATAAGGAATATGTAGATGAGTAAAATCTTTATTACCGGCGGAGCAGGATTCATTGGCTCGTATGTTTGTCGCCAACTTTTAGAACAGGGCCATGATGTGATTGTCTACGACGCGTTTGTCCACTACATTCCTCCCATGCAGAGTTTGTTAAAAGACTACCTTGAACGCCGGTTTGAGGGGATAGAAGACAAGATCGATTTCCGAAGAGGGGACACAAGGGATAAAGCCCACTTGCGCCGGGTAATTTTAGAGACGAAGCCAGAGAGAATATTGCACCTGGCAGCTTTGCCGATTGCTGACCTTTCCAACACCCATTCCGAAGAGGCCTTGACGAGCATTTTGGAGGGGGCAGTCAATGTCCTGGAAGTGCTGCGAGACGTTGATTTTGTCGAAAGGTTCCTTTACATCTCCTCGAGCATGATATACGGGGATTTTGAAGAGATCCCCGCGCCGGAGGACCATCCGAAGCGCCCCAAGGATGTGTATGGGGGAACGAAGTATGCCGGAGAGGTGATGACGGAGACATTTGGTCGCCGATATGGCATCCCTTACAGCATCGTCCGCCCATCTGCGGTCTATGGTCCCTACGATGTGAATCGCAGAGTGAGTCAAATTTTCGTCGAAAATGCGCTCTTGGGGAAACCGATCACCCTCTACAGCGGAGGGAATCAATCCCTTGATTTCACTTATGTCGAGGATACCGCGTCGGGCATCATTAAGGTCCTGTTCCATGAGGATGCAGTGGGGGAAGCCTTCAATATCACCTATGGAAGAGGGTATACGCTGCGGGAATTCGCCAAGATCTTGAAAGGGTTCTTCCCGGATTTGGAGGTGAATATCGTCCAGGAAAGGGATGTTTTCCGGCCCAAGCGCGGCGCGTTAGCAATTGAGAAAGCGCAAAAACTGGTCGGATATGAACCCCAAGTCTCTCTTCAAGAAGGATTGGAGCGCTACATCGATGTGTATAAAAAGCTTGAGGTGTTCAACAACAAAGAGTAAGCTGAAACCACCCATAGCGAACGGTTGGAGTAAATTATGAGAGAGATCCCTTTATGCATTCCTTTTACAGGCGAAGAGGAGAAGCAGGCGGTCAATGAAGTCATTGATTCCGGTTGGTACGCGCACGGTCCCAAGAATCGTGAGTTAGAGGAAAACTTCGCTGAATATCTCGGCGTTGAGCACGCCTTGACAATGAACTCCTGTACCTCGTGCATCCATTTAGCTGTTGAAGGCTTGGGGATCACCGGAGAGGTGATCGTTCCCAGTTTCTCGTTTGTCGCTTCAGCGAACGCTATCATCACTGGGGGCGCGAAACCCGCCTTTGCGGATATCGATGAGGAGACATGCTGCATTAAACCGGAATCCATTGAGGAGTTGATCGGTCCGGAAACGGAAGCCATTCTGCCCGTCCACTATGGAGGGCAAAGCGCGGATATGCGATCGATCATGGATATCGCTGAAAAACATGATCTGCTTATCATTGAGGACTCTGCGGAAACTATTGGCGGAGAGCATCATGGACAAAAGACGGGCACGTTTGGCGTGGGTTGTTTCTCTTTCTACCCCACGAAAAACATGACCACAGGAGAAGGGGGGATCCTGACCACGAATGACGATGCGCTGGCGCAGAAGGTGAAAGCCTTGTTAGCCCATGGGATTGATAAGACGACCTACGAACGGGAGAACAGGGAGAAGTCCTGGTATCGATCTGCCAGTTATATCGGATACAATTTTCGGATGAGCAATATCTTGGCTGCTATTGGGGTGGAGCAGCTGAAAAAGCTGGAGGAGATGAACGATAGACGCCGGCAATTAGCCAGCGAGATATCCGATAGCCTGGCCGATATATCTGAGATCTCTTTGCCGGTGGAAAGACCGGAGAATAAGCATGTTTATCAGATGTACACGATCCGCGTGAAGGGGGGAATCAACCGGGATTCCTTCGTGAAAAGGTTGAATGAAAAGGGGATTGGAGCGTCTGTGCATTTTTACCCTCCGATTCATCTCATGACGCCCTACAAAGATGGCCGTTATCGGAAAGGGGATCTGTCTGTCACGGAGAAAGTGATGGGGGAAATCGTCACCCTTCCGATGTACCCACAAATGGAAGCGGAGGATGTCCGCTACATGGTTGAATCCGTCCGAGGTACAATCTTGGAGCTGAAGTAGGTATGAGGGTGCTCCACATTAATACCAAATATCAAGGGGGTGGCGCAGCCAGGGCGATGCAGCGCCTGCATGAGCAGCTGCTGGCTGAAGGGCACGAGTCGAAATTTCTGGTGGGTCGAGGAGAGTTTGAGGATCTACCAGAAGTGGATCTCGTTGCCAATGTGGTCTCAAAGTACAGCACTGTGTGGGATGGATTGTTGTCCAACATTGGGAACCGGATTAAGGATTTGTGGGGCATGCACCCCTGGGCGTACCGCCCGACTCTCAAACTCCCCCGCAGCGAGATATACGATTGGGCTGAGATCATCGACCTCCGGAATTTGTTTGGCGGATTTTTTAATCTATGGGTGCTGCCCGCGCTGACAACGAGTAAACCGGTGGTGTGGCGCCTGCCCGATATGTGGGCCCTGACAGGTCACTGTGCGTATCCATATGATTGCCAGCGCTGGATCAGCGGTTGTTATGATTGTCCTTTGCTTACCGATGAAGGCAGGAAGATCGTTGAGCCCGGACCCACGAAATGGGATGGTACAAGCCGAGTCTGGCGGGCAAAAAAAGAGATATATGGGCGATCAAAGCTTCACATTGTGATTACCACTCAGTGGATGAAGGAAAATGTGGAAAATAGCATCCTCGGAAACGCGCTTTCCATCCATGTGATCTCTAATGGGGTTGATTTGGATACCTATCAACCTTATGACAGGGATAAAGTCCGGCGCGAACTGGATCTGCCAATAGACAGGGATATTCTCCTCTTCTCGGCCTCCGATTTGGCAAATTACCGCAAGGGATACGCTTATGCTGCAGAAGCTGTGGGGCAGTTGCAGGGCTTGATGGAAGCCCCTCCTATGTTAATCACAATGGGGAACACAAAAGGTGTGGATGAGAACCCACCTCGATCCATGATCCGCCATTTTGGATTTGTCAGAGACGCTGTGACCCAGGCAAAAATCTATGCGGCGGCGGACCTTTATCTTTGCACGACGCTCGCTGACGCCCAACCTCAAACCGCGCTGGAATCCATTGCCTGTGGGACGCCAGTTGTCGCGTTTGATGTGGGACCTATGGCCGATATCGTGGGAGACAATGAACACGGATTGATTGCCGCGGAGATTGACTCTATTTCTTTGCGAGAGACGATAGAAAACGCCCTCAACCAACCGGGACGGGTATCTGAAATGGGGGGGAATTGCCGTAGAAAGGCAATCCGGGATTTTGATATCGTCACCCAGACCCAAAAATATGTTGACCTTTATCAGCAAATCCTTTCGGAAGCTCCCTGATTATAGTTGAGGAAGAATATCAGATACCTCATTTTGTGGACATTTTTAGGCTTTGATTTGACGGTAAATCCCCGATCATTCATTCTGTAGTCAAGCAATCATCTCTATCACCCCTTGACCGTGGAGGAGTCTGGATTATAATTCAACTGTTGAATTTTAGAGAAGAGGGGAGCGCAGACACTTGGATCAAACACAAGAAACCCGCGAATTAATCCTTTTGGAAGAGATCGAGGAAGACCCCGATATCAATCAGGCAACCTTAGCTGAAACGTTAGGTGTTGCCGTGGGCACGGTTAATTGGCATATAAAACGGTTGGTAAACAAGGGGTATATCAAAGCAAAACGCGCCAATCGCAAAAAGCTTCGTTACATTATCACTCCGGAAGGCCTTGCCTTGAGGGCGAAATTGACGGTAAAGTACGTTGAGAATCAGATGCGATTGTACAGGACCACGCGTCAGCGAGTGAAGGAATTCCTGGAGAAAGCGCATTTAGCTGGTTTTACATCGGTTCGGATTAAGGGGGATACTGAAATCGCTGATGTTTGTCAATTGACATGTCTGGAACAAGGATTTGAGGTGGTAGAGGAGGGGGATGTTCCCGTTTTATCTGTGCAGGGATATGAGGTCTTTCTGGAATTTCCTCCAGAAACCCAGTGAATGAGAAAAGAAACCTGCTCACATCAGAGGTTATTTGTTTTTAGATTGTTTTTTAAGAAAGGAAAATAAGATGAAGAAAGCGTTGATCACAGGAATTACCGGGCAGGACGGGTCGTATCTGGCTGAGTTGTTGCTTCATAAGGGGTATGAAGTCCACGGTATTATCCGCCGCGCGAGTACGTTTAACACCCGTAGAATCGACCATTTATACCGGGATCCGCACAACGGTGAGGACGTGAGATTGTATTTGCATTATGGAGATCTCGCCAGTTCAGACAGCTTAGAACGAGTGGTTCATGACGTGGTCCCGGATGAGGTCTATAACCTGGGCGCACAAAGTCATGTCCGAGTGAGTTTTGATATGCCCGAGTATACTGCTGATGTCACGGGCATTGGGACAGTTCGCCTCCTGGAATCTGTTCGTCGCGCAGGCATTGATACGCGTTTCTATCAGGCATCTACCAGCGAACTGTTTGGTAGCGCTTCTCCTCCTCAGAATGAGGAAACACCTTTTCGGCCCCAGAGTCCTTACGCGGCTGCGAAGTTATACTCATTCTGGATGACGAGGAATTATTCGCAGGGGTATGGCTTGTTTGCCTGCAATGGGATCCTTTTCAATCACGAGTCTCCCCGCCGGGGAGAGACGTTTGTGACCCGCAAGATCACTCGAGCGGTGGCGCGGATTAAAGCGGGAATCCAAGATACCCTTTATCTTGGAAATCTGGATGCAAAACGGGATTGGGGGTATGCCCCTGAATACGTGGAAGCGATGTGGGATATGCTCCAAAAAGACAAACCATATGACTTAGTCATCGGGACGGGAGAAGCCCACACAGTTCGCGAGTTCGTCGATGAGGCTTTTGGTTACGTTGATCTGGATTATCATGATTATGTGCAGATTGACCCTCGTTATTTCCGTCCCACCGAGGTTGACTACTTGGAAGCGGATACCCATAAGGCGAAAAAGATCATCGGTTGGGATCCCAAAGTTAAGTACCATGATCTGGTGAGAATCATGATGGATGCTGATTTAGAGCTTGTCGGATTGGAGGTTCCCGGAGAAGGAAAGGCGATCATTAAAAACAAATTTGGAGATTGGCACAATTGGGAAGATCAGGTTGTGAGTATGGGACAGTGAGATATGGATAAATCATTTCCGGATCCAGAAACATTTTGGTCTAGACGCAGGGTGTGTATCACAGGAGGGGCCGGATTCTTGGGGTCTTTCGTCCAAGAAGTGCTTCAGGAGCGGGGGGCGGATGAGTTATTCATCCCTCGCATAGAGGAGTATGACCTCACGCAGCTTGAGGATATCCGGCGTATGTTGACAGACGCCCAACCAGATTTAATCATCCACCTTGCAGCACTGGCGGGTGGCATTGGAGCGAATCGAGCCCGTCCTGCGGAATTCTTCTATCAAAACTTGATGATGGGCGTACCCCTCCTCCATGAAGCTTGGAAATTTGGAGTGGATAAATTTGTGGCCATTGGCACCATCTGTGCCTATCCCAAATATACCCCCCTCCCTTTCCAAGAAGAGAATCTGTGGGATGGATATCCTGAGGAGACCAATGCACCCTATGGATTGGCGAAGAAAATGCTCTTGGTCCAATCCCAGGCATACCGGGACCAGTATGATTTCAATTCCATCTTTTTGCTCCCCGTTAACCTCTATGGACCTCGGGATAATTTTGATTTGGAGACCTCACACGTAATTCCGGCTTTGATCAGGAAGATGATCGAAGCGGAGGAGGAGGGTAAGTCAGAAATTGTCTTGTGGGGCGATGGGTCCCCCACACGGGAATTCCTTTATGCTGGGGATGCTGCGCGGGGGATTGTGCTGGGTGCGGAACGCTACAATGGGCGGGATCCCGTCAACTTGGGCGCGGGTATGGAGATTCGCATCAAAGACCTGGCATATCTGATAGCTGATCTGACTGGTTATTCCGGAGATATCGTCTGGGACACCAGCAAGCCCAATGGTCAGCCCAGGCGAGCTTTGGATGTCACCAGGGCCAGAGAATATTTCGGCTTTGAGGCGGAGGTCCCTTTTGAGGAAGGGTTGCAGCGGACAATCGCCTGGTATCGGAAGCACCGGGAGGATCTCATCAAATAGCACAGTATCAATAGCGGGTGGTGAAAACACCATTTATCGGGATGAGCTGATCGGAAAGGACGTTTTCAATTCTTCGTTTATTAATTACTGGCGCGAGTGGTTTATTGGGCTCAAATTTAGCCCTTGAGTTTTCACCCGAGTATGACGTTTACGGGTTGGTTAATAGGCGGATGCTTGCGACAGACCGGTTTACCGTTCTCCAAGGCAATCTATTACAGGAAAATGTATTGGAGAGATTAATAGATCGAGTTCAACCGTGGGCCATCATTCATTGTGCTGGATTGACGAAAATCGATGAATGCGAGCGGAATCCGCGGAAAGCATCTCGGTTGAATAAGTGGCTGCCGGGTAGATTAGCAGAAATCACCGCGCAGCAAGGGATTAGATTGCTGCATATATCCACCGCCACTGTCTTTGATGGAAAATGTGGAAATTATACTGAAGAGGATCGTCCTAACCCCTTGAGTGTTTATGCAAAATCGAAACTGGAAGGAGAAAGGTCCGTTTCAAGTAGAAATCCAGATGCGCTGATCACCCGCATAAGCATTTTTGGATGGAGCCCATCAGGGAAGAGGTCATTGGCAGAATTCTTTTTCAATCATCTCCGGAAGGAAAGGGAAGTTCAGGGGTTTACGGATGTCGTCTTTTGTCCCTTGTTGGTAAACCGCTTGGCGCCCATTTTCCGGAGATTGTTAGAAGGAGGTTTTCGGGGTCTCTATCATGTGGTGGGTTCAGATTGTGTGAGTAAGTATACATTTGGATGTTTGATTGCGGAGAAGTTTGGGTTTGATCCTCAACTTATTCATCCCGGCTCTGTGGAGGAGATGGACTTTTTAGGTGAACGTTCCCATAACTTGAGACTGGATAATCGGAAGATGATTCGGGATCTGGATCTGAATCCCCCAAAATTATCCACAGGTATAGAGGAGTTTTCTACACTTTATCAACAAGGTTATCCACAATTACTGCGAAACATGCTTGTGGACCCTGCGGTAGCCTAACGCGGGGTGAATGGTGAAACCCAAAGGTCGAGTGTAGCGCAAAGATGACAATCAGCAATGAAGACAATAACGATTTTTACGGCTCCAAAGCCCTTTACTGACCCCCATATTAATCTCATTCAGAGGAATGCCATTCGTTCCTGGTTGGAACTGGGAAAAGGGGTTGATATCGTCCTGGTTGGTGACGAGCAAGGGGTGGCGGAGGTGGCTGGGGAATATCCGGTGACGCATCTCCCTGATGTGGAAAAGAACGAGTGGGGTACACCCCGGGTGGATTCCATTTTCCATTTAGCCCGGGAAGCAAATCGGAACGAGTTGTTGGCGTACTTGAATGCTGATATTATCCTGACTCCTGACTTTATGGAAACCATCTGGAAAATTCGCGAGATGGAAGAACATTTCCTCATCGTTGGCAGGCGCTGGGATTTGCGTGTGGAGGAAGAAATTGAATTCCAAGATAATTGGAGCGAAGAACTGCTTCATGAGGTAAGGACGAATGGAAAACTTCATGGGCCTACCGCCATGGATTATTTTGTCTTTCCCAAGGACATATTCACTGACATTCCTCCTTTCGCGATTGGTCGCGCGGGTTGGGATAATTGGATGATCTATCATGCACAACAACAAGGTTGGCCGGTGATTGACGCCACGCCTTCTATTACGGTGATTCATCAAGCGCATGATTACAGCCACTTGCCGGAGGGGAGACCACATTACGATTTAGAAGAATCCCAGCGAAATGTGAGTCTGGGAGGGGGATTTGCCAAAGCTTTTGACTTGTTGGATGTGGAACGGGAGTTCTTTGAAGGTAAAATTAGAATTGTCCCTTTCGCGCTTCCGCGGTTTTTTAGGAAAATGGAGCGCTGGGTGATGCCCGACAAGAGAGAAGGTTGGCGGTGGCAGTTAACCCGTCTGTTTCGAAAGCTGCGGAGGAAAGTTAGCTAGAAGGGATGTATATGACCAGGATTGGCATGAATCCAGCCAGGAAAGCAAAGACGTATTATCAGCCGGAAGAAGTGACGGTCGGTATGCTGACCTATATCCCGAGTTTGGAGGGCTACTTCCGGGACAGGTTGGATGTCCTTAATCTCTCCATAAACAGTCTGGTTGCGCACACAGAGATCCCCTTCGATTTTTTTGTCTTCGATAATGGTAGTTGCCCAGAGGTGATTCAATACCTCCGAGAGCTCAATGAAAAAGGGATCATTGATTGTTTATTGATATCCTCTCGGAATTTGGGCGTGGAAGGGGGAGTGAGAATTTTGTCCCAGGCAACGATTGGAAAATATTTCGCTTTTTCTAACGATGATGTGTATTTTTACCCTGGTTGGTTGAAAGCCCATTTGCGGATATTGGAGGCTTATCCCCAGGTAGGCATGGTCAGCGGATCACCTGTCGGCTTTGCGTCGGAGCATGCCAATCAATCCATGACGAAATTCATTAACAGGGATGTGTCTGGTTTGGAGGTTACCCAAAGAGATCGTATCCAGGCGTGGGAGGTCGATTGGGCCAGAAGCACAGGGAGAGATGTCGATGAGCACTTAGAAACGGTAAAAAGTATTCCCCACACCCTGCTCAGATATCGTGGTGTAGAGGCGATCAGCTCAGCAACCCATTTTCAGTTCGTATCGCCAAAAGAGGTGATTCCCGCAGCCCTTCCTGATCTATGGCAGGAAAATCTCATGGCTGGAATGGTCGAGATGGATCAAGCTGTAGACGCTATGGGATATTTACGGTTATCCACAACCGAGAGAGTGGCAAGGCATATTGGCAATTCCATTCCCCCTTCCTTGCAAGGAGAGGTTGAGAAAATGGGCTTAAATGTCGAGGTATTATCTCAAAAAACAACGAAAAAACATTGGATTTTATCTTTTCCTGGAGCGGGGCGCGTTTTAAGGGCTGTTTACGATTGGTTGTTCAAAGTTTTACACCATGTGGAGTGAGGACGTGCTGAAGAAATTAGGGAAACGGATCCAGTTATCCTGGCAGGTTTTTCGGTATGGGCGGATTCCCGTGCCGGAGGTGAAAGCCCTTCCTCCCCTTGATCTGAAAGAGCTTAATGAGATCAAGAGCTTTTTCCCTCTGCCTAAGTTCTTCATTTTTGGGCATGCGCGGTCGGGGACGACGCTGCTTGCCCGGTTGATCCGTTTGCATCCGGAAGTGCACTGTAACTGGCAGGCTCACTTCTTCACAAGAGAACCGACCATCTATTCGCTGGTATCCAAGCCGGAGATAAGAGAATGGCTTCAAAGGCACAGTAATCGCTGGAATCAAGGTGAGGATTTGTCTCCCTTGGTGATCCGGGTGGTGGCGGATTTCATTATGGAGCGGGAGGCCCGGGAGCGAGGGAAAACCATTGTGGGTGATAAGAGCCCTAACAGCTTGATGGATGGTAAATCGGTGAAACTTTTACATGGTGTATATCCGGACGCGAAATTATTGTACATCGTCCGGGACGGTCGGGATACCGTTCTCTCTCACAGAATTCAATCGTTTATCGATTTTCCTGAATACTTGAGGGATATCGATCTTCAGATTCGGGACGACTTTACTCACACCCCGGAGTTTTTCTTTGAGGGTAAGCGGTCTTTGTTCACGGAAGACGAATTGCGAAAAGATGCAGAGGATTGGGTGCGGAATGTCAAGGAAACAAATCAGTTTGGTGAGGAATTATTTGGAGACAAGTTCCTCACGTTAAGGTACGAGGATTTGATCTCAGACCCTGTTCGTTTCCTGCCTGACATATGGACGTTTCTAAAGGTGAAAGATCGGGGCCTTTCCCTGGAGTCGGAGATAAAGAAGGAGATGGGCCGCAACCCTGATGCCGCCTGGCAAAAGACACAAAATCAAGAGATGGTCAGCAACCTTAAAAAAGGAACATCCGGCACCTGGGAGGAGTTGTTTACAGATCGGGACCGCCAGATCTTCAAGGAGATAGCAGGAGAGACCCTGATCGAATGGGGTTATGAGGGAAATGATGAATGGTAAAGGTGAACCTTCCTTTTTCTCAGTGGTTGAATTGAGGAGTTAAATGAAATTTTTAATTGCTGGATTTGGTTCCATCGGACGCCGTCATTTTCGAAATTTACTTTCTTTGGGTGAGAGGGACATCATCTTTTACCGCACCCATAAGAGCACATTGGACGACGACGAGTTGTCGGATTTCGTTGTGGAAACGGATTTGGCGAAAGCGTTGGCCCATGACCCTGATGGAGTGATCATCTCTAATCCCACAGCATTTCATCTGGATGTAGCCATCCCGGCGGCAAAAGGAGGTTGTGATATCCTTCTTGAAAAGCCGCTGTCCCACAACATGGAACGGGTCCAAACATTCAAACGGATTGTTGAAAACATGGGCAGCAATGTGTTGATTGGTTTCCAATTCCGCTTTCATCCTGGGTTGCAGCAGATCAAAGAACTCTTAGTTGCTGATCAAATCGGTCGACCGCTTTCCGTTCGAGCTCATTGGGGCGAATACTTACCAGGGTGGCACCCGTGGGAAGACTACCGGGAAGGGTACAGCGCTAGAGCTGATCTGGGTGGGGGTGTGATCCTGACATTATCCCATCCTTTTGATTATTTACGCTGGTTAGTGAGTGAGGTTCGTGCGGTATGGGCTTTTACAGCATCAAATAGTGACCTTGACGTGGACGTTGAGGATACAGCTGAAATCGGGTTGCGTTTTGAAAATGATTGCATTGGCAGCGTGCACTTAAATTATACCCAGCGTCCTCCCTTTCATGGATTGGAGATCATTGGCACACGGGGAACCATCCAGTGGAGATATAATGAGGGGGGTGTTAGTGTTTATGATATTACCGATGAACGATGGCGCGATTATCCGCTGAAAAGCGGATTTGAGCGTAATGATATGTTTTTAGATGAAATGAGGCATTTCATTGACGTGGTGTCCGATAGAGATGATCCGATTTGTCCCTTGATAGATGGGATTCGTGTCCAGGAGCTTATCGAAGGTGTGAAAGTTTCAGCGGAGACCGGGAGAATAATTCGCTTTGGATAACGAGAGGATTGATAGCTTACACGCTCATCCAATATTCATTTGCGGTCATCCAAAATCCGGGACGACATTGGTTCAAAGCATGTTGGATTCCCATCCGCAGTTAATCGTATATCCTGAAGAAAGTTATTTCTTCAGGAACTATTTACCGGTGGCTGAAGGGGTTGAAGCCGATGAAAAGGTACAATTAGCTGAAGAGCTTCTTATTCATATGTTCACCTGGAATCAAACATCTCCACCGCGTTCTCAAGAAGGGTTTTTGGACCGGGATTACGCGGACATATCTTTTTCCGATGTGAAAGAAGCGATGAGGGGATTCCTCTCCGATAAAAATGCTAAGGATGAGGGGGATATCCTCAGCTCCGCGGTTTTAGCGTTTGGGGAGGTGAGTGGTCAATTGAATGAACATACGAGGTATTGGGTAGAAAAGACTCCCTATAACGAATGGTATGTGGAGGATATGTTTTCGTTTTGGCCGCAGGCAAAATGTATCCACATCATCAGAGATCCCCGGGACAATTACCTTTCTTACCGGCGTAAGCACCCCCACTGGTCTCCGGAGTTCTTTGCAGAGAATTGGAACCGCTTTGCTTTGCAGGGATTGGAGAATCAAAGGACCATAGGGGATGACCAATATCTCATCATCCGTTATGAAGACCTTGTCAAATCTCCCCAAGAGAGCATTCGAACCTTGATCGACTTTTTGGCTATTGACTATCACGAGATCTTGTTAAAACCGACCCGGGTAGGCAAATCTTGGTGGGGGAACTCGATGTTTAATGATAAATTCCAAGAAATCAGTGATGATCCTGTCGGGCGCTGGCATGGGAACCTGTCCTCATTGGCTGCTGGAATCATTATGGCGAAATCGGGGGAGGGCATGAGTGCGTTTGGATATGATTACGAAGTTTCTGTAGATTTCATGACCCAGTTGCGATTAGTAACCTGGCCGATTCGGAAGCGGATAGAATATGTGTTTAGAAAAATCTAGTGAGGGGTTAATGATATGAAAAAGCTTGAACCGCGCATTTTATTCCGGAACTTGTTTGCTGAACTCGTCATCTATGGCGGCCTTGTTGTTGGCTATTATCTGCTTGTTTTACGCTTTCTGAATGACTGGCTGCTGTCTATCTTCAATAACAACCTTGTTTTGTATGCCTTTGTCAGCCTAGGTTTGATCTTAATTCAGGGTGCGTTTTTGGAATATGTGACCTCATTATTAATGAAATATGTCAAGCTTGAACAATTTGGTTTAAGGAGAATATTGGATGTATTTTCCGATCACTGATGTCACCATCAACCCTTTGTTATTAATTGGCTTGGGATTTTTGGTAGGGATTCTGGGAGGATTTTTTGGCGTGGGGGGAGGTTTTCTGGCCGGCCCGATGATGTTCTGGGCAGGCGTGCCCATGAATTTCGTAGTGGGCACCGATTTGGCCCACATGACGGGGAAATCCATCGTCGCCGCCCGCCGACACCGTGCTCTCGGGCATGTTGATATAAAATTGGGAGCGTTTATGGTGATCGGGACCATCGCCGGGGTTGAGGTGGGTGCGCAAATCATCGAAATCCTTAAGGCATCGGGAAACATCGATATCGCTATTGGGGTTGTATATATCACGATCCTCGTGGCCATCAGCTTATTTACCGCCTGGGAGAGTATCAAGGCGCTTCAAATCGTACGCACGGATCAAATCGATGTCCAGGAGGCGGTTGGCTTTGAGGGATTGGCGCGCCGGATCCAAGCGGTTGAGATCCCTCCGATGGTCTCCTTCCCGGTCTCCGGGATCAAAAGCATCTCCATTTGGATGGTCTTGGGAGTGGGGTTCTTAACCGGTGTATTAGCCGGCAGCTTGGGGGTAGGAGGTGGGTTTATCCGCATGCCCATGCTGGTTTATGCCCTCGGCATCCCCACCCATGTCGCAGTCGGGACGGATTTGTTTGAGATCATCATCTCCGCGGGGTTTGGCACAGTGACCCACGCGCTTAAAGGAAATGTGGATATTTTGATGGCTTTGGTGATGCATACGGGTGCAGCCATAGGGGCGCAGATTGGGGCTACAGCCACCCGTTTGTTTGCAGGACCACGCATCCGGTTGGCCTTTTCGTTTTTGCCTTTGATTGGCGCCGGATTGGTCCTGTATCGTTTATTGGGAAGTGGTGTTATTCACTAACCGAATGTGGAATGTTGGAGGGAATGGTCACCCATGAAAATCTTGATCTGCCTTGAGAGTGAACATTATGTTCACCCCCCCATCTTGATGGGAAATATTATTGCCCATGCGACCCAGTCGACGGTCGATATTCTGGTGGTCGTTCCCGAAAACGGTCACTGGGAAAACGGGGAATCCGTTGCCAAACAGGCGCAAGAGGATTTAGAAGAGATCCCGGTCAGTGTATTTTTAAGGCGTGGAGATGCTTTTGATATTTATCGGGAGGTTTTGGAAAACAAAGATTATCAATTAGTGATCGTTCACGCCCATCGGCGGACTGGGTTTCGGCAGCATGTGGATGTGGAATCCGCCCTCTTGGATCAATCACAAGTCTCAGTGTTACTCACCGAGAATATAAAGCCGAAAATCAGGAATATCCTGTTGGCTACAGCATGCAAAGAGGATGACCATTCCCTCCTCCGCCAAGGTGCAAATTTGGCTCACCAATTGGCTGCCAAGATCACCCTCTTGCATGTCGCCTCCGGGTCCGTTCCCTCCATGTATACAGGGTTGAATCAATTCGATGAGACAGTTCCTCGGATGTTGAAGACCGACACGCCGTTCGCCAAACATTTGCGAAAGGGGGTGGAGATATTAAACGAGAAGGCTGTCCCCTCAGAGGTGAAGATCAGGCATGGGGTGCCTGTGGAGGAGATCGTTCGCGAAGCCCAACTTGAGAATTATGACCTCGTCATCGTTGGGGCCAGTGGTGTGAAAAACGGCATCAAAGGGCGTTTGTTGGGTAACCTGACCACGAAAATCATCGATCAGGTCAAGCTGCCTGTTTTGGTTGTCGGCGACCGGTCCCTTAATTCATCCCATCAGGGTGGGAGTGAGGGGTCTGACATTTGAAATCCCTCGCGCTTATGTTATGATATGCAGTCGGTCGAGGATATGAAGAAATCATTGTTATCAGTGTGGATAAAGATGTGAATGAAATAAAAAGCAAGGAGTTTATCAAGTACTATGAGTAACGACGGCAAGATCATCACTCCCTACGGTGGAAAACTCGTGAACCTGTTGGTACCCGAAGCAGAGCATGATGGATGGGTGGAACGAGCGAACCAGTATCCCTCCCTCCAACTCACGGACCGCGCTTTGCACGATTTGGAACTGCTCGCGGTGGGCGGGTTTTCCCCATTAGACCGCTTCATGGAAGAAGACGATTACCAGCGCGTGCTGACGGAAATGCGTTTGGATGATGGGACATTATTTCCGATTCCCATTACGCTGACCATCAATAAGGAAGAACTCCCTACGCGGGGAGAATGGATTACCCTTCGGGATTCTCGAAATTATATCATCGCCGTGATGCGTATTGAGCAGGTATTCCGTTGGGATCCCACTCGAGAAGCACGCCTGGTGTTGGGCACAACTGATCCCCGGCATCCCCTGGTTTCTGAGATGGAGCATTGGGGCGATTTATGCATCTCTGGCGAATTAAAAGTGATCCAGATGCCAGTTTATTATGATTTTGTGGACATCCGCCACTCCCCAAGCGAGGTCCGGTCTTTGCTGGAGAAAATCGGTAATGAGCACGTGACCGCCTTTCAAACCAGGAATCCCATGCACCGCGTTCATGAGGCATTGACCAAACGGGCGCAGGAACGCGTGGGTGGAAGTCTATTGATCCACCCCGTGGTGGGGTTGACCAAACCCGGTGATGTGGACCATTACACTCGCGTTCGAGTCTACAAAGCGCTTGTTGATCATTATTATGATGAGAACACCGTGCTCAGCTTGCTGCCTTTGGCGATGCGCATGGCGGGTCCGCGAGAAGCGCTCTGGCATGCGATCATCCGGCGAAATTATGGCGCGGATCATTTCATTGTCGGGCGGGACCATGCGGGTCCGGGTGAGGACAGCAATGGGAGACCGTTTTATGGGCCTTATGAGGCTCAAACGATGATGGACCAGTACCGGGATGAGATCGGGGTTACTGTGGTCAAATTCGATGAGTTGGTGTATCTCGAAGATGAGGATCGATATGTGTCTCGTGAGGAAGCCCCTGACGATGCTAAAGAAGCCTACATCTCAGGCACCCAGGTCCGGGAGGAGTATCTGGCCAACGGGAAAGAGCTGCCTTCCTGGTTCACGAGGAAAGAAACAGCTGAGATCTTGCGGGAAACCTATCCGCCCCGTCATAAACAAGGGCTTTGCATCTGGTTTACCGGACTGAGTGGTTCGGGAAAATCCACCATTGCCAATGCATTAACGCCCATGCTTATGGAGCGGGGACGGCAAGCGACCACCCTGGATGGGGATGTCGTCCGCACACATCTCTCCAAAGGATTGGGATTCAGCAAAGAAGATCGAGACACGAACATCCTGCGCATTGGCTTTGTGGCTGGGGAGATCGCCCGCCATAACGGCACAGCCATTTGCGCGGCGATCAGCCCGTATCGGAAAACCCGCAATGAAGCCCGGAAAATGGTGGGAATGGACAAATTCGTCGAGGTTTATGTCAGCACTCCCCTGGAAGTCTGTGAAGAGAGGGACGTCAAAGGTCTGTACGCCAAAGCTCGCAGCGGTGAAATCAAAGGCTTCACGGGGATCGACGACCCTTATGAAGAACCGCGGAACGCGGAAATTGTCATCAACACCGTCGGCAGAACACCCAAAGATTGTGCTCAGGAGATTGTGGATTATTTGGAAAATCACGGATTTCTGAAACCGGATGGGTTTACGCCCAATCAAGCTGAATGAAGACCGGGGGATTGCGGGCGGATCTTCATGTGATTCTCTCTCTTTTGATCCGAACTTGTCTTGGAGAATGCTATGAAGAAGGTTGGCGATTTATTTGACCTAAGCGATCGGACAGCTTTAGTGACAGGTGGAGCTGGATTCCTTGGGCAGCACTTCTGTGCAGCGCTGTCCGAGGCTGGAGCCAACGTGGTTGTGGCGGATATTGACCACAAAACTGCGCTTGATTTTGCAAAGGACCTCGAATCCAGGCTGGGACCCGCTGCTGGTGTAGGGGTGGATATCGCTGATCCGGAATCTGTCCGGGAAATGGTGGATTTTACCTTAGACCAATTTGGGCGATTAGATATCCTGGTCAATTCAGCGGCTTTGGATCCAAAATTTGACAGCCAGAGCGCCTCTAAGCACGTCTCTTCTTTTGAGGATTTTCCCCTCCAGGCCTGGCAGAACGCCATGGATGTCAATCTTACGGGTATGTTTTTAGCCTGCCAGGCAGCAGCGAAGGTCATGAAAGAGCGCGGCAAAGGGTCTTTGATCAATATTTGCTCCACTTACGGCATTACGGGACCGGATCAGCGGCTTTATGAATCTCTTGGAGAACCCCGGAAATACAAGCCGGTCTATTACACAGTCAGTAAAGCCGGGGTCCTGGGCTTGACGCGCTACATCGCCACATATTACGCAGGTACGCAGATCCGTTGTAACGCGCTCACGCCTGGCGGAGTGGAGCACGGTCATGCTCCTGCCTTTAAAGAAGCCTACGCGAGCAGGACGGTTCTGGGGCGGATGGCTTACCCGCACGAAATGAAGGGAGCCATCGTCTTTCTGGCATCGGAGGCTTCCAGTTACATGACCGGGGCAAACCTGGTTGTGGATGGAGGTTGGACAGCATGGTAGAAGTTTTATCCCTCATCCCGGCCAGGGGTGGGTCCAAAAGCATTCCCCGCAAAAATATCAAATCCTTGGGGGGACACCCCTTGATTGCGTATAGTATATATGCGGCGTTGCAGGCGACAACTGTGGACAGGACAGTGGTCTCCACGGATGATCGGGAAATCGCGGAGATTGCCCGTTCGTATGGTGCGGAAGTCCCCTTTTTGAGACCCGCGAAGTATGCCCAAGATGACACCCTGGACCTTCCCGTCTTCCAGCATGCCCTCGGTTGGTTGGCAAAGGAGGAAAGCTACCAGCCTGACGTGGTCATTCAGCTCCGGCCCACGAGTCCATTCCGCCCCCCGGGGTTGGTGGATGAAGCGGTGCAGGTCTTCCTGGACCATCCGGAGGCATCATCGGTTCGAGGGATTGTGCCCTCCAAACAAAATCCCTATAAAATGTGGCGGATAGGACAGCAGGGCAGGATCGTTCCGCTGCTGGAGACGGATTTTGAAGAGCCTTATAATATGCCCCGGCAGGATCTACCGGATACCTACTGGCAAACCGGACATATCGATGTCATCGCCGCAGAGACGATCCTGGACGGGTCCATGAGCGGTCCTCGGATATTTCCCTGTCACATCGATCCTCGGTTCACTGTGGATTTGGACACTCCCTTAGATTGGAAACTGGCTGAATGGCGTTTGCAGACTCTGCGCGAGGAGATCGTCTGTCCTCCTCTGGAAAAGCGTTTCTCCTTCCAGGGAATCAAACTGGTCGTGCTGGATTTTGACGGGGTGATGACTGATAATCGGGTTTATGTCGATCAGCGTGGCGAAGAATCCGTAGCAGCCCATCGCGGGGACGGGATGGGCATCTCCCTTCTCAAAAAAGCGGGCGTTGAAGTGATCATCCTTTCCACTGAGAAGAACCCGGTCGTAACAGCCCGGGCTAAAAAGCTGCAAATCCCAGTCCAGCAGGGGATTGAAGAAAAAGGGGTGGCATTGAAAGCCCTTTTAGCGGAGAAAGAGATCCCAGCCCACCAGGTGGTTTATTTGGGGAACGATATCAATGATCTGCCTTGCTTTTCCCTGGTTGGCACGGCAGCTGCAGTGGCAGATGCCCATCCGGCGGTACGTCAAAAAGCAGATTTGATATTAGAAACAGCGGGGGGAGCGGGAGCCGTGCGAGAGTTAGCGGACATGATCCTGGCGGGTAAATAAATATACGTATCAAAGCATGGGGAGGGTTCATTCATGAAACGGGAAATCAAGTTGGGGGATCGTTGGGTAGGGGAGGGGCATCCGACATATATCATCGCGGAGATTGGCATCAATCACAACGGGGATGTGGAGATTGCCAAACAGCTGATTGACGCTGCAGCGGAAGCAGGTTGCGATGCGGTTAAATTTCAGAAGCGGACGCCCGAACTTTGCGTACCGGAAGAGCAACGGGATAAAATGCGCCATACTCCCTGGGGGTATATCAGTTACATGGAGTACCGCGACCGGGTGGAATTTGGGTTGGACGAGTATACAGAAATCACGGACTATTGTCTAGCAAAGGACATTGACTGGTTTGCCTCCTCATGGGATCAACCTTCCGTGGATTTTTTGGAGCAGTTTGACCCCATCGCCCACAAAGTACCCTCTGCGCTGCTCACGGATTCCGCTTTGTTAAGGAAATTGAAAGAACAGGGGCGTCCAATTATTCTCTCCACCGGGATGTCGGAGATGGAACAGATCAAAGCCGCAGTCGATATATTGGGTACAGATGATCTCGTCATCGCCCACTGCACGAGCACATATCCCTGTCCGCCAAAACAGCTCAACCTGCGGATGATCCAAACCTTACGGGATATGTATCCATGTCCGATCGGGTATTCTGGTCACGAAGTGGGGTTGCCCACAACCGTAGCTGCGGTGACTTTAGGGGCTTCTGTGGTGGAGCGCCACATCACGTTGGATCGCGCGATGTGGGGGTCCGACCAGGCTGCTTCCGTGGAACCTGGAGGGGTTCGTCGCTTGGTGAAGTACATACGGGTCGTTGAAGAGGCGTTGGGAGATGGGGTGAAAACGGTGTATGAGAGCGAGATGCCCAGCTTGGAGAAATTACGGCGAAGAAATACGTTACCTGTTCGGGGACGGTACAAGAAGGATTGATCGAGATGGTGACAGCTGCGGATGAGGTGCTAGATAAAGACCACATCATGGTTTAGTATAGGGTATCGATGCTCATCCAATTCTTTGCGGGTTGATGGTCAGTTGAGCAAAAGGAGACGATGTTCTCAGGGTTATTCAAGAAACTCGAACGGGGATTGGTGAACCTCCGCCTTTCTTGGCGCATTTTTCGCTTAACTCGGAAGGTTAAAGCCCATTCACAAACCAACGAAGAGGAAAATCCGGTCGTTTTTTTCAATGCTTCCACTCGGTTGTGGGGTTTGAATTTAAATGCCGCCTTTGCCATGCTTTCCAGTTGGGCTGTCCAATTAAGCGGTAGGCAGGTGTATCATTTTGGTTGTTCCTCGGGAATGGGCCAATGTGTATTGGGGGCTGGTGTGGGTGACCCGAGAGATCCTCCACCCTGTCAGGATTGTATTGGTTACACACGGCGGTTTACAGGAGCGGCTCCAACCGTCTGGTTCGAATACCGGGAGGATCCCGAGCTTCGGGACCATTTGGAAGGAAAAACCATCTCTGAATTGAAGGAAGTGAAATATCAGGGTCGACCGCTGGGCCGGCTGGTGCTGCCCAGTTTGCGTTGGATCCTCCGCCGGCACCATCTGGAAGACAATCAGGTGACCCATTATCTCTTCCGTGAGTTCATCCTTTCAGCGCACAATGTAGCTGAAAAATTCCATGATTTCCTAGAGGAAGTCCATCCAGAGGTTGTGGTTGTGTTCAACGGCTTGCAATATCCGGAAGCTGCTGTTCGCTATGTCGCGGAGCAAAAGGGAATTCGGGTCATTACCCATGAAGTGAACTTACAACCTTATTCTGCCTTCTTTACAGAGGGGCAGGCTACGATATATCCCCTGGACATACCGGAAGATTTTCAGCTGTCGAAAAAACAGAATCAGAGATTGGATCGCTATCTGCAAAAGCGGTTCCAGGGCGATTTCACCATGGCTGGGATCAAGTTCTGGTCATCTATGACTCGCCTTCCTGATGCGTTCCTGCAATTTGCTGGAAAATTTGAAAATCTGGTTCCGGTTTTTACCAATGTGGTCTTTGACACCAGCCAGGTGCATGCCAATACGATCTTTCCGCATATGTTCGCCTGGCTGGATGTGGTCCTTGAGATTGCTGAAGGTTACCCGGACATTTTATTTGTCATTCGGGCGCATCCGGATGAAATGCGGAAGGGGAAAGAAAGCCAGGAAAGCGTCGCTGCCTGGGCGGAAGACCACCAGATTAACGCCATACCGAATGTCCACTTTGTCCCATCCCAGGAACCGATCAGCTCCTATGAGCTCATCCACCGCTCAAAATTCACCATGGTTTATAACTCATCTATCGGTTTGGAAGCCACCCTGTTGGGGGTTCCGGTGTTGTGTGCGGGAAAGGCCCGTTATACCCAATACCCGACGGTTTTTTACCCTTCCAATCAAGCGGAGTATGAGGAGTTATTCCTGTCCTTCTTGGACGAAGAGGATATTGAAGTCCCCCAGGAATTCGTGGAGAATGCCCGCAGGTTTTTGTACTATCAGCTGTACAAAGCCTCCTTGCCATTCGCTGATTTTCTGATGGACCACCCCACTCCCGGATATGTCCAATTGGGCAATTTTTCGTGGAAATCACTCTGCCCTGGGAATTCAGCTGTGATGGACGTTGTGGTCAGTGGCATATTGGATGGGAAGGCGTTCGTTATGGAGGACGATCTCTGATGAGGGTTTACTATTCAATCAAGCGCTTCCTTAAATTGATACGCCTTGAAATACGACGCCAACGGGCGATTAACCGCTGGGGGAAGGAAGCTTTTCTCAATGCGCCTCCTGTTTTGGGCACGGCCCTTCCCAAAGGAGGTTCCCACCTTCTGATCCAGGTTCTGCGTGGATTGGTGGAGATCGGTCCCTTTGTGGATCCGGGATTTCCACCTGTGAATAGATTTGAAGGCAATACCCCTATTTCTGAAAGGGAGACGGTAAATGAGATCAAGCGCATGCGATCCGGTGAAATTCGTTATGGGTATGCGCCCTGTCGGGAACCCTATCTCTCTGTGATGACTGCGCCAGGGCGGGCAACGGTGTTTCTTTTTCGCGATCCCCGGGATCTGGTGGTCTCCCACGTCTTTTATGCTATAGACATTCACGAAGGGCATGGCATGCATGATTATTACAATAATCAGCTGCAATCGATGGAAGAACGCTTAAATGTCGCTATTGAAGGGTGCGATATCCCCGGTTTGGAATTGCCCAGTGTGTGGGAGAGGTATGAAGATCGGTTGGGGTGGTTTGAGGAAGAAGATGTGCTTTGTATTCGTTTTGAGGATCTCATATTAAATCGGGAGGAGCCCATAGGTGATATTCTGGACTATCTAAACGGGTTTGGCGTTAAGTTCGCTGTCTCCCGTGAGGAAGCGATTCAAACCCTGGGAAATGCGATTAAACCCCAGAAGTCTGGTACATTTCGGAAAGGGGAACCTGGAAATTGGAAGGAGCACTTCACTCCCGAGAATAAAGCGCGCTTTAAAGCGGTCGCAGGGAATTTACTGACCAGGTTAGGTTACGAAGAAGACGACCAGAATTGGTAGATGATGGATATGAATGACAAGCATAAGAGTTCCAGACCGAAATGTTCCATTGTCATCCGCGCCTTCAACGAAGAGGAACACATCGGGCGTTTGCTGGAAGGGATCACGAAGCAGACCATGGAAGACTGGGAGATCATCTTGGTCGACTCGGGTTCAACGGATGCCACAAGGGCGATTGCCTCGCGTTATCCCGTTCGCATCGTTTCCATCGATCCGGACAAATTCACATTTGGTCGTTCTTTGAATACAGGCATTGAATATGCCCGGGGGGAGATCGTGGTCATGATCAGCGCGCATTGTTATCCGGTTTACCCCGATTGGCTGGAGCAGTTGATCGCGCCCTTAGATGATCCAGATATCGCGGTTAGTTACGGTAAACAGCGGGGGAGAAAAACCAACCACTATTCAGAGCACCAATTTTTCCGTCATTATTTTCCAGAGAGCAGCCAATCCAAACAAGGACAACCGTATACCCATAATGCCAATGCTGCCATCAAACGCTCCCTGTGGGAAATCCATCCGTATAATGAAAATTTGACGGGATTAGAAGACATCGCTTGGAGCAGTTGGGCTAAGGAAGAGGGATATGAAATATCTTATGTGGCGGAAGCAGAAGTTGTCCATATCCATGACGAGAAGCCATCTCAAATATACAATCGCTATCGTCGAGAAGCGATCGCCTTGAAACAGATCTTGCCTGACAGTCGATTTACCCTGTGGGATTTCTTAAGCATGTGGTTCCACAAATCATTCTCCGATATGGCCCAAGCGTATCGCGATCGCGTGTTGAGAAAGGAGTGGCTTGACATCCTGTGGTTCCGTTTCTTGCAATATTGGGGAACGTGGCGGGGATATCGATATTCGGGGAAGATAGATATGCAACTCCATAAAAAATTCTATTATCCCCCCCACATCCTTTCCGGGAAAATACCCGACTCGCGTTCCGTTAAACCTATTGAATACAAGGCGGGAGTGGAAAAGGAATGACCATCTCTATGTTTAAAATCACCGCGTTAGTTCCCATGCGCCATCATTCCCAACGTGTTCCTGGAAAGAACTATCGTCCCCTGGGGGGGAAACCCCTATTCCACCATATCATCTCAACCCTGCAGGCGGTGCCTGAGATTGGGGAGATTATCGTGGATACGGATAGTCCCGTCATAAAAGAAGGGTTATTAACCCATTTCCCCTCGGTAACGGTCTTCGATCGTCCTGATCAATTATGCGGCGATGCGACTTCCATGAACGAGATCATCGCCTACGATGTATCCCAGCGCGAATCCGAGTTCTTCCTGCAAACCCACAGCACAAATCCTTTCTTGAAAGCGGAAACGATCTCTCGTGCTGTTGAAACGTTTAGAGACACATATCCTAAGTGTGATTCCCTATTCTCTGTGACGCGTATATACACCCGTTTGTGGGATGGTGACGCAAGGGCGATTAACCATGACCCTTCTGAGCTGATTCAGACGCAAAATTTGCCGCCTATTTATGAAGAAAACTCCTGTTTGTATATTTTCTCGAAAAAGGACTTTCTGAAACAGCGGCATAGGATAGGAGAAAATCCCCTCATGTTTGAAATAGATCGACAAGAAGCCTGGGATATTGATACCGAGTTGGATTTTGAGATTGTTTCCTGTTTGATGGAACGAGAACGAAGAGAGTGACCAATGAAAACCGTCCTACTGACAGCCCCCTATATGCAGCCCGAAGCGGATCGTTTCCTGCCCATCCTTGAGGAACATGGTTTGGAGGTGATTCTCCCGGATGTCGAAGAACGGCTGGAAGAGGAGGAATTGCTCCGGTTCGCGGGACAGTTCGACGGCACGATTTGCGGCGATGACCAGTACACGGCCAGGGTCTTGGAAGCTTGTTCGCCCCCTTTGAAAGTGATCTCCAAATGGGGAACAGGCATTGATTCCATCGACCAGGAAGTGTGCGCTCGCTTAGGCATCATGATTGGAAACACACCGAATGCGTTTACTTTGCCGGTGGCGGATACTGTTTTGGGGTATATCCTCGCCTTTGCCCGAAATCAACCCTGGCTGGATCGAGCTGTCAAAGCGGGGCAGTGGCGGAAGATTCAGGGGAGATCGCTCAGCGAATGTGTCCTTGGCGTCATTGGTGTGGGGAACATTGGAAAAGCTGTGCTCCGGCGGGCAGATACATTTGGGATGAAATTGTTGGGGAATGATATCCGGGAAATAGAGCCGGATTTCCTTGCTGAACACAATCTAAAGATGGCCCCACTGGATGAGTTATTATCATCGGCGGATTTTGTCAGCCTGAATTGTGATTTGAATCCGACCAGCTACCATTTGATTGACGAGAGGGCATTTTCGAAGATGAAACCCGGGGCGTATCTCATCAACACCGCACGGGGTCCCATTATCGATGAGGGGGCATTGATCAACGCTTTGGAGGCGGGCCGGATAGCCGGGGCCGCTCTGGATGTTTTTGAGCAGGAACCGCTTCCCGAACAGAGCCCACTCCGTTCATTTGATCAGGTCCTTCTTTCCCCTCACAATGCAAACTCGAGCCCTACAGCTTGGGAAAGGGTCCATTGGAATACCATTCGCAATCTCTTTGAAGGGTTAGGGATACCTGCCCATGATCTGAATGAGAAGGGATAATCTTATGTCTCAAAAGACGCTTTTAATCACGGGAGCAGCGGGGGGCATTGGCCGGGCCACGGTAGATTACTTTTCTTCCCAAGGTTGGAAAGTCATTGGGGTGGATCGATCGCCATATAAGGACACGTTTCCAGATTCGGGGTTGCTCATACGAGCGGATGTGTCCATTCCCGATGAATGGGAGAGGATCATCGCGGAAGTGGCATCCTACACGGATCATTTGGATGTTGTCGTCAATAATGCAGCCATTCAGATCACGAAACCGTTTTTAGAAACCACTATTGAAGAGTGGGATCGCGTGATGAATGCCAATCTTCGCGCGGTGTTTTTGTCCACAAAGAACACCCATCCTTTGCTGAAAGCCAAGGGTGGAGGAGCGATTGTCAATGTATCCTCCGTGCACGCGGTAGCTACATCAAAGGAAATCGCTTCCTATGCAGCAAGCAAGGGAGGGTTGTTGGCTCTCACGCGAGCTATGGCCATCGAGTTCGCGGATGATAACATTCGCGTCAATGCCATCCTTCCCGGGGCAGTGGACACCGCGATGCTGCGGGCAGGAATGAATCGCGGTCATGCAGGTCAAGGGTCCATCAAGCAGCGGTTGGAAAACCTGGCTTCGAAAACGGTAAGCGGCAAGATCGGGAAACCAAGTGAAATTGCCAAAGCCATATATTTCTTGGCGGATGATACCCAATCCTCCTATATGACAGGACAATCGCTCATTGTTGACGGAGGGGCAACGGCAAAGTTAAGCACGGAATGACGTTATGAACTCATTGAGCAGAAAATTCGCTGAATGGCTCCCATCCCGGGCGCGAAGGAATGCGCGCCGGTTGTGGTATTTTCTGAAACGCGCTTCCCAGTGGCCTTTTGCGCGATTCCATCCCTGGCGGCGGGAGAGCATTCGACGATTAGAAAGGTTGAAAGACCTTCACCGCGGGGAGCGCTGTTTTGTGATTGGGAACGGACCCAGCCTGAATGAAACCGATATTTCGCGGTTGGAAGATGAATATACGTTTGGCATGAACCGGGTTTATTTGGCCTTTGATGAATGGGGTTTTCAGACTTCTTGCCTTGTTTCGGTGAATGACCTGGTCATTGAACAATGTCATCAGGACTTCCAGGAATTGGAAATGCCCAAGTTTTTTTCGTGGCGGGCCCACAATCTGCTCTATCCAGACGGGACTCCGGATGGCAACACTCATTTCCTGTTTACTACGTATACCGGGCCCACATTTGCTCAGGATGCACGATCAAGGATGTGGGAAGGCGCGACGGTTACGTATGTGTGTTTGCAGTTAGCCTTCCATATGGGATTTGAGAAAGTGATATTAATCGGGGTCGACCATAGTTTTTCCACCCGGGGAGAACCGAATACCACGGTTGTTTCCGAGGGGGAGGATCCCGATCATTTCCGTGGAGAGTATTTTGGAGAGGGGTTCCGCTGGCAGCTTCCCGACCTGGAAACCTCAGAGACCGCTTACCGGATGGCGAGAGATACCTATCGGGAAGCAGGCCGGGAGATCGTCGATGCCACCATCGGCGGAAAACTGAAGGTATTTCCCAAAGTCAATTATTTCGACTTGTTTTAATGAGGAACAACGGATGGTCTTACCTCTATGTTTGAAGATGAGACTTATTCCATTTTCGGGCTGTCTTCTTTGTGGCTGATGGCGGTGATCGTCATCATTCTGGCTTGTGGGTTGGGAGTGCGCCTGTATGATCTCAAAGATCCTCCGTTGGACTTTGCTTCTACGAGACAGTTGCGGTCCGCTCTCATCGCTCGTGGTAAGTATTACCGCATAGCCAGGAATGTGCCAGAATGGAAGCGTGAAATTGCCCTCCAACAGGGCGAGCATACCCTGTTAGAACCGACGATCCTTGAGACGATTGTCGCGGGCACCTATTGGGTGGCGGGCGGAGAATATGTGTGGATTGCCAGAATCTACTCCTCTGTGTTTTGGGTTCTAGGAGGGGTGGCTGTTTTTGGATTAACCAGGGAGATGATCGGTCTTGATGGCGCAGTGATAGGATTGACTTATTATCTTTTTGCCCCTTTTGGGATTAAAGCCAGCCGAAGCTTTCAACCGGATCCATTGATGACCGCATGTGTCGCTTATGCTTGGTGGACGTTTCACCGCTGGCATCGTAGCCATACCTGGAAATGGGCTTTGTTCGCAGGTATATCTTCAGGGTTGGCTTTACTCGTCAAATCCACATCGGTCTTTTTTTTGATAGGGGGGATGGGCGCCCTCCTCCTCAGGCGAGGTGTAAAAAAGACATTGAAAGATGCCCAAGTTTGGGCAATCGGCCTTCTCTCAGGACTCCCTGTCCTGCTTTACAACGTCTATGGTATTTTCATCGTCGGCACACTGGGGGAACAATTCCAGGGCAGGATCTTTCCCCAATTGCTTGATGACTTCCAATTCTATCGCCGCTTGAAAAACGCGATGTCGAGTGTGGCTGGGCATGAACTGATCCTCTTGGTAGCTTTGATGGGTTTGATCCTGGTATGGAAGAAAGAGGAAATTGGTTATCTTTTAGGCATTTGGGTTGGATATCTTGTATTCATTTTGACTTTTTCTTATCATTCCATCACCCATTATTACTATCATCTGCCCCTGATACCCTTGGTTGCCATTTCCATAGCCAGCGTTTCTAATTCCGTCTTCGAGAGGATCAAAAGCGGTCATCTTAAATACGCGATCCGGGTTGGATTGGTTTTCATCCTCCTCCTCGGCGTTGGAGGGGGGTATTACATGTTATTCAATGAGGATTACAGGCATGAGCCGGGTTGGTATTGGAAAGTAGCAGATAAAGTGGACCGTGATGTTGATATTGTGGTATTGAGTCAGAATTATGGGAATCGCATTGCCTATTATGGTTGGATTGAACCCAAGGTCTGGGTGGGATCAGAGAATCAAGAATATTCGGAATTACGCGGTGGTGAAAAGGAACCATTTGAGCAGCATTTCAATCAATTGGTCGGAGATGCGGATTATTTTCTCGTCACTAGAATGAATGAACTTCGCAGGCAAGAGAAATTGCGGGACAAACTCTACAATACATATAAAATCCATGCAGAAGGGGGCGGTTATGTTATCTTTGATCTTCATCAGAAGCTAAAACAATGAATGAACTCCCCCAGGTTTCCATCATCACCCCCTCATATAATCAGGCGGATTTTCTAGAAGCAACCATTCGGTCGGTTTTAAGTCAAGGATATCCCCATCTGGATTACGGCGTAGTGGATGGCGGTTCAACGGATGGCAGTTTGGAGGTCATTAAGCGGTATGAAGATCAAATAGATTGGTGGATTTCCGAGCCCGATCATGGGCAAGCAGATGCAATCAATAAGGGGATGGAAAGGACCAGGGGAGAGATCATTGCCTGGTTAAATTCAGACGATATCTATTTGCCGGGTGCTGTTCAGAAAGCAGTGGATGTGTTCAAAAAATTCGATCCGGGCTTGGTGTTTGGTGATGCTTTTACCATAGATACCCAAGGAACCCCGTTGAAAGCTCTCCGATTTGGGGATTGGGGCTTATCCGATCTGATGCGTTTCAGAGTCATCTGTCAACCCGCAGTCTTTATGAAAAGGCAGGCCTGGGAATCAGTAGGGGGATTAGATACGACCTACCACTGCATGCTTGACCATCACCTGTGGATCAGGGTTGCTGCGAAGTATAATATCCAGCACATTGCAGATATCTTGGCTGCTTCTCGATATCATAAGGAAGCCAAAAATGTCACTATTGCTCCAGAATTTGCAAGGGAGATTTTCCGGGTGAAAGAGTGGATGAACGCAGATCCCGATTTAGCTGAAAAGTATGAAGAGGATAAAAAACGGATCCTGGGGGGCGCGTACCGCTTAAGCGCCCGATATCTCCTGGATGGTAATCTGCCCAAAAAAGCGCTTTTCAAATATTTGCATGCAGTCAAGATGTGGCCTTCGTACGGGCTGGAGCATTGGCACCGGATCTTGTTTGCCGGTCTCAGCCTTATTACCGGTTTGAAGGCGGAAGATCTGTATCGAACGCGTAGGCCTTTGGAATTGATTAACGCTGAGAAATGGCGGGATTGGCCGGGATTGTCCCTGCCAAAGGACGATATATAAGAGAGATAAAGGGTTCCATGGAGCCGATTTTAGTTACCGGAGCGCATAGGACTGGGACGACATGGGTGGGAAAAGTGATCGCCACTACTCCCTCCCTCACGTACATCAGCGAACCATTAAATGTAAACCATTCTTTAGGGGTTTTGGGAATCCCAGTCCAGCATTGGTACACTTATATTTGCGAAGCGAATGAGGATGCGTTCTTAACCGCATATCAAGATGCATTGAATTTTCGTTATCGGACCTTGCTTGCTGTAAAAAACCTGCAGTCCTGGGAAGATTTGCTGAAAATGGGCAGGGATCAGCTGATATTTCTCCGGGCAAAACTCTTGAACCACCGCCCTTTGTTGAAGGATCCTTTCGCTGTTTTTTCCGTTCCCTGGTTTTCTCGTAAACTAAACTGTCGGATTGTCGTCGTTGTCCGTCATCCCCTTGGCTTCGTGAGCAGTTTAAAGCGTTTGGATTGGTCGTTCGATTTTCATAATCTCCTTGCCCAACCGCAATTAATCCAAGACCATCTCGGGGAATATAGAGAAGAGATAGCGGACATAATGGAACACCCCGGGGATATCGTTGGTCAAGGGATAGTGTTGTGGAAGGTGGTCTACTCCGTGGTCGCTAAATACAGAAGGCAATTGGAAGAGGTTGAGGTTGTCAGACACGAGGACCTCTCCCTCCAACCCCTTCAGGAGTTCTTAAGGATATTCCATCATCTGGGGCTTGACTTTAACGAAGACATAAGACGAAAAATTGCTGATACCAGTCAAGACGACAATCCCCAAGAGTTACCTCCGGGGAGTGAACATTCAGTCCAGCTGGACAGCCGCGCGAATTTAGGGAATTGGCGGAGGCGATTAACGACATCAGAGGTGAATCGAATTGTCACAGCCACGCAAGATCACCTGTATGGTTATTACGATCAGGATGAGTGGAGGGCTTGGTGAAATCTCCCATCGTATCCATCGTGACCCCCTCTTATAACCAGGTGCAGTTCTTGGAAGAAACGATTCTATCGGTCATCAATCAGAGTTATCCGCACATTGAGTACATCATAGTAGATGGCGGGTCAACGGATGGGTCAGTGGAATTGATTAAAAAATACGAGGATAGGATTGACAATTGGGTATCGGAGCAGGACCAGGGACAAACAGACGCGATCAACAAAGGATTCGAGCGAGCATCTGGAGATATATTCGCCTGGATCAACTCGGACGACACCTACCAGGATGGGGCAATTCAAGAAGCGGTTGAATTTCTAGCGGGGAATCCAGACGTAGGCATGGTGTACGGGGATTTAAACATCATCAATGAAGGGGGTGAGGTGATCGGTACATTTAACGCCAAACAAACCACTTACCAACGCCTGCGTCGCGGGGGCGTGTATATTCCCCAGCCAGCTGCGTTCTGGCGTGCCTGTTTCTGGGATATCGTCGGCCCCTTAGATCCCAGCTTTTATTTTGCGATGGACTATGATTTATGGGTTCGTTTGGCGAAAATCACGACCTTGAAGTATTATGAGGGTCATACCTGGGCTAATTTTCGGGTCCATGGCGAGTCGAAGACGATAACTGCGGATGCAAGGTGTTGGGATGAGATGCTCCGCATCCATCGGAGAGACGGGGGAAGTTGGTTTTCCATCCTGGTATTGAAATACTGGATCAGGAAGGCCGTTACCCCTCTCTGGAACTGGTGGCGCCGACAGAGACTGCTCAAGTAGGCCTAATTATCAAGAAGGGGACGAGGTATGGCAGAGTGGACTGTGCGCGATAAAACGATGAGGTTAATCAATCGCTGGTACCTGATTTTCCTTGCTTTTTTGATCTCTGCTGGTTTGGCCTGGGGGGTGATGCATTTATGGCCTCCGCAGCATAAAGCCTCGACAACGGTGTACATTGGAATCGACATCAACCGTGTTTTTGATGTCTCATCCATGGCAGCTTATGCAAAAACGGAACCGTTTAATATCGATGATTATAAGAACTGGCAGTTATCTCAGGTGGAGTCGATTGCCCGCTCAGAACAGGTGGCAAATGAAACCCTTGCCAATCTGCGCGATTTAAATCCCTATTGGGAAAACATCACTCCCCAGGAATTTCAACGATTGGAAGACCTCGATTGGTGGGATATGGGAACCTGGCGCCTAACGATCTCGGAGTCAGATCCTGACCGGGCAGAGCAAGCTGTTCAGGAATGGAGTTCCGTTTTCGTCGATCAGGTTTCAAACCTGGTTTCCAAAGCGAAAAGCGCTTTTGAACTAGATGGGAAACTGCGGGCGTTAAATCACCAACAAGTTCAATTGGAAACCGAGATATCAGAATTCACGATCATAGAAGAAAAATTACGGGACTTTCGTTCCGATATCCAAGGCATGGAGGAAGACCAACCTTTGGAACCCTTGTTGAGATGGCAGTTGTGGGGATTGGCTGCTGGCTTTGCGGATTTCACACCCATGTGGACGGAGGTACTGGAAGGATTCCCGGATGCTGAGCAGACGAATTCCGCGTATATTGGGTGGATTGACGACCTGCTACCCGTTTTATCCACGGAAAAAGAGATCAAACAAGATTCCCTCTATATATTGGAGGAGGAGGAGGACAGCTTAACCGATCAATTTGTTGAGGAAATCCAAAAATCAAGTGGCTTATCCCCTAATTTGACCATTGAAAAGTCTTCCTCTAAGATTCATAAAAGCAGCGGTTACCCAGGCGCGTTCGTCGCTTTATTGGGTGGAGCGATGGGGGTGGCAGCTTACCTCATCGCCTTTCTACTCATTACGGAGTTTCCAGGTAACCGAAAACGATGAAAACTTTAATCCGAAACTTTCGTAATCTATTGATCATTGCCTTTTTCGTCACTCTACCCATGACAAGTTTCCCATTTTTCCCGCCTAGTTTTGGGGGGAATAGCGCTGTAGTCAGGCCTTTGCTTGTCTACCCGCTGCTGGGATTGCTGGTTTTGGTAACCTTGCCCCGATTGCTTTCCAAGCCCCTCTCAAAACCCGTTCTCATCATCCTTATCTTCCTTTTGGGAGCGGTTATCTCCTCTCTGCTCCCTTTTTTTCGCGGTCTTCAATCCCCGTGGCGTGAGGTTTCCGTTTTTTCACGGGAACTAAGGACATTCCTGACTCTCGGTTTGGCAGTAAGCATCTATCTCACGGTCACCCTCATCCCTCAAAATGCGGATGATTTGCGGTTTTCCCTACGCTGGATTTACGCTGGTTTGATCTTGGCCCTGGTTTGGGGATCATTACAGTCGATATATATGCTGGATATCGTCCCGAACTGGTTTGATTTGATGAGTGAAATTCAAGGCTTTATATCTACCCGCAGGTTGCATGCAACCAGAATATCCGGGATGACATACGAGCCTACCGCGATCGCTGATCAAATCGTCGTCTTATGGCTTCCTCTCGTTTTGGGGGCTTCGTTGACAGACTATACGGTGTTCCCGCGGCGTTGGAAATGGCTTACTGTGGAAAAAGCCCTTCTCCCATGGACAATGGGCATTTTGGCGTTTACCCTCTCCCGAACGGGGCTGGTTCTGGGGGTGGGATTAATCGCCTTTGCGTTCATATTGAAAGCGATTGACTACCTCTCTCGCAATCGGGTGGGGGATGACATTTTATCCTCCAAAGACAAGAATGGCTCAGCAGGGTTTCTGAACAGGTTGCGGGGTAACTATGTAGTGTTGATTGTCTTGGGGATCCTCATTTTCTTGGTCTTGTTCTTTTTTTTGGGAGCGAGAAGCGATTATATTTCCAGGATTTGGGAATATTGGACGGGGTCGGGGAAGAAAGATTTACGGATGTATTTCACTTATATTGGATTTGGGTCCAGGATGGCTTATTGGGAGACGGCGTATAATATCTACGTTGACTATCCCATTTTTGGGGTCGGATTGGGGAATTTCACCATTTACTTGGCAGAGAAGCTGCCTTACCAACATCTGGCCAAAACGCCTGAAGTGCTCCGCCACCTCGTTCCCCAACAGGGCAGGTCCCGGGTCCAGACGGTGAAACATTTCCTGCTCAGGATCCTCGCTGAAACGGGATTGGTGGGGTTGGGAATCTTTATCACTTTCATCGTTGTTTTATTGGCAGGTGGAGTATATTTATGGCTCTCTCGAGAGGAAGAGGAACACTTTTGGGGTACCGCATCTTTATTGGGTGTGGTAGCTTTTATGGTTGATACGTTCTCATTTGATTCCTTTGCAATTCCTAATCCATGGGTTATGTTTGGGATTGCTACTGCTGCCTTCCGGATTTTCACTGTTGCGAAGATAGATGAGGAGGATCTATCTTGAAAAAATCCCGTGTGTTGACTGGTTTTTTGATTTTAGGGGCACTCGTCCTTAGTGTTTATCTGTGCGCTGCCATAGGTTTGATCGGCGTGAACATTCACCTACTGGCAAGGGGAAGAGACGAAGGGGTGAAGAAAGAATTACACGTCCAATCCCTTCCTGTATCGACAGCGGAAATACCCTCCCATGAAGGTAAGGAAGTCGTTGATCCCAGTACCTTAAATATCCTGGAGAGCGAAGTCATTCCCATCAATGACCCCATTTCTCTTGCCATCCGATTGGGACACAAAGACAGGGTACCTGTAAAAAAACCCGTGAAGGATATGCACCGCAGGGTGGGTGAACGAGAAGCGTTTTGGGTCACCAATGTGGACACAGCCCAGAATTTTCAGGTGAACACCCGGTTGGCTGCCATCACGGATCATGCGTATTATTGGATTGAAGAGGGTGTAGAGTATTCCGAAGAAGAATTGAACAGGTTAGCGGAGGAGTTTGAAGAGGAGATATACCCCACAAATCATGCCTTTTTTGGCACAGAATGGACGCCGGGCGTCGACGAAGATCCTCATATCTATATTATTTACGCAGAGGGATTGGGGGAAAGTGTTGCCGGTTATTTTTCTTCTGTAGATGAGTATCACCCTATAGCCCATAAATATTCCAATGCTCACGAAACCTTTATGCTCAATGCTGATAATATCTCTTTGGTCGATCAATATACTTATGGTGTTTTCGCGCATGAATTCCAGCACATGATCCATTGGTACCGGGATCGAAATGAGACAGCGTGGTTGAATGAAGGGTTTTCTGAGTTAGCTACCTTACTCAATGGGTATCGTTTCCTGGGAGGATTTGACACCCTATACGCCCAAGACCCTGATCTGCAACTAAACGATTGGCCTAATGAGCCCAGTCAGACAGTCCCTCATTATGGCGCCTCCTATTTATTTGTGACATATTTTTTAGATCGTTTTGGAAAGGAAGCCACGCAGGCCTTGGTGGCCGATGATCTAAACGGTCTCGCGAGCGTAGACAACGTGCTTCTAAAACTAGAGATTCTGGACCCATCCGGAGGTCATTACCTGGATGGTGATGATTTCTTTCTGGATTGGGTGATTACCAATTTCATCAAGGATGAACATACCCAGGACAGCAAATTCCAATACCATAATTATCCCGAAGCGCCCCTTTTTAAAGCGACAGAAACTGTGGATGGATGTCCGACCAATCCTATTTCCGGTGATGTCCATCAATATGGAGTGGATTACGTCCAAATCCAGTGTGAAGGCGATTACGTTTTAACATTTGAGGGACAGGAAACGGTTCCCCTTCTGCCTGCAGATCCCCGTTCGGGGAAGTATGCATACTGGTCAAATAAAGGGGATCAATCTGACATGACCTTGACGAAGGAATTCGATTTTCAGCAGCTGACTGGACCTTTGACGCTGCAGTATTGGACCTGGTACGATCTAGAAGAGGACTATGATTATCTGTATGTGGAGGCTTCCGTGGACGGGGAAAACTGGACCATCCTCAAAACCCCTTCAGGTACAGATGAGGATCCCTCTGGAAACAGCTATGGATGGGCGTATAATGGGTTGTCTAATGGAGATGGCAGTTGGATCCTGGAGGAAATCGATATTTCGGAATATGCGGGCAAGAGAGTCCACCTTAGATTTGAATACATCACGGATGCCGCTGTGAATGGGGAAGGTTTCTTAGTGGATGATTTAGCCATACCCGAAATGGGTTATTCGGTAGACTTTGAGGATGGCCAGGGAGGGTGGAAAGGTGATGGTTTCGTCCGCGTCCAAAATGTACTTCCGCAAACCTATCGGCTGGCGCTTATTCAACTTGGGAGATCCCCCGGCATCCAATATTTAACACTCTCTGATGATAATCAGATAAATTTACCTCTCCGTTTTGGGGAAGGAGTTGAAAAGCAGATCCTGGTTGTCACGGGAACGACCAGGTTCACCAGGCAAAAAGCGACTTACGAATTTCAGATCCTTAACAATGGAGAATAGGAAATCCTTTCCTAATCGAAAGATATGGGTTGTGATTGGAAGGGGACCGTTCACCTTATTAACGGCGCGTTTTTCTGAGCTAACATGAAGGTTTAAAGGGTTTTTGAAGACTACTTTTCCACTTTTTTCGTTGCGGGTTTCTTCAGTTCGTCAAGCTGCTTCTCGAGCTCAATGCGTCTCTTTGTGGCTGCTTCTTTGATCTCAATTTGGATGTTCTTCGCTTTTGATTCCAATTCCTTTCGCAATTCCTCACCGGAAGAAGGTGCCAGTAACAAGGCTGCGATACTACCGACAATCCCTCCCAAAATTGCACCAAGAACGAAGTTGAAAGCTTTCTTCATAACGAACTCCTTTATGGGTTTGATGTTTGTCTTATTATAATTTAGCTTGATGGAAAACGAAATGGGTGCTGAAATTTTGTTGGCATACACCTATCGATGATTGATCCCAAACTTCCTCTCATTGATCTCCATCGCCATCTAGATGGAAATGTCCGTCTGGAGACGATCCTGGAACTCGGTAAAAAGCACGAACTCCCCCTTCCTGCCTGGAGTGTTGAAGGGTTGAGGCCGTATGTCCAGGTGATGAAATCCACAACGGGTGTGATGGATTTCATCCAAAAATTCGAATGGATGGTTGGGGTTCTGGTGGATTATGACGCCTGCCGGCGCATTGCATTGGAGAATGTGGAAGACGCATACATAGAGGGCTTGGATTATGTCGAACTGCGATTCAGTCCTCTGTTTATGGCCCAGCCCCATGACCTGGACCCTGAGAAGGTGGTCGAAGGGGTGGTAGCAGGGATTGAGCTGGGGCGAAAGAAATTTGATATCAAAGTGAATCTGATTGGGATTATCAGCCGTACGTTTGGCGTAGAACGGGCCTGGGTGGAGTTAGAATCTCTGCTGAGTCATCAGGAAAGCATTGTCGCTTTGGATTTGGCAGGTGATGAAAAGAATTACCCTGGGGATTTGTTCGTCGAGCATATTCAGAAAGGCCGCTCCGCAGGGTGGAATATAACCATCCATGCAGGTGAAGAGGCGGGGTCGGAAAGTGTGTGGCAGGCGTTGGAGGAATTACATACGGATCGCATCGGTCACGGGATCAGCGCCGTCAAGGATCCGGATTTGATGGAGAGGCTGAAGGAGGAGCGAATTGGTTTGGAAATCAACTTAACCAGCAACCTCCAAACCAATGTGGTCCCTTCCCTTCACGAACACCCTCTCCGTGTATTTCTTGAACGCGGCATACTGGCCACCATAAACACCGATGACCCGGGGATCAGCGGCATAGATCTCCGTCATGAATATACCCGGGCTGCACCTGCGGCAGATCTGTCACCGAAACAAATCAGGCAGGTCCAGAGGAACGCTTTAGCGGCAGCTTTTTTAACGGAGGATGAGAAGGATGCGTTAATGAGGAAAAAGGGCAGGGATCGATGAAGAAAGCCATGGTATTGTCTGTCGGTATGCCCCGGGCGGGATCAGGGTGGTTCTATAATCTCACCCATGATTTGGTTGTCGCTGCGGGGGGAGCTGATGCAAGGGAAACTCGCAGGAGGTATCACCTGCAGAAAATATTGACGGAAGTGAATTGCAATATGGGGACATTGACCTTTTATCGCCTGATCCCGGTGATGCTTCCCCTGGTTTTTGAGGACAGTTATACGATCAAGCTGCATGCAAAAAGGAAGCCTTTGGCTGGACTCTTTATGAAAATGGGGCTCATCAAACCCACTTATATTTACCGGGACCCCAGAGATGCTTTGCTCTCCGCTTATGAATACGGACAGAGGATGAGGGATCAAGGTAAAACGAACGCGTTCACACCCTTGACATCCATTGAACAGGCCATTGAATTCATGGAGTTATATGTTCAGGTCGGGAGAGGTTGGCTGTCTTTGGATTCAGCATTTCATATCCAGTATGAAGAATTATTGCAGGATTATGAAGAGAAAGTGGAGGAATTAATCCGTTATCTGGGCCTCGAGGATAAAAGATCGGCCTTTGATGAAGTCATTGATCGATATCGACCTGAGCAGGGCAGTCCTGACCAGCAAGGGACCCATTTCGTAAAGGGTAAGATCGGGCGTCATCGAGAAATATTTTCAGAGCGTGAAAAAGCAATCTGCGAACGAAAATTTGGAGCATTTTTAAGGGATGGGGATTATGAAATATAACCCGGTATCAGATTTGTAAATCCATCCACTTGTTATTTTCTCTCATTTAAGTGATAATTAGACTGCTGCTCAGATATGCCAGTGAACTGAGACAGCGGAACGAAACAAAATCTCATAGTATGTGAATTGTAGGCCCCTACCCCACAAGGAGGGTACCATGTCTTCTTCTTCCCTATCTGAGAGAAAAGTTACTACAAGCACGTTCCGTGTCAAAAAGGAGCACGGAGAGCTTTTGACCATGCTTACTGCCTATGATTATCCGACAGCATTGGCTGTGGATCAGGCAGGTATCGATTCGATCCTGGTTGGTGATTCGCTGGGTATGGTTGTGCTTGGTTATGAAAACACCCTACCCGTGACCATGGAAGAGATGCTCCATCATTGCCGGGCGGTGTCCAGAGGGGCATCTCGGGCTTTGCTCATCGGGGATATGCCTTTCATGTCCTACCAGGTGAGTGTGGAAGATGCTGTCTGGAATGCGGGGCGGTTCTTGCAGGAAGCGGGGATGGACGCTGTCAAGTTAGAAGGGGGAGAGGAACGCCTGGATGCGATACGGAAGATCCTCGACGCGGGCATTCCCGTCTTGGGTCATCTTGGACTCACACCGCAGAGCGTCCACAAACTGGGCGGCTTCAAGGCGCAAGGAAAAACCGCGGCGGCAGCCCGGAAGCTTCTCGAGGACGCCCTCTTGCTGGAAGAGGTGGGCTGTTTTGGGATCGTCCTGGAATCCGTATCTGCCCGCCTGGCCCGTTTTGTCTCCGAGCAACTCGTGATCCCCACGATTGGCATAGGGGCTGGCGGGGGATGTGACGGCCAGGTCCTGGTCACCCACGATTTACTGGGCCTGTTCGACAAGTTTGTACCCAAATTTGTGAAACAATATGCCTCCTTACATGAAGTCATGTCCCAGGCTCTGACGTCTTATAAAGAGGAGGTGGAGCAAGGGCTGTTCCCCAAAGAGGAGCACACGTTCTCGATCTCTGATGAAGAATGGGACTTGTTTCTTGAACAAGTAGGCGAGGATTGATCATGGATAAGATCCTGATTGTCGGAACGGGTGCCTTAGCGAACTTGTTTGGAGCGCGATTGTCGGAGGCGGGTCTTAAAGTAATCTTGTTGGGAACCTGGAAGGAGGGGCTGGCGGCGCTGCGGGAGCACGGCATACGATTGGACACCCCTCAAGGCGAAAGGAATTATCCGGTCCAGGTGGCTTCCGATCCGGAAGAATTAGAAGGGGTTCGTTATGCGCTGGTGCTGGTCAAGTCCTGGCAAACCGCTCGGGCAGCCAGTCAGCTTGCAGATATGTTGGATCCGGACGGAATCGCCCTTTCCCTTCAGAATGGGCTGGGAAATCGGGAGGTATTAGGGGAGGAGCTGGGCCAAATGCGGGCTGCGCAAGGGGTGACGACGACGGGAGCTACCCTGCTCGGTCCCGGTCATGTCCGGCCGGGCGGGGAAGGGATCATCTCTGTGGGAGATCACCCGCGTTTACCCCCCTTGATTGGCGCTTTGAAAAAGGCCGGTTTTAAGGTGGAAACCGTGGATGATGTGGCTGCTTTGATCTGGCGAAAGCTGCTGATTAATGTGGCCATCAACCCCCTCACTGCCATCTTGGGGGTTCCCAACGGAGGACTCTTAGCGAGTGACTCCGCGCGAAGATTGATGGCGCTTGCGGTGCGGGAAGTGGAAGAGGTCGCTGAAGCTTACGGCATCGAGCTTGGATTTGACGATCCTCTGGGTCTGGCGGAGGAGGTGGCTCGAAAAACAGCCCAGAACCGCTCCTCCATGCTTCAGGATATTTCCCGGGGAGCGCCGACGGAAATCGATGCCATTTGTGGAGCTGTCCATAGGGCAGGTCAAGATATGGGGGTGTCCACCCCGGTTAATCGCACCTTGACTTTATTGGTCAAGGCTTTAGTTGACTTTGACGAGGAAGGTAAATGAAATCCGTTGAGACGTTTTCTGAACTGAGAGAAGCTAGAAGCAAGCTGCTGGAACCGGTGGGCTTTGTGCCCACCATGGGATACCTGCATGAAGGGCATTTGTCCCTGGTCAGAAAAGCGCGCCAAGAATGTGCCAGCGTGGTGGTCAGTATCTATGTCAACCCCACGCAATTCGCGCCGGAAGAAGACCTGGAAAATTACCCCCGAGACATTGAGCGGGACGGGTCTTTACTGAAGGCGGAGAATGTGGATCTGGTTTGGAATCCGGATAACGAGGAGATGTATCCGGAAGATTATCAAAGTTGGGTAATTGTCGAAGAGGTCACGAAACCGTTGGAGGGCGCCGAACGCCCCACTCACTTTAAAGGGGTGACGACCATTGTTGCCAAGCTTTTTAATGCCGTTCGGCCCCAAAAGGCGTATTTTGGCCAGAAGGACGCCCAACAAGCGGTGGTCATTCAACAGATGGTTCGGGATCTCAATTATCCCTTAGAAATCGTGGTTTGCCCCATCATCCGTGAGCCTGATGGGTTGGCCATGTCCAGCAGAAATAAATATTTGGACGAAGAAGAGCGGGAAGCGGCGCTGTGTTTGTCCCAGGGGCTGTTTCAGGCGCAAGAAGCGTTTCAAGACGGTTTGAGGGATGCGGATGCTTTGCGGGAAATCGTTGCCAATCGCGTCAAAGAGGAACCGCTGGCTGAGCTCCAGTACGTCTCCTGTGCAGATCCAGAAACGCTGGAAGAATTGTCCGGCGAGATAGAAAAAGGGCTGTTATCGATGGCGGTTTTGGTTGGTGAGACGCGCTTGATCGATAATGTGATCTTAGAGTGAATTATGGGGATCGGGTAGGGATATGCTGTTAACCATCGATGTCGGAAATACGAATATATCCATGGGGATCTATGAAGGGAAAGATCTTGGACCTCGTTGGCGGGTATCCACGGATCATGACCGGATGCCCGACGAATATGGGTTGCAGATCTTAGGTCTTTTAGAACATGATCATCTCAGCCCTGAGGACTTAACCGGGGTATGCATGGCATCCGTAGTTCCCCCCTTAACGAGCAGGATCATTCAAGCGAGCCAAGAGTACCTAAACCAGGAACCATTGGTCGTTGACGCGGGGGTGAAAACCGGCGTCCGCATCTTATATGAGACCCCCCGGTCGGTGGGGGCGGACCGGATCGTGGACGCAGCGGCAGTCCAGGCACTGTATGGGGGTCCGGCCTGTGTCGTTGACTTTGGGACGGGAACGACTTTTGATGCGATTTCAAAAGAGGGCGACTATTTGGGAGGCGCGATTGCCCCGGGAATCAGCATCGCTGCGGATGCGCTGTTCCAAAGGGCGGCGAAATTACCCCGGGTGGATTTGACCCACCCTCCCTCAGTGATCGGGAAAAATACACCGCACGCCATGCAGTCCGGTTTGATTTATGGATATGTAGGCTTGGTGGAGGGTATGGTAGCCCGGTTCCGAAAAGAGCTGGGTCCGGAGATGAAAGTGATCGCCACCGGCGGTTTAACGGAAATCATCGCCAAAGAAACGGACGTCATCGATATCGTTGCCCCCTGGCTGACATTGGACGGCTTACGGGTCATTTGGGATATGAATCAATAGATGGAGATGGCAGATCGATTGATGGAGAAGGAGTGCAATCCATGAACGTGTTTCAGGGAAAGAGGGTTGTCCTGGGAGTAACGGGATCCATTGCGGCGTATAAGATCGTCACCTTGGCTTCACGGTTGACCCAAAAGGGGGCTCTGGTGGATGTGGTCCTTACGGATGCGGGTGCAAAGTTGGTGCCGGCGATCACTTTTGAGTCCGTCACGGGGAGAAAAGCTTATCGGGAGGAAGATCTGTGGGGCGGGGGAGAGCATGTTCTGCATATTGAATTGGGGGAGAGAAACGATGTTTTCCTGATCGCCCCTGCGACAGCGAATACGATTGCCAAACTCGCCCATGGGATCGCAGACAATTTACTGACCGTATGCGCCTTGGCATCCCGGACACCCCTCTTGGTCGCCCCCGCTATGGACGGGGGCATGTTCGCCAATCCAGCAACCCAGCAGAACCTATCCACTGTGGAGGAGAGGGGGATGAAGATCCTCGGTCCGGCGGAGGGCCACCTCGCATCCGGTTTAAGAGGGAAAGGGCGCATGCTGGAACCTTTGGAGCTCTTAGGCCATGTGCGTCTGGCGTTATCTGCAGGGGGGCCTCTGTCCGAGAAGAGGGTCCTGGTCACCGCCGGTGGCACACAAGAGCCGATCGATCCTGTGCGCGTGATCACCAACCGCTCATCAGGGAAACAAGGATATGCGCTGGTTCAGGCGGCCTTGGATTTGGGAGCTGAGGTGGATTTGATCACTGCTCCCTCCGCTCTGGATGAACCCGTCGGGGCAAATGTTCGCCAGGTGTCCAGGGCGGAAGAGATGAAAAAAGCTGTCCTTGAACAACTCCCTGAGGTGGATATCCTGGTCATGGCTGCAGCCGTCGCGGATTATAAACTGGTGGAGAGGGCTAAAGGGAAAATAAAAAAGGAAGATCAAGATCAACTCCAGATCAGTTTACAACATACGCCGGATATCCTCCATGCAGTCGCGGATTTCAGAGCCCAGCATGGCAAACCTGAAGTCAGCGTCGGGTTCGCGGCGGAAACGGACCACTTGATAGAAAACGCCAGGGAGAAATTATCCATAAAAAAGCTGGATTTGATGGTGGCGAACGATGTCACCGCGCAGGATGCGGGGTTTGATGTAGATACCAACCGGGTGACGTTGTTGTGGAAAGACGGTCGCGTGGAGGAATTACCCCTACTGGAGAAGACGGAAGTGGCCTCCCGGGTCATGGATGTCGTCGTCCACCTGTTGGAGAAATCCTAAATCTATCATTTCCTAAAACAGAAGACATGGACCTCTTTGGGCCCATGAACCCCAATATCCAGGGTCATTTCGATGTCCGCGGTGCGGGACGGACCGCTGATGAGGTTAATCGCGGGAGACTGGATGATGGATGGGTTGGTCAGCACGGAAGACAAATTCGTGCAGATGTCATCTGCGTCCAGCACCGCCATATGAATGGGAGGAAGCAGGGAAGTTGCGGCAGGATGATCCACTCCTGTGGTAAGGACCAGGGTCCCGGTATTTGCGATCCCTGCCTGAGCCCCGGTCAACCCGATTTTTAGATCTGGACCGACATGATGGAGGATCTCAACGCCCTGCGATTTTAGGTGGGATAAGACCTGCTGGGGCAGACTGGGCGCCTTCCAGGCGGTAACCCTGGAAATATCCCGTTCCCTGAGGAAGTGATGAATCTTCTGGGGGAGATCGTGGGCACTGCAGGGGATGAAGCTTCCACCCAAAACCTCTAGTTCCCGCTGGAATTGATCCACAAGGGAATGTGGTCTTGGGACTGTTTTCTGGGGCTTAGTGCCCTGCTCCGCCTTTTTCGCGCTTCTCAAAGGTCCCTTTTCTACCTTCACCTCTTTCTGGAGGAGAGCATATTGTTCTCGAAAAGGTTTCCCAGCGGGACGGAAGAGGTCTTTAGAATACCCCCAGCCGGAGAAGGCGGGCATTGGGATCCAATCTGAAGAGGGAGAGATGATCTTCCCCAATCCGCTGAGGACCTTTTGGGCGAAATGAAATCGAAGTTTGTCTTTAGATAACCAGGTGAAGATGCGCAGGGTCAATTTAGTCAGCAGATTCAGCCCGGATGGTTGGTATTCGCCATTGGCTGTGGTCGGCAAATTCACACCTCCCGCCCTGACCCGTAAGAGCAATTTCGGAAGGTCGATTTTCACCGGGCAGGCTTCATAGCATACCTCGCAGAGTGTACTGGCTTGAGCTAAATGCCCGAAATTTTCTTGTCCGAAGATCCCCGGAGAGACGATGGAGCCGATCGGCCCGGGGTAAGGGGTGTGTTTTCCTCCCTTTCCAACGTACGCGTGTCCCCCGATCTCTTGGAAAACCGGGCAGGCGTTGATGCAGGCCCCGCAGCGAATACACAGCAAGGCCTCTCGGAGCGGGGAGTCGCGCAGAGCAGACCGCCCGTTGTCCAGGATGATCAGGTGTCGCTCTTGCGGCCCCTCAGGGCCCGTGGAGGGTCTTGGGCCGTTGAGGATTTGCGTGTATACGGTTATTTTTTGTCCCGTAGCTGCCCGGGGGAGGAGTTCCAACATTAACGCCAGATCCTCCATGTCGGAGACCAGACGTTCACGTCCCATCAGCGCGATGTGCACAGGAGGGAGGGTAGTCACCATCCTCCCGTTTCCTTCATTGGTCAGGATACAAATAGAGCCGCTGTCAGCGATGCTAAAATTGACGCCTGAAATGCCGATATCTGCCTTTAGGAAGATGTCCCGGAGGCGCTCCCGAGCGGCGTTGGTCAAAGTTGAGACATCCTCCGTGTAAGGGATCCCCAGTTTCTTTTGGAATGTCTTCCCGATCTCCGACCGATTCAGGTGGACGGCAGGGGTGATGATGTGGGAAGGGTGTTCATCCCGCAGTTGGACGATGTATTCGCCGAGATCCGTTTCCACGACCTCGACACCCTTCGCTTCCAGGGCTTGATTGAGTTCGATCTCCTCGCTGACCATGGATTTCGATTTCACCACCAAAGAGGCTTTCTTCTCCTGGCAGATTTCAAGGATCAGTTCTCTGGCGTCCGCCGCGTCTTGTGCAGTGTGAACCGTAAAACCGTTAGATTGGATTGTATCGATAAAGGTTTCCAGGTACGAAGGGAGGTTATCGATGACATCTGTCCGGACATGGTGCGCTTGCTGGCGAAGGGTCTCAAAGGGCTTGGATAGGGATCGGTAGGCTTCTTTGCGTGCTTGGGCCCGATTCTCGGCGTTTTTATCCAAGGCGCGCTGCAGATCCTCATTTTGGAGGGCGCGCTGGATTTGCTGGTAAAATGTCAAACTCATCAAGACCTCTTGCTTTGTTACGCGAAGATTTCCAACCGAAATGAAGTGCAGTGATCCCAGTCATAATTTCTGAAGATAACTATATCCCGCTGCTCAATACTTCTGCGATGTGGACGACTTGAGGGGATTGATTTTTTCGGTGCAATCCACCGGCGATGTGGAGGAGGCAGCCCGTATCTGCGGTGACCACCATAGGTGCCCCTGTCCGTTCAATGTGATCGATCTTGCGTTGGAGCATCTCTTTCGAGATCAGAGGGTGTTTCACGGAGAAAACACCGCCGAACCCGCAACATTCTTCCGCATAAGGTAGGTCAAGTATTTCCAGACTACCCTGATCTTCCGTGTTGGAATCCTTCACCTTGGATAATAGAAGGCGGGGCTGTTCGTCGACCCCTAAACTGCGATGGAGGTGACAGGAGGGATGATAGGTGACAGGACCCGGGTAGCTGGCACCCAATTCTGTTACTCCCAATCCGTCAACCAAATACTCCGTAAACTCGTACGTCCTCCGAGCTAGATTTTGAGCGCGCGGAAGCCACTCGGGATCGTTCCTGAAAAGTTCCAAATAACTTTTGCGGAGCATCGCTGTGCAGGATCCGGAGGGAAGGATAAGAGGGGAGGGGTCTTTTTCAAAAGTCTGAATGGTATGGATGGCCATTTCACGGGCCTGAGAACGCATGCCGGCGTTGAAGGCGGGCTGTCCACAGCAGGTTTGGTCCTCCGGAAATATGGCCGCTACACCCACGTGAGCCAACACCTTGAGGACAGACTCACCAATTTGGGGTCGAAAAGTGTCTGGTAAACAGGTGATGAAAAGCTGGACTGTTTTTTTCATTGTTTTAATTTTAGAAGCAATTGTTAGTGTATTTTATCCTATCTTTCCCCTCTGTTTACGCTTTGCAGGGGGAGTGGTACAATCTACCCGGTTTTTCTTACATAGGTCGTGACCGTTCGCCCGGTGTAATCCAGAGGATAACCCCATTATGGAAGAGTACCATACTGAGATCCCAAACCATTTCGTTCTACCCAAGCGTGTTGATCGCTTAGGGGAATTGGCTTACAACCTGTGGTGGACGTGGAACCCCGATGTTCAGCGCCTATACAAGCGCATAGATGTTGATTTGTGGGAAAAATTCGATCATAATCCCATTCTCTTCTTACGGAATGTGGAGCGACCTAAGTTGAATGCGATGACTACGGACAGCTATTATTTGGATTTTTACGATCGAGCTTTACTGGCTTTTGATCAATATATGGCCAGGGAAGATACCTGGTATGAAAAAAACCATGGGAAAATTTTGGACGAGGAAATCGCTTATTTTTCCACTGAATTCGGCCTGCATGAAACATTACCCTTTTACGCAGGGGGGCTGGGGGTTTTGTCCGGGGATCATGTCAAAGAAGCTAGCGATCTGGGATTACCGTTGGTTGCCTTGGGCTTCTTTTATACCAAAGGTTACTTCACGCAAAAGATAAGTGAAGATGGATGGCAGGAAGCCCAATATGTACGGTTAAAGTTTGATGAATTACCTGTTCTTTCCATAAATGACGAGGAGGGGTCTCCGCTCACGATCAGCGTGAATCTTCCTGGACGCGAGGTGCTGGCGCGGATTTGGAAGATCCAAGTCGGACGCGTTCCCCTCTATCTGTTGGATAGTGATGTGGAGGGAAACAGCCCTGAAGATCGTGAATTGACATCCCGGTTGTACAGCAGTGATCTGGACCTCCGCATCTCACAGGAAATACTATTAGGCATCGGGGGGGTTCGGGCGCTGCGCAAATTGGGTCACGATCCAAATGTCTGGCATATGAATGAAGGGCACTCTGCTTTTTTGGCTTTGGAGCGGATCCGAGAGTTGGTGGACGAGGGCCATGCCTTTGACGACGCGAAAGAAATGGTCAAGGGGAAAACCGTGTTTACAACCCATACCCCTGTCCCTGCGGGCAGTGATCAGTTCCCTTTGTGGTTGATGGACAAATATTTTTCGTATTATTGGAAAGAGTTGGGACTGGAACGGGAAGAGTTCATCAACCTGGCCAGGCACGAGGCCTCCTGGGGGGATACCTTCAGCATGCCAGTTTTAGCCATGCGTATGTCTGGGTTAAGGAACGGTGTGTCTGAATTGCATGGGCAGGTAGCGAGAAAGATGTGGCAATACCTTTGGCCTGACCGGAACGTTGAGGATGTTCCGATTTCCTACATCACAAACGGGATTCATACAGGTACCTGGTTAGCCCGCCGATTGCGGCATCTCTATGGGCGCTATCTGGGTCGGGATTGGTTGGACCGGATCGACGATCCGGAAGTTTGGGAAGCCGTGGAAGCGATCCCGGATGAGGAATTATGGGCAGTGCGGCGGCACTTGAAGCGCAAGCTGGTCTTCTATATGCGGGAACGGGCAAGAGATCAGTGGCTTCATGATGAAGTCCATCCCGTGCAGGTCGTCGCTTCAGGAGCTCTCTTGGACCCCTATGCATTGACATTGGGTTTTGCCAGGCGGTTTGCGACCTATAAACGGGCAGATTTAATTTTGAGTGATATGGATCGTTTGCTTAAACTCGTCAACCAACCTAACAGGCCGGTCCAGATCATATTTGCGGGCAAGGCGCATCCGGCAGACAAACCTGGCAAACTCCTCATCCAAAAGGTGTATCGGAAAGTAAAACAGGCGGAGAATGGGGGCAGGTTGGTATTCTTAGAGGATTACGACATGAACCTGGCCCGCTATTTGGTTCAAGGTGTGGATGTGTGGGTCAACACGCCCCGTCGCCCCAACGAAGCCTCGGGAACCTCCGGAGAAAAGGCCGCCTTGAATGGTGTGCTAAACTTTTCCATCCTCGATGGTTGGTGGAGGGAGGGGTATAACGGTCAGAATGGATGGGCTATCGGGGATGAGACGGATTATGAAGATCCTGACTTGCAGGACCAAAAAGACGCAGAGAGTTTATATGATGTCCTCGAAAATGAAATCATCCCCCTGTATTACCAGCGTTCAGCGGGAAATATACCTACAGAGTGGATTTCCCATATGAAAGAATCCATTCGAACGTTGGCACCTACCTTCAGCATGCGGCGGATGGTGAAAGAGTATGCCAGTGATATGTATTTTGACCTCATGGAGGGAAACGGCTAGGGCAGGGAAGAATGGAAGACAAGAGTAGGGTGGTTGGTGACTTGGTTACTAACTACCTTATAGTTTTTAATGGAGGTGGGTTTTATGAATTCATTCTTTACGTTTCAAGTGACACAGGAGTCGTTATTGATTGCCTTAATAATCTTCGCATTCCGGGTGTTTGAAATGAGCCTGGATACCCTTCGGGTCCTGTTCACATTCCGGGGGAAGAAAGTTCAGGTATGGTTGATCGGTTTTATCCGTTCCGCGATCTTTGTGATGACCATCGCCTTTGTGCTCGCCAATGTAGAGAACCTGTTCAATGTGGTGGCGTACGCAGGGGGATTTGCAACCGGAAATATTTTGGGTATGTGGTTGGAAGAGCGGTTGGCTCTGGGTTTTGTGGAATTGCGGATTGTCAGCCCTCGCCGCGGGCAGGCGATCATGGAGTACTTACGGGAGCAGGATTTCGCGGTCACGGAGTACCTGGCACGGGGGAAGGACGGCATGGTCAGTGTGCTGGGGTGTACGGTGCGAAGGAAGTATGCCCCGAAAGTGGAAAAAAGCGTGCGCGAGATCGATGAGGAAGCTTTTGTGACCGCGGAGGATGTGCGCTCCGTCCAGCGGGGTTTCTGGCGGGCATAAGATTCGGGATCAGTCTAATTTGTTCTGCCTTCTAGATCCTTCAATTTATCCCTCGCCCAGCTGGGTTTTATTTTTGGACACGGAAGACATATTTCTGGTATACCTCTCTGGAAAAAGGAAGGGGAAAAAAGTAGGGCAGTATTGAAGACTTAGAAGGGGGTTATTTTCTTGAGTATTTCTTTCTACACACGGGAGATGGTCTTCAGGAATCCTGGAGGCATCCCACCAGTGATGGCTATCTCCTTCTCCCATTTGCTTCTGAGAGTTGCTTGGATCCCTAAATCCCTTAAAATTAAGATTAATAAGTTGATATTTGTTGACAAACTAAAGCCGGATATGTTACGATATTTACTGTATGAAAGCTGTTTTCACTCTATGAAAACGCACTAAAGGGGAAAAACATGAACAGCGTGATTTCTAATCCATTGCAGAGCATTAAAAAGAGTGGGGTCATTGGGATCATGCGTGCGGATAGTTCAGAGCAGTTACTACAGGCTGCTGATGCGCTTAAGGCAGGGGGTGTGATCGCTATTGAGGTCACAATGACGACTCCGGGAGCCTTGGAGGTCATCAAGAAAGCCACAGCCAAGTATGGGGAGGAAATTCTTTTTGGCGTTGGATCTGTCTTAGATCCGGAAACAGCCCGGATGGCAATTTTATCTGGCGCACAATTTGTCGTATGTCCCACATTGAATTTAGAGACCATAGAGATATGTAGACGCTATTCTGTACCTGTTGTACCCGGCGCATATACACCTTCAGAAATCCTGACTGCCTGGGAAGCAGGCGCAGATATGGTTAAGATATTCCCCGCCAGTATTGGGGGGCCTTCTTTAATCAAAGCCGTTAAAGCCCCGCTTCCACAAATTGAAGTAGTGCCGGTTGGAGGTGTGAACTTAGATACTGCAGCTGATTATATACGTGCTGGAGCCAGCGCTTTGGGTGTAGGGAGTTCTTTGATTAATCAGAAAGCGTTGGAAGCTCAAGACTTCAACAAAATCACTGAGAATGCCCGCCTATTTCAAGAAGAGGTAAAAAAAGGCCGAAGTTAATAAGTTGTTGATTACTCGTTGAAACGCTTAATTACTTGACCCAAACCCGCTAAGATCATCCAATACAAAAAGCAAGGAGGTTGACTGTACTGTTAATCGCATCAACCTAAATCCACAAATAGTCTATTTACAATTTGAAGTGCTAATGGGTTCTCCCTCGTGATATGTATTTAGTAAAGAAGGGTTATGGCAGACTCAAAAACACCTACTTCTAGTCGTTACAATGTTCGGGTGATTAATAGGGCGGTAAGTATATTAAGGTTGCTTTCAGATGGAAAGCCAAGAACTTTAATGGCAATTAGTCATGAATTGGACCTCAGCAGCAGCACAGCATACCGTTTACTTTCGTCTCTTTCATCTCACAGGCTGATCCAACTGGAAGAATCCACTGGGCATTATCGTTTGGGGATTGCTTGTTTAGAGTTGTCATATGCGTATCACTCTAAAAATGAGGTTCGAAAAGTGGCGATGCCGGAACTGGAAAAATTGCGGGATTCCACCAAAGAAACCGTTCATTTAGCGATTTTAGATGAAAACGAGATCATCTATTTGGAGAAATTGGAAGGGTTATTTGCCATTGGAATCATGTCTTCCCGAGTTGGCAAACGTTCACCTGCATATTGTACGGGGATAGGAAAAGCTCTCCTCGCCTATGAGGACCCCGAACATATTCGAAAGCATTTCAACGAAAACAATCTAAAACCTTATACAGACAATACGATTGTGAACTTAGAACAATTAATTAAACATCTCCAGAAAGTTCGTCAAAGGGGATATGCGCTTGATGTTGGCGAGCACGAGGGTGAGGTTCGATGCATCGCTGCACCGGTATTTGATCAGAATGGAGATGCGGTAGCAGCGATTAGCGTATCAGGACCTAAAAAAAGAATGGACCCGGTGGAGTTGAATGATAAGTTGATTGAAAAAACAATCGAAACGGCTAATACAATATCCGCAAAACTCGGGTATAACGCTAATCAAAGGTGAATATATTAAGGAGAAAATGATGCGGAAAATTATCAATACGAGAGAGAAAATTCCTTCTCCTGATCTTATGCAGGGTTTTCGGGATTTATTAAAGTATTACAGCCCATCCTGCGTTGTGGCAGATGCTCAGGAACGCGCCGGCGTGATGGGCAGTTATATTAAACCCATAGATCCTGCTGCTCGTTTTGCAGGCCAGGCACTCACTGTCCGCTTGGAGCCTGGAAACCAGGTTGATTGTCTGGATGCCCTTTCTGTCGCACAAGAGGGGGATGTCGTGGTTGTCGATGCAGCAGGGGAAACGGAAACTTCAATATGGGGGGGGCTTATGTCCGGCTTGTGCCAAATGAAAGGCGTGGTGGGTGCTGTTGTGGATGGTGCGATCCGAGATGTAGATGAAACCCGTGATTTAGGATTCTACGTTCTTTCTAAAGCTGTGGTCCCCCGATCCACCCATACGCCTGTCTCGGGGCGGATGGAACCCATTGAAATCAATGTACCTATTCAATGTGCGGGAACTTTGGTAAACCCGGGAGACATCATTGTCGCTGACGAAAACGGAGTGGTCGTTGTCCCTCTGGATAATGCAGAAGATGTCTTGGAAAAAGCGAAAGCCCAAGCGCAGCAAGAGGAGGCTACCCGGGAGAGGATCCGTGAAGGGAAGACTGTGGAAGAATTGCTTGAAGAGTTTGGGCGTCTATAAAAGGTTTGATTTTCTGTGCTCCTGACCTGGAAAGCGACAAACCTTGAGAATAGAAAAGATTAGCTATTGACGAATGAATAGGGAGGTAGGGCATGGCGAAAATAGACACGCAACGTTTGAGTAAACTGCGGGATCGAATGAGGGATGAAGGGATTGATGCCCTCATTTGCAGGCTTCCGGAGAATGTGGTGTATCTCTCGAATTATTGGCCCCACCATGGGTTTTCCTTTGTTATTTTCACTGCGGAGGGACGCACTGAACTGTTTTTACCGGAAGTTGAAGAGGAATACGCGGATCGTGATTGGGCGAATGTGACCACTTTTGGATGGGGGTTATTAAAAGATGATGACCTCTATGCAAGTTACCGGCGCATTCTTTCAGAAGCGAAGAAAAGTCTGGGGTTCCAAAATGCTGTTATTGGTGTTGAGAAATCTTTAGAAATCACGGGTCCCACCTATCGAATGGCTGAGCCCGTAGTTCCCGCTGAACCGTGGCATAACTTGCTTGGAGAGATTTTCAGCCAAGAGAAGCTTGTGGATGTCATCGGGTTAATTGCAGAAGTTCGAGCAGTCAAAACCCCTTATGAACTGGAGAAATTACGCACCGCGAATAAAATCGCCGAAATAGGGATGCAGGCCTTCCTCGATCAGCTCGAACCGGGAATGACGGAAGTTGAGGTTGGAGCCCTCGTGGAAGGGACCATCAGAGCGGAGGGACCAGGAACTGACGGCGCGAAATTGGTCCGTGCCTCAGCTGAGGTAGGAGCAGGCCCTGTTGGGAGCACGAAAGGCACATTGTTGGTGCCTTCATCGACCAGGAGAATCGAAGAAGGTTACCTTGTGATGGTTGAGTTGGCCACCGTGGTTGATGGGTATTGGTCTGATCTCACCTATATGTCCGTTGCTGGTGAACCGAGCGATCGCCAGCGGGAAGTATATAACACCGTCTTTGAAGCCCAACAGGCGGCAGCGTCATATATGAAAGAGGGGGCGTCCTTTGAGGATCCGGATCGCGCTGCGAGAGAGGTGCTTGAAAACGCTGATTTAGAAGAGTATTTTGTCCATATTACCGGTCATGCTGTGGGGTACCGCTATCACGAGTTCATCCCATTCTTATTACCGGGAATGGAAGGGACGTTGAAGGAAGGAATGGTCAGCAGTGTCGAACCCGGTGTGTATATTCCCGATTTTGGTGGAATCCGAATCGAGGACAATGTAGCTGTAGGAAAGCAGGGTCCGGATTTCCTATCTACGCCCCGGGAACCATGGTGATCGATAAGAAGAAAAGAGGAGGTGAATGATGGATTTTGAAAATAAAGTTGCGATTGTCACAGGAGCGGCCAAGGGAATAGGGTGGGGGATCGCGAAGGTTTTCGCTGAAAAAGGGGCGAAAGTCGTCATCGTAGATTGGGACGCAGAAACAGGGAAAGAGACAACCCAGGCGTTCAAAGACAAAGGCCACGAAGCCATTTTTGTTGAATGTGACGTGTCCCAAGAAGGTCAAGTAAAAGCGATGGTTGAAAAAACCCTTGACACATATGGTCGCGCAGATATCTTGGTGAACAACGCTGGCGTCGGCATTTACAAATCTGTCCTTGAAGCGGATAGTGAAGATTGGGACCATTGTTTAGCTGTGAATTTAAAAGGGGTCTTCCTGTGTTCAAAGTATGTCATCCCCCATATGCAGGAACTGGGGAAAGGAGCGATCGTCAATATCTCCTCAGTCCATTCCTTTGCAACCGTGAATGGGGTTGCTCCTTATGCTGCTTCTAAAGGTGGGATTACTGCGCTGACCAGGAATATGGCCATTGATTATGGTCCAACGATCAGGGTCAATTCGATCGCCCCGGGTTGGGTGTTGACTCCTTTGATCCAAAGCATCTTCGATGAAAGTGATGATCCCGAAGCGCAGCAGAAGGAAGTTGAGGAACGTCAAGTTATGAAACGCATCGGTAGGCCGGAGGATATCGGTCATGCCGCTGCCTTTTTGGCGAGCGATGACGCGGATTTCATCACCGGCACACAACTATACGTCGATGGGGGGCTCACCGCACAGCTTGAAAGTTGGTAGGAGGAAAAATGGGTGCAAACGCACTGGATATAGACATCACGAACGATGATTTGCGTGGCTTGCAAAAGGGTGAAGCTGTTTTTGTCACCTTTGGGGAGACAATGGTCCGTGATACTCCTGCGGATTCAGAACGTCCAGAGCGCACTCGAAAGGTCATGGTTTCCCTCGCCGGTTCCGAGTTCACATTGGCTATGGTTCTGGCAAGGTTTGGTGTTCCCGCATCTTACGTTACTCGGGTACCCGATAACCCTTATGGGTGGCTGTTGCGAGATACAGCTAGATCCCAGGGTATTCGAACGGATCATTTCGTTTGGGCCCCAGCGGTAGAACCGATCGGCCGTTTTATTTATGAAATTGGCCGCACACCGCGAAAGAACAAGGGCTGGTACCAGCGGATGTATTCCGCGGCCAGTAAATTGGGGTCCGGAATGGTGGATTGGAACGAGGCCTTGAAGGATTGTCGTCTTTTCCACACCTCAGGCATCACCTTCGGTTTGGCCCTCCACAGTGGATATGAAGATAATCCCCCCCTAGATGCCTTTTACGAAGCGGTCGATGCAAAACCGGATGACTGCCTGGTGGGATTGGATTTCAACTATCGGAGCACACTTTGGAACCCCCAGCAGTGTAGGGAGGTGATGACCCCCCTGATAACGGATCATGTGGATGTCTTGATAACCACCATTGAGGATATGGCTGAGATATACGGCATGGGTTGTGGGCAATACAGTGCGGAAGAGATTGAAAAGGGGGAGATGGGGGAGATATTGGATGACGACATTAAAGACTTCTCCTCTCAAGTTGGGGAGAAGTTTGACACGAAGATCGTTGCCATCACCATCCGCTACCCGGATTCCTTTGAAAGACACCGCTGGGAATCCGCGGTGATGGACCGGGATGGACATTTCGTTCGATCCGCTGCAGTACGTCCCATCACTTTATGGGATCGTTTGGGAGGGGGAGATACCTGGAATGGGGGTTTCTACTATGGTCTGCTCACGGAAGGGTTCAACCCTGATGGTATGCGGAAAGGATTGGTGGTCGGTGATGCTGCGACCCGCATCAAACAAACCCTAATGTTCGATTTGCCCATCATCACTAAAGAGGAAGTCCAAAAACTGATCCAAGCTGACATTCTTGGGGGAGGTAAGAGAACTGCACGCTAAGGAGGTGTAAGACATCTATGAAGTGAAGAGCAAGTTGAATACTCGGTCGTTTAACTTGGGTTTTGAAGGAGGATTTACCATGAAACGCAAACTATATCTAATTCTTACCCTTGTGATCCTGAGCTCAATGGTTCTCGTAGCAACTGGCTGCGGTCAACCGCAAGAAACAACCGCTCCGGAAGCTGAGGAAGCTGAAGAAACTGAGGAAAAGGAAACCAGTGTCTTGGCCGAGGATCACAGTGATGATGAGTACATTTATGTCTCATCGATGGGTAACCTGGAGTTTTTCAATGCCCATAAATATGGGTGGAAAGTTGCAGGGGAGCAGCTTGGTGTAAAGACAAGCTATGTCGGCCCTGCAGAGTATGACATGAACGCCATGGTCGCTGCTTTCGATCAGGCCATCGCCAGGAAGCCAAAGGGTATTGTGGTTTTTGCTGTCGAACCGGTGCTTGAACCTTCCATTAACAAGGCAGTAGAGGCTGGGATCCCTGTGGTCACCATTTTGGGGGATTTACCAAACACCAAGCGCCTGGCGTTTGTAGGGTCATACCAGTACGACCTCGGTTATGTCGGAGGTGAAAACCTCGCTGAAGCGATCGGAGGGGAAGGGAAAGTAGCCGTGTTGAGCATTCCTGGTGTGCAGATGTTTGATGACCGCGAGGAAGGCTACAGGGCTGCTTTTGCTGAATATCCCGATATCGAAGTCGTCCAGGTTGGGGACACGAAGGCGGATACGGTTACTTCCATCAACACAGCCAAGGACATCTTACAGCGCTTCCCCGATCTAGCAGCTTTTGCTTGCACGGATTCCACAGGAGGTATCGGCGCTGCTACAGCGGTGGAGGAGCTGGGCATGGTAGGGGAAGTGGATATTGTGTCCATGGACCGGAACTCCGACGTCCTGCAGAAAATCAAGGAAGGGGTCGTCACCGGCACTGTCGCTCAGAATGATGCCGCTATGGCTTATTGGGCGTTGCTTGTTTTGTATCACTACAACTATAACCAAGCACCCCTAACTTCAGACAATGCGGCTGCTGGAGTGAATCCGGGTCCGAGCAAGGTGTTCACGGCGGTTAACTATGTGGACAAATCGAATCTGGAGTACTTCCTGGAAGCCAATGAAATGTATGAGCCGTAGAATTAAGGTTTGATCCCAGGGGGGCTTGCTTTTCCAATACTTATTCTGGAATGGGTATTTGGTTGGGGTACCTTCCAGGTGAGATTCAGGCATAGCCCCCCTAACCGCAAAACGGTAGATATCCATGGATACGATCTTAGAAGTAAGGAATATTTCCAAAAAGTTTCCTGGGGTTCAGGCGGTGGATCGGGTAAGCTTCGATCTTCGTCACGGGGAGATCTTGGCCATTGTAGGGGAGAATGGGGCGGGAAAAAGCACGTTGATGAAGGTCTTAGGCGGTGTGTTGAAACCCGATCAGGGTGAGGTATATCTGGAGGGCAAAAAGAGCATATATAGCACTCCTGTGGATGCCATACAGGCGGGGATCAGTATGGTTTTCCAAGAACTTTCTTTGGTGGAAAGTCTTTCCATCGGTGAAAACATATTTGCGAACAGGCAGCCAGTGGGTCCGTTGAACAGGATTAAATGGAATAAGCTTTGGGGCCAGACTGATGCTTTGCTTAGGCGTTTTGACCTTGTCATCGATCCCAAAACCCTCGTCAAACGGCTTGGGATGGGAAAGCAGCAGCAAATTGAAATATTGAAAGCCATCTCGACGGATCCGAAGATATTAATCCTCGATGAACCAACTTCAGCATTGACTGATTCAGAACGAAAGGACCTTTTTGAAATCTTGCGTCGGCTTCAAAAAGATGGCATGTCCTTCATCTATATCACCCATAAACTAGAGGAGGTATTTCAGCTTGCGGACCGGGTCATGGTCATGCGAGATGGATATCGTGTTGATACCCAGCCTGTTTCTGAGGTCACTGAGGATGATCTCGTAGCGATGATGGTCGGTCGAGATATCGAAGATATGTATGGATCGGTATCGGAAGAATTGTCAAAAGAGAAAGAGTTCTTCCGTATTAAGGGTTTCACAAGGAAAAACGTCTTCAAGGATGTATCCTTCACCCTCAAACGAGGGGAGATCTTGGGTGTTTCTGGGCTTGTTGGGGCAGGGCGTACTGAGCTGGCGCGCTCAATTGTCGGCCTTGAACCAAAAGGCGCGGGGAGAGTTTATTTAGATGAAAAACGGGTGGAGATAAACAGCACCAGAGATGCTATTGATCATGGGATTGCTTATCTAACCGAGGATCGAAAAGAGCAAGGTCTCTTTTTGGATATGTCTATCCGAGAAAATCTCATTGCGCCCGAGTTAAATTCTTTCTCAAACCAGTTTGGTTTATTGAATCATCGAAAAATCACTGAGACTGCCAGAGAGCGCATTGACAGGTTTGATATCATGACCCCTTCTATCAACCAAAAAGTCCTCAACCTCTCTGGAGGGAACCAGCAAAAATGCATGGTCGCGATTTGGATGGGCATCCAACCCAAGGTGATCATATTTGACGAACCCACTCGTGGGGTAGATGTCGGTGCAAGATCTGAGATCTACCACAAATTACGGGAATTTAGTCGGGAAAGGAAAGGAATTATCATCATCTCATCCGATTTGCAGGAATTAATCGGTATGTGTGATCGAATTATCGTGATGCATCAAGGCGAAATAACTGGAGAGGTTAATCGAAAGGACTTCTCAGAAGAATTGATTATGGCGTACGCTGCGGGGATAAAAAATCAGAGCCAGTCTCGAAAGCCGGAGGCTATCGCCGGGGAGAATAAATGATGTCCGCGAAGAAAGATCCGCGCAATCAGGGAAATAAACCCACCCTCATCAGTCGGTTAACAGCCTTCCGAGAATCTGTGTTGTTGATCATCATCCTTGTCTTCGGATTGATTATGGCCTTCGCTTCCCCCGTTTTCCTCACCAGGATGAATATCGAAGCGATCGTGCTGGCACTATCTGTTGAAGCGGTCATATCTGTGGGGATGGTAATCCTGCTCATCTCCGGGGGGCTGGACCTCTCTGTAGGGTCCACGCTGGCTTTTACAGGGGTCGTGACGGGTTTGGCTCTGACCCGCGGGTTTGGGATTTTTCCTTCGATCCTTCTGGGATTATTTGCTGCATTGTTGGTTGGATTGGTAAATGGGTTGTTAATTGCCAAATTAAACATTAACCCCTTCATCACCACATTGGGGACCATGACGGCGATCCGCGGGTTACTGCTTATCCTCGCCAAAGGCCGGGCTGTATTAAATCTTCCCAAGTCCTTTAATTTGATTGGCCAGGGTCGCCTGTTTGGTGTGCAATACCCAATCTATGTACTCTTGTTTTTGGTCATTGTGGGGGATTTGCTGTTGCGAAATTCTCGTTTCTTCCGTCAGAGCTACTACATAGGTGGAAACCAACAAGCTGCACGCCTTTCGGGTATCAATGTCGATTTTGTTCAGGTTTTCAACTATTGCCTGGTGGCTGTTTTGTCAGGAGTGGCCGGATTGATGTTGACAGCGCGTTTTGGATCGTCTTCGGTGACCGTAGGAGGGGGGATCGAATTAAGGGTGATCACCGCTTGTATTATAGGAGGAGCCAGCCTCAATGGGGGCGAAGGCTCAGTGTTAGGAGCGGTTTTAGGGGCCCTGTTCATGGGCATGTTGGCAAATGCTTTAAATCTGCTTGGGGTGGACGTTTATTACCAGAACTTCATCACAGGTTTGATATTGATCCTTGCTGTGGTCTTTGATGTTTTGAATGAACGGAGGAAAGAGAAGAATAAGTGAAATGAGAGCCAACGTAAAATCAGCTTGGGTATGGAACCCATTTTGGGATTCAAAGGGTATTCATCGCATTGATGTGAGCATTTTTGTACTGGGCATAAACCTATTGTGAAAAAGGGAAAGGAGGTGGAAGGAGACAATAAACGTATATGATGGAGAAATAACCTTTTCGTGTCAATCACATGAGTATTAATTGGAGGAAAGGAAAATGAAAAAGTCTACATTCTTACCGTTATTGATGGTGATGCTGATCATTTTCATGACAGCATGTGGCCAAGCGACGCCGACAGAAGAGCCGGCAGCTCCTGAAGAAACCGGCGAGGAAGTGTCCTTTGCGGATTACAGTGCACCTGATCCGGCCTATGATCCTCAACCCTTGGCGGAAGGCGCTCAAGCCAGCTGCCAAGCAGTTGCCTTTGACGGTAGCGAGAAAGCCAAAATTGCCTACATGCCGCCCGCTACAGAGTTTAACTACTACATGGCTATCGGCGAGGGTATCAAGAGTAAAGCAGGGGAGTTGGGTGTAGAAACATTCATGCTGGCCCCCCAAAGCGGTTCCGATATCGAAGGGCAGATGGGAATGATCCAGGATGTCCTGACCCAGGATGTGGATGGGATCATCTTGTCCACCCATGATGAAAATGCTGCTGCTCCCTTGGTGAAACAAGCGGTCGAGAAAGGGATCGCGGTGATCATCGTCAACTCAGATATTCCGGACTTCCCGACCCCTGTTCATGGTGTTGTGGGTTACAGCCAAAGGAAAGGTACGTTCAAAGAGGGCATGTATGCCATTGGCATGTTCCAGGGCGAAGCGAAGGTGGGTGTCCTAGAAGGACTGCCCGGCTATCACTCAACCGAGAGAATCGGTGGCTACCTGGATGCATTTGAGAATTTCCCGGGCATGGAAGTTGTGGCCAGTTTGCCCACGGAATGGAATGTTGAGACGGGCAACACAGCGATGATGGACTTGCTCCAGGCTAACCCTGAGATCGAAGTTGTCGTCACCGCCAACGATTACATTGCCATCGGCGCTGCCCGTGCTGCAGAGGCCTTAGATCGTGAGGATGTCGTGATCTTTGGCAATGACGGGGATACAACAGGACTCGAGGATATTTACGAGGGTCGCTGGCAAGCTACGGTAAACACCACGCCCTACGTCATGGGAGAAGTTGTCCTTCAGGTGACGATGGACTGCTTGAATAAGGAATATCCGGGTGGATGGACGGAGACTCCTACGGTCATCGTGGACCAGACCAACGTCCAGGCTTACCTCTGTCATCCTGAAAAACTCTATCCAGAACCGTCCAAAGAGTATCCTTGCCCATAAACATCCTTGAGGTTGTTTATCAATGATGAGTTCCTGGCTATAACCGGAAGGGTTATAGCCAGGTCCATCTACTTTTATTGTTTTACGGGGTAATCGTCTTATGAATAATGATTATCAGCTACTCTGGGAATTGAAGGATATTTCGAAGTCTTTTCCAGGCGTCCAGGCTTTGGATAAGGTATCGCTCTCCATCCGGTCTGGCGAGATTCATGCCTTGGTAGGCGAGAACGGGAGTGGGAAAACGACCTTGGCGAAATGCCTAGCCGGGGCTCATATGCCGGATTCAGGAAAAATGATCAGGGAGGGAAGGCCGGTTACCCTCAATCACCCAGGAGAAGCTAGAGAGCATGGCGTGGCCATTATTTATCAGGAATTTTCCTTAGTTCCCACATTGACGGTTGCTGAGAATATTTTCTTGGGTCGACCGCCCTTAAGGGAAAAGACAAGGACCATTGATTGGGAGGAGATGCGGAATCGGACATCAAGCATCTTACGTGATCTGCACATTGATATTGACCCGGAAGCGGTACTTCGAGATTTATCCGTTGCCGAGCAGCAGCTGGTAGAGATCGCTAAGGCAATATCTTTAGAGAGTTCACTGCTGATCATGGATGAGCCAACTGCCGCACTTGGTTTAAGGGAAACAAGGCGTTTGATGGAACTGATCCGCCAATTGGCCAGTAAAGGTCAGGCCGTACTTTATATTTCTCACCGCTTGGACGAAGTTTACGAAATTGCTGATCACATCAGCATTTTGAAGGATGGAAAATTGATGGATTCCCAACCGATCCAAGCCCTAGATATGGACGAAGTGGTGCGCTTAATGATCGGGATCAGTGTGGATCAACATTACCCAAAAGAGGTCCATATGGAGCCCGATATTTGCCTAAAGGTTGTAAACCTGCATACGGAGAACGGAGTAAATGGAGTCAGTTTTGACGTCAGGGTTGGGGAAGTTTTTGGCCTTGGTGGGATGGTTGGAGCGGGCAGAACAGAGATCGCTCGCGCATTATTTGGCTTGGATCCTCGCAAGGAGGGTGAAGTGATCTTATATGATGAAGATGTGCATTTCTCCTCACCTTCGGAAGCCATCCATGCGGGTGTTGGGCTCGTGCCGGAGAATCGCAAAGCGGATGGGTTGTTCTTTAATTTTGATGGGCCGCCAAACATAACGATTTCTCGATTATCGGAGATACAAAATGGTCCCTTCTTGAATTTGTCAAAGGAAAACGAGTACGGGCGGGAATATGTTGGGGAATTAAATATCACTCCCTCTGCGTTGGAGCGCTCCGTCAAATTCCTTTCTGGAGGGAATCAGCAAAAAGTTGTCATCGCCAAATGGCTTTTTTCGAGAGCGAAATTGCTTATATTAGATGAACCCACCCAGGGGGTGGATATTGGTGCGAAACTTGAGGTTTATAGAGTGATTAATGAACTCACTTCAAGTGGCGTGAGCATTATCTTGATTAGTTCGGATTACCCCGAACTTCTGGCGATGAGTGATAGAATCGCTATTGTAAGGGATGGGAAAATTCTCCAAATCTCTCCTGCATCAGAGTTGACAGAATATCGTCTTCTCTCCATTGCCTCGGGGGCAGAGGTAAACAATAAAAAAGAAGTGGTCATATAACTTTTCACCAGATGTTCAGGAGGATGGTCATTCTTGATATATTCACGTCATAAAATTCCCATGATTCCCCTTTTCATTCCTGTGTAGCCTATAAGGAGACCTTGATGAACTTGATGAAACGTTTCCTTCGTTCAGCGATTATCGGTCCTCTATTAGCGCTTTTTCTCGCTTCATTAGTGATCAGTCTGACGACTGAACGATTCCTCAACCCGCAAAATTTGATAAACGTCTCTTTACAGGTGAGTACAGTAGCCATTGCCGCAATCGGGGCGACACTGGTGATATTAACAGGAGGAATTGATCTGTCCCCGGGTTCTGCGGTTGCGTTGACCACCTGTGTCATGGCCATTTTAATTAAAAATATGGGGCTTTCAGATCCTGTAGGCATTGTTTTGATCCTGGTTTTAGGGATTGTGATGGGGCTTTTTAATGGATTGCTTAGCACATTCGGAAGGATACCCTCTTTTGTGGTTACCTTAGCTACATTGAGCATCTTCCGGGGTCTGGCTTTTCTGATTACGAAAGGCTCGCCTATATTCTCCGTTTCCCCCAATCTTGAAGTCCTTTTTTATGGGAAGTTGTTTGGGATTCCGCTTCCCTTCCTATATATGCTTTTCTTCTATTCAGTCACCATGGTATTCCTTAAACTGACGCCTATTGGAAGGGCGATTTATGCGGTGGGAGGAAATGAATCAGCGGCCAGGCTTTCTGGCATTCATGTGAACAGGACGCGGCTGATCGCATTTATCCTGGCGGGGGTCACAGCCTCAATCTCGGGCATCCTCCTCACAGCAAGGCTGAATTCCGGTTCTCCAAACTATGGGGTAGGATTAGAATTGGCAGCGATTGCTGCTGCGGTCATTGGCGGAGCGAGTTTAACTGGAGGTCACGGAAATATTATCTCAACCCTGTTCGGCGCGGTGACTGTAGCTGTAGTTCAGAATGGCTTGAATCTAAATGCAGTTCCGGCAGCATGGCAGAATATAACCTTAGGAATCATCATCATTTTGGCAGTTGGGTTGGATATGTGGAGAAGTGACTTAGGAAGGCTCTTTTCACACCTCATCTCTTTTGAAAGGGATGATAAGTGAACCAACTCAACCTCGAGCAGATCAATAAATCAAGGGAGGTGTAAATCATTATGTATACCTATGGAAGGAAGCAAGGTTGTCGAATGTCGTTAGATTATACATATCGCGACATGAGGGTGGCGTTTCTTGAAAATGAATTAATCCAGGTCGGGATCCTCTTGGATAAGGGAGCAGATGTTTTCACCTTTCAATATAAACCCATGGACCTGGATTTTTTATGGCAATCCCCGATTGAATTAAGGAAACCATTCGTCTCCACGAGTGCATTACCTGAGGGGGCGTTTCATGATTATTATTATGGGGGATGGCAAGAGGTTTTGCCATCCGCTGGATGGGCTTCAGAACCCTATAAAGGTACATATCAGGGGCTTCATGGAGAGGTGTCCCTATTACCTTTCGAAACCCAAGTTATGGAAGATAATGAAGAGAGTGTGCGATTAAAAGTCAGGACTCGCACTTATCGTTCACCGCTCAACCTGGAGCGCGAGTTGAGAATTGAGAAAGGCAAGCCAGCTCTCTTTATCAAGGAGAGGTTGAAAAACGAATCTCCGGAGCAATTTGCCATCATGTGGGGACATCACCCAGCTTTTGGACCCCCTTTTCTGGACGATTCCTGTGTGGTAACCACGCCTGCCAAGCAAGTTGAGGTCTTAGATTTTCACCCCAATGGCCTTTGGGAACCGGGGGGAGATTATGAATTCCCGATGGTGAAGAACAAGAGGACAGGAGAATTGGAAGACATCACTCAAGTTCGTTCTAAAGACACCTCCTCGGTAGATGTGGTCTTCTTTAAAAACCTGGATGCTGGTTGGTATGGGCTTACCAATCAAGAACGGGAAGTTGGATTTGGTATGGCTTGGGATAAAGAATTGTTTAAGTACTTGTGGATGTGGCAGGTTTATGGAGGCCACGATGATTATCCGTGGTATGGAAGGACGTACAACTGTGCCCTTGAGCCGTTTACCAGTTATCCCCCAGCGGGCATTAAGAACGCCATCGAGAATGGTACTGCATATGTCATGCAAGGTTCGGAGGTTATTGAGACTGAATTTGTTGCCTTGGCATATGAAGGAAAAGGGGTTAAAGAGATAACCAGGGATGGGTCCGTCTCCACTTCTTAACCTTTCATATCTATATGCAGCGGATCAGGGAGGAGCTCCTCAGGACTGAGGGGCTCCTTTTCTAGGGTGAATGACCAGGCGCAGTAGTATTCATCGGGGTGTGGGTCCGGAGGACAGGAGACCACTTCTGTGCGGATCCGGTTGTCAACTGTGTGTGCAAAATAGGCGTATTCCGCGATTCCCACAGGCTTGCAGGGGAAGTCTGGCAGGTTCTTCCTTTTCCGGGCCGACTGTACGCGGCAGTCGTTCATTTCAAATCGAAGGGTATTTTCATCCACAAAATGGGTAGATTGGGTGTTGATCCGGGCATACATGCGGTACTGCAAAGCTTTTTCCAGTCCAGCTAAACCCTGATTGGGTTCGATATCATGCAAACGCATGATCCGTTTAGCTTCGATCTGGGTGAAAACGATCCAGGCTTCCCGGTCTAATTTTACGGCGGTTTCCATGTCAAAGGCGTTTTCCACAGCTTGGAACCACAATCCATCATGGGCCAGCCAATTTTTCGCCTGATCTCCCAGCATGTCGATCAAGGTCTCTTTGTCCAGTTTGCGTAACAACTCGCGATCTGCCATGGAAGCCTCCCTATTCTATTTTCGCCTAAATCCATTACACGGTGATCACAACGGGCGATGATCTTCGGGGAAACTCAGGTAATGAACGCACCATCTTGGTAGATCAATTCGCCATCCACCTCAATTTCGGAATCCTCCCGCATATCGCAAATCATGTCCCAATGGATCATGCTTTTGTTTCCGCTCCCCGTTTGGGGGTAACCTGCGCCCAGCGCCATATGGACGGTTCCCCCGATCTTTTCGTCAAAGAGGATGTTGCCCGTAAACCGTTGTATTTCGGAGTTCATACCGAGGGCGAATTCACCCAGATAACGTGATCCGGCATCCGAATCCAGCATCTGAATCAAAAATTCCTCTTTTTCTTCAGCGGACGCTTGAATGACCTTCCCGTCCTCAAAGGTGAGTTCAATCCCTTTGACGACGACTCCGTTATAGATAGCCGGATAGGAAAATCTCACCCAACCGTTGGCAGACTCTTCCACAGGTCCAGTGAAGATTTCCCCGTCGGGCATATTATGGATCCCGTACGAATTGATGAACGTCCTCCCTTTTACGGAAAGGGTGAGATCGATGTTTGGTCCACTAAGTTGGATTTGATCCTGATTTTGGAAGAGGTCTTTGGCCCGGGCTTGTTTCTCTTGAACCTGGTTCCAATAAACAATGGGATTTTCCTGGTCCGCATGGCAGGCGCGATACACAAAATCCTCATATTCCTCGAGGCTCATCCCGGCTTCTTTTGCGTAGGCTTCGGTTGGATACAGCGTGGTTACCCATTTGAATTCTTCTTTTGCCCCCCGATCCATTTGGGTTGAGATGATGGGCGCTTTCGCTTTTTGTCTTTGAGATTGCTTTTGGGGTGGAAAGTCAGACAGAGCCTGGGTGTTCGTCAAGGAATGAACCCGGATTCTGGCTTCAAATTCCTCATAGGCGAGTTTCTGGAATGCGTTCACAAAAGCAAGCTGCTGGTCATTCCCATAAGTGAATAATTCCTTATCCTGTTCAGGGATTTCCATGAGCAGGTGAGGATGCCCGCCCTGTTCCAGAATCTTTCTCAATAGAGCGCGAACCAAAGGTTCGGCTGCGGTGGTAGCCTCAATGATCACCCGATCTCCGGGGATGATTTTTGTCGAGTGTTCGACGAGGATTTGAGCTAGTTTCCTGTGCTGGGGATGTATCAAGGTTTCTCCTTTTTTCCGGTTCATTTCGATTGATTTTCCGTCCCAATTGTAGCATGATATCCCCTCTTTTCCTATCGGTGAAAGGTTAGGGATTGGCTTGGCATACCTTTTGCATCCCTTCTGGTTGGTTCCCTATCCGTCTTTTGTGGCCCCTTACCCATCAAGGAGGCCCTTCATGAAATTTGGGCGCTTTTTAACCGGATTATTTACTTGGTTTCGCGTCTATTTCGTAACTGAAAACGTTTCCCACTTGGCATAGGAACTGGGCGCGATTATAATCGAGATGAACCTATGAAAAAAGAACCTCAGGACTTATCCATATCTGAATTAAGACGGCTTCTGGTTGAGAAGAAGCGTTCTGTTCGACATGAACGCTTGGAACGATACCGGGAGACAGGACGAATTGTCAAGCTGGTCTCCGAAGAGGAGGAAACTTCCTGGGATGATATCCATACTACCTCCCCGGATGATGAGGGAGAGGGAAGGAAAGTCGAACCATCCAAAGCAAATGGGAAGCGGGTGGTGGATGGCTTTTTGTTGGCCATTGAAGTGCTGGCTGTGATTGGGCTGATTTTTGTCCTCTTTAACGGGCTGGAAATCATCCAGGAATTAAATCGAGAAGTAGCTTTGGCCTTGGAGCAACCGACTTTAACGCCGACGCCGTTAATCAAAGCTGTCGTCCTCCCTTCCGGTCACACCCCACCAAACTCCCTAGGAGGAAGCCGTCCCAATACCGAGGAGATTCCCGAACATCTGCAACCTGTGGTGCAATCTTTTGCGGAAGTCCCCATTCCCACCCAGGGTCCGGAACAAGCGATCAGGCTCCAGATCCCGGCTCTGGGTAAAGATGTCCCGGTTGTGGAAGGGGACGGATGGGACCAGTTGAAGAAAGGGGTCGGACACCATATTGGATCTGCAAATCCGGGGGAAGAGGGGAATGTCGTCCTCTCCGCTCATAATGACATCCACGGGGAAATATTCAGGGATTTGGATAAACTGAAAAAAGGGGATAAAGTGATCCTATTCACAGAGAAGAATGATTATGTGTATGTGGTCACCGGAACGCACATCGTGAATCCTACCCAAGTTGAGTTTTTGGAACAAACATCAGAACCCACCGCTACCTTGATTTCTTGTTACCCGTATATGGTGGATAACAAACGGATTGTGGTTCAAGCGAAGCTGCAGAATGACTGAGAATAGGGAGCGGTATTCCAAGAAAGTTGAATCCAGATCGTAACGGGTTACGTTAAAGAAAATTTTCATTATGACCACAACAGAACCTCGTAAATCCCCTCAGTGGGGACCAACCACCAAATTAGTCGTGGGATTGACCTTGGTAGCGATTTCCGCTGCGGTTCTGCTTTACTTTCGTTCGATCATCTCCTCCCTCGTGTTGGCTTTTATCTTAACGTATTTATTCCATCCCATTGTTGCTTTTTTAAATCGGTCTCTGGGTATGTCTTGGAGGCTGGCAACTACGCTTCTGTTTTTGGTCTTGATCCTCTTATTGGGTGGGGTTTTCACTATCATGGGGTTCGCGGTTGCCCAGCAATTACAAAGTTTAGTTCGCTTATTGCAGGAGGTGATTGGCAACCTGCCACAAATTGCGTCTGATCTGGAAGAGACCATTCAAGGATACGGCATGTTGGGGGAATTCATTAATCTGAACGATATTGCCAACCGACTCATCGACACATTGCAACCTCTCTTAGGGCAAGCAGGGGCAGTAGTGCGCTCAATAGCTACGGGGGCTGCAGTGAGTATAGGGAAGATATTTTTCGTAGTGGCCTTATCCTATTTCTTATTGGCAGACGCAAGCAGGGTGCCCAACCTATTACAATTTCCTGAAATTCCAGAATATGACTACGACTTCCGCCGCTTAGGCAGGGAGTTAAGGCGGATATGGAACGCATTCCTCCGCGGTCAAGTCATCATCTTCGTCTTGGTCTTTATCGTGTACAGCATCCTTTTGTCTGCTCTTGGCGTGCGGTATGCGATTGCTTTGGCAGTGATGACCGGGTTGGCAAGGTTTGTCCCCTATATCGGCCCTTTTGTTACCGCCATCGTCATGGCCCTGGTCACCTTTTTGCAACCCAGCAATTATTTTGGATTGGTCCATTGGCAGTACGCCGTGATGGTCTTGGGTATCGCTTTTGTGGTCGATTTCTTCTTCGACAATTACATTGCCCCCAGTTTTTTTGGGCGGACGTTAGGCATCCACCCTGCTGCAGTGCTGGTTTTTGCGATTGTCGCCGCAAATTTGTTCGGCATTTTGGGCTTGTTCCTGGCTGCTCCGGTTGCAGCGACGTTGAAATTATTGGGCAGGTATGTGTTGCGGAAGATGTTCGATCTCGATCCTTGGCCTCAACCGGAAGAAGAAGAAGCGCATATAGAATACCCGTGGTACCGGTGGGGGAGGAAAGCCTGGGAAGGGATGAGGTCCTTGTGGGGGCGGATCCGCGATCGGCGTAAAAAATAAAAAGGGGCTGTCTGAAAAGTCCCATTTTTGCAGACAACCCCCACTCAAAAAATAAATCTTGCTCGATAGAAGTGTTTTTTCCCCCACCTGGAACATATAATTTTGATTGATTCTTATCGATTGCCCCCCATTATCATGACTTTTGGGACAGCCCCTTTCCGTTGTTATCCTTCCTTTTCATTACACGGGCATCCGCACCGGCCCGTATAAAGTTTCTTTGATATTCAGCACCTGTCTCCTGAGCTTTTTATCCGTTTCCAGTAAATCACAGATCTTCTCATGGCCGTACATGACGGTGGTGTGATCTCTGTTTCCCAGCATCTCTCCAATTTGCGGTAAAGATATCTCGGCTTCTTCTCGGAGGATGTACATGGCTACCTGCCGGGGGAGGGCGATGTGATGGGATCGGCTTCTGCCGATTAATTCCTCTTTTGTGACCTCAAATTCTTCAGCGGTCGTCTCTATGATTAAATCCGGGTCGACCTCTCTGGTTTGAGGCATCAAGTCTGCCAGGGCGGAATCTACCAATTCGTTATCCAGAGCCATCCCTCGCAGGTCAGCGTAGGCCATGATCCGCGTCATAGCCCCTTCCAGTTCCCGGATATTGGTCTGGAAGCGATGGGCGATCTCTTCGATGACATGATCAGGGAGATCATATCCTGCTCTCTCCGCTTTTGACTGCAAGATAGCGATTCTGGTCTCGAAGTCCGGCGGTTGGATATCTGCGGTCAACCCCCACTCGAAGCGTGATCTCAACCGTTCTTCTAAGGTGACCATGGCTTTGGGTGGCCGGTCTGAGGTGATCACGATTTGTTTATTCTGCCCGTGAAGGGTATTGAAGGTGTGGAAAAATTCCTCCTGCGTGGATTCCTTGCCAGCGATAAACTGAATGTCATCAATCAACAGCACATCAATCCGTCGATATTTCTCACGGAAGGCTTGGGTCGTATGGCTGCGAATGGCGTTGATCAAGTCGTTGGTAAATTCTTCAGAAGAGACGTAAAGCACTTCAAGCCCATTATCCTCGGCCATATTCCCGATCGCATGCAGCAGGTGGGTTTTTCCTAATCCAACGCCCCCATAGAGGAAAAGAGGGTTATAGGTTTGGGCCGGTTTTTCGGAGACTGCCAACGAGGCGGCATGAGCCAAACGGTTGCTGGGTCCCACCACAAAATTATCAAATGTGTAACGGCTGTTGATAGAGTAATTGTCGGATGTCCGCTTGTTGGGTGCAGACGATGCTTGCTCCCGTTCTTCAATGCCCGTCTCCGAGCTGTTCCGATCTTCTTTATCGTTGCTTTGTGTGACCACAAATTGAACATCAACTTTTTTATCAAGGGTCCCGGTTAATATTTTTACGACGGTCTTTTTCAAACGACTGTCCAACCAATCCCTGGCGTATGCATTTTGAACACCGATTCGAAATGTGCCATCTGTTACATCAAGTAGTTCTGCATCACGCACCCATGTATCGAAAGCTGCCTTGTGCATTTCCAACTGAAGTTGGCCGACGGCAGACTGCCAAGCTTGCCTAGCCTCCATGGACCCATCTCCTCCACTGCATATATTAGTTTAGAATAATGTTGAATTCTCTGATTTCCTCGGACCAGAGACTGTGTCTGAATTTTCTTATCAAATGTCTAGCTATTCGCTCCGTTTTCTTGGGGACACTACAATATAAATTCTAATGGATAAGGGAAGATTTATTCGGCGCAACCCCTAAAAAATATCAATTCTTTAAGGTTGCCAATCTTAAAGAAAGATGGTGAATCTGGAAATGTGATGTTGATCACTGCATTCGCCATAAATTGGGAATAACGTTAATCACCCCCCTACATTTTCGGGTAACTCAGCCTTGGGTTGGTAGAATCTTAAAACGAAAAAAAAGGATTACTTATCATCTGGTGGCTTTATATTACAGCTTTTTGAATCTGGCGAATTTTTTGCTCTCTTTGTTTCCCATTTCCCTTGTAGTTAACCCGATAAACAGGACAGATCGGTTTCGTATCCGCGTGATTTCTGGAAAGAAAGAGTGGATGAAAGGGCGTTCTGTCTTATTGAAATAATCGTGAATGGTTAGCATTGAGGTGAGTTGGGAGAACTATGTTAAAATTGAGATCATGAGCGATAAAGAATCCACAACGGTGCGGACCATCCTTCCCTTTGCGCTCCTAATGGGGACGTCGGGGTGGGTGGGGTTGATATACCTGATGACCCAGACGAAGCCAACCCTCAGTCACCGCTGGTTTTTCTTTTGTGCGATCGTCGTTGCGGTCACGGGGACTTCAGCCCCGCTGGTGGCTTTGCTAAACCGACTCTTCAGCACTCGCACACCGGTGGGTTTTGGGATGGTCGTTCGAGAAGCGTTGTGGATTGGCATTTATTTCGCAGCCTTGATTTGGTTGAATAAAGGACAAGTCTTGACCCTGAGCCTGGCGGTCGTTCTGGCTGTAGGTTTCATATTGGTGGAAGTCTTGTTGCGCTTGCGATCCAGAAGTGAGTGGCATCCAGGCAAGTATCCGGATGAGTAAACATGGGTTCAGGTATCCCAGGTTTTTATTTGGCGCTGATAGGGAGTATTCATGATGGGTGATCTACGGTCCCTTCCGTCCGTCGACGAACTGCTCGGGACTTATAAGGGGGAGGAGCTGGTGGAACACTATGGTCACAAGTTAACGGTGAAAGCGTTGCGCACAGCTCTGGAAATCGCCCGGGATGGTTTTAGAAGTAAAGGGGTGGAGATTCCATCCCCGGACGAATTTTTAATTCATGCTCAAGGCCATTTAGAGTCCTGGACGAATTCCACCCTTTATCCTGTGATCAACGCCACCGGTGTGATCATCCATACTAATTTGGGTCGAGCGCCGCTGAGCGAGTTCGCCCTGGATGCCATCGCCAAGGTGGGGGGAGGGTATTCGACCTTGGAGTTTGATATGGATCAGGGTGAGCGCGGATCTCGTCTGGAGCATGCGACGGCCCTGTTCGAAAAACTCCTGGGAGTGGAAGAAGCGCTGGTTGTCAACAATAATGCTGCTGCAGTTTTATTGGTGCTGCAGACCTTTGCAAAAGACCGCGAAGTGGTGATTGCGCGCTCCCAATTGATCGAGATTGGTGGGGGGTTCCGTATTCCGGAGGTACTCGAGCAGTCAGGGGCCACCCTGGTTGAGGTGGGGACGACGAACCGGGTCCACATCTCTGATTACACACAGGCTTTTAATGAAAATACCGCGGCAGTTATGAGGGCGCACCATTCCAATTTTTCGATTGTGGGTTTCACAAAAGAACCAGAATTATCTGAGATTGTGGACGCAGCCCACGCATCCAGCCTGATGGTGATCGATGACTTGGGGTCGGGAGCGCTGCTTGACACCGCTCCATATGGTTTGAAACACGAACCCATGGTCCAGGAATCACTTCAGGCCGGTGTGGACTTGGTGTGCTTCTCCGGGGATAAATTGTTGGGTGGACCCCAGGCCGGGATCATTTTGGGACGCAAGGACCTGGTCGATCCCTTGAAGAAGGAACCTCTTGCCCGCGCCATCCGGGCAGATAAGACAGCTTTGGCTGGCTTGTCTGCCACGTTGATTCATTATTTGAAAGGAGAAGCGGAAGAGAAGATCCCTGTCTGGCAGATGATCACAGCCCCTCCTGAGGGATTGCGCGAACGGGCTAAAGCGTGGAGGGATGGTATCGGCAGGGGGGATATCATTGAGACGCTTTCGAAAGTAGGAGGGGGGAGTTTGCCCGGCGAAACCCTGCCCACCTACGCCCTTGCCTTAGACGTCGCTCACCCTCAACGTTTTCTGAAAGCACTTCGAGATGCAAGCTACCCGGTGATCGCTCGTGTGGGGGATGGCCAGATCATCTTCGATCCCCGGACTGTGCTTCCCCGCCAGGATGCAGATTTAATACAAACGCTAACAAGCATGGGAGAAAGTGATGAAAGATGATCTTGACCGACTGATGGATGAAAAGGATATCGATGCGATATGGGTTTCCGGACCCGCTCAACATAATGCAGCCATGGTGTACCTTACCGGCGTCAGTCATTTAACCCACGCTGAATTGATCAAGAAAAAGGGGGAGGTTCCCATTCTCTTTCACTCCTCGATGGAGAGGGAAGAGGCTGCCCGTACCGGTTTGGAGACGGTAAACTTCGCGAAATATGAATTCAGAAAATTGCTCGAAGAAGCAGAGGGGGATTACCTCTTGGCCCGGGCCAGGATGTATCGGGAAATGTTAGAGGAGGTGGATCTTCTCCAAGGGAAGATCGCTTTGTACGGCAAGGTCAATGTCGGCAGCGCTTGGGGCGTATTTTCTCTTTTGAAGGATATGCTTCCGGAACTCGACCTCGTTGGCGAAGGTCCCAATTCTATCCTTTTGGAAGCCCGGGCCACGAAAGACCCGCAGGAAGTGGAGCATATGCGGGATATGGGTCGGATCACAACGGAGGTGGTGAGAAGAGTCGCAGATTATCTCACTTCCTCCCCTGTCAATCAAGACGGGGAACTGCTTCAGGAAGATGGGGAACCCCTCCGCGTGAAGGATGTTAAGTCGAAGATTAATCTCTGGCTGGCAGAACTTGGCGCGGAAAATCCGGAAGGAGCCATCTTTGCTATCGGTCGGGATGCCGGGATCCCCCACAGTACAGGCACAGCCTCGGACACCCTCCGCTTGGGCCGGACGATCGTCTTTGATATCTTCCCCTGCCAAAAGGGCGGTGGTTATTTTTATGATTTTACCCGCACCTGGTGCTTGGGTTATGCTCCCGAAGAGGAACAAGCGCTGTATGAGGATGTCCTCCAAGTCTATCAGACCATCCTCTCGGAATTGACGATGGATGCTTATGCCCCGGATTTACAGGACAGGACATGCGCGCTGCTGGAGGAGTTAGGTCATAAAACCATCCGGCAAGACAGCCAGCTTGAAGAAGGTTATGTCCACAGCCTGGGACATGGTTTGGGATTAGACATCCACGAAAGGCCACGATACGGTAAGGGGGCGACGGAAGCAGATCGTTTAGCGCCCGGAACGGTTACCACCATTGAACCCGGTTTATATTATCCGGATCAAAACATGGGTTGCCGGCTGGAGGATACCGTTTGGGTTCGTCCAGATGGAGGGATGGAGATTCTGGTTGAATATCCTTTGGACTTGGTCTTAGAGATGGACCATTGGACTCCTTAAACAGGTCTGTTTTAAGCCAAAGCTGACGCGTAGTAGTCGTCGGGGGTGGGAATGGTCAATAAAGAGGATGAAAAAACCCAACTTGATTTGAAAGGCTCTCAAGGATCCGGAGTTCCGTTATCCAGGATTTTGGGAATCGAAACGTCATGCGATGAAACCGCAGCCGCTGTGGTGGAGGACGGTCGGAAGATCCTTTCCAACGCGGTAGCTTCCCAGGTGGATTTGCACGCCCAATTTGGAGGTGTGTTCCCCGAAGTCGCATCGCGCGAACATATTAAGAAAATCTACCCGATTATTGATCAAGCCTTGAAGGATGCTCATTTAAAATTAACCGATCTGGATGGGATCGCTGTCACCCGCGGTCCAGGGCTTCCAGGAGCCCTGGTTGTTGGTATAAACATGGCGAAGGGCTTAGCACTCAGCAGCGGATTGCCATTGATGGGAATCAATCATCTGGAAGGACACCTCTATTCTGCTTGGCTCACCGAAGAAGAACCCTTCCCGGATGCTCCCAACTTTCCCCTCTTAGCCCTGATCGTTTCTGGGGGGCACTCCGAGCTCATCCTCATGAAAGAGCATCTAAAGTACCAACGTTTGGGAGGCACTTTGGATGATGCTGCGGGGGAAGCCTTTGATAAAATTGCCCGCCTCCTGGACCTGGGTTACCCGGGAGGACCCGCCATTCAAAAGGCAGCCCAGGAGGGTGATCCTCAGGCGTTCGATTTTCCACGTGCATGGTTGGGAGATAGTTGGGATTTCTCCTTCAGCGGGTTGAAAACAGCCGTGCTACGCGTGGTGAGAAGCTTGGAGGAGGAAGGGAGTATCGTACCGGTGGATGATATTGCCGCCAGCTTCCAGGAATCGGTGGTGGATGTCCTGGTGACCAAGACATTGAACGCTACGGAGGAGTTTGATGTCAAGGAAATTCTGATCGTGGGTGGGGTTTCTGCAAACCAGTCTTTACGCCAATCCATCCTTTCCAAATCTGATTTACCGGTTCACATTCCACCCCTGTTCTTATGTACAGATAACGCAGCGATGATCGCCGGAGCGGGGTGTTACCGGTATTGCGCGGGATGGAGGGATACCCTGGAAATGGATGCCGCTCCTACCTGGCCCCTTTCAGAGTTGTCATGACTGACCTACCCCTTGAGTAGCTGATCTTTCTCTATTCAGGGAAGAACAACCTCGTATAATTCTTCCCCGTTGGAATTTCCCCGTGATTTTAAAATCCCTTATACTGAGCCGACTGCATCGTGATCGGGAAGGATCTTTTCGACATCCCGGATGATAGGGAATGCATACCCCGCAATGCCTACGATCACCCCCAATGTGCCGGCAATCAGGAACATCACTGCCATGCCTGCCCCCGGGCCGGTCCCCACCACGCCTTTGAAAATCGAGGTTAATATCCCACCTTCCGCCATGGCTGGTTCAAAGAAGAAGTCAGCCAGGGGACCTGCTAAAAGCATGGCAACCGGTGCTGTGATGGTCGCGATCAGCCGGCGGACGGAGAAAACACGCCCCTGCAGATCAGGTGGGATCTTTGCTTGCCAGATGGCTTGGTTAGATCCGTTGAGGATGGGGATGATGAATCCTCCAAAGAAAGAAGCCGCCGCCCATACGGTGAGGTTTCTGCCCAATCCCATTAATAACGTGTGAAAGAGGCTGACGCTGATCATACCCATTAAAACCCCGTGTATCCTCCGTTTAGGCCCGCCCCACATACTTAACAGCAATCCTCCGGTCACCCCTCCGATTGCCCCTGCGGATTGGACGGAGCCGAGAACTACGGTGTCATTTTGAGTCCGGGCCAGGATCATAGCAGCCATCACCGTGAAACCAAACATGGCGGAGAGGTTGAGGAAGAAAAAGACCATCTGCAGCCAAAAGAGGCTGGGGCGTTCCCAGATGTACTTGAAGCCGTATCCCGCCTCTGTCCAGAGGCTGCCTTTCCCCAACTGGCCCTCCCGGCTTGTTTCGGGTTGAGGGACATAGATCATCAGTAAGGTGCCGATGGCAAACAGGAAAGTGACGATGTCAATGATGAAGATCAGGGTCAATCCTGAAAAACCGATCACGGCCCCTGCCAGGAGGGGGGCCAGGACCCTCGAACTAGCCCGGGCTGTCTCCAACATCCCGTTAGCCCGGGCATATTGCTCTTTAGGCAGCATCATGGAGATCGCTGCGGAATAGGCGGGCCATTGGAAGGCTTGAAAGACCCCCACAAAGGCGCCCAGAACGTAGAGGTGCCAGATTTGAAGGTGATCAGTCAAATATAAGAGCAGTAAGGCAATCGTACCTATGCCTGCTGCCAAATCGCTCAACATCATGACCAATTTGCGGTTCAATCGATCGACCAAAGCGCCGGCGAAGGGGCTGATAAGGACGACCGGAGCGAACCCGAAGAAACCCGTCAAGGCCAGCGTGGTCGCCTGTCCGGTTTCCTGCCAGGCCCAAATCGTAATCCCAAATTGGGTCATGCCGCTGCCGACCAGCGAGATCGCCTGGCCGATAGAGACCACGGTGAAGGCAAGCATCCCTTTGATACGCCCTTGTTTACTCATAGGATTATTTCCCTGTTGATCAGTGATGAAACTCCAAGTGGACTGCCCATTTACGGTAGCGATTGATGTATTTTACTCTGCAGATCATATTTCCTCAACCAGGTTTGAACCGTCTTGGAAGGGAAAAGGTTTGCTCCTGGAAAATTTTAAAAAAACCATGTTATCCTTATCAATGGTTGCGATAAATGAAATAAATCATTTTATCCTGGGAGGTAGACGATGAGCGATGAGCGTTGGCTGGAAAAATTGGTCAAAAAGAATCGAAGTTACCGCCGGTTTGAACAGGATGTGGAGGTTCCGCCTGAGACACTGCGTGAGCTTGTGAATTTGGCACGGTTGTCCGCTTCCTTGGCCAATTTCCAACCGTTGAAGTACCGCCTGGTTACATCTCAATCTGAAAGGGAAGATGTCTTTCCTTGTTTAGGCTGGGCGGGATATTTGGAAGATTGGGAGGGGCCGGAGGAGGGGGAAAGGCCGAGTGCATATATCGTCTTCCTGGGGGATACGGAGCTGGCCAGTTCATTTCAATATGACGCGGGGATCGCCGCCCAGAGCATGCTGTTGGGGGCTGCCTCCCGGGGTTTGGGAGGATGTATCATCGCTTCTGTGAAGCGAGAGACTTTGCGCGAGTCCCTGCGCATCCCCGATCGGTATAAAATCATCTTCGTTTTGGCGCTGGGTAAACCCTCGGAAGATGTGGTCATCGAGCCCCTTCCCTCCGATGGGGATATCAAATACTGGCGCGATGAGAAGGATGTGCATCATGTCCCCAAACGAGCATTGGATGACATCATCATCCCTTGACCTCGATAAACACGCCCCGCTGGGGATGGGGAATCGTCTCTGAGATTTATGAAGGGTGTTTTTTGTGGCGGGATGTCAGCCGCTTTCCCAAACTGCGCGCAGGACATCCGGAGAGATTGGGCCGGGTCGGAGGATACGCAAGGTATCCTTTGTGCAGTCAACGACTGTGGATGCGCGTTCCCCGGGCGTTTCTCCCCCATCGATGATTAGCTCAATTTGATTGGCGAACTGTTCTATGACCTCTTCCGCAGTCTGCGCGCTTGACTTACCGGACAGGTTCGCTGAGGTGGCCGCCAGCGGCCCGGTTTCGCGAAGCAGTTCCCGGGTGAACGTGCTTCCCGGAATCCGGATCCCTACCGTGGGTTCCGGTGAAAGGGCAGGGGGCAGGGTGGTTTTGCTGGGCAGGATCAAGGTAAGCGGGCCAGGCCAGAATTGATCCATCAACAACTCAGCTTGGGGGGGAAGATCAGAGATCAGCTCTTCGAGGTCGGAGGTGTCAGCGATCAAGACAGGGATCGCTTTGTGTTCTGACCTCATTTTCACTTCATAAAGCTTCTCTATGGCCTGGTTGTCAAATGCTGAAACGCCGATCCCGTAGACCGTGTCCGTGGGGAAGGCGACGATCCCACCTCTTCGAATGGCGTCCTGAACGCAGGAAATGGATTCCGGGTCTTGGGTTTTCATGACCTTCGTTTTCATGGTTAACCTGTTTGGATGAGCAACATCCTGTCCTGACCGGCAAGGTCTTTTCGAAGGGAGACAGCAGCGTGGGGAAAGGCATGTTCTGCCAATTGCTTTGCTTTGGGTCCCTGTGATTCATCGATTTCCAAAACGATCCCCCCGCCTTTTTTGAGGAAATGAGGTGCGGAAGACAATAATTCAGAGATGTACTTCAACCCGCTTGGACCGCCGTTTAACGCGTGATGCGGTTCATGCTTATCCACATCAAGCGCTTTCAGTTTTGATGTTGGGATGTAGGGCAGATTGGCTAAGATAAGGTCAAATTTTCCCCGCATGGCCTGTAAAAGCTGCCCTTGATAGAAGGCAATTTGCCGACTGACCTGGTGTTTTGTCGCATTTATTTTAGCGATTTTGAGACTATCCATGGAGATATCATTAGCTATGAACTGGGAGTTGGACATGTGATGGGCGACGGAGATGGCGATGCACCCCGATCCTGTGCCGATGTCAGCGCAAGAACGCCGCGAAGGATGGGCCCGCAACCAATCAATGGCCAGATCTACCAGTAATTCCGTTTCCGGGCGGGGGATGAGCACATCGGGCGTGATCCTGAAACGCAATTGGTAAAATTCCCAATATCCGAGCACATACGGCAAGGGGACGCCTTTTTCCAGCTTCTGGAGGGCTTTTTGGAGGGTTTTTCTTTGGGAGGGAGTTAAGGTGAAATTTGGATGGGCCAGGATCCAGGAGCGGGGTCGATTCAGAATATAGCTGAGTAAAACTTGGCTGTCAAGAAAAGGGGTATCGCTGAAGCCGTCCAGTCGTTGTCGTATACGCTGCAAAGTGGTTTGGGATTTCACATGTATTCTACTCCAACCCAGCTTCCGCAAGGCGTTTGGCTTCGTCCTCGGTGGATAATTCCTCGATGAATTCATCGATTTCCCCGTCCAGCACAGCATCCAGCTGGTGAGAGGAATAATTGATGCGGTGGTCGGTAACGCGATTTTGGGGGAAGTTATACGTACGGATCTTCTCAGAACGTTCCCCTGTGCCCACTTGGGACCGCCGGACTTTTTCTTGTCGTTCCCGCCGTTTCCGCTCTTCGATTTCGTATAGGCGCGCTTTGAGGATGCTCATTGCCCGGGCCCGATTCTGGGCTTGAGACCGTTCGTCCTGGCACTGGACCACGATCCCTGTCGGTTTATGGGTTAGGCGAATGGCGGTGGCGTTTTTTTGAACGCTTTGTCCCCCCGGACCTCCCGCTTTAAAGACGTCCATTTCGATCTCGTTAGGTGAGATGTCAATTTCAATGTCATCCACCTCCGCCAGCACCGCCACGGTGGCCGTGGAGGTGTGGATCCGTCCCTGGGATTCGGTTTCTGGGACCCGTTGAACCCTATGGACGCCGGATTCGTATTTCAGTTTGGAAAAGGCCCTTTTCCCTTTGATCATCGCCGAGATCTCTTTGATCCCTCCCACCCCTGTTTCGTTGAGCGAGAGGATCTCTACGTCCCAACCCTGGCGTTCTGCATAGCGGCTGTACATCCGGAACAAATCTCCGGCAAATAGCCCGGCTTCATCGCCTCCCGCCCCAGCGCGGATTTCCAGGATCACGTTCCGCTTGTCCCGGGGATCTTTGGGTAAGAGCATCTTTTTAATGCGTTCTTCTAAACGTTGAATCCTATCTTCAAGTTCACTGACTTCCATTTCAGCCAGCTCGCGCATATCCTCATCTTCTGATTCCAAGAGGGTTCGGGCATCTTTGAGTTGGGCCAAGGCGTCTTTATATTCGTTGATGGCTTCCATAATGGGCTCAAGTTCTGATTTTTCCCTGCCCAATTCCGCCGCCAGCTGATAATCATCTCCAACTTTGAGCAATTGTTGATTTATTTCCTGATATCGTTCTTCAATTCCAGATAATTTTTCAAGAAGCATGATTGTCTCGTCAATCTTACGTTTAATTAAATAGTGTGACCGATATGAGATTATACCATTTGGAGGGGATGACAATAGAAATGGGCGGCGCGCTGCAATCAGCTCCCTCAGGGAACCGGTTTCAAGCGGTCAAACAGCTTCTTTACCGGGTGAAGTAGCGTATTTTTTCTGGATTTGGAGAATAAAGATTGAGATGAAGGGATAAAAAACGGAAAAATGGGAATGGAGGATGGAGAAGGAGATCTGGAAATCGTTGTGAAATCCTTGGCATTAGTGATATAATTTAGTAGAGATCGATAGATTTTTTGTAACTACTCAGGCAAAAGGGGTCAAAAGTACTTAAATTTATATGACAAATG
>CAYZTL010000009.1:0-124493 GCA_964481465.1 uncultured Anaerolineales bacterium
GGCTCCTCGCTGTTTTATGTGGGTAATCCAAAATCAAGTTTACCCGCAACAAGATAAGCCATGGTAATGAAATTACGATTTGTCCGATAACCTCGGGCTCGGGCTTTAGCGGCCTGGATTAGACTGTTGAAGCCTTCAAGAATGCCGATGGTGATCAGACTGTCAAACCAGTTGAGTACACCTTCCCAGTGATTTTTGATCGTTTTCGCTGCTTTGATGATGGGATCTAAACGGCTGTGAGTAGCCCAGAAGTACCACCGCTTCAGAAAAGCCTCGGCCACCTCTCGGGTGGGCTGTTCAAAGAACTCCTGAAAGGTCAGGCGGATCTGATAGGCTTTAGCCGTCTTCAAATTATGAGTGGGAAGTTCTTCCATGGTCTGTTTTTGTTTCGCAGTGAGGTTGGAAGGATTTTTCAGCCACAGATAGCGTGTTCTTTTGAGCTCCTTTCTGGTTTTGGCTTCTTCGCGTCGAACCTGGTCTACAGCGGAGTTCAGGATTTTCATAATATGGAACCGATCAAAGGTGATCTCTGCCTCTGGAAAACAATCCTCCACACCCCTGATATAGGCAGGCCACATATCGCTGCAAGTCTGGCGAATGGAAGCAGGATCTCCTCCATGAGCCTGCAAATCCTCGCTGAAAGCGCTCACCACCCCCTGGTCCCGGCCTGAAGTGCCAAATAGGAGGCGTTTTGCGTCCAGATCATAGAAAAGCGTGATGTAATTATGTCCTCTGCGGCTGGCTGTCTCATCCATTCCTATCCGTTCCACCTCGGAGTAATCCGCTTCCTTGCGGGCTTCTTCAACGTAGTGATGGAGCACCCGCCAGATCCGTGTATCATGCTCACCAACCAGGGATGCAATCGCAGCGACTGGCATCTCCTGTGCCAGGGTCATAATCAGGGCTTCGAACAACAAGGAGAACCCGCTGCGCGGCCTGGCCCAGGGCGCCTCCACAGTTTTGATACCGCACCCCTCCGGGCACTCCACTCTGGGAACCCGGGCATGGATATAGGTTTCATGTTGGAAAAAGTTCAGATGGCGCCATGTCTTCTGCTCAGTATCGTAGGCTTTGCTCTCCACACCGCATTCGGGACAGGGAAAAGTGCTGCCCCGTTTGAAATCGATGGTGATGTCCAACCGTTGTTCTTCAGCAGAAAAGGTATCTTTTGTTATCTCCCAGGGTTCAGGCAATCCAAGCGCTTTTTCCAATGTTGTTCGGTTCATTTTTATCTCCAGGTAAAGGGTTGATATTTGCTTTCTATTCTACCTGGATTGGACTATTTACCCATACTAACTAGCGAGGAACCTTTTAGTTTTAATCCCCTCAACAAGAAAAAAGTGGCGCGTATTGAACTGCCACTTTCACTCTTTTCACCCCTCTCAACAAGAACATTCCGACCATCCACGGAGCCTCCTGAAATTGAGCAGATCACTGAGGGATCCCTCATCCTTTTTGGTGTCCATCTCGGGCTCTGTAGCTGAGCGTGCCTTCCTTGAAAGCACAAAACCAGAACATTCAACAGCCCTGCCATTCATATTGTACTAATACTCCATTAATTTTATTTTAATCAAATTGATTAATATCAAAGACATTGCTATTATCCCGTGCTATATTAAGAGCAGTGGAGCTAGGCTCAGATTGGTCTTCGCTCTTTGTTAGATGTTCAAACGGAGGAGAAAATGGGTTTTTTGAGACAAAAGAGATTAGTCCTTTTAATAACTTTTTTGTTGCTGCTCTTAGTAGCAGGCGGATGCCAGCCTTCTGAGCCTCAAGTCACCGAGGTTGTTAAAACAAAGGAAGTAGAAGTAACCGTCATCGTGGAGCCTACCCAAGCCCCTCCCACGCCTACAGAAGCGCCCCAACCCCATCCTGAGCGAGAGGCCATTCAGGCGGCTTGGGAAGATAGCCCCCACAACACCTATGACCTCTACCATGGCCCCAATACCTGGTGCGCTCGCTGCCACTCCCCCCAAAACTGGGACCCGGAAGCCACCATCGGCAGGCCGCCCAACTGCTTCTCTTGCAAGTTCCCCACAGACGATGAAGTCAGGATTGCGGATGGGAACGATCTCATTCCCGAAGAGGAGTGGAAAGCCGTCAACTGCGAAACCTGCCATAAGATGGAAGATGATGTCGTCACCGAAGTTGCCTGGCTCGACCCTCTGGACATGGAGTATGAAGAGGTCAAAACCACGAACGAAATATGTGAAAAGTGCCATGCGACGACGACAGGCAGTTCGTTTGGGTCAGCAGTTGACCACAAAATCACGTTGGGGGGCAGCGCTCACCTCGACTCTTCAGGACTCCCCGTCAGTGGCGAAACACCACCTCAGTATTGTACGGACTGCCATGATCCTCACTCCACAGAACCAAAAACGTGCACCGATTGCCATGAGATCGATGAAAAGGAACACGCTAAAGGCAAGTACGTGGTAATGAAAGACAAAGTGACCTGCATGGCCTGTCATGATGCCTCCGGCGCAGAAGTGGGCCCGCACCCTGACGAGGATATCGACCTCTGGACAACTCTGCTCACAGAGCAAGGGCGCAGCGGACCCACCACAGAAGCCATCGTTTCGCACAGCATTGTCTATGAAGTGGAATGCACCCGCTGCCACTTTGAGGACAACCCTTGGGAGCTGACTGTCCTCACCGCAGAAGGTGAAATCCCCGAACCGGAAGGAAATGGAGAGTAGAACACCTTGGCAAATAGCGTTCAACTTTCAAAAGGCATTTGCTGTTGTGGTTGAACTCTGTCTCTAAAATCCAAAGCCAATCCTGGTGGGGCGAGGTTCTTTATCGCCCCACTCCCTTTTTAGTGAGTGATATATCGTTATGCTTATGATGAGAAAAAAATGCCGCTTCTTAATCATTTCTTTCGGGGTAATTTTGGCAATCAACACAGCAGGCTGTCTGGCAAATGATTCTGTCGTTCCTGCCCCGGATGACACTCCACAAAGTCAGATTTCTGAAGAGAAAGAGGCGCCTACCGAACAAGAGCCCGGACCAGAAGAGGGAGAGGGAGAAACAACTTCCAAACCCGACGAGTCCGTCAAGGATCCCCAGCTTATTGCGCAGCAGGAGTGGGAATCGGGCCCTCACGTCGACACCTTTGTGCTTGACGACCAAGGGCATAACAACACCTGTGCCCGCTGCCATTCACCCGTGAATTGGATGCCTTCCATGGATGACATCCCGGAAAGCTGCCAATCATGCAAGTTCGAAGTGGAACCCCCTGACCCCACGATCCCCCAGGAAGAGTGGTCAGATGTCCCCTGCCAGGTTTGCCACCAAGAAGACAAAAAAGGGAACATCCAACCCGAAATCGCCTGGTTAGAAGTGCCAGCGCTTGAAGAATATGCCAGCGTTGACGACGCCACTGAATTATGTTTGAAGTGTCATGACACTCAAAACGTACCCGAGCACGGGACAGTAAATGTCGCTGGTGCGATGGCTGATTTCCAATGCACGAAGTGCCATAATGCTCACAGCACAGCAGCATCTTGTGACGCTGAGGGCTGCCATCAAGGTGTCTTCACACCCCCGGAACCCATCCCCGGGCATGATCAAGACCACGCGGAGGTTGCTTGTGTAGCCTGTCATGATGGAGCTGGCTTAAAGGTCAGGCCGAACGAGGAGTTGGGGCATTGGATAACATATTTTCCGTGGTCAACTAAAACTGAAGAGGGGGATTCAGACACAGAGACTGCCAGCGGCACAGTTCCTTTCACCTCTCACAACATCAGCTTAGAGGTCAATTGCCAGCGCTGTCACTTCGCTGATAATCCATGGGACTTGACCGTGGAAATAGACTCCCCCTAATGGGTTCCAATCTCAGTCCATTACAAAGTATGAACGAATCAGGAGAAAGTTATGAAAACATCATGGAAAGTACTCCGTATTCTAGCGATCATCTTGATGGTGATGACCGCAGGGATGAATATTTTAGGGGGAGCAGGCACCTACTGTGCCGCTTTTTCGAATAACATCGGCTACCGTATGGCCTTTAAAGAATTGATGGATTACCGCTGGATCTACCAGGCTCTAGTTGTCACCACTGTTTTGATAGGCATCGCGGGAGTTTGGGCGGTGGTCAAACTCATTCAAGGGCACAAGAATTCATATCGAACGACATTGTGGGTTCTAGGTATCGGAGTTCTGCTGGGCGGGATCCACTTCTTCACCTCCCTGACTTTGCGAGGAGAAGCCACTCCAGCAAACGTGAAGTTCTTTATCAATCTGCTCACCCTGCTCTTTTTCTTGGCCTTTCTCCTCCCGGGTATCAAGGAGAAAGTCAATTTTTCCCAGCCAAGCAGCGAAGGAGAGAAAACCAGCCTAGGCGGTATGGCATCGATCATGGTCGGATTATTAACCTTGACTGTCTTTGTATGGGCGGGGCCTTCCCACATGTATTTTGGTGAGAATTGGGTCTATGCCTGGGAATTCCCCCTCTTGATCATCGGCACGGCGCTGACAGTCGGGGGTTTCATCTTCGCCTTGCGGGGCATTCTCACCCTCTACGCCGAAGAAACAAGTCTAGAAAGTTTGCAGTTCTCGGAACACAAATAAGGAACCTCACGGGGGGAAAGGCCATTGAACATTGTTTTTGTCTTTTCCCCCTATCCCCTTAGTTAATCTGGCTGGGGATCTTATTTGTGAGACCACGCAGAAAAGCGATAGATATAATAATGGGGCCTGGAATAAACCAATCCCCCTCCAATGCCAATCGGGGCTGTCCCTAATATGTGTTTAGGGAAAAGGGAAAACTTTCTCAATTAGGTGCATAAAGAAACCATAACCAGCACTAAGGGGTAAGAGCTCCATTTTCAAAGTAAAAAGGGAGTGGTTTGACATGCCAAATCCCTTCTCCGCCGGATATTCTTTTTCGCTAATTTTGAAAAGCCGAAGTAATAAATTACAGATACCAGCAGGAATCCTGCGCATGTGTAAACCGCAACCTAAGAAGGGGAGAGCAGCTTTAGCCAGCGATTTGCACAGAGGACCACAGGACAATCCCTGCCTCAGTTCGCATTATCCCTGCTGTGAAATCGAGCCATTCTTTAGAAACATATAAATATCACAAGGGGTGGGAGCAGCCAACGGCAAAGGTTTTTATAATCCTGATTTTATTACTTCAACCCAAAGGTGAATTCCCAGTGAGGTCCAGCCTTGCGATTTCAACCAGCTGCTTGACATTTTGAACGGTAATACGCTGGCGGTCACTGGAGATCAATCCTCTGTCTTTCAGATTACCAAGTGAGCGGCTGATGGACTCAGGTGTAGTGGAAACCCGGGCTGATAACTCCGTAATTGAATAGCGCTCTCGGTCAATCTCCTTTTCTCCCCATTCACTCAATTCTAAAATTAATTTTGCGACACGAGCCAGCACCGATCTGAAAGAAAGGTCCTCACAGCGTTCTATTAAACCTCTAGTTCGTTCCGCCAATAAGCGTATCATCGCCAAGCCAATGGCAGGGTCCGGGTACTGCTTTACCAAGCGTTCAAAGTCTTGATAACCGATGTTCCAGGTTATGCAGTCTTCAACCGCAATGGCGGTCATCGGATTAATACCACCGTCGATAGCAGTAAGCTCGTTGAACATGTTTACAGGTTCAATAACATACAAGATTTGCATCTGGCCATCCCAGCTGTAATTGCATATCTTTACTTTCCCCCGGAATAAAACGAACATCCCCGCACTGGGTGCCGATTCGTGGACGATAACGTTGCCTTTCCGATAAAATTTAAGTTGGCCAGAATTGAAAATATATTTCAGATCAGCAAGTTTGAGGTGTTTGAAATGGGGGGCTTGCTTGAAAAGGCTGAGATACTTTACCACTTTCTCTCCTTCCGGAACACCAATAATCCTTTTGACATTAAAACACTTGTGCTCGAAAGTTAAATCAAAGTCTTTTCATTGATTAACTCTAAATTAATTTTAATTCACCCACAGAAAAAAATCAAATTTCCTTGATGACATAATTTGACAATGTTAAATTAGCACGGATGTTCGGTAATTAATAACGGAAAAATGGATAAAAATAGGTAACGCCCTTCCCCGTTAGAGAAAGGGAGCGTTACCTTGAATAATTCAAACCGAAAAGACAGCAAAGCAAAGGGATTTGAGTTTAGATGAGAGTGGCGTGGCTTGTTCCGGACTACAAAAAGCAGGAGCGGCCTAGCAGTATTTTGGCAGAGAAAGCATGGTGGATCTCGGCCAGGTGAGCGCGGGGGGAGGGCTGATAGGCATCGGCGGTTTGCTGCTCTCATTTCTTAGGGCTGGGAAGCCACTCCTCTCCAAAAAGCTATTTTAACGTTGCTGCCCGGATTGCTGTTTTTGATGACCGCCTGTTTCGTGGCCGGATTGTGGGGAATTTAACCCTTATGAACCTCTCTACTTTTTTGAAGGAGGCGCAGCGCCATTTACTCCCCGTCCGGAAAGACTGGCTGCATTTCACGACGGGAGCAATGTGCTCAGGAGCAGGAATCATCTTGTGGACTTTTGCCTACCGGTGGCTCAAATCGCTCTCCCCAACGCTAACCTTTGTCTTAACGATCGCAGGGATCCTCCTGGCTGCCCTAATTTACTCCGTTGGCTTTTCAAAACTCTCCAAGAAAAACATCCACCGCATCATGGACCTTCCTGGAAAAAAGAGTACCATTTTCAACTTTCAAAAATGGAGTTCTTACCCCTTAGTGGCCTTCATGATTTCGTTGGGCATTTACTTGCGAAAATATTCCTCCCTCCCCAAACCTCTCTTAGGAGCGCTCTATATCGGTATTGGAGGAGGTTTTATTTTCATCCATTTGTGGGACAAACACAAGGTCGCTAAGGCGAACAAAGGGAAGTCAAGAAAAGAGGAATAACCCTATGACGCTTCCCCCTCTTTGGCGTAAATAAAAAGACTGGACGGCCTTCACCCTGGATATCGCTGCTGTATTTTTAGAAAACCGAGCTTCCCTCTCACACAGGACTTATGGGCGTGCCAAGGCACGACCACGAAAAATCAACTTTCCCCTCCTTAACCATCCAAAAGGAAGGCTGTTACAAAACCCATCCAAGCATACAGTAATTAAGTAGGGGCAGATCCCTCATCCTCTCTTCAATGGATGAGCAAACATTCCCCGTAAATCAACCATTTCTTGGGTATAATGCAAGTAATCACAAGCAAGGAAACATTATCTTTAGACAGGATCCACAGCCTTCATAGAAAAAACTCCCTCATTTTTGTCGTATCTATCGATCCAACTCCAGGAGGTGCATAAATGATTGACAAAATTATCCTCTTACTCACCGGATTGATCGCCCTTTACCTGCTGTGGCAGTTTTACAACCGGTACATGGAAAAGAAAAACCTTCATGATATCTACTATCTGCTGGGCTTTGCCGTCTTATTGGTCTCCGGCCTGCTGCTCATCTTTTTTGGCTATGACCTCTTAGCTTCTCCCTATGTGTTGACCGTGGCCTCCCTCATCCCTCTCGGTATTTCCCTGGGCATCGCCAACCAGTATTACCCCGGCTGGAAAAAGTACTTTGCCTGGTTTGCCCTGGTAGGGTTTTTAGCCATAGCCATTAGTAGCATCGGGGGGTGGGAGACGGCGCGCAAGGTATCTGTCCCCCTCTTTCATGGCGTGGCCGGCCTGGTCATTTTCCTAGGCCCGATCCTTGCCAGCACCCAGGACCGCGCTCCACAAGGATTCTTGTGGGTGGGCATTGGCGGGGCGCTGATTGGATTGGGCGGGATCGCCCTGGCCTTCCTTTCCACCGGCTCCCAACTTCTCTTTTTCAGCGAGCAGTTCGTGCTCACCATTCTCGCCCCGTTGCTGCTGCTGATGACCCTGGCCTACGTGGTGGGATTCATGGCGGACATCCGAACAGGAAACTAGGATTAATCCCAAACAAATAAACCAAGCTAACGAGTATCTACAACAGGAACTAGCCACGCCTTCACCGAAAAAAGAGTATATATTCATCATCCTGCGCTACCTGGCCAATGTTTTGATGTGTTTAACCACAGCTTTCACAGTGTTAAGCGGTGCGGGTACAACTTGCGTGGCGCTGGCGGCAGAAAAATTTGGTTCCATGAGCGTGATGGATATGGGAGTTGGACTGGGCTTGTGCGTCACGTTTTTGATCGCCAGAGCAGCCCTCTTTTCCGCTCCCTCCCGGAAGGACACCCTGGCTGAAGAATAGAACGAAGGCGGGGACGTAGGCTTAACCCCGCAAGCAACGACCCTTTATAGAATCACAAACATCTACATAAGCCACGTCTTAAGTTACTAAAACCCAAAACCACCCCAAACAATAACTCCCCATCCCTGGGGTATGAACCCCGGTTTACGGCGAAGGTGACCCCTCATTAACGAACCTCATTTTCGGACAATGAAAAAGGGAAAGCAAAAGCTCCAGAAGTATACTTAAAAAAATTGACTCATCTTCACCAACCTTTTCTAATAACGTTTGATCCCATATTTGGAGGTAGACATGAACATGAAGAACAAACTGGGATCCTTTTTTATTATTTTTGGGACTGCTTTGCGCATCCTGTGGAAGGGAAGCAGAAGGGGTTGATCAGACACCTGCTGCCGCGGAACCCACGGAAACAATCGTTCAAAACCCTACAAGTGAGAAATCTTCGAAGACGGCTGCCTGTGCCACAACAGCGATGGCGGATTAAATTACCTTCGGGAAGGTACCGTCACCTACCGTCTCATCGATGGGGAAGCGACGAATACAGACCGCTGTGCTGACGGAATCCTGGTGGAATATGCCTGCGATCCAAGTTATGAATACAGGGAAAGCGACCCGGTCCGATCCCGCGAAGTGGAATGTACTGCCTTAGGATCCAACTACCAATGCCGTCGCAACCGCTGCATCCCCGTCGTCGAAGCCATCCCCAAGCTGTGTTGGTCGAGCGAAGGGACCTGCGCAGACGGGATCCAGAATCAGGGGGAGGAGGGTACCAGAATTGCGTCGGCTTCTATATCCTCAAAGGTCTAGGGATCTTCTCCCGCTGGATGGTGGGCTACAACTGTTTATATCCTGACCATGATGCGTATGGAACAGTCTCCCAGCTGCCTGCAGAGCAGTTGGTCAACGATTACCAGACCGGCGTTTGCCGGGACTTCGCTGAAGTGGTCCCCACCCTACTCCGCAAAGCAGGATTTACGCAGGAGGACGTAGGCGGACGCTGTGATGGAGGTCACTGCTACAACGCGGTAAGGCTGCCCGGGGATCGGGCCTGGCACGTGGTGGACACTACCGGAAATCAACTGGGGCTCGTTTTGGGAGGTCTGCCTAGTTATGGTGCCTACCCCTACTGCTCCCGCTTCAATGAAGCCTAATGGTGTTGGGGCGATTCGCGCTCTAATGGGGATCCCTGTACAGAGACAGAACTCTACGAGCGGGATCACGCTTCAAATTGCGAGCCTGGGTTCACCTGCAACCGGGATCTATACAGCATACCCGGTTGGGCACCCCCCTACAGCGAGATTATCGACTGCGGGAATTGAGGGAGGTTTAGTGATGGACAGAACTCAGTATCGACTGATCACGACTTTCATGCTCTTCCTCCTCATCGCTCTGGTTTCAACCCCTATGACCAAGGCCCAGAATGAGCTGAAAGGGGAAACTTACGGACCGCTGACCTTGTGGAGAACAGCCCCAGAGATGACCAGGGTAGGAGAGAAAGTTTGGATTCTGGTCCAAATTGAAAATGGGGGCAGCGACGAGGTGGAGTTCACTTTCCAGGAAAGACTCGGCGCGGCGGACGGAATCTGCGATGGAGCGGGCGATGGGCGCGTCGACCCGGACTGCAAGGAGGGAAGCGATCCAGTGTCAACGCAACCAATTATTTAATAAATCCTGCAGGCTCAAGGTATTCAAGACATCACCCGGCTCAAGCCACCCCCGGCGGGCCTGATCCACTCCGTAGCGCATGAAGGCCAGTTCCTCTACCCGGTGAGCATCGGAGTTGATCACCAACCGGGCTCCAATTTCTTTGGCCAAACGCGTCTGCACATCCGAGAGATCGAGGCGGTTAGGTTGGGCGTTGAGCTCCACAGCGACATCATGCTCAGCGGCCGCTTCCAGGACAGCCTCCATATCGAAGACCATGGGCTCCCGTTCCTGGATTTTTCGCTCCGTAGGGTGAGCGAGGATATGCACCTGGGGGTGTTCCAGCGCACGGAGGATGCGCTCGGTTTGGGCAGGCGGCGCGAGGTCAAGGTGGGAATGGATGGAAGCCACGACCAGGTCCAATTCCTCCAAGGTTTCCTCGTCCATATCCAGCGTGCCGTCCTTCAGGATATCAACTTCCATCCCCCGCAAGACGCGGATATCATCGTATTTCTCATCAAGCCTTTTAATTTCCTCCCACTGCTGGCGCGCTTTTTGGGCATCCAAGCCCTGGGTCATCGCTAATGAAGGCCCATGATCGGTGATCGCAAAGTACTCGTACCCCCTTTCCCGGCAAGCCACCAGCATCTCTTCCAGGGATGACTTGCCATCGGACCAGGTGGAGTGCATTTGCAGGTCCCCCCGGATATCCTTTAACTCGATCAACGAGGGCAGCTCCTCCTTCTGCGCAGCCTCGATTTCCCCCCTATCTTCACGAAGTTCGGGCTGGATCCAAGGCAAACCGATCTGAGCGTACATCTCCTCCTCCGTTTCTCCCGCCAGCCACTCCCCGGCCCAGGGATCCTCTCCCTCTTCTTCCAAATTTTCATCCTCTATATTAAAGATCCCATATTCAGAAATTCGCAGACCCTGATCTACGGCCAATTTCCGGAGATGGACGTTGTGCGCTTTTGACCCGGTGAAATACATCAGGGCTGCGCCAAAGCTCTTCGGCTCAAGCACCCGGAGATCGACCTGCAGCCCACTCTCTAAACGGATGGTCCCGCGGGTTTCCCCGGCGGCGATCACTTCGGCCACAGAATCATATTCCGTGAAATACTCCATGATTCGCTCCGGTTCTTCACCCGCGATGGCCAGGATATCGATATCGCCCACCGTTTCCTTCCTGCGCCGGTAGCTTCCAGCCACTTCCAAGCGTTCCAACCCTGGGGCATCCTGCAAATATTCCGTCAGCGAGCGCACATATTGATCCGCCTCCGCCAGCAAAGTGCGCTCCTCCATCCCCGTGTAGCGCTCAATCTCCTCCAAGATCCCCTGCTGCGTCTTCTCCCCAAAACCGTCCAACTCCGCCACATCTCCACTTTCCGCTGCTGCCTGAAGTCCTTCCAGGGTGCGGACTCCAAGCTCCTGCCACAGCTGCGCGGTCCGTTTCGGCCCCATGCCCTCCAAATTCATAATCTCGATCAGGCTCTCCGGGACCTCCGCGGTGAGTTCCTCATACTGGGGCATGGTGCCGGTTTGAGCGATATCCCGGATATGTCCCTGCATGTCCTCCCCAATGCCGTGCAACTTGGTCAAATCCTCCCCCTCCTCCAGCGCCGTATCGATGGAGCGCGGGAAGGTGTTCACCGTCCGCGCCGCATTCCGATAGGCGCGAACCCGAAACTGGTTCCCCCTTTTGATCTCCAACAAATCCGCAAAATGCTTCAGCACGCGGGCAATCTCAGCATTTTCCATCACTTCCACATCCTTCTGTACCTACTTGAAAACCATCCCTTTAGAGGACAGGAGCGATTTGAATTCCTCCTCTTCCAGCGTTTCCACGCCTTTTTCCCGGGCTTCGTCCAGTTTCGAGCCCGGATTCTCCCCCACCACCAGGTAATCCGTCGCGCCGCTTACGGAGGAGGTCGCATTCCCTCCGTAGCGTTCCACCAAATCCTGCGCCTCACTCCGCGTCCATGTCTCCAGCCCTCCTGTGAAGACAAAGGTCAACCCTTCCAGAGGCCTTTCTTGGGGAAGTTCAGGTTTGATAATCTCCATGTGTTCCAGAAGCTCCTCGAGCATCCCCTGCGATCCTTCGCTCTTGAAGAAGCCGTGGATGGCGGTCGCCATCTTTTCAGCGATGCCGGGAACCTCGATAAGGTCTTCCACGCTCGCTTCTCGCAGCGCTTCCAAAGATCCAAAATAATTGGCCAGGTCCCGGGCCACGGTTTGGCCCACCTCAGGAATCCCCAGACCGTACAGGAAGCGGCGCAGCTCCACCTCCCGGGCCCCTTGGATGGCTTCGATGAGCTGGCGGGAAGATTTCTCGGCAAACCCCTCCAGAGAGAGGATATCCTCCTCCGTGAGATCGAATAGATCGGGCAGGTTTTTCACTAACCCTTCCGCCACTAATAAATGGGCGGTCTCTTCGCCGATCCCCTCGATATCCAGAGCGTTCCGCGAAGCGAGGTGTTCGATCCGCCCCGCCAATTGGGCCGGGCATCCAAAGCTGTTGGGACAAACCACAAACGGTCCCCGCCGCTGCAGCCCGGTGCCGCACGAGGGGCAAGTTTGGGGCATTTCAAAGGGCGGCTCCCGACCCTCCTCTTCTTCGCCCACCCGCTCCACCACCTGGGGGATGACATCTCCGGCCCGCTGCACCCGGACCCGGTCCCCCTCGCGGATGTCCTTTTTATGGAGCTGTTCGATGTTGTAGAGGCTGGCCCGGCTGATGGTCACCCCCCCAATCTCCACCGGGCGGAGCAGGGCGATGGGGGTGACGATGCCCGTGCGGCCCACGCTGGGGATGATGCGTTCCACGCGGGTGATCTCCTTCCGAGGAGGGAATTTGAAGGCGAAAGCCCAGCGGGGGTGATGGGCAGTGCTTCCCAATTCTTCCCGGGCTTCCAAATCGTCCAGTTTGATGACCACCCCATCAATCTCATAGTTCAGCTCGTCGCGACGCTCCTCCATCCCGTCGTGGTAGGCGATCACGTCCTCAAAAGACTCCACGCGTTTGGGGAGATCGCTGACCCGAAACCCCCATTCCTGCAAAGCCCTTTGGACTTCCCACTGGGTCGCCACTTCCCCACCTTCAACATGGAGGATGTCATAGACGAAAATATCCAGGGGGCGCTGCGCAGTGATGCTGGGATCAAGCTGCCGCAGGGAACCGGCCGCCGCGTTGCGCGGGTTAGCGAAGGGGTCTTTCCCCTCATTGATCAGGGCTTCGTTTAGATCCTCGAAGTCCTGGATGGAGATCATCACCTCGCCCCTCACGGCTAACAGGTCCGGGATGGGGCGCGTTTCTCCGTGCAGCTGCAAAGGCACTGAGCCGATGGTGCGGATGTTTTCCGTGATTTGATCCCCCACCTGCCCGTCACCGCGCGTCGCCGCCCGATCAAGGGCGCCATCCAGGTAGACGAGTTCCACGGACGCACCGTCAAACTTGGGCTCCACCACGTACGCTGCCTGCGCTCCATCACCCAGCCCTCTGAGAACCCGGTCATGGAAATCCCAGGCTGCCTTTTCCTCGTGGCTGGACTGCAGGCTGAGCATGGGCGCAGTGTGTTCGACATCCGGCAATTCGTCCACCGGGGGTGCCCCCACCCGCTGGGTTGGCGAATTCTCCGATTGAAATTCGGGATACGCTTCCTCTAATTCCTGCAGTTCTTTAAAAAGCCTGTCGTATTCATCGTCCGAAATCTCGGGTTCATTTTTAACGTAATAGAGATAGTCGTGATGGCGAATTTCTTCCCGCAGCTCTTCAATGCGTTCCTTTGCGCGTTCCCGGTCCATGTTCACCTTTCCTGTCTGCCGAATCTTTTCTGATCCTCACCCGATCTCCCATCCCTTTGCCTAACCCCCATGATAATTGATAACCTGGCAAATGCGCCAAGGGTCAGGCGGAAGCCTATGTCCTGGATCATGACCCTCCCCTATCGATCAACTCAATTAACGAGTTTGCATCCTGGATGGCATACCCGAATTCATCGTTACTGAAATAGGCAACCACGGAATACCCTTCCGCCACCCACCTATGGATCCGCTCCGCCCAAGGCTCCAAACCCTCCCGCCCATAACGGCCCTGGTACTTGCTGTGGGCACCGTGGAAGCGCAGGTAGACCGGATCCGCCGTGATCCACTGGGGACATTCCAGTTCCGGTAAAGAGAAAATCACGAAACTAAGGCCATTCTCCTCCAGGATGTCCCTGATCTCGTCCTGAAACCAATCTCCTTCGCGGAATTCAAAGGCGTGGTCCAGATCATCCGGAAGCAGCTGCGCAAAATTCGCCAGGCGTTCAGAGTCCGCATAATACGCGAACCATTCCTTTTGGGGAAGATCGGAGGGGTAAAAAAGACCTCGCCAATGATCGTATACCCAACCTGAAGTGCCTATTTCAATTTTATCCCTCATCACCGCTGCCTTTATTCTGCTTGAGTATCTGACAAAACGCCTGAGGTCGATCAAGTAAACCACTATCCATTATAAACAATCCAATCAAAAACGACCCATAAAGCCCGCGCAAAAAAAGTACCCAATATGTCCTACCCATGATACACTTAGCCTGCTTGTATTTCGGTCCTTACCCCGCCAAGATCGAAACCCGAGACAACGTTTCCGGTCGCGGTAAAGCCAGGTACAATCCGTGCCGTTTCCCGTCCAGCAGCCGAAACGCTTGAAACGAGAGAAAGGGGATCAAGAGGGATGAGACATGGAAGAGATACAACTGGAGACACAAAGACTTTGCTTACGGCTGATGGCGCCCGAGGACCTGGAGGATCTACTGAAAATATTCGGGGATCCCTTGGTCATGGATGCTTTTAATGAACCCCCGTTCAATCGTCGACAAATGCAATCCTGGCTGGATCGAAACCTCGCCCATCAAGAACGGTACGGTTATGGGCTGTTTTCGGTAATCTTGAAATCAGAAGGGGTCCTGATTGGCGATTGCGGGTTGGAACATATGGAGATAAACGGAGAAGAAATCACGGAATTGGGTTACGATATGCGCAGCGATTATTGGAATCAGGGGTATGCCACAGAAGCCGCCCTTGCCGTGCGCGATTTCGCCTTTGACGAACTCGGCTTGCCCCGTCTGGTCAGCCTCATCCGGGTGGGGAATGAAGCCTCAAAACAGGTCTCCGAAAAAATTGGCATGCACTGCGTGGAGGAGATCGAGCGTTTCGGCATCCGTTACTGGAAATATGCCATCGACAGGAAAGAGGGGCAGTGACCCGGTGGTGTGTCTTTTTCGTTCCGATTTCCATATCCCATCCAGGTCGCTGAATTGAGGAATGAAAGGGATCTTGGCTATAATGATATTAACACGTTTTACTGGTTATTCCCAACGGAAGGAGGAACGATAAAATGAAGTTGCAAGGGAAGAAAGTCGTTGTTCTTGTGGAGGATCAGTTCGAGGATTTAGAGTTCTGGGTGCCGGTGATGCGCCTGCGCGAAGAAGGGGCGGAAGTCACCGTGGTGGGCACCGGTCGCATGAACACCTATCAAGGCAAACACGGCCTGACCGCGAAAGCGGATATCTCGGCAGATAAGGCAAAAGCCGCTGATATCGACGCTGTGGTCATCCCCGGCGGGTGGGCGCCGGACAAACTGCGGCGCTCCGAAGCGGTGAAGAAACTTGTCCGCAAAACCTACCAGGGAGGAAAGATCTTGGGCAGTATCTGCCATGGCGGATGGGTTCTGGCTTCGGCCGGCATCGTGGGAGGGCACAAAGCCACCGGCTCGACGGGCATCAAAGATGATATGGAAAATGCTGGGGCAACCTGGGTTGACAAGCCAGCTTTCCGGGACAGCAACCTCGTCTGGGGTCGGGTTGTCAAGGATATCCCCGACTTTTGCCGCGAGCTCGTTAAGGCCATCGCCGACACGGGCGCGTAAGGGTGCGAAAACCGAATCCCCTTCATTCACATGCTCAGGCACGGACCGTGCCTGAGCTCTTATTTTAATCGAGGGAAGGGTAGAGAAAGGAGCCTCCGGACCGGACTTTCCTATCCCCCGGTCCAAAGGGAAGCTCGTGGGAAATCAGCCGCTCACCCCGGGTGGCTCCAGACGAGATCCCGGTTCTCGCTTAGCTCAAACCGCGTCCCCAGGTCAGCCCCTTCCCTGTTCAAGATCTCCAGCAGCCAACGGGTATCCTCATCCCCCGCGTCCCGCAGCTGCAGGTTGCGGCGTTGGAGGGGGACCATCTCAAGGCCCAGCAGGCGTCCGTTCTGGGGATCAAGTTGAGGGAAATACATCAAGGCCAGGTCCCCTCGAAAATGCTCTTTCCCGCTAATCCCCTCATAATCGTTGATAAAATCCCCGCATCCGTAGAAAATGAGCTTTCCCCGGTAAACCTCAATGCCTTTCACATGGTGAGAAGAGTGTCCGTGGATCAGGTCCACCCCGGCTTCGTCAATCAAACGGTGCGCAAACCGGCGCTGTGAGATGGGAATCCGGTAACCCCAATTCGCTCCCCAATGAATGGAGACCAGGACCATGTCCGCTGGGTCCGTATGTTTCCGGATCAAGGACGCGTATTCTTCGGTGGCATTCTGGGCAAGACCCGGCAGGAGGTTCAAGCCCGGCTTTTGGGATGAGGCACGCCACTCATAGGGGATGCCACTGGAGGGCACTCCGAACCCAAAGACGACCAAGCGGACTCCCTCTCCCAACCGTACATAGCGCCGGGCGTCTTTGACATACTGCTCATACAGGTGTGGATCACTGGGATGGGGCAGAATCTGATCGATCCCCCGCCCAGTCATCACATCGCCGCACAGGAATAAGGGAATTGTCTCAGACATGGTGCACACTCACATTCGTGTATCCCGATACCTCGCGAAACCCTTACCCCCATTATATCCACTTTCCCCAAGCGCTTCTCTTCCCTTCCTAAAGATCACCTACTTCCCCAATGTTATAATCTAGGCCATGGAAAACGAGACCCAAAAACAAACCGTAGACCCCCAGCGCCAAGAGAAAGCCAAAGAATACGCCCGGATTCGCCGCCGGTTCATGCTCCTGGATTTGATCCTGGGAGCGGTACTGCTGCTTGCCTGGCTGCTCACCGGCTGGTCGGCAGCGCTCCGGGATTGGATCTTCTCCTGGACGGACAGCGTCTGGATAGCTGTAGGGGCGTTTGGGGCCATCTTTGGCGGCGTCTTTTACCTGATCGATTTGCCGCTTTCCTATTACAGGGGATATGTACTGCCCCACCGTTATGAACTCTCCAACCAGGAACTCAAAGGCTGGATCACCGATCAGCTCAAGAGCCTGGCGCTGTCCGGGGTGCTGGGTGGCTTATTTTTAGAAGTCATTTATTTCCTGCTCCGGATCGCGCCCCAGACCTGGTGGCTGTGGACCGGGATGGTCCTACTTTTTTTCAGCGTTATCCTGGCCAACTTGGCGCCCATCCTCATCTTTCCCATCTTTTATGACTTCCAACCCCTGGAAGAAGAACATCAGGATCTCAAAGAGCGGCTCATCCACCTGGCGGAGAAGGCCGGCACCGATGTCCAGGGGGTCTACAAATTTGACATGAGCCGGCGCACCAAACAGGCCAACGCCGCCTTGACCGGTTTGGGGAACACACGGCGGATCATCCTGGGAGATACGTTATTGGAGGAGTTCACTAACGACGAGGTCGAAACCGTGCTGGCCCACGAATTGGGCCACCACGTCAACCATGACATCCCCTTGGGGATCGCGGTACAGACCACCCTCACCTTTGGGGGGCTTTACCTGGCGTCTCTCATTCTGGACTGGGGCATTGGCTATTTTGGTTTCCAATCCGTGTCCGACATCGCGGCTCTTCCCTTGTTCGGCTTGGTCATGAGCCTGTACGGCCTGGTTACGATGCCCCTCAGCAACGCCTACAGCCGCTGGCGGGAGCGCTTGGCAGACCGTTACGCGCTTCAGGCCACGGAGAATGGGGATGCCTATGCCTCCGCCCTGGTGCGCCTGGCGGACCAGAACCTGGCCGAGGCGGACCCTGAAGCCTGGGTGGAATTCTTGCTTTATTCCCACCCCGCCCTACAGAAGAGGATCGACATGGCGCACGACTTCTCAATTGGTAATGCCTAGGTCACTCTTTTATCCAAGGTTATGTCCATGCTCGTTCACCATCTGAACTGTGGAACCCTCCAGGCATCTTTTGTCCACATCGACTCCCTTGTCTACTGCTTGCTGGTGGAATCCGGCAGCCGTCTGGTGTTGGTGGATACCGGCTTCGGCTTAAAAGATTACGCCCAACCCACCCCGAAGATGCGTTTCTTCCTCCACTATATGGGCGTCCCCCGGGACCCGGCGGAGACCGCCCTTCACCAGATCAGGGCGTTTGGTTACCAGGCAAGTGACGTGACCGACATCATCTGCACCCACCTGCATATCGACCACGCCGGGGGGCTGTCTGACTTTCCCCAGGCGGACGTTCATATTTACGAGAAAGAATATCAAGCTGCTCAAAAGCCCCGGGGGGTGATGGGATTTGCCTATGTTCGCTCCCACTGGGATCACGGCCCAAAATGGGTCTTCCATGAGCTGGGGGATCAATCCTGGTTCGGGCTGGACGCCATCCGGATTCTTACCACACCAGAGGTTGAATTCTATTTGCTGCCCTTGCCAGGTCACAGCGGGGTAGCCATCGGCAAACCGGGAAATTGGCTGCTGCACTGCGGGGATGCCGCCTCTCCCTTTCATCCCCTGACGGATCTGCACGACCGGGGCCCTGATGCCCACCGGTTATCCTTCATTCCCAGGTGGATCACAGAAAAACTGATTGGGCCGCACTCCTCCCGGATGAAAACGCTCCTGACCGAGCATGCCGGGGAGATCCGCGGGATCAGCTCTCATGATATTTTCAGCTTCAGAGAATATAATCAGGCGGAGTAGATTCGTCTGAAAAGGATCGATCCATCACGGATGAGGAGGGTAGGATGGCGTCTTCCGCACCACCTACTTGATCGAGCCGGAAGGGGAAATCGTGGAGACTTAAAAACGTCAAGCCCGACGGTCATAGCGAGGAGATGCTGGAAGTGATCCGGGCCCTAAAATAGTCCCTTCTTCACAAGCTCACCCAAACCTCCGAGGTTTTTGTGTATAGGCGATGGCACGTTTTCATCGACCGCAGCAAGGATCCTTCCGCCTCCGGCCTGTCCTGAGTAGCGGTAGCGTATCGAAGGGTCCAGGATGTCATCTTTTCCCAAATAACAACCGTTGAGGACTCTTAACACAAAAACAGCGTGCTGGGTGCCACCAGCACGCTGTGATATCACCTAAGATCCACTGCTCATCCCACTGGGACCGGCTCTTCCTTATCCTCCGGCGTCATGCCGTTCTCTGCCTCCGAGGAATCGCCTTTCTTAAGGACGATCTCGCCCTCTTCATCCTCGTCTTCCGGATACTCAGCATCGACGATGACCACATCCCCTTCTTTAAATTTACCTTCCAATAGCAAGTCAGAAAGCTGGTTCTCGATTTTCTGCTGGATCACACGGCGCAAGGGCCGGGCGCCCATCTCAGGGTTATACCCTAACTTCACCAGGAGATCGACACCATCTTCCGTGATCTCCAAGGCCAGTTTCTTGTCTTCCAAACGTTTCCTGACTTTGTCCAACTCCAAGGAGACGATGTCGCGGATGTTCTCTCTAGTCAAGGAATGGAAAACGATCACGGAGTCAACCCGGTTGATGAACTCGGGACGGAAGGTCTTCTTCAATTCTTTGAGTAATTTGCTGCGCATTTCTTCGTACTCACGTTCCCGCGCTTCTTCTTCATCCTGCGTCAACTCAAAGCCAATCGAAGTTTGATTTTGGATCAAGTCTGCTCCGATGTTGGAAGTCATGATGATGATCGCGTTCCGGAAGTCTACCGTCCTGCCTTTGGCATCCGTGATGTGCCCTTCTTCCATGATCTGCAGGAGCATGTTGTACGCTTCGTGGTGGGCCTTTTCAATCTCGTCAAAGACGACGATGGAGTAAGGCCTGCGGCGGATCGCCTCGGTGAGTTGCCCGGCTTCATCATAGCCGATGTATCCCGGAGGCGCGCCCACCAGGCGGCTGACGCTGTGGCGCTCCATGAACTCAGACATGTCGAGGTGGATCAGGGCTTCTTCGCTGCCGAACAGGAAGCGGGCCATGGCTTTGGTGAGCTCCGTCTTCCCCACTCCTGTGGGACCAAGGAAGATAAAGGAACCGACCGGCCGTTTGGGGTCTTTCAACCCTGCCCGCGCCCGGCGCACAGCTTTGGAGATCTGGTCAATGGCTTCATCCTGCCCCACAATATACTCGTGGATGGACTCTTCCATCTCCAGGAGCCGGTCTGACTCTTCCTGCTCCAGCTCCATAACGGGAATGCCCGTCCACATCGAGACTACCTCTGCGATGTCTTTTGTGGAAACAACCGGGCTGTTGTCGCGATCCCAGGCAGCTTTCAACTCCTCAAGCTCGTCCTCCAGATCCGCTTCCCGGTCCTCTAAATCTTCTATGGGACCCAGTCCGCTTTCTTCCACCCCTTTGATCTCTTTGCGTACATTCCTCAGCTTGGAGACCACTTTTTTGGCCGTATCGCCAATGGGGTTTTTGTACATTCGCACCCGGGAAGAAGCCTCATCCACCAGGTCAATGGCTTTATCAGGGAGGAAGCGGTCAGAAATATAACGGGCAGAAAGGTCCGTAGCGGCTTTTAAAGCCTCGTCAGAAATTTGTAATTGGTGATGGTCCTCATAAGCAGAGCGTATGCCGCGGAGGATTTCGATCGTCTCCTCTTCCGAGGGTTCTTCGACCATGATGGGCTGGAAACGGCGCTCCAGCGCGGCGTCGCTCTCGATATGTTTGCGGTACTCGTCCATGGTCGTCGCGCCCACCACCTGCAACTCTCCCCGAGAGAGGGCAGGTTTAAGGATGTTCGCCGCGTCCATCGCGGAACCGGCAGACCCCGCTCCCACCAACATGTGGACCTCGTCGATGAAGAGGATGGCGTCGGAGGATTTGAGCTCCGAGATCACGCGCTTGAGGCGCTCCTCAAATTGGCCGCGGTACATGGTGCCGGCCACCACGGAACCCAGGTCCAACTGCAGGACCCGCTTCCCTAACAGCGGCGCGGGGACTTCCCCGTCCGCGATGCGCTGGGTGAGCCCTTCCACAATGGCCGTCTTTCCCACCCCCGGTTCCCCGATCAGAGCGGGGTTATTCTTGGTCCGGCGGGCCAGGATTTGGACTACGCGTTCAATCTCCGTTTCCCGCCCGATGACCGGATCCAATTTACCATCTTCTGCCATCTCCGTCAGGTCCACGGCCAGCTGATCGACCATCGGCGTCGCGCTCTTGCTCTTGGATCGTTTCGAGCGTCGCGAGCGCTTGCTTTCCCGCTGTAACTTGCTTTTTTCCTTCGTCTCCTCAATGACACGTAACGTCTGGCGGCGGATTTGCTCAGAGGTCAAACCAAGTTGACCCAATACATCGTGGGCAACCCCTTTTCCGTGTTCGATCAACCCCAATAAAATGTGTTCTACACCAATATAATGATGACCTAATTTCCGGGCTTCCTCCACTGCCAATTCCAGCACGCGCTGGGTCCCAGGGGATAACGCCAAAGCGTCACCCCGGTAATCACCGTAACCGGTGATGCCCTCGGTAACCGTCAACACGCTTTCCATATCTAACCCCAACTCGCGCAGGACCCGGCCGGCGATGCCGCCTTGATCCCTCAACAAACCCAAAAGCAGATGCTCTGTCCCGATTTGGGCATGGTGCATACGCTCTGCTTCTTTATGTGCCAGACTTAAAACACGTCGAGCACGCTGGGTAAATCGTTCCATACTAGCCAAAATGCAACCTCCTGCAACATTCCGGGGTTTCCCCCGAATTTCAGTTGCCTTTGTAAAAGAGAGAAGTCTTGCTTACTGGTAAAAACATTCTACCAAAGAAACCTCCCTATTGTTAGGCTGCTGCCTTTTTTAATAAAAATATAATGAAAAATACCCTGCCCGGCTCTTACAATTCTGTATGCAGGATGTGTATTTTTTCACAAAGTCCCCCTTTGCGAATTCAAAAGCGCACCTCACAAAGGTGCGCTTTTCCATTTAATATTATTCCTCTCCTTCAAGAGGGGCTTCATCTTCCCCTTCTGGCTCCTCCTCAGGAGGTTCCTTCCCCTCATCTTCCCCTTCTGGCTCCTCCTCAGGAGGTTCCTTCCCCTTATCTTCCCCTTCTGGCTCCTCCTCAGGAGGTTCCTTCCCCTCATCTCCCCCTTCCGCATCCTCCTCAGGAGGTTCCTTCCCCTTATCTTCCCCTTCTGCCTCCTCCTCAGGAGGTTCCTTCCCCTCATCTTCCCCTTCCGCATCCTCAGAAAGCTTTTCCTTATCCAATTCCACTTCGCCTTCGGAGGGTTCCTCTTCCCCACGCAATTCCGCTTCTTCCAGCCCCCCTTCTTCCTCAAATTCTTCCTGGATTTTCTGATAATCAAAAGACGCATATTCATCGGAATCGACCTTCTCCAAACTCAGGCCTATCCGCCGCCGGTCCACATCAAGGTTGATGACCCTTAATGTCAACTCGTCCCCCACACTGACTACCTCCGAGGGATGACCCACCCGCTGCACGCTCAGTTCCGAAATATGAATCAAGCCCTCCAATTCCGTGTCATTGATGCGGGCGAAAGCGCCAAAATCCGTCAAATTGGTAACTGTCCCCTGTACGAGCTGGCCCTCTTCCAAGTCCTGGATCTTATCCTGCCAGGGGTCATCCTCCAATCTGCGTAAGGAGAGGCCGATGCGCCTCTTTTCCTCGTCCAGGCTGATCACTTCCACTTTCACTTCCTGCCCCACCCTGACCACATCCCGGGGATGATCCACATGTTCCCAAGAAAGCTCCGAAAGGTGAACGAGGCCATCCACCCCTTGTATGTTGACGAAGGCGCCAAAATCAGCCAGACTGCTGACGTATCCGGTAACTCGATCCCCCACCTCCAAGTCCTCAATGAGCTGCTCTTTGATGGCTTCTCGGGTTTCCCCGATGGCATCCCGTTCGGAGAGGATCAGACGCTGGCGGGAGCGGTCCACCTCAATGACCTTCAAGGTGATGGGTTCCCCCACCGTCTCTTCCCAGCGTTCCTCAGGGGTCTCGCCCTCTTGCTCCCGAAATACGCTGACCAGGGAGCCGGGCACAAATCCGCGCAGTTCCCCTACAGGGACGAGCAGGCCCCCCTTATTGAACCCTTCCACAACTGTTTCTACAGTCCCTCCGCTTTCCAACATCTCCTCCACCCGCTGCCAATCCTTTTCCTCTTGAGCGCGCGTGTAAGAGAGGACGACATTTCCGTTGGGATCTTCCGGCTCAACTACATAAACGGAGATCTCCTCCCCGACTTCAAACCTTTGCAATGTCTCTTTGTCGATTTGATCCAGTTCATATCCTGCGATGACCCCATCCGCTTTTGACTGCACGTCGATGAGAATCTCGTGGGGCATGATCGCGGTGATCTCCCCTTTGCGGATCTCCCCTTTTTGAGGAATGGAGGCCAAGCCCAACCCTTCTTGCTCAAGAAGGGTTTCCATGTCTACTGCTTCTCCCTGCGGCGCATCCTCCTCTGGCGCCATGACTTCATCGCCTTCTTGCGCTTTCTTCTCTTCCATAAATTGCTCTTCTCCCTGAGGTTAAAATGATGTGCCCATTATACAGTGCAAATTTCAAGTTGGCAACCTTTATGGTAAGATAGTCACGTGCTTTGATGATACACTCAGATGGGGACAAAGTGCCGAGGAAGCGTCCCCTCTTCATTTTATCAGTGTCTGTTACAGAAAGGTAGAAGATGAGGGCAATTTACCCCTTTACAGCCGTTGTCGGCCAAGAACGCATGAAACGGGCTTTAGTGCTCAACGCGGTTAACACGCGGATTGGCGGTGTTTTGATTCGCGGGGAGCGAGGGACCGCGAAATCTACCGCGGCCCGCGCTTTGGCCGCCCTTTTGCCCGAGGTAAAAACCTTCGCGGACTGCCGCTTTGGCTGCCACCCGGACCGTCCCACCACCTGGTGCACGGAATGCAAGGAAAAAGCGGAGAACGGCATCGAGCGCAGCGTTGAAATGCTCCCCACGCCCTTCATCAACCTCCCGGTTTCCGCTACTGAGGACCGGGTCGTGGGCACATTGGACATCGAGAAGGCCATCCAGAAAGGGGAACGGCACTTCGAACCGGGCGTGCTGGCGGACGCCAACCGCGGTTTGCTGTACATCGATGAGGTCAATTTGTTGGATGACCATGTCGTCGATCTCCTCCTGGACTCCGCAGCCATGGGGATGAACATCGTGGAACGGGAAGGGATCTCTTTCAGCCACCCCGCACGCTTCATCCTGGTGGGGACCATGAACCCGGAGGAAGGGGACCTGCGCCCCCAATTATTGGACCGCTTTGCGCTTTCCGTGAACATCCGCGGCATCCGCGACACTCGGGACCGGGTCTTGATCATGGAACGCCACCTGGCCTACGAGCGGGACCCGGAAGGTTTCCGGGAACAATGGATGCCCAAAGAAAGGGAACTCTCCGAGAAGATCAAGAAGGCCCGCAAACTCCTCCCCCAGGTGACTTATTCCACAAAGAATCTGGTGGATATCGCCAACCTGAGCACTTCCCTCCATGTGGACGGCCACCGCTCGGACCTGGTGATCCTGAAAACCGCCCGGGCCCACGCCGCATTTGAAGGGCGGACGGAAATCACCGGCCGGGACATCGCCCTGGCCGCCGAATTGGCCTATCCCCATCGTTTGAAACGCGGACCGTTCCGGGAAACAGAGATCAGCGCCCAAGAACTCGCCGACCGGATCGACGCTTTGAAGGGGGCGCGGAAAGAGGACCAAGCGGGAAAGGAAAAAAAGGACGAAGAGTCCCCTGCTGAATCCAAAGAAGCCAGGGGGGAAAAGGTAAAAAAAAACAAGGTAGTTGATGCGGTTAAAGAAAAGGAGGGGCCGCCCCCTCCTTCTGCTGACCCAGCATCCAAGGAAGTCTTTGAATCCACGTCAGCGGATTGGTGGGAAGGGGGAGAAGAGGTGGAGATCGGGGAAACCTTTGACCCCGACCACATTGAATCCCCATTGGACAAATTAAAAAGGAAAGACAGCGGGCGGCGGTCCGAAACCCGTTCTGACCGCAAGCGAGGGCGCTATATCCAGGCCCGCCCCGCGAACGGCGACTTCCGGGATATCGCCTTTGACGCCACCTTCCGAGCAGCAGCTCCCTATCAAAAAGGGCGCCAGGAGCGGAGGGATGACCTCGCCTTCGCCATTCGACCCGATGACATCCAGCGCAAGGTCCGGGTCCAAAAAACCGGGAACCTGATCCTCTTTGTGGTCGACGCCTCCTGGTCAATGGCGGTGGCGGAACGCATGCGCGCTACCAAGGGGGCCATCCTTTCCTTATTAACAGACGCTTATCAAAGGCGGGACCGGGTCGGGCTGGTGGTCTTTCAAAAAGACCGCGCCCTCCTGGTTTTGCCCCCCACCAACTCCACGGAATTGGCCACCAAAGCGCTGGCGGATATCCCCATCGGCGGCAAGACGCCGCTCTCCGCCGGCTTGTCATTGGCGCACGATGTCATTAAAAAAGAAAAAATCTCCCGCCCGGATACCCGCCCCTTGTTGATCCTCCTCACAGATGGCGTGGGGAACGTCTCCATGACGGACATAGCTCCCCAACAAGAAGCCTATAAAATCGCCGAGCAAATCGCGGAAGATGATATTCCCAGTCTGGTTATCAACATGGAGCACCAGGAATTTGACAAGGGCTTGGCCAAGGAAATCGCCGAACACCTTGGCGCCTCTTATTACAACGTCGAGGATCTGCACGCTGAAAAAATTGTCCAGACTGTGAAAGGAGAAATTGGAGGATGAGCCCCCAAACCGCTTCCCGCCTCCGGCGTTTCACGGAATCCATCATCCGCGATATGACCCGGGTCGCCAACCAGCGCGGCGCCGTCAACCTCTCGCAGGGATTCCCCAACTTCGACCCCCCGGAGGAATTGGTCCAGGCAGCCGTCCATGCCCTGCAATCCGGCCACAACCAGTATGGGCTGACCTGGGGAACGCCCTCCTTCCGGGAAGCGCTGGCTAAAAAAGCAGGCCGCTTCATGAACCTTCCCTTGGATCCGGAAACCGAGATCACAGCCACCTGCGGCAGCACTGAAGCGATGCTGGCAGCATTGATGGCAGTGGTCAATCCCAATGAGAGCGTGATCCTCTTTTCCCCCGTCTACGAAAATTACCTCCCAGACATCATCCTCGCCGGGGCGGAACCCATCTACGTTCCCCTTTACCCCCCGGAATATAAATTCGACCCCCAGGAACTGCGGGGCGCCTTCCAGCGGACGGGTGCCAAAGCGCTCATCCTCTGCAACCCCTCCAACCCTACCGGGAAGGTGTTCACCCTGGAAGAGCTGTCCTTTATCGCCAATTTGGCTTACGAATACGATGCTTTTGTGATCACTGATGAAGTCTACGAGCACATCGTTTACCCACCACACAAGCACATCCACATGGCCAGCCTCCCGGATATGTTCCAGCGCACCATCACCTGCAGCTCCCTCTCCAAGACCTATGCCGTCACCGGCTGGCGGGTGGGATACGCCATTGCCCCCGCTGAGATCACGGAGGGGATCCGCAAAGTCCACGACTACCTGACCATCGGGGCGCCCACCCCGCTGCAGGAAGCCGCGGTCACCGCGCTGCAATTTCCCGACAGCTATTATCAAAAGCTCTTGAGGGATTACACCCGGCGCAGGGACCTCTTTTTGGATTACCTTGACCGCGCCGGATTAGAATACACCCAGCCCCAGGGCGCGTACTACGTGATGGTGGATGTCTCCCATATCCAGATGGAGGACGATTCCTCCTTTTGCTACTGGCTGGCCCAAGAGATCGGGGTGGCAGCCGTCCCGGGAGACAGCTTTTATCCTTATCTCCGTTCTCCCACCGGCACGATCCGCCTTCATTTTGCCAAAAGCGAGGATTTGCTGATGGAAGCCGGTGAGCGTTTATTAAGACTCCAGGAATATATGTAAGCCATCGAAGATTATGATCCCCATTTCCCTCTCCATCGCTGGATTTTTATCCTACAAAGAGCCTGTTGAGATCGATTTCACCTCCTTTGACTTGGCTTGTATCGCCGGCCGGAATGGAGCCGGGAAATCCTCCATCTTGGATGCCATGACCTGGGCCTTGTTCGGCAGGGCCCGCAAGCACGATGAGTCAGTGATCAACAACCAATCCGACAAAGCGGTGGTCAATTTCGTATTCAGCTATGAGGGCAATACCTACAGGATCACGCGGGTCAATCCCCGCGGGGAAACCAAAATCGTCGAGTTCCAAATCCGCCGGGAAGGGGAAGACGGGGAAGGTTCCCAATGGAAGCCGCTCACCGAGCGCACCCTCCGGGAAACGGACCAGAGAATCGAAGATGTGCTGCGCCTTGATTATGAGACCTTCATCAACGCCGCTTTCTTCCTGCAGGGGGAGGCGGATCAATTCACGAAGCTAAGTCCCAGCGATCGCAAGCGGATCCTGTCTCGAATTCTGGGCTTGGAGGTCTGGGAAAGGTATCGAAAGCACACCTTCCAGAAACGTAAAGAGGTGGAATCGGAGATCGACCGCCTTGACGGCCGTCTGTCGGAAATCACCCAGGAACTGGAAGAGGAAGAGGCTCGTAAAGAACGTCTGGCCCAGCTGCAGTCCGACCTGGAGCGAGCGGTCAAGGCCCGCCAAGCCCAGGAAGCCAACCTGGAGAACATCCTGGCCATTGAGGCTTCCCTGAAAGAACAAGAGAAGTTCGTGGAATCCCTCGCCCGCCAGGTCAGCAAGGGCGAAGGCAAACTGGCGCAGCTCCAAGAGCGGCTCCAACAGCGCGAAGAGGAAAGGGCATCCCTGACTGAAGTCATCAACCAGGCGGAGGAAATTGAGGAAGCTTACCAGGAATGGCAAGAAGCAAAAGAGAACCTCGCTGATTGGGAGGAGATTGCAGAGCAATTCCGTGAGCAGGAAAAGCTTCGCCAGGGCCCGCTGACGGAAATCGCCGCCGAGAAGGCCCGTTTGAACCAGGAGCTGCACTCCCTCCAGGAAGAGCATCGGAAATTACAATCCACCTTAGAAGACCTCCCCCGACTCGAAAAAGAATTACAGGGTTTGGAAGCGGAGATCGCCGCCGCTGAGGGGAAGCTCGAAAAACGGGACCAGCTCAAGGAGGAGCTGGAGGGCGCCCTCCAAAAACAGGCCGAAGCCAAAGCGGAAAACCCCCGCCTTATGGAGGAAATGAAGGAATTGAAGAAACGGATTGAGGAGCTCGATGAGGCTGAAGGTGCGGTCTGTCCGCTGTGCGGCCAGGACCTGTCCGCTGCGGAAAGGGAAGACCTTATCCAGCATTTGGAAAGGGAAGGCAAAGAACTGGGGGACCGGTTCCGGGAAAATAGAGCCCTCTTATCCGAAGCGGATCAAATCGTCAAGAATCTGCGTTTGCAGATCACCCAATTGAGCACGACGGAGAAAGAAGTCCGCGAGCGAACCCAGGAAGCGGACCGGATCCGCAACCGGCTCGAGCAAATCCAAGCCCAAAAAGAGGAATGGGAAGCGGAGCGCGCACCCCGGATGGAGGAAATCGAATCTATCATGGAAGAGGAGCGTTACGCCCTCCAGGCGAGAGAGGAGCTCAAAGAGATCAATGCCAAGCTGAAAGAGATCGGGTACGATGCCGGAGAGCACGATCGGATCCGGAAAACGGTGGAAAGGGGAGCCTCCATCCAGAAGCGAAGGGGAGAATTGGAAAAAGCCCGGGCCGCTTTGTCTCCCCTGGAACGGGAGATCGAGGAGCTGACCGCCCAGATCGCGGCTGAAGGAGAAGAACTTGAGGAGCAAAAGGGTGAATTAGAAGAAGCGCAGGCGTCCCTGCAAACCGCCAAAGCGGAAGCCCCGAACCGGGAAGAGGCGGAAAAGGAGCTCCTGGCTTTGAAAGAACGGGAAAACGTCCTGCAAAGGGAGGTCGGAGCGGCCCAGCAGAAAGTCAATGTATTGGAAAAGCAAAAGGTCCGCCAGGCCGAATTGGAGGAAAGGCGGGAGGGATTAAGGCACAAAGTCAGCCAATACAAGCAGTTGGAGGAAGCCTTCGGCAAGAACGGGGTCCCTGCCCTACTCATCGAACAGGCTCTACCTCACATCGAATCCAAAGCCAACCAGCTCCTGGAACGCTTGAGCGGGGGCGGGATGTCGGTCCGCTTTATCACCCAGCGGGAATACAAGGACGCCAGCCGGGAGGATCTCAAAGAGACTCTCGCCATCCAGATCCGGGATCGAGCCGGGGCCCGCGATTACGAGATGTACTCCGGAGGGGAATCCTTCCGGGTCAATTTCGCCATCCGTCTGGCGCTGTCGCATATCCTGGCCCAAAGGGCGGGCGCCCGCTTGCAAACCCTGGTCATCGATGAAGGCTTTGGCAGCCAGGACGCGATGGGCAGGCAGCGTTTGATCGAAGCCATCAACCTCATTCGCGAAGATTTCAAGAAAATATTGGTCATCACCCATATCGAAGAGATGAAGGACAAGTTCTCCACCCAGCTTTTGGTGGAGAAAACGCCCCAAGGATCCCAGGTGACGATGATCTGATCTCACTGCCAGGACGGTGTGGTATTTCCTTGTTGGAGAAGACGTGGTAAGATGATGCCGCTCTCTCCTATCCAATGCAGCGCATGATGGAGAGCAAGGAGGGTTGAGAGTCAGAACCAGGTCATGTTATTCTATACTTATAGGTGCAGGAACGCAGGGTTTTTTAAGGAGAGTCCATGAGTGAACTACAGTCCGTCACCGACGAGACATTTGAAGAGGAAGTGCTGGACGCGGAAGGTCCGGTTTTGGTGGACTTCACCGCCGCCTGGTGCGGGCCGTGCAAAATGTTGGACCCCATCATCAGCGAATTGGCGGGAGAGTGGGACGGGAAGATCAAAGTCCGTAAATTGGATGTGGACCAAAATAAAGGTATCCCGAACCGATTCGGGGTCATGGGCATCCCCACCCTGATGCTCTTTGAGGATGGCGAGGTCCTCGAACGCATCACCAGTTATCGACCGAAAAAATATCTGGAAAGGAAATTCAGCCCTTACCTTAAATAACGGGATCTCTCCGAATAGAGCATACCCAAGAGTGGAAGGCGGCCTTCCACTCTTTTTCCATGGGGGACAATGTATAAATAAAGCAAGACAAGAACAATCAATCCACCCCTCCTCCCCATTGACAAACCCATCCGGTTACATATAATATTTGTAATTGCAAATATTCGCAATACATAGATGAGGATGGGCGGTATGTCAAGCGGTCAAAATTACCTTTCCACATTAAGAGAACGGGGGTATCGGATCACGCCGCAGCGGGAAATGATCATCGAAGCCATCTCCCGCAACCCGTCTCACTTCACAGCTGATGAGATTTACACCAAAATCCAGGACCGCGTCCAATCCCTGAACATCGCCACGGTGTACCGCACGCTTGAACTTCTGGTGGCGGAAGGGCTGGTGTGCCGGTCCGATTTCGGACAGGGACACATCATCTACGCCCCTGAAGATCATGGTCCTCACATCCACCTGGTTTGCAGGCACTGCCACCAAGTGCTGGATGCGGATGCCTCCCTGGCATTGTCTTTAAAAAAGAAACTCCAAGAAGCGTATCAATTTGACCTCGACCTCCATCATTTAGCAGTCTTCGGTGTATGTTCCCAGTGTCAAAAAGGAGAGACACACCATGTATCTGAATGACTTTTTCAAACCCGAACCCCTGCACATCCCAGACGGATTCCTCTCCCTGCCCATTTCGATTATTTTCTGGGTGATCACTGCGGTATTTGTGGGCATCGCCATCCGCCGCACCCAGGATGAGCTCGGAGAACGACAAATTCCCCTCATGGGCGTGATCGCCGCCTTCATCTTCGCAGCCCAGATGATCAACTTCCCCATTGCGGGGGGCACATCCGGCCACTTATTGGGCGGGGCGCTGGCAGCCATCGTTCTCGGCCCCTGGGCGGGCATCCTGGTCATGACCACAGTGGTCGGCGTACAGGCCCTTTTCTTCCAGGATGGCGGGTTGATCGTCATGGGTGCCAATATCTTCAACATGGGGGTCCTCACCGCTTTGATCGGATACGGGTTGTACCGGGGCGTTCAAAACCAGAACAAGGGGATCCGATTTGCCGTCGCCGGGCTGGGTGCCTGGCTCTCTGTGCTTGCTGGCGCCTTGGTGACCGCCCTCCAATTATGGTTGAGTGGCACTTCAACCTTAGAAGTCGTCCTCCCTGCCATGCTGGGTGTGCATGCCTTGATTGGGTTGGGTGAAGCTTTGATCACGGTCGCCGCGCTGGCCTTCATCTCCCAGGCCCGACCCGATTTGCTGGCTGCCCCCGAAGAGGGGAAGGGACGGGGTTGGGTCGTGGCGGGCGCTCTGATTTCCTTGGCCGTGGTCCTGATCTCCCCCCTGGCCTCAGCCTCTCCTGATGGTTTGGAGCGCGTGGCCATCAACCTGGGGTTCATTAATCAGGGACAGGATGCCCCTTATCAGATCCTGCCCGATTACACCCTGCCCTTCCTGGGAGAGTCCGCGTTCTCCACCATTTTGGCTGGGGTTCTCGGTGTGATCTTGGTAGGTGGTATACTTTTCCTGATCACAAGACCGCTGAAATCATCAACTCCTAAGGAAACGTGAACAGCGCGACATTAAACCTCTACCAAACCAAAAACAGCCCCGTCCACAGGCTGGACCCCCGTGTGAAAGTGGTCCTCACCTTGTTGGTGATCCTTTCCAACGTCTCCCTGCCGGACGGGGCCTGGCTTGCTTTGGGGGTAACCTGGCTGCTGCTTCTCTCGGCCGCTGCTTTCTCCAAAATCCGGTTTTCGTTTTTGATGACCAGAGCCGGGATTGTCCTGCCCTTCACCCTGGCTGCCATCACCACCGTTTTCTCCACGCCGGGGGAAACGCTCTTCACCCTCCCTTTTTGGGGATGGGAAGCCAGCCCGCAAGGCCTGACCCGTTTTGGGAGCATCATCGCCCGGAGTTGGCTGTCCGTGCAAACCGCCATCCTGCTCTCCGCGACCACGAAATTCCCCGACCTGATGCACGCCCTCCGTCACCTGAAAATCCCCCCGGTGCTCGTTTCCACGATCTCCTTCATGTACCGCTACCTCTTTGTATTACTGGACGAAGCCCGGCGTCTGATCCGGGCCCGATCCGCCCGAAGCGCGCAACTGCCGGGCCGGAAAAGCGGGACCTCCCTGGCCCAGAACGTGAAAATCGGGGGCAGCATGGTGGGGCAGTTGTTCTTGCGCAGTATCGAACGCAGCGAGAGGATTTACCAAGCCATGCAGGACAGGGGATACCGGGGCCACCTCCTGACCCTCAACCCCCACATCATGCAGGCCAAGGATTGGCTCACCTTAAGTGGGAGCGCTCTGCTCTTACTGCTCCTGCAAGCCCTCGTCCATTTCAGATGAGCACCTGATGTTGTTTATTTAGACAGGAAATCGTATGCCCATTTACCATAAAGACGACGAGCCCCTTCCCCACAACCTTGAATGCGACGGCACCGCCCTGGCGTTGAAGGACGTCAGCTTCACCTATCCGGATGGTCATCTTGCTGTGGAAGGCGTTTCTTTGGAAATCGACCAATGCGAGAAAGTCGCCCTGGTCGGGCCCAACGGGGCTGGGAAGAGCACCCTTATGCTGCAGCTCAACGGCGTATACAAAGGGGAAGGTGAAATTCAGGTCATGGGCCTACCCCTCACGGAAGACAACCTCCCGCTCATCCGCTCCCGGATCGGGTTGGTCTTCCAAAACCCGGATGACCAGCTCTTCTCGCCCACCGTGTTTGAGGATGTGGCCTTTGGGCCCCTGCACATGGGCCTGGCGGAAGAGGAAATTCAGGCCCGGGTTGAGGAAGCGCTGCGGCGGGTGGGGATGAGGGACTACGCCGACCGGCTTTCCTACCACCTCAGCCTGGGGGAGAAAAAGCGCATCGCCATCGCCACCGTGCTCTCCATGCATCCCGACATCCTGGTTTTCGACGAACCGACCGGGGGGCTGGACCCCCGCGCCCGGCGCTCGTTGATCGAGTTCCTGGAAAAGATGGAGTTGACCATGTTCGTCTCCTCCCACGACATGGCCTTCGTGGAGGAAGTCTTCCCGCGTATGGTGATCATGGACCAGGGGAAAATCGTCGCCGACGGTCCCACCCAGGAGCTGATGGCCGACCAGGCCCTGCTGGAAGCCCACGGGTTAGAAATGCCGCGATAATGGGAAAGATGCATATGAAATAGAATCAAAAACCGCCCTACACGCAGGGAGGTTTTTTCAATTACCCAATACCAAGATGAATATATACGCACTTCATTAAAGACATCTGCTTTAGGTCCGCTGGTGATGGTAGGATTCGGCTCACGACTCTGGATTTTATAAAATTGGAGTTTCTCAAAACAAGACGGGATTTGGCCTCAAACATATTTATGTCCAAAAAAGTGAAGAAGTCCGCATAAAACGCGGTTTACCTGAATCGAGATCTTGACAAACCACCCATATAGTTCTATAATTTAGAACATCATTCTAAATATTAGAACATCATCCATCATTTACAAAACCCCATTATTCTGGAAAGGAGCTTTGGATTGAGCGACGAGCATAAGATGTCCTCCACGGTAATCAAAGCCTTCACCATCCTTGACTTTATTGCCTCAAATAAGGGAACCTCTTTAGCAGATGTTTCAGAAAAATTAGGGACATCGAAAAGTACTGCCCTTCGCTATTTGAGCACTTTTGAAAATTTGGATGTTGTCAATCGAGATGAATCAGATCGTTTCTCCTTAGGGCCTAAGTTAATCGAGCTTGCAGGCGTCTACCTCCGTGATCACAGTTTACGGGAAGTGACTGAGCCATTCCTTAACAAACTAACTGAAAAAACCCAAGAAACAGCTCACTTGGCCGTCCCTTCAGAAAACGAAGTTGTTTATATCGACAAGGTCGACAGTTCCCACTCCATACAGATGGCTTCTAGAATTGGGGGGCGTATGCCCATGCATTGCACCTCCTTAGGTAAATCCATCCTAGCTTATTCCCCTGATCGATTGGAGAAGATTATCAATAAAGGTCTTACGTTGCGAACCCCCCATACAGTTAGATCTCCAGATGACCTCCGTGAGGAATTGGACAACGTACGCAGGGAAGGATACGCGATCGACGATGAAGAAAATGAACTAGGCGTGCGTTGTGTGGGTAGCCCAATCTTTGACCATTCTGGTAAGGCAATCGGCGCGATCAGTGTATCTGGGCCTGCAAACCGTATGAGTAAAAAGCTATGTCAAAAATGGGGACCTTTCGTTAGGGAAATCGCTTCGGAAATTTCCAAGAGGATGGGATATCGTCCCTAATAAATATTCGTTTCCTTAATTTTCTCATCCCGTATCTTCTTGCTTGGTCACATGATTGCCAAAAGGCGATACGGCGCACCTTAAACTTACATCACATTCTCTGGGGGGAATTTCTATGAGCCTACCTTTGTAATCGAGGCTCAATATCCAAGGAGGATTAATTTATGAAGATGTTAATTGACAGTCAATGGGTAGAAGCAACCGACGGTAAATGGTTGGATGTCCTCAATCCTGGTACCGGAAGCGTTATCGATAAGATACCATCTGCGACTCTGGAGGATGCCAAAGCTGCTTTGAAAGCGGCTCAACAAGGAAAAAAGGCTATGGCTAACCTGCCAGCTCATGAACGAGCGGCCATCCTGTTTCGCGTCGCTGATGCTATAGAGGCTGAGAAGGCTGGCTTAAGTGCATTGCTGGCTAAAGAAAATGGGAAACCCATACAGCAAACCCGTGAGGAATTGGGGGCTGCGATACGCATTTTCCGAGGGTTTGCAGAAGAGGCGAAGCGGATCTTCGGACGGGAAATCCCCATGGATGCAGTGCCCGGTTTAGAAAGACACTTTGCGGTCACCATCCGTCAACCACTGGGTGTAGTGGCAGCGATCATACCTTTCAATTACCCCGTCGAACTCTACGCTCACAAAGGTGCTGCAGCTTTAGCTGCTGGGAATGCTGTGATCGCGAAACCACCTAGTGATTGCCCCTTAACACTGCTGAAAATCGCCGAGATAATAGAAGAGGCTGGTGTTCCTAAGGCTGCACATCAGATGATCACTGGGCCAGGGAAATTGATCGGCGAGTTCTTGGCTAAAAGCCCCGGGATCCAGTTAGTCACACTGACTGGCAGCGTGAAGGTAGGAGTGAGGATCTCAGAATTAGCCGCGAAAACACTTAAAAAAGTTCACCTTGAATTAGGTGGAAACGACCCCACCATCATTTGTGCAGATGCCGACCTTGAAAGAGCTGCTGACGCAGTCATCCTCGGACGCCTGGCCCGAGGAAATGGTCAAATCTGTTGCGCAGTTAAGCGCATTTTCGTGGATGCGCAGGTATACGATCGCTACGCAGAGATCCTGACGGAAAAGACCAAAGCGCTAAAAATAGGGGACCAAATGGAAGAGGACACGGACGTAGGGCCATTAACTAACGAGAAAGCAGCGCGGGAGGTGGAGGCTGTGATCAACGAAGCCATTGAGGCTGGAGCGAAGTTGATGACCGGGGGAAAAAGGCACGATGCCTTTATCGAACCCACTGTCCTCACCAACGTTCCTACCGATGTTGAGCTTTTTTGCGAGGAAACCTTCGGGCCCGTTGCACCACTGGTAGCCTTTGACACCGTCGATCAGGCAGTGGAGATGGCCAACGACAGTCCTTATGGTCTTCAAGCGGCGATATTCACCAAGGACATTTCCCAGGCTCTTGACGTAGCGCATCGATTAGAGGCAGGAGGGGTGATCATCAATTGGTCCTCTGCGGTGCGCGTTGAGAGTTTGCCTTTCGGGGGAGTAAAGATGAGTGGTCACGGACGAGAGGGGCTTCATGACACCCTGAATGAAATGACGGAGCAAAAAACCATCTTGGTCTATAATGCCTTCTCAAAACCCCAGGAATAAACATCTTTATGGAAAACTCAACCTTCTTGCAAATGCAGGGAATTAGCAAAAGCTACAACGGGACACAAGCGCTGCTCGATGTGGACTTCTCAGCTGCAAGAGGAGAGGTGCACGCCATTATCGGAGAAAATGGCGCTGGAAAGACCACGCTAGTAAACATTCTGAACGGGGCTGTAAAACAGGATCAAGGAAACATACTTTTGGAGGGTTCCCCGGTAGAGATCTCCTCCCCTCATGACGCCCAGCTTCTGGGAATCAGGGCTGTGCACCAGGAGTTCAGTTTGATCCCCCATCTTTCTGTGACCGAGAATATGTTAATGGGGCACATGCCCATTACAGGCTTAAATTGGCTGATCGATTGGGATGAGGCCTATCAGCGAGCGGAAAAGATCCTAAACGAAATCGGCTTCACCAACATCAAGGTAAAAACGCCAATCTCACGCTTGAGCGTCTCTCACCAACAGATGGTGGAGATTGCCAAAGCGGTCGCTGAAAAACCCCGCATCCTCATCCTGGATGAGCCTTCGGCTGTGCTTTCCCAAGAGGAGTTGAAGCTTCTTTTCAATTTGATCCGGAAGCTCAAGGACGAATCCGTGCAAGTTCTCTACATCTCTCATCGTTTGAGCGACGTATTTGAAATAGCGGATCGCATCACGGTGCTCAAGGATGGAGAGGTAGTAGATACTGTACCAAGAGAGGAGACAAGCGAGGATCAATTGATCAAGATGATGGTAGGTCGAACACTAGGTGAATTCTTTCCAGATCGTCGCGCAAAGCCAAGCGGGGAGGAGATCTTAAGAGTGGAAGGTTTAACTCAAAAAGGGGCCTTCGAGGATATTTCCTTCACCTTGGAAAAGGGAGAGATCTTGGGAATGTTTGGACTCGTAGGCAGTGGACGGACTCAGGTGGCCCGATGCATTTTTGGGGCAGAGCGACCCACCTCAGGGGAGATCTATTTGGAAGGCAATAAGTGTAATATCCAATCACCTCAAGACGCTGTTAACCAGGGGCTTGCATTAGTCACTGAGGATCGAAAACGAAATGGTTTGGTGATGAGCTGCACCATCCGTGACAATGTGAGTTTAGCCTCTATGGACCAGATGAGCCAGTTAATTTTTTTAAACCGAGAACAACAGGACGCCTTGGTGGAGGAAAAAGTGCAGCAACTGGATATACGCCCTCCTCAACTCGGGCGAATAATCCGTACGTTGAGTGGGGGAAATCAGCAGAAAGTGGTTTTGGCGAAATGGCTCCTCGCAAAAGCAAAGGTGCTGCTGTTGGATGAGCCAACCCGAGGGGTAGATGTGGCGACAAAATTCGAGATCTATCGCACTATAAGAGACTTGGCAGATAGAGGTGTGGCGATCCTTTTTATCTCGTCAGAATTGCCAGAGATATTAGGCATGGCCGACAGATCTTTGGTACTGCGAGAAGGCCGTTTAGTTGGCAGGTTCACACGTGCAGAAGCCACCGAAGAGAAATTCTTGGCCTCTGCAGCAGGAGTGAGTCAATAAAAGGAGTTTCGAGATAATGTCATCAAATTCTTCTGACAATCCTAAAAGTCAAGCCCTCGCCTTCTTACCCGATTGGCTACTTGAATGGCTTGAAGGGAACGCGCGTCGCCAGTGGGCGGATTACGGCTTTATGGCGGCTTTCATCACCCTGGTGCTGATCGCTGCTTCGGTCTCGGACGTTTTCTTCACAACCCAAAACATCAGCAATCTCCTCCGCCAGATCGTCACCAACGGCCTTGTCAGCCTGGGGATGTTGGCCGTGATTCTCACGGGAGGAATCGATCTCTCCGTTGGATCCATCGTAGCGCTGAGTGGGATCATAAGCGCCGGTCTGGCAGATCAAATAGGTCTGCTCCCAGCATATTTCATCGGTGTGATTGTAGGAATGTTAACCGGAGGGATAAACGGTTTTCTCGTAGCAAGGTTCAAGTTGCCCTCTTTTATCGTCACTTTGGCTACCATGAGCGCGATTCGAGGGGCGGTATATGTGTACTCGGATGTTCCCAAAGTCCCCACCAATCCTGCGTTCCGCGGCGCATTGGGTGGTGCTTTCTTGGGACCTATCCCCGTCTCAGCCATCATCATGTTAGCTTGTTTTCCCCTTATGTGGATTTTTCTTAATCGGACAACAACGGGGCGATCCATCGTGGCCATTGGAGGGAACGAGGAAACAGTCCGGCTGGCAGGTATCAATGTCAAGCGCCACATTATGCTTTCGTATGTGATCTCTGGTCTTTTCTCGGGCATAGCGGGGGTAATTCTATCCTCCCGTTTGGGAATTGCTCAACCCCGGGTGGGAGCGGGGTATGAATTGGACGCCATCGCTGCGTGTGTGATCGGTGGCGCGATCTTAGGAGGAGGGGGGGGAGGCGCAATTGGCACCTTTGGTGGGGTATTGGTCTTGGGATTAATTAATAACCTCTTGAATTTGTTTGCTGTGCAAACCTACTATCAAAAAATCGTCAAAGGACTTATCATCCTGCTCGCTGTATTGGCCCGTCAAAAAGAACGATAATGGGGAAAGAGGAGGTGAGTATACGAAGAGAAAAATCGTTTACGGTGGAAAATAATGGTGAAAGTTTAAGCAAGAGAAATGAGGAGGTTAACTGATGAAACGCTATCTAATAGTCCCGATTGTTTTGGTCTTAGTTCTGTCAGTCATCGTCACCAGTTGCAAACCAGCCACACCCACCGCTGCCCCAGAAGAAGAGGCCGAGGAGTTTGACATCGGTATGATCAACTTCACGCTGGCTGCTCCTTACTTCGTCGCTATGTCTGAAGCGGCCCAAGAAGAGGCAGGCTACTACGAAAATGTCACCCTGCACCCAACCGATGCCGAGGCCGACATCGAAAAGCTGACTTCTGACGTCGACGATCTTTTAGCGAAAGGAGTAGATGGGATCATCATCAACGCCGGTCCAATCGAAGCTGCTCCAGCAGCGCTGGATGCCGCCGAACAAGCCGGCGTCCCCGTGATCATGGTGGACAGGAAATTGAAGGGCGGCCCTTACACCAGCTGGATAGGACCTGACAACTACCAAATCGGTGTCCAAGATGGAAATTACATCAAGGAACAGTTGGGAGGCGAAGGCCGGCTGTTGATCATTCGCGGTGGACCAGCGGATAACACGATCGGTTTGGCACGCACCAATGGCGTCCTTTCCGTGATCGAAGAGACCGACATCGAGGTCATAAAGGCACCTGACTTTGGCGGCTGGGCTGAGGACGGTGGCTTCAAAGTCATGGAAGATATGCTGGCTAAATACGACAACATCGATGCTGTCTTCTGCGAGAATGACTCCATGTGCCTCGGGGCACAAAGGGCCATCGGGGATGCTGGTCGCAGCGAGGAAATGTTCCTGTGTGGCGTAGATGGGCAGAAAGAAGCCTTGAAAGCGATCATGGACGGCACCAACTATAAGTGCACAGGTAAGAACGACTCGGATGAGATCGGTCGAGCTGGGTTCCATCGGATGATGGCAGTTCTGGCTGGAGCGATTCCGGAGAAGGACACGGTTTTGCATTCTCCGCTCATCACACCCGATAATGCCTGCCAGTACTACGACCCAGATTCTCTCTTCTAGACGTGTAGAATAGGTGAGCCCTTGAAGGGGGCGAATTCAAACGCCTCCCTCTGGGGCTCATCCTCCAATTTCGTTCAACTCATGCCGAATTGGTCCGGGGAACATTTCGGCAGAATTCCCTTTGGTGTGCGGATGATCTGTGTCAGGTTGAAACCCCGATATATAGACAAGCGCGATTCAGAATCGTAGGAGAGCCGGCTATCTGGAACCTGGGGAGAATCATACCTCAAACGGGATTCCGAATCTGGACATTTTTTAATATCTGATGCAAAAATTAATAAGACAAATAAAACCACGTGATTAACCTGTTAAGGTATATATGCAATCACCATGGGTCTATGAAAGGTCTGATCTGTTAAGATAGACTATAAAGGAATAGGCAAATGCCTTGCGGGTTCATACATAAAAACCTATAAGATTTGCATAACCATTGTCAGGGAAAAAGCATGGAGCAAATACTAGAGAAAATTGGTAGATTAGCCCTTATGCCGGTCGTTAAGATTGAAAACGCAAAACACGCACCACGATTAGCTGAAGCTCTGGTGGCTGGCGGTCTTCCACGTGCGGAGATCACATTCCGGACAAAGGCGGCTGAGGAATCCATCCAGCACATAGCATCCGAGTTCCCCGACCTCGTATTGGGGGCAGGGACTGTATTATCCGTAGATCAGGCAAAAAGAGCTGTGGATGCTGGCGCTAAATTTATCGTCTCTCCTGGTTTCAATCCCAAGGTGGTAGATTGGTGTCTGGAGAATGAAGTGCCGGTAACCCCGGGTATTGCCACTCCCACTGAAATTGAGATGGCATTGGACAAAGGCCTGGAAATTCTGAAATTCTTCCCTGCCGAAGCGCTGGGGGGTGCTGTGATGCTAAAAGCCATGTCCGGTCCCTACAGCGACGTTAAGTTCATTCCCACCGGAGGTGTCAATCCACAAAACCTCGTTGGGTATCTAAAATTGTCCACGGTTCACGCTTGCGGTGGTAGCTGGTTGGCTCCTTCTAAACTCATTTCCACGGAGGCATTTGACGAGATCACTTGCTTGGCACAGGAAGCGGTAAACGTCGTGCGCCAAATTCGAGGATGAGAGGAGTAGCATATGAATACACATGTGATAACGTTTGGCGAGATCATGTTACGGTTGAAATCACCTGGTTTCGAGCGTTTCTTTCAGTCTCCATTGCTTGAGGCCACATTTGGAGGTGGTGAAGCGAACGTGGCTGTATCTTTAGCGCACTTCGGTTTGGATGCTACTTTTGTGACCGCCCTCCCAAAGAATCCCATCGCCGACTCTTGTATTGAATATCTTCGTAGCAAAGGAGTTGACACCTCAGAGATTGCAAGATGTGGAGAGCGAATAGGCGTCTACTTTTTGGAAGCGGGTGCCAACCAACGCCCATCAAAAGTGATCTACGACAGGTCGAATTCGGCGATCGCCACACTCGACCCCCAAAGCTTAGACTGGGAACGCATTTTTGACGATGCGAGCTGGTTCCACGTTACTGGTATTACACCAGCAATAAGTCAGAGCGCAGCCGATCTATCGCTGGAAGCCGTGAAAACAGCCAAGCAAAAAGGTTTGACTGTTTCATGTGATTACAATTATCGGTCTAAATTGTGGAACTACGGGAAAAATGCGCCTGAGGTGATGAGCGAACTGGTACGTTATGTTGATGTTGGCATCGCTAACGAGGAGGATTGTCAGCTCTCCTTAGGAATCTCAGTTGAAGCTGGTGATTGGGAGGAAGAGGTCAAAACAGGTGAACTTAATCCACAAAAGTATCGAGCTCTGTGCGAGAAAATGCTAGAGGCTTATCCCAATTTGCAGTACCAGGCCATCACCTTGCGTGAGAGTTACAGCGCCAGTCACAACGGTTGGTCAGCTTGTTTACACAACGGCAAGGATTTCTTCTTGAGCACCCATTACGATATCACCGACATTGTCGATCGCGTTGGCGGTGGAGATTCTTTTTCCGCCGGATTAATTTTCGGGTTGATCTCAGGTATGGAGGACGAAACAGCATTAGAATTTGCCGCAGCCGCTTCTTGCCTTAAACACTCCATTCCTGGTGACGCCAACCTTGTCTCTGTAGACGAAGTGAAACAACTTGCAGGCGGAAAAAGATCAGGACGCGTTCAAAGGTAATAATCAAAATATTCCAACCCAAATATAAGAACTTTCGCCTAAAGATTGGTATAAAACTTATAAAGGTCATTTCGCTAGATGCGAACAAAAATAGAGATTGAATTTCCAGGCGATCAAGAAGTATGAAGAAAAAATTTATCTCTTCTCTGGGGTGAAAAATACGCTTCTACCATACCAATAACACCTCCAAAGTGACCATAGTTGATTCCAAAATATTTGGGAAAAATCATCCTTAAAGGAACCATCTTTTTTCTTTCCCCCATCACGCCCCTGCGCATCGAAAAATAAATCGAGCCCGTGATGCATAAATTACTTCTTCGGCACCAAGCGGAAGGTTGCGAACATGGCGAGGGCAAAGACGACGGCGGCGGCCAGGAAGGGGGCGCGGAGCCCCAGGGCTGCGGCAAGGGCGCTGCCGGTCATGGGCCCGATGGCATTGGCCACCGAGGTGACGCTGCTCTCCACACCGTACACGATCCCTTCGCGTCCCTGGGGTGCCAGCTCAGCCAGCAAGGCCCGGATCGAGGCCAGGATCCCGCCCATGGCCAGGCCGATCCCGGCTTGAAGGGGGATCATCCACAGGGAGCGCTTCACCATTGATTGGCCTACATAACACAGGATAGAGACGAGGGCAGAAGAAATTAATATCGAGCGGTAGCCGATCCGATCGCTGAGCTTACCGAGCTCTCGACCCCCGATCGCCCCACCTAACGCGCCTGCCCCGGTGATCACACCGGTGATGGTCGCCACCCGGGTGCCCGGCGAAGAAATCGCCTCCACGAAGAGGGGCAATGTCGGTCGCGGCAGGCGGCCGCCCAAATTCATCAACAACCGCACGGCAAGCACACTCACCACCGGAGCAGATGCCAGAGCCGGAGAGAGATGGTCCCAAATCCGCTGACGCAGCGTCCTCTTCTCATCGTCCTCTGAGGTTGGATTGTTTGCCTGGTTCTGGGTTCGATGGGGCTCCCTGACGAAGACATGGACGGCCAGCCCTGCCGTCAGAAGCAGCCCAGCGGTGAGGAAAAACGCAGCCCTGTAGCCGAAGGTGTCCGCCACCACGCCGCCCAGCAAAGGCCCCACTGAGGCGCCGACGTAGATGGCCATCTGCAGCGTACCCAGCGCATATCCGGTCCGCTCTTCCGGGGCAGTGGTGGCTACCAGGGTCGTCGCCGCCGTCACCGTGCCGGTCAGCGCACCTTGGACCGCACGGAGAATCACCAACTGCAAGGGGCTCTGCGCCATCCCCATCAGGGTCATCATTACCGCCCCGCCAAACATGGCCCGCTCGACCATCACCTTCCGTCCGTAGCGATCGCTGAGTGCGCCCCAGATGGGACCGAAGACGGCCATAGTCACTGAATGGGCGGAGTAGATTAACCCGGACCAGATCCTGGCCTGCCGTTCGCCTTCGACCCCAAGATCTTTGACATAGAGTGGTAAGAGGGGAAGGATGACGGCGAAGCCGATGATGGCCACCAGCTCTGTGAACCAGATGGCGCGCAGGTTCTGCTGCCAGGACGTTTGTCCTCTGTTTTCCTTTCTCATCTGGGGTATCATAACACACGGCATTGACTTGACAAGAAGGGGGAATCCTCTAATCAGCTGATCTCCCGCCAAGCACGTCCGATTTCCCCCAACATTGGCAATGTCCCACACGTAAGGCAATCCATGATGCTCAGCTTTCCAGCGTGAAATCAAACCCCAGACGCTCCAATGTGGACCGGGTGGGCCTTCCCATCTCCGGATCCCAGCCATGCTCCGCGTACGCGACTTCCAGCATGGGCTCCGGCACGTTTCCCAATGTCCCCCCCTCAGCGAGCGGTTCTTTCAGGAGTCTGGGCCAGAAGTTGATATCAAACCAGGGCCTGCTTCAGGCCCCTGGTATAAAACAACCATCCCATTAGAGGAGTTACGATTGATACATGATCAAAACCGCCCTCGAACAAGGGCGGTTTCCAATTAAAACATATGTGCGCAGTAGAAGATGGATATTTCGCCATCCCCAGATCGAACTTCACTGATCCAAAACCGTCAAATGTTCATCCGCTGGCGATCTTCCCGAACCCCGCGCCAGTCCGGGGTACGATCTACCTGAACGTCGTTCAAGCGTCTGTAGAGACCATCTAAGGCCATCAATTCTTCATGGGTCCCCCTCTCCACGATACCCTTGCCTTCCAGAACGACGATCAGATCCGCGCTGCGGATGGTGGACAGCCGATGGGCGATGACGATGACCGTCTTTCCCACCATTAACCGCTCCAGGGACTGTTGGATCAAGAGCTCAGTTTCGGTATCCACAGAAGAAGTCGCCTCATCTAAAATCAGGATGGGTGCATCCTTAAGCACCGCCCGAGCGATCGCCAGACGCTGTTTTTTTCCCCCTGACAATTTCACACCTCGCTCTCCTATCACCGTACTGTACCCATCCGGCAATTGGGTAATAAACTCATGGGCGTTGGCGACTTTCGCGGCATGGATCATTTCTTCCTCTGTGGCATCTTTACGACCAAAGAGGATGTTTTCTCGCGCGCTACCGTGGAAGAGGAATACATCCTGCAAGACAATGCTGAACTGTCGGCGGAGGCTTTGGATGGTGAGATCACGAATATCATATCCATCCAAGGTAATCGACCCTTCACTGACATCGTAAAATCTGGGGATGAGGTTTGCCAGGGTGGTCTTCCCCACCCCGGTTGGCCCCACCAAGGCTACCACAGTCCCGGGCTCTATTTCGAGATTGATGTTCTCTAAGACCGGGCCTCCTTGAGAATAGCGAAAACCAACATCCTTCAGTTCAATAGCCCCTCGGGCCCTTCCCTCTAATTCAACCGCATCCGGCTTTTCAACGATGTCCGGGGCCTCCTCCAATAACTCAGCAACACGCTCTGCCCCGGCCAGGGATCGCTGCACCCTCTCCCAAACGCCGCTCAACTCGCGCACCGGTTGGTACAGCAATTCCAGGTACAGGAAAAACGCCACCAGATCGGCGATGACCAAGGTCTCCCCCAAAATGAATCGTCCTCCAAAGTATATTAAAATAATGGTCCCCAATGAAGAGGCAAAGTTGATGAAGGGGCGAAATGTGGCCATCAAACGCAGGGCGCGCAGCATGGAATCTCGATAGCGGATAATGTGATCCATGACCCGGGCCTGCTCGCTTTCTTCACGAGTAAAAGCCTTGATTTCCCGAACCCCAGAGAGGTTATCATTCAGGGTGGCATTCAACTCCCCTAATTCCGCTTGCCGCTCCCGGAACGCCGGGCGGACATATTTGGTAAAGCCCTGCATTCCCAAGACGATCAAGGGAACGGGGATCAAACTCAACAACGTCAGCTGCCAATTGATATTCGATAGAACGGCGATGACCCCCACCAGCATCAATGTATTCGCTGTTACGTCCGGGATGGCGTGGGCAATTAAATGCTCGAGTAAATCGGTGTCATTCACCACCCGGGACATCAACTGGCCGGTCTGCTTTTCCTCATAAAATTGCAGGGATAGGCGCTGCAGGTGCTCGTACACAAACGCGCGCACATCTGCGACCACGCTCCAGCCGGCGACATGGGCCATATAACTGCGTACAAACTGCAAACCTGCCCGGAAAATATACAAGGCCAATGCCCAGAGAGCCAATCGGGTAATGCGGCCCATATCCTCCGGCCCTACCCCTGTCTCGGTCACAGTGGCGACCATCGTTTTGATAATCCAGGGAGCGAGCAGTTGTACGCCCACCAGCAAGAGCATGCTCAACACGGTTAACATCAACACACCCGTATATTCACGTACGAACCGAAAAACAAACCTCAATGACCTCAAAACTCGACCTCCAAAAAGATTGTCATAAACTCAGGGAAAGTCATTATACACTATCACCCATAATCGTCTGCCCCGAAGGTCTCTCTCCAAAACCCCTTCCCAGAGGGGGATATTTGAGTAAATGGGCCAACCGTCACTCTTCATTAAACCAGCTTCTTCATCATGGAACAAGATCTGGGTAGGATCTGACAATGCCTTCGCACTCAGGGCGATCTCCTCCCAAGGTTGGCTCCCGGTGGCGATCGCGATTTGGAGGGATTCAATTTCCCCTCTCACTCCTTGCAATCCGTTTAATGATCGCTGACCTTGAGCTGCTGGCTCCCGAACTGAGGGTAGAGAGCAACCCAAAGGCGGCTGCGACGCAGGCCATACGCCAGCCGGCGGCCCCTTCCCCCACCACCGGGCCCTGAGCGGCGGTTTCACTGCCGCTCAGGCATGACGCCCCTCCTGGTTTCCCCACTACAACCCCGCGTCCTGGCGGAGGGCGTCCGCTTTGTCCGTCTTCTCCCAAGGCAGATCCAAGTCATCGCGGCCGAAATGGCCGTAAGCCGCCAGCTGCTGGAAGATGGGGCGCCGCAAGCCGAGGTCGCGGATGATGGCCCCCGGACGGAGGTCGAAGTGCTTCTGGACCAACTCCACGATCAAATCATCATCCACATGACCGGTGCCGTAGGTCTCCACATTGATGCTCAGGGGGTGGGCTACACCAATGGCATAGGCCACCTGCAGCTCACAGCGGTCCGACAAACCGGCCGCGACCACGTTCTTCGCCGCCCAACGGGTGGCGTAGGCTGCGGAGCGGTCCACTTTGGTGGCGTCCTTGCCGCTGAAGGCGCCCCCGCCGTGCCGGCCCATGCTCCCGTAGGTGTCGACCATGATCTTCCTGCCCGTCATCCCCGAATCCCCCATCGGCCCCCCAATCACAAACCGACCAGTGGGATTGACCAGGATTCTAAGGTCATCATCGATCATATTCTCTGGAAGGACAGGGTGGATGACATGCTCGATCATCGCCTCCCGGATCTCCCCCTGTCCAACGTCCCGGGCATGCTGGGTGCTGATCAAGACCGTGTCCACTCGTTTGGGTTTCCCGTACTCGTATTCCACCGTGACCTGGGTCTTCCCATCCGGGTACACCCAATCCAAGGTGCCGTCCTTGCGCACGGCTGCCAATCGCTTGGCGAGTTTGTGGGCCAGGGAGATGGGCATGGGCATCAATTCCGGGGTCTCGTTGCAGGCATACCCGAACATCATCCCTTGATCGCCCGCACCCACGGCCTCGATCGCCTTTTCCGTCATCCTCTCCGCTCTGGCTTCTAGGGCCTGATCCACCCCTTGGGCGATGTCGCCGGATTGTTGGGAGACGGCCACCAGCACACCGCAGGTCGCGCCGTCGAACCCTTTCTTGGCCCGGTCGTAGCCGATACCGGTAACCACTTCCCGGGCCAAAGCGTCGTAATCGATATCCGCCTTCGTGGTGATCTCCCCCAGGAGCATGACGTATCCCGTCTTGGTGGCCACCTCGCAGGCCACCCGCGACATGGGGTCTTGTTCCAAGCAGGCATCCAGCACCGCATCGCTGATCTGGTCACACATCTTATCCGGGTGACCTTCGGTGACCGATTCTGAGGTAAATAACAAACTGGCTGTGTGATTCAGGGTGACATCCATACATCCTCCATTGTTAAGAGCGAGTAGCCGTTAAAAATTTTGCCCCTTCTGACTTGCGAGAAAGGGCACGTAAATCGCTCCTGCCCTCTCATCTTCCAGAACCCGTCTGTCGGAGTTGGCACCATCTTCAGCGAAGATTCCGCCGACCGGTTGCCGAGGTTTCACAGGGCCGATCCCTCCACCTCTCTGGATAAGAGTGCCATCAGAGGCATGTATTCGATTGTTGGGCGGATTATAACACGCTGCCCATAGGCTGTCAATTTTAGGGGATTTTGCCCTGTCAAGACGCCATCAGCCCCCTTCTTGGGGACAAAGGGACAGGCGTCTGATCACGATCCTGCCTAGCAATTTTTGGGGGATCATTGTATACTCTATATACAGAATCTAGCAGACCACACGATGAGGATTATGCCTATGAAGTTCTCTGTCTTGCAAGAAGAATTAGCCCACGGCTTGAGCATCGTTTCCCGCGCCGTCTCTCCCCGCAGCACGCTGCCCGTGCTCTCCAACATCCTGGTGGCCACGGACGAAGGCCGGCTGCGGTTGTCCGCCACCAATCTCGAATTGGGGATCACCTCCTGGATCAACGCCAAAATCGAGGAGGAGGGTTCGACTACCGTCCCATCCCGGACTTTCACGGATTTGGTGAGCACCCTCCCTCCGGACAAGACAGACATCTCCCTCAACGCGAACACCCAAACCCTGAACATCCAAAGCGGCTCTTTGAACACGGACATCAAATGCATCGATGCCCAAGAATTCCCCCCCATGCCCACCCCTGACGAGGAACCTAGCGTAGAGATTAACGTCAAGGATTTGAAGGAAATGATCCGGCAGGTGGTTTTCGCCGCGTCCAAAGATGAAGCCCGACCCATCCTCACCGGAGTATTGGTCACCGCGGATGAAGATGAACTGACTTTGGCTGCGGCTGACGGTTTCCGTCTCTCCGTGCGAACAGCGGACCTTTCCTCCCCGGTCGAAAAGCCGTTTAAAGTGGTCATCCCGGCCCGGGCTTTGAGCGAATTGGCACGCGTCAGCGAAGACGGCAGCGAAGTGATCACCATGTCCCTCCCTCCGGGCAGAGGACAGGTCATCTTCCGCACCAAAAACACCGAACTGGTTTCGCAATTAATTGAAGGGACCTTCCCCGATTACCAGCAAATCATCCCCAAAAATTATCAGACCCGCACCTTGCTCTCTTCATCTGCTTTCCTGAAGGCCTGCAAACAAGCGGAGATCTTCGCCCGCGAGGGGTCGTTGATCGCCCAGATCAACATCTCCCCGGGCAATGAGGAGATGGAGCCCGGAGAAGTGGAAATTTCCGGGCAATCAGAAGAAACCGGGTCAAGCCAATCGGTATTAGACGCCACTATCGAAGGCCCTGATTTGATCATCGCCTTCAACGTCCGGTATTTGCGGGAAGTCCTAGATGTGATCGACACCCCCAACGTAGCCCTGGAGACGACGAAACCGACCAGCCCCGGCGTGATCCGCCCCGTAGGAGAGGAAAACTTCCTGCACGTGATCATGCCCATGCATTTGGGGAATTAAACGGACATTCCCTTACCCAGCCCAATACAGATCCCGGTTTCAGGATGCGAAACCGGGTTCTTATTGTTGATAACTTAGAAAACATGACCGTTCCCACGCAGAATTCCGATCAAGCCACGCGGATCTATCTGGCGCTGGCCCAATACCCCATTTTGCAAACCCACATCCGCGAGCGCATGCGCCAAGCGTTGTTCGACGCCGGGGTGATCACCCCGAAACAATTCGAGGCGGAAGTCCGCAAACAAGCCCTCCAATCCCAGAAGAGAGAAGGTCTGGATGACCCCTTTGGGGAGGAGACCGCGGAGATGTGGGAGGTCCGCCTTTCGCGGGTGCGCGACACCCTGACCGACTTCTACTTTGGCTATAACTTGCCCTACGAGCGCTTTGAAAAAATCGTCAAAGAAGCCCTCTCGGACACAAAGACCAGCCTCCAGGAAATCTCCGTATCCTTCAACCCCGAACTGGCCCCCATTGAAATGCTCTTCGACCATGCCCAGGCGATCACCAAGCTCCCTCCCAAAAAAGCCCGGGAACAAACCCCCCGCCTGCAGGAAATCATCGTCGTCCTCATCCGCAAGATCATCAGCGACCATCTCGCCTATGTCAACATCGCCAAAGAGTGGTTTGAGATCCAGGACCTGATCGACATCCAGCGCCGCAAAATCGGCTACGGCAAAATCGGCGGGAAAGCGGCGGGGATGCTCTTGGCGTACCGGATCATGAGGACGGTTGGGGACGAAGAGATCATCTCTTCCCTCAATATCCCCCCTTCCTATTACCTGGGTGCCGGGGTGATGTACACCTTCATGTCCTACAACAACCTCATGCACTGGCACAACCAGAAATATAAACCTACGGAGGACATTTACGCCGATTACCCTCAGATCACCAAGGAATATAAAGAGGGGGAATTTCCGCTCGACATTGAAAAGCGGCTCAGGAAATTGCTCAGCAATATAGGGAAGGAGCCCCTCATCGTCCGCTCTTCCAGCCTGCTGGAAGACAACTTCGGAACCTCCTTCGCCGGTAAATATGAAAGCGTGTTTTGTCCCAACCAAGGCACATTGGATGAGAATTACCGCGACCTGGCACGGGCCATCGCCCATGTCTACGCCAGCGCTGTCAACCCGGACGCCCTGCTCTACCGCCGCAAACAAGGGCTGCTTGATTACGACGAACGCCTGGCGGTCCTCATCCAAATTGTCCAGGGAGAGAGATTTGGGAGATACTACCTCCCCCACACATCCGGGGTCGGATTCAGCCGCAACATCTTCCGCTGGACCCCAAAAATAGATCGGGAAGCTGGCTTCCTGCGTTTGGTGTGGGGTTTGGGGACCAGAGCGGTGGAACGCGTGGGAGACGATTACCCGCGGCTGGTGGGCCTCAGCCATCCCTTGCTGCGCCCCGAAACCTCGGTGAAAGAGATCCGGCATTACACCCAGCACCATGTGGACCTGATCAACTTGGAAAGCAACCGCATGGAAACCCTCCCCGTCAAAGAGGTGCTTTCCCCACACTATCCTCCCCTGCGATACCTGGCTGAAATCGATGAAGGGGGGTACCTCTCCACCATCCGGAGCACTCCCCTGGGCAAAGATCCGGAGGATTTCATCCTCACGTTCAACGGGCTGCTGGGCAAGACACGGTTCAGCGAATATATGCGCACCCTCCTTTCCACCCTGCAAACCCACTACCAAGGGCCGGTGGACACGGAATTCACGGTGAAGATATCCCCGGATGGGGAGCTGACCATCACATTGCTGCAGTGCCGTCCGCAGAGCCATTCCGAATTGGTGGAAGTGGAAATCCCGGATGACATCCAGAGGAAAGACGTCGTCTTCAGTTCCCACCGTATGATCCCCCGCGGCAAGGTGGAAAACGTCCGCTACGTTTTATTTGTCCCCCCGGCGAAATATTATGCCCTCCCCACCCGGGCGGAACGCCTGTCTTTGGGTCGCGCCATCGGCCGGGTCAACGCCCGCCTGGCAAAGGAGACTTTCATCTGCGTGGGCTCGGGCCGGTGGGGGACCAACAACCCTGACCTGGGGATCCATGTCAGCTATTCCGATATCTACCACACCAAAGCCCTGATTGAGCTTTCCGGAGAGGACATCGGCATGGAACCGGACCCTTCCTTCGGGACCCACTTTTTTCAGGACCTCGTGGAGTCGAACATCTTCCCACTGGCGGTGTACTTGGACGACGAGCGCACGATCTTCAAGGAGGATTTCTTCTATCAATCCGATAATGTCTTACTGGATATCATGCCTGAGGAAACCCGTTTTCAGGACATCCTGCATCTGATTGACGTCAGAAATGAACGCCCTGGGCATCTGCTTACCCTGTTGATGTCCGACTCTCAAAACGAAGCCGTCGCCTATCTCAAACCGGTCTCTGAAAAGAAGGGATGATTGGAGAACCTATGGATAAATTTGTCGCTGTAGCAGGAAATATCGGCGTTGGGAAAACGACGCTGGTAAGCAAGTTGTGTCATTACCTGGATTGGACACCCTGTTTTGAACCTCAAGACGAAAACCCGTACCTGGCGGATTTCTATCGAGACATGCGCACCTGGGCCTTCCATTCCCAGATCTTCTTCCTCACCCGGCGCCTGCGGGCTCATAAAAACCTGATGGACCTGGACGGTAACGTGGTCCAGGACCGCACCGTGTACGAGGACGCGGAGATCTTCGCCCACAATCTATACCAGCAGGGACAAATCACCGACCGCGATTACCAAACCTACCAGGATCTCTACCGGGTCCTGGTGGAATTCCTCCCCCCTCCGGACCTGGTGATCTACATCCGGGCCTCCGTCCCTACCTTGATACAGCGCATCAAGAAACGGGGGCGGGCCTATGAAGAGGGGATTGAACCCGCATACTTAAAACAGATCAACGACTTATACGAACAGTGGGTGGAGGATTTCCAGCACTGCCCCGTGCTCACCGTCCCCGGAGACGCCCTGGACTTCGTCGCCAACGGGGCCCACATGGACCTCATCATCCGTAAGATTCAGGATAAGCTGACCGGGAAAGAAGAAGTCGTCTTCACCCCAAAGGAAATCGGAAAAGATAACTAACTGCCCTTCGCATGCCCACCTTTGTTCACCAAAAGAATGGCTTCCCGATTTTTGGGAAGCCATTTTGGCATCTCTTGATTTTTATATTTCCCTAACCCGGCGGCATCGATCCCCCGAGAAGACCAAGGCTTTCTGCTTACTCTTTGGTATCAGGGGCCAGATACGCCAGGGCTTTCCCCTCCTCATCGTCCATGACCAGGTCGAGGTGGTGCCCTGCACGGTGGTCCGCCACGCGGATCAACCGCAGGCATTTTCCCAGCGCCGGATCCGGATCGATCCATTGGGAAAGTCGATTCGGCGTCCGGTAGAAAAATGAGCGTTTGAAAGACGAGCTTGGACGGTCGAGGTCCAGCGCCAAGGGATATATCTCAGCCTCCATTAAATCCTGGAAGAAGTGGGTCCCCAAGGAAGGTTCGGGAGCTGGACCGATCCCTTCCCCTGAGAGTTCCACCAAAGCCCCCGTGCGGTGGATATCCGCATAACTCACAAAGACGCCTAAATCCGTATTGGCAGTTCCCCACCGACCGGGCCCCACGCAGATGAAGCTCTTTTCATCCAGAACCTCATTGACCTGCGAGATCGCCCGGGGGATTTTGTCCCGGGACGCTTTCGTCGGCAGCGCGAAGTATTCCTGGGGATCGACGAAAAGCACATATCGGACCCCTTTCAGGTATCCCCGGGGGACCATGAAGTCCGTCTCGAAAACGACATCCTCCTCCGGCAATCCCCTCGGAAAGCGAACCTCATACACATCCTGAAGGTGGGGTTGGGGTCGGCACTGCAGTAAAGAGATCTGTACTTCTGGCTCCCCTTTATCGGATTCCACCAGATGGGCTGTGAACTCCATATCCACCGCCCGGTAGTAATGGGTTTCAATGATGTCCAGCATCTCCCGGATCAAGGCCACGAATGAGGTGTCCTTGAGGAACTTATCAAACGTCAAAGCCAAGCGGGGGATATCCCTTTCTTTGATCCGCATCCGCGGGGTGATGTAATAGCCATCCCTTTCCACCTGAGTCAGATATTTGATCGGCGCGTATTGAGGTGCCAGCACGTCATGGACGGGCAGGGTTTTCAAGGCGTTATCCTGCAAATCGATCAGGTCCACGAAGCGTTGGGAGTAACGGCGGATGGCCCCCGCTGTGTCGTCCGGCAGCAGCTGGGGATGGCTCAGCGCCACCAGGCGCGGATAATCATCTCCCACCCGGCTGACTGCCCGTGTGCCCAGGCCCCACACCAGGCGCAAGAAACCATCCTCTCGCCGGATGTCCGGCGACCAGCGGTACAGGTTGCGGCTGAAGGCCACCCCGGCAGCGTGGGGCAAAAAGTAGCGCTCAAAGTGCTCTCCCTGCACCGCTTGGATGAGGACCGCCATGCGCTCGTCGTAATCCTCCAACGCCCTCTGTCGCCGGTAGAGCAGCGCCTCCGGTTTCAGGGTGCTGGCATAGGTGCGTGCGATGGCATCCGTCAAAGCGACCAAATTTTCCTCCGGGGAGCCCTGGTTGGGGCAAAAAAAGCTGTCATACTTGCCCGCAAAAACGGTCCCAAAGTTATCCTCCAACTGGCTGGAGGAACGGACTATGAGGGGGGTTCCCCCCATGGAGGCTAGGATCTTCCGCAGCTCCACTATCACCTCCGGAGGAAACTCGCCGGCCCGGAATTCATCCACGATTTGGGGGTGCTCGTTCTGAATGGCCTCCTCGGGTTTGTACTTCTGGTCGTTCCAGTGCATCAATCCGTTCATGGCCATGAAAATGTAGATCAAATCCGAGCCCAAGAAGTACGACGTCGGAACGCGAACGGCGCGCTGAACCTCCTCGCCGGCTGTTTCCTCCAAGATCCGGGCGGCGAGGATCATCCCGGCCGCTTTCCCACCAATCCGCCCGTGCCCGATCCGGCGTTCGTGCAGCTCTGCCAAGTCTTCCGTCGCGAACCAGTTCTTCGCGATGTTGATATACGAGAGCTGGTCGCTGATGATTTTGCGGATGAGATTGACTTTGAGTTCCATCAAATGGTAAGCCAGGGCACCGCGGTCTTGGGGAGGGATTTTCTCAATCGACAAGGCGTGTTTGATGATCCGGCTTTCCGGGGCCAGTTTGGGATCGAAGGAGGTCAAGGTCTCCAAAAGCTGGTCTTGTTCCCTCTCCCCCTCCCCCCGGACACGTACCCTCGGGTACCCATCAGGAAGGGGCCAGATCTGGGATGTGCGGATCACTTCACTATTGGGAACCACACCTAATCCCCGGAACTCCCGCACGTCCCGGTCGTCGACGATCTCGATGTCCGCCAAGGGGTGGCCTTCCTCGACGTCAATCCCCAGCTTGTTCAGGCTTCGGGCCAGGTCCACACTCAAGAGGTCGATCAAGGAAACCAAGGATTCGTTTTCCGGATCCCCCCAAACGACGAGATTGAGGCCCATTTTCGGGGCTTGGGGAAACGCTTCTTCCTGGGCCCTCAATCGGGTGGGGTCGACCACATACCGGTATACCGCTCCGACCGTCTCTCCATGTTCCCCAATATAGGCGGCGATCTGCCGGCCCAGACATTCCGTAAATGTCCCCCACAAATCCTGGCGACCACGCTGCAGGCTGCGGAGGGTGGTTTGCACATCGCCCCCGTGGTATTCTTCCGCACACCTCTCGACAGCATGCTGCACCACCCCCTGCATCACATCCTGCCCTATTTTTTCGTCTGCCATTCTTAATAACCCTGCTTTGATGAATACGGAGTACCCATCGGCGGCCCACAGCGACATCGCCGGTGAAAGGCTTTCCTTGGGGAGCCTTGCCCTCGGTTAGACTACGCCATAGGCCAGCATGGCTTTGGCTACTTTGAGGAAGCCTGCGATGTTCGCCCCTGTCAAGTAGTCTCCCCTCTGCCCGTATTGCTCCGCAGCTTCCAGGGTGGATTTGTGGATATTCTTCATGATCTCAAACAGCTTGCTGTCCACCTCTTCTCGAGACCAGGAGATGCCCATGCTGTTCTGGACCATTTCCAATCCAGAAGTGGCAACCCCGCCAGCGTTTGCCGCCTTGGCCGGCCCGTACAAGACATCGTTCTCCTGATAAATCTCGATCGCTTCCAAGGTGGAGGGCATGTTCGCGCCCTCGGAAACACACCGGCAACCGTTATCGACCAGAGCCTGGGCATTCTCCCCGTTAATTTCATTTTCCGTCGCCGAGGGGAAAGCCAGGCCCACGCTCAAGCCTTCTTTCCGGACCACGTCCCACACACTCTCATCGGGATAATAGGGCACATCGTACTCTTCTGAGTACTCCCTGATCCTCCCGCGGCGGATGTTTTTCAATTCCAAGACATAATCCAGCTTCTCGCGGTCAATACCCTCTTCATCGACAATGACCCCGCTGGAATCGGAGAGGGTGATCACCTTCACCCCCAGCTCGATCAGCTTCTCGGTGGTGTATTGAGCCACGTTCCCCGATCCGCTGACCACAGCGATTTTGTCTCCAAATGATTCATTCCGCGTGTTCAGCATTTCCCCTGCAAAGTAGACTGCCCCGTATCCTGTCGCCTCCGGACGGATCAGGCTGCCTCCGTATTCAAGCCCTTTGCCGGTGAAAACCCCGGTATGGTTGTTTTTGATCTTCTTGTAAAACCCATACAAATAACCGATCTCTCGTCCCCCTACGCCGATATCCCCGGCGGGCACGTCCGTGTCCTCCCCGACGTGGCGGAACAATTCTCGCATGAATGAATAACAAAACCTCATCACCTCGTCATCCGTCTTCCCTTTGGGATCAAAATCCGAGCCGCCTTTTCCCCCACCCATGGGCAGTGTGGTAAGGGAGTTCTTGAAAATTTGTTCAAATCCCAAGAATTTGATGATCCCCAGATTCACCGAAGGGTGAAATCGTAGTCCCCCTTTATAGGGGCCAATAGCGTTGTTAAATTGAACGCGAAACCCGCGGTTGACGTGAACCTCCCCTCCGTCGTCCACCCAAGGGACGCGGAACATGATCACCCGATCGGGTTCCACGATCCGCTCGTAGATCTTCGCCTTCACAAATTCCGGGTGTTTATCTACTGTGGGCTCGAGAGAGGTGAGTACTTCCTCCACAGCCTGATGGAACTCAGGCTGGGCTGGATCCTTTTCTTTCACCTTGGCAATGACATCTTGGATGAGTGACACTGTTTCCTCCTTAAAGAATGGCACCAGGGAAACGGGAACGGTCTTTCCCCTGCGATGACGCCCTGGCTTGGGGTAACGTATTCAACCTCCACATCCCAGGAACTCCGCTGATGCGGACGTCAAACATTCTTTCAACAAACCAATCCTCCCCAAATCGACCAAGAAGAGGAGGGAAAAATATATCTCCTGACAGGAGCGAAAACCAACTCCCTTCCCCGCAAACCCAGGGGATTCCTTTCCCCGGCCGGGGAAGGCCCATCTGTCAACCACTAAACAAACGTTCCTTCAGGCGCGCTTCATCCCCCCGCTATTCATTTAAACCTTTTTTCAAGGCAGTGCCCAACCTCCGGGAGCCTTCCACAATCGTCTCCGGATCGGAGTAGGAGAAATTCAAGCGCATGGCGTTGCGCCCCCCATCTTGATTGGGATAGAAATGGACGCCGGGCACGTAAGCGACCTTCTCTTTAATTGCCCGTTCCCCCAGGAACTTCAGCGTGTCAATGGATTCTGGAACCTGGGCCCAGAGGAATAACCCGCCCTGAGGTCGCGTCCAGGTGGCGCCTTGGGGCCAAAATTCAGCCATGGCGTCCAGCATGGTATCCCGCCGCTCTCGGTACTTCTCTCGGAGCCGCTTCACATGGGGCTTGAGGATCCCGCGCTGGCAAATGTCGTTGGCCACGTACTGGACAAACGTGCCCGTGTGTAAATCGCAGCCCTGTTTGGCCTGTACAAAACGGGCCATGAGTTTCTCCGGGCAGACGATCCACCCCAGCCGCAAACCCGGGGCCAGGGTCTTCGAAAAGGTGCCCAAGTAGATAGTGCGCTCGGGGATCATGGTGCAAATGGGAGGGATGTCCTCCCCTTCGTAACGAAGTTCCCCATAGGGGTCGTCTTCCACCACAGCTAAATCGAGTTTCGTAGCCACTTCCGCCAATTGTTTCCGACGCTCCAAAGGGAGGGTGGTGCCTGCCGGGTTGTGAAAGTTGGGCAGCACATAAACGAAAGCCGGGGGGCGCCCACTGTCTTCGATAACCTTTTCATAAGCGTGTTCCAGCTCATCCACGATCATGCCCTGCTCATCCAGATTTACGGTGTGAAAGCGCGCTTGATAAGCATTCCAAGCTTGAATGGCACCCAAATACGTCGGGCGCCCGGTAAGGACAAACTGTCCAGGATCAATGAATATTTTCCCCAACAAATCCAGCGCCTGTTGAGAACCGTTGGTCAAGAGCACGTTCTCAGGGGTGGCCGGGACCCCATACTTATGCATGGAGTTGGCCAGGAATTCCTTTAACGGCCGGTATCCTTCCGTCGCGCTGTACTGCAGCGCTTCCGTCCCCGCCTTTTGGGTCACGTAGCAGCACGCTTCCTCCACTTCGCGGAGCGGGAAAAATTCGGGGGCGGGTAGCCCTCCAGCAAAGGAAATAATATCTGGTTTCTGAGTGAGTTTCAATAACTCCCGAATCGCTGAACTTTCCATCCCTTTTGTCCGGGTGGCCAGGTAAGATTCCCAATCCAAGACAGGGATGTTGCGGTCTAAATCAAGGTTTAACTCCATCCTATTACCTCCATTTCAAGGTCAGATATCCAATACCACTCCCAACAATTTGTCAGGTTAACTTTTTTCGGATTCTTTCCCCTCCTGTAGTCAGAAATGAAAAAGTCTATTTCGAAGGTATGCTTTTCGAAATAGACTTATCGCTCGCTACGCAGGATGAAATCAATTTTATAATGCCGATTTTTATATGCTCCAACAGGCCCCTGATGGGGAACAACATGCTCACATGTTGTTGTTTGAGGACCATCTTGGGCTTCCTTTGACAGGCAATCTCCGGACGCGAGCGTTTCATCGATTGCCATGTCCCGGACACAAGTTCCTTGGCTAGGTTAAACCAATTTTAACACTGAGCACAGGCAAGGTCAAACTTTTTATGTCCCCCAACGCAATCGCCTGACAGATATTGACCATTTTGGTGACGAACCTCCCGATGGTGCCTTTGCGCCTTCCCAAAACAAAGCCCATTCGACAGGGCTCATGCCTTACGGAACAGATTCACGCTTTCGATGTGATAGGTTTGGGGAAACATGTCAAAGGGCGTGCTTTGGACGAGCGCAAACCCCCCTTTGTGGAGGCGTTTTGCATCCCTCCCCAAGGTCGCCGGATCGCAGGAAATGTACACAAACTGCTCAGGAGCCAGGTCGAGAACCCCGTCTAACGCCTGGGGGTCAAGACCTGCCCGGGGAGGATCCACGATGATGATATCCGGACGAAGCTCAAGGTGGGGGAGCACCTCCTCTGCCTGCGCTTCATAAAGCTCCACGTTGTCAAACTCCGCAAGGTTATGCATGTAATCCTCCACCGCGCTGGGCGAGGATTCAATCCCCACCACCTTCCCAGCCTCCGGAGCAAAGAAGGCGCTGAACAAACCTACCCCACAATAGACATCCAGGAGAATCGTCTCTTCAGCGAGGGAAAGGAGATCAAAAAGATGCTCCACAATGAGTTCGGTCACCGCGGCGTTGACTTGAAAAAAAGAACCTGCGGAGACCACGAATGGAAACCCGCCCACGTCGACGATGGTGAAGTCGTCTCCCGAGAGGATCACCTCTCCTCCCGGACCTTTGTGCACCGCCGAGATGGGTAAATCCACCTCAAACTCAATGGGTTCCGGTTGGCTGCTTTCCAAAATCAAAAGGAGGTCTTCCTCCTTTTCACCGGAGCGCAAGATCACCTTATCCAACCCGGGAATATATTCGACATCCAGCACAGGCCATACGGCGTCGATCACACCTTCGGGCAGATGACATTCTTGAACGGGGATCACGCGGTCTGAGCGAAACGCTTTATAGCCCAAAGCGCCTTCTTCGGTGAGGTGGAACTGGATGTGGTTGCGGTATTGCCAGGGATGAGGAGAGGGGACCGTGTCGCGAACGGGAGGGTTGTCAAGCTTTCCAATGCGCATCAGCTGGTCGCGTAAGATATCCCTTTTCGCCTTCAACTGGTGGGAGTAGGGCATATGCTGGTAATGGCAGCCGCCGCACACCCCAAAATGAAGGCATTTGGCTTCAATCCGTTCCGGCGCTGGATCCAGAACCTCCACCGCTTCCCCCCGGGCGTAACGCTCCTTGTCTTCCGTCAACCGGATCTGCACCTCCTCGCCCGGTAAAACATAGGGGATGAATACAGCGCGACCATCCGGCAAACGAGCTAAGGTTTCACCCCCGTAGGTAAACGTTGTCGGTTTGACACGAAATGTTTCGCCTTCTTCTTCCATAACAAAAATGGCCCTCCATAGTGGACCGACCTGGGGAAGCCCTCCAGGTCGGCATCCTGTCTGTTGATCTGAATGGCGTCACCCCCGTCACCCTTAGGGCAGGCAAGGGGCCGGATATAGAAAATCCAGGGCGTCAAAAGGCGGGGTGCAGTACAAATCCAGCCAATCAAAAGCAATCAGCCCTACGACGAGAATAAAGAGGAGCACGACCAAGCAGCCGATCCCCGCCCACATCCATGTCCTGGCCCCTCTTCCCTCTTCGGGCGCTTCCTCCTCGGGTGCTTCAGGGGCCGGTTCCGCTTCCACTGGCGGAGCAGGGGCCGCTTTTTCTATCTCCGGTACTCCGGTCTCAACGGGCGGTTCGGGTGGAGGTTCGGGCACTTCCATCGGCGAGGGGGGCGTGACCTCCGTGGGGTCTGCCGTTTCACCCGCCGTTTCATATTTCAGGAAGACCTCGTTACCAAGCATGACAGTGTCCCCTGGTTTTAATAGATACTTCCCACCGACTCTCTTTCGGTCCACAAACGTGCCGTTGGTAGAACCCAAGTCCCGCAGTAAATACCCTTCTTTTTGCTGGGTCAGGACAGCATGCCGCCTCGACACTTCCGGGACCAGAATGGTGATATCGTTCTCTTCTGACCGCCCGATGGTAATTTCATTTTCCGTAAGAGGAAATGTCTTTCCTACCTCATACCCCTTGATGACCCTAAGGTGGAAATCGTTCTCTCCCATAAAAACTCCTTGTCTTAGGCATACGGCTTCTGATTCTGATTATAATCCATCCCTGCCCCCCTCAATGAACAATGAAGAAACAAATTTCAAGGCAGCGTGTTCTCCCTGATCCAATCTGAACCCAAGATGATGACAATGTCCTCTCCCTGATTCCCTCCCGCGCGATGATAAAGATGGTTGCTCGACATCTCCATTAAATCCAATATGCGCTGTATGGTGGCAGGGTTTCCCGTGTAATCATAAATGATCGTACTCTCTGTAAAGTTATCCGCGTTGTCGACCCGGCTGATGTTCAACCCTTGGGAGGAAAGGAAGTCAGCGGTTTCCCCCGCTAACCCCTCGCGCGAAGTGCCGTTTAATACAGCGATTTGGGCGTTTTCGCTGGCAATGAGCTCCCCCTGGGAAGGCTCCTCTGTGGGTTGAGGTAGGGTATTTGCTGGCTGGTTGCAGACCTTGTCCCAGGCACTGCGAATCTTCTTTTTATCCGGGACCAGGATATATTGGCCGAGGCTGTTAAAAGTGGGCTCCACCAAAGGTTGGGTGACAACACGATGCTCGATGTTTTGGGGGTCGACATCCTTCAGGGCCCAGGCTAAAGTGGTGATTTGTTTCAGCGTTAGGTTGGTCTCAACATGGGAGGACAATTCACGGTACAGGGACGGGGCTTTGCGGATTAAACGAGGGATGATCTCGTAATTGACAAGTTTCTTTTGCAAGGAAACCAGCACTTGCTGTTGACGCTCTGCTCGCCCAAAATCCCCCTCCCCCGTACTCCGGGTGCGAATATACCCCAGCGCCAGATCTCCAGGGAGCACTTGCACCCCGGGTTCCAGGCGCTTCATCTTCCCTTTATGGGCCGGATCCGGGTCCACGACCAACCGCTCCTGGACATTGACTTGAACGCCGTCTACGGCATCAATTAGGGCCACAAAAGCCTGGAAATCAACCTGGACATAATGATGGATCTCCGTGTCCAGCAGGTTCTCGACCGTTTCCATCAATATCTTCGGCCCTCCTCCAGGGTATCCATACCCCTCCCCCTCCGGATAAGCCTGGTTGATCTTCAGATAGCCGAACTCCGGGACCTCGACCCACAAATCCCGCGGGAGAGAAAAAAGCCCTGCGGTATGCTTTTGGGTGTCGAGCACCGCAACGATGATGACATCCGTCAATCCCGGTCCGCTTTGATTCTCCCATTCCCGTTTGTCAATCCCTGTGAGGAGCACGACCACCGGTTCATCGAGGTCTAATTTCACCGGCTCCGGGCGATTGGACCTTTCTTGAAATACTTTATCCTCCTCCAAAGTGGGAAGGGCTTCTTGGGAAGCCACAGCCAAATCGGTCGGGGTAATGTGCACAACCGCTTCAGACGTAGGAGCCGATTCCGTTCTGGCCTGGACGGCGAAGAAGACTGTCACCCCGGCCGAGACAAGAAAGGCAGCCCATAAAATCAGATTTATCCAATCAGGAGAAGGATTCCGTGTAGTAGGTTTGTTATCCATGAGGGGAAGCGATCACCATATACTCAATCCCAAGGACAGCGGATACCCTGCCAGAATACAGGGCGGGGCTTTATAATATCCTTGGATAACCCTACCCAGGCAAAGAGATTTTCTGCTTTCGATAAAGCGATTATAACACGGTCGGTCATCGAAAAAACATAGTCTTTCTGGGGTCTTCGCTTCCAGATTCTGGAGAACAGAGAGGGCGATTCCCTTTCCGTGTTCTCTTTTCCCTGGGGATGACATTCGGAAAAAGCAAACCCATGTCTTTGATTACGACGTACAACATCTCCAAATCATACGGACCGTTGGATGTATTCGCCGGGCTCTCCCTGAGCATCCCTCCCCAGGCCAGAATCGCCCTCGTCGGGGCAAACGGGATCGGGAAGACCACGCTGCTGCGCGTCTTGGCCGGGATGGAAAGCCCCTCCAGCGGAACCATTCAGCGCGCCAGCGAGCTGTCCATCGGTTTCCTCCCTCAGGAAGCGAAGATCGACTCAGAGCGAACGCTGTGGGAGGAGGCGCTCACGGCGGTTGACCATCTGCGCCGCATGGAAAAAGAACTCAAGCGCCTGGAAAAGGAGATGAGCCAATCGCCAGCTCCGGATCAGGATCTCCTCAATCGCTACGGGCAGCTGCAGGAAACGTTCCAAAACCAAGGAGGGTACACCTACCCCTCCCGGATTTGCCAGGTGTTGGGGGGACTTGGCTTCCAGGAAAGCCGCTTTCAGATGCCGATCCGGAAACTTTCCGGCGGGGAGCGAACGCGTGCCTTTTTAGCTCGTTTGCTGCTCACCGAGCCAGACCTTTTGTTCCTGGACGAACCCACCAATCACCTCGACATCCAGGCCATCGAGTGGCTGGAGGGATATTTGAAACGCTTCCCGGGCGCCATGCTCATCGTCTCCCACGACCGCTATTTCATCGACGAGGTTTGTGACCACATCTGGGAGATGAGCCGGGCCGGCTTTGAAACCTACCGGGGAAATTACAGCGCTTACCTTGACCAACGCCAAGAACGTTGGAACCGCCGGGAGGAACTATTTCAAGCGGAGAAAGCCCGTCTGGAAAACGAATTGGATTACATCAAGAGGAACATCGCCGGACAACGCACTTCCCAAGCCAAAGGGAAGCTCCGCCGCCTTACCCGGCGAGTACAAGCCATTGAGCAATTAGGGATCCAAGCCATCCAAGACAAATCCTGGGCGGAAATCAGCAAGGACATCCGGACCACGACCAGCTCTTTCAGCGTTCAAGAAGCCCAACAGCGCATCCAGGCTCTGGAAAACCCGGTCAAAAAACCCCAGCGTTTGAGGATCCATCTGCGCCCCCAACAGCGGGGAGGCGACCTGGTATTGCGGACAAAAGACTTGGAAATCGGATATCAGGATGCAGATCAACCGCTGTTTTCCGTCCCCGACATCACCCTTCTGCGCAAGGAATGTGCTGCCCTGATTGGGCCAAACGGGGCGGGGAAAACTACCTTTCTAAAAACCATCCTGGGCCAAATCCCGCCCTTCAGCGGGGAGGTGAAGTTGGGTGCGAATTTGGATGTCGGATACTTTGCCCAGGCCCATAAAGACCTTAACCCTGAGCATACTGTCTTGGAAGAGGTCAGCAGCCTGTTTGACCGGCCTGAAGAAGAGAAGCTGCGAAGCCATCTGGCGCAATATCTCTTCACCGGGGATGAAGTTTTCAAAAGGGTGAGCGTGCTCTCCGGGGGTGAACGGGGGCGATTGGCGCTGGCTAAACTGGCGTTAGGGAATGCCAACCTTTTGCTGCTGGATGAGCCCACCAATCACCTGGATATCCCATCCCAAGAGACGCTCCAAGCTGTCTTAGCCTCTTATGAAGGGACGATCCTCCTTGTCTCCCACGACCGCTACTTGATCAACGCTTTGGCCACGCAAATCTGGGAAATTGACGTCCATGAAGAAGGGCTTGAGGTTTATCCCGGGACATACCGGGACTATCAAAAGGAAATGGAACGGGAGGCCGTAAAAAAGGAAGAGGGACAAGGCGGCGATGAAAAAGCCGCCCAATACCGTGCTCAAAAGCGGTCGAAAAACAGGGCCTTGGCGCAAGAACGGGAGCAAAAAGCGCGTTTGAAAGAAGTGGAGCGGCGGATCAAGGAATTGGAGGAACAGTTGCAAGGCCTTTCCGAACAATTAACGGATCCCCCCGAAGACCCCGTCAAGGTTCACCAATTGGGACAAGCGTATGATGCTGCGGAGGAGGAGCTGCGCGACCTGATGGCGGAATGGGAGAAGCTCCTCCAAACCACATCCTGATCTCAGGATGTGCTGGCCTTACACCTCCCCTTTCGTGAGCATTTCCTCCAAACGGTCCACTGTTTCCGCTAAGACCTGAAACGCTTTCTCTACAGGTCGGGGCTGCGTTAAGTCCACACCGGCCGCCTTCAATGCCTCCAGAGGGTAGACCGAATTCCCGGCGGAAAGGAAGGTGAGATAATCTTCCGCTGCCCCCTGTTCTCCAGAGAGGACACGGTCTGCTAAGGCGTGCGCCCCCGAAATCCCTGTGGCATACTGATAGACGTAGAAATTCATGTACAGGTGCTGGAATTGGGCCCAGGTGATCCCAATCCGATCATGGTCAATGACCACCTCATCCCCGTACCCTTCCTTGAACAGGTCAGCCATCAACCGGATCATGATTTGGGCGTTAACCGGTTCCCCTTCCTCGACCCGGCGGTGCATCTCCCGCTCAAAACGGGCCAAGGTGGGCATGACGAAGAAGTAGCGGTGGAAGTTGGACATCGCCTCCTCGATTAAGGCCAACTGGAATGTTGGGTCTTCCCGGGTCTGGAACAAATGGTGCCTGACCATGGCCTGGTTGAAGTTGGAGGCTACTTCCGCGACAAAGAGGGAATACCGCCCATAAATGAAAGGCTGGGCTCGGTGGCTGTAATACTTATGGAGGGAATGCCCCAGCTCATGGGCCAACGTGCTGAGGCTGAAGATATCATCGTCGTAGCTCATCATGATAAAGGGCTTCGTACCGTACCTCCCGCCGGAAAACGCGCCTTGCCGCTTGCCCCGATTATTAGCCCGGTCTACCCAGCGCTCCTCCTCACAACCCCGACGCAAGGCGCTGACGTATTCCTCGCCCAGGGGAGACATGCCTTCACAAATCCAATCCACGGCTTGCTGGAAAGGAATGGCGGGCTTTTCATCGGTCAAAGGGGCTTTGATATCATAGACATGAAACGCTTTATAACCATGCGCCTTTCGCTTCAGATTCCAGTAGCGGTGCCAGGTGGGCAGGTTTTCCCGGAAGACCTCGATCAGGTTTTCAAACACTTCCACGGGGATGTTATTCTTAAACAAGGATGCTTTCAACGAGGAGGGATAATTCCGCGCTTTAGCATTGAAGGCATCCCGTTTGAATGCCGTGGTTTGCATGCCGGCGATCGTGTTTTTGAAAGCCAGGTAACCGTCAGCATAATGTTCCCAGGCCGTCCGCCTGACCTCTCTGTCCTCATGGGTGATCAGGGAACGGATGCTGCTTTGCCCGATCTCCAGCTCCCTGCCATCTTCCATGTGGGCAGGCTCGAACGCCAAGTCGGCATTGACCAAAGCGGTATACTCTTGAGGGGGCGAACTGGTAGGCAGCGGATCACCGGCCAGGGCTAAAACGTTCTCGACCTCCACGGAGCGCACGTGGTCAGAAAGTCGTTCCAAATTATCGAAGTAGTGTTCGTATTCCGCCAATCCGGTTTCCTCTTCCAACCACTCATGCAAAGGTTCAAAACCGATCGATACCAGTTCCGGCTCGATGAAAGAAACCGCGGCAGCTGCTCCAGAATATAGGCTTCTTGATTGCCCGGTCCTCGCTGCCGCCTCCTGGTCAGAGACATCAACTGAGCTGGCTAAGAAAGCATATACAGCCACTTTTTGAGCCAGCATCATTACCTCATCTCGGGCCTTGAGGCAAGAAAGTACTTGCTCCGGGCCTTGAGCTAAACTGCCCTGGAACGCTTTTACCTCTGGCAGCATCTCCTTCACTTCCTGGTAGGCATCCTGCCAGGCGTCTGTGGTGGGAAAAAGGCTCTCTAAATCCCAAGTCTCTTCTTGGGGAACTTCGTGTCTGGGGCGGAGTGTGGCTTTGTCCATGATCTACGCTCTCCTTGTAACTAATTTCTCACTTTCTATCACGCTAAGCCTCTCGAAATATCCTTTCCCAACCGGTTTTCGTCATGCCGATTCTGGGCTTGCTCCCTCACCGCTCCACTTCATACCCCGGACCGGATGCCTGTGTAAGATCCACCTCCACCTCTTCCCCTCCATATCCATCCACCAAGTCGTGGGCCCTAACCAGAACTTTGGTAACATCTGGATGTATAAAAAGATCCCGTTGCGAGCGCGTGAAGGGTTGTTCTTCAACATGGGGATGTAACAATAAGCGCGTAAAGGGGTCCCCCGGATCCTTTTTCAAAACCTCCCCTCCCGGGATAACCACATCCCATCCATCAGCATAATCCTCCCAGCCTTGATCAGGATGCTGGATCGTGACATAAAATGTCCACATGTTTTCCTCTTCCTGTTCAACTGCTCGGACGTGAATGACATCCGCATTTCCTTTTCCAGCAGACTCTGCTGGGGTCATCTCCGATTCCTCCTTATTGGATTGGGGAGAGGTTTCCAATGTTGGTTTGGGAGATGCTGTTTCCACCTTCCCCTCGTTCAAGGTTGCCAGAGGGGTGCTCAGCTCCTCTCCTTTGCTTACGATTCTCCCCATCCAGGGGGATAGACAACCCCCCAGCGTTATAGCCACAATCACAAGGCAGAAATGAACCCGCTTCGCCATAAATAGTCCTCCCCTGTTGGGAGAGCTAACAGCTACTCATCATCTGTAAAAGTTGATCGGTGGTCGAGAATGGAAAGGGGTTGTTGGCCAATGGAACCGATGGGCGGCAGCGTACGCTTGAAGCGGTAGCGCTTGACGCGCGAGATGACCTCCCTGATGAACGCTTCGGAAAACCCTGCCTCCACGCACTCAGCGACGGTTTTCCCTTCCTCCACCAGCAAATAGAACACTTGATCGACCTCTTTATAGGTGAAGCCCAACTCCTCCTCATCGGTCTGCCCCACCCACAATCCCGCGCTGGGCGGTCTTTCCACGATCTCATGGGGGACACCCACATACTCCGCCAATTCCCAAACCTGGGATTTGTACAAATCCCCCAGGGGATTGAGGTCAAAAGCCCCATCCCCATGGAGGGTGCTGTAGCCCAACAAGGTCTCTGTCTTGTTCCCGGTTCCGATGACGAGCCCGCCAAATGCCTTGGCTTGATCGTACAGGTAAATCATCCGCATCCGGGCCATGACGTTGCCTTTCCGCACCCGCTCCGCATCCGGCAGGTCAGCCAATACTCCCTGGACGGCTTCCGAAATGTAAAAGGTCTTCATCTGCGCACCGGTGATGTCGATGACCTTCTTCGCATACGAAAGGGATTCCTCAGAAGAGGTTTCATAGGGCAGGCGTAAAGCGAGGACCTGCTTTGGTCCCACGGCTCGGGCAGAGAGAAACAGGCTCAAGGCAGAATCTACCCCTCCTGATACACCAAGGACGACCTTAGAAAAACCGGCTGCTGTGACTGTGTCTCGAATGAAATCGCTCAACACCCGCGCTGCCCGTTCCGGGTCAAGGGGAAGGTTTACCATCGTTTCTATACCTCACATGCAAAATCAAGAAAATCAAAGCGACCGCGATTAGCAAAACGGCAGCCCAGGTTTGCCAGCGAAGGCCCCAGATGAAAAAGCCGGGATCCACCCGCAAAGCGGAGACACCCCCTTGGCTCAAAGCGAAGGCCAGCAACCCTAAACTCCCCCGCCGCCCTGGGCAGGACAACCATCCCTGCCTCTGGGGGAGGAAGACGAGCGTGAAGATGAGGATCCCGCTGACCAAGCCGCCCAAAAGGTGAATGGGCCATCGGGACCCCAAAACGCCGAATTCGTCCTGCACGACCACGCCCCACCAAGCCTCAGTTCGCGGGCCGTAGCCCATGCCGCCAAACAGAGAGGCCAATCCCAAAGCCAATGCCAGGGTTCCCAACAGCGGGAGGTATGCATCTACCAGTTTATCCAAAGTGCGTTTCCCGATCAGGCTGACCAACCCCAATCCGATGACGCCGCCCCCCGCTCCCCCCACCGGGCTCAAGCCCCCCAACCATACCTGGGGAATCTCCGCCCCGTGTGAGAAATAATACCCGCGATGGAGAAAGGCATAATCCAAGCGCGCGCCAAGCAGAGCGAAAAGGAGGATGACCACCCCACCCCATAGGTGGAATTGCTTCCTGTCTGGGACCCTCCAGACAAGGAGGCCCAAACCCCACACACTACCTAACGTGATCATTAATGAAAACGGGGACGCGAACGCTTGCAGCAACAACCAGGTATTCACGCTAAAATCATACCATACCCTCTTCTATCAAGTATAATTTATAGTATCAAGAGGGTTGCCTTCCAAGTTGGCGGTGGTGCCAGATCATACCACCCTTCCAAAGCAAGACCCCCAACGCGCCTTGTTTCCCCAATCGTCAACAAAGGATGAATCATGAAACCGGTTACCATAAAGAAAGTCACAACGGAACGAGAAAAAAGGTCGTTTTTGAGCTTACCGTGGAAAGTCTACCAAGGGGATCCGTATTGGGTGCCGCCCATCTTCTCCGAGCGGATGGATTTCCTCAATCCTGAAAAGAATCCGTTTTATAACCATGCGGACGTTGAGCTGTTTACAGCTCAGCGGGGAGAAGAAGTAGTGGGCACCATCGCCGCCTTCACCAATCACCGCCACAACGAATACCAAGGGGAAAATATCGGCTGGTTCGGATTCTTCGAAGTCCTGGAAGACCCCGAATCTGCCCAGGCCTTGTTGGAGACCGCAGAGAATTGGGCACGGGAGCGGGGACACACCGCCATCCGGGGCCCGGCCCAATTCGACACCAACGAGGAGTGCGGCCTGTTGGTAGATGGATTTGACGACAGCCCCCGCATCCTGATGACCTATAACCCTCCCTATTACATGGATTACCTGGAGGAAAATGGGTATGAGAAGGCGATGGATTTGTGGGCCTACAAATTGGCCACACAGAAATTTAAACAAGAATCGAGCCAAAGGTTAGACCAGATTACCAAAAAGATCCTTGACCGGAGGAACATCACCGTGCGCAACATTAACATGAAAGAGTTTGATGCGGAGGTGGAAAAGGTCAAGGATCTTTACAACAGCGCCTGGTCAAAGAATTGGGGCTTCGTGCCCATGGATGACGCGGAATTCGACCATCTCGCGGAACAATTACACGACATCGTGGACCCGGACCTGATTTTCATCGCTGAGCGAGATGGACAACCCGTGGGTTTCAGCCTCACCCTCCTGGACCTGAACAAACCCCTGCGCTTAGCATACCCCAAGCCAAATTCACCGGACTGGTGGGTGCTGGCGAAACTGATTTGGAACTGGAAAATCTTGGGCAGAGTTGATTGGGTGCGTGTCTTCGCTTTGGGCGTGGTTGACCAGTTCCGCAGCCTGGGCATCGATGCCATCTTTTACTACAAAACAGCCCAAGCCGCGATCCGAAAGGGGATCGCGTTCGGCGAAATGAGCTGGATTTTAGAAAATAACGCGGAAATGAACAAACCTATCCGGGCCATGGGCGGTGAGATCTACAAGACATACCGCTTCTATGAAAAGGACCTTTAAATTCATATCGCAAGTTTCATGATGTCCGAAAAGGAATCGCCATGGATTTTTCCATCCTCGATCCAAACACAGCGTATTTGTTTTTAGTGTCTTTTTTCTTCCTGGCAGGGATCGCCATCCTCACCCCGGGGACCGGCCTTCTAGAAGTCGGAGCGATCATGACCTTGATCCTTGCCGGTTGGGGCGTTTATACCCTTCCCATCAATACCTGGGCTTTGATCATCCTCGTCCTGGGTGTGATCCCCTTCATCGTCGCCGTCCGCTTGTCCAACAAGATGATTTTCCTGGCCATCTCCATCGGGTCACTGGTCATCGGTTCCCTGTATCTTTTTCAGGCGGATACCTGGTGGAAACCCGCCATCCACCCTCTCTTGGGCCTAGTCGCCTCCGGCATCGTGGGCGGTTTTTACTGGTTGGTCACGGTACGCGTTTTACAAGCGGAAGCGGCTCCCCCTTCCCATGATTTGGGCCGTTTGATCGGGGAAAAAGGGGAAGTCAAATCTAAAATCAAGGAGGGGGAAGAAGGATCCGTACAAGTCTTGGGAGAGTTGTGGACAGCACGGAGCTCCACTCCCCTGGAAGAAGGCGCCATCATCAAAATCGTGGACCGGATGGGGTTTGTGCTGGAGGTTGAACCACTGGAAGAAGATTAGCTTAACCTACCCGTTGAGGAGGTTTACTCATGTTGTACTCACTTTTAGCTCAAAATGTTTCTGGCGGCGGCGCTCCCCTGTTTCTCTTGGGCGCTGTGATCATCGTCGTCCTCATTCTCCTGGCGACCGCCATCAAGATCGTGCCCGAGTACCAGCGCCTGGTTGTCTTCCGACTGGGTCGCTGCCTTGGTGCCCGAGGCCCGGGATTTATCCTCTTGATCCCCATCGTCGATAAAGGGATCATTGTAGATTTACGGGAACAAATACGGGAAATCCCCCACCAAACCGTGATCACTGCGGATAATGCAGGAATTTCCTTGGACTTTATCTGGTACTACAAAGTTCTTGACGCTGTGGAAAGCGTCCTTCAAGTGGGCAACTTTGAAAGTGCCGCTCAAGGGATCGCCACTACTACCCTGCGCGCGGTGGTGGGGGGCATCGAATTAGACCAGGTCCTCACCGAACGGGAACACATCAACAATTTACTCCGCACCCGTTTAGACGAGGTCACCGAACGCTGGGGCGTCAAGGTCACTAACGTCGAAATCCGGGAAATTATCCCCCCACAAGAAGTCCAGGATGCGATGAATAGACAGATGTCTGCTGAACGGACCCGGCGTGCCCTGGTGACGGAATCCACCGGTGAAAAACAAGCCACCATCAACGTCGCTGAAGGCGAGAAGGAAGCGGCTATCTTACGGGCGGAAGGCGAAAAACAATCCCGGATCTTGGAAGCGGAAGGGGATCGGGAAGCGCAACGCCTGCGCGCTGAAGGATATTCCCTGGCCCTGGAAAAGATCACCGAAGTGGCCCGAACCATCGATCAAAAAACGGTTACTTTGCAGTATTTCGACACCTTGAAGGAAATGGGGCAAGGGGAGTCAACGAAATATATTTTCCCCATGGAATTCACCAGCCTTTTAGAAAATTTTCTGAAAGGGGAAGATACATAGCTTGATTCATGACTCACACCCAACGCCAGCCAGGTAGCGATGTCAAGATCAGGACCGCTACCTGGCGTGATTCTATAGCGCTGCATCAATTGGAAAAGGCCTGTTTTCAAGGAGATGCTTGGCCGATTTGGGACATCTTGGGGGTATTGACCTTCCCCAACATCATCCGTCTGAAAGCGGAATTGGATCAAACCATGGTAGGGTTTATCGCTGCCGATTTACGCTACTCTCAAGCCCATGCCTGGATCGTCACCTTCGGCGTGCTGCCTCAATACCAGCGGCAGGGCATCGGCACATCCTTATTAGAAGCCTGTGAAAAAGCCATCCCTTTGGGGAAAATAAAACTCAGCGTCAGGCGTTCCAATCAGCCAGCCTTGAATTTATACCGGAAATTCGGCTACCGTGAAGTGGAGATCTGGTCCGCCTATTATGAGGGAAAAGAAGACGCGCTCGTTTTGGAAAAAGACAAACAGCCGAGAGGGGGAAGAGGTTGATACCTATACGAAATAACGCTTGGGAACCTGCGTCAGCCACCCCCTGCTCCCACTGCTATAATAGGAAACTATGAACCCCTTACGCCTACCTGATCCCCTTTACATCTCTGAACGCGCCCCTTTCCTAGGCATGGTCGAATCTCTCTCGCAAGAGAGTAAATTGGCTGTCGACACCGAGGCCAACAGCCTTTACGCTTACCAAGAGCAGGTCTGTCTGATTCAACTATCTACCACGGGGCAAGATTTCATCGTCGATCCCTTGGCCTTAGATGACCTTAACCCGTTGGGAGAGATTTTCAACGACCCAACCATCGAAAAGATCTTCCACGCTTCGGAGTTTGACCTCCTGATCCTCTACGACGAATTCGGTTTCCAGTTCCAGAATTTATTTGACACCATGCTGGCGGCCCGGATCTTGGGGTGCAAAAAATTGGGCTTGGACTCCCTCCTCGAAGAAATCGCGGGGGTCCAGATCAATAAAAAATACCAGCGCGCGGATTGGGGACAACGGCCTTTGCCGGAGGACATGCTCCGCTATGCCCAAAAAGACACCCACTATTTGATCCAAATCAGAAACGCCTTAGCGGAGAAACTGCACCAATCAGGTCGCTGGCCCATCGCCCAAGAGGATTTCTCCCGCGCTTGCCAAGCCCACTCCCGCCCTCAAAAGGAAAAACTTCCCCCCTGTTGGCAGATCCACGGAGCGCATGACCTTTCCCCACGTAAAGCCGCCATCCTTGACAAGTTGTGTCAATATCGGGATCGAGTGGCCCGGAAAGAAGATCAACCGCTCTTCAAAGTACTCAGTAACAAAACCCTGCTCGCTTTGGCGGAGGCCGCACCGCGCACGCAGCGAGCGTTCGAATCCCTCCCGGTCCTTGCCCAATCCCCTGTCCGGCATCATAAGCATGGGTTGTGGCAGGCCATCCAAAAAGGTTGGAAAGCCGACCCTCTCTCGCCACCCAAGAAGGAACGACCTGATGACGACTACCTAAACCGCCTGCATCATTTGAAAGCCTGGCGGAAACGAAAAGCTCGCCAGGTGGGTGTGAATTCAGCCGTCATCCTGCCGCGTTACTTGGTGGTTGCGGTTGCCGAGAAGAATCCCAGCACCAAAGAAGAGCTGGGGGAAATCCTGGAAGAAGTTCCCCTTCGTTTCGCCCATTATGGCGACGAGATTCTCTCCGCGCTATCTCACAAATGAGACAAGGGAAAGACAAGCGATGAAAATTCACTTATACGGTGCAACCCGCACGGTCACCGGCTCCATGCACCTTCTAGAAATCAACGGCAAGAAACTGCTTCTGGAATGCGGTTTGTTTCAAGGGCACAGAGAAGACACCTATCAACGGAACCGGAACTTCCCCTTCCCATGCCAGGATATCGATGCGGTCATCCTCTCCCACGCCCACATTGACCACAGCGGGAATTTGCCCCATCTCATCAAGGACGGTTTTCGGGGGCCCATCTACACCACCCCCGCCACTGCCCACCTGGCCAACATCATGCTCCTCGATTCCGGCCACATCCATGAAGAGGACGCCAAATACCTCAACAAAAAGCGACGTCGCCAAGGCAAGCCCCCCGTCGAGCCCCTCTACACGCAGGAAGACGCGGGACGAGTGGCTTCCTTTTTTCAAGATGTCGATTACCGTGAACCATTCCAGCCTGTCGCCGGCGTAAATGGCCATCTGGTGGACGCGGGTCACATTTTGGGGTCGGCTGCCGTTGTGCTGGATATCACTGAAAACCAACGCACTTTTCGCCTCTGGTTTTCCGGAGATGTCGGGCGCCCAGGAGCTGCTCTTCTGCGGGACCCCGTCTACCCCGAAAAGGCCCATTATCTGATCATGGAATGCACTTATGGGGATAAAATCAAGCGCGATCCCAAAGAGGCTTTCCAAGAATTCCGGAAGGTGGTTCAGAGGACAACGGGGCGGGGAGGGAAAGTGATCATCCCTGCCTTTGCGGTCGGCCGCACCCAAGAATTGGTCTATTACCTTCATAAAATGATGGAAGAGGGCGACGTTCCCGAGATCCCGGTTTTCGTAGACAGCCCCCTGGCGATCCGCGCCTCACAAATTTATCGCGATCACCCAGAATGCTTCGATCAAGAAACCCGGGATCTCATCGCCAAGGATGAACATCACGTAGCGCTGGGTTTCGACAAACTAAGCTACACCCGGTCCGTGGAGGAATCCAAAGCCATCAACCATGTGGAGGGCCCGGCCGTGATCATCTCCGCCTCCGGGATGGCGGAAGTAGGTCGGATCCTACACCACTTGAAGAACAACATCGAGGACCCGAAAAACACGGTCCTCATCGTCTCCTGGCAGGCGCCGCATACCTTAGGGCGGCGCTTGGCTGAACGGGAAGAGCGGGTGAAGATCTTCGGGGAAACCTATACCCGAAGGGCTGAGGTGGTGACCATCGGCAGCTTTTCCGCTCATGCGGGCCGAAAATTACTAACGGAATACGCCCTGAATTCGAAAGAGACCATCGAAACGATCTTTCTGGTCCACGGCGAGCCCCGCGGCGCTGAACCCCTCCGCGAGCGCCTGCAAGAGGTGGGATTCGCCTCCATCGAATATCCCAAATTAGGGGATGTGTACGAGATATAAAGGCGGGGGGTCCTTCCCTGTGTGTTGTCAGCCACACCCCCTTTCCCTGCCCCCTTTTGGTATAATCCACCATGCGCAAGGAGGGGTGCCAGAGTGGCTTATTGGGGCGGTCTCGAAAACCGTTGTGGGCTGTTTGGGCCACCGTGGGTTCGAATCCCACCCCCTCCGCTGGAGCGTAAAAATCCGGGAAGCTTCCCGGATTTTCTTTTTCTGCTTTCCCCTTTTCTGCCATCCCGGAAAAGGGATGGCGCGTTTACCCATCAAAATTAACAGTGCCTCCCTTCCGTCCCTAATCGCTCGAGCCTGTTACAATACGCGAAACTGGCGGCGTGGGATGCAGTTCCCCCCTCCAGATCAGATCCTTAGGAGAATGAAATGGGTAAACACGCTTCTTCTTATCCTGCTTGGCACTGGCATCCTGGTGTTCTTCGCTATCATCTTCATTCGCACCTTCCGGACCAGCAGCCAGATCAACCTGACTGACACGCCGGAAGGGCTATTTCCCTTTAAAGGATGTCCTCAGATTCAGGTTCCGTTTGGGTGGCGTTTGACCTCTTTTTAAGGAATACAGCCAAAATCATCAAACCGACCAACAAAATCCCTGCCAAGGTGGCCAGGATCGATTGTCTTCGCAAAGGCAATATGACCGCCGCTGACAAGCGTTCCACGGTTTTCAACATCACCGGCTGGATGGCAGAGGGCGCCTCAGCATAGACGTTATTGACCAACAGGCGGTAAATCAAGCCCGGGTAAAGCAAGGTTCCCATGAAACTGATCCCGCTGCCCAACGTGATCGGAATTCCCCACCAGCCCCCGAATCCCGCTAAAGAACGCACGCCAAAAAGGGTGACCAGCAGCAAGAAAATCCCCGGCAGTAAGAGAATGAGCGTCGCTCCCCGGCGGATTTCGCGCAGGGCATCCTTGGCGCTCGAAAGATCCTCCTCCCCTAACCTTTCCTCTCCTTTGAGCTCTTGGGTCACATTCACTTGGGGGGGAATTTCCTCAGCTATCTTTTCCAAGACGAGCTCGTAAACCTGAATTTGCTCTTCGCGGGAGATATTGGGCACTTTGCATCCCAGGTCCAGCATGGCCTCAGGCGAATCCAGCGGGGAGAGATCCAGGTCCATCTCTTGTATCTGTTCTTCAGTACAGGGAGGTAAAGACTCAAAGAGAACCTCTGCCGCCGCTGCTCCCTGGGGTCCCTTCATTCGCTCACTGATCAGCGAGGTGTCAATCCGTATTTGGGGGTAGTTTTCTTCGTTGTCCAGCCAGCGGTAAAAGCTGTCCACCCCTTCCTCCACCCAGCCGGCCAAGAGCGAGTCGGGCAGCAACGCCTCCTTGATCTGCCGCAACTCTGAATCTTCCAAATTCTCAAACAAGACTTTCAAGTTAGGCTCTTCCCCAGGTTGATCCTCGCCTGCCTCCTCCCCTTCTTCTCCTTCCATGCCCCCTTTTGACATTTCATCCATCATTAAGGACAGGAAATCGGTTTCAGTGACCGCTTGGACGGAGACATCTTTTATGATCTCGGGGCTGAAGATAACGCGCCCGAGATTGAATGCCATCAAGGAAAGGGGAATGGTAAGCACGACCAAGAAAGCGAACACCCCCGCCAACGTTTTCGATACATAAAGAAAAAAGGTCTTCATGGTTCCTCCCGGGAAGCATCTTAAGGCAGGAAATCCTCCAAATGTAATTCTTTGAGGGTGTCAATCTTCATGTCCGGTTGATATCCGTCTAGCTGAAAGGATGCGTGTTTTGTCATTTGGTTGGGGACGGCAACACAAAAGAGGTTTGCCCGTTTCGCGGCCAGCACACCAGCAGGAGAATCCTCTAAAACGATGACCTGTTCGGGATTTAAGCCTAAAGCGTCCACTGCTTTGCGGAATATTTCCGGGTCCGGTTTTGCCTGGCGCACATCATCGGAACAGACAAGCACTTCAAAGTGCTCATACAGCCCTAGCCTTTCCAGATGCCCTTGAACCCATTGGCGGGAAGAACTGGAGGCAATGCCCAGTTTCAATTGGGCGGCTTCTGCAGTCCCAATGAGCTCCTCCACACCCGGAAGCACTTCCTCCTTGGCCAGCAGCTCCTGCTCCCACCGGCTCACTTTTTTCCGGGCTTCCTCCTCTTCAAAGCCGTCACCGGCGATATCGGCCAAGTCTCGCATAGGATCGTGGTCTTTGGATGACCTGCCGATGATTTCCTTCCAGTCTTCTTTGATTAACGTCAACCCATGCTCCTGATACAACCTCTGCCAGGCATGGAAAACAGGGGTTTCCGAATCTATGATTAAGCCGTCAAAATCAAAAATAATCCCCTTGATCTTTCCTTTTCTATCCATAAGCGCCCTTTCTCAGTATAATATGCTCTATACACAGCAGGTAAACATAGTATACTCCCGCACCACTTGAATTGAGAGCATTCCCATGATCAAACAAATCCAATTGCTCTTTGCCCTCCTTAAAGACGAAAGAGTTCACCCCCTCATCAAACTCTTCCCTTTCCTCTCGCTGCTATATTTCGTCTTCCCCGACTTTGTGCCCGGCCCGCTGGATGATGCAGTAGTGGTCGCCTTTTTCCTGCAATTCTTTTTAGCGCTCATCCCCAATCACATTATCGAAGAACATAAGCAGGCTAGGGACAAAATCATTGAGGGCGAGTTTTGGGATGAGTAGTCTTTTCTTCTGTTCAACGTTAAATGACAACTCCCCGAGGGTTTCGGGGAGTTAACTTCCTGGTGCGTTCCCTCTAAAACAGATCCTCGTCCTCACTATCATCGTACTTAAGTTCAAGCTCCACATCTTCACGCACTTGTCGGACCCATAATTGGAGGATGTCCCCTTTCTCCGTTTCGTCATAATGGGCTGCGATGATGGGAATTTCGTCGACCAACCCGGATTCGTTACGGAATTCAAGGTTAATCAGCTCATGGTTTCGCCAGGCGTCTCGGCAGCGGTCTACAAGGGCAGCTCCATCAAAAGCGCGTAACTCCGTAAACAAAGTGTCAAATTGAAGTGGGCTTTCCGTAATGCCCTGAATCCATAAGCCGTTCACTTCTTGGAATTCGGGTGTTGGGCCCTCGATGATGGTGATCTTGTCATTCATGGTTCGTTCTCGACATAGCGTTTATCAGATCTATCGGTATCATACCATAAACAACTCTGGAGTAAATGGTCGCCTTGGACATTCTTTCAAGCATTGACTTTCGTTTTTGAATGCATTAAAATCCAGCTTTTCCTCCCTTTCCTGATCATCTTAGACATATATCAAAAGAGTGGAGTATAATGTGTATACAAATCGACAACCTATGCCCCTCTTTACCGCCGCGAAACCAATGCTCCCTTTTTCAAGTGCCCAGGTTTGGCTGAAATAATATTTTCCTCTATCTAACCTGGCGTTCTCATCCTTTCTGCCTTCAGGAGCGATCCAGTATGGTAGAAGAAATAAAAATCTTATGGATTGCAGAGGATGAAAATTTACTTACAGAGGACCTGCTCTCCTCTGTGCGTGAAGCTTGGAGCCCCTTGCCTTCCTTCTTTATCACCCATGCCGAAAGCGTTGACACCGGTTTGGAAACCGCCAAGAGCGGATCCTTCGATACCCTTTTTCTGGATCATTCCTTGGCTGGTGAAAACTTTCTGGCTGCAATCCAGCCCCTCTGTCCAAACATCCCTATTTTTGTGTTTGCTACCGCCGATGCGTTGAATGCGGTTCAAGAAAAAGCGGGGCAGTTCGCTGATAAAGTCCTCTCCTATCAAGACATTAACAACCCGTTGCTGGCTGACGTTCTGCTTGACGCAATTAAGAAAAGGGATTTGGAAATATCCCTGCAAAAAGCGTATCGAGAACTCGATAAACGGCTTTCAGAATTTACCTCCCTTCGCCAGGCGAGCCTGCACCTCACCTCCAATTTGGAGCTGTCCTCCGCCTTGGACTCCATCCTCGAAAACGCCCTCCATCTGATTTCTGCGGATGATGCCCATATTTTCCTGTACCAGGATGGGGATCTTAATTTTGGATCCGCTCTGTTTGAGGACGACAAACAGAGAAAGCCATTCCAAAATCCAAGAGACCACGGTTTGACATATACGGTAGCGCGCAAAGGAGAGAAAATCGTCGTCAATGACGTCATGGAGCACCCTCTTTTTGAGGACCGCCGCTGGGAAGGTGCCATTATCGGCATTCCCCTCAAGATTGGCGACGAGGTTCAAGGCATCATGAATCTGGCCTTTGAACGCCCCCATGTCTTCACAGAAGACGAACAAAGGATCCTTGATTTATTTGCCGACCAGGCCGCCATCGCCATCCATAATGCGCGGCTATACGAAAGAGCCAGGGTGGAGATCCGGGAGAGGAAGCAGGCTGAGGAGGCCTTGCGAGAGAGTGAGGAGCGCTACCGGAAACTCTTTGACTCCTCCAAAGACGCGATCATGACTTTAGAACCCCCGGATTGGCGGTTCACCTCAGGGAATAATGCCATCCTGGATATGTTTAAGGTCCAAGACGTCGAGGAGTTCACTCACTACACCCCGGGCGACCTTTCTCCCCAAACCCAACCTGACGGGCGCCTCTCGAAAGAGAAAGCCCTGGAGAGGATCCAGACTGCAATGGAAAGGGGATCCAACTTTTTTGAGTGGGTCCATCAACGCGTCGACGGCGAGACATTCCCGGCCACTGTGCTCCTGACCAGGGTAGACTAGGGCGAGAAAAGCTTCTTACAAGCTACAGTACGAGATATCACCGAATGGAAAAAAACGGAACAATCGCTCAAAGAATCGGAGAAAAAATACCGCTCCCTCTTTGAACGCGTCCCGGTAGGGCTCTATCAAACAACCCCCCAAGGCGAGATCATGGACGCCAACCCCGCTCTGGTCGAGATGCTGGGGTACTCCGACCGGGAATCCCTGCTTGGCATAAAGGCGTCGGACATCTTCGTGAGCGATCGAGACCGCCAAAAGCAGCTTTCGATATTAGAGGAAAAGGACGTCCTCCCTGATTATGAAATGAAGCTGCGCTGTCAAGACGGATCCGAGATTTGGGTGAAGGATTCCGCCCGGGTTGTTAGAGATGAAAGCGGGGAAATCCAATCTTTCCAAGGCAGCATGGTGAACATCACAGAGCGGGTCCAGCTCCAGCGGGAAGTGGAAGAGCGCCGCCTTTATTTAGAAGGCGTTTTGGAATCCACATTAAGCGCATTGATCACCCTGGACAAAAAACACCGGATTTTGGAATGGAACACGGGGGCGGAAAAGGTATTTGGCTACGCGGCTGACGAAGCCATCGGCCGCGATTTGGACGCCCTGATCGCCAATCCTGAAGGCGAAATTTTACCAGAAGCCACTGATTTCACCAATCAAGTCCTCAAACAAGAAGTCGTACCACCAACCGAAACTGTGCGCTACGACAAATGGGGCAATCCCATCAACGTCGTTTTAACGGGCGCTCCCATTCAGGTCAGCGGCGAACTGGTGGGCATCGTCGCCTCCTACACGGATATCACCAAACAAAAGGATCTGGAAAAAGAAATCAAACATATGGCGACCCACGATGCGCTGACAGGGCTTCCCAACCGGCGTCTTTTCAACGAGCGGATTGAGCTGGAAATCGCCCATGCGGAGCGGAACCAAGAGAAGTTGGGGGTCATGTTCATTGACTTGGACAACTTTAAAGAGATCAACGACACATATGGCCACAGCACAGGCGACGTCCTTCTTAAGCACATAGGAGAGCGTTTGGTGGGCGTCCTCCGTAAAAGCGACACGGTCGCCCGCATGGGTGGAGACGAATTCCTGCTCGTCATCCCTGAAATGAAAAAAGCTGAGGATGCCTATACGACCGCGGAACGCGTCTTGGAAGTCATGCAAGAACCCTTTACCTGTAATGGGAACCAGGTCACGATCAGTTTCAGCATCGGAATTTCGATTTACCCTGACCACGGGGAGGACGTGGACACGCTTACCAAGCGCGCGGACAGCGCCATGTATCTGTCCAAAGAGAAAGGTGGCAACACCTACCAGATCTATACCCCCTCCTGACCTTCATGTACCAATTAGTGCTCCTTATTCCCCAAGAAATTGATGAACCTGCATTCGATCAATTGTGGCCCGCGTTTCTAGACCAGGTTGAAAAAATGCCCGGTCTCATTCGCGAATCCGCAGACATGGTCGAAGAGGTGCTGTACGGAAAGGATTCTCTCCGTCGCGTGTACACCTTCACTTTTCCTGACAAAGAAACCCTCCACCAAGCCCTGTCCTCTGAGCCCGGTGAGAAAGCTGGGGAAATGATTCACCGCTTGACCGGGGGTCAAGTCACCATCCTGATCACCAACCATTGGGAGGATCGTCTGGAGCATATCCACTCCTACCATTCGAAAATCAGGCATGAGTGAGTCACCCTTCACCCCTCCTTGGAAAATCCTTTTCTCCGTTGCCTTTGTTTTTGTCATCTGCGGGGGATTTTTCCTCTACCGTTGGTACCGGCAAAAAGGACACCGCACCCGCCGGTTGATATCCTGGCTCCGCCAACCAGAGAAACATCCGCATCCCCCATGGTCCCCTGCACCCATCCCGCCAGATTTGGACCTATTACACACACCTCGCTGACGCCCGAGGGTCGTCTTTTATCGTGGATTCCTTTCCCCCCGGCACTTCCGAGGTCTACGTGGAAGCAGGGACTTTGCTTGGTTATCAAGGAAATTACTCTGGAGCCCCAGGCAATCCGGTTGGAGTCCATTTGCACTTTTCCATCGTCAAAGATGACGGGCAGGGCGAATTTCTCAATGAATTGCAGATCAAGAACACCCTTGATCCCTCCCCCTATTTTGGCCTTCCATTGAACGCTTCCGAGATTGGAGAACGGATCCCGGGTTGTCCCCCAAAAGAGACTTCCCCATGAACGCTTTCCCATCTCTCCCCCTAATCTAAATTCCGTTATAATCGGATTGCAAAGGTATCCTTACCTTTTCCTTTCCAAAGTGTCCTCCTACAATCCCTTCTTTCTTAGAAAAGGAGCTTTATCATGAGCGAACAAAAAATCGTCCAAGTGGAAAGAATCGACAAAGTGGGACTGGTCACCCTGAACCGCCCGAAGGCGATGAATGCCCTTAACCCTGCTCTGCTCAATTCCCTGATGGATGCTTTAGTAGCCTTGGACGAAGATGAGGAAATTGGCGCCATGGTCATTACCGGCAACAAGAAGGCTTTTGCTGCCGGAGCTGACATTAAAAGCATGCTCTCTGCCAATCCAGTGGAGATGTTGAAAAACGAGTTCATCCCCGCTTTTACCAGGATTCGAGAGATAAAGAAACCTGTCATCGCTGCTGTGTCGGGATACTGCTTAGGGGGAGGTAATGAACTGGCTTTATCCTGCGATATGGTCGTCGCTTCCGAAACCGCATCCTTCAGTCAACCGGAAATTAAACTGGGCATCATCCCTGGCGCGGGCGGCACCCAGCGGTTGACCAAAGCTGTCGGTAAAGCGCTGACCATGGAAATGGTCCTGAACAACCGCACTCTTTCCGCTGAAGAAGCCCTCGCCTATCACCTGGTTAACTACGTTGAACCCGTCGAAGATTATTTAAACAAAGCCGTTGATCTTGCTCAGGAGATCGCTCACCGCGCACCCTTGGCGGTTCAATTGGGAAAAGAATCGGTAAACACCTCCTTCGAAACCCATTTACAACGGGGGCTGGAGGAAGAACGTCGATCCTTCTACTTGTTGTTCTCTTCCCAAGACCAGGAGGAGGGCATGAGGGCCTTCATCGAGAAACGAACTCCCCAATGGAAAGGAGAATGAAAAGACAGCCAAGGTGAAATTTTGATGATCCATTACCGTGAACTCATTCAAACATTCCGTTCCCTTCCCATCTCTGAACATCAACCTGTCCTCCTTCACATCTCTGACTCCACCGCAGAAAATGTTCAGGGAGGGGAGAAAACCCTGATCGGTACCTTAAAAGGCGTCTTCCCTTCCCTGATGATGCCAGCCTTTACTTACCAAACCATGGTTTTTCCAAAAAGGGGTCCTAAGGACAACGGTGTTGAATACAATAATCCCCCTCTCGACAACCGTGAAGCTGTCTTTTTTCATCCCCATCTACCTGTCTCAGAAGAGGTGGGGGCGATCCCTGAAGCGTTCCGTAAGCTGCCCAACGTGACGCGGTCCACTCATCCCATTCTTTCTTTCAGCGGTATCCATGCAGATCAGGCCTTGAACGCCCAAACCCTTTCGTCCCCCTATGCTCCGATTGATACCCTTGCCAAGCAAAAAGGGTGGGTGTTGTTAATAGACCAGGATCAAACTGCCAACTTCACCATTCATTACGCGCTCCATAAAGGAGGGCGAAAACTTTTTACAAGATGGGCTTTGACCCCTGCCGGCGTCAAGACCTGCCCACATTTTCCTGGCTGTGAAAAGGGTTTCCACAAAATAGATCCTTATCTGCGTGAGGACAAACACCGACGACAAATACAGGCTGTCCAAATCTTTGCTTTTCCAATGCAATCGATTCTTAAAAAGGTCTTGATTTTGTTGAAAAGGGATCCTTTCGTTTTGTTGTGTGATCAAGACCATTGTTTGAAATGCTCTTCCATTCGTGCCCGCCATAAAAAAGACGGTTTGTCATAGCTATTAATAAGGGGTTACCTTCAGGGGAGAGAGGGAGATATTGTATTTTACACATCAATATGTATAGAAAATCTTTTTATCGTAGTCGTAGTAGGGGGTGAGGATATGTGGAGAAGGGAAGGGAAAAGGCGGGGAAGGGGAAAGTGAAATTAATTTCCCCTACAAGGAAGGGGGAGGGTTTAAATCATCCCATATATGGGGGGTAAATATCCTTGGGAAGAGAGTGTATTATCCACAACCGATTCTGGAAAACGTCTTATATTTCACCTAGGGAAAAGGGATCTGGAAATACACCTCATACATATAGGGGTGGAATAAAGGCTACCCCCCAAATGTGGGAAGGCGTTTTTGAGAAATGTGGATAAAGGGGGAGAGTTATCCCCATTTAGGGAGGGTTATCCACATATTTATGTGACTTATCCACACAAAGGAAACCCCTAAAAAGGGGTTTTTATCTAAAAAAGAATAAGCGGTAGAGAGGAAAAGAGAGAGGTTGTTGTGCGGGTTAGAAATTCAAAGACTGCTTTTCAGGGGTGATCACAGAGCCGGAGGGGATGACCGTGCTTTTAGGGATAACCACGATTCCATCCCGGACATGCCATTCTTCTGAGGCCTCTTCCGTCCCCTTTGGGAAAGATTCTATTCTTACCCCTGAGCCGATGCGGGCGTTTTTATCGATGATGGCCCCCGATATGTATGTATCGGAACCGATGCCAAGGGAGATGGGGTGGGATCTTGTCGCGTTCTCTTCGTAGTAATCAGCGCCCATGAGTACGGTATTTTCAATCTCGGCCCCATGTTGTATTTGGCTGCGAAGGCCGATCACGGAATTGCGAATTGTGGACTGCCCGATATAGCAACCATCCGCCAAGGACACCTTTTCAAGGGTTGCCCCGGAGACGATCGTCCCGGGGAGAAAGCGAGCGTGGGTGTATATGGGATGGTGAACATCGTGGAAATTGAAAGGAGGGTTGGGATTGGTGAGTTTTAAATTGGCTTCGTAAAATGAGCGCATGGTGCCCACATCTTCCCAATAACCGTCAAAACTAAAGCCAACCACTTTCGTGGAATGAATGGCTTGTGGAATCACCTCGCCTCCGAAATCGTCAACCTTCAGAGATTCGAGGAGGTCTTCCAAAACCGTGGTTTTAAAGAGGTATATCCCCATAGAACCCAGGTAGGGTCGGTCTGGATCGTCCCGGCTGACGAAACTGTAGAGCAGATATGGGTCCCTGGGTTTTTCCACGAAGTCGTTGATGGTGCCGTCCTCAAGCCGTTTCAAGATGCCGAACCGGGGCGCTTGATGGGGAGAAACAGGTTGGACGGCGATAGAAATGTCGGCGTCCTTTTCCCAGAAATCCTCCGCCATTTTTCCGTAGTCCATGCGGTAAATGTGGTCGCCGGCCAGGATCAGGGTGTATTTCGCGCCGGAGGCTCGGATCTCGAAGAGCTGCTGGCGGACGGCATCGGCTGTGCCTTGATACCAGGATTCGTCCCGGATGGTTTGGATGGCAGCCCAAATCTGGACCCACCCGCGATGAAACTGGTCGAAGTTGTAAGTGCGGGTGATGTGACGGTGGAGAGAGACCGAGTTGAATTGGGTGAGGACGGCGATGCGATTGATGTCGGAGTTAAGGCAGTTGCTGATGGGGATATCAATCAAGCGATACTTTCCCGCAATGGGGACAGCCGGTTTGGCTCGGACTTTGGTCAAGGGGAAAAGGCGCGTCCCGCGACCCCCGCCCATGATCACGCCCAGAATATCATTGGTGGATGGCATGTTTTCTCTCCTTGCCGGAGGGGTGAGAATAAAAGAAGAAAGCCCTCCACGAAAGAGGGAGGGCAAAGAAGTTGCGTTCCGGGAATCTCCTATGGGTCATGGTTGTGGATTTTCTGTTAATATCTGAATGCCGAAGGTGGGAGTCGAACCCACAATCCTCAAGGGAACGCGAGTTTGAGTCGCGCGCGTCTGCCAGTTCCGCCACTTCGGCAATCCGTTATTTAGTATACCCAAGATGGAGGGTGGGGTCAAGGTGGGGGCAGGCCGCCGCAGGAGAGGCAAACAAGGAAGGGTGGGGCGTTGGCTTGGAACCCCATCTGGTTGGGGCTGCGTAGAAAGCGTTGAGTCCGGGGTTATGGTAACAGGGGAATAACCGTCCCTCGACTTGCAAAATTGGGGGGAAGGCAATACAATCTCAGGGGATACATTGATACAATCGGGTGGAAGAAGGTGGTCATAGAAGTTGATTTTGATTCCCAAGAACCAATCTGCCGGCGAAAAACACACCAGATTAAGAATTTATTTTTGGCGGAGCATCTCTCCCCGGGAAGCAGGCTCCCTCCCGTACGCCAGGAGACGGAGGAGTTAAATGTGAACTTCAATACGGTGGCCCGGGCGTATCGGGCGCTGGACCGGGAAGGGTGGTTGTCAACCTGGCAAGGCCGGGGGACATATGTTCTGGGCAAGCCCATGTCAGAACTGAGCCGGCGCGCTCGTGAATGGGAAATGGAACGCCTATAGAAGGAGTATCTGGCCAAAAGATTGAAACTCGGGAACACCCCCCAGGAAATTTGGAAAACGATTGAAAACACGCTTCAAGAGAAGGTGGAGGGACCATGAAGAAAATGAAGAACCTGTTTAAAGTTTTCACGCCTCCCGTAAGGGTTTTTCTGGCCGTCGCTTTTCTCCCCGCCTGGATCTTGTTCCTGCTTCCCCTCCTTGTTAAGGGCGGGGATGGGTTTGCAAGGGGGACAATCCAGTTGATTTCCTGGAGTATGGCCATGTGGGCACCCGGGTTAGGGGCGATCATTGCCACACGGTGGACGGAGGGCCGGGAGCTGAAATCTCTCCGGCTGGGGAAGCTGGGAAAACGTACGGCGTATTTGTGGGCCTGGTTTGTCCCCGTCTTTTTAGTGGCCCTGACAGGGCTGGTGACATGGGCGCTGGGCTTGGGGGCCTTTGATGTAGACCTTTCGGTTCTCAAGGAGAGCCTTTCCCTCATGGACCAAACCCCTGATCTGACAGTACAGCAAATTGTGGGATTGCAATTCCTCTCTGCTCTCCTGATTGCCCCCGTCATTAATACCGTGTTTGCCCTGGGGGAAGAAATGGGCTGGCGGGGTTTCTTGCTGCCCCGGTTACTCCCTTTAGGCCAGACGAAAGCCATGCTCCTGACCGGCGCGATTTGGGGGGTGTGGCACGCACCCGCCGTCGCCCAAGGGTTTAATTACCCCCAACACCCCTGGTTGGGTACGCTGATGATGGTCGGGTTCACTACAACTTTTGGGATCTTCCTGGGCTGGTTATATTTTAAAGCCAGGAGCCCATGGGCGCCCGCCTTTGCCCACGGGACCCTGAATGCGGTTGCCGGGCTGCCGCTGCTTTTCATGACCTCTCTGAACACGTTGTGGGGAGGGACAATCACCAGCTTGACGGGCTTGGTGGCCGTTGCCCTCCTGGTTGCAGCCCTTTACGGGAGCAGGGAACTCCCTGTCCTCAAATAACAAAGGAAGAGATGTTTCACGTGAAACATCGGCCGCTGCAAGGATGAGTATGTTTCACGTGAAACATGGGGAAAGGTGGAGAACCTGATTTTTAAGGTCATTAACGCCGGGTTGATGGTTCTAACCCCCCTTCATTGCTGGATTTCCCCTCTCCAGGCATATTGAAATGACATTTATAGTCATAGGCGTGGTTGTTCTTGCCTTTTTGGGTGCCCAGGCCTTGCATATCCATTTCAATCAATTCCTACTCAACCCGGCCATAACGAGGTGGGGGTTGAGGGGAGAGGGAAGGGAAAGGTCCATCCTCCTGGCCCTTCTCTACGGGCTCTCTGCCGGGGTTTTTGAGGAAGGGGCGCGGTACCTGGCTTACCGGTTTTGGCTGTCCAGTGGAGGTCATGGGGTGCAAATTATTGGTGACCTTAGAAGACCCTGAGAGGGATAACCCTCTTTTGGTGGATGCACTCGTCACCTTCACCGTCGCCTTCCTCCCTCTACTGTTGACCGCCATACCCTTGGTCGTCTTCTACATCTCCAATAAAGAGGAGGAATTCCAGGAGGCAGCAACGGCAGATCTCCCGGCTCAATTTACCATTCTGTGCGGAGACCTCACCACGCCGGAATGTGTGCAGTATTTTGTGGTCGCTGAATTCCTGCTGCTGTATTTAATTGTGCCCGTGATCATCCCCATGACGATCGCCTCCTACAGCATCGTGGGGGAGAAATCAACCCGGACCCTGGAGCCATTACTGGCGACCCCCATCACCACGCTGGAATTATTAGCGGGGAAAGGGCTGGCGGCGAGCATCCCCGCTGTGCTGGCGACATGGGGAGGCTTTTTGATTTTCTACATCGGGGTGAGGATGATGGAGGTCTCGGCGAAAGTGGTTAGTAAATTGTTCGCTCCTCTCTGGCTCTTGGCGATATTTTGCGTTGGGCCCTTATTGGCCATGGCAGGGGTGAGCATTGCGGTGATGATTTCCTCCCGCGTCAACGACCCGCGGGCGGGTTACGGAACAGATTTCAGGGATTTTCGTGCTTCCGATCATCCTGCTCATGCTGGGGCAAACGACCGGGTTCTTGTTGATCGATGAACGGCTCATCCTCTGGATGGCAGGTGGGCTGGTAGCCCTAGATGGGATCCTGTTCGTATTTGCTACCCGCGTGTTTCAACGCGAAACCATCTTGACACGCTGGAAGTAGGATGACATTCTAAAAGGGTGGCTCGTTTTCGATGGTACATAGTGCGGCTTTCGGGGCCCCGCATTTGGATATCGCTGCCTCTTGTTCCGGCGAAGGCAGAAAACACAACGAATCTGTAAGTGGCTAAACGGTCTATGTTCTGTTAGCATACTAGGTAAGCATACACCAGAAAGAGGCTGAACCGGTCCCTTCCATGTTTAACTACATCGCTTCTACGATTTCAGATGAGCAGCTGCAAAAGAATATTAAGAAAATCACCCGCCTGGTGGAAATCAGCGGCATCCTGAATTCCACGCTCAAACCGGATCTGCTCCTGCAAACCATTTTGGATATGGTGGCGGAATTGTTGGAATGCAGCGATGTGTCGATCCTGCTCTATGACGAGCGCGCCGAAGAACTCCGCTTTGCCGCGGCCACGGGAACCAACAAGGAGCAGCTGGAGGAAATCCCTGTGCCGCTGGACAGCAGCATTGCGGGGACGATCTTCACGGAAAACCGCCACCTGGTGATCAACAACGTGGAGCAGGACCCCCGCCACTACGATGAAGTGGGGGAACAGGTTCAATACCAGGTTGATTCTCTACTTGGTGTGCCCATGCGCATCAAAGATCGGGTGACCGGGGTGATCGAAGCCCTCAACAAACAAGGGGGGGAGTTCACCGAGTTTGACGTCTCACTGCTCTTGGTTGTCGCTTCCCAAGCTACCATCTCCATCCACAACGCCCAGCTGATCCAGGCGCTCCAAAAGGCGAACGTCGAACTCAGCCAGGCGGATAAATTGAAGCGGGATTTAATGTCCGTGGCCTCCCATGAGTTACGGACCCCGCTGGGGAACATCTTGGGCTATGCGACGCTTCTCCATGAGGAAGCCTCTCAAGAAAACAAACCTTTAGCGGAATCCATCCTCCGGGCTTCGACTCGGCTGCGAGCGGTTTTAGATGATATGGCCAATATGAATCTGCTTTACACGGGAGAAGCGGATTTGGATCTCGTCCCCACGACATTGAAAGCTGTCATTGAGATCGCAGAGGAGGAGGTGAGAAACACCTTCCATGAAGATTATCAGGAGATTGAGTACGATTTGCCCGCTGAACCCATCCGGCTTTTCGTGGATTTGCCCAAGCTCAGCGTAGTGTTTGTGAATTTGATAGAAAATGCCATTCGTTTCACGCCGCCGGCGGGGGAGATCACATTAACAGCCAGAGAGCGGGGGGATAAGGTGGCCATTGCGCTCCGCGATACCGGACGGGGGATTCCAGAGAGTGAACTGGAAAAGATCTTTGACGTCTTTTACCAAAAAGAGGAACACATGACCCGGAGGTATGGGGGGTTAGGTTTAGGGCTCTCCATCGCTCGCGAATTGGTCGAATTACATAAAGGTCGCATTTGGGCGGAAAGCGAAGGGGAGGGAAAAGGGTCTACCTTCCACGTGGTTTTGCCGAAGGTCCATCCGGCAGCGTCAGAGTAGTTCAGCCCCCTGGGATTGGGACCAAGCATTCACCGCGTGACGTATTTGGTCCAAAAACGCATCCAGGTCCGACAATCGATCCGTAAATGAATCTCCCCACAAACCCAGCTCCAGGCAGGCTTCCTTCCAGGCTGGGCTTTCTTCATGGTTTGGGGGGGAGATCTCTACGGCCCTCGTCCAGGTGTACAACAGAGGCCAGAGCGCGCTGTGGGGGCGTTCGCTGTCAATGAGCGCTTGGATTGCTTTTTGGTAATAGAGTTGTTTGCCAGCCAGGATCTGACCTGAAGGCAGGGAGGCATCTAATCCAGCCACTGTTTTTTCCCAGGAGGCCAACCAGGATTGCAGATGAGGGGGTTCCAGGGCGTCCCCACCAAGCAGAGCGATGAACGACCCATACACAGGGGCGGCTTGGAGGTCTTCCACTCGATGTAAGAATTCGAGCCCCAGGCGGCGTGTCGGCAGCGGGGGCCCGCTTAGCAAAGCCAGCGCATTGACCGCTTTTTGGATGGCATGCAGGAAAGCGAGGATTTCGTCGACGCCCCCGGTGGGGGGATTCAGCTGGTGATCCAGCCAAAAAGCGCGGGCATCCTCCAGGGGCTGCTGAGCCCGGCGGAGCACGTTTTCGGGGGTGAAGAAATTGCTTCGCACCCCGGATTGCGTATAGTCTATTAAATGGCGGGGGTCATGGAGGGGCTTTGCGTCGTACAGCGTGGGACCCAGCCAGGGATGGATGCGCAGGGTTTGCGGCTCGCGGTACACTTTTTCCCCATGATGTTCGATGTCGAAATGTAATTCAGGGGTAATGGGCTGTATCTCACGGTGGACATCCGGTTCCGCGCTGTGAATGAAGACCAGGTCAATATCCCCCGCTCCCCCCAACAAAGGAGAGCTGAACAACAGGGACCCTCGCAGATAAGCAGCGATGATCCCCTGCTGGCGGTCCACCTCCTGGTCGACTCTCCTTTGGGCGTGTTTCAATAACACGTCGCGGGAAAATTGCATGATCAAAGGCCCTTTATGGTTATCCTTCCAAAGGTAACTGTTGTTGATAAGGAGGCATCTTTAAGGTTTGTCTGATTCGTTTTTCAACCCAGTCCAGGTCTTCTTTATCAGCTACATAATTTAAATCGTTGGTGTCGACCTTCAACACCGGGGGGCCTTGGTGGACATCGGGGCTGAAAAAGGTGTCATATGCGGCGTTCAAACTGTTGATGTACTCCCGGTCCATATCCCGTTCATAGGGGCGATCCCGGTGAGCGATCCGCTGCATGAGGGCGTCGGTATCCGCCTGCAGATGGACGATCAAATCAGGGACAGGTATTTTTTCAGCCAGCGCCTCATGGACTTCATAGTAAGTGTCTAACTCGTCACCGTACAAATTTAACCCCGCGAAAAGGGCATCTTTTTCAAAGGTGTAATCCGCGATCAAATGCTCGTTCTCCTCCAGTAACGAGGGGACGGCTCGCTGCTGGTGGTAGCGACTTAGTAAAAAGAAGATTTGGGTTTGGAAAGCGTAGGCTTCCCGGTCCGCGTAAAAATCTGCCAAGAAAGGATTCTCTTCAAAGACCTCGAGGAGCAGCGTTGCTTCAAATCGGGGAGCGAGCAGACGAGCTAAGGTGGTTTTGCCGACACCGATGGCGCCTTCGATTGCTAGATACATGGAGCCCCTTTAGACGAAATCGTCTTTGGACTGGTTGGATGGGCTGGACGGCTAAAATGATACCAAGATTTTTACGAAGCTGCAACATATACTTGACAAACGGTTTTGTCCTACGCTACACTGGAATTATCCATTTCGGATAATTATATCTTATCAGGAGGGAGATATGGTCGGGCTAAATCGGATCCAGTTGATCGGCCACCTGGGAAGGGATCCTGAACTAAAACAAACGCCGAGCGGGAAGACAGTCTGTGTGTTCAGCATGGCTGTCAATCGTCGTTGGCGAGATTCTGAAGGAGAAACCCAGGAAGCGACGGACTGGTTCAACGTGGAGGCATGGGGACGCTTGGGAGAAATATGTGCGGAGTACCTTGAAAAGGGAAGTTTAATTTTCTTGGAGGGACGGCTGCAGACGGACAGTTATGAGGTGGAGGGCGAAACGCGATATTTCACTAAAGTGGTTGCCAAACAAATGCAAATGCTAGACCGGAAGATGCCTGCAGGAGAATGATCCTTTTCGGTCCCTCCTCAAAGGGCGGGGTCAATCCTCGCCATAATAGAACGGATCGTGTGATTAACAACGAGCCAGGGAGGAGGGGGATGGGCGACCTGCCTGCCGCTGTGGGGGAAAGCAGGGCCTTCCTTAACGAATTGGAATTGTAATGGAGTTGTAGTAGTGTGGGCCGGTTTATCCTTTATTATTAAGGTTACGGCGAACGTCTGGGTGCCCCCCTCATTCAGGCGTTTGTCGTTTTCTTATCTTGACAGCCCTAGGGCAACTTCCCCCCCCGGGGATTTTTTTATTTTCCCTCCCGCTCTTGTTTGGGAAGCAGGTATAATTTGTCTATATTTTACACGCAGGATTTTGAGGTGGACCCCAGGTGGGAAGGTGTTGAAATATGACAGCAAATAGATCATCCATATGTCGGCGCGTTATTTGGTTTTTAGGGTTGATCCTTTTTGTAGCGATCGCGTGCAGCTTGCCAGCTGGTTGGCTAGCGAAATTCAAAGAACCGACAGCGACTGCCACCTTAACGCCTACACCCACACTGACGCCTCAACCGCTTCCCCCTTCTGTGGTTGAGACCGAACCGGTTTCGGGAAGACAGATCCCGCTCTCGGGAACCATTACCATCTATTTTAATCAAGACATGGATAGGGCTTCGGTGGAGGGCGCTTTTCGCACGGGACCTGCCACCCCCGGAGATTTACAATGGCAGGATTCCTCCACCGTTACCTTCACGCCGGATCAAGACCTGAAACCGGGTGGTACCCTGACGATCGTCATTGACGCTACCGCAAGAGCCGCCAATGGGTTGGCTTTGCTGGAGCCTTTTCAGGTAGAGTTCTCCACCCCGGGGCACCTCAAACCGACCCATTTCCTTCCCCTTACAGGAGGAGGGCAGATAGACCCTTCTGCAGCGGTTATGGTTACCTTCAATCAACCCGTAGTTGCCTTAGCCCATGAAAAGGAAGGCAGCCCCCAGGCGTTTCAAATAACGCCTTCGGCAGCAGGCGAAGGGGAGTGGATCAATACCAGCACCTACATGTTTTCGCCGCAGCCCGCGCTCGCTGGCGGCGTGGAGTACACTATTCAACTCAATCCCGAGTTAACTAGCGCAGGGGGTGCACCCCTGGCAGAGGGAGTACAGACGTCGTGGACGTTTACTACCTTGAGTCCCGCTTTGCTGGGCTTTGAGCCGGGAGCCAAGGCCCAACGTGTCCCCCTGGATGCCCAGGTGGAAATCTCGTTCAATCAAGCCATGGATCAAGAGAGTTTCGCCGCCCAATTTTCCCTCCGTGATCAAGAAGGGGGGATTGTGCGGGGCAAGGTGGACTGGTCGGATGATTTAAAGACAGCCACCTTTATTCCCTTGTCTTTGCTCGATCGGGACAAGACCTATACGGCGCTTTTACCTGCAGAACTTGAAGCGGCAGGAGGGACCCCGTTAGGCGCAGATCACTCATGGCAGTTTAGCACAGTCGGGGAATTGCAATTGCTGGATTCTACCCCCAGGCAAGGGGCCAGCACCTCGGTTCACCAAGGAGTAGTGCTCTATTTCAACAGACCTCTGGACCAGGAGAAGCTCGAAGGGAAATTCACCATGAACCCGGAGATCACGAACCTCCGCACCTCGTGGGTCCCCTCCGACAACGCCCTGCGTATAACGGGCGATTATTCTGCCCTGCAAAGTTACACCCTAACCATTGCCGAAACACTATCTGACGAGTGGGGGAGCACCCTTTCCCGACCTATCAAGATCAATTTTTTCACCAGAGCATTTTCTCCCAATCTGGTCATCACTCAGGGGACGAACGATCTCTTCTTGAGTGGTGAGGAGAACGCCATCCCTGCCCAGGGCACGAATCTGTCCTCGGTGTTGATTAGCGTTGGGAGCATTCCCCCTGAACAGTATGCTGCTGTGCTCGGACCAGAACGCTATCAGGCCTTGCAAAATTACTTACCGCCTGATAATCGCACCTGGTGGCAAGCGGTCAACCTCCCGGGGGATGCAAGCCATCATGTCAATCTCCCCCTCACTCCGTACGGCTCCACCCTCTCACCGGGCTTGTACCGCTATCGGATTTCTTCTGGGGATTTACCTTACAATCCAGCGCCGTTCTTGCTGGCGGTGAGTTACAACCACCTGGCCTTGAAAGTGAGTCCCAATGACCTCTTGGCCTGGGCCGTTGACCTTCGCAATGGCGAACCTGTGGTGGGCACGCCAATCCAGATTTTCAACCAAGAGGGGCAACGGGTATTTAGCGGAAAAACGGATGCCCAAGGCCTTTTTTCGGCTGAGTTTCATTCACCCCGGAACCTATACGATGCTTCCTTTTACGCTGTTTTGGGCAATCCGGGGGAAGAGACGTTCGCTGTCAGTTCCTCTACCTGGCAGCAGGGTACGGAACCCTACCTGTTCAGTTTGAGCTCTGATTATGCCCCCGACCCATCGCAAACCTATCTTTATACGGATCGCCCCATCTACCGCCCGGGACAAACAGTTTACTACCGGGTTGTGAAACGAGAGGTGGAAAAGGAAGGGTATTCTCTCCCCGAAGGAGAGGGGATTGAATGCACATTTGTGGGGCCTGAAGGGGAATTAAAGACCTTTCAACTGGACCTTTCAGCTTATGGTACAGCGCACGGTCAATACCAGCTTTCCGAATACGCTGAACCTGGGTATTATCGTTTGGAGTCCGGCGAGAGTTTAATAACGTTCCAGGTGGCGGAATACCGGAAGCCGGAGATCGACCTGGAAGTCAGCCTGTCCCCGGAAGTCGCGTTGCAGGGAGAAACGCTGAGCGCATCCGTTGATGCCCGGTATTATTTCGATGCTCCAGCGGGGAATGTCGACCTGGAGTGGTTAATTTCCGCTCGGCCAGCGGCCTTTACCCTCCCCGGATATCATGTCGGCACCCTTGAGGAGCGATCCTTTGCCTACCCTTCCCCTTATTCAATGTTCCGCTTTGACACGGGCGTGGATTCCGGGGAGGGGGAAACCACGCGATCTGGGAAGTGGTCCATGGATTTCGCAGCCACGGGGGAAGGCGATTACGGGATGGACATTTCCCTTCCTGCCATGTACATTTTCCAGGCGAAAGTCCAGGACGAAAGTGGGTTTCCAATCAGCGCGCGGGCGGAAACCCTCGTTCATCCCAGCAATTTCTACATTGGGGTGAAACCAGCCGCGTGGATATCAAAGGCGGGAGAGGAAGCGGCTTTTAACGTCAAAGTCGTGGATTGGGAGAAAAACCCTGAAGGTATCAAGTACTTGAAAGCGGAGCTGAAGAAGGTGAGCTGGGAACGGAAGGGGGAGGCACCCCATAACGTTTATTATCAGAAAGAATACGAGTTGGTTTCCGAAGTGGATTTCCGAACCGATATAGGTGGAGAAGCCCAAATCGCGCTTGTCCCTCCTCAGCCGGGTACATATCAATTGGACGTGTCAGGTGAGGATGCGCGCACAGAAGTTTTGTTGTGGGTGGGGGGTCCAGGACAGGTCACTTGGCCCACCCTCAGCAACCAAAAGCTGGAATTGGTTGCAGATCAGGAAGCTTACCAACCAGGCGAATTGGCGCAAATCTTTATCCCCAACCCCTTCCCCGGGTGGAGCCAGGCGTTGATTACGGTGGAAGGCGATCACATCCATTCCACCTCCACAATGCAGGTCGAAGGTAACGGGACGACGATTTCCGTCCCGCTTTCTGAGGAGGAGATACCCAACGTTTATCTCTCTGTGACATTGTTGGGCAAAGACGGGGATGGTCGTTTGGATTTCCGGCAGGGGTATCTGGATCTGCAGGTAGAACCTACCAAGCAGATCCTGGATGTTGCCTTAATCAGCGATCCGAAACGGACAAAGCCCGGGGAGGAAGTGGCCTTGGATATACAGGTAACGGATTCAGAGGGCCAGCCTGTTCAGGGGGAGTTCTCCCTCTCCGTGGTGGATGAAGCCGTCCTTGCCCTGGCGGATCCGAATTCTGAAGACATCGCCGGTGCCTTCTATGGTCAGCGCCCGTTGGCCGTCAGATTGGGCTTACCCATGGGCATACATGCCGGTCGGGAGCTCTTCCTGCCGGGGGGGATTGGAGGGGGTGGAGGACCGGTGGTGTTGCCCGTTCGCAGCCAATTCCCTGATACCAGCTATTGGAATGCGGAAATCGTCACCGATGAACGCGGCCGCGCCCAAATAACCGTCACCCTGCCGGACAATTTGACCACCTGGCAAGTCCAGACCAGAGGGATTACGAAGGATTCAAAAGTGGGGCAGGCCACGACTGACGTGATCACGAGCAAAGACTTGCTGGTTCGACCTGTGACTCCCAGGTTTTTGGTGGCAGGCGATCACCTGCGATTTGCTGCGATCGTTCATAATAACACCGGAGAAGATCTGAGCGCAGAGGTATCCATTCAAAGCGATGGAGTGCGCTTGGATGACCCTTCCCAAACCACTCAGAATGTCGACGTGCCAGCGGGAGGAAGGAAACGGGTTGAATGGTGGGGCACAGCGGAAGAGGTGGAGGAGGCGGATTTGATATTTTCTGCCCGGGCTGGTGATCTCATTGATGCCGTCCGGCCTTATCAAGGCTCCTTGCCTGTGCTGCAATATACCGCACCAACCACGTACAGCACGGCAGGCGTGATTGCAGAAGAGGGGAAGCGCTTAGAAATGATTGATCTGCCAAGGTCTTTTGATCCCCGCAGCGGGTCTCTGGATGTCGAGCTTTCCCCTTCTTTAGCAGCTGCCATGTCCACAGCTTTAAGGGCAATGCAAGAAGAAGAACATGAGAGCACGGTTGGGGCGATGTCCCAATTGCTCCCTAATCTGGCGGCTTATCGGGCTTTAGGAGAAGTGGGATTGGAGAATCCGGGTTTGAAATCCCGCTTGGATGAAGACCTCCCTGAAATACTGGATAAGATTTCTGCTCTCCAAAACGAGGATGGAGGATGGGGGTGGTGGAGAGGAGGAGAGAGTGATCAAACCATCACTTCTTACCTCCTGTTTGGCTTAGCGCAAGCCCGGGACGCGGGTATGTTCGTGGATGCCCAGGTCATCCAGAAAGCGAAGGACTACCTTTTGGCCACCCTTCCCTCCACCGATATGCTCACCCGATCCTGGCAGTTTGACCAATTGGCTTTCCAGTACTTTGCCCTCGAAACGGCAGGAGCTGCGAATTTGACCGGCGTGGATCGGCTGTATGATTTCCGGGAGCAGCTCAGCCCTTGGGGGAAGGCCCTGGTCGCGTTGGTCTTGGAGGCGAAATCAGCGGGTGACGAGCGAGTGACGACCATGTTCTCGAATCTGGAAGGGACCGCTGCCCAGACGGCAACCGGCGTCCATTGGGAAGAGGATGACTATCCCTCTCGCTTGCACAGCACGGGGACGATGACCGCCATCGTCACGTATGCCTTAGCCAGGCATGACCCCCAAGCCCAGACGATCCCCCAGGCGGTGCGCTATATCATTTCCTCTCGAACGCCTGATGGCGATTGGTGGTCAGATTACGAAACGGCTTGGTCTGTGCTTGCGCTGACCGAGGTGATGAAAGGGACGGAAGAATATGGGGCTGCTTTTGATTTCACTGCTACCCTGAATGGCAAGGAGATCATCACGGGTCAAGCCGAAGGCCCAACCCAATTGACATCTGTCGGCGCAGCCACACCGATTAATGAACTGGTGCCTGATCGCCCTAACACTTTGGAGATTATACGGGGGCAAGGAGAAGGGCGCCTTTACTATCGTTCCTCTCTCACCATCTCTCGCCCTGCCGCTGACATCACCCCCTTTGGAAAGGGAATGAGCCTTTCCCGGGCCTATTCCTTTGCCGAAGGGGGGGATGATGTGACTTTCACTCAGCATGGATCGACAGCTGAGTTGATCAGGGTCCATCTAAACCTTTCCGTGGAGAGCGACACCCACTACCTGAAAATTAAGGATATCATTCCCGCCGGATCGGAAATTTTAGACACGCGCTTGAAGGCCACCCAACAGGGTGAGGCTGTCTTTGATGTCTCCTCGCCGTTTCGGGGAGGGTGGGGATGGTGGTATTTTAACGCCCCCCAGGTGTATGATGATCACATCACATGGACCGCGGATTTCCTGCCTGCGGGCACTTACCAGTTGACCTATACGCTGGCTTTAAATTTACCGGGGGAGTACCAAGTCCTTCCTGCCCGAGCTTGGCAGGTATACTTCCCGGAGGTCCAAGCCACCAGCGCAGGGGACGAGTTCATCATCACTACCGCCCAAGAATTAATGAAGTGAAGGGGACCACTGGGGAAGGGGAGGGTGTCTTCTCTGGCGAAGTGACCTTCGATCCTTCGTGGGGGGATGCAGTACTGAGAGGAGGATGAGGTTCATTCGCTGCCGAGTATGGGGGAGGGCGATCCTGGACTAGAAACCGAACTGCAGCCAGTTCGTTTTCAACACGATTTGACAGCTGAGGGCGATAAAGAGGATGAGGAGGATGAAACCACACCCCACCCCGGTACAAGAACATCCCCTGCCAAATCCAAAACGCCGCTGCAGCCAATCGAAAAGCACATCCAGCATCAATAACTGTAACAACCCTGTTAAACAACCTTGTCGTCGTGATCTCACGATTTTCTCCTCTTGCTTTTCCTATAGATATATACGGAATGAGAGCAGAAAAGTTGCTGGGATGATTTCGCTTATCGTGGGGCGAGCACATTGAAGGGTCGCCGATGCTTCTCTTGACATCCACTGTCCCTCAAAATGGGGACAACCCAAAGCAGGAAGCGAACAAAAAATGATATAATTTGTAACTAATAAAGCCGCTTTCAAGATTATCGAAAAGCAGGTGAATATCCTAATTGAGAATATGCTCTGTGGGGTTTTGCCATTCAAGATTTTCGATCTAAGCAAACGGATGGAAGGAGATTATACACAGCAAGGATGGTTGCAAAGGTAGGCGCCAGTCTTTGGAAAACACATGGTTTTACACATCCCCACGTTCCAACATTCCCTGGTCCGGGAAAGGAGGTTTTCACTGAACAACTCATCTTTGAAGGGAAAAAGTCAATTAATTCGAGGCGTTAAAAAGGAGAAAAGAGAATGAAAAAGAAACATACAATTTTGGCAATCCTGGCTATTCTTCTAGTAGGGGCTTTGCTTCTTGGTGCCTGCGGGCCCAAAGAAACAGCAGAGCCCACGGAACCGGCAATGGAGGAGGAAGAACCCACGGAACCCGCAGTCGAAGAGGAAGAAGAGCCTTTCGTACTTGGCATGTTGTATGTAGGTCCCTATAACGATCGCGGCTGGAGCCAGGCCCACTACGAAGCTGGTCTGTATGTGGAAGAGCAAGTCCCCGGCGTGGAGATGATCTACATCGACAAGGTGAACACCGCGGATCGGCCGGGAACGACGGCAGCTCAGCTGGGCGAAGACCTGCTCGATCAGGGCGCGGACCTGGTGGTCTTCAACTCGGATGACATGAAAGACGGCGCTTTGGAGTTCGCCAAGAACAATCCGGACGTGCCCGTCATCCATATTTCCGGTGACTTTTCCTGGGAAGAGGGGGAGAACTTCAAGAACCAAAAGAATCTGGTCAACATCATGGAGAACATGACCTATGGAAAGATGATCGCCGGCTGCACCGCTGCCCTCACCTCCCAAACGGGCGATATTGGTTACCTCGGCCCATTAATCAATGATGAGACCCGCCGTTTGGCGGCTTCTGCTTATCTCGGCGCGCAGTATTGCTGGGAGAACTACCGCGGCGAGGATCCCGCAGACTTAGGCTTCAAGGTCACCTGGATCGGCTTTTGGTTCAACATCCCCGGCGTAACGGCTGACCCAACCCAGGTCGCGGATGACTTTTTCAACACCGGGTACGATGTGGTCATCTCCGGCATTGACACCACAGAGGCGCTGGTGGAAGCCAATAAATTTGCCAGCGAAGGCCAAGATGTGTGGGCCATCCCCTATGACTTTGAGGGAGCTTGTGAAGAAGCGCCGGATGTCTGCTTGGGAGTGCCCTACTTCAACTGGGGACCCGACTACGTCGAGGAAATCAAAGCGGTCCAGAACGGGAACTTCGAAATGCATTTCGAATGGAACCCGCCTTATTGGCCGGACATCAACGATCGTGATCAAAGCCCTATTGGATTTGTGAAGGGGCCCGGGTTGAGCGAAGAGAACGCAGACCAGCTGGACGCGTTCATTGATGAACTCGCCGGTGATCTCAACCTTTGGGTAGGCCCCTTGAACCTGCAAGACGGCACGGCGTACCTTGAGGATGGCGAAGTGGCAACCGACCAGCAGATCTGGTACCTGCCGCAGCTCCTGGAAGGGATGGAGGGACAAAGCGTTCCTGAGGAGTAATCCATAACAACCTAAGGAGGGGAGGAGATAACACCCTCCCCTCCTTTTTAATAGGAGCGTCATGAAGGTAGAACTTAGAGATATCCATAAGTCCTTCGGCCCTGTGCGCGCCAATTGGGGGATCAACCTTACCATTCCACCGGGGACGATCTTCGGTTTACTGGGTGAGAACGGCGCCGGGAAGAGCACGTTGATGAACATCCTGTCTGGGTATTATCGCCAGGATAAAGGCGACATCTTCCTGGATGACGAAGTGGTTTCCATCGGATCGCCTGCCGATGCCATTCGCCATGGGGTGGGTATGCTGCATCAAGACCCCCTTGATTTTCCCCCCATGCGCGTTCTGGATAATTTCATCATCGGTCACAAGGGCGGGTTAATGCCCGACTACGCGAAGGCGAAAAGAGAATTTCACGAGCTCTCAGAAGCCTTTGATTTCAGCATTGACCCCCAAGCGTATGTGGATATGCTTACCGTGGGGGAACGTCAGCAGTTGGAGATCCTGCGTCTGCTGTGGTTGGGGGCTAGGGTTTTGATCTTTGATGAACCTACTACGGGGATCAGCGCGCAGCAGAAAGCTAAATTGTTTGAAGCGCTCAGAAGGCTGGCGGAAGAAGGCCGATCGGTGATCTTTGTCTCCCATAAATTGGAGGAAATCCAGGAGCTATGTTCCCGGGCGGCGGTCCTCCGCCAGGGGGAACTCGTCGGCGAGGTGGAAGCGCCATACGAGTTGGACGAGTTGGTGAAGATGATGTTCGGCAAGGTGGTTTCCAAAGCCATTCATGAAGAAATCGAACAAGGGGATGAGGTCCTCCGAATCGAGAACCTGTCCATTGAGCAGGGGAGGTTGGAAATCACCGATGTTAACCTTTCCGTGCGCAGCGGAGAGGTGATCGGCTTGGCAGGGATGGAAGGCAGCGGCCAAGGCACGCTGCTTAAAGTGTGCGCCGGGATCGTTCCGCCGGTGCATGGTCAGATTGTGGTCTCCGGGAAGGATATGACCGGAAAACGGTACCGGGATTTCTTGGATCAAGGGGTGACATATATGCCGGCATCAAGACTGGAGGAAGGGCTGATCCCGGGAATGACTTTATTGGAGCATTATTTACTGACCCGGGACCCGGGGGGTGCGGTGATCAACTGGGAGAGAGGGCGGGAACTATCCCAGGAACATATTCAGGGATTCAGCATTGTCGGCCGGCCGGATACGAGGGTTGAGAACCTTTCTGGGGGGAACCAGCAGCGGACGCTGCTCGCTTTGCTTCGGCCCGACAGGAAGCTGATCCTTTTAGAGCATCCCACCCGCGGCCTGGATATTGAATCCTCGATTTGGGTTTGGAAACGGCTCAAGGAACGCTGTCGTCAAGGATCTGCCATTTTCTTTATCTCCTCGGATTTGGAGGAAATTTTGGATTACAGCGATCGTATCCTGGTTTTCTTTGGGGGTCATGTCTCCGAGCCGCTCGAGGCCCAAGAGACCAACGTCGAGCAATTAGGTCATCTTATTGGCGGGTATGGATTTAGGGAAGGGAATCAAGAGACAAGGAGGTAAGCAGCATTGCGTAAAGCGCTTCATTGGCTGAAAACAGCCTTATTTCCCTTGGTCACTGTTATCTTGGCGCTGGGATTTACCACCCTGATATTGTTGACCACGGACGCGTCTCCCTGGCAAGCGTATAAAACACTCGCTTTGGGTGGAGCGGGGTCCTTGCGCCAGATCATGAACGTGGTGGTGGCCTGGATTCCTTTATTGATTGTCACCATGGGTCTCCTGGTGACCTTCGCGGCAGGCCTGTGGAATATCGGCATTGAGGGGCAGATCATTTTGGGCGCGATTTTTGCCACCGGAGTGTTGCGGTTTTTCCAGGACACCACGGCGCCGCCAGGCCTGGCGATAACCCTGGCCATTTTGGCTGGAGCACTAGGGGGTGCGTTATGGGCAGCTTTGGCCGGGGTGCTGAAAACCTATGGCGGCGTGAATGAGATCTTCGGTGGGTTGGGTTTGGACTTCGTGGCCACGGCCATCGTCTTGTGGTTGATCTTCGGGCCTTGGAAGCGTCCGGGGATCGGATCCATGAGCGGCACGGAACCGTTTCAGGAGTCGTTGTGGCTGCCCATGTTTCCCGATTCGCGGTTGAGCCCGTGGTCCTTGCTGATCGGTCTTGTTTCCGTCGGCCTGATTTTCTTCCTTCTACGGGGGACCTATTTTGGCTTGAAGCTGAAAGCCGTGGGACGGAATGCGACAGCAGCGGGACGGATCGGGATCCCGACCAATTTGTATATGATGCTGGCTTTCATTGTTTGTGGGGTCTTGGCTGGGATAGCCGGCTCTCTGCAGGTGACCGCGGTCTACCACCGATTAATTCCATCCATATCCAGCAATTACGGATGGCTGGGGCTGATGGTGGCCATGTTGGTCAGTTATCGGACGGTGTGGGCCGCTTTGGCAGCCTTATTTTTCGCTTTTCTGAACATCGCCAGTGTACGCTTACCGCTGGTGCTTAAGGTGGACTCCTCTCTATCCGGCGTCATCCAGGGCTCCCTGGTGCTTTTTGCCCTAATGGCCAACGGGGCCCGGAACCGGTGGTTGAGCGGAGATAAGGAAGAGACCCCGTGACTACAACAAATATCATCATTGGTTTGTCCGGCGTTGTGGCTGCTGCTGCACCAATTGTATTTGCGACCATTGGCGAGACCATCTCCGAGCGAGCCGGGGTCATCAACCTCTCCGTCAATGGAACCATCCTCTTATCAGCCATGGCTTCCTTTGTAATCGCTGTAAAGACGGAAAGTTTGCTGTTGGGATTCTTAATGGGCATGACGGTGGGGGCGTTTGTAGCTTTGATCGTCTCCTTCACCAGCATCACCCTGATGCAATCCCAGGTGGCGGTGGGGTATGTGATGACCTTGATGGCGCGAGATACAGCATATTTCTTAGGTAATCCTTTTGTAGGGTTGTCTGGTCCGCGCGTGCCCGCTTTGAAAATTCCGCTTCTGGGAGACATCCCCGTCCTGGGGCCCATTCTCTTTGACCAAGATATCATTACTTACCTCAGCATTTTCTTCATCGGAATTGCCTGGTGGTGGATTTATAAGACCCGAGCGGGGATGATGATGCAGGGGGTGGGGGAACGCCCGTCGGCAGCTTTTGCCCGAGGCGCGAATGTCAAACGCATTCGTTATATCTATGCCTTGGTGGGTGGGGCTTTGGTGGGGTTGGCTGGTCCGACCTACTCTTTGAGCATCAAGGCGGGTTGGAAAGGGACCATTTCGGGTTTGGACGGCTTCGGCTGGATCGCCCTGGCACTGACCATCTTCGGGGGCTGGGATCCGCTCCGCGGTGCGGCGGGTGCTTACCTGTTCGCTCTTTTGCAGTGGCTGGGTTTAGTGCTCCAACCCGTGCTTCCCGGCATTCCCTCCCAGGTCATGCGGGTGGCGCCTTTCCCGCTGATGATCCTCACCCTGCTCCTGGTGGGCATCGGAAACACGGAATGGGTCAACCGGACTTTGGCCGGCTTGCCGGATGATGCCCGGATCTTCATCTCCCGGACGCTGCGCTTCTTGCAAGTCCGCCCTCCTGCAGCCTTAGGAGAGCACTTTGAACGGGAGTGATCAATAGAGGGTTATCTTTCTTCTCAGGTAAAGGCAACGCTGGCTATAAGAGTCACAAAGGGCATTCTCCAACGAGAATGCCTTGTTCTTAATAGACTTGTGAGAAGGGGCGAAGCGGCTCAGTTGGGGTTAGTATAGCCTTGCTATCCCTCTTCTCCTCCCAGCAATATGTGAACCGCATGCTCCCCCCCGTCGTCCAGGAGGGGGATGTCCATTCCGGGTCGGTCCTTCCCATCCAGCGTGACTCCCTTTACCCCTTTGTTCACCCCCTCCGGGTTCTCGACCCGGATCTTGTAGGTAACCTCTTGGAAACGATAGGTCAAAGTGTAGCCGGTCCAATCGCGGGGCAGGCAGGGATCAACCCTTAAAGTATCTCCTTGGCGGTGCAGCCCGAGGATTCCCTCCAAACCCAGCCGGTACATCCATCCCGCCGATCCCGTGTACCAGGTCCAGCCGCCCCGCCCCCTATGCTGCGGGTGGCTGTAGACATCGGCGGCGACGACATACGGTTCAACACCGTAACGATCCGCCTTTGCTGGCGCATCGCTGTGGTAGATGGGATTGAGGAGTTGAAAATATGCCGCTGCCTGATCCCCTTGGCCGAGTTTAGCGTAGGCCCATACGGCCCATACGGCTGCGTGCGTGTACTGCCCTCCGTTCTCGCGAATGCCCGGAGGGTAGCCTTTGATGTAGCCGGGATCGCGCGGTGTCTCATCGAAGGGAGGGGTGAAGAGCAGGATCAACCGATCTTCTTCCCGCACGAGGTGTTTGGAGACCGACTCCATCGCCCGTTCCACGCGTTCCTCTTCCCCGGCGCCGGAAAGGGCGGCCCAAGACTGGGCCATGGAGCTAATCCGGCACTCCTCGTTTTCCGATGAACCAAGGGTGGTTCCGTCGTCGTAGTAAGCCCGGAGATACCATTGACCGTCCCAAGCGCTTTCTGCCAGCGCTTGTTGGATCTCCTGGGCACGCTGCTGGAAGGCGCGGGCTCGATCTTCGTCCTCCATCCGCTGAGACATCTCCGAAAAGCGACTCAGCGTATCATAGAGGAACCAGCCCAGCCAGACACTTTCCCCCCGCCCTTCTACCCCCACGCGGTTCAATCCATCGTTCCAATCTCCGGCGCCGATCAGGGGCAAGCCGTGTTGTCCTGATGGGGACGCTTTATCCAATGCCCGGCAGCAGTGTTCGTAGAGCGTGGCTTTCTCGCCTTCAAGAGGGTAATGGCCGTAACGTTCTTCCTCATCCTCTTCCAGAGGCTCCCCTGTGCGGAAGGGGATCTTCTCTTTCAGGATGCTCTCGTCGCCGGTGGTTTTGACGTATTCGGCGGTCACGTAGGGCAGCCACACCAAGTCGTCACTGATTCGTGTCCGCACGCCCCTCCCAGAAGGTGGATGCCACCAGTGGAGGACGTCGCCCTCCGCAAATTGGTGCTGGGCGGTGTACAGGATATGTTCTCGGACGAGGTCGGGCCTGGCGTGAAGCAGGGAAAGCACATCCTGAAGTTGGTCGCGGAAGCCGTAAGCCCCACTTGATTGGTATAAAGCAGATCGCCCCCACAGGCGACAGGATATCGACTGGTAGAGCAGCCAGCGGTTGAGGAGGAGGTTCATCGCCGGGTCGGGCGTCTCTACTGTTACGGCGCTGAGAAGATCGTCCCAATGTCTGATTGTAGATCGCCAGGCGGTCTCAATCTTTTCAGGGTCACGATATTGCTTGATCAATTCGATTGCCTCTTCCCGGTCGGACCCCTGGCCGAGGAGGAAAAAGACTTCCTTTACCTCGCCAGGATTGAGATCAATGTGGAGCTGAATCGCCCCGCAAGGATCCAATCCGGCTTGGACGGTGCCCGAAAGACCAATGCGGTCGAGGGCTTCTGGGTGCTCTAGGCTCCCCTCCCGGCCCAAGAATTCCGTCCGATCAGCGGTCAGCCCATGGGGTTCCTGGCTGGCGGAGACGAAAGCCACCCGTTCACTGTACTCAACATGGTAGGTATTGCGAGCTAAGAGGGCCGAAGTCTCGGGGTCATACTCGGGCACGATGAATGGCCCCGTCTCACTGCGGTGGGTGCCTAAGACCCATTCGGCATAATAAGTGGTGGTGAGCCGCCGATGATATTCCCACGTGTTTTCCAATCGCAGGTGCACCACCTTGAGAGGTGCGTCCGGCAGGGTAAATAGCCTGAGTCGTTGTTTGATCCCCCGGCTGTGATGTTCGAAGACGGAATAACCAGCACCGTGGCGGATCAGGTAGGGCTCGTCTTCCCTGACCGGCAATGGGGTCGGGGACCATACTTCCGCTGTATTTTCGTCGCGGATGTAGAGGGCTTCTCCCGGCGGGTCGGAGACAGGATCATTAGACCAGGGAGTCAAACGGTTTTCACCGCTGTTCCCCGCCCAGGTGTAACCCAACCCGGATTCGGAGACGAGAAACCCAAACTCCGGATTGGCGATCACGTTGATCCAGGGGGCTGGGGTCCATTTCCCTTGTTCCAGGAAGGTGATATACTCCCGCCCATCGGAGCTGAAACCTCCGTAGCCGTTATCAAAGAGCAAGTCGTCAGGGCGGTGCAAGGGAGGGGTGGGCCCTTTCTGCTCGAGTTGGGTGGGAACGAAGGCGGGCAGGCGGCTGGGAGGCTGGGGCAAGCCGCGCAACTGGTCCGCCAGAGATCCCTTTTCCCCATCCAGAACGACACGGGCGACTGTTTCCAGCAAGACCCGGGTGTCCGAATCAATTTGATTACTCCGCAGCAAGAAGATGCCGCCACGGCGATGGACCCAAGCATCGCTATCCATCTTGGTGATCAGTTGGTTTATCTGATCGCTGAGGTCTTGAGCGTAACCGGTGTCCTTCTCATTGAGGATCACGAGGTCGATTTTTATCCGGCGTGCCCGCCAGTAAGCGTGGGCACGCAGCAGCTCGCGTATCAGCGGGATCTCCTCCTCGCTGGAGATGCGAACCAGGAGGATTGGGTAGTCACCGGAAATGGCGAAAGGCCAGAGCCCAGTCTGATTTTTCTGATTTGAGGCTAATGTGGCGGGTCCAGCCCGGAACATGGGATGGGGGTAGAGGAGTAAAGAATGGAGTTGCTGGATGCGTTTCAGGTCTCCGACCCCTAAGTTGAGATGTCTCAGTTCGGATTCGCTTTGGGTGCGGGCGCGGGGGAAGGCCAGACGGATATTTGACCAAGTTCGATAACGATTGGCCAGCGAGATGGCTTTCTCCCGCGATCGGGCGCTCAAGGTGAGGAAGGCCAGCCGAGATGTGGATCGGGGTTCAATTTCTATTTCTAAACCCAATGCCATGATTGGATCCAGGGTGGCACCGTCCGTTTCCGAGAGCCAGTTCTCCCTGCGCAGCGCCGCAGGATCGCGAATCGAACCTCCACGGCCCAGGAATTGAGATCGGTCGCTTTCGTAGGAAACATGGGTTTCATTGTCCGATTCTGTGACCAAAAGGTGCATTAAATAGAGGGGGGTCTCCCCGGAGGAGCGGGGGCGGCGGCGGAAAAGGAGGGCCTGGTGGTCAGGCAGGTATTCGCTCTCGATAAAAAGCTTGTTGAAGGCTGGATGACGTTGATCGATGGCAGGGGGAGCGAGAATGACCTCGCCGTAGCTGGTGAGACGGAGGTGACGAGTCTTCCTGCTGTGGTTGGTGAGCGTTACGGAGCGGATTTCAAGGTCGTCTTCAGGGGCCACGGTCACTGCCCACTGCAGGGACAGATTATCCTCCCGGCGTTTGAACTCCGCTTGATGGGCATTGAAGAAGACGTCGTATTTCCCCGATGAATGATCCACGGGTTGTCTGCCGGCTGACCAGAGGAGATCTTCCTCTCGCTCTTGGATGTAGATCCAGGTCCCCCAGTCATCCAAGGTGGTATCGCTCCGCCAGCGGGTGAGGGCAACGGGCTCCTCTTCTCCCTTTTCCCCTAAAGTCAGGGAACTGTACCCACCCCCAGCACTGGTGATCATCACGCTGTATCTCCCGTTAGAAAGATAGTGAGCTTGGGGCACCATCTCATCCGAGGGTGCCGGCCAGGGCTTTAGGTGGACAGATTCCTCTTCGGTGCGCTCCACCCTGGTTTCCCGGGAAGGCTCCTCCATTCTCACCCGTTGGGGCATTCGTTCTTGTAGCAAGAGCTCAACGCTCTCTATTCGAGGATCCATGTGGAAGCGTCGGATCATCTTCCCTTCTTGAAGATGGTTGGCGAGGGATAAGAGGATCATGCCTTGGTGGTGAGCCATGTAAGACCGCACGAGGGCGCGTTCTTGTCCTAAAGGAAGGCGTGACGGCGTATAATCCACCGCTTCGTAGAAGCCGTAGTGGCCCAGGGCGCCCTCTTGAATCAGGTCGGCGATGTTCTTCAGCACCTCTCGAGGGAAGACCGAGAGGGCGAGGAGAGAAGCGTAGGGGGCGATGACCAAATCCTCGCCTAAGCCGTGCTTCCGCCCTAACCTCGGCAAACCGAACCCCCTATATTGATAGTGCATATGGGCGTCGAAGCGGTAGTAGCCAGACTCTGAGATGCCCCATGGAACCCCGCGCTGGCGGGCATAATCAATTTGATGACGCACGACGACCTGATCCGTTTGATGGAGCAGCATCCCCTCATAAGTACGCATCAGGAGGTCTGGCATCAAGTATTCAAACATCGAGCCGTTCCAGGAGAGGAGGACACTTCTCCCGTCAAGGCGAGAGAAGGGGCGACCCAGGTGGAGCCAGTGTTTTTGGGGCACATCCTCTTTAGCAATCGCTACCAAACTGGCCAAACGGGCTTCTGAAGCCAAAAGGTCATAATGGTTGTTGTCCCATTCCTCGGCATCCACTCGGTAACCCAACCTGAAAACCTCACGCTGAGGGTCAAAAAGAAAGCTGAAATCCATAGCCTGGACCATCTCTCCAGCCTGGTCGATCAGGTTTTGAAGTCCGATCCTTACACTTCGCCAGTTGAGCTGAGTGGATTCCATTTCTTCATCCAGTTGTTCGCACCACCCACGCGCTTCTTCTATTTGTTCCAATAACTCCGGTTGGTTTGTGCTCCTTTTCCTTTCCCATTCCTCGCTAAGCTGTTTCCTTAAGCTATCAAGCTTCTCCCTCCCCACCTGATAGACATCAAATAATTGCTCGATGGTGAGGTCGATGGTTAAAACATCCTGAAGTGCTTCCCAAGATTCGTAACTGGACGGACTTATCTCCGCTGCTGCCCCATTCAGGAAAAGTTTGGGAGGATTTTGCAGCCAAGGGAGCCAAGGGCAGAGCATCTCCATCTCGTTTTTCATATTGCGCAGGTGATATTGCACCCGTTCCGACCAGAGGCGGAGACCATGCAGGGTAGCGGTTTCCAACTTATCAGGCCCGGGTTCGGTAAGTGATTTCAAAAGACGGCTTAGTTCCTCTGCATCCTCACTGATCAATTCGTTCAAGAGAAGCAGCCACTGGGTGGGTCTTTCTTGGTGGGCTTTTACTTTTCTATCCATCTCAGTGAAATGACCCAGCAATGAATCTACCACCGGTTGGAGTTCCGTTTCTTCCACGGAAGTCACGATCTCCGCCAGAACGCCCACCGTATCGCGGAACCCTTGCCATCGCTGCCAACAGAGGATGGGTCGGTGCTGTACCTCGCTCAAACCATGCTGGAGCGCTAAAAGGCACCCCGCCAGATTTCCACTGTCCACGGTGGAGACATAGCGGGGAGCGAGAGGGCTCAGATTGTGCGTGTCGTACCAGTTCAGATAGTGTCCCCGGAAGCGCTCCAACTCCCCCATGCTCTCAAAGGCGTCCCCGATGCGCAAGGTGAGATCTATCAAGCTGATATAGCCCAGATCGTAGGCTGCCAAGGTCGAAATTAACATCAAGCCAATGTTCGTAGGAGAAGTGCGATGGGCTACAATTCCACGAGGCTTTTCCTGGAAATGATCCGGCGCCAGCCAGTGATCTTGTGGGCCAACGTAGCGCTCGAAATAGAGCCACGTGCGGCGGGCCAAATGCCTTAACTGCTGCCGCTGTTGATTGGTGAGAGATTCCCTCTCGTGTGTCACGGGCTCGCTGAGCCATCCTGCTATTCTCGGGGAGAGTACCCAGGCCAGCAGCAATGGTGATGCAACCAATAAGACGAATGGCCGGAAGACCGAGAGCAGTATACCCAAGATGACAGCCAAAACCGAAGCGCTTCCCATTCTCCGCCAGAGCAGGGCCAGCTTGGATTTGCGACCGAACAAAAGGATGGTATGGGCAGAAGTCGTCCACTCTAACAGTCGTTTGCGGGTGATGGTCATTCGCACCAACGAGGTCCCGATAGCATCGATCATCAAAAGGGCTTCATAAGGCAAGAAAACGATGCTTATCAGCCAACGAATCAGGCCCACTTCGAAAGAGGGGAATCCCCCGCTGATTAAATCATCCCGCAGCCACCTGGTGAACTCGACCATGGCGCCGGTGACGAGAGGTAAAGCTGAAATCAGCAGCGTGATCAATGTCCAGATCAGCGTGGGGCCGGGGAACCAGAGCCATCCCGCCGCCAAGAGTGTCAGGAGGACCGGGGACCGCAGGCTCCGGCGTAGGTTGTCGAAAATTTTCCAGCGGTCGAGTATGGAGAGCCTGCTCGGTATGGTCCCTTCGCCTGCGTGTGGTACTTTCGGAAAAAGCCAGGGGAGGATCTGCCAGTCTCCCCGTACCCAGCGATGTTTCCGGTAGGCATAGCTAAGATACCCTGGAGGATAGTCCTCCAGGAGCACCACATCGCTCACCAGCGCGACACGCCCATGGATCCCCTCGAATAAGTCGTGGCTGAGTAAGGCGTTCTCAGGAACCCGTCCCTCTAAACTTCGTTGGAAGGCGTCGACGTTGTAAATCCCCTTACCCACGAAACCCCCTTCACCGAAGAAGTCCTGGTATACGTCCGAGACCGCTCTTGTGTAAAGGTCTAAACCAGCATCGCCAGCGTAAATCCGCGTAAATAAGGTCTGGTTAACAGCGGTCGGCTTGACCTCTGTCCTGGGTTGCAAGACAGTGTAACCCGCACTGACGCGTTCCCCAGAAGAATCGAATTTGGCGTGGTTCAATGGATGAGCTAAGGTGCCAATCAGCTGAAATGCGACCCCTTTGGGAAGCACTGTGTCCGCATCCAGGGTGATGACATACTTAACTCGGGGAAGGAAATCGAGATTTCCCATTTGGACGATGTAGGAGGTCTCTCCATCATCTCGCAATAAGCGATTAAACTCGACCAGTTTTCCTCGCTTGCGCTCCCAACCCATCCAGCAGCCCTCATTTGGATTCCACATTCTCTGGCGATGAAAGAAATAAAAAGGCCCGTCTTCTTCCCCTCGGCCGTATTTTTTGTTAAGGTTGGAAATGCCCTCTTTGGTGTTCTCCAGCAGGTCATCGTCCTGGGGCATATGTTCTTCGGGCGCGTCGGAAAAATCGGTCAGGATTGCAAATCCAAGGTTAGGGTCCTTGTTGCGCAAATAATGGAGTTCCAATTGATTCAATAAAAAATCGATCCCTTCAAGGTCACTGAGCAAAGAGGGGATCACCACCATCGTGGCAAAATCGCTTGGGATCCCTTCACTGAAATCCATTTTAGGCAGTAAGTGGGGAGGGACAGTGTGGGTGATGAATGTGTTGATTAAACTTACCGCGACCATCGAAGCAGGTATCATCCCCAGCAACCCCACGGCGATTAACTGCGCAGGGGACCCTTGGTTGGTGAGGGCATATGCCAGGAGAGCCGTCAGGATGAGAAAGGTCAGCAGGGAGATTCCACCCAGGTAGACGAGGGGAGCGTGATCGAAAAGCCAGCGTCGTATTCGTTCACCCCAACTCGGTTGATAATCGACTGCATCCTCGAGCAGATCACGCCCCTCTCCAATGAAGTAGAAACCAACGTGTTCAGCGCGCGAAGAGCCTTGGAGAGCCTCTTCCGCCAAACGAATCGCCTGTTTTGAGACCTCTTCCTCCGTTTGATCCACACTCTTAGCGATATCTTCAATTTCCCCCCGATACCGATCGCGTGTCTCGAAGCCCATGTGCTCGTAGATGCCTGCTGGGTCCGAACTTAGGACCTCGTCAACCAGACTGACGTCTTCGAAGAACGCGTTCCAATCCTGCGTGCCCAAGAAGAGGAAGTTTTGAAAACAACTGGCGACGATCTCTTTGTGTGTTTTCTCTTTCGGCAGTGCCGGGCTGGGCAAAGCCTTTTCATTTAAGGCAAGATCCGCATTGTCGATTTGAACGAACGCTTGGGTTAGAAGTTCGAGGGTGCACAAACGCAGCATTGTGGGCAGGGCCCATAACTCACCCATCGTAAGGGGGCTGATCTCCTGGTAAGCCCGCACGAAGTGCCGCATGTGTTGGAGATAGAGGGTTTCCTCAGTAGTTTCCAACAGCTCTCGGGCTACGGCGAAGATACGAGGATGACCTGAAAGCTGGAAGGTGCTGAGTTTGGGAAGCTCCTGATAATACCCTGTTGGTAGATTTTCCCGGATTTGTTGGATGGACTGGTCTACAGTGTAAAAATTATCCAGCAGCCACTCTGCTGCTCCGGAGACGATCTCCTCTCCTTCCGCTCGTTTCATAAAGCGGTCATAGATTTCATGGAGGATCGTCTCAAGCTGGTCAAGATGACTGAATAAGTAGGGCTTGGAACTCGGACGTTCCAAGATGTCATGTTCTTTCGCCAGCCGGTAGGCACGTTCTTTTATTTGAGAGGCGTTTTTCAGCCTTCCAGGGGAGGACAAGTCGGTGGGATTCATCGTTTCGCTTGCTGGCATTGTCCCTCGATCCGTAGGTTAACAGAACTCATCCTTTGAACAGGTAAGGATGAGTCCTTTGCGATAACAATCTTTCGTGGCAAGTTAGGAATATCTTCCTCGTCAAAGTCACATTCTATCACTAATGGCCTTTCTGTTCCCTCGCCACCTTTTCAGATGTTGTCATTCTGGCGTTTTTGGGGGACACGTCTTGGAAAATCATCAGTGGGGTGGTGCCGTAGGCAATGAAGTTTAGCACAACCCCTCCATACGGCCATTTGATCTCGCCGGAGTAGCCGTGGGCGGTCAAGAGGACCAGATCCACATCCTCTTCATCGACGAGTTGATGTAACGCTACTGCGGTATTATGATGGATCCTTATATAGGTGTCCACTTCCGAGGAAACGCGAGATTTCACGTCTTCAAGATATCGCTCCCCTTGCATTTTGTTGAGTTCTGTAAGCCGATTTACTAATTCTGATTCCTCTTCTGTCAAGGGGACGCGACGGGGCACTTCCGGCTTGCTTACCACGTGGGCCAAAAGCAACTTGCAGTGATGGAAGTCCGCCATCGTCCTTACCCAAGGCAAAACGCACTCGGCTCGTTGAGAACCATCCAGGGGCACCAGCACCCGTTTATAACTTAACCCGCCTATGTCCTCAACCGCCGGTTGAAACGCCCTGACGATCAGCGTTGGCGTGTACGCCCCCATGAGGACTTTCTGGACCACATTACTGATGTTCCACTTGCTGAGTCCACTTTTGCCGTGGCTGCCGAGGATGATCAAATCAACATCCGTGTGATGGGCGTATTCAATGATTTGTTCTGCGGCCTTGCCTTCCACGATGACCTGATTGGGTTCCAAGTCAACAGTTTTTAAACGAGCTCTTATTTCACTCAGGTAGGAGACGGACTCTGATTTAAGCATATGCCAGTTTAGGGGGTCGATAGCCGGAGACTCAGCCTGCTTCCCCTTACGCTCTAAAGCCTGCAGTAATGTCACCTCTGCCCCTGTGGCATGAGCCATAGCTACTACATGGGGTAAAACGCATTCAGCTAAGGAAGATCCGTCCAAAGGGACTAATATATGCTTTACCATCGCTCTATTCCTCTTGCCTGGTACCTAGGTGGGGCTCTGATAGGAGGATGAGTGTGATCACAGACCTAGCAGCCAGGCTATGGCCTCTTTGTCATTCATTGTACACCATACATTTTTATGGTTATGTTGGGTGAGGGAAGGAAGAGGTTTGGGATCATGGGGAAAAAGCAGCCTTTGCCATCATAAAATGAATCTGAGATGATTGACGAGGAGAAGGGATGAGAAGATTACGTTTCTCTGAGGCGATCCGGTTCCACGATTTTGTAAGCGATCACCTTGCCCGACATGAAGCGGAAAACTGCCTGGTCCTGGGCATTCTCGCCAACGTCCTCTCCGGCGTTTACCAGGATGTCGATCCCTACATGACCGAGGTTGAAGAAGAGGGGTAGATCCATCAGGTATTCCGGCCCCACCCCCCATGGCATTCGGATCAACCTGGTTTACACGCCACCCAAGCTGCGCCGGAATGGCTATGCCGGCGCCTGTGTCGCTGCCTTGAGCCAGCATCTGCTTGACCAATGGTACAGGTTTTGTTTCCCGTTCACCGATCTGGAGAATTCCACGTCCAACCACATCTGCCAGGAGATCGGTTACCGTGCGGTAAGCGATGTGGATAAATATCTCTTTTCACCAGCAGGGTGATGGGATGCGGGTTTGAGTTTTATCAGACCCCCTGGTCCTTAATTTCGATCCAGTTGACGGAGTTCCTCAAAAAGCTCTTTCTCTTTTGGAGAAAGGTTTTCAGGGATCTTGGCTTCCACTTTCACGTACAGGTCCCCCCGCCGGTCGGGGTTGTTTAGGCTGGGCATCCCCAAGCCGCTCAACCGGAAGGTGGTGTTGTTTTTCGTACCTGGGGGGATGTCCAGCTTGACCGTTTTATCGATGCTGGAGACCTTGGTCTCCCCGCCCAGGACCAGGGCATAGAGGTCCACGGATTTCGTGGTCTTTAAGTCATTCCCCTTGCGTTCGAATTTCGGATGGTCCCTGACTTTGATCTTCAGGTACAGGTCCCCCTTTTTCCCACCCATCATCCCGGCCTGCCCCTGCCCGCTGAGGCGTACCCGGGAACCGGTCCGCACACCTGGGGGGATCTTGGCTTCGATCCTGCCCCCGTCGCTTTTCTGGATGATGCGGCTGGTGCCGTGGAAGGCTTCTCGCAAGCTGATTTCCACTGTGTGCTCCAGGTCGCGCCCTGCTTGGGGTCGGGTCCTGGGCTGGCGCGTTTGGCGGTTGGCGCTGCGGGGTTGAAAGTCACTGAAGCCGAAACCGCCCCCGCTGGCTGCTCCACCGAACAGGGTTTCAAAGAAATCCGAGAAGCCGCCCAGCCCCCCCCCGCCGAACATTTCCTCAAATTCCTCCGGGCTGACCCGCCGCGTGGTGTACCCCCGCCGCCCCCCGCCGGGCGCTCCCGCCGCCCACCGGCTCCAATCGAAGTCTTCCGCACTGCCGCCGGTTTGCTGATACTGCTTCCAATGCTGGCCAAAGCGGTCGTACTTCTCCCGTTTCTCGGGATCTGACAGAACCTGATAGGCCTCGTTGATTTCTTTAAACTTCTCCTCGGCATTGGGATCGTCGGGGTTCACGTCCGGATGGTGCTCCTGGGCTTTCTTCCGGAAGGCTTTTTGGATTTTCTCCCGTGACGCGTTTTTATCGACGCCGAGGATTTTGTAATAATTTTTGTATTCCATACACTTTTTATTAACTCAATCGTCTGTGATTGATCATCTATCTTGCAATACGCGTGGGGAGGACATGAGATCAAGCGGCAAGATGAGAAGATGCGGACCGGTCGTTTTGGAGACCAAGGAAGATCTCTCATGCATGTTGAACGGGATTGCGATTCCCTTCGTCTCCCCGCGCAAATTATATCACGGGAGGGGTTAACAAAGAGGATCCACCTTTTCAAGGAAGGGCATCTTAACACGATTCTGATAATTACCAAAACCGATTGGGTATGGGACACCGAAAAACGTTAGGCGGGAAAACGAGGAGAATATGGTAAGCTGTGTATAAGATCCAGCGCTGAATTTACTGGCAAATGAACGAGTATTTTCTTAGGATGGTTCTCCATGCGACAAATTGACCTCGATTACCTGGTGATCAGCATGCTTCTCCTCAGCGGACTGTATGTCTTTACCACGGGCCTGCTTGCCAATTGGATGGGGTTGAACCGCTTTGCCTACCATCCCCTGGCAGGATATGTCTTCGTGACTTTGGCGGCCTGCCATGTGATCCTGAATTGGAACCGCATCGTGGCTTACCTGCGGTACCGATTGGGCGCGCCTTCCCGGGACCAAAAGCGGGAGGAAATGTCTGTACAAGGTGGCGTCACGCGGCGGGATGTGCTCTTTGCAGCTTTAGGTGCGGTGGGCGGCTTCAGCCTTTCGCAGTTCGTTTTCCCGCTGGGGGGAGGGCAGAAGCGGGAAGGGGGAGATTTGAACCGACTCTACCACCAGTGGAGCAGCTTTGGCAAATCCTTGTTTTCGGGGGGCAGCGTGAATTGGGGATCGCGGCCACCTCAATATAAATCCTACCCTGATGCCCCAAAAGTTTCTTTGCCAGATCCGGAGTGGGGTGAAGGGCCGACCTTCGGGGAAGTGGTTGAAGGCAGGCGCTCGGTGCGCCGTTATGCTGATCAGCCGCTGTCCAAGTTGGAACTTTCCCGCTTGCTGCACGCCATGCAGGGGATCACCGAGGAGAGGAGGAATTTCCGGACTGCCCCTTCAGCGGGGGCCTTGTACCCCATCGAGATCTATGCAGTGATCCGGGACGTGGAAGGCATTGAATGCGGAGTGTATCATTACGCGGTCCGGGAGCATGCCTTGGAGCGGATCAAATCAGGGGATTTCAGCCAGCAGGTGCTGTCCGCTGGCGTCATGCAGGGGTTTATTGGGGAAGCCCAGGTGAACTTCGTCCTCACCGCCATCTTCCAGCGCACGCGCTGGAAATACCGGGAGCGGACGTACCGCTACGTGCTCTTGGAAGCGGGGCACATCGCCCAGAACCTGTATCTGGCTGCGACCGCGCTTGAACCTCGGGTGCTGCGCGGTGGGTGCCTATCGCGATGAAGCCCTGGACGAGTTGGTGGGGGTGGGGGAGGATGAAGGCGAGGAGTCCCTGTACTTGCTTCCGACGGGGAAGGCCGCCTGAAATGTCCATTGGCGGATAGGCTTGGAGGGCATCACGTGTGACATCTCCTGGCGGCCCTTAACGCCGCAGGGATCGTAAATAGCTGGGATCAAACAAACAACCCCGTCGACGTAGACGCTTTCAGATCGCTCTATCGAACCTGGTTCTCCTCGACACGGCAGGTATTTAATAAGTGTCATCCAGAACGAAGTGAAGGGTCTCTGTAGAGTCGATCCCCGATATCCCTTTGCCTACATATTGAAACCGGTGGGTTTTAGGAAACGCTCATAAGTTGATGGACGCATCAAGGATCCCTCGCTGTCCTCCTTCGGATGACGCTTGCGATGACAGCGGATGGTCCAAATACCACCTGGACGCTTAAAGGTAAAATTTTGGCGAGAGCATATTTTTGGCAGGACCAGATCAGCGAAGAAACAATTTAATGACTTATCCTAAGAGAGCCCGCGCGCCATCCCAGAACAGCTTCCCGCTGTAGAAGATCAAAAACCCCCCACTGATCCCGAAGACGACCTGCTGGAACCTGCGCCCGAAGAATTGTCCCCCCTGGAAGGATACCGCTGAGAGAAAGGTGTCCCAGGTCAGATCGCACAGCCAGTGCGCCGCCGCGAACGCCGCGAAACCCATGAACCCAAACGCCACGGAGCGCAGGATCAGGCTCGTGCCCACCGTGGCCCACCAGATCAAGAAGTACGGGTTGCTGGCGCTCAACAAGGCCCCAGCCAGGATCGGGGACCGTTTGCTGCCCATGGGGGCGATTTGCTCCTCTTTGATCCCCCGGAGCATGTTGATCCCCAGGTAGAGGAGGAAGGCTGCTCCCACCAGGGCGATGACCGCTTTCACTGCGGGGAGGTCGATTAAGTATCCTGCTCCGAAGAATATCCCGATCATGAGGGGAAATTCGACCAGCCCGTGGCCTACAGCCACCCAGGTGCCGGCTCGGGGGTTTTCATTTCCAAAACCAACGGTCGCGGAAGTGATGGGGCCGGGAGCCATCACCCCGGACAGAGAGACCAGCACGGCTTCCAGTAAAAAAGATGCCAAGGCCATGAATGTGTCACTCCGGATTTGGACAAGTCATAAAGATCGGTCAACCTTTTCGATTAGCGAGGGAGGACAATCCCATTCTACCAACCCCTATCTCAATTGTCATCTGCTCTCAAAAAGGGTGTGATGATAAAACTTTGGCACGCTCGAACATTGTGATGTTGCAACACTCTTGAAAGGGTCTTGACAAGGGGGAGGGGGTTATGTACACTGAAGACATACCCAGAGAATGGCGGAAGTGGCATCACACTGGGGGACAAAGGACAACGAAGGACGACCCGGAACCCGGTCCTCATCAAGGCTCCGTCGCACCTTTTTGATGAGGAGTACCCATGAACAGGCAAGCGAATATGTACCGAGCCCTGGCCGCGCTCGCAGTGCTGGCCCTGCTGCTGGTGATCGCAGCCTTCCCGCTGCGGGTGCATGCAGAAGGGGAGGTGCCGTCGGATCCGGAACCGGTGAAGCCGCCGCCGATCGTGGGGATAAATACACGTGTGACGCTGTCGGAGGGGGATAAGGGGGAGATCGACCCCTCCGGCATGCTCACAGGTTTGGATATCGACATACCATTCTTGGCAGAACCACCTCATTACGTCGAAGTAGTTCCCCAGAAGGTGGAAAGGAAAACGCTCCTTGATCCCAGCCTGGCTGTACCCCAGCGCTACCAGGAGGCGGGGGAGGTGACCTGCGGGGCGGCGGCCCTGGGGATGGCGCTGGAGTACGCGGAGTTAGGGGGAGAAGGCGGGTCAGCTCCTTCGACCGCTGCCCTGGTTGCGGATCTGCGAAAAGCGGGTCTGCTCTATGAGGTTGGCACCGGTGTGGAGGAGCTGGCCTACGTCGCCCGGGAGCACGGGTACCGGGGGACATCGGCGTTCCATGGCTGGACCCTGGCGCAGCTGCGGGAGCAGCTGGAGCAGGGTCGCCCTGTGGTGGTCGCCCTGGGCGCCAACGGCCAGGGGAAGCCCGGCCACTTCGTGACCGTGACCGGGATCTCGGAGGACGGGGGGTGGGTGAGCTACAACGACCCCACTTTTGGGGCGCGGACGGTGCCCACTTCTGAATTCCTCAGACAGTGGGGCTTGCAGGGAAATTCAGGGTTGGTAGTCCGGGAATCTCCTCTCCCTGCGGCGGCGGACCCCATGCTGCCCTGGATGGGCTTGTTCGGGGCCCTGTCGATGATGGCCGTGCTGGTGGGGCGGGAATCGGCCCGGGAGGATCTCAAAGAGACCTATTACGCCTTACGCAAGACGCTGTCCGATCCCCGTCGGATGGGTCTGGGGGGCAGGCTGGGCGCTGGATCCCCGGCAGGGGGCACTTGCCGCGAGCCGGTCTATGGGTACAAAGCGGTCCAGCGGGGGTATAAGACGGTGGAGAAGGAAGTCCCTGTCTATGAGACGAAGCAGGTCAAGACGGGGTACAAGGTCGTCACCAGGCGGGTGCCCAACTACGTCACCAGGAAGATCCAGGTGGGGATGAAGAGGGTCACCAGGCGGGTGCCGCGGTATGTGGAGAAGCGGGTGCGGGTGGGGACGAAGAAGGTGACGGAGAAGGTCAAGGTCACCCGCTACCGCACAGAGCCTTATTATGAGTGGAAGAAGGAGACCAGGAGGGTGCCTGTCTACCGCACCAGGAAATACGTCAAGTATTACAAACACAAGCGGGTCAAGGATTGGAAGATGGTCCGCAAGAACGGGCGGCTGACCCTGCAGCCGACGTACCGCTGGAAGCGGGTGCCGGTGTACGGCAAGAAGAAAGTGTGTGTGGGCCACCGGGCCAAGACGGAGATGAAGCGGATCAAGCGGCTGAGGTCCGTGCCCTACACAACGGTGGAGACGAGGAAGAAGAGGGTGCCGGTCTACGAGGCGAGGAAGGTCCAGGACGGCTACCGGACGGTGAACGAGATCGTGCCGGTGTATGACTTCCGGACATTTCAGGAAGGGTGGAAGACGGTCCACGAGAGTGTGCCGGTGTATGAGGAGCAGCGCGTCCAGGTGGGGACGAAGACGGTCACCGAGAAGGTGCCCAACTACGAATTCGTCAAAGTCCAAACCGGCTGGAAGGAAACGCCTCCGCCCCCCTCAACACCCACGCCCACTTATACACCTCAGCCCAAAACCGTCCCTACGCCGGAATTAATTGGTACACCTACTCCAACCCAAATTATTCCGCATGAACCTACTCCTCTAAATTTAACAGAGATGAGATATTGTGATATTAATCTCTGCAAAGCATATGAAAACCAGACTTATATTGGAAGTAATCCATATTCAATTGATGATGGAATTTCACCCAAACATGATCCACTTGGTGGGCCTTGGATTCTAATGAGAATCATTTCTCTGTTTAATACAATTGCTGGTCCGGAAGCATATAAAAGACATCTTGAGAATAGTGACCCCAATGTGACAGCAAAAGTATATTGTTCTCAGACAGAAGAAGGGAAATATATCAAAGATACTTCGATAATCAATAAATCTGGTGAACCCTTAAAAATTTCTTTAAATATAGAAAATTCTAATGGTGAAATTGTAAATGTTGGACCTACTTGGGTAGAATCAATAGATTCCGAAAATTTTATATTCAATGAATTTTTATCCGATATAGGTGATAAAAAATTAATGATTTCAAATGATGGGACTGCTTCAATAGATATTTGGGTAGTGGCATCGTTTACTGATCCTCCACTAGTCCGGTCTATGCATTTTACGATTGATGGTTTGGATGATTAACGTTAATTACCATGTTCTTATAATGCTAGCTTCAATCAATAATCTTTGCAAATATAAATTGTAATCAAATGATAAATTTACAATTAAATTCCCAAATACGCACTCTCTCCATAATATTTTGTGCTATTGTTTTGATCAATTTGGTAGCATGTGGGGAGTTAGCTAATAATGAAACTTTAATCCCCCCTCTGACTTCCCTCAGTGAAGTTGCTTCCCTACTTGAAGTTGACGAGGTTTATCAAGATTTAGATCTAAAAATTATCTCAATTCCTGAAGATGTCATCGAAGGAGAAACAATTGAACTTATATTAACTAATAATACTGATAAAAAAATATCCTTTGCTCCAGGATATGGTACACGTTTATTCATTTATAAATCCAATCAGAAAAGATGGGTTGAAATACCAAACTTAGTTAATTATATTGGTGAGGGTGATACTCTTGAACCTAGGGAGAAGGAAAATTCGAATTGGATTGCGCATGTAACTGTAGCCCCCAGCATTTCTTCATTTGAAAAGTCGGAGATATTAAGAATAGGAATTGTTGGCAAATTAGTCGAGAACTCCAATGTAACAAACTATAAGGTTGGAACATATCTGGACATTAGTTTACATTAATTTATTTCTTAAGTATATTTTACTGCACTCATAAGATGTCATTTTGATAGGTTGAATAAGGGGGTAGAGCACTTATGGGTGTTGCTATAAATGCTGGTGTAAATAAACTATGGGATATGGACGAAGTCAAACAAAAGGTCGCCGATGGATTCAACACCTTTCCTGGTATATTGGAAAATGGCAAAAAGATCGTCTCTGTAGGGGCAAAAAAGACGAAAAAGAAGTTTGGGACCATTGTCTCCCATGTTTCAAATACAGTTTCGAAGGCGATTCAGGATACGAAGAAAAATGTTAAAGGGTTTTTCGATGGTTTGTTTGGAGGTGATGAGTAGAAAAAACATACAATTTGTAATTTACTTGAGTGATTTATCATGACTAGGAACGTCAAAGATAAAATGATTGATAAACCTCTGCCAGTTGAAAATTGGCGCCTATGGAAGCTGGTGCTTGTCCCATGTGCGGTATTTGCACCATTTGTAGCATTGATAGCTTTCATTCCCAATTATTCACTCATAGCACTCATTGTAGGCATCTCTCTATCGACGATCGGAGCTATAGGGGCTGTGCTGGTCGGTCGGGGTCGCAGGAGAGCAGGTCAAATTGCTTATGGAAACGCCTTCCTTTTAATCATGTTTTCTTTAGGCGCTAGGGCCTGGTTTATAATAATCAAGAGTGTGTATTTATGGGCAGTTTGGATGTTTGTTCTTCTAGTTATTTATCTCCTGGCGTGGGCAATTCCTGTTCTAAAACCTAAACTCTCTGCCTTGTTATGGAGGGAGCAGTATTATCCTGAAACGAAAATTGGAAAAATGGTATTGGTAATCTCAGCGAAAATCCTCCCCATTGCTGGCGCGGGAGGGGCTATGTTTGGTATGTATGCTACCAGATCAGGTCATGATAATATTTTTATGCTCTTTATAGGTGTTGGTTTCTCATTGGTAAGTATAGCTTTAGCTCAATTATCTGCCCACGACTTCTGGCGAAAGGATCAACGACGCAAACAAATCAAGGGGGAGTTGGAATAAAATGGATTGGTCAACTTTTGATGTGCTGGTGTTGGCTGGTATTTTAGGTTCATTTTTAGGGATGAAGATTTCACGTTACCTCAATAGTCGAAAAGAAAAGCGCGAGGAATGATAAGAATCAGTGGAGCAGGGGGTCAGATGTAGTGGATTTTTGTGCCTGGATATCTCCCAATACATATAGCAAGCAATTGATCAAGTCAAGAAATAATTATCCAGCACTATATTAATGTCTGTGAAATAGGCAGAAATCATACTGGGAAATATTGTAGATAAATGATTTTATTGGTCGCGTAGAATTTGTCGTCTAATTTTGATATTTTTGCTTGATATAAAATCCTAGATTCAAAACATCCGCTTACCACACAACCAGATCCACCCTCCCAGATATGGAAATCTGCGGAGGTTTTGTTTTTGTACGGGGATTTGGGAAATCAGGTTCCCGTGTCCCCAAAGTCCCCATGTTTGTCGTAGAATATGAGCAGCAGGGCACATGGTGAGAGAAAGGACCAGGAGCATTTTATCGGGTGATGAGAGAAGCGGTGATCTGTCTTGATTGAGAAAATCACAAAGCAGGAATGAGTATAGATAGGAGCTTAGGATATGAAGACCATAGGTTTGATCGGTGGGATCAGCTGGGAATCCTCCATCAAGTATTACCGGATTACCAATCAATTGGTGCGCGAAAGACTCGGGGGACATCACTCCGCCAAGAGCATCATGTACTCCTTTGATTTCGCGGAGATCGAAGCGCTCCAGCGGCAGGGGGATTGGGATGAGGCCACACGGATGATGATCAACGCTGCAATCTACCTCCAAAAAGCGAAGGTCGATTTCATCGTCATCTGCGCCAATACCATGCACCGCATGGCGGACGAGGTGGAAGCGGCCATTGCCATCCCCCTCTTGCACATCGCCGATGCCACGGCCCGGGCTGTGAGGGAGGAGGGAATTACCAAAGTAGGCTTGTTGGGCACTCGGTTTGTGATGGAGGAGGACTTTTACCGCCAGCGTCTGGAGGAGAAATACAACCTGGAGGTGATGGTACCGGATGCAAAAGGCGGGGAGATTGTGGACCGGGTCATCTTTGAGGAGTTGGTGAAAGGGAAGATCCTCGCTCCTTCCCGGCAAGCCTACCTGGAGATCATCGCTGAATTGGTAAAGGAAGGGGCGGAGGGTATCATCCTCGGGTGCACTGAGATTGGTATGTTGGTCAAGGAGGAAGATATTGAGGTGCCGGCCTTTGACACCACCCTCATCCACGCCACAGCCGCGGTGGATTACGCGACAGGAGGGTGAAAATCCCTCCTGCAAACGACATTCTTTGGATATAATGGAAGCTAGTTATTCTCTACATACATTAGGAGGAAAACAATATGCATGAAAAGAGTATCGAATTAATGAACAAAGCGGTGGCAGATGAAATGTCCGCGGTCCATCAATACATGTATTTCCACTTTCATGCGGAGGATCAGGGGTACGAGCTGCTGGCTGGCCTGTTCATGAAGACCGCCATCGAGGAAATGGACCATATTGAGCGCGCTGCAGAGCGGGTCCTGTTCTTGGGTGGGGATGTGGTCATGGAAGCCTCCATGGATGTGGAGCCCATCCAGGACCCCCAGGAGATGTTGAAAAAAGCCCGGGGTATGGAGGAAGAGAGCATTGCCGATTACAACAAATGGGCCAACGAATGCGCTTCCAACAACGACGCTGGCTCCAGGAAGGTTTTCGAAGGATTGGTAGAAGACGAGGAGCGCCATTTCGACCACTTCGACGTGGAGATGGAGAACCTGGGCAAATTCGGCGACCGTTACTTGGCCTTGCAGTCCATCGAACACAGCAAAAATATCGCTGGCGGTTCAGAAGAATAAATAAGCGATTGGGGGTCATGATAAGTGACTTTTAATCACGTAGTCCCATTTCACCTTCCATCTTTAAGAGGATGGAAGGTTTGGGGCATTTGACCAGCAAAGGAATATTTAACCCCATAGACAGAGGTGGTATTGTGAGATGAAGGAACTCGGCGAGGAAGACAGGGAAACAACCTTGATCCTTGAAGAGGAAGAAGCCGGATTTGATGAGCTCCTCCGCTATACCCTTCCCGGTTACCTGCTCGGTCTGCTGCTGGGAGCTATCCTGGACTGGTTTGGATTGCAAACCAGCGCTCTGGGAAATTGGGTGGTGCGCACGTTGACGGGGGAAAGTGAAAGTTTTTTTGAAGGGGTTTTCGCCCTCCGGCAGCGGATCCAAGGCCGGGTTCGGGGCATGGCGGAAGCCTACGGCTGGGGGAAATTGATCGGGGTCACCTTGCCCTGGGTCATTGATTGGGGGAGCAGGGCTGCCGGCCTGGATGTCTTCTCCGTGGGGGGCTTTTACATCCCTTTTTTCTACGGCATGTCCGACCAGATCATGGCCAACCTCTTTGGGATATTTTTTCTTCGCAGACAGGAGGGGGAGTGGGGGAAAGCGTTCTCCGCATACATCAAGCACCCTGTCATGATCAGCGGCTTGATCCTCATTTTGATCCTTCCGGTGATCTTGTTAGCGGGGAGGATTCTGGGTTTCAGCCCTCAAACGCAGGTTTTGACGGCCCTGGAGACTATCGTTGCTAACCTGTGTTGGATCCCGCCCCTGATCGGGTCTTACTTCGAGCGTCGCGAGAGGAAATGAGTCCAAAGTTGGTGAAGGGGTGCGAGGTTCGGTTCCATCCACATTTCTGGGGCGGGAAGGTTGCAGGGTAGGGGATTCCTTTGTGCAGGATGTGTTCAGAGAGTAGTTTCTTGGCGAATCAAACTTATTGGGCACGGAGCATCCGCTGGCGTTCACTAAAGTTTCAGCGCCGGGGATTTGATTTTCGAGGGAAAATTCCCTATTATGAGGGAAAGCACAAGCGCGGTCTGAATCTAGAGTTGAGCCACACTCTCTTCATTCCCCGATAATGTCTGCTATCTGATAAGAATGAAGAGCGTCAATTGATTATGAGGGGGAATTTTATTAGTTAAAAACGTTCCCACAGTCTGGTTTGGATGGTTAGTTCTGTAATCGTTCCTTGTTGGTAGCAATAGAATGTGCTTGACAATCAAAAGTGCTGAGCGGGTTTGTTGAAGATTGGAACGAGATTATGGGGGATCCTGAGGAGATCGAAACAATCAAAGAGAAGGCGAAGCAAAGGGCAGAAAACTTTTGGGAAGCATTGATGAAAGCTTGTTATTACAGTGCGTTAGAAAAAGATTATGCTTTTCTCAATGGTTGGACGGATCCAATTTTCCACAAGGGGCTTCCCAGCACCCGTCCCCCAACCCCCA
>CAYZTL010000010.1:0-40568 GCA_964481465.1 uncultured Anaerolineales bacterium
CCCGTTTCCCCCACGCCCACCCCGCAGCCTGAAGTGTCTTTCGTCGAGGAATACGGGGATGAAAACCTGGCAGCCCTGGATGAATTTGCGGATCGGATGGGGTTGGATGAGGACCAGAAAGCGCTCCTGCTCTTTGCCTATCTGCTCGACCCGGGAGGGGATTGGGTCGACAGCATCGCGGAGCAAGAAGTGGGCAGGAAGGAACCGCAGGTGGACATCATTGGGGGAAGCGGCGTTCAATTAGAAATGGAAAATGAGGAGGCGGGACAGAAGTTCCGGACCTGGATTGAAGATAACGCGCCTTGTGACTCCGTCCCATCGCAGGAAGGTGTGTTTAGCGTTTGCCCGGGTGAATTATCCTTAGGGAATACCGGCATACCCAGGTATGGGGTCCCCAAAAGCAGGGTTCAATGGTCTTTCCCCGTTGGAGATACGTACCTGTTTGCCATGACCCTGGCTGGCGACGTCCCTGTCCAGGACGATGAGCATTACATTTACTCCCTGGTCTTAGACGCGGATGGGGCTCCCCAAAATAACTTTCAGGACCAGCCGCCCTTTACTTGGGATTACTATCAGGGCACAGATCAATGGTACGAATTGATCTGGAATCCTGAGGAAGATGAATGGAGCCTGACGGTTAGGGGACCAAACTTTTCCCAAATGGAAAGCCAGGCCAGAGTTTTGGTTGCCGGCAACCTGGTCGTATTTTTTGTCCCTGAGAATGAAATAGAGGTAGAGAATCCTTCGTTCAGGTTGACGGCCTTCATACATGATGGAAGTTTCGGTCCGGCGGGAAGAGGCGGTGATGTCCTCGGTGAAAATCCCACCCAACCCTTATTCACGGTCCCCGAAGAGCCCCTTGTTCTCGAAGGGGGTGGGGGATAAAAAGGGTTGCGAAAGGGTTTTAATGGGGGCTGTCTAACTAGCAGCCCCTTTTGCTTTAAGAGGTTTGGATGGGAGGGTAGACCCTCAGACGACTTCGATTTCGTTCCCCTCCACGACCTCGCCGATGACCCATAAAGGTTGGTCGATTTCCTCTGCCGCGGAAAGCAGGGCATCCACTTCTCCGGGGGGTACAGATAACAGCAGGCCCCCGCTGGTCTGGGCGTCGAAAAGCAGCAGGCGCTCTTCCTCTTTCAGTTCCCGGGTGAACCGAACGTGCTCTCCAAAAAAGGACAGGTTATCGTAGGTCCCGCCGGGGAAGGCGTACTCCGCCGCCAGCCGCCGGGCGCCGCTGACGAAGGGGATTTTCTCCCACTCCAAACGCAGGCCAACCCGGGAGTTCGCAGCCATCTCCCAGCCGTGGCCCAGCAAGCTGAATCCGGTCACATCCGTGGCAGCTCGAACGCCAACCGCTTTGGCCAGCCGGGCTGCGTCCCGGTTGAGCTGCTTCATCCACCTCACCACTTCCTCGATCTCTTCTTCCGTCGCTTTCTGGCTCTTGATGGCCGTGGTCGTCGTCCCAAACCCGAGCGGCTTGCTGAGCACTAAGACATCCCCGGGCTGGGCAGCCGATTTGGTCATCAGATGATCGGGGTGAGAGAAGCCCAAACAGATCAGACCGTATTTGGGTTCCTGGTCCTGAATGGTGTGGCCGCCGGCCAGGACCACCCCGGCTTCGCGGGCTTTTTCAGCCCCGCCGCGCATGATCTCCTGGCTGATCTCGGTGGGCAGATCCGGGGGAAGGGCGGCCACGTTCAGGGCCAGGAAGGGCTCCCCTCCCATGGCGTAAATATCCGATAGGCTGTTGGCAGCGGCGATGGCGCCGTAATCGTAGGGGTCGTCAACCACCGGCGTGAAGAAGTCGGTGGTGACGATCACCACCCGTTCCTCGTCCAAACGCCAAACCGCGGCGTCATCCGGCTCCCCCATCCCCACCAGTAGGTCGGGGAAGTCCGCGTCTTTGAAAACATCCTTTACAGGGCGCAGGACCTGCGCCAGCGCTTCCGCGCTCAGCTTGGACGCTCAACCCGCACAGCTGGATAAGGTTGTCAGGCGGATTTCCCGGCCGCTCTGGGCGGTTTCATTCTCACTCATCTACTTCTGTTCCTTGACGTTCACTTTCTACGTGCAAACCAGTAACCGAGAGGTGATTATAACACACGCAGGTTTCTGTGGTTGCCGAAATGTGTTTCTGCCAGGGATGTACCTTAGCCTGCCAGGAAACACTTACATTCATTGTAACCGGGGTGGAGATGGAGCAAGAGAACGGAGGATTTTTCTGTCCTGACCACCTCGTCCCTCCAAAGAAAAAAGGCAGACCCGTCAGGTCTACCTTTTTTATGTATGGTTCGATTCTTGGGCTCCTGTCTGTTATTCACCCGGCGTTGGGGTAGGAGACGGGATATCGCCTCCGGAACGGAGATTGTCCAGATCAGGAAGCGGCAGCAGATAAGGGTTGTCGTTGGGTACCAGCATGACCTGGATCCCGGGGGCCAGCTTTTCGATGTAGCGGTAGTTGAGCAGCTCCGGATTCTCGTTAATGGCATCGGCGATCAACTGCAGGGCTTTTTTCTCAGCCTCGGCTTCGATGATCCTCGATTCCGCGCGGCCCTGGGCCTCGATGATGGAGGAGTCTTTCTTCCCTTGGGCAACCTGGCGGGCTTGTTCCGCTTCTTGCTTGCGCTGCTCCACCACGTACTCTGCCTCCTGAGCCTTCTGCTCGGCGATCTGCTTCTGCTCAATGGACGCAGCGTACTCATCGGTGAAGGTGATGTTGCGGAGCACGAAATCCGACAGCAAGAGGCCATTTCTCTCCAGGGCTTCTCTGAGGTCGGTCGTCATCATCTCCAGGAGTTGGTCCCGTTTTGTGCTGTACACCTCGTTGACGCGGAATTGAGAGACCGCGTCGCGGATCACACCCCGCACGGTAGGGCGGACCAAGCCGTTGATGTAACGATCCTGCCAGGCGATGTGTACTTCAAGGACCCTTTCCGGGTCCAGTGCGAAGATAATCGAAGAATCGATGTATACCTCCTGGCCGTCAGCAGTGCGGGCGGCGATGGAATCGTCCCCTTTGATTTCCCCTTCATGTTGGGCGATGGACATGGTGTAGGTGTTCTTAGAGATGGAATAGGTCTTGACGCTTTCCGCGTAAGGAATCACCCAATGCAGGCCGGGCTGCAGTATTTGGTCCCGGTAACCTTTGGGCGCGACGGCAGATATCACCACCCCGCGCTCCTGAGGTTGGATGAAGACCAATCCCGCGCTGACCGCGTTGAGGATCAGAGCCAGGACGAGGGCGAGGATGATCCCTGTGAGCGATCCCCGCGTGGGTTTGTTTTTCCTGGCTCGCAAGACGGTGAGAACGATGAATCCGACCACCATCAGCCAGGAAAAGGCGGCTAATGCAGATACTAGGATCGTTATTTGCATTGTTTGTCTCCTTCAATGGTCAATGGCATATGATAAATTTGCTCCCTCCATTATATCCTTTCTCCCCCCGATTGGTTTTTCCTCATCCCTTTCATATACCTTTTTAATATTGGTCTGGTAGGCTGTATTTCAGGTCAGTGTAATGAGGAAAAAAATGACGCTTTCCATTCTCGCTTTCTTTGCCCATCCGGATGATGAAACCATGTTCAACGGGGGAACCCTTGCTTACCTGGCGCTGAGGGGAGCGCAGGTGCATTACCTGTCCGCTACGCGGGGAGAAGGGGGAGAGATGGGGGACCCACCTCTCTGCACCCGGGAAGAGCTGGGTCAGGTCCGGGAGCGGGAACTGGAGTGCGCGGTCCGGGTCCTGGGCGGCATAAGTGTGTCCTTTTTGGGGTACGAGGATCCGGTGATCGGGCCGGGCGAAGAACTTTACCCTTTCGCAGAAGATGAGGGGGAGGTCGTTCGCAAGCTGGTTGGGATCCTGGAAGACCTCGACCCGGAGGCGGTCATCACCCACGGGTCGGATGGCGAGTATGGGCACCCGGCCCATGTTTTGGCCAACCGGGCTTTGATGAGAGCGGTGAGGGTGAAGCGTGGAGAGAAACCTGTGGTCTATACCGTCGCGCCTGCTTATGAGGGTGAACCCCGGCCGGGACTATCCAACGACAGCGATCGGGCGGATTGGGTGCTCGACGTTTCCCCCGTTCGCGACCGCAAGATCCAGGCGGCTGCCTGCCACCGCACGCAGCACGGCTTGTTTTTGCGGCATGCCTCGGAGCGCTTGGGACGGGAGGCCACCATCCCCGATGTGATCAGGGATGAGGAGGCGCTTTCTGTGGCGCCTTCCTCAGTTAATGAATCCCCCCTGGATCCGCTGGGAGAGATCTTAGTGGGGATTGCCGTCAGGGGTTGAAGGCGAAAAAAACCACGTTCCCCATCAGCCTGGTAAGGCGCCTGCACCCCCTTTTGTTGTCTAGGGGTTGGAAACGGAGTCCATATTCTCAGCGGGAATGTAAATAAAAGGCATGCTGAGGATGGAGATCCCAAATTTGATCAGAAAATTAATGATGAAAATTTGCTTCAGGGTGGAAAAGGGGAGGACGCCCCCAAAAGCGCCCAGGACGAAGATCAGGTTGTCGACGGGTATGCTGACACTGTTGCTTAATAAAACCCTCGCCCATTGGAATCGCGTGCTGACATAGGTTACGAAGAGGTGGTAAATCTCCGTGTCGACCAACTCGCTGATCACTTCGGCAGCGATGGAAGCGATGACGATCCTCCACATAGGGCTTAGTATCGAAGCGAATTCAGTTCCCAAGCCCCAGCTGGGATCGCTGGGCACGCTGATGATCCACCGAAAATAGAGGGCCATCAGCAGGTTGATCACCCCGGCGATGATGATCAAAAGCTGGGCGTTCTTCTTTCCCAGGGCTTTGTGGACCAGGTCCCGCAGCGTGAAGGTGATGGGGTAAATGAAGGTGCCCATATCCACAGCCAGGCCCCACACCACCCCGATTTTAAGGCTGCTGATGTCAGAGATGATCTGGGCTCCGATATAGGCGGAGACGATGATGATGGGAAAGCTTTTTATGGGAGAGATTGGTTGGGGTTCTTTGTTTGGTTGGAACATCATCATCCTTCCGGTCAATCCATGCAAATACTGTATATTTGCGTTTCATTATACCCTCTACATCGAGGGAAAGTGCAGGCCAGCATTTTTTCTTGGCTGCAAGATTAACAGCAGGCTAAAATTGGCAACTGGGAGCATAACCTGGCTGCTCTCTGATAAAATGGAAGGCGATGAACAAAAGTTTACTCCGACCCCAAACCGTCTGGTATATCACCGCTGCTCTCTTCGGCGGCTTCGTGCTCTTTTTCTTCATCATCGGAGCGGGCACGGCCGCCTTACACGCCCAATTTCAGGGGCGGATTTTTCCGGGCTTGAAGGTCGGCTGGGTGAATTTGGGAGGACAGACGCCCCAGCAAGCTGCTTCTTTGCTCGCGGATCGATATGCTTACCCGAAGCAAGGGACGATCCTGCTTCAGTATGAGGACAAAGTTTGGCAAGCCACTCCCGCGGAATTAGGGCTGTTCTTCAGCCAGAACCATAACGCGGAAATCGCTTTTCAGTATGGTCGGCAGGGAAGCTTGGGGGAAAGCATCATCTCCCAAATCCAAATCATACGCCATGGGGCAACTCTGCCCCCGCGGTTTGTGATGGACGAGCGGGTTGCCCATGAGTATCTATCCAGGGTGGCTGAGGAGATCGAAAGGCCGACTCTGGAGGCCTCTCTGCGTTTGGAAGGCTTGGATGTGGTCGTCCAGCCCGGTCAAATCGGGCGCACGTTGGACGTTGAAGAGACGCTGGATGCTCTCGAAGCCCAGCTGAGCACGTTGCAAGATGGCACCGTGCCGCTGGTTGTCCATGAAACGCGGCCGGATATTCTTGATGTCAGTGCGGAGGCGGAGTTTGCCCGTCAAATCATAAGCCAACCCTTGACACTGACCGTGCCTGATGCCAGCAAGTCCGATCCCGGACCTTGGGTCGTGGATCGTCAAGCATTGGTGGACATGCTGGCCATTGAGCGTGTCTCTGAAGGCGAGGAAGCTTACCGGATTGCCCTTGACCCCGAACGTTTGCGGGTGTATCTGAAAGACATCGGAAAAAAAATACAACGAGAAGGACAAAACGCGCGCATGATTTTCAACGAAAACACGCGGCACTTCAATGTCCTGGAGCAAGAAGTGGTGGGCAGAAGCCTGAACATTGAGGGGACCATCCAGGAGATCCAGAAAGGGTTGGCAGAGGATAAGCACCAGATCCCGCTCATCTTGGAATTTACGCGCCCTCCGGTCACGGACGTCAACACCCCGGAAGAACTGGGGATCACGGGGTTGGTGGGGCAGCAAACTACCTATTTTTACGGCTCAAGCGCGGCGAGGATCCGTAATATTGAAATCGCCGCTTCCCAGTTCCACGGGATTTTCGTGGCCCCGGGCGAGACCTTCTCCATGGGCGAACAACTGGGAGATGTCAGCCTGGACAAAGGGTATGAAGAGGCATGGATTATTTACGGCGACCGGACCATCAAAGGGGTAGGCGGCGGTGTCTGCCAGGTGAGCACCACGCTCTTCAGGACGGTATTTTTCACTGGTTACCCGATCGTGGAGCGGCATCCCCATTCTTATCGCGTCCTCTACTATGAACAAACCGCCAGCGGGGGGATCAATAAAAAGCTGGCAGGCTTGGATGCTACGGTGTATTTCCCGGTGGTCGATTTCAAGTTTAAAAATGACACGGACCACTGGCTGCTGATGGAGACCTATGTCAACGCGGGAGCTCGCCGGTTGACCTGGAAGTTCTACAGCACCGATGTGGGGCGAAACGTGGAGTGGAGCACGACCGGGCTGCGTAATATCAAAGAACCTCCGGATCCCATCTACGAGAAGAACAAAGATCTCAAAAAAGGGCAGATCAAACAGGTGGATTGGGCGGTGGAAGGGGCCACCGTCACCGTCACCCGGGATGTCTATCAGGGAGGAGAGAGACTCTGGAGGGACACGTTCAAAACCAAATATATGCCCTGGGCGGCCGTCTGTCAGTATGGGCCGGGTACGAAAGGTATGCCTCCCGAGGATCCCGACCCCGATAATCCTTGTAAGCCGGATAAGTAGGTATATAATAGGAAGGCAGTGAATGCTATCCAGGTGAGGAGGGTGTAATGGTCAGTGATGAATTGTTGGAAATTTTACGCTGCCCGGCTTGCGTTCAGACACGCGAGGGCACGCTCGATTACTACCGGGAATCGTGGTTGATTTGTCAGGAATGCGGCAGGAAGTATCCCATCCGGGAAGACATCCCGGTCATGCTGATCGATGAGGGGGAAAAATGGATGGATACTGATCGGGAGGATCTGCCGGTCCCGCCACCGGAAGCGTAATCGAGAAATAGGGATCGTTTGTGAAACAGCTTGTGGACCCACAAGCTGTTTTTATTTGGGGCAGGTGGGCTTCCTGTGCAGTTAGGGTCGGATTGGATTGCAGGTTTCAGGGGGATGTGCTCCGCCGTGAAGGCTTTTCCTTCAATGTCATCCCGAGCGTCATATGTATGATGAAAGCGAGAGATCCTTGGCACGGTCATCGTGTTACTACCTGCGCCTATTATCCGTTACCGAAGGCTTTGGTATATAGGATATGGGATATCAGGGACCGGCTCTTCAAGGATCCTTCACCTTCGTTCAGGATGACACTGGGAGTCTGCGTTGTCATGCCTATCCTCTCCGTTCCGCTCGTGAGGACAGGATGCGCCGACGGGGACGTCGGCTGGATCGGTGTTGGTTATGATCCCTGGGACGTCCTCGTCACAGGGAGAACAGGGGCTGGATCGCGAGACCCCATGGCCGCGGCGATATCGGCTGAATCGATCTCCATGAAGGACAATCAACAAACGAAATCAAACGGATGGTGGGGAGGGGAGGCCGGTTCCACCCAGACCGCCTTCCCTTGGTGCCATTTCCAGGTAGCCAAGGCAGCGGCGCAGGCGGCCACATGGTGGTCGTCCGGCCTTTTATGGATCTTCCCACAATCAAGGCCCTGGCTTTTCAACCAACCCAGCAGCCTATGCCGGGCTGGGGGATCCACCTTATAAGCGCGCACATCAGAGATGGGTGCCCCGCGCAAAGCCATCGTCGCCCCGGGATGGGCCTCCACGATCTCGGGTTTGCGATCCGGGATTGCCTTCAAGATCCGGGCGATGGTCATCCCTCGCAGAGTCAGATACGCCATCCGAGTCATGGTGGGCGTCATCACCGACCCCGGGTGGAGCCCGGCAGCGACAATCCGTTCCCGTAAAGTGCTGTCCCCGGGGCGATCCCCTCCGCCGGGGTTGTAAGATAGAGGTGCATCCAAACCAACCACGATTTCCCCTTTAGCAGCCAGCTCCGCTGTGGCTTCGTAAATGTCATCGTCTCGCGCTCCTTGGATGGTTTGCTTGAGCCGCAGTCTTTCCCCCTTTACCTGAAAAGCGAGGAAGACTGTGTCTTTGACGTTGCTCGGACCGGAGAGGTCAATGCCCACTATATAGACGGTACCGTTCACCTTTTCCTCCTTTTTCCCATGTCCGGTTGAAGGTGTAAATCTATCGGGGTGGGCCTTCACCGTTGGGAGGCGGTCTTATTGTATCCTCCCTGGAGGATGCCTTCAAATGGTGGAAGGGCGGAGAACCTTGATGGTGTGGTATAAGTACGGTTAAGAAAAGGGAAGGTGTGCGGTGGACTTGTGGGAAGAGGTGTTTTCGGAGTTAAATGGCGGGGATGAGCGACGAGCCCAGGAAGCGGTATTGAAGATCGCTGCTTTGGGGGAGGAAGTTTTACCGGAGCTCCAAGCCATGCTGGATGCTCCCGAAGAGGAGGTCCGCTGGTGGGTGGTGCGCGTCCTGGCGGAGATGGACCACCCTGAAATCCCGGATCTACTCCGGAAAGCGCTGCACGATGAGGGGGAAAGCGTGCGCCAGTGCGCTGCCCTGGCACTGAGAAAACATCCCCACCCGGAAGCCCGATCGGATTTGGTGGACTTACTGAACGCCGCCGATACCCTAACCCGGCGGCTGGCAGGGGACGCCCTCATTGCCCTCGGATCACTTGCCGTGCCGGATTTGGTGGAAGTCTTGGAGGAGAGGCCGGTGAGGGCCCAGGTTGAAGCTGCGAGAGGGCTCGCCAAGATTGGGGACAAACGGGCCATCGCCCCGCTTTACCGCTTGCTGGATTCCCCATCCGCCCTGCTCAGCTACTGGGCTGAAGAGGGGTTGGAAACCATGGGGGTGGGGATGGTCTTTTTCCAGCCCGGGAAGGGGAAGTGAAGTCCTGCAGGATTGCATGCTTACCAGATCGATTGCCGACAGATTGGCTTCCCCGGCAATGGCTGTCCGGATGTCTTCCCACCAGGATCGGACGTTGGCCCCAAAGGTTCTCCAATGGAGACCCTTTCGGGGGGATTTGGTTGCCCGATGCAGTGGGGGTGAAGCCTGGATTTGCAGTCTGGTTTTTACCGGCTGAGTCTGGGGGAAGGCTCCAGGGTGATGCCAAGGTGATTGACACTCTATCAGGGATGATTTACACTAGAGGAAATAATTTTTTTATTCGTTTGCCCGCTTCCTTATCTCCTTACCGTTTTCAGGGAGCTGTCCAGCTCTACCCAAATGTGTGATAACTTCTAACCTTTCTTATCCTGATGCCCAGGGACCCCAACGTGGAGGTGAGGCATGAAGCAGCGAAGAGTTTATCTAATGTTCTTCCTTCTTTTGTTCCTGACTACTGTTTACGGCTGTAAAGGCATGATCCCGAGCGAGTTCGAGATCGAAACGACCTCCGAACTGGGCCCGAACACGCTGGACAGGATCGACGATATTAACGATACGCTGGCCACCGGGATGGAGATCGGGCCGGAGACACGGGCAACCATTGAGGAGCTGAACAAAACCATCGATGAAGGGTTGGAGTTTGGGTTCACGGAGTCCACCCTGCAGCGAGTCGATGTCTTGTTGGCCATGGTCGAAGAGGGGGTGGGGATCAAGGCGGGGTTGGACGCCGAGACCAACCAAACCGTGAACCATCTCATCGATACCCTGGACGATCAGCCCGGGCAGTGGGAAGACACCATGACCGCCATTATCACCACCCTGGAGGGATCCACCTCGCGGGTCGCCGAGCAAATGGCGGATGAGGTCCAAGGTCTGATGGTGGAAGCGCGCATCAACACCCAACAGTTATCCGCGTCCATGGGTGCGGAATTTCGCTGCAACGTGGATTTCATGAGCACCCGGGCGGGAGACACGCTGGACCAATTCATCGGTCGTTCCTTGGTGGGCCGGCTGCAGGAGATCGTCTCCGGAGAAAAACCGGAAGAAGAAGAGGAGATCCCTGTCCCCATGGTTTGCCAGATGGTCCCGGACCAGATTTCGCTGGAAAAAATCGGGGACGAGTTTGTCTTCGAAACAGCGGTGGTCAGGATCAGCGGCTATAACTTCGTGGAAGAAAACAAACCCAATGCCTATGTGGTGGATGAAAAAGGGGATCCGGTTGAGTCTGTGGAGCTCTATCCTTTCCTCAACAGCCCCTACCAGATCCAGGTCAACCTGCAGGATATCGACTTCAGCGCTGTCCCCACCAGGTCTCGGGTGGTCTTTGAATGGCCTCAATCGGGGTCTTTCTTTGCAATGGCCATGGTCCTTCCCTCCGAAGAACCCACGCCGACCGTGGAGGTCAAACCTGAGCTGACGGTGGATGCTGCTGGGGTGGAAGTCAGGATAGGCCCGGGAAATAAATACTTCTCGCTGGGAAAGGCGGCCCTTGGCGCGGTTTATGAGGTCACCGGTCATAACGGAAGTCAATCTTGGTGGCAGATCGATTTTGAAGGAGACGTTGGTTGGCTCCCTGACAGCGTCGTGACCAGAAATGAGGTCCCGGTGGGAGCGGCGTCTTCCCTACCCCTGGATCCGCCCAGTGCGGCGTTTAGCATGAATCCTGACAGCGGGAAAGCCCCCTTGGAGATCCATTTCCTGGATGAGTCCACGGGGGACCCCACCTTCAACACATGGTACATCATCCCCGAGGGTGAGAACGCCAGCCAGTTGGGCGGGGGCCAGGAACTCACCCACGAGTTCAGCAAAGCGGGAAACTATACCGTCAAGTTATATGTGGAGAACGAATGGGGTGAGGACGAGATCGAAAGGTCCATCACCATTGATGAACCGGATGAGCTTATCATTGTTCAACCTATGCTAAAGGTAACGATCGTACCTGTCCTGTTCCCCACCGCCACTCCATCTTATACCAGAAATATCATCTTTAAAAACTATACAGACATCCCAGCAGGAGAGCCATTTACGACCGATATCCGCACAGACCAATACAACTGCGGTGTGGTCAGTTTGGCGGGGTTGGATGGGGATATCCAGGAACACAATGTAGGTAATGTGTTTAAACTCTGGCTTTCACGGACCAGTACGTATTGGAAAATTGAAGCCAATTTCCGGACCCATAACGACCAGGAAGATTGGAGCATCGGATTGATGTGTGTGGAGAAGGGTTTATCCACGTTTTATTCGAATATCTACATTCGTCCCCCAGAAAGGACCACTGTCACCCTTGATCCCACCGCGTATCCTATTCCCGAGAATTACACCTGTTCCATTGCTGGATTCGACATCAAGAATGTCAATGTGGAGGATGATTCAGCCGGCGACATTATCCAGGTCTTCACCCGTAAGAATGAAGACGGGGAATGGGAGGTCACAGCGGACTTCATGGAAGAAGGGGGAGAGGAGAACTGGTTGGTCCAGATGATGTGTTTCTATGACAATCAGGAGAAAATCCTTGATTACGATGATCCCTTAACCCATCTGGATATTTTTGACGTCTCGGCTGGCGCATATCGCACGAATATCAGCAGCAGTGAATACGCCTGCGGTGTGGCGGGGATGCACGCCATCAGCGGCGAGATCAATGAGGATCATGACGGGGATATCATCCGGGTGTTTACCTATATGCTTGGCGGGCGGTGGTGGGTCTACGCTGATTTCCGTTCTGAAGACCAACACGAAAAATGGGACATTGATTTGATTTGCGCGCACCGCTCTGTAGTCGGCATATCACCCAGCCAGTGGCAGGGCGAATGGATAAAGCGTTAATGGCACCTGCCTTTACGGTCATTTCCTTCTGAAAGGAGAGTGGTGAAGCGAAGGGCAAACTTAGTAGAGGAGGCTAAAAGGCCTCCTCTATGTTGTTTTAAATCAGACCTAGCCTTTTCCGGTTTTCCTCCGTGTCCTCATAGACCCGCCATTCAGCGACCAAATCGCCCTGCACCTTGGCTGTCCAGATCGCCGGACCTTCCAGCGCGGGTTCGTTGGAGCAGGTGGAGTTGCCGTGAAGGACGACGGTGTTCCCCAAGACCCCGATTCGCTCAAACGTGTTTTGGTAATCGGGATAGGCGGTGAAGAACTGCTTCCAGACGGATGCCATGTTCACTTTCCCCTGGATGATGTCCCCCTCACTGTCAATGAAAGTGTGCCCTTCCGTCATCAATGAGGTCAATCCTTCCACGTCGCCTTTATTGATGTATTCGTTGAACTGCTTTACGGTTTGGATTGGGTTTTTGGGTCTCATATTTCCTTCCCAGCGTTGTCCAGCGGTTGATAGTCTAAATCCCGCCGGGTAGTGGACAGGTCCCAGAACCTCCCCGCGTTATCGGAGACGCCGTAATAAATCCCGTAACCGACCTCGGAAAGCAAGCTCTTGCTGACCAATTGGATCAGGTCGCGGTGGCTGAGCCAGGTTTTGGCGTGGCGGGGGTCTTGGGTGGGGTCGTCGTCCTCCAGCACGCTCCCGATGCGCAGGCAGATGGACGCCAACCCCCAGCGCTCGTAATAGTAGCGGGCCAACGCTTCCCCAAAGGCTTTACTCACCCCGTAATCGCTGTCGGGCCGGATGGGGTCTGAAACGGAAATCTGCCCCGGATCCTCTTGGCGGTGGAGGTGGGGCGGGAAGCCCTCATATGCGCCGGTGACGTGATTGGAGCTGGCGTAGACCACCCGTTGCGTGCCGCTGTGCTGGGCAGCGTGGTACACGTTGCGCGTGCCGATGATGTTCGTCCGCAAGACCTCCTCCCAGGGCGCGTCCACGCGCGGGTTGGCAGCCAGGTGCACCAGGTATGGAAAGGGCCCCTGGTCCTCAAAGAATTCCTGGACCGCTTCTCCCTCAGCGATGTCGATGTGAAAGACGCGGTCCCTGAAGGGCCCCGCCAGGTCACAACCGTATACCTGGTAGCGCTCCTCCAGCGACCCCCTGATCACCCCTCCAATTAATCCATTGATGCCGGTGATGATCAGTTTGTTTTCGGACATGTCTTCTGATATTGTAAAGGAAAACAAACGTGCTTGATGGAATCGGTTCCGTCAAGCACGTTTAGAAGCATGGAGGGTGGCTTGTTTGAGGTAGAAATTACCCTGTTACTTACCGTATTGAAAACTTTGGGCTATTTTTTCGAATATCTCGCGATTTGATGAGAATGCATCCTCACTCGTCGTGAAAGTCAGGATAATCTGGGTTTTCCCATCCAACATTAAGTACTGCAGGAATGCCACTTCGATCGGTTCACCATAATAATTATTCATGGCGGATCCATAGGTGAAGACCACGGCTTCCCGGTTATCTACCGTGGTCCTGCTCTCTTTGATCTCCATGTCTTCTCCCAGCATTTGCACCAGTTGGGCTTTATTCAAATCGGCATAGGAATCCAAATCCATCTCGATGCTTAGGTCACTAATGAGCAGGTTGAGGTTCGTAGCGAATCCGGATAGCAGGGAATCCTGGCTGGTGTCCACCCCGAGGAATTTAACCCCGGCAGCGACCATGTTGCGCAAGGCTTGTGAATCGTATATATCCGCTAACTCGGGGTTTGTTTCTGCAGCTTTGGAGAGCATGGCTTGATAATCGTCAGCCGTCAGGTCCAGGGTGGACCAGTGAGGAGGGAGGCCGACGGTAAACTCTGCTTGGTGGAATGTGAAGTATTTCCATCCCTCCTCGTCCACGGAGACGGAATAGGGGCTGGGTTCCTCCGTCACGGCGGGGACAGCCGAAGGTTCGACAGTTGGGCTTGGTGTGGCGGTCAGGGGGATGGTGGGCGTGAATGTGGGTGTGGGGGGGATTGTGGCAGTGGGCCGGGCTGCCTCCGTTTGCACCATCCTGACTTCCATAGTGGCGTCCAGGTCCGGGGTTGGGGTGCTGGTTTCAGAGGCACAAGACAGACAAAAAAAGACGACGAGCAGGAAAGGGAGTGAGGATTTGATTCGCATGGTAGGCCTCCGTTCTATATGGCTGGGGTCTCACATCGTGTTATCAGAATGACCCTGGTTGTGGGGGCTGCTTTTTTGAGCAGCGTGGTGTCCATTCTGGAGTGTACACGATTCAGGTGGAAAAAACCATACACGGGCTGTGTCAATCTTAAATCGACCGCAGCAGGGATCCTTCGCCTGCGGCTCAGGATGACACCCCATTAACCACCGTCATCGCGAGGAGGACGCCGTCCGACGAAGCGATCTTTTGATGGTCACAGGTTCACGATCCCGACGACATCCTCGTCGTCGGACTGAAGGGCGCGTGAATTTCCCCCACCCAGCCCCTATCCATCGATCAAGTCCCGCAAACGGAGAAGTTGTTCCTCAAGAAGGCCCTGCTCCCGGAAATACTCCAGCGTGACCACCCGGGGCTGGCATCTCTCCAACGTCCACTGCAGAAGCTCGTAGTCCCGTTCTCGTAGCGACTCATGGCTGTCTTGCCAAACGCCATCTTCCTTCCGTATGCCGCTGATGTGGATCTGTTGGACCTTATCAAGGGGGAGGGATGCCAGGTAATCTTCTGCATCAATACCCAGATAAAACGCGGCGATCCGGGCGTGGGCGATGTCCAGCACCATCCCCGCATTCGCCTTTTCTAGGATCCGGGTGATCACTTCGGGATCGATCGCGTAATTGTATTTCCTGACCGGTAAAGGGGGCAAATTCTCAATCAGAATGGGAAGTTGCACGGCGCGGGAGAGCCGATTCAGCGTGCGGGTGAACGTTTTAATAGCCCGCTCTAATGGGGGTGGGTTGAGGTGGATGCCCCAATGCGCGCTTAATGCATATATGTGCCAGGGCAACAGTTCCAGGTGAACGGAAATCCACTCGCCGTGGGAAACGGCCAGGTAGCGCTGGAGTTCCCTCCGCGCGCGAGGCCACATACGCCAGCGGGTGAGGATGCTTCCGGCGTGAAATTGGAATGGCCAACGCTCCCATTGGTTCTGGATGGAAGTAATTTCATCCGGGCTGAACCAGGGCCCGACCTCGATCCCGTCGATGGGGGGGTGGCGGGTTTTCATTAATGAGGAAAGTGCCTTGGAATAGGTTGTCGTCAGTTTACTCATCGAAGAGGGGCACTCCTCACCCTTCTGCCCGGCAGATGTCAAGCATGTGTTCGGAGAGATCCAGGCCCATGATTTCGAACCCTTCCTGGGCGACGGGGATGCACACCCGCCCGGTCCCGCAGCCCAGCTCCAGCACGGACCCGCCTGACTCGCGGGCCATCTCCAGGTAGAAGTCGACGTCGGGACGATTCCGGTAGGGTGGGATGTGATCGTAGATCTCGGCGACGAAAGGATCAGACTGGTATCCGCCATTGCGAGTCATGGACTGCTCCCGTTCTCTGTGAGCCTAGGGGAATATTATCCCTCAGTGTAGACCAAGCTTCCCGGCCTGTCAACAGGGTATCTCCACCCTGGATCCTATGCTGGGGAGCTTTCATCGGCTGCCCCACATGGACCAGATGTCGATCATGATTAGGCCGATCCCGAAGCGGGCGAAAAATGAGAGGCCCCAGCCGGTGAGCAGGTTGCGTGTCACATGCCAGGAACGCCGGTGATCAGGGATGCGAACATATTCGGCCAAAAAAAGGATGAGGGGGGCGGCCAGCAACCCGCCCAGGGGAGGAAAGAGGAAGGTGCCCACCAGACCCGCGCTGAGGGCAAGTCCGATGGAGGTCCAGGCTGCTCCAGCTTTACGGGCTTTGCCGCCCATGATTAGGTTGTCGGCCAACGAGCCGGCGACCGCCAGCAGGGTGAGGAGGATGATGACCCAGACCTCCAGGGTGCTGAATTTGGTTACTAGGCCGTGGATCAAGGCGGCGGCCCAGAAGATGACCACCCCGGGATAGATGGGGATGACCATGCCCAGCAGTCCGACCAACATGATCAGATAGGTCAGGATTTGGAGGGGTAGATTCAACCAGTTCGGCATCATTCCTTATTATTCCATAATCCTTTGCGTTCAGGGAGTGTGAGCCCATCTTAACTATTATCATCCCGAGCGTCATCCTCTGGATGACAGCGAGGGATCCTTGGAGCAGTCATCAACTTGTGACCGTTGCCTACATACCGATACCAACGGTTTCAGTATGTAGGCGATGGGATATTGGGGATCGCCTTTTAAAAGATCCTTCACCTTCGGTTCAGGATGACACTAAGTAAACCTGGGAAGCCTGGTCCCTCACTGCGGCCGAATCACTTCCATCCCTCCCATGTAGGGCCGCAGGACATCCGGGATCACCACCGAACCATCCGCCCGCTGGTAGTTCTCCAGCACCGCGATCAGCACCCGCGGCAGGCCCAGCGCGGACCCGTTCAGCGTGTGCACGTACTCCGTACTCGCGCCTTCCTCCGGCCGATAGCGGATGGCAGCCCGCCGGGCCTGGAAATCACGGGTGTTGGACACCGAGGACACCTCCAGCCACTCCCCGCAGCCGGCAGCCCAGACTTCGATGTCGTAGGTGATGGACGCCGCAAAGCCCATGTCCCCGGTGCACAGCTGGTTGACCCGGTAAGGCAGTTCCAACCGCTGGCAGACGCGCTCCGCGTCCGCCATCATCTGCTCGAATTTGGCCTCCGAGTCTTCCGGCGCGCAGTATACGTACATCTCCACCTTGTCGAACTGGTGCCCGCGCTTGATCCCCCGCACATCCCGCCCCGCGCTCATCTTCTCCCGCCGGAAACAGGGCGTGTAAGCCACATACTCCAGGGGAAGATCGTCCGCGTCCAGGATCTCGTCCATGTGCAGCCCGGTCAGGGGCACCTCGGCAGTGGGCACCCACCAAAAATCCTCTTCGTGGTCGTGATAGAGGTTGTCCCTGAATTTAGGCAGCTGCCCGGAGGCGAAGACGACGTCCTCTTTGACCATGAAGGGGAGATAGCGCTCGGTGTAGCCCTGCTCGAGGAGCGTGTCGAGCATGAAGGTGATCAGGGCTCGCTGCAGGCGCGCGCCGGCGCCGTTGAGGACATAGAAGCGCGAACCGGATAACTTCACCCCGCGCTCGAAATCCAAAATGCCCAGAGCCGGACCCAGGTCCCAGTGCGGCTGGGGTTCGAAATCGAATTCAAGGATTTCGCCCACCGTCCTGAGCACCACATTGTCAGACTCGTCTTCGCCCCGGGGTGTGCTCTCATCGGGGATGTTGGGAAGAGCAGCCATCGCCCCCTGCAGGTCCTCTTCCACCGATGCCAGTTCCTCCTCAAGCTCATCGATGCGCTCGCCGATGGCGCGCATCTCTTCGATCTTCTCCTGGCGTTCTTGGGGATCTTGGATGTGGGGGATTGCCTTCGATCCCTGGTTACGCTCCGCCCGCAGGCTTTCCACTTCCTGGAGGATGTCCCTACGTTGGACGTCCAGGTCAATCACTGCATGGACGGATTTGGGGTCCACCCCCCGTTTTTCTAATCCCAAGCGCACCATATCGGGGGATTCTCGAAATAGGTTGATATCCAGCATGGCAGCACCTCCTGCTCTCGGTAACCATAGACGCCCCCTCGCCAGCAGGACGAGGGGGCGTTCGTGGTGCCACCTGCTTTCACCGCGGATTGCGGTCTCATTCAGTGGGGGTAACGGTCCGTGCCGGCTCCCTTACGGTGGCCGAGATGCCCAGCATCCGAAACACCTCTGCGGGAGCGATGTCCTCGATCTGACCATCGAAGAGGCGGAGGGGAAACTCCGCGCGCATCGTTGCTTATCTGTAAAAAAATTATACAGCAGGCGCTGAAAAAGGAAAAGGGGGGTGTAGAGGCTTTCAGATAACGTTTTCGTAGTTTCATCTCCGTTCTTAAATATGCAAGGGAAGGGCGTGAATGTAAAAGGGATTGTATTCATCAATTCGGGAAGTCCCACCGGCGCCGTTGGATTTATTCCCGCGGTTGAAGTTCCTTCCCGGGGGGACGACGGATTATGATTGTAGTATGGCCTTCTTGGGGGAAAAGGGATTGTGTGCGGTCAATGGATCCGGCTTCGAGACCTTGAGGTTTTATACCCAAGTGAATATATTTCTACTAATAAGTTAAACCAAAATCCCAATTCCTGTTCCGCCTCTGGAAATCCCCTCCAGGAAATCAAAACCGATAAACATAACTTTGAAGACGTGCTAAAAGTCATAATCCAAGTTAAAAAAGTGTAGGTATACTAAACATATATTTGGATCATTTACTTTATATGGGGGAATTTGTAATATAATGTAAAGTAATAATTTACATAAGATGTGTATGAAAAAGGAGCAGGGATAACATGCTTTCTCGAGAGGAAAAAGTAATTCAATCGGAAATTCATGGTCTCAATTCGTTAAACCATATTCGAGAGATATGCAAATTGGGAGACCGATTTGTCGGCATGGAAGGTGATAAAAAGTCTATTAAATATATTGAGGATGAATTTAACAAATTAAGATTGGAAATTGAGCGCACTCCTATCCGTATTCCAACATATGAAGACAATGGGTCCAACCTGATCCTTACGGACACATCAACTGAGCTTGAATGTATCAGCCCATACTTTACTCAACCCACTCCTCCGGAGGGTGTGAAAGGGGAGTTGGTGTTCGTTGGCAAAGGGTCGAAAAAGGATTATGAAGGTGTTGATGTGGAGGGAAAGATCGTTGTTCTCCACGAAACTGGGCTTGGCTATTCACTCTTTTGGTTGGGGACATTCTCAGAGCTCGCTGCCAAGAAGGGTGCGGTTGGCATGGTGGTAATCCACCCTTTTCCGTGGCCTTATAGGATGTCCATGGAAGCGGGGAACTCGAATTTGGATAACCGGTTCCCAAAGCAACAAGTCCCGGCGGTTTGTATTTCGGGCTTGGCCGGTTTATCACTAATGTGTCATATTGGGGAAGGGAAAAGGGCTGCTCATCTTGTTGTCCGTTCCCGAATCTACGATGTGGATAGTGTGGTCCTCAGCGGCGTGGTAAAGGGGACTGAGAAGCCGGAGGAGAGGGTTGCTACGCTTGGACATCGTGATCACGGATATCCCCCTGGAGCCAATGATAACCTCAGCGGGATAGGTAATGTCTTGGAATTAGCGCGGGTTTTCAGCAAAAGAAAACCAAAAAGGAGTTTGGAATTCATTTGCAGCACAGGGGAAGAAGGGGTCACAATAGGAATCTCTGAATTCATCCAGGCGAATAAAGACCGGCTTCCCCAATTAAAAGCTGTTATTGATATGGACATGTTTGGTGGTGGGGGTCAGCTGAAGTTGGTTGAGAAGGGGTTATGGCCGGACACAGAACCGATCATCCACACCCCATGGTTACTGGAAATGTTGGAGGAAATCGCTGATGATCTGGGTTATTATGCCAGCCGGATGACGGCTGAATGGGGCGACGCTGAAGTCGCGCGTTTCATTGAGGCTGGGGTTCCTTCTGCTTGGTTCTGGAAACCGGATGATATGTATTACCACTCTAAACACGACACACCTGACAAAGTAGATGCAAATAGTTTAAAGGCTGTTGCGGATATCACCGGTGTTGCCATGTGGCGGATTTCTTCCCTCAACGTCGAATAGGTTAAAGTAGGCATCGAGCGCCGTGGATCAGAACTCGTTCAGCGAATCAGAATATATTCTCGGAATGGAAAATCAACGCATAGGCAGAACCGGGATTTTCCGGTTCTACCCTATGGTGTTAAGCCGGGGTAATGGAGCTCGTTTGTGGGATGTGGATGGGCGAGAGTATATCGATTTTTCTTCCGGTGGTTGTGTGGCTAATACCGGTTATAATCACCCCTCAGTGGTCAGCGCGATTCAATCACAGACCACTCGCCTTACCCATGATTGTTTCACAGTCTGCAGTAATGACCGCACCCCTCAGCTTGCATCTAGGCTTTCGGAATTGCTTCCAGGCGATTATGAAAAGAAAATCTGGTTTGGTCTTTCAGGCTCTGATGCTTGTGAATGGGTCTATAAGATGCTTCCAAAAGCGACGGGAAAGCCCAAACTTATTTCTTTTATTGGGAATTACCAGGGACAAACAATGGGGGCTTCATCCTTGTCAGGCCTCATGCCCCAGCAAAGTTTTCTCTCCGTATCTAACGTAATCCACATCCCATATCCTTACTGCTACAGGTGCCCTTTAAATCATCACCCCGATTCATGTCATGAGGAGTGTTTTTCGTATTTTTCGGACTACTTGGTAGGGACTGTATGCACCCCTGATGAAATAGCTGCTGTGGTGTTTGAGCCTATCCAGGGAGATGCGGGCATTATCATCCCTCCCGTGGGGTACTTGTCCAAGTTACAAAACTTCTGCATTGAGCATGATATATGCTTGGTTGTTGATGAAGTACTCAGCGGCATGGGTCGTACTGGTACATGGTGGGCCAGCGAACAGTTCAACCTTTCTCCTGACGTATTGGTCATGGGTAAAGCGCTGGGTTCTGGCGTTCCCATCAGTGCTGTCGGTGGGAAAGCGGAGTTGCTGGACGCTATGACAGCCTCCCATCATGTAACTTGCGGGGGGAATGTGCTGGCTTGTGCAGCATCAATTGCGACATTGAATGTAATTAAAAATGAGGGATTAATGGCTAATGCGGAAAAGATGGGAGAAAGGCTTCTCAAGAAATTGGGTCTATTGTCCCGAAAAAGTGAGATAGTTGGTGAAGCCCGCGGCCTCGGTTTGCTGATCGGTTTGGAAATTGAGAAGGAAGGGGTGCCAGCTCAAGATCTTGCGCATAAGATAGTATTTGCTGCTTGGGAGCGAGGTCTTCTTCTCTATTACTTAGGCTTGTACGGAAATACCCTCATTATTGTACCCCCTCTGATCATAAATAAATCGGAGATTGATGAGGCCGTTGAACGATTGTCCGATGCAATTTCAGCTGTTGAAAGTGGAAATATTGGAAACGGCGACATAGAAGCGTTTGCTGCATGGTAGGTGTAGCGAATATGACAAGGAGGTGGTTATTAATCTCGTGAATAATGACTTCAGAAAAAAGCATATTGGAAACCTCTAAAAAGGAGAAGGAAAGATGTTCACCAAAAAGCATATCTTGATTTATCTCTTAATCCTGGCCTTGCTTGTGAGCTGCAAAGCAGCAACTCCGACAGAAAGCCCTCCCGAACCCTCAGGAGAGGAAGAACAGACCGAACCTGTGGAAGAGGAAACCGAACCAACGGAGGTTGAACCGATCCGAATTGGCGCTATCTGGAGTCTAACCGGGGAATTTTCATGTGCCGGTGTCCCCGGTTCTCAGGCGGCTGAACTTGCTCTGGAAAAGATCAACGAAGAAGGTGGTGTTTTAGGGCGACCGCTAGAATTTGTAACCGTTGATGCGAAAGGCGATCAAAATGAAACAATCAACGCCATGAAACGCCTTATCTATCAAGAGAAGGTTCCTGCAGTGATTGGGTTGGAGGGGGGTATATATGTGACAGCTTCAGCACCTATAGCTCAGGAAGCGGGAGTTCCTTTTTTGATTTCAATTGGAACGTCGGCCAATCTAATTGAACCTGGAAAGTACATATTCATGACCGCGTTTGGAGATGATTATCAAGGAAAAGCATTGGCCAGCTACGCTATCAACAAGTTGGACGCGGAAACTGTAGCTGTTATGACTCAGGAAGGTTGTCCCTACAGTGTGGGTCTCTCTGATTATTTTATTGAGGCCTTCCAGGAAGAAATGGGCGAAGATTCTGTGCTCACCCAGGAGATGTATGCTTCCGGTGATGTTGATTTTAATGCCCAGTTGACCAGAATCCGTGCCCTTGATCCTCAGCCTGATGTGCTTGCTATATTAGCCAATCCGATTGAGGCACCATTAATTGCGAAACAAGCACGGGATTTGGGCATTGAAGCGCAATTTATTGGCGGGGATGGCGTGGACAGTGTAGACCTCATTGGTTTAGGCGGAGATGCGGTTGAAGGCATGATTTATTCAACACCTTTCTTCGCTGAGTATTTGACAACACCAATCGCCGAGGAATTTGTCCAGCGATGGGAGGAGAAATATGGATCCACTCCCAGTGCTTGGGAAGCTGAGGGTTTTGATACAGCGCTGTTGATAGCCGAGGCAATCCGAAATGCAGGTGTTGTTGAATCAGAAGCAATCAGAAAAGGTTTATTGAGTATTGATGGTTTCCAGGGGGCAACGGGAACCTATCGATATGTAGATAGACGTACACCTGCTAAATCAGTTATATTTGTAAAGATAGAAGACGGGCAAAGAGTTTTCCTTGAAGAGTATACGCCCTGATCATTAACATACAAGAGCCCTGCAGAATTACAGCTGGTGTTTCTTTCTGCAGGGTTCTTTTAGTCCTCTGGGGAAATCTACATAGAAGGTAGTATCTTCTCATGCCTATCTTAGAAGCGCGCAATCTCAATAAAAGCTTTGATGGCCTTGAAGCCGTTAAGGATTTTAATTTCACACTTTCGGAAGGTAAATTATTTGGGTTAATCGGCCCCAACGGTGCTGGAAAGACGACTATATTTAACCTGATGACCGGGATGATCCAGCCCGATCAGGGGCAGATTTACATCGATGGCATCGACGTGACCTGTGAACGCCCGGATCAGGTAATACTGCATGGCATTGCGCGAACCTTTCAAAGCGTCCGGGTTTTTCGAGAGTTCAGTGTTGAAAAAAACTTGCGCATCGCTTCCCACTCCTTGTTCGATTACGGACCATTAGCCGGCCTTTTCGGTTTGCCGAAGTACAAAAAACAAGAAGAGAGGATCGATACACATATCGCCTCATTATTAGAGGAATTCTATCTAACGAATTATGCCAAAACGAAAGCAACTCAGTTGAAATATCTCAATCAACGGTGGCTTGAGTTGGCTTGTGCGATGGCCACCAATCCCAGAATACTCCTTCTTGATGAGCCGACAGCTGGTATGAATGATCAAGAAACTGAGGTCTATATTAATAAAATCCAAATGCTTCGGCGACAGAAAGGGATAAGCGTTTTATTAATTGAACATGCGATTCAGTTGATAATGGATATCTGTGAAACCATCGTGGTCATGGATCACGGGGCTGTCATATCCCGAGGTAAACCTGTTGAGATCCAACAAGACCCTCAAGTGATCGAAGCTTATCTTGGAGTTAAAAGTGATGCTTAACGTTCAAGGTTTGCAAATATATTATGGGGCTGTGGAGGTTTTGCAGAGCATATCTCTCCATGTTCAGGAGAGCGAATTGGTATGTGTGATTGGTGCCAATGGGGCAGGGAAAAGCACCTTAATGAATTCGATCGCTGGGCTTGTGCCCCTCAAGTCAGGATGTATCCATTTTATGGGCCATGATATATCAAACATTCCGGCTTATAAAGTTGCTCGACGAGGGATTTCGCTGGTTCCAGAAGAGCGTCAACTATTTGATGATTTGACTGTGCAAGAAAACCTCATCATGGGGGCATATTCGAGGGGAAAGGCAAAGATGAAAGAATCATTTTCTTATGTCTTTGATCTTTTTCCAAGATTAGCTGAAAGGCATCGCCAACAGGCGGGTACGCTCAGTGGTGGCGAACAACAAATGCTTGCCATCGCGCGAGCGCTGATGAGCCATCCCGACCTGCTGTTGCTAGATGAGCCGTCCCTCGGTCTTGCTCCCCTTCTTGTTGCAGATATTTTTGAATCGATTCAACGCCTGAACAGACAAGGCCTTACCATTTTGTTGGTGGAACAAAATGCAAATATGGCGTTATCTATCGCTTCAAGGGGATACGTTATCAGTACAGGCTCTGTGTTGTTGGAGGGATCTTCCAAAGAATTACGCGAGAATCCCGAGGTTCAATCTGCATATTTGGGTGGTGAACAGTCTCGTTCGTAGGGATTGAGTAATAGCGGATTATAGTGGATCGTGGATATCTAGGGATCTATATGATATCAAACCAACTTTCAACGGTTTTACAACAGGTCGTCAACGCCCTGACCATCGGCAGCATCTATGCATTGTTGTCCATTGGGTTCTCAATGGTTTATGGGGTTCTTCGTCTGATCAATTTTGCGCATGGTGACGTTTTCATGTTAGGAGCGTATTTCGCCTTTCTGGTTTTAAAGGCGTTGGAATTACCTTTTTTGGCAGGCGTGCTGGTCGCTACCGTTTTGACAGGAATTATGGGGCTGATCATTGAACGGGTCGCCTTCCGCCCGATGCGAGGAACTCCGGAGGGCAACCTGTTCATTTCCTCATTAGCAGTATCAATGCTTATTCAGAACGGGGTGATAATGCTCTTGGGTCCTCAACCCCAATCTTTCCGAGTCCCCGGCTTCCTTGGAAGATCTATCAATCTGGGGGATGTTGTGATCAGCAATGTGGCTATCACCACTCTTGTTGTCACCTTGGCAATGTTGTTGATTCTTGTCATATTTGTCACCCGAACAAAGTTGGGGATAGCGATGCGCGCTACCGCAAGCAATCTCGACGCCTGTCACCTTATGGGCATCAATGTTAACCTTGCCATTGCGGTGGCCTTTGGTGTGAGTTCTCTCATGGCAGGGGTGGGGGGCATCCTGTGGGCAACGCGCTATACCATATTTAACCCTTTTACTGGAAGTATCCCGGGGATAAAAGCCTTCATTGGAGCCCTAATTGGCGGGATTGGCAGTTTGCAAGGAGCTGTTATCGGAGGTTATCTTCTGGGGATCTTTGAGGTCCTTGTGATCGTTATATTACCGCCTGAACTGGCAGGGTATCGGGATGTGTTTGTGTTTTTGATGTTGGTTGTCACCCTGTTGGTTCGGCCGCAAGGGATTATGGGGAAGGCAGAACAATGAAACGATACTTCACGCAGAAAACGATCCTGACAATACTTATGATTGGGGGATTAGCGGGTCTGATCTTGATAGCTCAACACACCCTAGGTGTTTATCACATTGGGTTGCTTTCCTTGGTTGGAATTAACGCGATACTAGTCATCAGCCTTGATATAACCAACGGGTATACCGGGCTTTTTTCATTGGCCATTGGGGGATTGATGGGGATTTCTGCATATGTTTCAGGACTCTTGACGCTCAGCGCAGAGTACAAGGCGATAAACTTGCCTGACCTTCCTCAATGGTTGATTTCCACACAATGGCCTCTTTTGCCTGCTCTATTAGTTGGAGCGCTGATTACTGTTATTATAGGCACCCTTTTTCACTGGCCCTCATTGCGGTTGCGAGGCCACTACTTTGCTTTAGCTTCCTTGGCTTTCGCCGAGATTATTAGGTTACTTGCCTCGAATATGAAAAAACTCACTCGGGGACCTTTGAGTCTAACGGGAGTATCCTCCCTATCCAATCTTTGGTGGATATATGGCTGGCTGGTTCTTGAGATTTTTCTTGTTCGTCAACTGTTTAGAAGCCGCCAGGGAAGAGCATTAGTTGCCATTCGGGACGATGAGGAGCTGGCCCAATTGATGGGGGTGAATATCGCGTTTCACAAGGCGTTTGCATTCATGGTAAGTGCGTTCTTTGCAGGTGTGGGGGGCTCGTTATGGGTTCATTATACAAATATTGTTAGCCCTACTTCGTTCAGGTTAGCCGTGATATTCACGCTTTTCATCATGTTTACTATTGGAGGATCAGCCAGTATCTCCGGGTCAATTATTGGCGCAGTGATCATCACGCTACTACCTCAAATCCTTCGTCCTCTGGAGGAAGGGAGTGTTTTTTTAGGGATTAAAATACCTGAATTATATGGTTTGACCCAGATTATTTTAGCTATGTTTCTCATTGTCCTGTTAATAAAAAGACCTAAAGGGATATTGGGAGATCGCGAATTATCCCTGAGTTGGATGACGGACAAGATTAGAAAGCTGCCTTTCTTTCCAAAGAGCGTATCCCAAGAGGATGATGACCTAAATGGCGGATAAAAGCAAGCAATATTATTTCTAGGAGAAAGCGTTATGAAAAAGGTGGCTAGAGCAGGACAATGGGTAGAAATTGAAATGTTGGTTTGCCAGGCTGAAACTAGAAGTAAAGAGCTACCAAAAGATACGCAGGTAGTAGATTATACAGCGCGTATTAAGGGGTATTTAATAAACGAAGCGCGCCTTGGACAAGAAGCGACTATCAGATCCATCTTGGGTCGGGAATTGAAAGGGAAATTGTTAGCGTTCAACCCACCCTTTCCAGCCACATTTGGAGCACCAGTTCCCGAACTTATAGAAGTTGGTAAAGAATTAAAATCCCTCATGAATAAGATAGAGGAGAAATAATAATGATATGGCCTTCTATGGATGAGATCATGTCTCGCAGGAACGAAATAATGGAGCGTGCAGTGGGGGTGAACTATCATGATTTCGAAAAAGGCCGAATTGTTTTCGATTACGAAGGTTTGATGGATATTTGTGATTACGATATACAAGAGATTATTGATATTCAACACCAGACCAAGGTAGGAGATACACCTCTCCTTGAGCTTCCCAATCTTACACGCTTGGTGAGATCTCTAGCTGACCCTGGGTACGGAGCAACGATACTTATCAAAGATGAGGCCTGCAACGCATCCGGAAGTTTCAAGGCACGCAGAGCTTCCCTTAGTGCATATGAGGCGAAAAGAAGGGGTTTTAAGGGAATGGTGGCGATGACTTCCGGAAATTATGGAGCTGCTGTCGCTTCTCAAGGGAAAATGCGGGGTTTGGATAGTATTATCGTTCAGGAAACATTTGATTCCATGGGGAGGGGGCAACCTGAGATCCTTGAAAAAGGGCGTAAATGTGAGGCGTATGGTGCTGAAGTCTGGCAACTGTCCGTGGGTCCTGAGCTGTTTTATGTATCACTTGTCCTCCTAGAAGAAAGCGGATATTTTAATGCTTCTCTTTACACCCCATTTTCTGTAGCTGGAATTGAAAGCCTTGGTTATGAAGTCGGATTGGAAGTAAAGAAGCGTTATGATCGTGAACCTGATGCAGTCCTGATCACACACGCAGGTGGGGGGAATGTGACGGGGACAGCTCGTGGTTTACGGAAAGCTGGTTGTTCAAATACGCAGATTGTGGGCGTTAGCGTGGATTTGTCTGGATTGCATATGGCTAGTGATCAGGATTTCAATCGGAAATCTTTCACAACAGGACATACCGGATTTGGTGTTCCATTTGCAATTAAACCTGATCGGGTAGATGTACCTCGGAATGCGGCGCGCCCTTTGAGGTATATGGATCGTTTTGTAACCGTTACTCAAGGAGAGGTGTTTTACATAACGGAAGCCCTGGTTCAGTTGGAGGGAATTGAGCGAGGTCCAGCTGGGAATACTTCACTCGCAGCAGCGGTTGAAATCGCTAAGAAATTACCCAGAGAAGGTGTGGTTGTAGTTCAGGAAACGGAATATACGGGTGCAGGCAAACATCCAACAGCCCAGTTGACATTCGCTCAGCAAATGGGGGTCGATGTAACAAGAGGAAATCCAAGGGATAGTGTGCCCGGAAAATCGATCATTATACCTGAGCACCCAAAACAGTTTAAATGTGTTGATGTGGACTTGCATAAACTACGAGTCCGTTCCTTGGAGGAGATCCTTAAAAATGCTGAGGTGGGGTCCTTCGATCAGCTAGAGGCAGATGAAATCACTTATCTCAGGGAAGAGGTAAAAGTGGATGAAAAAGAGATCCACGATCTAATTCAAGAGGCTGTAGCTTAATAATTTTTATTGTTGATATATGGCAAGGGCATGAACTAATGGGCACGATTCGAATTTAGACGTATAATGTAATCAGGTTGCGTTTTAATGCGGAAGGAGTTTGAAAAGCTGGCAAATTTTGATTTGATGATAAATCAGCAATGATCAAACAACATGCTAGTGAGACCGATGATCCTCTGAATCTTGTTTGCTTAAGATTTATTTGGTGTCACAGCCTGAGAATACTTCGTATGGGGAATAGTAGAATCGTATCTTCAGGCTTCCTCCTTTGGATCGCGGATGGAGTTTAGTGGATATGGATGATGATTTTGATAAACGGTATATTGAGGAGGTGGGGGCTAAGATTCGCTCGGCGAGAAAAGGTTTGGGAAAAACCCTTGAAGAGGTAGCACAAGAAGTTGGGGTTACGCGTAGTTTTTTGAGTCAAGTGGAGCGAGGAGTATCTGCCCCTTCCATCACAACGCTGAGACATATTGCGAAAGTACTTAGAATTCCTATTTTTTTACTCCTAAACGTTTTCAATGGTGTTGGTAGAAAAAATGTAGTTGTGAGGAAAGGGGAAAGACAGACGATCGTCTTACCAAAATCAACCACATCTTATCAATTGCTATCCCCCGATCTGAACAGGAAGATCGAGATGATAATGACAGAATTAGAACCTAAGAGTTCAAGCTGTGAGGAGCCTCTTTTTCACAACGGAGAAGAGTGTGCGTTCATTTTATCAGGCAAAGCGTTGGTTGAAGTTGGAGATGAAGAATTTGTATTAGAAAAGGGGGACTGTCTGTATTTTGATTGTGGAATTCCTCACCGGATCACAAATATTGGTGATAGAAAGGTGAAAATAATCTCAGCAATAACTCCGCCTAATTTTTAGTTATCCTCACGATTGAATCTCATTCTCGATTTTATTAATTAGCGAGTTGCAAAAACAGGGGGTACGCGCATCCAAACCTGGCCACCCGTTTGCGACTAGAATCACTCACTGTATGTAGTTTCTCTCCAAATGAGGGGAGCGCCGATCCGGACGGGTGGGCGCCCCACATCCAGAAATGAAGAGGTATGAAACGCTACTTTGGAGGAGAAAGAAGAGAGTTTCGTTTCCGTTTCTTCATCTGACCCGATTCTACCCATAACGATCAAGAAGTCAATCGCCAGAGCCCATCCTTAACAGGCGGACAACATTGGCCGCATACAAGGCCGAGGGGATCAGGAACTCCCGTCTCTGGGATGATTCCTGTGATACGACGAGGAGGGCTGGGATGAATTGAGAGCTCTAAAGGATGGTGAATTCCGTATGGATTTGTACGCCTTACTGGACGAGATTCAGGCCATTGCCCGGGACGGGTTAGCGTTCTCTTCGGATCCCTATGATCGCGAGAGATATGAGCGCCTACTGGATCTGGCGACCCAGACCTACAGCGAACTGTTGGACGTGCCGGAAGGAAAGCTGCGGGAGCGGTTCCTGAAGGAAATCGGGTACATCACCCCCAAGGTGGGGTCAACGCTGCCATTTTTAACCAGGGCGGGGAAATCCTGCTCATGGATAGGGTGGATGGAAGCGGGTGGTGTATGCCCTGCGGGTGGGTCGAGCCCAATGAGAGGCCGAGGGAGGCAGTCGTCAGGGAGGTGTGGGAGGAGACAGGGCTGTAAGTCAAGGTCGGGCAGTTCATAGGAGCTTTCACCTCTTTGCCCGGTGGAGAGAGGGGCCCTCATACCAAGATCGTCCTGGTCCATATCTGCGAGATCACCGGCGGGGAAATGCAGCTGTCGCATGAAGGGTTGGATTTGAAGTATTGGGAAATTGAGGAAATGGCAAACTGGATACCGTTCCATAAAAAATGCGCTCTGGCAGCCTACTAGAGGTGGAAATCGGAACGTGTGCACCCGGCCATCTCGGATTGAACGGGATCCGGCAGGGTAAAGGCCTATGCTTCTCTCAATCCGCTGGTCTTGGTGAGGTGGTGAATGAGCGGGAATGGGGAACATGACATGTTGGGAGAAAACAAGCTGATGGAGTTCCGGGATCAGAGGGGTCACATCATCCGCTTTCAGGATTACCCACAGCGGATCATCTCCCTCGTCCCCTCCCTGACGGAATTGTTGTTTGATTTAGGCCTGGATGAGGAGATCCAAAGGGCGTTTGAGGCGTTGCCTGTTTACCCGCCGCTGCGGGCTGCGTACCTGATCTGGGTGGACCCTTACATGGCGGCCGGCGGGGAGATCTTCATCGACCATATACTGGGACGATGCGGGTTTGTGAATGTGTTTGGCGAGAGACCCCGCTACCCGGAAGTGACCTTGGAGGAAGTGGGAGAAGCGGATGTGATCCTGCTCTCCTCTGAACCCTACGATTTTGACCGGGAGGATGTAGAGACCCCGAGAAGAGAATGCTCCGGCGCGCTTGTAGGACCATGTTCTCCTAGTATGGGAGCCGCCTGAAACGCGCCCCGGCGTATTTCAGGGCGCTGCGTGAATCGCTCAAGGGGGAGATCGGGTGAGAAGGTGAGGGGGGACTTTGTGATGGGGTGAGCGAGAGACTTGGAGAGGGGGCGAGTTTAAAGGTTGGAACGTTTGAACGTTGTTACGTTTGAATCGGCGGCAGGTGGGCTTTTCCTTTATTCCTCGTTCTCGGTAATCCCTTGATTGATTTCCAGGAAAGAAGGGTTGATAAGGTATCTGGTGTTTTTCCCTGACCCTCTGCGGATGACGATGCCATCCTCAACTAATGCGTTTAAATCAGCCACAGCTGTGGCCTGTGAGCACGCTGTTAAGCTGGCATAGCGTGATGAGGTGATCCTGCCGATATCTAACAGAAACATCAGTCCGGTCACCTGCCTTTCGTTTAACAGCCCTTCCATTTTCTCCCTGATGTCTTCCCTCAAACGGCTGAAGCTTACCGCTTTTTCTTCCAACGTAATCGCAGCACTAGCGAGTGCTTCGTTGTGGAAGAGGATGAAATCCGTGATGTCAATCTCTTCCTGGAACTGCTCCCCCTGCACTGTCTGGAGGACATCATAATAGTCTTGCAGGCGTTTGTGGATTTCGCTGCTGACCGATACCATCCCGTCCGCTGAAAAATCGGTCAGGTGGAGGATCATGTCAGCGATCAAGCGGGCGGTTCGCCCGTTCCCATCTTCGAATGGGTGAATGGATATTAAGCCAAAATGGGCCAGGGCTGCCGCAATAACCCCCGGCTTATCCTCAATCCATTCTTCAATGTCTTGAACAAAATGTTTCATTAATCCCGGAACCCAGGCTGCTCTGGGCGCTAAATATCGAACCTCCCTCGTGGACGAATCGATAATTCTGGCCGGGCCCTTTCTATATTTTCCTCGTGCTCGGGCTTGGGAACCAGGCAGGTCCTTTAATACCATCGAATTGATGGTTCTGATGATGCCCTCATCGATTTTGGTGGTTTTGTCCGACGCAATCAGGAACATCAATTCATAGGCTTCATCAAGGTTCACTTTTTCTTTTTGGTTTGGTTTATCCGTGCCCGTTCTTTCCACCAATACCTCCATCGACTCCTCTTCTCCCAGAGGATTCCCCTCGATGGCTGTGGATGTATGCGCGCTGATATAATGAGCGGATTCCTGGAAAGAGCTTTCAAACTCTTGGGGGATCAAGCTCCGGGCGACATGAAGACGATTCTCTACGAAACCAAGCCCATCCGTAATTTGGGCATTTTTCTCATCATAGAGTAGTTTTAGGTGCATGAAATCCTCTGATTATGTTTTCAGATTAGAAGTATAATCGATTATTCTTATGTGTCAAGCGAATATTCCTCTGATCTATAAGTATATTCGAATGTTCTTTTTATCACCTGGTTACTTTGGAATATCTCTGCTCCTGTAGGGTATCTGGTACCTTGATCTGGACAATGGAGGTAATTATCCACTCGCTTACCTGCCCACCAGCGGTCTCCAACATCTGCGTTCAACAAGAAGGAAACAACCTAACCCCCGCTGTGCCTCGCCAAACGGGTCCTTTTGGAACCTTTGTAATACGCCCCGTGAACCGCTTGGGAAAAGGCGGACAGGGGGACTTGGCGGGGGGGGGAGACGCGGTGACTGGGTGACCTGGAGACGGGGAGACTGGGCGAGAGGGGGTGAGAAGAACGTTGGAAAGTTGGAACGTTTGGACGTTGAAACGTTATAATGTTTGAGAATCGCCAATCCGGCGGTAAGTTAGTTGTTTCATTAGCCAACCTATATGTAAAATATATCAGATAGCATTATGGAGGCGATTTCTATGAAGTCTTCAACCACAATAATCGTGCTTTCCTCGATCATTGCAGTAGGCGCAGTAATCGCAGCTGGAATGGGCTTGTTCTGGAAAAATGGCGAATCTCCTTTTTCATTTACTACGTTGCGTGGTCAGGCGGTGCAGATATATGGTCAAGGTTTATACCGTCATGATTCGCTTTTCTTCGGTGCAGGCTTCAAAGGGCAGGACGCTGTTGTTCTATTTCTTAGTGTCCCTTTGTTAATCATTGCCCTGGTCTTGTATCTGCGCGGCTCCATGGGTGGGCAACTGCTTTTATTAGGCATGCTTGGCTATTTTCTCTACGTCTATGCTTCTATGGCTCTTGGCGCTTCTTACAACAAATTGTTTCTTCTTTATATTATTATATTTTCTGTAAGCCTTTTCGCGTTTATCCAAATGTTCTCTTCGACCAATTTTGAGCTGATTGCTTCCAAAATCCCTGGAGAGCTACCTCGTTCTGGTCTGGCCGTCTTTATGTTTGTAGCCGGTTTGGTTACATTGGTGGCTTGGGGTGCCCCACTCGTCACAGCCCTCATCAATGGCGGGCCGCCTGAGAGAATGGACAGTTATACGACGATGGTTACATATGCATTGGATCTGGCAATTATCACTCCAGCCACGTTCCTTTGTGGTGTGCTTGTTCTGAAAGGGGAACCATTGGGATATGCAATTGCATCTCCGTTATTAACTTTGATTATCCTTCTCGCCCCTCAAATTATTTTGAGTACGATCTTTCAAAAGTCCGTGGGGGTGCCCTTCACGATGGGTGAAATGATAGGTCCAGTGGCTGGATTTGTTGTTCTAGGTTTGATAGCCGCTTGGTTGTTTGTTACTGTGCTGAAGGGAGTTTCCAAAATCGCCTGATTAACGCGTGATTTCTCAAATTTACCTTGCACCAACATGCTGTCTAATCCACGCAGAGAAGGTGATCCCTCGGAAGTGAATGACCTTTACTGCACCTGATGGGGCAGAGCCCATGCGTCTGAAGCCAGCGGCGGCAGTGAGCTAATTATAATTCCAAGAGCCTAACCAAAAACCGCCAACCTGGCTAGGCGAGCTTTTACGTCAGGCTTGCCAATCTTCTCTGGCCCTTAACGAGACACATTTGACCTGGCGATAGCGGTGATGTCCTTGACGATTCTCGTCCAGTCAGCCCCCACTTCCCTGGCATACTTAAGGGACTGATTTTGAATATGATCTCGCATGGCCTTAATTCTATGTCTTTCTTCTTCTCCAAGATACGGGATCACGGCACCTTCCCATTGGTCCACGCGAGATAGCAGTTCTGCCCTGAGTTGAGCCCGTTCGTAACTGTTCTGGGGGAGTTCAGATTCAACTTTAGCCAACGTTTCCAGGAGGAGCTTATGAGTTTTTTCCACCCGCTCATCCTGTATTAGACCGGTTTGCTCCCTTCGTTCTCTGATGGTTGCCATGATGCGCTCTATACCCGCTGCAAGCCCAACACAAGAAAACAAAACAAGAAGAAGTAAAAGGCCAATGTTCGCCTGAATATCACTCCTTAAAAACTCTGCCAGCCGGCCGCCAAAAAGCAGCACCAGAAAGGCAGTAAAAAATCCACTCAACGCGTATGCCAGAAGTCTTGATAATGTGCTCTGAAAAAGTCCTGAAAGCCAATCCCGCACTTTTTCCTCCTTTTTTCGGTCCAGTTACCCCTTTTATACCAAACAACCCTCAAAAGAGCCACTTTTAGGTCGTCGCCAGTTGAATCATCTCCAAGGGCGGCTTAGTGGACGCAGAAACTGATCCCAATGCAGTGGAAGCCAGCGTGGATTAACCACAGATATTTTTGTACAATCAGATTACTATATTCAGCCCACCCGGAAGCCGGCGTCCCTTCTGGGTGCCTCGCGAATCTTTTACGTTCGCTGCATACGTAGAAATCTGGAAATCAGAGAGAAATTCAATCAAGGAAAGAAACGGGAAAGCTCTTTGGAGTGAGGTCTATCGGCCGACTTCAACTCTCAGGCCCGTGGCTTCGAGTTGGCTCTTTTTCTCTTCCACGTCCTCCTCGGCTAAAAGAGGGGTATCTTCCATCGGATAAGTCCAGCCCAATTTGGGATACTTGGATGATCCGTAATTGTGGTAAGGAAGTAGCGAGACCTTCTCCGCCCCGATCTCACTGGCAAAATGGGCTATCTTCATCAAATCCGCTGCCGAAGCGTTGAAGCCCGGTATCAGGGGAATCCTGACCCAGGTGGCGGCCCTTTCGGCGGCCTTGTGGGCGTTCTCCAGGATAGTTTCATTTCCGACTCCGGTTCCCCTCTTGTGGACGGCGCTGTCCATGTGCTTGATATCGTACAAGACCAGGTCGGCATGCTCGATGATCCGCTCCAGGGTCGTCCACGGAGCCATCCCACAGGTATCCAGCGCGGTATGGATGCCCTTCTCCTGACATTTCTCGAGCAGTCTCAAGACGAATTCCCATTGCACCAGGGGCTCCCCGCCGGAAACCGTCATCCCGCCCCCTGAGTTTTCGTAGAAAATACGGTCCTGCTCGACCTTGGCGACCACTTCGTCGACGGTCATATACTCTCCCACGCATTCGATTCCGTTGGCCGGACACACCCTGGCGCATTCCAGGCACTGGTCGCACTTCTCCCAATCAATCTCTCTCCCCGCTTCAGTAAAGGTGATCGCGCCGGTGCCGCACACCTCCGCACACTTCCCGCAGCCGATGCACCGGATGTCGTTGGCCATGATTTCCTGGTTGGGGCTCTGCGATTCGGGGTTGCTGCACCACCGGCAGACTAGCGGGCATCCCTTCATGAACACGGTTGTCCTGATGCCCGGGCCGTCGTGGAGGGAGAATTTCTGGATGTCGAAAACAAGCCCGAGCAGGCCAGCTTTGCTCTCCTCGAACTTCTCCATCCCGGTCTGCAGTGATGCTTCACTAGAACTCATAATTTCCATTACCTCACCCGAATCTCTGTTCGGTCCTCTCGATGATATGCTCCTGGAGCCCCTTTGAAAGGTCGATGAAATAGGCGCTGTAACCCGCTACCCGTACAGCCAGGTTGCTGTACTCCTCAGGATGCTCTTGGGCGTCGATCAGCGTCTGCTTATCCACGACGTTGAATTGGATATGGGATATACCAAGATTGGACCACGTTTTTAGATAGTTGTAGAAAGCCTCCCGGTTCGGGCCTTCCAGGAACTGGGGGGTGAACTTCTGGTTGAGCAAGTGATTGTACGTGGTCGGGGTGTCTATCTTCGAGCACGATTTTAGAACGGCCGTCGGCCCGTTCACATCCCTTCCCGGTGTGGGGGAGAGCGACCCGTCGGCGAAAGCTTCCCCATCCTTCCTGCCGTCCGGCGTAGCCGGGGTGTCCAGGGACAAGCCGTAGGTGGCGGACACCGCGCTTCCATCCAGGTGGAAGTCCGAACCGTAGGTGTCTGAAAACTGCTCTACCACCTCCTCGGTGCGGCGGTGGACCTCGTAGGCGATCGAATCCACGTAATCGTCGTCGTTTCCAAACTTGGGCGCTGCGAGCATCTTCTGGCGCAATTCTTCGTGTCTCTCCCAATTCGAGTCCAGCACGTCCACCAGCTCGCTCATGGTGATGGCGTTCTCCTCGAAGACAACCTTCTTCAAGGCCGCTAGAGAGTCGGCGACGTTGGTCGGTCCCACGGCGATGGAGAAACTCTCCACACGCCCGGTGTATCGCCACTTTCGCATGTCCTCGCCCTGCTCGATGCACCCATCCGTCAGGGCGGATTCGAAAGGCCTCGGGTAAACCTCGGCGAAGATCGACCTGGTCACATTCTCGACCTCGATCTGCTTTTCCATGAAGAAACGGACCTGTTCCAGGTAGGCCTCCATCACATCCCCGATGGACTCGAATGCGGCTGGATCTCCCGTTGGTGCACCGAACTGTTCGCCCGTTTCCGGGTCTTTGCCTTGGTGGAGCGCCCACCACAGACACCGAGGAAGGGAGAAGTAGGTCGCGTTCCTGCGCAGGATGTTCTTACCGGCAATATCCATGTAAACGCATCCGCTTATCGTATAATTCCTGGCGTCCTCCAACAGACAATTCCATCTCATCATCAGCGGGATGAGAGCCTTGTCGTTATGAAAGGAAGGGTATCCCACACCGGTCTTGACCACGTCGATGGCCTTTTCAATCAAGGCCCTGGGTGTACCGTCGTGAACCCTCAAGACCACACTCGGCTGGAGCGTCTGGAGCGCCAGGACGGAATCCAGAAGGAGATAGCTGGTCTCGCCGGTGACGTCCTGTCCCTCGGCATCGACGCCCCCGATGACGATAGACTGCAGGACCTGGACGCCGCCGTACACCTGGGTGAGGGTGGGGGAGTACATCTGGCCGAGTTCTTCCAGGTGAATGCGGGTGTGGATGATGAGTTCTATGGCCTCCTCCCGGGTGATTCTCCCTGCCTGCAGGTCTTTCTGATAAAACGGCTCCATGACCATATCGAAGCGCAGCCCGCATCCGAGGGTGATGAATTCGATTTGGTGGCCGATGAGGTGCACGAGGATGAAGGATTGCAGCGCTTCCCGGAAGGTGGAGGCCGGTTGGGCGGGAACCTTCCTGCAGATGCGAGCGATCTCCTTCAGCTCTGCCGCCCGCTCCTCATCCTTCGCTTCCGAGGCCAGCTCCTCCGCCTTCTCCGCGTATCTCTCGGCCCACCGGATGGAGGCCTCCAGGGCGATGATGACCGCCTGGAGGAACTGCTTCTGCTGCAGGTAATCCTTGGGGATCGTCCGCTCGATTTCCTCGATCTTCTTCCGCGCCTCGTGGATGATGCCCTTCAGCCCGAGTTCGAGGACCTTTTGGTAGTTGGGCACGCCCTGATCAGACCACTGGGACCACAGCATGGTGCCTTCGTATCTCCAGTATTTCTCCAGGTCGGGTGATCCCTGGAAGGCCCGCTTCCTGATGTCGCTCACCGTCCTGCCGTCCCAGTACTCGACTAACTCATCGAGCTCAGCTCTGCCGGTGTCATCAATAAGGGCCTGGCCCTCCTCGCCGTGCAGCAGCCGGTGAACCGACTTCCAGTTCTGTTCAATAGGCCAGAAGACAGCATCGGGCGAGGAAGAGTAGTTGCCTACGATCTTCTCCCAATCCCGGATGTAAATCGTCATCTTTTCCAGGACGTGTTCCAGCGCCCTCGCCTGCCTGATGACGGGGGGCAGGCCGTCGGTCATCCTGTAGGACTCGGTCATCAGCCTGTTGCGCTCCAGGCAGACCCGGATTCCTGGTCGGTAGATCTCCCGGCCTTCCTCGGTCTCCTGGCCCCGGCGGACATTGCGTACCGCCTTGATGCTAATTTTTTCGTTGAGGTCCCGGTATTTCTCGGTTAGGGCGATTCCCATGTCTTCTCCTCTCTCAAGACCGCTTCCGCCCGGCAGCTGTTTTTGAGCTGGAACTTGGAGCCGGATTGGCTGGCCACACAGCATCGGAGAGCAAGCTCGCCACTTCTTTCATCTCTTCCAGTTTATCGAAATGTTTGTCGCTTTGGGCGAGGTACCAGCGGAGGGCCATGTGGGTGAAAGCCCCCAGGAACATGTTTCTGAAAACCCTGATGTTAACATCTCGCACACCGCCTTCTTCCAGGATCCGCCGGATCATCTTTTCCAATTCGATCACGTACTTGTACTGGCTTTTATAAGCGCGCGACCGGTAGAACCTGCGGTTGAACTGGATCTTGGTCAGAAAGACGACGATGTAATCCAGGTCGTCGAGGTACTGTTGGAAGTAATACTGCATGAACAGCGTCAATTTCGAGCGCGGGTTGGTGCCGTTGAAAGCCTGCTGGAGCTGCTCCAGGTCCGCTTTGAAGTGCTCTTCTGATATGGAGAGCAGCAGGTCCTCTTTGTTCTCGAAGTAATCGTAGATCGTGCCGTTTGCGACGTCCGCCCTGCCGGCTATCTCGGAGATGGTTGCTTCCCGGTACCCTTTTTCCGAGAAAGCCTCGACCGCCGCACGCAGGATCCGCGTTTTCATCCCTGCCGGTTTTCCTGGAGAACGGTATTTGCTCAAGAGCGTCCTTTCCAGCAAATTCATGATGTCCGCGTGGTCCTGTGTGGCGCCGGGCTTCTCACCGGTCACGAAATAGCGGATCGCCTCGTAGTCCATGAGGCCGAAGATGATATCCCTGACCAGCGCCAGGTTCATGTCCGCCCTGAAAACGCCCTCGCGGATGCCTTCCTCGAGAATCGAGGAGAGGATGCCCGCGTACTTTCTAACCAACTCGTAGGCGTCCGACTTGTAGAAGTTCCGGCTGTTCCTGCAGTCGAAGAGGACGATGCTCATGAAATCCCGGTTGGTATCGCTGTATCGCAGGTGAGCCCAGATTAGCTTGCTCAGCTTGTTTTCGGCGCCGCTGATACCCTGCAGATGTTCGTTGAGGAAAAGCAGATACATCTTCATCTGCTCTTCAGCTATCGAGAAAAGCAAGCTTTCCTTTCCCTCGAAGTGGAGGTAGATGGTAGGTTCGGTCACGCCCGCCTCATGGGCTATCTCTTTTAGCGTGGCATCTTTAAACCCGTTCTTCGCCACCACCGAGGTGGAGGCGCGGATAATACTCTCTCTTGTTGTCAGTGTCGTTTCCTTTGTGCTCATTTCATATCCTTCTCAGCCGTTGTCCTTCCCCTCGCCCTCTGGATAACAGGAATCAGGCGTGTAATTTTCTGCTTGTAAATCAAATACCGGGAGCCGCAACCCCCGTTCAATCTCAGCCTTCCGCTCTCAAAACGTGTTTCAATGTCTTACCGATGACTGACTTCGGCAGTTCTTCCCGGAACTCCACGATGGTGGGCCACTTGTACTTGGCGAGCTTGTCTTTGGCAAACCCGATCATCTCCTCTTCAGTCGCGCTCTCCCCTTCCTTAAGGACCACGAACATCTTGGCCTGCTCTGCGCGGGTGGGATGGGGAACGCCTACGACCGCCACTTCAGCCACCTTGGGGTGCTCGTGGTATACCCTCTCGATCTCCAGGGGATAAACGTTATACCCGCCGGAACAGATCATATCTTTCTTCCGGTCCACGATGTAGAAATACCCATCTTCGTCCATTCTTCCAAGGTCGCCGGAGTGCATCCAGCCATCCCCTAACACCTTTTCTGTCTCATCGGGCATATTCAGGTATCCCTTCATGATCTGCGGTCCCTTGAATACGATCTCCCCGACTTCTCCCGGTGGCAGGGGGGTTGTTCCATCCGCCACATCAACCACGCGGGACTTGGTGCTCGGGATGGGAATGCCAACGCTCCCCGGCTTCCTCATGCCCTCGAAGGGGTTGATGTGGGTTATCGGTGAGGCCTCTGTCATCCCGTAGCCTTCCAGCAGGGGAGCGCCTGTTTTTTTCTCCATCTTCCCGATGACATCTACCGGCAGCGGTCCGCCGCCGGAGCCGCAGAATTTGAAACAGCTCATATCCGTCTTGTCGAAGTTTGGATGATCCAGAATCCCCAGATACATAGTGGGAACCATGAAGACGAAGGTTGGCTTGAATTTCTTGATCGCCTCCATCAGTTCATCAGGCTGCGGTTTGGGGATCAGCACCTGGGTCCAGCCCATGAACAGGGAAACGTTCATCGCCGCGGTCAGTCCGAAGGCGTGGAAATAGGGAGGAGCTCCGAGGCTTATTCCCCTTTGGCCCTTCAACGAGGGGAACCAGGAAGCAAACTGTTGGACGTTGCAGCTCATGTTGCGGTGGGTCAGCATGGCACCCTTGGATATGCCTGTCGTCCCTCCCGTGTACTGGTATACGGCGATGTCGTCGAGGGAGAGATCTACCGCCGGTGGATTCGGCGGGGTATCGGAAATGAGCTCCTTCCACCAGTAGACATCCTCGGTTGGCGGGACTTTCGTCGCCAGTCCCCGCTTCTCCGCTACGAGCTTGAAAAGGTAATTCTTGGGGAAGGGCAGGTAGTCGCCAATTGAAGTGTAGATGATCTGGCGTATGCCGGTTTTGGGCCTGAGGTCGATCATCCTCTTGCACAGCAGGTCCAGGGTGATCAGGACCTTCGCTCCCGAATCGTTGAACTGGTACTCGAGCTCCCGGTCGGAGTACAGCGGGTTGTTCATGACCACGATGCCGCCGATCCGGTGGATCGCGAAGTAGCCGATGACGCAGGGGATGGTGTTGGGCAGCAGGATAGCCACTCTGTCGCCCTTTTTGACCCCGAAATTAGAGAGCGCTGTGGCCAGGCGGTCGACATTTTCTTTAAAGTCGTTAAACGACATCTTATAGCCCTGGAAGACGAGGGCCTCTTCATCCGGACGCTTCATGGCCCATCTATCTAGATAGTCCATCATCGTGGCATTTTCGAATTCCACGTCCTTGGGAACGCCCGGATCGTAGTGGTTGAGCCAAGGCTCCTCAAGTGTGATTTTCCGTTTCATCTGTTTCCTCCTTCTTTGGTTAGAACTGCTGCTCGGTCCGGGCGATGATGTGGTCCTGCAGGCCCTTGGAGAGA
>CAYZTL010000010.1:40668-121373 GCA_964481465.1 uncultured Anaerolineales bacterium
CCCGGGAGGTGTTCTCGAGCTTGACCATCTTGTCGAAGAAGAAGCGGACCTGCTCGAGGTAGGCCTCGAAGACGTCCTCGATGGACTTGAAAGTGGCCGGGTCCGGCGTCGGAGCCCCATGCTGTTCGCCGGTGTCCGGGTGTACCCCGCGGTGGAGCGCCCACCACAGGCACTTGGGCAGGACCAGGTATCCTGCTGCACGCCGGGCGTTGTTGTTCTTCCCAGGAATGTCGAGGTAAACGCAACCCATGACGTTATAATTCCGGGCGTCCTCCAGCGGGGTGCCCCACTCGTGGATCAAGGGGACCAAGACCTCGTCGTTGAAGAGGGAGGGATACCCGACCCCTGTCCGGATGACGTCGGTGGCCGCGGAGAGGAGCTCCCTCGGGGTGTCCTTGTGCACCCGCAGCGCGATCGTGGGTTGGATCTGGCGCAGCCCCTTCGCCGCCTCGAGGACGATGTAGGTCATGTCGTTGGTGACGTCGTTCCCTTCGGCGTCGAAGCCGCCCAGGGTGATGCCCTCCAATTGTTGGACGCCCCCGTAGATCCCGGTGATCATGGGGGAAAACCACATCCCGGACTCCTCGAACTTGATCAGCAGGTGCTGCGCCAGCTCGACCGCTTCGTCCCTGGTCAGCCTGCCCTCGGCCAGGTCCTTCTGGTAGAAGGGATTGAAGAGGACATCCAGCCTGCCGCCGCAGGTCAAGTTTGCAAATTCGATTTGGCCCTTGATAAGGTTGATGAACCAGAAGAACTGGAGTGCCTCGTGCAGCGTCTCGGGGGGATTCTCCGGAACCCTCTCGCAAACCCTGGCTATCTCCTGCAGTTCGGCTCTGCGCTGGGGATCGTCTTCGGCCGTTGCCATCTCCCGGGCCTTCTCGGCGTAGCGCTTGCCGAATTCCATCGCCGCGTCCAGGGTGATGATCACCGCCTGCAGGAAATCGTGTTGCTCCAGGTAGTTCTCGGGGATGGTGTCGATGACCTCGGCCAGCCTGTGCTCGGCCTGCTCTTTGAGCCCCTTGAGACCGATCCGGAAGAGCTTTTCGAAGTCGGGCACGGCGCCTTCATCCCACAAAGACCACAGGAAGGTCCCCTCGAACTGGAAGTACTTGGCCAGATCTCCCTCGAAGGCCATCTTGTGGAGGTCGCTCAGGGTTTTGCCTTTCCAGTAGTCGAAAATCTTCTCCATCTCGGCCCGGCCCTCGTCGTCGAGGATCTCACGGGCATCGTCGGAGTTCATCGCCCTGTGGGGCGACTTCCAGTTGACCTCGATGGGGTAATAAAGCTCGTCGGGGCTCTCTCCCGAGTGGCCCACAATGCGCTCGTGCGGGGTTATGAAGACGGGCAGGTTCCTGAGTATATGGGCCAGACCCTTCCCACGCCGGAGCACCGTGGGCTGGCCCTCGGTCTCCTTATAGGATTCGGTGAGCAGGCGGTTCCTGACCACATTGAGCTTGATGCTGGTGCGGTACATGCCGCGCACGTTCTCGTCGGCGTCGTAGCCCTGGCGCACGTTCCTGGCCACCTTGATCGAGACGCTCTGCCTCAGCTTGCGAAGGTCGTCGCTCAAATCGGGCCAGGGCGTGGCAGTGCTTTTCTTTTTCGGCGCCGTGTTTGTTGTCTTAGTCATATACTGTTTCCCTCCCTCGGTTGGTGGCTCTCAATTAGAACTGCTGCTCGGTCCGGGCGATGATGTGGTCCTGCAGGCCCTTGGAGAGATCCACGAAATAGGTGCTGTAGCCGGCAACGCGGACGATCAGGTTCTGGTGCCTCTCGGGGTGCTCCTGGGCGTCCAGCAGGGTTTCCTTGTCGACCACGTTGAATTGGACGTGCGGCACACCCAGGTCGCACCACGTCCTGAGGTAGTTGAGGAACTGTTCCTTGTTGTTGCCCTCCAGAAACTGGGGCAGGAACTTCTGGTTCAGGAGTTGGTTATATGCCTTTAATGGCTCGATTTTGGCACAGGAGGCGAGGACCGCGGTGGGCCCGTTCTTGTCCCGCCCAATCATGGGCGACAGGGTGGCGTCGGAGAAGGGCTCCCCGTCCATCCTTCCGTCAGGCGTAGCCGGTGTGTCCAGCGAGAGGCCATATGTGGCGGAAACGGCGCTTCCATCGCTGTGGTACCGGAGTCCGTGCTCGTCGGTGAACTCCCGGAACACCCCCTCGGTCCTCTCGTGGACCTGCTTGGCCAGCAGGTCCACGTAATCGTCGTCGTTTCCGAACTTAGGGATGTCGTTGATGACCCGCTGGCGGAGGTCTTCGCGGCCTTCCCAGTTGTGGTCCAGGATCTCGATGAACTCGCTCATGGAGAGCTCGCGGTCATCGAAGACCAGCTTCTTGATGGCGGCCAGCGAGTCGGCGACGTTGGTCGGACCGATGATCAAGTTGAAGGAATTTAAATCCGAGGGGTAGGCCCACTTCCTTGTGTCCATGCATTTTTCAATACACCCGTCGAGAAAAGCGGACAGGAAAGGCCTCGGCGCATACTCCTGGTACAGCTGGCGGCAGGTGTTCTCAAGCTTGACCATCTTGTCGAAGAAAAAGCGGACCTGCTCGAGGTAGGCCTCGAAGACGTCTTCGATACCCTCGAAAGTCGCCGGGTCCGGCGTCGGAGCCCCATGCTGGTCGCCGGTCTGGGGGTGGATCCCGCGGTGGAGTGCCCACCACAGGCATTTGGGGAGGACGAAGTAGCCGCTTGCTCTTCTGACCATGTTCTTGCCGGGAAGCTCTATGTACACGCACCCGCTGCACGAGTAGTCATAGACGTCTTCCTCTGCGACGCCCCACTTTCGCAGCAGCGGGATGAGGACCTCGTCGTTGAAGAGTGACGGATATCCACACCCGGTGCGGATGACGTCGGTGGCGGTGGATAGGAGTTCATCGGGGGTGTTCTTGTGGACCCGGAGGGCGATCGTCGGCTGCAGGACATGTAGCCGTCGCGACGCTTCCAGAACAATGTATGTCATATCGTTGGAGACGTCGTTCCCTTCTGCATCCCGACCGCCCAGGGTGATCCCCTCCAGCTGCTGCACGCCCCCGTAGATTCCAGTGATCATGGGCGAATACCACATCCCCGCTTCCTCAAACTTGAGAAGCAAATGCTGCATGAGCTCGATTGCCTCTTCCCTCGTCAGCCTGCCCTCGGCCAGGTCCCGCTGGTAGAAGGGATTGAAGAGCAAATCGAACCGGGCGCCGCAGCCCAGGCTTACCAGCTCTATCTGACGGGTGATGAGGTTGATAAACCAAAAGGACTGCAGCGCTTCGTAGTAGGTGGTCGCGGGCAGGGATGGAACTCTTTCACAAACCGCCGCGATTTGGTCCAGTTGGGCCTTCCTCCCCACCTCACCCTCCTCGCGAGCCATCTCCCGCGCCTTCTCGGCGTAGCGCTGGGCGAAGGCCATCGCCGCGTCCAGGGTGATGATCACCGCGCGCAGAAAATCGTGCTGCTCCAGGTAGTCCTCGGGTACAGTGTCGATGACCTCAGCGAGCTTCTGCTCGGCCTCTCTCTTTATTCCGGTGAGCCCCAACTCGACCACTTTGCGGTAATTGGGGACGCCCAGTTCGTCCCAGTGCGACCACAGGATCGTTCCCTCATACCGGAAATATTTCTTGAGGTCCCCTTTAAAAGCCATCTTTCTGAGGTCGCTCAGGGTCTTGCCTTTCCAATACTCGAAGATCTTCTCCATCTCGGCGCGGCCTTGGTCGTCGAGCAGGTGCTGGGCATCGCCTGAGCTCATCGCCCTTTGAGGGGACTTCCAGTTGATTTCTATGGGGTAATACAGGTCGTGGGGGGTCGAACCGGAGTGGCCTACAATGCGGGAGGCTGGGACGATGAATATGCTCATGTTCTCCAGGATGTGGGCCAAAGCCTTCGCGCGCCGCAGGACCATCGGCTGACCCTCGGTTTCCTTGTAGGATTCGGTGAGCAGGCGGTTTCTCTCGACATTGAGGCGAACCCCCTGCCGGTACATCCCCCGCTCGTTCTGGTCCTTTTCGTAGCCCTGCCGCACATTTCTGGCGAGCTTAACCGAAATGCTCTCGCGAAGCATCCTGATCTCGTCGCTCAGTCCCACGGTTGATGTCATTGGAAGGATTTCCTCCCTTGAAAGCCTGAAATACCGGTGTTAACCCCCCTGCTGACCCCCTTTTACTTTAGTGTCGTTCATTTAAATATGATAGTAACATAGGACTAAACCCCTTGTCAATCACCCGGGCGGGGCGATTTTCACCATCGGGTTTGTGCTACTGGGTGATCGAGCTGACAACACCCCCATCTTCTTATGGGCGTGGAAAAAAGAGTGTTTTTGGGTTCCGGGCTCATGATTTATCGCAGAGGGACTTTCTCTCGTTATCCCGCTGAGGAAGATATTGTTCCCACCCTGGGTCAAAGTCTGTTTCTGACAAGATCTTGAGCTCCTGGAAACTTGCTTTTGAACGTCTCAAACAAGCGGCTGGGATCTCTGCTGCAAGAGCCATGGAAATCATTGATAAATGTGCAGCGGTTGATCTGGTTCACACTGTGTCCAATTATGAGTACAGCAATGATTTCTTCTGTAATTGCTGTCCCTGCTCTTGTGGCACATTAAAGTCGATCAATCGGGGGGAAACAGCGCTGGTGCTCGCTCCCGGTATGGTGTGGAGGTGTTTGTCCTTCCCATACAATCTCTGTGAGGGGCGGAAAGGGATTTAAGATTTATAATACATGCATCGGATGCAGACCATGTGGAGAAGTTTGTCGAGGTGGGGTATAGCGATTGGTGTTGAGTGAAGATACGCTGGTGAAAGACGCCAGATACTCAGGACACCGTTCAGGGCAGGCATTATGCAGCTTGACGGCTGCTACTCAACCTGCAGGCGAATTTCCTGTTTGTGTGCTGTTAAAATATGGTATAAGGATGTCCGTCCCCAGCCACAAAATGAGGAAGGGAAAATGAAAATGTATCGAAAGGTCTTAATAGCCTCCATTATCGTTTACGTCCTCGGGGTTGCTTTTGTTTCCCTGAGCGTGATATTTGTTCCGGACACCATATTTAAATGGAAAGCTACCCTTCAGGTCTCTGCGCCAGCGGTTGTTTTGATAGGGCTTCTATACGCTCGCCAAAAGCTGGAATGGGACCAATATAAATATCTCATTTTCAGCTTTGGGGCAGCATCCCTGACCGCGGTGTTGTTTCGGGTCATTCCAGCTGGCGTTTTCATCCTCACCCTCTTGGCGTTAAGCGGAATGTATTTGAGTTCCAGTCCGGATTTTAGAGAGTTGATATCGGAAAATTAATTGGGTGGGATAACTACCCCAACCCTTCAAAAACCGCCCTTCGATTACATTTGCTCCCCATTTCGTAAATCGCGCGGGCTGCCAGATAACACACCGGAATGAAGGGACTTTGGCGAAGGGGAGCTTTTCGTCACCGAGGAGAAGACGGGAGAGTTGCATGAAAAAAATTTTCATTTCCTATTCAGGGGAAGACAGGGAAAAAGTGACCGATTTGGTCGATGCGCTGCGGAAAGAGGAGGATATCCAGGTCTGGTTTGATATGGATGAAATCCTGCCCGGGGATGATTTTTTGGACGAAATGAAAAAGGGGATCGAGGAGTGCGATAAGTTCATTATTTGCCTATCCCCCGCCTTCGATGATAAACCTCCCCAATCTTGGGTGCGCCAAGAACTGCGGATGGCTATCCTGAGCGAGAATGTAAGTGGGAGAAGGATCATCATTCCGGTCAGGCTGAAACGGGGCGGCGGTATTCCCCACGAGCTTGGTACCCGCGCGTACGCGGATATTTCCACGCCCAAAAGATGGGGAAAGAACTTTCCCAGATTGGTAAAGGCGATCAGAAAGTGAACTCGTTTTTTGCCGGTTTTCGGGGGAAAAGGTATTTGTTATCCAAACGGTTTTATAGGTAAACGTGGGTCTCTGCGTCGGGGGGAGAAGGTAATTTCCCGGGAAAACGATCAGCGACTTGAGAAATCAAGACCTCATCCGGCAGACGGTTGCGGGTGAGGTCTTTTGTAGGGAGAAACATACTCCCGCACTTGCTCGCAGCTTGGAGAGACAAGGGGTCCTGATCCCATCATCAAGATCAAACCAGTCCACTTTACGAGTCTGTTAGGATCCTTTCCTGTGGTTGCGGGAATGATCTCCTTATTCTATACTAAGGCCAGCAGGGTGGGACACGCTGTGGGGAAACCAAAGCGGTTGAAGAATTCAGGCCTGAATAAAGAGGGTTCGATACCTCATTGAAGATGGACGCGCTGCAGGGTGTATTGGCTGAGTCGAGGTTCTCGATAACGAAAAGGAGGTGAGGCCGCATAAAAGATAAGAAGCGCCATTCAAACATGGAAATTCATTTCAGCGAACCTTATGGGAGGAACCATGAGACTGTATGTTGTCAAAAAATGGGATGTGAATCCTGACCAAGGGACAGTGAACATTTCCGGAAGGGCCTCTGGGCTCATCGCTTGGGTTTTGTCACTGTTGAGGATCAATCCCATCGTCTCCATCCACATTGACCAGGATGTTTTTGAATTTGAAGAAGCTTCTTTTACCGGAATCACGCGGAGGACGATTCCGATCAATAAAATCAGCTCCGTTTTTTATGGATATACCAGGCCCTGGATCAAGGCTATCGTGATCTTTGTCGTCACCGGTTTTATTTTAGGGCCTATAGCGACTGCGGCAGAAAGTGCCTTTTTAGCTTTCATTGCTTTAATCGTCCCGCTGGTCATCGCCATCGTCTATTACTTTTCCAATAAGGTCCTGACTTTGGGGATCGTTGAGGTTGGCGGGGGAATTAAAAGCGGGATGAAGATCAAGCGCTCGATCATCGAGGGGCATAAAGTGGATGAAACGGACGCGGAAGGGGTGAGTGAGATCCTGTACCAGCACATCTTAGCGAAAAATTAGACAGCTGATCCATTGGCCGGGGTGTAAGAATCTACCTTTGCACCCCGGCTTTTTGGTTATCATCTCATCTTCCGCTCCCGTTGAAAAGGAGTCAAAACCAGCGTTTGGATCATTTGATGAAAAGCGTCGATCATACTCGGGTATAGAATGAACCGGCGACAGGGGGTATATATAAAGCCCAATCCACCCGTGGATGACAGAAAAATCCTTCAACAGTCCCCCTTTTTAGATGGTCATTTTCCGGTTTTTTGATATAAATGGGGGAAGATAAACCTCATTTTCATCCCCGAGGTTTCTCCCGTTCGTTTCGATCTAGACAATTTCATAAAACACTTTAGAAAAGGAAAATGAGATGAAGGGATCTACCTATTTCAAGCCCTCAATCCATGGCTGGCCGTTCGGCAACAGTTGGGATTGGACCATTGAAACCCCCATCATACCCCTTGAGATTACCCTGACAGACATCGGATTCTGCGGCGGGATGTGCTGGACCGCTTTAGATCGTTTCTTTGACGGGATTTGCCTTCCCAGAGATATCGGTGCCCCTGTGGAGGGCACTGACTTATACGGAGAAATTTTATTATCACAAATTGCTTCCGCTGGTGATGTCGACACTTTGATGAAAATGTACGAATGGCAGATGAGCCCCAAACTAAGCGGCCATTGGGGCAATCCCCACCGAAGCCTGGGCAGCAAGACCTTGGTAGAGTGGCATACAAAAGTCCGGAATTACTTTCTTAATCCTTCTCCGCAAGAAAACAAACCGGTTACCCTGACCTTGATCGCCACCTCAAACGACTATGACCCCTTCCACCTCTCTGCTCACCACCGCGTTATTGCGTACGGCTTCGAGGAACGTGAGCTCTACGATGATGAATATGTCCATGGGGAGAGGAATGCGAAGATCAGGCATGTCAAGCTCTATATCTATGATCCCAATCACCCCAATGATGACGATGTGTATCTGACATTTTACACAAACTGTGATGACCATTGGATCCGGTTAAGGCACAGCGAGGACAAGAAGTACACCGGATTCTTTGTGGATGATTTGGTCAGGAATTATTCATCAACAGATGACCCGGAAGTACACATTGAGAAGCTTGAACTATCCGAGTTCACTTCCGCGACGAATGCGATGTTCGATTTGAAATTCAACTGGAAGTCCAGGACCATTCCCTACTTTTGCGTTCAAATCGACGGTGTGGATTGGGGGGACAATGCCGCAGCAAAGGCCAGCTTATCGCCGGAGGGAAACATCAAACAATGTCCCGCGATAACGGGAAGCCAAACGATTGAACTTGAACTGCCGCGGAGCTCCTCAACGGTGACCGTGCGGTACCTGGACGAGGATTCACTATCTGTGTCTGCGGATTCAGAGGTCGGTAAGCCCTATTTTCGCTGCTCCCCCTGGTATTGGGGACAAAACCAAAATGTCCAGGAGCAAGATTTCTTTTTCAAGGACAAGAATCCATCACCGGATTCGCTGAACCAGCTCAGCAGCCCGGAATCCCGGAATGTGTTTATCTCCTTTTCGCCCGCCTATGCGGATTCAGAGATCGCTTTTCCTTGGACGGATCTGCTTGTGAACGGCCAACTCACGGAGGATTTCTTCGATACCCATATGGTTGGCGATCATAAACTGCCACCAAAGACATATCTGGGGAACATCAACAAAGCGCTGCGCGCGGACTTTACCGTCCGGAACCTCGCGCCTCCTGTTGATATTTGGGCCTTTAAAAAGACTACGGAACCCGGGAGAACCACGAATGTGCGATTGCCAGCGCTTCCTGAGCGGGGTGCTTTTCTTTTCGATGGCTTTACCCCTGCTGATTATGACTCGGACACGAAAATCGAATTTCGTTTTCTATGCCGGGACAAATTTGGGGTGCTCCTGGAAGACACGTATACCATCCACGCCAAATCGGTCATCCACTTTGATCAGAGCCGCCTCTTTCCTGAACTGCCGCCCATGATCGCCATTGGCGACAGCGGCCCCAGCATCCTCTCGAAAAACATCGCCAAATATGAAGCCGTTGCCCACCGGTTGGTGGAGATGGGGCTGCTGGACTTTAAGTCCAAATTGGATCCAACCCTGGATTTAGGTCCCGTCAGAAGGACTGATGATCCCCGCAGGAGGGAATCCCCGGCTGTAAAGATGTTGAAAGCTATCCGCGCAGATCGGAGAATCCAGCAAATGATCAAGGAGACATCGCGCGCGGTTTGGCGGGACCAGGGTTTGTGGAACCGGTGTTTAAAACACAATTCGGAAGCGCTGAGCCGTGAAATCAGGGGCGGGGTTATGTTATATAACCCTGGGGATTACGTGGACAGAGTGGCAGGGTTCAAGGATGACGACACCGAGATTCAGCGTATGTCGGATGCCGGGATCATCGGCGTGTTTGCGGAAAGTACGCTCAAGAAGCTGCGGAGGGACCCCGGCCTCAAGCGAGCCCTGGACGATCTGTAAAATCGAAGGTGATCCACGCCCAGTATGTGAATTCCTATGCTATGGCTGGGAATTCAGCGGAAGCAGAGCGTTTTTGAAGGGGCAGGGAGATGAGTGCCGAATGAAGTCCCGGCTGCGGATGGGATTTCCGGTTTGTTAAGACTTCCGAATATGTGAAATTTCGGAAGTCTTACCCATTCACTAAGCATGCGAAGTGCGATCAGGTACGCTGGTCCGGATCAGAGAGACAGCGTGCCTTAACAAGGTTGTAAGCATGGGATTGGGACTGTTTCAATAAAATAAGGTCAATTGAAAATTAAGTTACCTTGCGTATGCTGCGATCTAAGACAGGTTAATGTCCCGGAAGAATCTAAGCTCAAAGCAGAACAACCCCACAAGATATAGCTAATGGAGGGAGATAAGCGTTTAAGCTCCACACGGGCATTTGACGGATAAAGGCTTATCTATTCGCCTTAAATTGAAAAGAAGATTAAACCGTCATGCATTTGCTTATCGGAACAGCGAAATCTTCACTTTGTCAGCCGCAAATCAGATGTTCTAGTAAGAAGAGCGCAAAATGCATCTTTACTTTGGAAAAAGAGGTTGATATTGAGGAGGATGGCACGTTCATCATCGGTGAGGTGGATCCGGAAGGAGCGTTCGAGAGAAACAGCATTCGTGGGGAATTTGACAACCCCAGCACAGTGATTGGCGCCTACAGTAAATCGCTTTTATGTGGAGATCAACTGATTTGGTCTTCCAAGGAAGGTTCTTGGAGCGCTGAGTGGAAAGAATAGGGATGATCTGGCGAGATAATACAGGTTTGTACTAAGTCGTTTTCTTTCAGCCGAGATTTGGAGGGAATGAATATGTCTAATAATGGAAAAAGGAAATGGGTTATCTTTGTGCTTTTGGGCATGATTGTCGTCTGCGCGGTGGGCACATATCTTTTGCATTGGAGTTACCAGACGGGTCCAAAGGAATTGGACTTTGATCAAGGGGAATTGGTGGGCGAGAAGGATTTCATCCAAGCCAAAGCCCCGGAGTTAACGCTGCTATTCATTGGATGTGGAATATTGGGCCTGGTGGTGCTGAAAATTCTGAAATAGACAGAGGTGTTTCGTCTGAGTGAGTAATATGTGATCATCGGGTCCTTTACAACAGGTTAGTTTAAGGTCAGGAAGCAGCGATCCGCCCATATTGGTTTTGTGAAAATCACCCAGCGGAATTTGGGGCGAGTCCAGATATAACTTTGAAAGGGGAAGAGCTGGGGAGGGAGAAAAGGAAAACGGGATTGGAAAGCTCATCTCTCAGAAAAAGGTTTCCCAGATATAATAGGGCTAATTCGCGAATTATCGGTTCTTAGCGGTTTCCCCCATACAAACACACCGGGTGCTTTGCCCCGCCTGCATTCTTTGCTGCCTAGATGGAGATAAACCATGTTCCCCGTCCGAAAAACACTGTTGAGAATCGCTCTTTTGACCGTGATTGCCTTTGTCCTTTTTTCCTGCAATCTCCCCATACCTGATGGGAGCACACCCCCGCCATGCTCGGTCGATTTCCTGCGGGCATCGATCGACGATGCCAACAGCAACGGGCCAAGCACGGATGTCATTGATCTGGATCCGGGCTGTGTCTATGAATTGGGTACGATTGAGGACACCACTGATGGCAACAACGGGCTGCCTTCCATCACCACCTCCATAGTCATTAACGGAAACGGGGCTACCATCCGGCGCAGCACTGCGGCCCAGAAAATGGCCCTTCGCCTACTGCATGTTTCTTCGGGGGGCGAGCTGGTACTTAATGACATCACACTCCTGGATGGGTTGGGCATGAAGCCCGCGGATGTGACCGATCCCCTTCCTAACTCGGGGGGCGCAGTGTTCAACCGCGGCACACTCACCGTCCGGGACAGCCTGATCACCGCTAATCGGGCCAGACGGCATGGTGGGGGGATCTACAACATCGGCACGATGACCCTGATCGACTCCACGATCCAGAACAACAGTGCCGATATCGGTAATGAGCCGAACGAATCCGGGGGTGGGATCTACAACACCGGGGTCGCGACCATCGCCAACTGCACGATCGCCAACAACGTCGCCAGCCAGTCCGCATCCGGGATCGCGAACAGCGGAAGCATGACGATCACCAACAGCACCCTCTCCGGGAATTCCACCACCCTGGCAGAGATCGCCAGCGGGGCGGCGGTCATCAATGCCGGCACCTTGACCATCAGCTATACCACCATCACTGAGAATATAGGGACCACCTCAGGGGCGGTTTTTTCTGCGCCGGATACCATCCAGATCAGCAATTCCATCATCGCCAACAACGCACCTGCCGACTGCAGCTACCCGGCTTCCAGCCCTGTCTCGGGAACCAACCTGGACAGCGACGGGTCCTGCCATGGTTTCACAATCACGGGCGATCCCCTGCTCGGTCCTCTGGCGGATAACGGCGGACCGACCCAGACCCATGGCGTTGACCCCAGCGGTCCAGCTGCAGACGCGGCGACAGGCAGCTGCCCGGCAGCCGACCAGCGGGGAGAAACCAGACCACAGGGGTCAGCATGCGATCTCGGCAGCTTCGAGGCAGCCGGCGGTTCTTCAGCCGGAGATTCTTCCCTTTTGGAGGGCCTTGTTTTTGATGATGCCAATGCGGACGGCAACCCGGATTCGGGTGAACCCGGTTTACCCGGGGTGGAGTTGGCGCTCGGCAACGGCGGGTGCCCAGCCGCTGCAGTGGAATGGTCTGGAGTGACCGCCGCGGACGGCAGCTTCCAGATTGAGGTCCCGCCGCCCACCGCGGGGACCTACTGCTTGAGCATTGACCCGCTCCAGCCGCCGAATGATACCATCTTGATCCCAGGGGAGTTCACGGATCCGCCCGGGGGCCAATTGGAGATCCAGCTATCTGAAGGGGAAGACCTGGCGGATTTGCTTTTTGCCTGGGATTTCCAATTCGCCGGCACGCAGGGACCGGATCTGGTGATCAGCAACGTGGATCTCTCCGCCACCACCATTCAGGTTGAAGAGTGGGTGGAAGTGGAGGTCACGGTTGAAAACCAGGGTTCGGAGACCGCCTCAGGGTATGAGTTGGTGCTCATCCCCCATTACGGGGTGGGCCCGCCCAATCCGGCTGGGTATGAAACCCTGCCCGATCTGGCTCCCGGAGCGTCTCATACGGTGACCTTTTCCCCAGGAGTGTTCTACTCCTCAGCCGGCTCCTACACACTGCGGGTGCTGGTCACCGATGATTGGTATGACATCGGCGATCCTGATTCCACCGGTACGGCCGGGGATGTCCAGGACTTCACGATAACCGTCACCGGCCCCAACCTGGTGATCGTCAATGTCGACCTTTCCAGCACCAATGTTTTTGTTGGAGAATGGGTGGAAGTGGAGGTCACCGTTGAAAACCAGGGTGCGGTCGCAGCCTCTGGTTTTGACATGGTGCTGATCCCCCATTATGGGGTGGGTCCGCCCAACCCGGCCGGGTATGAGAGCCTTCCGGACCTGGCGCCAGGAGATTCCCACACCGTGACCTTTTCTCCGGGAGTGCTCTACTCCTCAGTTGGTTCGCACACGCTGCGGGTGCTGGTCTCCGATGTCTGGATGGATTCCGGTGATCCCGATTCCACCGGATCGGGTGGGGACTACCAGGATATCCCGATCACAGTGGTGGACCATTGCGGGATGTTTAATCAGATCGAAATCTCTTTGGTGCTGCTCGATGTCAACCCGGAAACCCTGCAATTTCCGCTGTATTTTAAAATCCCCGGAGGCGTCCCGGGACCTAAAGTAGGTGAACTCTGGAATTACCAGGCCCAGCTGGGCGAGTATGAAGCCTATGCATGCGGCTTGGAGGGCTTTGAGGACCGGCTGTACTGCTACTTCCAGCTGCCGTCCGAAGCGCCTGGCCAGGTAAAGGATCTGGCGTTGTACACTGACGGCTGCCCGGATCCGGTCTACACGGCAGAGAACGTGATCATCCCGGAATTGGAGATTGAGTGCAGGAGGGATCTGGGCCCGGAGGAGTGTGAAGCTGCCGGTGGAACGATGAGCGAAGGGGCTACCACAGCACCTTACTGCATCTGTCCCTGAATCGGACGCCTGATCGGACCCAGGCTGCACGCTGTTCCCACATCCAATGACAGATGTCCCAAAGGGGGAAACGTGGTGAAGGAGTCCTCTAAACAGTGGTTTACTATACAAATAGGGCAGCTTGCTCACGGAAGCTGCCCTACTTTATATTCTCCTCCGTGAGTAAGTCCTCATGGTGTATCCCGTGGACGGCCTGGCGGCGGGGGCCAGCGTTGCTTTTGGTTAAACAATTGTTTACAATCAATTCTGTCAACAATCGCCCACCCAGCGGTAAGTGAACTTTAACGTTGTTTAGCGTTATGTCTAGAGGGATCTGAGGGAGAACTGATGCGCAGCAGTGCATCGCGAGTTGCGGTTTTCGCGTGGATGGGGATCGCCACAGCGTATATTGCAGCATACTGAGGTAGCTCGCCCAGTGATTAGGGGAGGAATGAGATGAAAAAAATGGATTCGACACAGGATGCGCGGGAGGACTACGCCGGGGTTCCGCACGTGGTTGAAGAGCTTACCATTAAAGCGGGACGCTTCACCGTGGTGGGTGACCTCATTCTCCCAAAAGAGGGGGAGCGGTATCCCATAGTTGTGCTTGTGTGGGGCAGCGGCCCAGCGGGCCGCGAGAACGTGGGTAGGCCCTCACGGCTTCTCACGACTTTTCTCAAGTCTGGATTCGGCGTGTTCGTGGAAGACAAACCCGGCACCGGAGCTTCTACAGGGAGCTTCACCCCGGGCCGGCTGCTTCAAGAGCGGGGGGAGATACTCGAGGCTGAGGTCGCGTATCTGAGAGGTCTTCCGAAATTGGACCCGTCAGCCGTCGGGGTCTACGGAAGTAGCCAGGCAGCCTATGTGATTGGACTGGCCCTGGATGGCGGAACAAAGGTCGACTTCCTTGTCGCTGTGTCCTGCCCTGCTACAGACAGTGTCGGACAGTCAGCATACCTCGTCGAGCAGCAGCTCCTCTGCGAGGGGTATGAGCGAGACAAGGCGGCCAAGGCTAGGCAGTATTTTGTCCAGCGGCACCGGGCGAGGTCGTATGCCGAATACTTGGAAGCAGCGAAATCCTTGGACAATAATCCTGTCGTCAGTGAAGACCTTGGATGGTGAGGGGTGATTCCCGAGAGCGACTTCGTGCCGCAAGACGCTGACTCTGAAATCTTCTACGATCCCAGGAGTACTCTGGTTCGCTTGGACGTGCCGGTGCTTGCTCTGTTTGCGGAGAACGATACACAGGTGGATCCACAACAGGGGGCAGAGGCATTCTCGGAGGCGGTCCACTCCTCTGAGAGCGGGCTCTCTCAGGTGATCATGGTACCGGGGGCGGACCACAACATGCGCGTGTCAGAGACCGGGTGTCTGAAAGAACAGCGGGTTCGATATGCTGAGGAAGGAGGGGCGGAGTATGCTCCCGAGTTCCTTGAGAATCTGGAGGATTGGCTGCTCGCGCTAAGCGCCCGCCTGGAACAGCAGAGGACAGATACGAGGCCACCTAACTAGCGTATTGAGCCGACGCCACGGCGATGTCAATTGTGCTGCATTCGCCTTTGGCGTCACTGCATATGCCAGCGTTGGGAGTGCAAACACCTTCTCCCCGAAAATACGCTCTATATTCACATCGAGGGCGGCGACCATCACCAGTTTGGTTCATATAAAATCGATCCCAAAGACCACCGGCCACCATCACTCGAGAATCGCAACCCTACCCATACTTGAGGTCGTTACAAAATGAAATGAAACCTGTGCCTAATTGCCTTTCACCCGCTTGATCTACCTTCGTTATAGGTTGATCTCGTATCAAGGAGTCAGCAGCCATGAAACGATTTTTTCGCAAACCCCAGTCCACTGGACACGCCCCCGGCACCCTGGTTCCGGTCCGAAAGGAAGCCCGGCAGCCTTTAAAACTGACCATCTTTGAGTACGGTCCTGATCAGCCCGCCACAGAGCGCCGGGCTCAGAGATTAGCGGACTGTATCCCTTTTGACCCTCAAACTCAGGTATCTTGGCTCAACGTCGACGGCTGCCACCAGGTGGAATTCCTGGAAGAATTGGGTCGCTTGCTTGACATCCACCCCCTGGTCTTGGAAGATATCCTCGATACGGACCAGCGCCCAAAGATGGAGGACTTCGAAGATTACCTCTTCGTCGAGCTGAATATGCTGCTCTGGAACCAGGAAGGAGCCCAAGTCAAATCCGAACAGGTGAGCATGATCCTGGGGGAAAATTATCTCATCAACCTGCAGGAGCGCGAAAAAGACGTCTTCGACCCGGTCAGAAAACGCCTTCGCGAAGGCAAGAGCCGCCTCTCCAAACAGGGAGCGGACTATCTGGCGTACTCTTTGATCGATGCCATTGTGGATCATTATTTCTTCATCTTGGAAAATTTTGGGGAGAAAATAGAGGTCCTGGAGGAAGCGTTAATCATCGAACCTGATCCCCAAACGCTGCAGTCCATTCACGAGTTGAAGCGCGAGTTGATCTTTCTGCGCAAGTCCGTCTGGCCGCTGCGAGAGGTGATCGGTGCCCTGGAGCGAGGGGAAACCCCTCTTTTCAAGGAAACGACCCTGATTTACCTGCGGGATGTCTATGATCACACCATCCAGATCATCGATACCATAGAGACCTTTCGCGATATGGTTTCCGGCATGCTGGATATCTATCTCTCCAGCGTCAGCAACCGCATGAATGAGGTCATGAAAGTCTTGACGGTCATCGCCACGGTCTTCATCCCCCTCTCCTTTATCGTCGGTGTATACGGGATGAACTTTAAATACATGCCCGAATTGGAGTGGAAGTGGGGATATTTCATGGTCTGGGGGGTGATTATCCTAGTTGTGCTCGGGATGTTGGCCTATTTCCGGCGGAAGAAGTGGTTGTAAAGAGGATGAACATGGGATCAAATCTGGTGAGGGTGGGCCCGTGCGGCGCCCCTTCCAGGACAGGGGACCATTGATAAGGGTTTGTAGGCCATATACGAGCTTGGCGTAAAATGAGATGAAATCTGGGGAGGGAAAAATGGTTGAGGAGGACAGGTTTGAATTAATGAGGCTCGATCAGTTGCGAGAAGCCGCGATCAAAAAAGGCATTCTCGGAGCTTCTAGGCTAAACAAGCGGGAAATCCTGCGACTTCTTCGGCGGGTGAATGAACTGGAGGCATCCTCTCGAAAAAAACTGCTGCATTCGCTCACTGAGTACCGGATCACAGGGATCTGCCAGATACCGAAGCGCTATCTGGCTCTTATTGTCCTGCAAGCAGAGCGTTTCGCAGACACGAAGGTGGCAGACCTCCGCACCCTGGCGCGGCGAAAAGGCCTTGAAGGCGTGAGCCGTTTGAGGAAAAAGGAAATTGTCAACCGTCTGATGGATTCCTATGTCGAAAGTTTGAGGTTTGAAGTTTTGCCTGGAAAACCCAAACTGTCTCTCTCAAAGCAATGGCGTGCAGTGGTTAGGCTTCCTTGGAAAGGGTGGCTCGGTCGAGCTGTGCAGGTAGCCAGCGCGGTGGGCATCTTTCTGACCGTGGTAGGCTTTGTGATGGTACCCATCCTGGCCTTGCGGGTCTCCGCTTCCCTGGACAGGACGGTTCTTACGATCTCTCAAGAGGTGACCATGGCTGCCGTGTCCCTTCAACAGATGAACCTCATCATAGAGGAAGGGGTCCAGACGCTGGAAGCTGCTGAGGATTCCATACGAAGTTTGAGAAGATCCATGGACGACACCCAATCCTTCATCAACTCGACCGCCGGACTGCTCATCGACCACACTCCTGATATCGTAGAAGATACACGAGAAGCGTTGCTTTCCGCCGAGGAAGGGGCCCGGGCAGTCGATCAAGTCCTGCGAAATTTGGCAGCCCTTCGTTTCCTTACCGGGGTTTCGTATGACCCGGAGAAGCCCCTCGACCAGGGAATTTCCGGCGTCACCGATAGTATTGAACCATTGCCGGACGCGTTGCGCGGGGTTGGGGTTGAACTCGATCAGGCTGGCGCGAGCCTTGAAGAGGTAAGCACATCTCTGGAGAACATGGCTGATGAACTGCAGGATTTTGCGGATGAGATTTCCGGGAAAAATTTAGTTCTGGTGAACCTGGCTGGGGACCTGGATTCCTTGTCTGAAGAGTTAGATGATGCCCGGGGCATGATCGATCAAGGGGTTTTGATGGGGACCATCATCATTGAACTGGTGCTCATCGGGCATGCGCTCGGCCAGGCAGCGATTTTCTACGTGGGCCACGACATGACCCGGGGAGAGCGAGAAGACCGCTAAGGTCAATGCCTGTCAATGGAGATTAGTGTGCGTTAGACTTCCCAGCCAGGTTAGCAGGGATGGCCTTTGATACTGAGGTGTACCGCAGGGGGCCCGTCATTAACAAAGGGACCCCCAATCCTCGGTAGCAGGTTCAATTTTTATCACAGGCTTCCCTTCCCGCGGACACATAACCCTGGAATATTTCGGGTGTGACGAGTGCTTCTCTGTTCGCTTCCCCAAACTCTGAGGATCAAAATGCTGCCATACATGGAAAGGTAGCTCCCAAGCCCATCAATTGTTGATCATGGCAAGGGTTTCTCAGCCAAATAAGGTTATATAATTGAATATAGACATGATAGGCGTATTTTCATAAAGGGAGGTTGTATGAGATACTTCTACATTGCATTGTTGATCATATTTGTTGCGATCGTTTTGATCTTCAGCGTACAGAACACGCAGTCTGTCACCGTTACATTTCTCAGGTGGAGTGCAACCATGCCCCGATTCGTGGTCGTGATCGGCGCTTATCTGCTGGGGATGGCCAGTGGGGGAAGCGTGTCTGTTTTCTTGCGGCAGTCAGTGGAAGGGGCGAAAAGAAAACCTCAGCCCCCTGAAAGCCAATGATAATGCTGCATAGAAAGAAAATTGTGGGGGGAGGACTACACGCTTCAAGGATGACCCCCAGCCTTGGATAGGTCATAGCAAAGAGGGTTTGCCCTGAAAGCATCTCTGTGGCCGGTTTCGTTCCTCCCCGGCAGAGGTCTCAAGGCACAACGCCCAGCAGGTTGGATGAGCAACGTCAGGCGTTTTTAAGAAGGAGATCTCCTGGGGAATACGGGAAAGCTGCTTTTTAGATATTAATCCAGTCGAATACTAATCCAAACGGAGGGGCGAAGTATTATGGAAGTGAATGAAAAGAATTCGGGGTCGGCTCTCTTTGTGTCGGTTGCTGCTGCTGGTGGGGTTACGGGAGTTGTTGTTGGATTTGCAGCGGCAGCGGACATTTCTCCCTTCCTGTTGGGGTTGCTGGCAGGATTGCTATCAGCATCCTTGGGTATTGTTACATTTCTGCTGGCGGCGAGGGTACTGAAGGGCTGAGCGAATACCAAAAACGGAAATCAGATCAGCGGAGAAGTACTTTTATCCCGCTTGAGTGGTGGATGCATGACCCCTGTTGACCTAGACAGGTTTAAGGCAGGGGAGGATAAACTGCCTGAAGGGTCATTAGAAAGACTAATCACTGGATGCCAAATCCTGGCAGTGGGTAGTCCTGCATACCATGTCGCAGAAAGCAGAGGCAACCATGAAGAGATTTACACTATCTATCCTCCTTACCAGCCTTGTATTGTGCTCCTCGATCAGATGTTCCCCGGTCACTTCCACCACATCTAAGGAGCTCCCTCTGACTATGGTTCCAACCAGCACCGCAACCATCCCGAACACATCATCAACAGAATTACAGGCAGATCATAGATCTGAATTCCAGGAGGGGAATTCTCTGCCTGTGAAGACCTTTAAGGCGAAAAAATCCATTGCGCTCGAAAACAACCACCTGGGAGATATGGTTTCTTTATATCCCAGCGCTTTCCCTGATCACCCAAATTTCGAACCCCCAGCGGGATTCGCGGAGCGTATCAACGAAAAGGGTCTCAAATGGATGAGGCTTTCTGTGGATTGGTATGATTGGAACGAGATCGAGGAAACGGGAGCTTACTCTCAATTTAACATCGATCCCCTGCAGTATAAAAACATGGATGGCCTGCGCAGCAAAAACATCCAGATTTTGTACACGCTCGTGTTCTGGGACGAGGAGATTCAAACCACAGCAGGGTATACAAGGTTTACGACGGAGGAAGAAGTCCTCCGCTACCTCGATTATGTGCGTTTTTTGGTCAGGGGGCTACAAGGGAGAGTGGATTATTACTCTATCTTGAACGAACCCAACATCGGCAGAGGGACCCAACAGTTCGTTGAAGCGGCTGATTACATTAACCTGGTCAAGCGAACTGTTCCCGTCATCAGGCAAGAAGACCCTGACGCCAAGATCCTGATCGGCGAAGTGACCCCCTTGATCTGGCCGCATTCGATCGATTACCTCTTTGAGATCCTGGAATCCGACGTGCTACCTCTGGTCGATGGCTTGAATTGGCACGCCGCTGGCTGGGCTTCTCCGGAGTACATGGCAGGTGAATATTATCAATATCAGGCGCTTGTCCCCCAGATCATGGAGATGGCTGCGGAAAACGGTTTTGCAGGGGAGTTCTGGGCGACCGAGATGCACTGGAGGACCTCTGAGAGCCCCCACCAAGAGGAGTACGATGGCTATGAGGCTGAAGCAGCTGCCAAGTATTTAGCGAGGGGGATCGTCATGCATCGAGGTTGGGGTATCAAGGCAGGTCTAGCGGAAAATCTGGAAGATCCATATAAAATGCCCGTGATCCAAAACCTTTGTACCATCTTAGCGGGAGCGGAACCTACCGAACTTCTTGTAGAAATCGATAGCCAGGCTGAAAATGTCATGGTTTCCAATTTCATAAATTCGCAGGATGAGTTGCTGGTCGCGATCTGGTCGGATGGTGTAGCTGTTGAGGGTTCTCCGGGGGAACCTGCTACAGTGACCATCCGGGGCTTGGGCGCCAGTGAAGTTGTCGGCGTGGATGTGCTGAACAGCTTTGAGCAGGAATTGGTATTTTCTACCGACGAGGGCAATACCAGCATTCAAAGGTTGTATATCAAAGACTATCCAATAATCATTCGGATCAGGAAGGCTTCACCTTACACTGACACTTCTTTTCCACCGCTCAGGGCAAACAGGACAACACTTGTGACGGGCTAGATGCTTCGCAGTGCTTTTCCGTTATCTGTCCTTCTACGCACTGGCTCCGCATGTTGACAGGAGGAGGTTTATGACAGGTTTGAACATCCCTGCTGAGCTTGCAGCGGTGTTTCGTGAATTTCGAACTTGCGAATTTTCCACACTGGCAAAAGACGGCACGCCCATCACTTGGCCTGTTACCCCTCTATATCAGCCTGAAAAAGGACATTTCCTGATCACAACTTCCATCGGGCTCCCGCAGAAAGCGTTCAACATCCGCCGCAACCCGCGGGTTTCACTCCTTTTCTCCAATCCCACTGGCAGCGGTCTCGAGGACCCACCGGCCGTCTTGATTCAAGGTGATGCCCAAGCCCCAGACGAGGTCGTCACGACTTGGTCAGCGGACTTAGAGGCTTTTGCCCGGCAGGTTTTTCCAAGGCAGCCAGCAGGAGAATTGTACAGCAGCAACTGGATCATGCGTCATTTGTTCGATTGGTACTACATGCGCTTGCTGATCACCGTCACCCCCCACCGCATTCAGTGGTGGGACCGCGGAGATTTCAGTCAAGCGCCATGCGAAAAGGAGGTGGGCGATGTGGGATGACATGGTGAGACACATGGTGGGTTTTTCCAGCGCGGTCCTGACCGGGGTTGACACTTCTGGCTACCCCTTCAGCATGCGGTGCAAACCCGAGATAGATGCCAGCAGGAAGGTGCTTCGGGTACAGGTGCCCGAATATGCCGATATCCGACCCGGCCCTACGGGGTTGCTTTGTCACAAGCATGATGAAGAGCTGTGGAATCTAAAGAGCTTCATCGTGCGTGGGACGTTGGAGAGTGGTTCTCGGGGCTGGTTGTTCCATCCTCAGAAGTTCACGCCCGGGGCAGGGATTGGCGGTTTGCTGGGGATGGTGAAATTCTTGCGGAGTGGGAGACGGACTGCCCAACGGTACCTGGACAAGCACGATCTATCACGTCCCAACATTCCCTGGGACGAGATCCAGGCGCTGTGGGAGGAGATTAAGGAAGCCAAGGAACATGGCAGTGAAGGTGATGGCGCGTAACAGTCAGCCACGGTTGACCATGCAGGGGTTCGATGATGAGCTCTATCCAAAGCTGCACGACCCTTACCGGACAGGAAAGGTGAGTAAAGTCTCCCTAATTAGTTCAATCAAAGGAGTAGGGTACAAACCCAACAGGAATATACCCGCCAGAGAAATATATACCACGCTTGAAAGAGTTCTTGAGCCGAAAACCGGCTGCTCAGTCTCTGGGGGGACTACATACATCTGTCGCACAATCTCCAGATAATAATAGAGGGACACGACGCTGTTTAATACACCAATTACCATCAACCACACCAGATTGTCTTTCATAATCCCTGTAAACAAGTATAACTTCCCGATAAACCCGGCTGTGGGCGGAATTCCGGCCAAGGACAGCAAAAAGAACAGCATCGCCAAGGCCAGCCCCGGGGAACGTACGCTCAACCCAGCATAGTCCTCGACGTCATCGCCGCCCCCGTTATTGGAAAAAATGATAACGATGGCGAAAGCGCCCAGGTTGGAAAACAGGTAAACTATGAGGTACAAAAGGAGTGCGGTCATCCCTACCGGTGTGGTCGCGACGATGCCCAGCAGCACATATCCAGTCTGGGCAATGCTGGAATACGCCAAAAGCCGCTTGATGTTTTTCTGCCAGATGGCCACTAAATTCCCCAATGTCATGGTCAAGACTGAGATCAAAGCCAGAAAGGGGACTCGTTCCGGTTGAAGGCTGGGAAAGGCCACCATCACCACGCGAGCCATCACAGCAAATCCAGCGGCTTTGGGCCCCACGGACAGGAAAGCGGTTACAGGGGTAGGAGCGCCTTGGTAAGCGTCGGGAGCCCATTGATGAAAGGGCACAATCCCCATCTTGAAACCAAACCCGACAGTGAGGAGGATGACAGCCGGGTAGATAACCCCTTTCAGAGATCCGTCGCTCTGTGCCAAAACCGCTGCGATCTCACGCAAGTGGATTGTAGCCGTTGCGCCGTAAAGAAGAGACATCCCGTAAAGCATGATCGCAGAAGCAACAGCCCCATAAAGAAAGTATTTGATCGCAGCCTCGCTGGATGCCGGCTCATCCCGCAGGTAGCCCGTCAAAATGTAGGTTGAAAAACTTACCAGCTCAATAGCCAGGAAGATGAGGATCAAATTGGCAGCAGAGGCCACCACGCTGATGCCCAGGGTCGCGAAAAGGAGCAAACTGTAGAACTCTCCTTGAAACGTCGTTCGATCCCGCATGAATTCGACAGCCGAAAAGATCACTAATCCAGTGCTGACGACCGCTATGCTCTTGAACAATAACGCAAACCTATCAGCGGCGTACACCCCTTCAAGCCCCCCTGCTTCACGGCCCCACAGCAGGATGATAGAGACCATGGTCGCCATCAGACCAGCCAGGGCGACATACGGCAGCCAACCCTTTTCTTGATCGCGCCAGATAAGGTCCAGCCCAAATACGACAAAAACGGCCGCAAGCAAGATAAGTTCGGGGGAAAGCAGAAATAATGTCCGGGACAGCGCCATTCAACTCCTCCAAAAACCTTTCACTGAAATTTCATGACCAGGGTTGCCACGCCAGTGTTGATGACATTCAGTAAGACCGAGGGGAAAATTCCCACTATGATGAGAATAGCTGCCATGGCGACCAGGGGGATCCTCTCGATCATCGACGCCGGAGGTATGTCCTCATATTCAGGCTTCAGGTCTCCGAAGAACACGGTGTAGGAGACCCTCATGATATAAGCCGCCGTGATCACGATCCCCAGCAAAGATATGACAGCGATGACGGGATAGGTTTCCCAGGTGCCGGTCAGGACTTGAAACTCAGCCACAAACCCGCTCAAACCGGGCATGCCCATGGAAGCCATCCCGCCGATGATGAATGTTACAGCCACAAAGGGTAAATTTCGAGCCAGCCCACCCAGCTCGGGGATTTGTCTGGTGTGCGTCCGCCGGTAAATCAACCCTACTGCGGCAAAAAACAGACCGGTCATAATGCCGTGGGAGAACATCTGCAACGAAGCCCCACTCAAGCCAATCCCGGTCATCGTGGCAAATCCCATGCTCACATATCCCATATGGCTGACGCTGGAATAGCCAATGACATATTTAAAATCTTTCTGGGCGTAAGCCACCATAGCGCCGTAAACGACGTTGACCGCGGTCAGGACGACAATCCAGGGAAGCCATTTTTCTGCACCCGCCGGCAGCAGGAACATACCCACCCGCAGCGCGCCGTACGCGCCCATTTTCATCAGTACACCGGCGTGGAGCATGCTCACCGCAGTTGGTGCGGCCACATGCCCATCCGGCGACCAGGTGTGGAATGGCCACAGACCAGCCAGGACACCAAAGCCGATAAAGATGGGCAAAAAGAAGGCAAATTGAACGCTGATGGGGAGTCCAGCTTCCCCGAGCTCCAGCAGGTCAAAGGTCCCCAAGCCAGCCTTGAAGTAAACAGCCAGCACGCCGACGAGGGCAATCACACTGCCCACCAACAAATACAAGGTGAGCTTCATGGCGGCGTATTCGCGGGTTTTTGGCCATCCCCAGACGCCAATCAGCAAATACATGGGAAAGACCGCCAGCTCGTAGAAGACGAAGAGCAAAAAGAGATCCAGAGCTGCGAAAACCCCAAACACCCCCGCTACCAATATTAATAGGAAAGTAAAAAACTCTTTAATGCGGTGGGTTTTCGCCCAGCTGATCAACACACCGGAGGTGATGATGATCCCGGTGAGCAGCAGCAAAGGCAGGCTGACCCCATCCACACCCAGGTGATAGGAAATACCCAAACTAGGAATCCACGGCAGCTGTTCTTGAAACTGCATCCCCCCAGCTGCCTGGTCATAGGAAAAGAAGACAAATATGGAAAGGAGTAGGGAGAGAGCAGCGCTGGTCAGGGAGACAAGTTTGATGGCCAGATGGTTCCCTTTCGGCAGGGCCAAGATTATCAACGCTCCCACAATGGGGGAGAAGATGATCACGCTCAGAAGCGGAAAGCTCATGAATACCTTCCTAGGGGTAGGCGATTACGGTAACGTATCCAGCAGCGTCATCGCTGCCGCGTTCAGATAGCTGAGAATGGGGGTAGGATACAAACCCAGGCTGACCATGATAATCACCAGGGGCCAGAGGGTGGCCTTTTCCCACCAGGTCATGTCAGTAATCGGTGCCTTATGCGTCGCCTCATCCCATTTTTCCTGATCAAACTCACCCAGGAACATGTGCTGAATGACCTTCCACAGGATGTAGGTTGCGGTGAAGACCACCCCCAGGACGCCGATGAAGGCGTACACAGGGATAATGCCGAAGGTGCCCCGGAAGACAAAGAGTTCGCTCCAGAAACCAACCAATCCAGGGAGGCCCAGGGAGGCCAGTCCGGTGACCATCATGATCCCGTAGTAATAAGGCATCTGGTGGGCCAATCCCCCAAAATCCCGCAATTCCCGGGTATGGGCCCGCTCGTAAATAGCGCCAACCAGAAAGAACAGCCCGCCTGTGATAATGCCGTGGGTGAACATTTGCATGCCGGCGCCGTTCAGCCCTAGCAGGGCGCTTTCTTTTAGGCTCGACCCACCACTGCGAGCGATGCCCGCGGCCGCGGCGCTGATGCCCAGGGCGACATACCCCATGTGGCTGACGGATGAATAGGCGATCAACCGCTTCAGATCCCATTGGTCGATACAGATCAAGGCCCCGTAAACGATGCTGATGACGGCCAGGATAGGGATGAGCGGCAGGTGATAGGAGAAATAGCCAAACACCTCAGGGAAAAGGGGTAGCGCAATGCGCAGCAGTCCGTAGGCGCCCAGCTTTAAAAGGACCCCGGCCAGGATGACGCTCCCGGCAGTAGGGGCTTCTGTGTGGGCGTCAGGCAGCCAGGTGTGAAAGGGAAAGATGGGCACCTTAATGGCGAAGGCGATGAAAAATCCCCAAAATGCCAGCACGGCGAGAGGCCAGTTGTCGGCGAAGGGCTGCAATGCTGCTGCTTCCATGATGCTGAAGGTGCCAGTGTTCATGTACACACCCAGGATGGCCAGCAGCATCCCCACACTGCCGGTCAGGGTATAAAGGAAGAATTTAATCGACGCGTAAAGCCGTCTTTCCCCACCCCAAAAGGCGATCAAGAGCAGCATGGGTACCAGCCCAACTTCCCAGAAGACATAAAAGAGGATAAAGTCCAGGGAGACAAAAACGCCAAACATACCCATTTCCAGCAGCAGGAAGAGCATAAAATACTGCTTCCTCTTTTCTTTTATGGTGAACGAAGAATAAAAGATGCTCAAAAAGGAAAGCAGCGCTGTCAGGAAGATCATCGGCACACTGAGGCCGTCCGCACCGATGCGGTAGTAGACATTAAGGATAGGAATCCAAGGGTACACCTCTTCGAACTGCATGCCGCTTACATCCTTGTCATACCCGAGCAGCAGCATAAGGGCTATCACCAGGATCGCGGCACTGACCGCAATGGAAAGTTTGGCTATCGCACCCTCCTTCTCTTTGGGGAAGAGGAGTATCAAGAACGCTCCTAGGAGAGGAGCAAAGGTAATAAGGGACAGGATGGGAAAACTCATCAACAAATCCTCCTAAATCTCTTCAGACGCATTCCTTGAATCGACCCTCCGGCGTGGGATGTCGGGCAGCTCACAGGAGATAGGCAAAATACACTCCCAGGATCGTCAGCACGGCGACCACCACCAGCATCAAGTAGTTCTGCACGCGTCCTGTCTGGATGGTGCGTAGTTTTTCGCCGCCATATTTTGTCACCCGCCCCACAAAATCAACCGCGCCGTTGACAATGCCGATATCAAACCGCCGATAGAGACCGCTCAAACCATCGACAATCTTCGCGGTCAGGTGCACAGCCCCGTCGACAAAGCGGGCGTCAATATAGCTGCCCACGCTGGCCAAGGCAAGCCCGATTTTCCCTACCAGGTTGACAAAAGGGTCGATGACCCAGCGGCGGTCGACGTGGTAAAAAAAGCTGGCCAGCGTCAGAGCACCGCGCACAAATGTGGCCTGATAGAATTCATCGATGTAATACTTGTTTCTCAACACAGGATGGACCGGCCCGAGAACGTGAACCAATGGGTCCGGCTGTCCTTTCTCAAGCGCTTTGCGCCCGTATACCAACCAGCTGAGGAGGAGCCCCCCCAGAGCCAGGAGCGCCGAAAGGGTCATCACCGTCACGCTGAGCGGTGTCGCCGGAAACGCATGTCCCACGAAACCGTGAAACCAGTTCCTGCCCTGTCCGATGATCTCCTCGGGAAGGCCTACAAAGCCCAGGGTGAGGGCGAAAAAGGACAATATGACCAACGGCCCGGTCATCGTCAGGGGGCTTTCACGCGCGTGTTCCGCATGGTGACCGCGTGGTTTCCCCAAAAAGGTAAGCCAGATCTGCCGCCCGGTGTAAAACGCGGTCAGAAAAGCAGCCAGGGTCAGCAGCAGCCAGACGAAAAAAGGCCAAGAAACGAATCCCTGATGAAGAAACCCTTCCCAGGCGTGAGCCAATATTTCATCTTTGCTCCAAAAGCCGGCTGTGATGATGGGAAATCCAGACAAGGCCAATCCACCGGCCAAAAAGGTCCAGAAAGTGATCGGCATTTTCTCCTTCAGGCCTCCCAATTCCATCATGTCCTGCTCGTGATGGCAGCCGATAATCACAGATCCGGACCCCAGGAAAAGCAAGGCTTTAAAAAAGGCATGCGTGATGAGGTGAAAAGCACCTGCCACATAGGCGCCAATGCCCAGCGCAGCGATCATATATCCCAGCTGGCTTATCGTGGAAAACGCCAGCACACCTTTGATATCGTCCTGGGCCAGCGCGACAGTGGAGGAGAAGAAGGCGGTGAAGGCGCCGATGAAGGCGATCACCCCCATGGTTGGGTTGTGGTGTTCCATTTGGACGACAACGCTGAGCAAGGGAAAGATGCGGGCCACCAAAAAGACACCGGCCGACACCATGGTGGCAGCATGGATGAGGGCGCTGACCGGCGTCGGCCCTTCCATGGCATCCGGCAGCCAGACGTGCAGGGGGAATTGGGCCGATTTACCCACCACCCCTCCAAAGATCAACAAAGCGATCACCGAGGCCGCTGTCCAGGTGCCGAGCAGCGGAAGGGTGACCGTGTTCTCTGCAAGCGTGCGCAGCACACCTTCGCTGAAGACCACGTCGTAGCTGAAGGACCCGGTCTCTGTGTAAAGGTAGAGAAGGCCCAACAGCAAAAAAAGGTCCCCCACTTTGGTCACCAAAAAGGCTTTCAGGCCAGCCTCTCGGGGGGTGATTTTTTCCGGATCGGGGTAGTCCTTATCAAACCAGAAACCGATCAACAGATAAGAGCACAGCCCCATGATTTCCCAGGAAATAAACAGGGTGAGTAAATTCTCAGACACGACCAGCCCAAGCATCCCCGCTGCGAAAAGGGACATGTAGGCAAAGAAGCGGGAATAATGGGGGTCGACATGGTCGGTGCCGTACCCCATATAGCCCACGGCATAAGTGAAAATCATCAAACACACAAAAGGGACCATGAAAAGCATCACGGCTGAGAGGGGATCGATCCAGGTGCCGATCTGAAGCCATGATGAACCAGCGGGGATCCAATCAGCGTGGAAATGCACCGGGTGCTCCGCCAGGTGCGGGGTTGCAAAAGCGCTGAAAGCCGCTCCCCAACCGAGGATCCAGGAGAGGCCCATGGCCCCTATGCTGAGGCTGTGGCTGATTCTGCGATCGTCCTGGGTGAACAGGATAATCCCCAGAAAGGCCAGAAAGGGAAACAGGGGGATGAGCCAGGTCAGGTTGAAAAAGAAGTCTCGCATCAGGTTCCTCTCCGTTATTCTCGCAGCAGATGAATGTCTTCCACCACCACTGTATCCCGGTTGCGGTAAATGGCGATGATCAGTGCCAAACCCACCGCAGCCTCTGCTGCCGCGACCGTGAATGCGAAAATCGCAAAGATCTGTCCGGTTGTGACAGTGGGTGTGACGTACCGCCAGAAGGCAACCAGGTTGATGTTGACGGCGTTGAGCATCAACTCCACACCCATCAGGATGCCAACGGCATTGCGGCGCGACAATACCCCATACAAGCCAATGCAGAAAAGGGCCGCGGCGACGATCAGATACCAGTTTAATGACACGTTCATCTCATCCTCCCTCGTTCACCAAACGCCAGCAGCCGCTCATCATTCGTCCTCCCGGGCGATGAGGATCGAACCCATGAGGGCTACCAAGAGCAGCACAGATGTGATCTCGAAAGGGATCAGATGGGGCTCCATCAGGTCCTTGCCCAGGTTTGTGATCATCTCCTTGGGGACGGCTGCCTTCACCACCGGCCAATTCGCACGGATTAGAATGCAGCATAAGCCCCCAAACAGAAGGAGGGACCCCAGTCCGGAAAGCCGCCACTGGGCATTGCGTTGGACAAGGTCTTCAGCCATCAGACGGCGGGTGAGCATGATGGCAAAGACAATCAAGACCGCAACCGCCCCCACATAAACCAGGATCTGGACTGCAGCCAGAAAAGGCGCCTCCAAAAGAACATATAGACCAGCTACACCCACAAAAGATAAAATCAGGTGCAAGGCGCTGTGAAAAATATTCCGGCTGGTCACCACAGCGAGACCCGCTCCCAAGGTGATCAGGCTGAAGAGTAAAAATATCCCTGTTTGAACCATACCTACTCCCAATCTTTCCCCGTTTGGTGGACATCGTATTTATCACCTACCGATAATAATTTCTCAAGGTCCCAGACGATCACTTTCTCGTAGGAGGCCAGTTCGTACTCGGGGCTCATTTCGATGGCGTCGAAGTTGCAGGCTTCCACGCACAAGCGGCAGAAAATACAGTCGCTCAAGACATACCGGAAAGATGTCGCTCGCCGGTCTTTGCCCTTCCCTTCCCCTTCCACTTCCAAGCAATCCTGCGGACAAGCCCGGACGCACATGTTGCAGGCCGTGCAGTTATGTTCGCCGGTCTCTGCGTCACGCAAGTGCATCAGGGCGCCCCGAAACCGGGGATACATGGGCAGTTTCTCTTCCGGATATTGGACGGTGAACAACCCGCCCAAGGAATACTCTTGAGGGCGCTCGCCCCCTTCATCGATGCCCGTGCGCCGGACGTAGCTTTCCACGAAATGTTCAAACGTGACGGATAACCCTTTTAACAGGCCTTCAAAGAACATACCTACCTCGATGCACTTCTAAATTTGACAGCTTCCTTTCTGGCAGCAACCCGCTCCTTCTTTCTGTTGCGCGTTTCGCGTCCCACCCTGGTTAGGATAAGAAGGAGGAAAACCCCTTCGATAAAGCTAACGACCAGCAATACAGAAGAGGTGAAGACCGTGCCCTCCACAAGTTTATCCACCAAACCGACCACCATCAGGTTGACCAGCGCGATGGGCACCAGCACCTTCCAGGCCATGTTCAACATATGATCGATGCGGACGCGCGGGAAGGTGCTTCGTATCCACCAGAATAAAAAGATGACGACAGCGCACTTCATAAAGAAGATCACGGGCCCCAACACGGGCAGGAGCCTTTCCAGCCCGAAGAACCGCCACCCTCCCAAAAACAACGTGGTGACGATGCCAGACATGGCCAGGAGATTGACGTATTCCGCCATGAAGAACATGACGAATTTCATCCCGCTGTATTCTGTAAAGAAACCAGCCACCAGTTCGGAATCGGCCTCGATCATGTCGAAAGGCGAGCGGTACAATTCCGCAGCAGCTGCGACCAGAAAGACCAGGAAGACCACCGGCATGACCACGATGTTTGGTAGGTCCTGACTCTCCACGATCGTGACCATAGACATGGAGCCGCTCAAGAGCACCACGGCGACCACGCTCAGAACCAAAGGGATCTCATAGGTGATCAGTTGGGCCACCACCCGAAAGGCACCCAACAAGCTGTACTTGTTGTTGGAGGACCACCCGGCCATCAAAATGGCCACCGTGCCAATGGTGCTCAGGGCTACAATATAAAGCACCCCGATATTCAGATCCGCTCCCCAGAGACCTTTTCCAAAAGGCAGGACGGCGTAGATCAGCAGGGCGGGAACGATCACGACAATTGAGGCCAGCAGGTGAACCCAATAATCAGCCCGTTCCGGGACAATGTCCTCCTTGGTGAACATCTTGATGCCGTCAGCCAGCGGCTGGAAGATGCCATATGGTCCCCAGCGGTTGGGCCCAATGCGGTCCTGCATGCGCCCCACCACCTTGCGCTCCCCCCAGGTGAGGATCAAAACGGCGGTCAAAGCGATGAGAATGAGGATAGTGGCCCCCAAAAGCCCCATGGCAAGATCCACCATCCCGGCAGGCATAAATGAGCTCAGCCAGCGGGAGAGCCAGAGGCCAAGATTGACAAACAAGTCACTTAAAAATCCCATATCCCACTCCCCAAATTTCCACGGAGGACCTCAGCGGTCGATATCACCCAAAACGATGTTAATGCTGCCCAGAATGATGACCACGTCCTGGATCTTGTGCCCCACGCACATCTCTTTGAGGGCGGTGAGGTTAATCATGGACGGCGGCCGGATGCGCAGCCGGTAGGGGTTGCCCGAGCCGTCGCTGACGACGTAAAAACCCAGCTCACCCTTGGGTGCCTCAATCCGGCCGTAAGCCTCGCCTTCTGGTGGGCGGCGCAGGGCCCTGGACGCTTTTCCGTTCATCAACTCACCCTCGGGAATGCCATCCAGGGCTTGATCGATAATCCGTGTGCTTTGATAGATTTCCAGCATGTGCTGGTAATATCGATCCCACACATCCCCATGCTGGCAGGTGGGAATATCAAACTCAAAACGCTCGTAGATCGAATACCCATCTACCCTGCGGATATCATAAGGCACGCCCGATGCTCGCAGCACGGGGCCTGTAATGGAAGCATTAACGGCCGTCTCAGCTGTCAATACCCCCACATCCAGGGACCGGGAGAGGAAGATTTCGTTCTCGCTGAGCATGCGGTCCAACTCATCGGTAAACGTTCTTAGGTGTTCGTTTAGCTTTCTTGCCTGGGGGATGAACCCTTCCGGAAGGTCTGCCGAGACGCCGCCTGGGCGCATATAGCTGCAAGTCATCCGAGACCCACAGGTCATCTCAAAAAGGTCCAGTATGCGCTCCCGTTCGCGGAAGCAGTACAGCAGCGGTGTAAAATATGCCCCCAGCTCGTTCCACAAAAAACCCACCGCCATCAAGTGGTTGATAATGCGCGTAAACTCAGCCATGATGACCCGAATGTATTCAGCCCTTTCCGGGACCTCAATGCCGGCCATCTTTTCCACAGCCATCGCGTACGCTTGATTGTTGGTCATGGCACACAGGTAATCAAGGCGGTCCGTTAAGGGAACCACCTGGACGTATGTGCGCTCTTCGCTTAATTTTTCGATCCCGCGATGGAGGTATCCCATCACAGGTTCCAAATCACGGATGGTCTCCCCGTCCAGGGTGGCTTTGAGGCGAAATACACCGTGTGTCGAGGGGTGTTGGGGGCCAAGGTTGATTTTTATGGTTTCCGTTTTCAGCATATCCTGTCCTCGCAGAGTATGTCCGTGGATGACCATCAGGCTGACTCAGGGTCTGTGCGTTCCATTTCCCGATAAGTAAAGGTGCGGTTTTGATAATCCTTACGCAAAGGAAACCCCTCAAAACCCTCCCACAACAGAATCCGCTTCAAGTCGGGATGCCCCTCAAAACGAATCCCCATCATGTCATATACCTCGCATTCTTGGAAGTTCGCCCCCTGCCAGAGGTGCGTCAGGGAAGGGATGGTTGGCGCTTGCTTATCTTCCAGGTACACCTTGAGCACAAACGGTTCATCCGTCTCTTCAGCGATGGAATATAAATGGTAGACTACTTCAAACCGTTCTGGCCTATCCACAGCGGTCACATCGGCCATATAATCCATTTGACACTCGTCGTGTAAAAAACCAGCGACTTCCAAGAGCATCTCCGGACGAACTGCCACTGTCACATCGATCAGCTCTGGAACCTCTACAATCGCTTCCGGAAACGCTGACTTGACCTTTTCAAGGACTTTTTGGGCGATCATGTCACATCCTCATCTGTTTGATACCAGGGCACATTTTTGATCGATTGGCCCATGATTTTTTCATGCAGTTTCATAAATCCCTGAATGAGGGCTTCAGGACGAACGGGACATCCCGGGACATACACATCCACCGGCACAATCTCATCCACCCCCTGCAGCACAGCATAGCCGGGGAAGGGGCCCCCGTCCGTGGCGCATGCGCCCATGGCCAGGACGTATTTCGGCTCGGGCATCTGATCGTAAATACGTTTTACCGCTGGAGCCATTTTATGGGTGACCGTGCCCGCCACGATCAATAAATCAGCCTGCCTGGGGGAGGCGCGCATGATTTCCATCCCAAAACGGGAGAAGTCATACCGCGCGCTGGCAGCGCTGATCATCTCAATGGCACAGCATGCCAAGCCAAAAAACACAGGCCATACCGAGCCTTTGCGCCCCCAATTGTAAACTGCGTCGACCGTGGTAAGAAAGAGGTTATTTTTTAGCTCCTCTTGGACTTCAAAAAATTCTTCTTCAGACATACATACCTCGATTTACAGAACATGCTTAGACCCATTGCAGGGCGTCCGTCCGCCAGGCATAAATAAGCCCCGCAAACAGGATGACCAAAAAGATGAACATCTCAACCAGGGCGAACAAGCCCAATTTGTCATAGGCGACAGCCCAGGGGAATAGAAATATAGTCTCGATATCAAAGATGACGAAGACCAGCGCATAAATATAATATTGAACTTTAAATTGGACCCAAGTTTCGCCGATGGTTTCCAAGCCGCATTCATAGATGGAAGTCTTGACGGTATTGGGTTTTTTAGGGCGGACGAAATACGCCGCGACCAAGGCCAGGATGGGAAAAGCGACAGCCAGGACAGTGAAGATACCGATGAAAGTGTAGTCTGAAAGCATAAGCACTTCCTTTTCTGTGTTCTATCCTCGACGGATGGGTGTAATCCATTCTCTGAGAATTATAAGTTCACCCCAAGCGATTGATGCTTGATTCTGAATAGCCCTCACTACACCAGGGGGCTGGCAAGGAATTCGTTTGACTGCTCCGGAATGTCTGGAAGCACCTCCACATAAAAACGACACGGTTCCGTCATTAATGACTGTCGATGGATAGGCGTTGGATGTTGACCGTGAATTTCTATGGTGAAGTACGTTGGTGCTCACCTGATTCTCCCCTTGGTCCACAATAAATGCCAACTTCGGGTTGGGTCCTTTCAAATCAGAATTTCTAATCTCTAGTGGAACGCATTTCTCAGTTCTTATTGCCTTTTATTCAAACAAAAGGATTATAACCGCTGAAGCTATGATCAATTCCATAGTGCCTAGTCAGAACATTTTCATTAAGCTCCTACCATTATAATCATCTCACCCTTTCAGTCGTGGTTGGACGATTATAATATAGGATATTGGTGTTTAAAGGACACTAACTTGTTTTTAATATTAATTTTGATCAAGACCAACTTCTGATAAAAAATGCCCAATCATATCAAGAGTTGAATCGTCACCTGCTTTACCGAATGCATCTTTGGCTTTTTCTGCATGGACATAAGCCAATTCATACTCACCTTTATCACGATAGGAAAATGCCAATAACATATTATGTTCACCTATAAGCCTTTGGGCTTTCTCTTTTTTGGCGAACTTGAGAGCCTCTTTTGCATATGCAATGGAAGAATCCAAATCACCCATTTCTGCCTCAAGCACGCTCAATCTTCCCAAAACATATGAACGTTTGCGCTGATTCTGGACATGAACAGCGAGGGATAATGCCTCGTTGTACTTTTCTTTGGCAGTGGTGTCCTGCCCAAGATTAAAATGAATATCTCCCAACATTCGCAGTAGCTCAAGTTTCCCTTCTCTATCGTCCAGGGATTGAGAGAGCGGCAAAGCCTGAGCAATAGTATCCATCGCTCGTTCCATCCTATCCACCGCTATAAAAAAAGGAGCTGCTTTTTGCAGCAGGTGATACTTCCAGGGTTGGTCGTCATTCTTTTCGGCGAATTCCAGCCCCTCATTTAGAGCTACTTCTACCAGATCCAGGTTTCTCGCATTCAGACTCGCCTCTAAAAGGTTATTGATGGCATTTTTGGTCCCCTGAGAGTCGTGGAGAGTTTTTGCGATTTCCAGCGATGTTTCAAAGTGTGGAGCTGCCATTTTGGGTAAGTCAGCTAGCAGGTACACATTGCCTATATTATTATGGAACCCACCAATCGCTTCAGAGTTTCCCAATTCTTTGGCAAATTCTAAGGCTTGTTTGAAATGTTCAGCAGCTTCATCAAACGACGCAATTGATAAATGCAGCTGCCCTTTAGCCCCAAGGATTTGCATCATCCGCTCTTCATCTTCTAACTTTTCAGCGATTTCATAGGCCTGATTCAATAAGTAATCAGTGATGTCCCCCCGGTTCATTTCCAGGTTCAACTCCGCTTGGTTGATCAAAGTATCACATTTCAACTCTTCATTCTGTTTTTCCTCTGCAATAGCCAAAACCTCTTCAAAAGCCTCAGCGGCCAATTGGAATCGACGCTGTTTCAGCAAGGATATGCCTAAATTGCCTAGGTGGTGCGCTTTGCTCATCAACAGGTTGTGGTGTTCCGCAATCTCGATTCCCTCTTCAAAATAATGTTGGGCCTCTTCCGCTTGATTAACACGTAGGAGAGATCGCCCCAAAACGCCCAACATGCCGCTGATCTTGATTGGATCTCCGCCATCCCGAAGATCGGATAACCGCATCTTTTGCTCTTCGATCTGATCAAAGTCGTTTATCACTTTTGACATCATCAAATTCCTGGGATCAGAAAACTTTTTTCCGGCAAACCTCGGGAACATTCATCCATCTTTTTCCCTGATAAATACCCCAAGGCAGAGAATCAAAACTTGACCAAAGAAATTACCCTGGAAAACCAGCCGTACGGTGAATGGTTAAGTCCTTTGTTACAACCAATGCTTCGACACCATGAATCCGATTCGCCAAATCCAAGCCGTTCTCTTTTCCCATGACCATGATGGCTGTGCTAAGGGCATCAGCAAGGGTGGTGGTATGAGCCTTAGTAGTTACACTGGCCAATTCGGGAGGGGATTTACCGTTTTTAGGGTTAATAATGTGGTGTACGGAGTGATCAGGCGTATAGCTGTTAAAATAATCTCCTGATGTGGCCACAGCCCCCGATTCCATCGATATCACAGCGAGATAACCGTCCATCCGCTCGGGTCTGGGATGGGCAATGCCAACTCTCCAAGCGCTTGCATCCTGATTTAAGCCCCAGGTCATCAGATCGCCGCCAGCATCCACAAAGATTCTCCGAAAGCCGTGGGATTTTAATACCTCGACTCCGTGATCGACAATATATCCCTTGGCGATCCCATCCAAGGTGCACTGAATCCCTTTTTCTTCGTAGGCTATCGTCCGGCCGTCAAGAGCAATATTCCGGTAACCGGGAAGGCGAGGATAAGAATTTAACGGGATGCGACCGCGCTTGAGTGCATCTAAGGCAGGTTTGACCGTGACATCAAAAGCACCCTTTGATAGTTCACCAAGTTGGATCGCTTCGCTAAATACTTCTACCAATTCTTGAGGAGCATTATGTAATACACCCCTGGCGTTCAACCGAGCTAAAGGGGAGAGAGGTTTCCGGTGATCAAAAATCTCCTCCAAACGTCCCATCTCGGCCAATGTGGACTCTATGGCTCGCCTACCCTTTTCTTTGTCAAAGGAAATTACTTTTAACTGCACGATGGTTCCCATCATTCTCCGAGCAACAATAATGGTAAGAGGGTTTCCTAGCATCCTTCCGGCTATAGCTCCTCCCAGTATGCCAGCGCCAGAAACTGCCACGATATTAAGAAAATCACGCCGGTTCAGCTTTCTTTCCATCCTCATCTCACTCAATTAGATACGGGCGTCGGAGTTTGGGTAGGGTCTTCCCACTCCTCGATAATGTCTTCATCCTTAATTTCAGGACCGTAATACTCACTTTCCTGAGTTGCCATAGGAGTAGGGGTAAGATCTGGAATTACATAGTCCATGACTTCTTGGACTTGATAAACAGCGATGAGGATCATGCTACCTATAATCAAGGGTAACACGATATAGCTCATAATTTTATGCTGTTTAGAATTCTTTTTCGCCATATATTCACCGTATTTCGCGTCCACCGCCTTACAGCTCGGATCACATCAATAATGGGTTTTATAGGACAAAGGTAGTTGCACCAAGGTCGCCTCACAAACAGGGAAAGCAATATGACAATGATCAGGACAACCCACTGAACCCCTTCGCCCTGGAAAGCAAACAGGGTTCCAAACACTTCATAGCTGGCAAGGCTTGGATTTCTAAATAATAAACCCAACACAATTGCGCTCCAGGCCAACAACCGTTGGCTCCATTTTAGGAAATCACGAAGTTTTCGACCAGGGTTCCAGGCATTTGCCCCACCAATCGCTCCGAGACATTCCTGTGTCGCCCCAAAGGGACAGAACCATTGGCAGTAGGGGTTTTTATTATCAACCGTGACCACGAAAAAAATACCCCCTACCAGGATAAACCAGTACATATTTTCCCGCCAGTTGGGAAAATACCCCAACAACAATGAGTTGAAATGGGATAGTGTGAAAGGTAGATTGTACAAGAATCCCAGCACGCCCATCCCAACGAGCATCGACCCCCAACGGGCAATTTTTTTATGTTTAAACGTTCTGCGGTGACCGAAATAACCGACGATGTATAAGCCAATGATCGTTAGCTCTGGAACGCCAAATTTAACCTTTTTTCTTTCCTGTTCAAGGTGTAATCCTAATTGTGTGCCCGCAATCTTCCTACTGGCGCCCCGCACAGCTCCTGTTATCGCTCGCGAGGTCAGGGTGGCTCGAGTGATCCCCTCGATATCTTCACCGAGTTGAAAGGGGGATTTGACACTGTGCCCCATAAACTCTTGAAAAAAGTCCTCCTCTTTTATGCGTTCCACGTACACCGGTGTTTCCGTGTGGGATAGCAGCCTAAGGCCCAGTACTTCGCCAGCTGGGTTTATGCCCACAAAAACCTTCACGGGGCCAGCATACCCCGGTGCTTGTGCAACCGCAGCCCAACCGAGGACGGTCTCCGTGCCATCCTCATGTCTTATGATCCCCTCATAGATATCCCCATTGACTTTTTCACAAGATTCCGCCTTGGGGATGACAGATCGGCAGCTTGGCATCTCATCTTTGTTTGAGAGATAGCCAACAATCCAAGCCAGAATGATGGTGGCCAAAGCGATCGCAGTAACAACCTTTTCCCATTTACCTTTTGAGAACATTCGGCTTCTCTTCTGGTTCATATTCTTTGAAGTGTTAAAGCAAAAAAGAGGGGGCGATTTGCCCCCTCTTGGTAGAGAAAACGCACTACTGGGCTTCAGTAGTTTCTGCGAACAACAGGCGCCATAGTCCCACACCCAGAATGGCATCAACCACACCAAAGAGAATAAGTGTACCCCACGCTGCTGTTGTCTCACGTTCTCCCAGAAACGTAAATGCAGCGAACACGGTGAAATAGAGCAGGAACCACCACAACAAACTCAGGATCCACTTCCACCAATTCATTTTGACACCCAGTTCATCGAACCAAGTTTTCGCTCCTGCTACTACCCCGATAAAAAGGATGCCCATCAAAAACCAAAACGTGCCAGTTGTGAAAAATGTGAACATATTTTCCTCCTACCAGGTCACCTTCACATCGAACCATTTCTCCGTTTTCATCCAGTCAGGGGCGGGCCGATATGATGCATTCCGACCATCTCCATCAGGATGATTAGGGGGGTAGTACGCTTCTTTTTCAGGACCGCCGAAAAATTGTTCCTGCATCCAAATTAAGGGGGTGTCAATCAATCCTGTTGGATCGGCTGCGCTCACTTTACGGGCCACATCATGCACCCAGCTTGAGCGCCGGCTGTAGGGGCAAACAGCCAAGCAGGTTCGGCATCCGCCGTTCCCCAATGCTACGCCCCAGAAGTTGTAGCAGGCATTGACATCAATCTGCCATCTCTTATAGCCACGGACGACTTCGCGAGAATCATCTTCCGTTGGGATTGCGTTTCCTGGACAATTATCAGCACAGATTTTACATTCTTTACAAAACTCTTGGACACCGAAGTCAATTGGCTTGTCCACCTTCATAGGCATGTTAGTTGTGATGACAGCTGGGCGGTGATTGGTTCCAAGCTCGGGAGTGATCGTGATCAGGTGACGACCTTGTTCTGCCAATCCAGCATCCACGCAAATGGGGGGGACAAGGAGGTCGTATCGGTTATCTGGTGAATGGAGTCTTGCAGGATACCCCAGTTCTCGAATGAAAGCAGCCAGCCTTCCTCCAGCCAAGCTGGATCTGTTGTAGGCGTCAGAGCTTGTGCCATAGGTGGGATTCGCGCGCATTTGGCCCCATTCGTGGGGTGTGGTCACTACGATCGCATACTTCCACCATTCAGGAACTTCATAAGGTCCGGGTTCTCCACCCCGGATATCATGTTGATAAACCCAATCAGGGTTTAATTTTGCGATCCCTACCAGCGTGGCGCCGTATGTGTGGGCAACTTTTTTGATCAGTTTTGAGGCATGTTCGGGGCTCTTAAACGCCAAGGGTTTCTCTCGCATATCACGAAAATCCCATTCCTCGGGAGACGAATCCGGCCTAGCCGGTCGTGTGGCACGATATCCACTGGACCAAGCCATAGCTAGGGCCCAACGCATGCCGTACTTTTTCTGGTTTTCGTCCTGGAGTGGCTCTAATACATTTATTCGATAGAGAGCCATGTCAAGCGCTTCCGGGTGCTCTTTATAGTAATCCGCCAAATAATCCGGCAGGGCGTCGATGCCGTCTTCCTTAGTCCAACCATCTTCTAAGGCCGACTCTAACGCCCGATAATGCCCCCGGCCTTCTACGCGGGTATCCGGCCTCCGTGTTTTTCCAACCACCTCATAGGTGGGACTATCCACCTCATAAGGCTTGCGATTGAAAAACTGAGCGCCTCCCTCGAATATATCTTCCCATCCAGTATAGGTGTCATAATCTTTACCAGCGCCCAACCCGGCGAGTGCTGCGCCAGCCAAACTCATAGCAGCACTGGCGACACCGCTAACCTTCAGGAATTCTCGACGAGAGAGGTTTTTCTTCACTTCCTGTTCCTCGGTCATATCGCCTCCATCCATAAGGTGAAAAGCCCATTAAACTATTTGCCTTTTATTCTAGCGACTATTTCCTAACTAAGAAATCAGGAAAACCACCACTTAAAGTGGTGGTTTTCCTGACATTCCTTCCTCGTTTAAAAAGATGAGCTACTTTATCTCTTGGTTATTCTTTCTGATGTCGAACATAATAAACGATAACGCCGCTGATTAACGTCACTGCGAAAAGCGCCCAAAATATCGTAGCTGCCCTCGGTTCATATTCTGCTTTACTGGCAATGGCGTTTTGCCCGAAAAAGATCACAAAAAAGAGCCACAGTCCCCAAAACAACCAGACATACCACGGTTTTTTGTTGATTTCGATTTGATAGGGATCTTGGTTTGACATGATTTACATATCCTCCACGGTTCTGCCTGTGTCAATGCCATATTCAGGTAAATCCAAGTGCCACCATAATTCTGGGTCTTTCTGCGCTCCGTAGCCAAAAGCGTCGTCCATGCTGCGGAAGAAGCTGTTTAAGACTGGAGCGGCGGCGATGCCACCTTTCACCCAATCGTGAATCCAGGCTTTATCGTGCTTCGTAAACGGACAAACGGAAAAGCAGATACTGCACCCAGTTCCTGGCCCTTCTTTCCAATAGGTATAACACTTGACTGCATCCTCATACCAGGTTTTATGTCCCGGGTTGTTCCATTCCCCTTGGGTTTCCCACGTTGGTCCATCCTTAAAGCTGAGCGCACCACTAGGACAGGCTTCAGCACATTTTTTGCAGCTCTTACAAAATTCCATAATACCGGCATCGATGGGTTTGTCTGTGGCTACTGGCAGATCGGTAACGAGCTTAAAAACCCGAACCATGGGTCCAAATTCAGGGGTAACAAGTCGGTTCATGCGTCCCATCTCCCCAAGGCCAGCAAGCACGGCAAATCCGTTGGCAATACCTAAAGCATTGACTGAGGACTCACCCAACGCTTGATATCCTAAACCTCTCAGAAACTCTTGGGTTTGATTCTGTATGTGCCCCCCGCGCCCGTAGCTCAGTAAAGTAGTTTGCTCACCTGTGGCTGTCGGTGCTCGGGATAATGTTTCGGTGGATTGACGAACAGTGTAGACAATCACCCATTTCGCTTTGTAGGGAATCACCCTTTTTTCATCAATCTCATAAGCTTCTTCGGCATCCTCGAAGACTAATTTTTTGCCGTCCGGGTCGTGGGAATAGATAAGTTTTCTGGTGTTTTCGTTAAGTTCCACAAATCCAACATGAGCAGCCCCAAAATGGCGCATGGCGACACGGATAATTCTCGCTGCTTCCTCGGGACTGCCTTCCCATTTGGGTACGCCACGGTCTTCCGGAGTTGGCGCCATTTGGGGGCCAAGGAAACTGTGGGGGGTCATCAAGTCGTATAGGTTAGCGTTTTCTATTGCCCTGTCTTTTAGTGTATAACCTGGCACCTCGTCAAGTATTTTCTGTTTGATGTTTTTCTCTTCGAGGGCATCCAGACGTTCTGCTTCTTCTTTCCCAACATAATTGGCAAATCCTGGACCTCGAATGGACCTCGTCCTTTCGTTGTACCGCTCCATTCTATCCCAATCAATTTCAATCGTTGGTTCATCTACTGTTTTAATCCACAATGGACGTTTGGGTCGACCTGCTTCATCCACAAAATCGCCACTGGAGGGCGCACTAAGGAGACTATGGGGGTTAGCTGCGGTGGAAACTGCGGTGCCACCCAGGCCAAGGCCTGCTAGACGCAGGAAATCACGCCGGCTAAGTTTTTTCTTTTCGCTCATAACAGACCTCCTTTTCCGTTATGTTCATTTCTTTATATCCCCTACTTACATCGATCGTATCAAAATGTGGATGAAAATTAAATCAGGAAAACCACCAAGGTTTGTGGTAGTTTTCCTGACCCACAGGGGTGATATTGAAAGCCATGGTTGCCTGTTACTCTGTTAACTCATCCAAGATCCCTGCCTGCATGGCGAACTTAATCAGGTCCGTTCGATTATCGATGTTTAACTTCTCATAAGCCCTGTGTCGGTAAGTCTCGACGGTTTTGGGACTGATAATTAATTCCTCCCCTATTTCCCGGCTAGTATAACCCATGGCTGTAAAGCGGACGACCTCCTGCTCTCTCTCTGTAAGTTGGGCGTACTTAGCCTTTTCATCTAACTCATCCGTTATGGATTGAATCAGGGCTGATGCAGCCTTGGGGTGGAGGTAATTTTCGCCCTCGTGTACGACCCTGATGGCTTCCAACAGGCTGTCATGTGTGGTGGATTTGGGCACAAATCCGGCGCATCCAGCTTCAAGGGATTTTACGACAAATTCGCGTTTGACGTGCATGGAAAGAACGACGATTTTAATTTCATCGTTTTCATCTAGTATTTTTTTACTTGCCTCGATGCCGCTCATGTTTTCTAATCCCAAGTCCATGACGACCAGATCGGGTTTGAGCTCTCTTGCCAATTGAATGGCTTTTTCTCCCGTGGATGATTCCCCAATTACCTCAATGTCTTTTTCAGTTTCCAAGAGTGCTTTCAAACCGTCTCTTAAGACATGATGATCATCCACCAATAAGATCTGTATTTTCCTTTCGCTCATACTTTCTCCGCTTGATGTATGGGGACATACACCTCTATGGTCGTTCCCTGTCCTGGGGAGGAATACATGTTCAGCCTTCCGCCGATCAACTCAGCCCGTTCATTCATACTCAACAACCCCAAACGCTTACTCTCGCCATCAACCGTGATGGTGGCAGGGTCAAATCCCTTGCCATCGTCTTCGATTTTCAAGTAAAAAGTTTGTTGCTGCTCTCTTAAACCCACGGTGACGTTTGAGGCTTCAGAATGGCGGACGATGTTGGTCAAACCCTCTTGGACAATGCGGTAAAGCATCATCTCTGTTTCGGGTTTTATGTTACTTTCGAGATCGCAATTAAAATGTACTTTGATATCCGTCCGATCTGCTAAGTCGGCGGTCATATCCTGAATCGCGGCTGCCAGGCCGAATTCCTCTAATACAGGAGGTCGCAAACTATAGGAAATATCTCGTACCTGCTCTATGGTGTTCGAGACGATATGCTGGGCTTCCCCTAATTCCTCTTTAATTGCGGGTTGTCCGCTTTTCCGTTCAATGGTCTTTAACCGGATCAATAAATTGGTCAACGTTTGTCCTGTTTGATCATGGAGTTCTCGGGCTAAACGCAACCTTTCATCTTCTTGTGCTGTGACCAAGGAGTCCAATAGGATCTGTCGAGCAGCCTCTTTTTCCCGCAATTTAATCTGGTACCAGGCATTAGCGACAATCTCCGAGATCTGAGCCCCAATGGAGCTAATAAATTCGCAGGTCTCATATTCAATTATTTGGGTAGAAGGAAAGTAAAGGTTGACCACACCATAATACATCTCACCAATTACGAGGGGGATGGATAAGTGACGGATGTTCCCATCGTCCTGGCCTGTAAGTTTTACGCGGCTGCATTCTCTCAGAGAGACTGTTCCACCTAATTCACCACTCTCTAATTCTGTTTGACAGGTGCATAAAGGATCACTTTCGCGATATAAAAGGTTTTCTTTGATTTGGTCTGGAACTCCGATCCAGCTGGCCAAGTGGTGTTTGTTCACTTCTGGGTCCAGCAAATATATCCAGCCAAATTCGAAATCTAAATAACCCTTGACGTTTTCCAATATAGCATATAGTGCATCGTGAATGTCATCATACTCTTCCGCTGCCTGGGCGATGGCATTGGACAATTCCAATTGCTGATTGATTTGGGTTAAGTTATCTTTGTAATCCACAAAATTGTCAATCATTTGATTGATGGACTTTGCCAGGGAACCGATCTCGTCGTGCGCCCAAACCTCGGCTCGGGAGTCGAAATTTCCCGCTGCAACTTCTTCCGCGGTCTTTTTCAGATCCAAGATGGGCCTGGTTAGGAGATGAGTGAAGAAGTAGGCTAAGATAATCGAAAATATGGCGGATAAGAAAGAAACGAAAATCACACTCCTGCTCCCCGCTCGCATGGCCGCTTCAACCCGGACATCAGTGACGATGTAGGAGAGCCAATCCGATAAACCTGTGGTGACCCAATAGTTGAGTGAAATACCTAGAATGGCCACAGGTAAAAGGCCAATCCCGATGATTTTTACTTGTATGGGAACGGAAAGAATGAGTGTGCGGACCCGATCACCTGTAGAACGGACGAGATTTAAAACCATAGTGTCTCCAATTGAATCTCAGCATGTTATCAAGACATACCTCTTTTAAATTATAGCTTAGAGAGGGGCTCTTGATGTGCTTGTTTTTAAAAAGTATGGCGGGTTGTGAGAGAACATAAAGAGTGAGGGACGGTGGTCTATAAGTTTCGCTCCATTCAGTTAAGTGACTGGTCGCGGCATTTTTCTAAAGGCAAGATACACCCCTGCTATCCTGGCCTGAGAAGTATGCTGACAAACTCCGATAAGGTAAGAGAAAGATCGCCGTGGTCCCACCCTGCCCGGGAATCGAGCTACACCTCAAGAGAGCGCTGTTTTAGTGGACAATATGGGACAGATCATTGAAAAATTACGAATCCAAAATCCTGAGCTTGAAGACCATCTCACGACCTCAATGTGGGCTGCGGTACAGGACGACATGCCATCCCGCTTGCCTAAAAGGGATATGAAGTTACAGGCGTGGAGATCACCGGGAGTATACTGAGGAAAGCCTATCATCCCGCTGACCGTCAAATACACTCATTTCTATACTTCATCATTGATACAATTCATATATCTACCCGGATTTCTGAGCTTTTCCTTTCGGCCTATTCACAATGTAGTTATTTTTAAGGGTATTATTGTAGAAGTATCGTGAGTGGAAAACAGCTGGGGGGGATGATTTCTCCTACCCTTTTTACTGGATTGTGATGATTGATAGAGACTTGAGTCATGAGCAGTTCATTTTAATGAACGTCAGGTGCGGAGGGAAAACCTTACTGCCTATTCTCAAACTGAAAGCTACCATTCTGACCGGGTACAGCGCAGCGGGATATTCCCAAGAGTGCAAAGCGTGCGAAAATCCCCATGGGTCTCGCTATTTTGCGGATATTTTGGAAATCCGGTAACCTGCGGACACCCATAAATGAGGGGAATGAAATGAGAAGGAGGCGAATAGAAGCTATCGGTCAGCCGTTTTAATGCATTGTTTGTTGCCTGGTTGTAGAAGGAGATTTGGTGGTGACCGGAGAAAGGGAAAAGCCTGAAGATAAACGAGCATCCCTGCTCCTCCTCGTGGATGTGTACGGGGCGGTGATGGTCGCTTACCTGCTGCTGCGGTTCCTGGGTGGAGGAGGATTTTGGGTCGTGGAATTGATAAGCACCCTCGTCCACTGGTTTCTCCTCCCCTCCTTCCTGTTGATCCCTATCGCCCTTGCCAGGCGCCGATGGGGAACGCTGGCCCTGCTCTTGGCGTGCAGCACAGCGTTTGTAGTTTTATTTGGCGGGTTTTTCCTGCCCTGGGGAGCCAAACGGAAGGCATGTGAGGATCCGGGATCCACAAGCTTGCGGGTGATGACGTATAATATCAGCCACGGGTTAGCTTCTCCCGATCAAGTGGTGGAAGTGATGGAAGCCTCGGAGGCAGAGGTGATTGCCATCCAGGAACTTCCCGACGGGATGGAGTCCGAATTTCAAGGAAAGCTTGATAGCCTTTATCCTTATCAAGCGTTTTACGGCGAAGGGTTTTCCGGGGTCGGGCTGCTCAGTAAGCACCCCATTCTGGAAGAGGAACCCTTCCGCTTAGAAGGGCCTCGGCCCTACTTGAGAGTGGCACTGGAGGTGGAGGGCGAATCCGCGACGGTCATTGTGGCTCATCCCCCGGTGATGATCGGACCTGGGAGCAGGACCGCACCCGGCGCAGCGGACATGCAAACCCTTGCTGAGATAGCTGTGGGCAGCGGGAAGACGATCGTCTTGGGCGATTTCAACTTCACAGATCAAAACCAGGATTATCACATTCTCACTGAGGCTGGTTTGATCGACGCCCATCGAGCTGCGGGGTGGGGATTTGGATTGACCTACCCTCGCAGGGGCTGGACAGGGGGCTTCCGCATCCCGCTGGTGCGCATCGACCACGTTTTCCTGGCCGGGGAGATCTGTCCCCGGCTCGCCTGGGTGGGCAGCGACGGCGGCTCGGATCACCTGCCGGTCTTGGCAACCCTGTCATGGTGAGCCGGATGTGTATGACCTAGGTCGACAACCGCAGGTTGAGCACAGGCAAGCGAAAGACGAAATTTATTGGTTATGAGGTACTAAAAGAAGAGGAGACATAAAATGAAAGCAAAGGAAATCTGCCAGGGGGTACAGTGGATGGGGGCTGTGGACTGGAATCGGAGGTTGTTCGATGCCCTGATTCCACTGCCGGACGGAACCAGCTACAACGCGTATCTGGTCCAGGGGTCGGAAAAAACAGCCCTGATCGATACGGTGGACCCAGCCAAGTTCGATGTCTTGAAAGGGCAGCTGGAAGATGTGGAAAAGATCGATTATATCGTTTCCCAGCACTCCGAACAGGACCACTCCGGAAGCATTCCCCTGGTTTTGGAGATGTACGACGAAGCTGTTGTGGTGTGTTCTTCCAAGGCGGAGGAACTGCTCATCGAACATTTAGGCATACCTGCGGAGCGGATTAAAACGGTCGAAGACGGGGAGACCCTTTCCCTGGGTGACAAGTCATTACAGTTCATTTATACCCCCTGGGTGCACTGGCCGGAGACGATGGTCACCCACCTCCCGGAAGACCGCATTTTGTTCACATGTGATTTCTTCGGCTCGCACCTCGCTATGTCCGACCTTTACGCCGGGGAAGCCCCCTATGTGATGGAGGCGGCCAAGCGATACTACGCTGAGATCATGATGCCCTTCCGGAAGATCATCCAGAAAAACCTTACAAAATTGGATGGACTCGAATTTGATTACATCGCGCCCAGCCATGGGCCTGTGTACGATCGGCCGGAACGCATCCTCTCCGCCTATGAAGATTGGACCTCTGACCAAGTCCATAATCTCGTCGTCGTACCCTATATTTCCATGCATGGAAGCACGGAAGCCATGGTGAATTACCTGGTTACAGCCCTGGTTGAGCGGGGCATCACAGTGCAAAAATTTGAACTGACGACCACGGACATCGGCAAGCTGGCCATGGCCCTGGTGGACGCGGCGACGCTCGTGATCGGCACGCCGGCGTTTCTGGTCGGGGCGCATCCCCACGTCATCTTTGCCGCTGCGCTGGTCAACGCCCTGCGTCCCAAACTGAAATACGCGGCGATCATCGGCTCCTTCGGTTGGGGCAACCGGACGATAGATCAACTTACCGATTTGATGTCCAATCTGAAGTTGGAGATGCTGGCCGCGGAGATGTGGAAGGGCCTTCCCGGGGAAGAGACCTATGCCGCCCTGGATGACCTGGCGGACGCCATTCAAGAGAAGCATGCCGCCATTTGAAGAAGGCCAAATCCATGGATAAACAAGGAGGGGATCAAATGGGGAGAAAGCCCCCTCTTTTTTGATGTTGGTCGACTGCGGCCCGGGCATTGCGCTAGGCAGAGAGGGGGAGGGGGTGAGTTCGTGAGGGAGCACATCAGAGCGTTTGATTCTTCCCACCCTCGGAAAAGCCTGGACGTGAACGGCGTGGTTTGGTCGCATTTCGATTCGGAGATGGACAGGGAGGTCTTCAGAAATACGCCGTCTATGAAATGGAGGTTGACCCATGTCACGAACTAAGGTTCAGCTTGCTGTCGATATCCTTGACTCAGCGTACCGGGTCATGATGGATCATTTTCAGCACATCACCCTGGAGGAGGCCCTCTTTGTGCCTGAAGGCGGGTATCGCTCCGTGTTAGGGACGCTAAAGCATGCGGCGGGATGGAGCTTTGTTTATCGCTCCTATGCCTTTGATGAGAATCCGACCCATTGGATAGATGTGGATTGGCCCTCTGGGCTGCGGGACACAATTGAGAAATCGGAGGCTTATCTGGCGGCCGTTATCGACTGGTTCAGCGAAGGTCACCGGCGATGGGCGGAGGATTTAGAAGCGCTAGAAGGGGATCAGATGGAGGCGCTGTATAGGCTCCATTGGGGGGAGGAAGCGCCTTTGTTTGATATTGTGGCCATGATCGCGCGCCACCATGTCTATCATGCCGGCGAACTCAACCAGGTGCTCTCTATCTTCCGGGAGGAAGCCTGGGAGGAAGGGGAGGAAGTGGAGGAGAATAACATTTCCACGGTAGGGCACAGGGTCAGACCTCCATGGCTAGAGGAAGAGGGCAAATAGGGGACTGGGTCTGGCCAGATTGCCGTGACCCAATTCGTACGCGAGGTGCAAATTGGACTTGAAAGTCTTCCTTTTCTACATCCTGACCCTGGTATTCACCTTCCTTTTGGCGGGGATTCAGAGAGCGCTTGGGATTTCATCCCGGACGGTCATCCTCTCCCAGTGGGGTCCCGGGATAGCGGCTCTGATGATGATCTTGTTTTTCCAAAAAAGGAAGCGGAAGCTGTCCCTTTTTGACCTTGAGATCCCCGTTGCTCGTTACCTCCTCAGCGCCCTGATCCCGGCAGGTGGTGCGCTTCTGATCTATGTCCTCAATAGATTCTTCGTCGGTGGATTAAATTTCGCTCAAGATGCGAATTTACCTTGGCTGTTGATCCTGTGGATGCCGCTGGGTTCCCTGGGTGAGGAGTTGGGCTGGCGCGCGTACCTGCACAAACGTTTGGATCCGGATCTGAGCGGCTTGTCCTCTTCGCTTCTGGTCGGTGTGTTATGGGCTTTTTGGCATGTAGGTCTGTACGCGAATGGCGCCCTGTACATGGTATACTTTGTGCTTTTGATGGTCTCTTACAGCCTGGTGATGTATGCCTTGGTTGCGGATATGGGTTTCAATCTCCTCTTGGCCGCGATCTTCCATTGGATGATCAATATCACCAATCTCTTTTCGTTCAGAGTCATCAACGAAGTGGCTTTCATGAAGGTCAACAGCTTGGTGTGGGCGGGTATCGCGGCGGCGGCGATTTTGATCAAATGGGCATGTTTCACGAGTAGGGGGAAGGTGGGATAGGGTCAGATCGGGTTTTGCAGGGCTTGGATATATCACTAGATCAAGGATCCATCGCAGGGTTTGCCGGTGGTTACGACCAATTCCATTTAGGAGGGCCGGGTGAACATAGGGTCCATTCTCATGGTACCGCTGGGACAAGTCCCTAAGGGTTTGTTGCTGCAGATGGCAGAAGCCCTAAGGGATCGTTTGGGGTGCCAAGTCCGCCGCCTTTTGCGAAAACTGCCAGCGCCAGTTACTGCCGTGAAGGTAGTATTTGAATGGTAGTGACAAGTTGTTAAAACATTATGCTCAGCTCAAATCCCATTTCGACCCGGGTCGATCCAATTGGGTTTTTCGGTCTCTGCTGGTCGCTCCCACAAAATTAGGGGGAGTCGGGTGATGGGCAGCAGGATATTGGGAGAGTTTGGGGCAAAGGGGATTGATTTTCCTTGATCTGGGTTTATTCGGCTTAAGGCTGGGGGCTTTTGATCAGGAAGTACCCGAAGCCCACGGCGAAGAGTAAGTAGATCACGACAGCGAACCATCCCAAGAAGTTGAGCACACCGGATAATGTGGCCAGCAGGGTGACTGCAAATCCAATGGCGTCATACAAGAAATAGCCCCAGGTAATCCCCCGCCGCGCATCCGATGCCGGGGCTTTGCGGGCAATCCAGGTGATCATCAGATTGCCCATCAGCGAAGCGCCGTACTCCCGGGCCGCAAACAAGCCCCCGGTTCCCAGGCTGGCGCCGAAAAGCTTGTAAAAGAAAGCCGGCACGATCAGGATCGGCAACCCCAGGGTCAGGCAGACCAAAGCTTTGATAATCATCAAGGTTTTGAACTTCATCGTATACCTCCATCTTTCTAAAATTCTTTGATATTAATCCCGGGCCTTTTCCTCTCCGGAGGTTCCCGGAGGAAGAAAAGAACCCAGGTGAAAACGAAACCCAAAGCGACAAATGTCAATACAGAAAGGGTCATGAGGATCTGGTAGGTGGGTTGAAAATTTAAATTCTTTGCCATCCCGATGTGCTCCCGGTCCAAAAAAGAGGGATTTTTATTTATAATAAAAGGCAAGCGTTATGAAATCGTTAAATCATCGTTGACTCCAGCCTGATTTCCAGCGAATATCATCTTACAAAGACACCTGTCAGGCCCATGGCAGCCAGTAACAAAAAGGGATGCAGCCCTCCGGGAGTCCATATGTTAGAGATCAGGGCGCTGGGCGGCCTGTCATTGGGGGAGAATGGAGGGGCCATTGAAAATCTGGGGTCGCGCAAAGCCGAAGCCCTGCTGGTCTACCTGGCTGTGGAAGGTAGAGCGCTGAATCGAGATCTGCTGGCTGCGCTGTTTTGGCCGGAAAGCGGTCAGAAGCATGCCTCAGCCAGCCTGCGTGTGGCGTTATCGATCCTGCGAAAGCACCTGGGGGCGTATGTCGACATTTCTCGTAATTCAGTCCGACTGGATCCAGAAGCTGAAATCTACTTTGACCTCTCCGATCTGGAAGGCAAATTAACAAGCGGTGACATTCAGGGGGCGCTGGCACTCTACCAGGGGGACTTATTGGAGGGCTTCTATGTCCGGGGCAGCCCGGAATTTGAGGATTGGCTGCGATTCGAACAGGAACACGTGAGGAGATCCCTCGTCAAAGCTTTGCATAAATGCATATCCAGGGAAATCGAAGCGGGTGCCTATGCAAAAGGACTCCCTTTTGTCAGGCGATTGCTGACCCTTGACCCCTTAGATGAACTCGCGTACCAGCAGAGTATGCAGCTTCTGGCGCTGACCGGACAGCGGACAGTTGCGCTGGCGGAGTATGAGACATGCTGCCAGGTTCTGAGGGAGGAACTGGGGGTTGAACCATCCTGGGAAACCAAAGAGCTCTATGAAAGGATCTCAGCGGGAGAAGGAGTGGATCCCTTTGAGGCCTCCATCCCGGAGCACAACCTCCCTGCTTCCCGGACGAGCTTCATCGGCCGGGAGAGGGAGTTGTCCCAAATTGGAGAATTGATCCGTGATCCGGGATGCCGCCTGGTGACGGTAATGGGGCCAGCGGGGAGCGGCAAGACGCGCCTGGCTCTCCAGGCCGCAGCTAGGGCTTTGCGTTCCTTCCCGGACGGCGTCTACTTCATCCCCCTGGAAGCCCTCTCCTCCGCGGATTATTTGGTCCCTGCCCTCACCGATGCCCTTCCTTTTACTGTAGACAACCTCGCCACGCGGCTGGATCAAAAAACACAGCTGCTGCATTACTTGAGCGATCAGTCACTCCTGCTCGTCATGGACGGCTTTGAACGCCTGATCGACGGGGCGGGTTTGCTGTCGGAGATCCTTGATGTCGCTCCGGATGTACAGATCCTGGTCACCTCTCGGCAAAAAATAAACATGAAGGGAGAATGGACTTTCCTTCTGGAAGGTTTGCCTTATCCCCGGCAGATCAAAGATCCTTCTCTGGAGGATGCTGACGCGGTGAAATTGTTCATCGACCGGGCCCAGCAGGTAGAAACGGATTTCCATCTTTCCGAGGTTAATCAAGAATATGTGGCCCGCATCTGTCGGCTCCTGGAAGGGATGCCTCTAGGTGTAGAGCTGGCAGCGGCCCAGACATCCCTGCTTTCTCCTTTGGAAATTTGCTCGGAAATGGAAAAAGGCCTCGACTTTCTGCGCACTCCCCTGCGGGATGTCCCGGAGAAGCACAGGAGCCTGCGGGCGGCATTTGACAGTACCTGGCAGCTGCTGACGGAAGAAGAAAGAGACACCTTTGCCAAGCTCTCCGTCTTCCGGAGTGGATTTGACCGGGGCGCTGCGTGGGAGGTCGCTGGAGCGGGTTTGCCGAAGTTATCTGCTCTGCTGGATCAATCCCTGTTGAAGAGAAATGAACTGGGCATTTTTTCCATGCACGGTTTAGTCCGGGAGTATGCCGCCGATAAGCTCACCCAGCAGACGGACTTGGAAAAGGACATCAAAGACAAGCACTGCCGGTATTATGTCGACCTGTTGTGCCAGCTGGAAGGTGATTTCTATAACACGAGGGCGCTTCAGGCCCGGGAGGAAATCCGGCAGGATGTGGAAAATGTACGGGCAGCGGTTCACTGGGCTGTCCTTTCCTGGAATCCGGAATCTATCTGTGGTGTTCTTACTGCCCTCTTGAGCTTCTATGTAGTCGAGGACTGGCATGAAGGGGCTGATATGTTCCGGGATCTAACCCGAAAGAGGCGAGAAGCCCTCCTGGCTGAGGATGTCCCCCACCCGGAGAAAGATCCGGCGATCTTGAGCGCTCGGACCCACCAGGCGTTTCTACTTACTAATCTGGGACAGATCGAGGAAAGCGACGCCATTTCGAGGGCTTGTGTGGGCGCTTTAAAAGCGTTGGACCATAAGGGAGAGCTCTCGGAATGCCTCCATAACCTGGGAGTGAATGCGTCCTTCCAGGGGAAATACGAACAGGCCAGGGAGTTATTGGAAGAAGCGATTTTGTTGGGGCGGGAGAGCGATCACCCCATCTGGCCGACCTATTTGTTATGGCTGGGGCACGTCTATTTTTTGCTCGGCGAATATGAAGAGGGATTGCTGAGTTTGGGCAAATGCCGCGACCTCTTTGATCAGAAAGGGACCCTGTGGGGATCCGGGTTCGCGTTGAGCAAGATGGGGCTGGCAGCCGATGGATTGGGGGACCACGTCCAGGCCAAAGAATATCATAGCGAGGCCCTGAAGATCTTCGAGCGGGTTGGCAACCAGGCTGGAAAAGGCTATTCTTTGAGCCGGATGAGCATGAGCGCTTACCTTCTGGAAGAGCATGAGCAAGCTGTACAATTAGGGGAGGAGGGACTTCAACTTTTTGAGGAGATCGGGCACCGCTGGGGGATCTCCACCTCTTTGGGCCGTTTGGGTTTCGCTCACCTTGGGTTAGGCGATGTGGAAAGAGCCAAAGGCTATTTTGAAGAAGCCCTTCAAGAAGCCAGACAAGACCACATGCTCCCGTTAATCCTCTACGCGCTGGCCGGGCTGGCTTGCATCATGGCCCAGGAAGGGAAAGAGGGATCCGCGCATGAGCTATTCCGGTATGTTCAAGGACACCCGCAGACCCCGGCGCTGTACCTGGAGGTAGCCAGACCTTGGATCGGCGGTGCGATGCTTAGGGCCAAGGGAGGTTCCCCTCTTGGGGAGGAAGCGGATCAGACCTGAACCTTTTCTGGGCCGGTTTTTGATTTGGGAGGGTTTTCTTCATAAGAACGGTAACAATACGCTCAAGAGATTTGGCGGTTGATCCCGTTTCTGGATTAACGGAAGTTCGTTCTCAGTCAAACCTCGCCTTGATTTACGTGGGGTTTTAAAGGTAATGGGGGATTCCCCACCATTTATCACCAGATGAGCACAAAGTTTAGTGTTTTAAGATGGAAAAGGGCAGAACTTCCCCCTGAATCTGCCCATTTCTCACATATCGATTGAAGTGAATCGTCTATTTCGACCAGCGGCTGTCCCTAATCTTCCAGTCCCCCTCGTCCCTGATCAAATATACAATGGCCAGATTTCCCATGTCATCGATCCAGGTCAAAGAGGCAAGCTTCTCTTCGACTCGCAGTTCTGGATCTTGAGAAAAAGTCCGGACCGGGTTCCCCTGGGATTTTTCATAAGCATTGATCGCGTCATGGGTAAAACCGCATACGCCTAAGGTTTGGGCTTTTTGTTTGGCGCTCTCCGTGAGATGTTCTTTCGCTTTGGATGAATTTTGATTTGAACAGGCATCGTAGTAAGCCCAGTAAGTATCATCCGGCTCCGTCAGCTTCGTTTGCTCTGTTTGGGAGCCACAAGCGGTTAGAAATACAGCAAGTGCCGTGACGATAGAAACGATGATTGATGTTTTCTTCTCCATAATTTTCCTTTCTGTACCGAAAAACAGTGGTTCCATGTTATGGTAGGCTGGAAAATTTGTCAAGTTGTGAATAAAGGGATGCATTCATATTTGTATCTCCTCCAGAATGAAGGCTGACTTCTCAAAAGAGGGGAGGTACCCTACCGTTTTTGGACCAAAACCTCTCTGAAAAATGACAAAACTGATATACTATGTGATTGACAATACTATGTATAACATTGTATAATGTGAAGCATGATGAAAGAAAACCATGAAGCAGGGCTGTTTGAAAAACTCACCCAAGAGCTCCGCCGGGGAATCTTGATCCTGGCCGTGCTCAGTCGGCTGGATGAAGAGCGGTATGGCTATGACCTGATCAATCGGCTGGATGAAAAAGGGCTACAGATTGAGCAGGGCACCCTTTATCCCCTGCTGCGCCGTCTGGAATCTCAGGGGTTGCTGACCAGCGAATGGAATGTGGAGGGCTCCCGACCCCGTCGTTATTACACACTCAGCCAAGAGGGGAAGGAGATGCTGGAAGCCTTGGCTGGAGAATGGCGGAGATTGTCTGCTGTGATGGAAGGATTACTGGAGGGCATATCTCCAAGAGGAGGGAATTATGAGTCTGATTGATCGTTACCTTCATGAGGTGGGGCGGCACCTGCCGAGGAAGAACCGCGCTGACATTCTCGCTGAATTGCGATCCTCGGTGGTGGATGCTTTGGAGGACCGCGCTGGCGGTGAACCGGGCGAGCAAGATGTCTTTGAATTGTTGAAGGAATTGGGCCCTCCGAAAGAAGTGGCTGCTTCCTATCATCCTGAGGGGAAGTACCTGATCGGCCCTGCGCTCTACCCCTTGTTCCGGTTGGTGGTGGGGATCACCCTGGCAGCGGTGATTGGGTCTCAAATCTTGGCCTGGGGAGTGGCGATTGCCATTGGCAGGGAACCTTTTGCCCCCTTGGATGCCCTGATGGGTTTGATCAGCAGCATCCCCGCTGCTGTAGGGAGCGTGGTCATCGTCTTCATGATCCTGCAGTGGTTTGAGGTCCGGCCCGGGATGGATCAGGGTTCGTGGGATCCAAAGGACTTACCGCAAATCAGGGAAACGGAGGATGTCAAGCGAGGTGAGTTGATCGCCGGGATCGTGGTCAGCATCCTGGTCTTGGTCCTGCTGGTCGTCTTCCCGCAGTGGGTTGGGTTTGTCACCATACCAGGGGGACGGTTCTTCGCCAACCCGGTCATCGGGCGCTATCTGGGATGGATTACATTTTCTCTGCTGGCGGGGATCGGCCTGGATATTTACTTGCTTTGGCAAGGCCGCTGGGGTACCGTGAGTCGGGTCCTGAAAATCGCTGTTAATATCTTCAGCATCGCGGTTCTGTATTTGCTTGTCCAGGGACATACCACCTGGCTGGCAGCGCGGGATGCGGAGGGAATTCTGATGGCCTTGGAGCAGTTCCCGGAGCTGTTGGAAGAGGGCTGGCTTTTGGTAGGCATGCACGCCTTCCGGCTGGCGTTCGTGGTTGCTTTGATCGTGACCACAATTGAAACCCTGGTGCAGCTTTATCGGTTAATGAAAGCCCAGTTGGGGAGGGAATATCCCTCACAGTTGATATAAAGAGGGGGATATCCTCTGGAAGGAGCGAGGGGTGTATGCCGAGGACAAAGCGCAGGAGTTGCGTTCCGTCCTCCAAAAGCGTATAAATTAAACGTTACTTAGGTATCGATGTGATGGTGTGTGATGGAAAAGGGCATCTATGGCTTGCTGTGTCTGGGTGTGATTGTCGCCTTTCTCTTGCAGGATCCCGTGTGGAGGGAGAAAGGGGCGGGGCTGGTTAACCACTAATCGGGTGACGTTTGGTTGCTTTTCCCAAAAAGGATTTAATTCTGAGTCCCTTCATTGGGATGGATCGCCGGTACCTCAGTATGCCAAAGGCTGAATATGGAAGAAAAAACGTTTCTGATTTTAGGGGCTACGGCACCACGGGGAGCATCATTTCCCGCCTGCTCCTACAGGAGATAGATTGTCACCTGGTGCTGGCGGGTCGCTCCCTTGAGAAGGCTGAAAGAGCTACAGCAGAGTATAATGCGGCGTTCAAGGGGCAGCGGGTTTCAGTCAGTGTTGTCGATGTGGCGGATGTCGCCAGCCTGGAAGCAGCGCTTGCGGAGGTAGATTTTCTCGTTTTGGCCTCCAGCACAGCTCAATATACACAGGGGATTGCTCGAGCAGCTCTCGATGCTGGTGTCGATTATCTTGACCTCCAGTATTCGAACGAGAAGATGGCGATCCTACAGGAAATGGAGGAGGAGATCAAAGAAGCTGGACGTTATTTCATCACCGATGGCGGGTTCCATCCTGGGCTTCCAGCGGTATTGGTCCGCTACTGCGCCAGGTTTTTCGATCAATTGATGGCAGCCAATGTGGGCAGCGTGATCAAAGTGGAATGGTCCAGCCTGAGCTTGAGTGAATCGACATAACTGGAATTCCTGGATGAGATCCAGGGATATGAGTCATTGGTATTCAAAGAGGGCAAGTGGGTCAAAACTCGTATGCAGGGCATGATGGATACCATCACCATGGACTTCGGGGACCCCTTTGGGGAGCAGTATTGCGTCCCCATGTTCCTGGAGGAGATGCGCCCTCTGCCGGAAATGTATCCTTCCCTGCGTGAGACCGGTTTCTTCGTAGGAGGGTTTAGCTGGTTTGTGGATTGGGTGGTTTTTCCCCTGGCCATGATTGCCCTGAAGCTTTTTCCCCGCCGGACCAGAAAGCTGTGTGGGCGTTTGCTGCGCTGGGGTTTAAAGGCTTTTTCGAAACCACCCTATGGGACCGTGTTGAAGTTGGAAGCCCACGGTATCAAAGATACTCAACCCTACTCTTTGAGCTTATCGCTCTCTCACGAAGATGGCTATGTGTTGACAGCCATTCCGGTGGTGGCCTGCCTTTTGCAGTATCTGGATGGACCGCTTCCCGAACCCGGCTTGTGGACCCAAGCCAACATCGTCGACCCTGAGCGCATGCTGCGAGACATGAGACGGTTAGCCGTGGAGGTTGAGGTTCAGGCATGGCATGGATGATTTCCCTCCAGGTTAGAATGGGTAAATGAAAGGCCCGAAGTCGAGAGGAGGAGCCGTGAAGTACCCATACGTTATCTTGCATGTCGGGATGAGTCTGGACGGGAGATTGGACTGGGCCCGGGTTAATCAGGGGTTGTTTTATGAGATCGCGTCAAGGTGGAGGCCGGATGCCATGCTGTCGGGCAGCAATACCATTCTGGCGGCTGAATTCCCGGAGGAAGTCCCCGAGGAGTATCAGCGGGCAGCGGCGGAACAGGTCGGGGAATCCGAAGAAGAACGCCAGCTGCTCTTCATTGTGGACAGCCGGGGGAGGATTGGGAACTGGCCTGCGATCCGGAGCCAACCCTGGTGGCGGGACGCGGTTGCCCTGTGTTCGGAATCCACGCCTGGGAGCTATCTGGATTCTCTTGAGGATATGGGGGTTGAATCCATCGTCACCGGAACCGAGAAGGTTGATTTGCGGGCAGCACTGGTGGAGATCAGGAAAAGGTACGGAGTAGAAGTCTTGCGGGTGGATTCGGGAGGTATCCTCAACGGCGCTTTACTGAGGGAGGGATTGGTCGACGAGGTGAGTGTCCTCATCAGCCCCGAGTTGGTGGGGGGACATCGCCGCGCTCGATCTTCGTCGCGGATGACCTATCCTCTTATCAAGGCGTGATCGATTTGCGTTTCCGGGAGATGAAGAGGATGGAAGGGGATGTAGTTTGGCTGCGTTATGATGTCGTTAAATGAGTGTTTCGAAAGGCACTTTGCCTGGGTGTTTTTGGTAGTTGAGTGGTGAGATTATCCTGTATGACAAGGGAGGGTTCGGATTGTGGAACTGAGATTGCCTGTACCAAAAATGTTTTCTCTATCCGCTGTGATCGGGTCCCATGGCTGGGTGAGTCTGGCCCCCTTTGGGACGAACGAGGATAGGACCGAACTCAGTTATGTCTTGGGATTGGAAACGGGACGTGTGGCGGCGTTCGTAATCCGGAGAGCTGGGGTGAGCTTGCGTATTGAAGTAGACGAAACCCTGAGAGAATCAGAAAAGGTCGAGGTCAAAGGGAAAGTGTCCTGGATGCTGGGCTTGGAGCGAGACTTCTCAGAGTTTTATGCCCTGGTTGAGGATGTGCCTAAGCTGGCCCAGGTGATTGAGAAGAGGCAGGGAAGGATCCTGCGCTCATCGACTTTCTTTGAAGACACAGTGAAGACCATCCTGACCACCAACACCTCCTGGGGCGGCACCATCCGCATGGTGGATGCGCTCGTGTCAGCATTTGGCGAACCCCTGCCTGCTGATCCATCCCGGCGTGCGTTTCCTGCTCCAGGGGCGCTGGCAGCCGTGAGTGAGGAGGACCTGCGTTCCGCGGGTCTGGGTTACCGGGCGCCTTATGTGCGGGATTTGGCGAGAGCGGTTGTGGGGGGAGAGCTTGACCTAGAGGCGATGAAGACTACCCAGGTGTCGACGGATGAACTCCACGATCAATTGCTGTCCATCAAAGGGGTGGGGGAGTACGCGGCGGCTAACCTACTCATGCTTCTCGGGCGATATGACTACCTGCCGGTGGACTCTTGGGCTCGAAAGATGGTCTCGGAAGAATGGTACAGGGGTGAACCGGTGGGAAAAGCGGAGGTGGAAAAAGCCTTTGAACCCTGGGGGAAATGGAAAGGGCTGGCATACTGGTTTTGGGACTGGGATTTGACTTAAAGTTTCTTGATTGTCTGGGCTGGGGGGAGGACATGTCGGAGGAAGAATGAGGACCAGATCATCCATTGACTCTTGGAAGGCGATGTCTCTCTTCAGTACCAGATCCCGGTCTACCGCATACCTTTGGGAATGCGGAGGAAAGCCAGCTGGAAAGGATGGCCGAGTTGACATATGGTGATGTCTTCGATGGGACCCGAGATTTATGGACGTCGTTTGCAAAAGCGAAGGGGAAGGGCGGATCGACCTCGGGTTTGAAAGAAGGTACCCTGCCGATGGGCAGTTTTGGATGCGATTTGTTTCCCTTCATCGCCGAGACGCCGGTAGCAAGTTCCATTCATCCTGACAAATACCAGCCCCTTTCTTCGTTAAAATTTAGATTAGCTGCATGGTTCATCTTTTGAGGAAGGAGGTCCGATGACAGAAACCACAGCAATTCAAGCGAATGGGCTCCATAAAAGCTTTGGGGAGATTTATGCCGTCAAGGGGGTGAATTTCAGCATTCAAACAACATCATCGCAGGCCTGCTGCGGCCGGATCAAGGTGATGCCCGGATCTTAGGCCATTCCATCACCGAAAACCCCCAAGACGCGAAAACGTCTTTGGGCGTGGTGCCCCAGGAGGTCGCTTTATATGAAGACCTGTCCGGTCGTGAAAACCTGGCCTTTTGGGGAAAGATGTACGGGTTGCGCGGAGCTGAGCTGGAGAAACGGGTGGATGAGATCCTGGAAGTCATTGGTTTGGTGGATCGCCAGAAAATCGGGTTGAAAAGTATTCTGGGGGGATGAAATGGCGTTTGAATGTCGGCGTCGCCCTCATCCATGAGCCGGATGTGATCATCATGGATGAGCCCACGGTGGGCATCGATCCCCAGAGCCGGAGGAGGATCCTGGATTCGGTGATGGTGCTCAACGACCAGGGGATGACCGTGCTCTACACCACCCATTATATGGAAGAAGCCCAAGAGCTGTCGGATCGGATTGCCATCATGGACCGGGGCGAGATCATCGCCAGGGGGACACACCAGGAATTGGTGGATATCGTCGGGGAACTGGACCGCATTGAGCTGACCCTCAACACCTCGGGGGAACGGGTCATCGAGCCTTGGCAGGCTACGCCGGGCGTGGAAACGATCTCCGCGGATGACGGGGAGCTGCATCTCCTGGTGGAAGATTCAAACGTTGTCCTTCCTTTACTCTTTGAATCCTCGTCAGAGATCGGCGCCAGAATCACATCCGTTGAGATCCAGGAGCTGAACCTGGAGACCGTTTTCCTGCATCTCACCGGGCGCGCGCTGCGGGATTGACATCCGATGGCGGGAAAGCCGGAGGGGGAAGGCTGTTCCGCCTTAGGTCAGGGGATAGTATGAGAATGAAGAAAATGATCGATATCCCATTCAAGGATATGGTTCAATCCTTCCGCAGTTTATTCGCCATCGTGTTCATGTTCGTGGTGCCCATCCTGATGACGGCCATGTTCTCTCTGATGTTTGGTGGACAGGGCGGTGAGGACGCTGGTTTCGTGCTCCCCCAACCGGATGTGATTTTAGTCAATCAGGATCAGGGAAGTTTAGGGGGTGGGTTTGCCACGCCGGGTGAGATCCCGCAAGGTTCCGTTTCCTCTGAGTCGGACTCGATCGGTCAGCTCATGGCGGTCATCATGGCGTCGGAAGAGTTATCAGACCTAATTAATCTCTCTCAAATAGATGATGCTGAACAGGCCAAAGCGGCCGTGGACAGCCAAAAGGCCGGTGTGGCCGTCATCCTTCCTGAGGATCTCACCAAGGTGATGTTGACCCCGGGGGGAAGGGGGGAGGTTGAGGTGTACCAGGATCCCACCTTGAGCATCGGTCCGGCCATTGTCAAGGGCATCGTCAGCCAGGTTTTGGATGGTTTTTCGGGGTCAACGATCACCATCAACATCGCCCTGGAGCAGTTGCAGGAGTCGGGGATCACGTTAAGTGAGTCGGAGGTTCAACGTCTGGCAGGGCAGTACCTGATGACCATACAGAGGGAGGAGCCAACGGAAAAAGCGAGTACGGTTCTTGATATTCGCGAACCACAGACAGAAACGAGCCTGGAGAGCCGCCCGATCAGTGCCCTGGCCATGATGATGACCGGAATGTCGATCTTTTACGTGTTTTTAACGGGCGCCAGCACGGCGCAAACGATCCTCAAAGAAGAGGAGGAGGGGACCTTGCCGCGCCTGTTTACCACCCCGACGCCGACAGCGACCATTCTGCGTGGAAAATATCTGGCCGTGGCCCTGACCATCCTGGTCCAGATCGCCGTTTTGCTGGTGTTCGGGTATGTCGTCTTTGGCATCCAGTGGGGTGGTTTTCTACCCTTATCGCTGGTGTGTCTGGCGACGACCTTGATGGCCTCCGCTTTTGGGATCTTCCTCATCTCCTGGATGGAAAGCACGCGTCAAGCGGGCTTCATGATTGGGGGGCTGGTGACCATTCTGGGGATGGCCGGGATGATGCCCATCTTCACCATGGGGATGCCGGATCAACCCGACTTCATCACCATCGTCTCTCATCTCGTCCCTCAAAGCTGGGCGGTGGAAGCCTTACAGTTCACCATGGTGGGCGGCGGCCTATCGGATATCTCCACCCATATACTCGTCATGCTGGTCTGGTCGGCGGCGTTCTTCGCTGTTGGGTTGATCCGATTCCGGAACAGGTATGTCTGATTTCATGTAACGAAGAAAGGCGATTTGATTATCTTTGGAGTTTAGTATGCGCATCATCGATCTGGTAGGAAAAGATCTGCTGCTAATCATCCGGGATTGGAAATCGTTTCTGTTCTTATTGACCATGCCGGTCCTTTTCACTCTGGTGTTTGGGTTTGCCTTTGGTGGGTTCGATACAGGGAGTGAGGAAACCGCCCCTTGTTTGCCGGTGGGATTCCTGGATCGCGATCGGGGTTCACCCGGTCAATTTCTATTGGATGTATTGGAGATGTCAGATGCTAACCAGGCGGCGGTCAACCGTTTGTTGAATGCCGTTCAAGCGGCCCGGTTCAGCACCCAGTCACGGGAGGTAATGAATCCCTTTCAGAGTCAGGCCGCTCGAGAAACGTACTTTGAACGGTCTCTGGAAAAAGCGGTCGCCGCTTGGGAAAACCCACCTTTCAACGTGGTCAGCACCCAAACCGGGAAAACGGATCCATTTGCAGAGGCAAACGCCTTTGCCCATTCTTCGCCGGGGATGATGGTCCAGTTTGGGATCGCGGGGTTGATCAGTGCTGCGGGGGTATTGGTGGTCGAGCGAAAATCGGGATCCCTCAAACGATTGCTTACCACCGCCATGTCCCGGATGGAAATCCTGCTGGGGCACTTCCTGGCCATGTTTTCTATGGTCTTGGCCCAGTTTACGATCTTGATTGTATTTGCGGCGGTCTTGTTGGACGTGGCTTATTTCAAGGCGCCACTGGCGACGATCTGTATCACTTTGACAACCACCCTCTTTATCGCCAGTATGGGCATGTTGATCGGCACGATGGCGAGAAAAGAAGAGCAGGTGATCATCTTCTCGCTGATCCCTATGTCGGTCTTGTCTGGTTTGGGCGGTGCCTGGGTGCCACTGGAGATGACCAGCCCAGCTTTTCAAACCATTGGACGATTTACGCCCATCGCCTGGGCCATGGAGGGGTTTCAAAACATCATCATCCTGAGTATGGGCCTGGAATCGGTGCTTTTGCCTTCATAAATATTGTTTGGCTTTGCGGGAGTCTGTTTTTCCCTTGCGGTATGGCGGTTCAGGTTTGAATGATGGTTTTCGGCTCTCTGAAATGGGGAGGGGTCTGGATATCGTTTTTTCACCTGGGGATCCATTCTTGAGGGAAGGTAGGTTGTCCGCAGGTAAGGTGGAAAGGGAGCAAGATATCCATTTTTAGATATAATCAAGTTGGGGCATCCGGGAAACCCAGGATGGACCGATTTTTTTAATCTGCAAATAGACGGGAAATTAGGATGAATGATTTTAAATATAAGCTTAGGGAAAAGGTCAACCATTTGAAGCTGCGACTTCGCACGAGGCTATCCAACCCAGTTTTAATTTACCAGATGGGGAAGGTCGCCTCGACTTCCGTCTACGTGAGTCTAAAAGAATCCACGGATTTTGACGTCTTTCACGCCCACCGCCTCAACCCGGAAAATATTGCCAAGGTGAAAGAAGAGCACCTCCAGCGGGGGGATGTACCGCCGGATGATACGCGGGGACTGTATCTGTATAACAGGCTGATCAAGCCCCGCCGAAAACCCACCCGGATCATCACCCTCATCCGTGAGCCTGTGGGGAGGAACATTTCAGCCTTCTTCCAAAATCTGGAATCCTTCGAGCGCATGAAAGACGCCCACAGTGCTTTGGAGATTGAGGAGTTGGTCCGGGATTTCATCCACAAGTACAATCACGATGTCCCTTTAACATGGTTCGATGAAGAGCTACGCGCCACGACGGGCATTGATGTCTACCAGCATCCCTTCCCGCAGGAAAAAGGCTACCAGGTGATCGATGATCCTCCTTTCCATGTCTTGGTCATGCGCCATGACCTGGATGACGAAGAAAAGGAAAGCCGCATCGCAGAATTTTTAGGGCTGGATTCTTTCCACATCACCAGGGTGAACGTGTCCTCATCCAAAGAGTATTCTGAGACCTATCGGGCGTTCCTGGCTTCCATTCAACTTCCGGAGGATTACGTGGGACGGATGCTGTCATCAAAGTATGCCCGACATTTTTACTCTCCGGAAGAACGGGAAGCCTTATACCAACGATGGACGGGGAAGGGGGAAGCCTGAGCGTACTGGGCTCTGCCCTCGTGAATAGGAGAAAATGATGAACCCGTGGTATGAAAACCTACAAAAACCCCCTCTCACGCCCCCCGGATGGGTATTTGGTCCGGTATGGACAGTTCTCTATCTGATGATCGCCCTTTCCGTTTTCCTGTTTCTGAGGAGCAGCGGGGGTACTGCTGGGAGGGGGATTTACGTTTTGCTGGGCGTCCATCTGCTTGCGAATTTTGTCTGGTCAGGTCTATTCTTTAGGTTGGAATCCCCAGGCTGGGCGTTGTTGGATATTCTCATCCTCGACGTGACCTTGATTTTTTTAGTGGTGTATTTCTGGGAGATTAGCAGAGTGTCTTCTGTGCTCCTCTGGCCGTACACGTTGTGGGTCCTGTTTGCCACCTATTTGAACGCCGGTTTCGTCATCTTGAACAGAGGTTGAGGGGGAAGTCTGCTTGATCGCCTGTCGATGTGATGTTTGTCCTAGGGGAGATGATGTCGGATGTGAGGGAGCGGATGGATGGTTAGAAACGTGCTTTCCATGCAAGATTCGCGAGTGCTGATATGAAACTTGGTGTTGTCCGTCCCGTAACCATTTGCATTATCCGCAAGGGAGACACGATCCTCGTTTGGGAGGGCCGGGATGAAGTCAAGGGAGAGACATTCTACCGACCGCTGGGGGCGCGGTTGAGTTCGGTGAGTACAGCGCCCAAACCATCGGGAGGGAGATCCGTGAGGAAGTGGGGGCGGAGATCTGGAATATCCGCTCCCTGGGGATGCTGGAGAACGTGTTTACCTATAACGGGGAAACAGGTCATGAATTGGTGATCATCTACGAGGATGATTTCGTCGATCCTGCGATGTATGAGAAAAGCTGGTTCACTGGATTCGAGGATGATGGTCCGCCCTTCCCGGTGTTGTGGAAGAAAATCGAAGATTTCGCGGACCCGGACGTGCCCCTCTAACCGGAGGGGCTCCTTCAACTTATAAGCAAGGAATGAGGAGGTGGACTTGGTTACTCCAACCCCCAAAAATAGTTGCTCCCCTCCAATTTTTTAGTCGCAATGTATAAATCCCATGCCAATTAGCGAATTATTAACCAAGGCTTGTCCCTCCATCCAGTCCCGAGTGCGGAGAGAAGTCCTGGGGGAAACCCGCGCCGCGGATGAGGTCAACGCCCTCCAAGAGGAGATCCTGCAGGATCAGGATGTGCGAGATGTCCTCGCTTCACAAGATCCAGATGGCTGGATTGCCCACAATTTTCACGGATATAAGAGCATGGAATCCGGCATCCGAATATTGTCTGAGAAGGACCTCGACCCCAGGAATACGGCATTTTCTAAAGCGCTTACGGCTTTAGCGCGTTTTCCGGACCGCCTTCAGCGCGGGATCGGAAAAGTGGGGCCTATCCTTGATGATGCTGGTTTCGGCGGATCTCAAACCATCCGGGCCGCCCTCCTGGCCCAAGCGGGAAAAGTAAGCAGCCCGTTTGTCCAAAAACAGATACCGGGTGCGTTGGATGCCTTTCGGGCGGTGTTGGAACGGGATGCGGTGGAGGATTTCACCGAGGGGTATCGGGGGAAATACATCTACCGAGACGGCGTTGTGTGGCCCAGTATCTACCACTTGCGTTTGCTTACCTTCACGGAAAGCTGGCGTTCGACTCAGACTCGTGAGACCCTTGCAGCAGCGCTTGCCAGGCTGGTCCGATGGTCGCCCCTTCCCGCGGTTTACGTCCGCCATCGATCCCAACTTGTCGCCCCGGCGTCCTTTGGGATGCGGGATTTCAATCCCGATCTACAGGCATTGGATGATGCACAGTGGATGATCTGGTTCCAGAGGATGGAACTGGTTTCCCGGTTGGGTGTCTTGGCCGAGGTGCCGGGTCTGGTTGCCCAGGTGAGAGAATTAATTCAAATCCTGGAAGAAGGCGGTGGTTGGTTTACCCGGGCACATTCTCACCCCTATTTCCGGAAATGGGGTGCCTATACAGGCCTCATGCTGGAAAAAGACTGGATGAGCCAGGACCGCAGAAAATACGACCTCACCTTCCGGAGCCATCTGATCCAGCACTACAGCGATTTGCAAACGGCTTGATGGTCATTAGCTGACAGCTACCTTACCTGTTGAGCGATAATGGGAACCAATCGATTAAATTTACTAAATCGGGAGTTTTAAGCCACTTTCCTATAATGACCATTTAGCTCCCATTTCCGTTAAAATAAGGGGACAAATCTACCCAATGATGCGCACAAAACCGTCTGAGGAGCTAAACCGGTGATCATTAATAAAGAAAAAGCGTCACCCTCTCTAGAAGGAAGAAAATCCCCCAAGACCTGGCTCTCTCTACTTCTTTATATGCTGCGCCGGAGCTTGATCATTGCCATTACCATAAGTGTTGGTGTGTACCTCACGGTTTTAATCGCCAATAAACAGGGACAAATCGATAAAGGAGTGAGACAGAAGATTGATCGGATCGTAACTTTGATGGTCATTGATGGCCCTCTCTCGGATATCCCTAAGGATGAATTGAAGGAGGCCAAAGCCCAGGCGTTTCAGAGGCTGGCAGATGAAGCCGGGTTGAATCTGCCCCCTGCTTTGCGAAACCTGAAGTGGACTTGGAATGCCCTGCGTTATGACTGGGGGAAGGTCCTCAACCGGGAGTTGACTGCCTTCGGCACTTTCCATGATATGTACGATGTCAATCATATCCTCAAAACTCACTTCCCGAACACCTTGCTTATCGTGGGCACCGCGGACTTTATCATCTTTGTGTTGGGCATTCCGTTAGCCCTCTATCTGGCGTCCCGTAAACTGGGGCAATGGTTGGATCGCTTTCTCTCCATCCTTTCCCCGCTCTCATCTGTGCCCAGCTGGGTGCACGGCATCTTTCTGGTGGCAATCTTCGCTGTCCAATTGGGGATTCTGCCCTACAGCGGGAAATACGATAACTTGCCGGCGGAAACATGGTATCAGAATGTGCTGGTGGTCGTTAAGCATATGATCTTGCCGGTGATGGCCATTCTCATTGGCCTCTTCTTTCAACTGGTATATACCTGGCGCACCTTTTTCCTGGTTTATTCCGAGGAAGATTACGTGGACCTGGCCAAAGCGAAAGGGCTGGCACTCCACACCGTGGAGAGACGTTATATCTTACGCCCGACCCTGCCGTACATCCTGACCAGCTTTGCGCTCACGCTGGTGGGATTCTGGCAAATGACCACTGCGTTGGAATATTTTTTCCGGTGGCCCGGCATTGGCCTCTTGTATGTGCAATCACTGCCAAATTTTTGGGGTGAGACTTTTTACCCGGGCGAAATGAGTGTCGTGATCGGCATTGTGGTCACTTTTGCTTACCTCCTGGGATTGATCGTCCTCCTTTTAGATCTCATTTATGCCTGGGTTGATCCTCGGTTGAGGCTCAATCAGCGGGGGCGCAGCGTATCCACCGTGGAGCCCGAAAGGAAACGACGCTTATGGGGGCGCGTGAAGAGTAAAAAGTCCCCGATATCGTCCTTAACTGAGAAAAAGCCGGCTCCTAAATCCCCTTTATCGGAAAGAGTGCGAATGGTTTGGATGAACGGAGTGGCTGCTGTTGAGCGAATCGGGCGCGGCCTGCGGGATGTGATGAAAGAAGTTCTTCGTTACCGGTTGGCTCTCGTGGGGCTCGTCATCATCTTGGTCCTATTTATGGGCTCCATCTACGCTGTTGTGGGGTTGCCTTACGTGGAGATCGGTGAGGAATGGGGCAGGTCTTCCATTACCGGGAAAGTCTACACCCCGAAAAATGCACCTCCCGTCTGGATTAACTGGTTCCGGAAGGACGATCTTCCCCTCACGGTGGTGCGCAGCAGCCGGGAGGGCACGATCAAGAAAACGATCCTCCAACGTGAAGACGGATATACCAATATCGAGTTCAGCATGACCCTGGATTACCCATACCGCGAATTTCCGCAGGATGTCTTGCTGTATATTGATTCCCAATATGAAGAGAAACGCCCCTATGTGTCCGTGCGTTGGACTACGCCGGATGGCCGGGAGATTGAACCTCGCAGCCCCTCCGTAACCTCGGAGATGGCGTACTTCTTTTCCGAATATATCTACTTGCGTAAATATGTGCGGGAAAATTCGCATTGGCAAAAATGGATGGATATCGAGGATAAGGGTCACTCCCACGCATTCTACATCATGTTTGCGGATCCCAAAGCTGATCAGCCCAGAGCCCAGCCCGGAACGTACCAACTGGACGTTACGGCCAGGAATTTTGAGAAGGGGGCTGACGTGGGGATTGAATTCGTCATGCTGGGTGGAGTCTCGGGATGGGCAGGAACGGATCATATGCGCAGGAGTTTGGTCGTCCCCTTATTTTGGGGTTTACCCTTTGCGCTGGGGTTTGGTGTCATAGGGGCCACCTTAACTTCCATCATTGCCATGATCATCGCTGCAGCCGGGGTATGGTTCGGCGGCTGGGTAGATCACTTGGTGCAGCGCTTGACTGAAGCCAACATGATTTTGCCTGTTTTGGCGGTGAGCATCTTGGTCTTTGCCCTCTACCATACCAGCCTGTGGGTCATCCTGGCCGTAGTTATCTTTTTGAAGGTCTTCAGCAGTCCCACGAAATCGTTTCGGGCTGCTTTCATGCAGGTCAGGGAGGCACCGTATATAGAAACCGCCCGGGCATACGGGGCCAGCGATACGCGCATCATCCTCAAATACATGGTCCCCCGTATCTTTCCGGTTTTGATCCCCCGGTTGGTGACGTTGATCCCCAGCCTGGTGTTTTTGGAAGCCACTTTGGGGATCTTTAACGTTTTCGACTCTAGATTTCCCACCTGGGGGCGGATCATCTCCGGGGCCATCCTGCATAATGCTTTATGGGGGGGCTACCGGTATTGGGTTTTGGAGCCCATCGCTTTGCTGCTGCTCACCGCCCTTGGGTTTTCACTATTTGGCTTTGCCTTGGAGCGCATTCTTAACCCTCGCCTGCAGGGGAAATAGGCCCGATCTTCTATTTCTTCCCTGGGTGCGATACCCCACCCTGGGGGACCCCCGGCACTCTCCCGTCCAGGGTGTACCTGTCCTCCCAGTCGGCATTTTGGTTGGGCGCGGGTGGGTTCAGAGATCACCTGGCGTTTCAAAGGGCGCTGGATTATCTCATCCGGTACCAAGAGGACTCGGGCAGGTTTCGGGGATTTCTCCACACCACCTGGATCGCCTCCAGCGTTTTCCTGATGGCCGGAGATCCGTACTTAGAGCGGGCGGATAAAGGCCTGGAGGCTTTAATGGCTGTGCCCATTTCTGAATGGGTGGACTCGCAGATTTCTTGGGCTTTGGGATGTTTGGGCAAAGCGGGGCTGTCCAAAACGCACCTGTTTGTTGAACGGGGGTTGGATGTTTTGGTGCGCAGATTTGAAGCGGGAAAGAGCTGGGCCTCGGAAGATGGCGAATCCCAAAGGGTGGGGGCTGCGCTTGAAGCTTTGAAAGCGCTTAAGCATTATGGTATGTTGTCGGGAGTGTGAATCGTTATCTCGAAGGATAAGCAGGGACCAGGAAGCACTTTTCACCGTTCAGAGCGTAGCAATTGGTTTGGGAGCATAACATGGAGGTTGATGTGGACGTAAAACCAAAGGAGATGCTGCAAGATCTGGCGGAGGCCTACCATGATCAAGCAGCGCAGGAATGGGGTGGAATCGTGGGGTTTGACCTGGGTCCGGAAGGGGGATCCTGGCATGTGGTCTTGGACGCGGAAGAAGACCCGACGGTCCAGGAGGGACCCCATGCAGAAACTCGTTTCACCTTCGTCCTCTCCCCGGAAACACTGGCCCGGCTTCATCAGGGCGATCTATCGCCCCTCACTGCAGCGGGGCGAGAGCAGCTCTCTGATCCTGCCCCGTTGGATTTCCGTTTGGGAGCGGGACTGGACTTCAGTCCTGAGGTTTACCGGGAATTGATCACCTTTATGCAGCGTTTCTTCAACCCCTCCTCTCCAGAGCGGGTGTTCCTGGGTGCGGAACACGCCCGGAAGATCCACGGCGGGCACGCGGTGGCTATGTTCTATGGGGAAGGGTTCCGCAGCGCGTGGTACCTGCTGCAAAAAGGGGAACGCTTGAACGCCCCCGGGGATACGAATCCGTTCCCGCAAGCCTTCATCTTCCTTTCCGGGGAGGGTCGGGCCCAGATCGGAGAGGAGCCGGTGGACGTCAGGGCCAACGAAGCCTATTACATTCCCCCGGGTGCAGAGCACATGGTTTGGAATGAGGCGGAGGAACCCCTGACCCTGGTCTTCCTGGCCTGGGGGGAAGGGGCGTGACCAGGGGTGCGGGGGGATCTATGTAGAAGATTGTCGAAGTTTGCTGTGGAGTGAGGGATGAACGATCGGACCTTATCTTTAAAGTCCAGACGGGTTTGGATTGCGGTTGCCATCCTGTTCCTTTTGCCAGGATGCAGGACGCGGGTGACGGTGATTTCACATGCGCCCACCGTGACACGGACTCTAACTCCGTCCCAAACACCAGGCGGGAAGCTTCGGGAGGACGGGCTCACCCCGGAAGAAGCGGCAACCCTCAGCAGTCTGGATAAGGTCGATGATCACCCGCTTTACACCATGTATTACCAGGGGGAGTATGATTCGCTAGGGTCTTCCCACTTTAGGGAGATGCAGCTGAAAGCGCTCAACCCCGGGAGCCTGGAAGAGGTCTGGTCCTCTCCCTGGTCCTGTTCCCTATTTTCCGCCCTGGGCGACACCACAGACATGCATTTCGGGCGCAACTTCGACTGGAGATTCAGCCCGGCCCTCCCAACATCTCCAAGAAACGGGGGGTCGGTTGAACGCGCGGGAAGCCATGGAATTGCTTTCCGAGGTCTCGCAGGAATCCACCCAGTGGTCGGTGGTCTACGAGATGAGCAGGGGAGAGGTCAATGTGACCATGGGCCGGAAATATGGTCAGGTTCACACGTTTTCAGTCCATAATGTAGATGAGTAATCTGGTGCGACGGGTATGAAGTTATCTACAATGGGGATGTTAATCAATAATGTGGGTAAAAGGAGCTAAGCATGTTTCATAAAATATCTCGCATGCTGAAAGACCCTCAAGATTTCTTTTCTAGCCTAGAGGGGGAGAGTTTCCGGGAGGCGTTTTCCTTTCTTCTTTCCGTTTCTGCCTTCATTGCCCCTTTTACAGCCTTAGTGAATTTCTTGGGCTGGCCAAGCACGGACCTGTCATCATCGCTGCAGGCTCAAATCCTCGCCTGGCGGATCACTGAGCAATACCTGCTTCCCCGGTTTGGGATATGGGCGTACGGAGCAGAAGTAGGGTTGATCATCGTCTTTACTTTGCTCTTTGCCGCTTTTTTAGGGGGATTTATCCACCTGCTCTACAAGCTTCTCGGTGGGGAAGGGGGATTTCTGAATGCCTGGAAGGCCGTTTGTTATGGTGTTGGGCCTTGCGTCATCTTGGGCTGGATACCGTACTGGTCTTTGTTTGTAGCCAGCTGGGCGCTGGTGGTCCAGATCTATTACGCGCCAAAAACGATGTACCGCTTGCGAGAAGGCCGCTCTTTGATCATCCTATCCGCGATCATCGCCGCTACATTGCTGGAGTTCGCCACGGGAGGGACGACGGTTGGGTTTGGGCCGAAATGAGTATTCGGGAAGGGCATCCCGCAGCATGTCGCTAAACGCTTCTCGCCCCTCAGTTTGTGAAACCGAAGGTGAAGTTTACGGTTAAAGGGAAACCTCCTCTCAAGGTTAGGAGGTTGCTTTCCTAAGACTGGGTGAGAGGAGGTTTCCTTTGAAGCGGCCTGCGCTGCGTGTTGTTCTTGTTTACCTTCAAGCTGTTTGGTAGCGCTGTTTCAGCGAGTGTCCGGAGGTGATCAAGAGATCCGCCAGTTTGTCTAAAAGGCCGTTCTGGTAAGGGGATCGGGCTTGAATGGAGGAGAACGATGGCTGATGGAGAGCGCGGCGCAGGTGTTCTTCTTGCACAGATTGGGCATAATTGAAATTCATAGTTGGGGTAAACATGTTTTGCTCCTTTAGTTATCAAAATTCCGGGCAATTTCTTGTATTCTGGTCACATTATATCAATAATTTTTAGTTTGTCAAGTACTTATATAAAGATTTTCAATATATAGTTCAATAATTAATATATCTCCATTGATTTTCTTTAAATAATCTGAAATTAACCCCAATTTTCTCCTAATTCTCCCCCAAACGAAGGGTGTTTTTAAGAAAAAGGGGCCTGAAATGGGGGCTAAAAGGGGAAAAAGAGGGGAAAGAAGGGGATCTACCCTGGATCGGCTTCGAAAACAGTAAGGTTTATGAGCTGAGGTTTTAGGATAATTAGGTCCGCGGTCGTGATTTGTGCTAAGATTGTTGAGAATTGTTCTGAGTGGTGGAGGGTCAATATTGATAAGGAGAACCTATGGCAGAGAAGAATGGAACGCGGGGGATTAAGATCGTCCGTTGGGTGGGGAGAGTCTTGTCCGGGCTTGCAGCGGGGTTGATCCTGCTTTTTTTCCTTGGGGAGGGGTTGGATGAAGGGTTTGGTCCTCTGCTGCAAATGACGGTCAGGGAGACGGTGATGATGGTTGCTTTTTTTGCGCTGTGGTTGGGGCTGATCCTGGGCTGGAAGTGGGAGCTGGCAGGCGCGCTCTTCACCATCGGGGGTTTGGTGACTTTTTATGTCTTAGATTACCTCTTTTCAGGCACCTTTCCCAGGGGCCCGTACTTCTTGATTTTTTCCTCCCCTGCATTGATCTTTCTATATTGCGGGCTGCGGAGCAGGAGAACATCCCAACCCCGAAGTGCTTGAAAGGACTTCCCATTTTTTTAAGCTTGATCTACCTGGCGAGTTTTCTGGTGTAATTCTGTCCTGCCTGCGCCAACAGATAGGTTTGCACTGCAAGGCAGCTCTCCACAAAAATGGAGCAAAGAGTCAAAATGCTGGGGAATGATGGGAAGTGAAAACCCTCTATGGCGGAAAGATGAGAGATCGTATGATTCTTGCAGTGGATGTTCACTATCGCAGGGATAAGGCCGTCGTCGCCGGCGTGCTTTTTGAGGACTGGGAGTCATGTGAGGGGACGCAAATATATACGGCTACCTTGTTGGATGTCGAGAAATATGAACCGGGAAAGTTTTATCAGCGGGAACTACCTTGTATCTTGGTGTTGTTGGAACTCATTGAACCTTTGCCGGAAGTTATCATTATCGATGGGTATGTCTATCTTAGTGAAGATCGAAAACCAGGGTTGGGAAAGTACCTCTACCAGGAGCTGGATGAGGCATGTGCGGTGATCGGGGTGGCGAAAAGCCGCTTTCGAGGCACGCCCGCGGAAGCTGAACTTTACCGCAGGGACAGCGGCCGGCCCTTGTATGTCACCTCCGTTGGGATCCCACAGGAGAAAGCAAAACGGTTCATCGCAGATATGTACGGGGATTCTCGGATCCCTCTCCTGCTCAAAGAAGCCGACCAACTCAGCCGTGGGGAGCTCTGATTTCTTCCCCAAATTCCTCATTTTAAGAAAGGGCTGTCCCGGAAGGGTATTCACGCACCGTTTGCAGGATATATGAAAAGGAAATGCCTTGATATCAGGACACCAGAAATGGTATTTTTCAATTTAGACCCTGTTGCAGTTGATACTTGAATCTAGGCCAGATTGAACCCTTGTGTGGAAGCCCGTAAGCATAATAAACTATATCTACCAAAGTCATTGGGGAACAGTAAGCAGTTCAGTTCCCCCTGACGATCGGCACGCTGGGACCCTGGCATACTTCGATTGGTGAAAGGAAATATCAGATGTTGAACCTCACTGAACGATGGCAGAAAACATATCCTCAGGCGCATGTCGGCCTCTTGGTGCTGAAGGGCGCGGCGGTCAGCGAGGATCTATCCACGTTTATTGAGGAAAAGAGGAGACTTGAAGGACGATTGCGGGGGCATTATGCAGGATATGATCGGGAGGGGTTGAAGGCGCATCCCACGCTGGCAGCCTATGACGCGTATTACAGCGCGTTCCGGAAGACCTATCACGTCTTGCTGCAGCTGGAGACGGTCGTCTTTAAAGGTAAGCCGATATCCGCGCCTTCCCCCCTGGTGGAAGGCATGTTCATGGCCGAGCTGGAGAATCTCCTTCTCACCGCGGGGCATGACCGGGATTTTGTGGAAGGATCCCTCCTCGCCGATGTGGCTGGGGGTGATGAGGAATACAAGCGATTAGGGGGTCAGTCCCAGGAGACGAAACCCTGCGACATGATGATTTTGGATGAGAAAGGCATCCTCTCCACGGTGATCTATGGGCCCGATCATCGGACCCGGATCCGGCCCGGCACGGAAAACCTGATTTTCACGGTGTATGCTCCCCAGGGTGTCGATTGTGAGCTTGTCAAAAAGCATTTAGCGGACATCGAGTGTTACGTTTCCCTGCTGGCCCCGGATGTGGAGCGTGAACTGCTCCAGGTGTATCCATGGGGCACGTAAACTTCCACAAGGGGGAAAATGGATCTGTTTTTATTCACCACGAGTGCTGCCTGGCAATCCCGGAAATCAGGCACCTTACCCAATAAGACATAATGAATCCAGCAACCACAAACATAGGCTTGTGGTTGGAATCGCTTCAAACGTTTTTATGCGAATCTATTTAGAACCGATTTGTTTTTGGGGAGGTTTTGACCCTAAAAACAGGGCAGGGATTAAGGCCAGGGCGACGATAGCGCCGGCGATGATGAACGTCTCCGAGATGACGCGCTCGGTCATTTCCACCCCTACCCGGGCTAATTCCGCTGCATCGGGCGCGTCGGAGAGCAGCTTGACGCTCAAGACTTCGGAGCGGCGCAGCCCAAATGTGGTGATGCCGGAGACGCCGATGGTCATCCCTACCAAGCGGAAGATGATCACCAGGGCGGAGCTGGTCCCCCGGTACTCCGCTGGGGAGGCGTTGATCACCACTGCAGCGACCGGGGCCATGGTCAGGCCAAATCCCACCCCCGTGAATACCAGATGAAGGGCCATGGTGAGGTAAGTCACATCCTGCGTCCAAGTGGTCATCAATCCAAAGCCGACCACCGCCATCATCAATCCGGCCATGGAGGGGAATCGATAACCGCGTTTATCCGTGATCCACCCGCCCGGCACTGCGGCCAGTGCCATGGGCACGGTCAGGCTGGAGAGCATCCACCCGCTTTCCCAGGCGCCCTGTTCAGCGGAGGTGGCGACCAAGGAGTTGATGAACAGCGGTACGTTGGCGATGGCAATGAACAGGGAGATGCCGATCAAGAAATTGGTCAGGCTGGCCGGCAGGTAGTGCTTACCCTTGAAGAGGGAGAGTTCAATCAAAGGGTGCTTCACCCTCCCCTGCCACCAGATAAAGATGCCCAGGATGGCCAACGAGATCAAAGCCACGGGGAGCACATAAGGCGGCAGGCCCTGCAGCTCGTCCAGTGCGGCAGCGCCGGAGCCTTCCGCGCCGGAACCCAGGGCGATGTTTAATAAGGAAAGGCTGAGGGTGATCAGCGCCGCCCCGGTCCAATCCATCCTCCCTGTGTCCTGGGTTTGTTCCACTTCCTGGAGCAGGAACCAGATCAACAAAAAAGCGACCGCGCAGATGGGTAAATTGAGCCAGAAGATGGTCTGCCAGCGCCAGAAGCGGACGATGATCCCTCCATACAGGTGACCAACCACCCAACCCGCGGTGTCCACCGCGGCGATCACACCCAGGGGGCGGGCCCGGCGCCCGGCCGGGAAAATGTCCCCGATCATGGCCATGCCCACGGGCACCATGGTGCCGGCGCCAAAGGCCTGGATCATGCGCGCGGCGATGAGCACATAGAGGGAGAGGTACGAGATGTCCGGTCGACCCTTAGCGAACATGTAATAGGCCCGCAGGACCAGGCGGGTGGGCCAGGTGTGGGCCACTGCGGCCAGGTAGGACCCGATGCCGAAAATCGCCAGGGCTGCCAGGTACACCCGGCGGCGCCCGTATAAATCGGACAGCCGCCCCATGAAGGTCATGGAGACGCTGTAGGCCAGCAAATACCCGGAAACGATCCAGGCCGCGTCGTCCATGCCGGTCTGGAAGGGCAATTCCAGGTCAAGCAGCACGTGAGGAAGGACAGCTGAGACGACCGTTAAATCCAGGGCCCCGATGAAAATGGGCACAGCGATTAACGCGACTTTAAACCCGGGACTCGTGGTCCATCTACGCAAGTGAACCCCCTAGGGTGCCTCTATGTCAATGGTTTCACCGAAATTCCAGAAGTCAAACTGCCAGGTGGACGGTTCCTCGTCATCTGCGGTAGCGGGATCGGTGAACAAAACGCGGTGGATTTCGTCCGCATTTGTGTCAATCCACAGGTCAACCTCAGCGCTTTCGCCAGCAATCAGACCGTAACTCACCTCGGAGATCACCTCTCCGGGCAATTTACCCGACAGATGCTGCAATTTCACCCCCGGTATTTCCTCGAGTTCTTCCTCGCCGACCAGGGCTACATCCGTCAGTTCTTTTCCCAGGGTGGTGAAAAAGCCCGTTTCCGGGTTGAGGAATTTCGCCGGTTTGTAGGTGTAAGTTTCATCCAGTTCTTGGAAGGACCCGGTCAGCGGGTTGCTGCCCCACTGGGTGTCGCCCAAACTGATCACCGAAATTTCCGCCACGACGCTTCCTAAAGAGATTTTCACCGTCGTGCTTGCCTTATCGGGGGAGACGAAATGACCCGTGGCGTTGACGAATTTGGTTTGACCCTCGGCGTCGACGTACACCGGCGGTCCGCCGTGAGAGAGCTGGAACTCATATCCATCCAATTCGTTCATGTGGGCTACCGCAGCAGCCAGGTAATCCTCCGCTGTCTCTCCCGATCCTGCTCCCCCACCGCAGCCGTTGAGAAGGACCAAAAAGCCAACAAACAGTAAAAAGAAAAGCTTGGTGTCTTTCATGACTACCCTCCTTTTGCCATCATAAGATCACGCTCTTATAGAGATCAGTGTAACAAGTTTATCTTCTCCACGCAACATTCAATTAGGCCTTTTCCCGAGGATGTCTGCCTGATTTCAAGGCGTTGTCACATCTGTGGGACTATCTCCGCGAATGAACGAAACCTCAACAAAAAAGATGGGCACCTGTGTTGCAGCGTGTTAAGCGAATTCGCTTTCCTGGAAATCGGCCTGGAAATTTTGATTAGAGCGCGATTAAACATTGGAGTTGATGTACAATCAAGAAATGAAAACCGATTTGGAATGGAGGATGCTTGATCCGCTGGGATTAGATGGAAATTCGAGATCGGATATTTTATGGATGGTCATTGGGTCTTAAATCTGCTTCTGCCCGGGATGTAACCCTTTTGAGACTGGATTCGCGAATGCTAGCCCGTTGGCCGAGGAGGAAACATGAAAGAAAAAACCTTCACCCCACGTCTCCTGATTCAATTGGTTTTGTTTATAGTCGTCATTCCCTGCTTGCCCCTACTCATCACCTGGCGTTGGGGCTGGTGGGAAGCCTGGGCCTATGCGGCGATAAACATCCTGGGATTTGTCATCAGCAGAGCGCTGGCTGCCCGGCGTCATCCCGATCTACTGGGGGAACGGGCTCGTATGCTGCGCCATGAAGATGCTGAGTCTTGGGACAAATTGTTGGCTCCCCTGACGGCGCTGGGCGGGGGGTTAATTCCCCTGGTGGTGGGATTGGATGTGCGCTTTGGTTGGTCCACTTCGTTCAGTTTCCCTGTGAAAATTTTCTCGCTGATATTAATCCTGATCGGATATGTTCTGGGTTCTTATGCCTTGATTGCCAATCCCTTTTTCTCCGGTATGGTCCGCATCCAGACGGACCGTGGTCACCGCGTTGTCACCGGGGGTCTCTACCGGTGGGTACGGCACCCCGGCTATGCCGGTGCGCTGCTTAGCTATCTGGCAACCCCATTTTTCCTGGATGCCTTATGGGCGTTCCTGCCTGTAGTGATCGTTGTCACAGCACTGGTGATCCGCACCCGGCTGGAGGATAACAGCCTGGAGGATAAGTTAACGGGCTACCCGGATTATCAAAATAAGGTCCCCCACCGACTGTTCCCGGGGATATGGTGATCCACCGCCGCTGACCGATATTGGTGGGTTCGACCCCATTAAATAAGGGGTAGGCGGGACTAGCTTCATGAGATGGAGACGGCTATTTGGTGGAGGTGTTGGTAATGATCTATGTCGGCAAGGCGGGATGGTCGCTGCGCAAAGAGCATCAGCCGCGCTTCCCGGAGGGAGAAACCCATCTCCAGCGTTATGCCCAGAAGTTGCCTGTAGTGGAGATCAATTCTTCTTTTCGGAATTGGCATCGACCGTCGACCTATGCCCGATGGGCGGATTCGGTGCCGGAAGCGTTCCGGTTCTCGGTGAAAGTCCACCAGGATGTGACCCATAAGGGGAATCTGGAAGAGTGGGAGCCCATGTCTCGCTTCCTCAGTGATACAGCCAACCTGGATGAGAAGCTCAGCGTTTACCTGGTTCAACTCCCGCCCAGTCATGCGTTTAATGAGGAACGGGCGCGGTTGTTTTTCGGTCGCTTGTGGAAAGCGACGGATGTTGAAATCGTTTGTGAACCGCGCCACGGTTCGTGGTTTAAGAGGACGCCGGAAAACCTATTGACCGAACTCGAGGTTGGCCGCGTGGCAGCCGATCCAAGCATGGTCCGGAAATCTCCGGGTCAAACCAAATTTGAACCCATCCTCTTGGAACGCGGTCGCACCCATGATGACTCTTTTGAAAAATGGGTCAACAAAGTCTGGAATTTTGGCGCCGGCTTAGGATCAGAAGTCTCCCTCAAAGATTTTCGTAAGGATATCGTCATTGAGCTCTACAACGAAGCCGGCCAGCTTGTGATGGCGTTTTACGTCTACCGGTGTTGGCCCTCGCACTATACTGCGCTCAGTGACCTGGAAGCGAATGAGACGTTGGTGGCCTTGGAATCCATCACGCTCCAGCATGAAGGCTGGGAGCGGGATTACGAAGTGACCGAACCAGAGGAGCCAAGTTACATAGAACCTAAATGATGACAGCAGGTCATCCACCCTCGCGGTGATTTGGTTTTTGATAGAGCTCTATACCGCGTAAGCCGTCCTTACGACATTTCCCATTTATTTCAGGCGTCTTTCAGCAGCAGGCGGGCGACCTCTTGCTCCTTCCAATCGATGACCACATCCCCGTTGATGTAAAACGTGGGCGTGGTCAGGTCTCCGCCGGTCCATTCTTTGACCTGGGCGGCTGCCTGTTCATTACGGGTGATGTCAATTTCCAGGTATTCAATGCTGTGCTTTGCCAGCCAATTACGCGCTCTGCGGCAGCCCGGACACCACTGATTGCAGAAGAGCATCACCCCTTCGAGTTCAAGGCTTTCCTTTTCCCTTTCCTCCTTTCTTGGGAGGGGTGGTTTAATATCCGGCTGGATGCGTTTGATTTCTGTGAACAACTCCTCATTACTGGGCTGATTATCAATCTCGTGGACATCGATGTAGCGGATGATCCCTTCTTTGTCAATGATGAAGATCGCCCGCTCGGAATAGCCATCTTCTTCCCGGAAGACACCGTATTTTTTGGCCGCCTCACCGTGGGGCCAGAAATCACTCAACAGCGGGAAGGTGATACCGCCAATGTCTTCTGCCCATGCTTTCAATACAGGAATATGATCGACGCTGATGCCCAGAACCTGGACATTTAATTCCGCGAATGAAGCATACTCCGCTTCATAAGACGGAATTTGCGCCGTTCAAACCGGGGTGAAGGCCTGCGGAAAGAAGGCCAGCACCACGGTCTGGCCCCTGAACTCGCGCAGGGTGACCTTCTTATCTAAATGGCTATTGAGGGTAAAATCTGGCGCTCGGTCGCCTACCTGTAATTCCATATCCTTTCTCCATGCTCTTTTATAGGGTGATTTTGTGCACTGCTTTGGATCTTACTATACCTTAAAGTTGGACACCCCACTTTCAATGGCCGGGTGATTAATAAAAATATTACATATTAAATATTTGATATTCTTTATGCGAAGTGCATCTTCAAGGGGGAGGTGCAAGCTGGTGACTCGACATCGCTGAAATGAGATTATCCTGCTGGTTCTCATCCCGGGATCTGAGGGGAGCGGTGTTAGATGTCAATGCCTTTCTGCACGCTCTCCTTTTATAAAACCGGCCTTTTTACACCTTGGGTTAGAGGTTGATGATCCTTTCCCTGTGAAATGAATTTTAATTTCTCACGGATTTATAGAATACCAATTTTATGGGTACAATCCGTATATATATAGGGAAGGATCGGAATTTGTGTCTCTCCGTTGGAGCCTTTATCTATGAATTAGTATTGCAGCCTGCTGGCAACGAAACATGGCGGCCCAGACGTCCTCCAGGTAGTGGAACAGGAGCTGTGTCCCCCGTCCGAAGGGGAGATCCGGGTCAAGGTGTTGGCCGCTTCCGTGTCCCTTCCTGATGTGGATCAGACGGGTGTGGGAGATGTGGTGGCGGTGATGACCACATATGGGGGGTACAGCTAGTACGTGTACGCCAAGGAGAAGCAGCTGATTCCTGTCCCGGAGGATCTGGATCCTGCGGAAGCGGTGCCGCTGATATTAAATTACCTCGTCGCCTACCAAACCCTGTATCGCTCCGCGAAGGTTTATCCTGGGGACAAAGTGTTGATCATCGGAGCCAGTGGGGGGATCGGGACGGCATTCCTCCAACTGGGTAGGCTGGCTGACTTGACCATGTACGGGATCGCGTCTAAAGGCAAGCATCATATCCTGCGCAAATATGGGGCAGAGCCGATAGAGTACCGCACCCAAAATTTTGTGGAGGTGATCCAAAAGGCGGAGCCGGGGGGCCTTGGTGCGGTATTTGACGGCGTGGGTGGGGAGTATCTTGAGCGCGGGTTTTCCCTGCTGCGCCGCGGGGGTAAGTTCGTGTGCTATGCCAATCCGGGAAGCATCCCGCGCATGATCCGCCTGGTGGGGAGGGTGTTTTTCTACAACCTCTTACCCAATGGAAAGCCAGCGATGTTTTACGGCACAGGAAGCGTACATCTCAACAGAAAGCCCTTTCTGGAGGACTGGGCTGCGCTTTTTGAATTGCTGAAAAAAGGGGAGATCAAACCCATCATCGCGCACCAGTTCCCCATTCTGGAGGCCTTCCGCGCTAATGAGATGTTGGAGAGCGGCACAGTCGTCGGGAATATTGTCCTGGTGGCGCCGGAGTCGTTATAAACAAACCTGTTGAACAAAGGTTGCCCTATTTTTGATTAAAGGTGGTATGATTTGGAAAGTTATCTGCCTAAACGGGGTGACAGGATCAGTGCCGTAAGGCAAGATAGGTCAATGCCCGAAACCTTTATTGTGAGAATGACCCAAAACATGACCTCGCCCTGAGAGAGAAAGATTTCTTAGATTAAATGTAACTACTCAGGCTGATAAATGAACGCAGGCATATAAGGGTTGCCAACAAG
>CAYZTL010000011.1:0-119104 GCA_964481465.1 uncultured Anaerolineales bacterium
TGCAGCCATCCAGATTCAGGCTGATATGGAGCTTGATGAATTAAAATATGGGGTCCTCATCCCACTCGAATCGAAATTAGCCAGGACTCGCACGGAAGACAAAAACGCAGACCGCACCATAGATCTCGATATCCTTATCTTTGATGAAGAAAGCCTGGATGATGAGCTATGGACTCAGGCTCATGTCTCCATCCCCTGCGCGGAGATTTTGCCCCATTTTAAACACCCCCAAACCCGAGAAACCCTACAGCATGCAGCCAGACGTCTCTTCCCTAAAAAGGATTTTTTCATTCGGGAGGACCTTGATTTATGCACGCTGTATCAGGCAGAGTGATTCCCACCTCTCAACTCATTGATGAGGGCAGCCTTTGTCAGTTATTTACCCCATTAAAGATGAACTGGTGTAGCACCGCGAGAGATATTATCCAGGAACTCCTGTCTTGTAGGCATATTGGTCCGAAAAGCGCCCAACATGGCGGACGTCGTCATCCGGGCATCATGTTTCTTTACCCCTCTCATGACAGAACATAAATGCAGCCCTTCGACGACGATCCCCACTCCTTGGGGGTGGAGCAATTCATCAAGCAGGTCAGCGATTTGCCTGGTCATCCTTTCTTGAACCTGTAAACGCCTTGAATACATATCCACAATTCTTGGGATTTTCGATAACCCGATTACTTTTCCATCGGGAATATACGCTACATGCGCTTTCCCAAGAAACGGGAGCATATGGTGTTCACACATGCTGTAATATTCAATATCGCGGACGATAACCATTTCATCGTAAGAGACTTCAAAAACAGCCTCGTTTAGCAATTCGATGGGATCGGTGCGGTAGCCGGCCAACAACTCTTTATATGCATTAGCGACGCGGGCCGGGGTATTTTCCAACCCCTCCCGATTAGGGTCTTCTCCAATTGCCAGAAGGATTTCCTCTACAGCCTCTTCGATTACTCCAACCTCGATTTCCCCTTCAAACAAATCAGCTACCCTTTCCAATATCTCTCTATCTCTATGCATTGTCCCTCACTTTTCATTCTTCAGCTAAAACATAACATCCAAATAAAAAACTTCCTTATTATTGATGTCTTATGAACGTTTTTAATTACCCGTCTTCCATTTCGTATTTTAGTTCATGATCATGATTCCCTATTCCACTTGCAAAGCAGAGGGATCAACACTAAAATTTTTCCCATTATACCACTCCGCCTGCTTGATGTTTTAAGTCAAAACAGGCCCCTGATCTGAATAGGTTGGTATTGAAACTTTCCTTCAATTCGTTTATAAAGAATTCAATCCCTCGTATATACCAGCGTTCGGAGCCCCTTATGGACATGAAGGAATTGCTAAAGAAGACAGAGCTGTTTAGGGGACTTACGGATTCCGAACTGGCGAAAATTACCTCCATCTGCCAAGAAAGGTCGCTTTCTTCAGGCGAACTTTTCGCTGTAGAGGGGGAACCGGGACACGAAATGTGCATCATCAAGCATGGACTTATGGAAATCGAGTTAAGACAAGGGGAAGACCTACCCCCTAAAGCGATTATTCATCTAGGCACAGGCCAGCTGATCGGGGAGATGTCCTTGATTGATCATGCCAACCGTTCTGCGACGGTCCGGGCCATACAAACGCCCACATCCCTACTGGTAATCAACCACCAAGATTTCCACGACCTTTGTGAGGAAAACGCTCATATCGGATACATTGTGATGAAAAACATGGCTTCCGATCTCTCGTTCAAGCTTCGTCATCGTTCCCTTGAACTTCGAGGAAGGTAAGATGACCACATACAAAATAAGTTACTTCGTGCCGAACAGCAATCATCCAGGGGGAATCGTGAATTTGGAAACCCGACCTAAGAAAGGAGGCTTAATAAAAATTGGCGGGACTCAATATCACGTTCAAGAAGTCATTGAGCTCATTCCACCAAAGGGGAAGTTCCATTACCTCCATGTAACCTGCAACCCGGTATCCAATTTGGATTAAGCGCCGAATACGCTTTTCTCCAAATCACCCATTTTAAATATAAAAGCCAGCAAAGGTCATTCTCCCCTTGCTGGCTTTCTTTATTTCCGGGATTCAGTAAGCAACCTCCGGTTGTAAAAGCCCATAAGATCCATCTTTCCTCTTGTAAAGGACATTTATAGAATCAGTCTTTGCATTATAAAATACAAAGAATTGCTCATGTCCCAGGAGCTCCATCTGTTCAATCGCCTCCCATTCATCCATGGGTCGGATGGTAAATTCTTTTCTGCGCACGATTTTCTCATCTCTCTCCTCTTCAAAAGGGATAGACTCAAATTCAACCTGGTTTTGAGCTTGCTTCCAGCGCTGATTCCGTTTGCCTTTATATCGCTTGATTCGCCTTTGAATGGTATCTACTGCTAAATTCAAGGCGCCCCGGATGTCTCCTGCCCTCTCTTCAGCGCGAAGGATGATGCCTTTCCCTCTTACGGTTATTTGAGCCACTTCCCTTTCTTCCGCGTTCCGGGCATTGGTAGACCTTAGATCCACTCTCGCTTCGGTGATGTCTTCTAAAAACCGGTCCAAACCTGAGACTTTCTTCATTACCTGGTCGCGGATATGATCTGTTACATCTAAATTCTGACTGTAGATCTTCACTTCTAGGGCCATAGAAACCTCCATATTTATATATTCCCGACATATCCCAGCTAAGACAGTTGAATGGACCTAGCCAGGGTGATTCCATAGATCGTTCCGGATTTTGCATCTTTCAGAGCTTTCGCACAGGCATTGAACGTTGCGCCGGTTGTTACCACATCATCCACTAACAATGCCCGTCTACCTTCTAATATCGAAGGATCAGCAGCAAACGCGTCACGCACATTTTGCGTTCGCTGACTCCTGGACAATCCAACCTGTGAACTCGTTTCTCTTACGCGTTTTACCGCTTGAGTTTGGAGGGGCACTTGGAGAGCCCAGGCCATTGGCCTTGCTAGTAACATCACCTGATTATAACCCCGCTCCTTCAATCGCCCGGATCCTAAAGGCACGGGGATGACCATCTCAAATACCCAATCAAAAGAGTTGACGAGTGTTACTAATTCCCTGGCTAAGCGTTCCCCTAATCCGATGTTGTGATGATACTTTAGCTCATACACCGCTTCTTTCACGGGGCTTTTAAAGTATGCCCATGATCGTAATCGTTCAAAATATGTTTTCACGGTTTGACAACGTACACACAATTGTCTGGATCCGAACGGATGCGGTTCTCCACATGTAGGGCAAGCTTCTTCTCCGATAATTTGGACAGCTTCCTGGCAGGAATGACACCACCGTGCTCCCCAGCGTTTACAACCCCCACATTTTGGCGGAAAAACTAAATCAAGAAATTTCCAGCTCACTTCATACAAGCGAGACAGCACGCTTACCTCTCCACATGTATGTTAATCTCCCCCTAGCAACTACCTATCCTTGGATTCCCGATTATCCCCCAAACATACCCCCTAAAGCAGAATTCTTAAGCTGCAATCCTGCAGGCCCTAACAAAATGATCAACAGGGAAGGGAAAATCAACAGCGCCATGGGAAACAACATTTTCACCGGCGCTTGCTGGGCTTTCTCCTCCGCGATCTGCCGCCTTTTGGTGCGCATTTGGTCAGATTGGATGCGAAGGACCTTCGCCATGCTGACGCCCAATTGTTCGCTCTGAATGATCGCTGCCACAAAGCTGGTCATCTCTGAAATACCAATCCGGTCTGACATGTTCCGCAGGGCTTCCCGCCTGACTTTTCCCAGCCTGATCTCTCGCAGGACATGGTCAAACTCATCCGCTAATTCATCGTCCCACTTTTCAGCGACCTTTTTCATCGCCGCATCAAAACCTAACCCTGCCTGAACACAGATCGTCAACAAATCCAAGGCATCGGGCATCGCTTTTCGTATCTCGTCCTGCCGGCTATTGATCCTGCTTTGGAGTAATAGCTGAGGGGTGAAAAACCCGATCACAGAAAAGATCCCCAAAATCATCAATTTTCTTCCCCAAGTCCAATCTATGGAACCAAAAGTGAAAACCAGGAGCAACAAACCGGAAACCACGAAAGCAGCGATAAACCTTGATGCCCAAAATATAGTGGGGTCCATTCCCCGGGGATTGCCGGCCAAGGCCAGTTTGTGACGGGTCTGTTCGAAAGCTTTCTGAGGGGTAAATCGTTCCGCAAATTCCCCCACAGCCCGTGCAAAAGGAACCAATACACGCTCCGTGATCGGTTGGGACAATTCGATCTCTTCCAGGGTGACCTCTTCACCTCTGGCTGCGTATTCTTGTAATCGCTCTTCAAGTGGTGAGACCTCAGATCGATCTCGTAAGCCGACCACGATAAGCGATACGGAGATGATGAGGACGACAAACACGGCTACCCAAATAAGGATACTCATGGGTTTCTCCCTTTTAACTCACACCTCAATATCAGCCAAGCGCGTCATGACGATATACCCAGCGAGGACCATCACGCCCGCGATGGATAACATGATAACGCCGCACAACAGGTTTCCGGGTTCAAAGAAACTGAGTAAGTACTCCCGGTTTGCAAACCACAGCAATCCCATCAAAATCAGGGGAAGCATTGCCAAGAAGCGTCCGGAGTACATTACCTGGGATGTGAGGACTTTGATTTCACCCTGAATTCGGATGCGCTCTCGAATGGTGTAGGAAATCGTGTCCAGGATTTCAGCCAGGTTACCACCCACCTCCCGCTGCACGTTGATCGCCGTAATGATCAAATCCAAGTCATCGCTGGGGATTCTGCGGTGGAGGTTTGCCAGAGTCTGTTCCATGGATAAACCAAGCTGCATCTCCTGTACCACGCGTCGAAATTCGTCGCACATCGGCGGAGGTAATTCCTTACTGACCGCTTCCAATGCCTGCATGGTCGAATAACCTGCCCGCAAGCCATTCACAACCAGGTTGAGCATATCTGGCAGCTGGTTATTGAAAGTCATCAAACGCTTGTTCTGTTGCCGCTTGACATATGTCCGCGGGATGATTCCCCCCACGATCGCACCAATGAGTGCAGAGATGATGGACCGCCCGCCAATAAACCAAGCAATGAAAGCAAGCCCGAAGGAGACGATGACAATGAGGGCTAAATATTCTGCAGGTCTTAATTTTAGGTCTGCTTGCGCTAAACTTTCCGCGATCCTGCTCCCCCATTTAGACCGCTCAAGAATGCTGTCCAACCACTCAGCTATGGGGGTTGCTTTCTCAACTTCCTCTTCTTCCTCGAATTCAAAATCTTCATCAATGTAGTGAGAAAACCGATCGTCAATCAGGGATTTCTCTTCCCGCAGGGATATGACGATCCCAACGAGCAACAACACAAATGCCAATCCACCGCCGAATACCAGAACAAATGTCATGACATGTAACCTTCAATCCATTTATCAGCTTGCCTTCGAATAGGTTTCTACCTCGATCCGCTCCTTCGGTTGAAGATCGCTGGCGGCAAGTGAATCCCAGCACCTTCAATTTTATCAAGCCCTTTGGGCCTTAACCCGGTGGGGCGTAACTCACCCATTACCTTGCCATCTTCGATCGCTGTCTGCTCAAAATTGAAAATGTCCGTCATGGTTATTGTATCACCTTCCATCCCTACAACCTCGGTGATGCTGACCACCCTTCGCGTTCCATCCTGCAGTCTGCTTTGATGGACAATCAGGTCAATTGCTGAGGCGATTTGTTCTCGGATAGCGCGTACGGGCAGTTCCATCCCCGCCATCAAAGTCATCGTCTCGATCCTGGCCAAGGTATCTCGAGGGCTGTTAGAGTGGGCTGTGGTTAACGATCCATCATGACCGGTGTTCATGGCCTGCAACATGTCCAAAGCCTCCTCGCCACGAATCTCGCCGACGATGATGCGATCCGGACGCATACGCAAGGTATTGATGACCAATTGCCGGATGGTCACTTCCCCTCGCCCCTCGATGTTAGGAGGTCGAGACTCCAAGGTGACGACATGATCCTGGCGGAGCTGCAGCTCAGCAGCGTTCTCCACTGTGATGATCCGTTCATCATTGGGAATGAACTGAGAAAGCACGTTGAGCAACGTGGTCTTCCCCGAACCAGTTCCTCCAGAAATGATGATGTTCAACCTCGCTTTCACCGCCGCTTCAAGGAATTTGATCGCCCCGGGCGTGATCGTCCCAAAATCGACCAACTGCTCCACAGTAAAGGGATCCTTGGAGAATTTACGGATGGTCAGACAGGGCCCAACCAAAGAAATAGGTGGGATGACTGCGTTTACACGGGATCCATCGGGCAAGCGAGCATCTACATAAGGGCTGGATTCATCGATCCGCCGTCCCAAAGGAGCGACAATCCGATCAATGATGCGCATCACGTGTTCATCACTTTCAAAAGTGATCGGCACGCGTTTAATTTTGCCGTATTTTTCGCGATAAACGTTTTTCGCCCCATTGACCATGACTTCGGTGATCTCGTCGTCCTCCAGCAGCGGCTGCAGGGGACCAAAACCCAGAATTTCCGCTGAGATTTGCTCAAACAACCGGTGCTTTTCCTGCCTAGAGAGGACGATGCTTTCCTCGGAAAGGATTTGCTCAAATAATTCACGGATGGTTCCACGGACTTTATCAACTTCTGATACGTCGATGGATGGATCCAATTCTGCCAGCAACCTGTTCTGGACTCTCACCTTTAAATCTGCATAGGTCTCTTCTTGCGCTCTTTTCCGGGGTGGAGAAACCCTCCGGGCCTCTAACGTACCCAACCGTGAAGAACCCTCTTCCTTAGCTGAGCCTTCCCCTTTCGTACCTTTGCTCTGTTCAATTCTTTTTAATAATGACATATCTACTCACTTCCTTTTTTCAAGGATCCAGTCATGGCTCCAGCTGTCATTTAATTTTCAGAAACCATTTCTTTCTCAAGTTTGCTCAAACCTTCTCTGACCTTTGCAGAGAGATCCAAAATGCTTTTACCAATTTCCTTGGATTTTCCATCATCCAGCATAAAAGGAACCCCTCGGTTCACAGCGGGCACAACGATTTGTGGATCCTCCGGTAAAACTGCTACGATCTTATGGTTCATGTTTTTACTGACTTTGTCGGGAGAAATTGAGATCTGCTTTTCATAACGGTTCATCGTCAAAATAATCCGTTCCTGATTGATATTCAAGGCCTTCAATAAGGAAAGCATCATGCGCGTATTGATGATAGACGGAATATCCTGCGCGGTAACCAATATCATCAGGTCACTGGCTTCCAGTGTGTCCAGGGTGATATCAGAAAGGCCCGTTGCCGTGTCTACAATCACGTACGTGTAAAGGCGCTTCAAGTATTGCAGCACTTTCACCAGCGCGGGACCTGATACTTTATCCGCATCCTCAGGATGAGGGGGTGCTGATACGATATCCACCCCCGAGGATTTATGGTGAATGGCCACTTCGTCGACGACTTCAGGATCTAATTGATCTGCCAAGGGGGTGAGGTCCACAATGCTGTTTTTACTGCGCTCATTCATAAAGACCGCCACATCGCCGAATTGCAGATTCCCATCCACAATCACAACGGGGGTTTCCTCTCGATGTAACGTAACAGCTAAATTGGTGGCGATCGTCGTCTTGCCAACGCCACCTTTCGGGCTGTAAACCGAGATGATCTTGCCGAAACCGGAAAGTTGAGACGTTGTCCCAAATTTTGTCCTTACCCCTGCTTGACTTGGCACAGCAAATTGAGCCTTCTTCTTTTCCTCTTTCGATTTTTGACCGGCCCGTCTGATTACGGTGATCAATTCATCGCTTTTCGCAGGCTTCGTCAAAAAGTCCCGCGCTCCGGCTAACATGGCCCTGCGCATGTAATTGGTATCCCCCTGCACAGATAAGATGACGATCTGCGTCGTAGGCACCTGTTCCTGGATGGCCTCTGTCGCATTTATGCCATCCATATCCGGCATATTGATATCCATCAAGACCACATCAGGATTGACATCTCTGGCTTTTTGGATGCCCTCGCGACCCGTACTTGCCGTGCCGACGACTTTGATATCGCTCTCAAATTGGAGCAATTTGCTGATATTTTTCCTGGTTTCAGCGTGATCATCAACGATTAATACTGAGTAATCTTGGTCTTCCATAAAATCTGTTTCCTGCGATTCAAGCATTACATTTAGGGAACAGGTGTTGCTTTCGCTTCCTTGTCAACCTCTTCCATCACCTCATCTACTCTGGGTGCAAACCCATAAGGCAGTTTTTCTGGCAAAGGAATAGCATAATTATCAAGCAGATAATTTATGGACACAGTTTGGGTATCCACAGCTGTGCTGTCACCCGCGGAACGTAAAGCCAAATGCAGATCCACCCCACTGTTCAGCAGATAAGTAAGGTTCACCGCTTCCTGAGGGGTGACGATCAAGGTGATGATATCGGGTGGTTTCTCTTCCTCTTCAACGGGAGCTGCTTGCTGCTGGCCCCCAGGGGATGGGGTTGGCGTGGGAAGAGGTTCTTCTTTTTCCTTCTCCTTCTCCCCATAAGCAAATTCGCCTATTTGGAGGACCGTAGCACTAGGGATGATGATCTGAGTCGCCAATCGGGGACGTTGTTCTTCGGAAGGGAGTGCGTATATGGTTTCACCAAAAAAATCTCCGGTTTCCGTGGCTTTCCCTATCGTTGTGCTGTCTTGACTGCCGGTAATCATCAATGTGAGGGTTTCCCCAGAAGCGCCTTGCTCACCCTCTTCGATCTGCGTGATCCCTGCTTGAAATACCAGCCCAGCTCTATTGGGCAATTCCGTCTGAAATTCTCGGTCGATATCGATAAACTGCATAGAAGCGATGACGACAACCCGGTCTCCGGGTTTCAAAGCATAAGCCACGCTGGATAGGCGGTTAATGGGAATGGATTTCGCCACCATGCCTTCCGGGATGGATAAGGAAGCCACAGACCCAGTTTCAGATAATTGATCCGCGCTATCCACTAACATATTCGCTGTGAGAGGGATGCCGCTATCCAAATCAAATTTCGCCTGTCGGCCTACAACTTGCGCCAAATCAGTAAACATGCCGGGAATGACTACGTCTCGCGGAAGGGCAATCTTCCCTAACAAAGTTTCATTCAATACTGTCCCTCGGGCTGCTTTTTGGGTGACAACGACGATGTCAACCGTGTCAGGAACAGGAGTTGGTTGTTGACTCACTGGCTGTCCCGCATCCGTTGGCTTGAAAAAATTTTGATAAGCAACATATCCCCCGACCAGCAACAGGATCAGGATCAAACTCAGGTATAAGAACACTCTTCCGCGACTCATATCAACCTCCTGGATGAAAATGATTCATTGTTGATATTTTATCATTCCAGCATATCTATCGTACCTAATTCGTATAACAAACCTAATAGTAGTTTAACTGATATTGGTAATCTTTACTACCCCAAAATCCGTCTTCCACTTATGAATTTTGATAATTAGCCGGTACTCGGCCTTAAGGATTGTTAAGATAAAACACGCAAAACCTTACCATCAGGCAGGGCTTTGCGTGCGTGACATCTTAGGCTGTCACGGGCCCTATGGGCATATTTGGCTGTTTATATAGCGTTGACAATATTGCTAAATACGTTGCCAATGGCAGGACCAAGTAGTGAGAGAATGACAATTACAACAACTGCAACTAACACAAGAATAAGCGCATACTCTACAAGACCTTGGCCTTTTTCTTTCGGTGCGAACAACATGGTTTTCACCTCCTTATAAAGTGGATTTCCTTCAAGGCGTATGCGAACCTCTCTGGCTACTTGCCATTATATTGAATGAAAGTCGAGATTGCAATATGGAATACCTTACAATTATGCAAAGACCTCTTCCCCCTCCGTGCCCGCCGGTACCTCGAAGTTGATTCTTGTCCCCTGTCCCACAGCCGTGTCGATGATCATCTCGCCCCCAAGGATCTCCACTCGATCCTTGATGACTTTGATGCCCATGCTCCCATCCAACGCCTGATCGATATTAAATCCTTTCCCGTCGTCTTCCACACTCACTTCTACAGATTCCTCCTGTGTGTCGATATGGACGGTTACTCTATTCCCTTCGCTATGCCGATAGGCATTGCTCAATAATTCCTGGACCGCCCTGAAGATCATGATTTCCAAATAGCCATCCAAGCGCCTTTCCGTCCCGGATGCCGAGAAATTGACCTCCATCCCAGTTTGCTCCCGATAGCCTTCAATATAATGCCGTAAAGTCGGTACAAGACCGAGATCGTCCAGCATCATGGGCCGCAATTCAAAGATGAAATCTCTCACTTTCTCAAACGTTGCGTTGGCCGTCACTTTCAGCTCATCCAGCTCCTCCCGGGCTTGCTCAATATCCATATCGAATAGACGTTGGGCTATTTCCGCTTGTAAAATAAAGTTGGAAAGGGCTTGTGCTGGGCCGTCATGCATCTTCCTTGACAATCTGTGCCGCTCCGCTTCTTGAGCCTGGATGACCGATTCGATTAACTCACCCGCATCCGGTTGGTCCTGCCCATCTCCCAGTAATGGGGTATCCAGAAATTGATCTCGCAAGGCTTGCAACTGTTCGATGTAATCCTGTAAATGGACCTGCTCGCTCTGCAACTTTTCCATCTGACCGCGCATGACGAACAATCGCTGTTGAGTGTCCAAAGCGTCATCGTACATCCCTTGAACCTCTCTAGAGGATACTTCGTCAATATTTGATTTCATTTTTTGAAGCTGGGATGAAGTCTGGACATTCTTTTGGGAAAGTTTGTCCACTTCCTCTTGACTCTGCTGTAATTTCTTGGAGACACGCTCTAATTTTTGTCTCGCTTTTTCTAAATCCATCTGGATGTTTTCGCGAATTGTGGTTATTGACTTCGTTTCTCCATTCGGATTTTCACCAACCATATTACTCTCCATAAGATGTTCTGCTTTTTGTGAGTATAGCACAGGTAGACTGGTCAGGCAAACCCGTGTTTTCTTTTGGGAACTAACAATTCCTTTATTTCTCAACCTTCCAACGATACACAGCCATATTTTCCAGGCCCATTTGTGGCGCAAATGCGCTCTGCGTTTGATAAATCAACTCCCCTTTGGCCGTTAGTTCAGGATACCAGAATGGAAAAGTGATCAAATAATTAACCTCATTCTCATCGAGATAATTCGCGATCCGGCTCTCATCGCGAATAAAGGGGATCACATCCGGAGAAACCAATCCAGCCATATCAACGATTTTACGGTCAGAATAATACCCTAGAGCGCCAATATCATGGGCAGCGATAACCGCCCTTTCTTCCACATGATCGTTTACCCATTCGGCGATTTTCACCATTTCGGTTTCAATGAAAGCCACATCTCTGCTATATACCCGCGCGCCCATTCCCCAAAATATGACCGTAACCACCACAAGCACCGCTGCCCAGGTTCTGCTGGCAATTCGTCGATATTTTCCTTTGGATGCCAATCGGATCCAGTCTAACAATCCCGCCATGCCCCATATGGCAAAGATAGGTATGGTTGGGATCAGATAGCGACCGTGCTGGTAGGTGACGGGCAGACGCAATACATAAAGGCAGATGTATCCCACAGCCCATAATGGACCTGCCAATGGTTCCCATTTTTTGTCCTTGATGGACCCGATCAGATACCGTGCAAGTCCTGGAAGGGTTACGATCCCTGCCCCTACAAAAGGCTGTAAACCCAATTTCACCGCCCTCTGCAGGAGGGGAGCAGATCGGGTTGCTGCATATTCTGCTTGTTTTGCATAGAAGGTATTGGGGAGAATGTCCCCCGCAACCCAAAGATTGAACAATAAATATAACCCCGTTGAGATCCAAAAACCGAAGAGAACCCGTATGCCGCCTTTCCAGATTTCCTGCGGCGATGCCCTGATAAGCAATACGAAAAACACCGGACTTAATAATGCCACCCCACCGGGTCGAACCCAAACACTCACCCCAACCAACAGTCCCAGGAGAAGCCAACGCTTATTATTTTGGATTGAAAGGCCGCATACCAACAAGGCCAACAAAGAAAACAACAGCGTTTCCATTCCAGAGCCAGCGGCCCAAACGAGATGCCATTCAAATGCTACTAAAATGCCTACTAACAAGGCCTTGTTTTCTTTATCTGGAAGGAGAGTGGAAAAGACCCACATTCCGAGTATTGAAATTCCCCACAGCAGGAGAAAACCCAAGAAATATGTCCCGATATAGGGAGCGATATCAAAGAAATAAAAAATAGAAATCAGGAAACCCCATAAGGGACCCGTGGACCCCCCCGATATTTCGCCGGGGAAAAAACTCCATTGAAAATGATGGGCGAAATTCCTGGCATAGGTTTGATGAATCCAGGCATCATCCAGCGGGAAACCCAGGCTGTACACCCACACGCTGGACAACAAATATATCCCCAGGGAAAACAAGGAAATCCCACCGGTAATCAGGATCTCTTTCTTCTTCATGGTTTTTGAGCCTAAGCGCTTTCTCCAGTTTGATCTATTTTAAAATAATGAACCCCGTTTTCTGTTTGCAGGTATGTTAATCCAGGATTGTTTTCGGGGTTCTGATATACATTCCTCAATCCCTGAGGGACATTTCGATCCAATACCAGATATTCAGCTTGATACTTATTTGCCGCCTGAAGCAGTGTTTGCAGATCCCCATCAGGAACAACAATGGACTTGAATCGTGTCGCAACATAAAAGCCGGGTGGATTATTGATCATCACCACATCTTTCTTTTCTGCGCCGAGTTGGACGAGGGTATCTCCAATAGTTTGATATTGGCGAAAACTCTCGTTCCAGCGGGGAGCCTGAATGTCCTCCCCAACCACACGATCTTTAACAACGAAAACCGAGGTCCCAAAAGAAAGCAGAACCAGCCCTATGCCCAAGGTTCTCCAGGCCTGACTTTGAATCCAGGACCTCCTTTCAACACCCCAATCAATAAATGATGAAAACCCTACAGCTGATAAGACCCAGATCAACGGTTGCAAGGCCGCCCCCGCGTGAAAGAACCCGCCTCTAGCTCCTTGAAAAGGAAATAGGACCGTCATCAAAATAAACAAGATCAACCAGGCAATCAATCCCATCTTAACCAGCGTGTTTTTCCATTTATTTCTCATCCCCACGACAAGCAGAGGAAACAAGAATAGTTGTCCCTGCACGAAGACGGCGGTCTTCACATTTAAACCCAGACTCCATATGCGGTCCTGTAATATGTCAATCAAACCCTGAGCGAACCAATTTTTTGGATTTAATCTGCTGGCCGGATAAACAAATAACTGATCGTAGTCTGTTAACCATAAAGCCGGGAGGTTCCCTGTCCCCAAGGGATTTCCGAATACTAAACTATTTCTTATCATCCATGGGCCGAAAACGATCAAATATCCTGCCAGCAACGCGGCATAATTTCTAAGAGCTGTCACCCCAATCATGTACATAGCCAGGAAAGCGATTCCTACCCAGATGAGACCTTCCGTTCTGGCGAGATGCATCGCGCCTACCAGCGCACCCAAGAGAAAGGCCCAGCCAGGTTTGTCCCCTTTTTCTACCACTAAATAGAATGCCGTCCCTAAAATCATGAGAGGGCTGAAAGAATCCGTGATGGGCATCATGGGGAGATAGAAAACCGGGAAGCAGGCGATTATCCCCGCCAGGACAGCGGTCCGCTTTTGGTTAGAAATTTTGTAGGCCAGCATGGAAGATAAGGGCGATACCAGCGCTGCGATTAACAGAAATACCCATTTCCCCCCCAAAAAACCATCACTTCCGGCGAGAATCATGCTGAAGGAACTGATTAAAGTGGTCAAGGGATGCCAGTAAGCGTGGGATGGGTGTATCACGGATTGAAAATCTCCTAAATAATTCCACATGAACGGCTCTGTAAACCCTTCCCCTTTGACTATGCGCAACGCTGTGGCGAAATAATAATCGGCATCCATATATCCTGGGGCCATTTGAAAAAAGGCAGTGATCCCTAATGTGGCCGCGCTAATCAGGAAGAGGAAAAGATACGTCCGAAATTTCATTTCTCACCCAACTCAAATAATTTGTACCCACCCCCTATTTCCAGGGGATCCGGGAAAACATCCCATAATCGATCCAGTTCTCGCCAGGCATCCTGGTCATAACGTGAGTCGGTTTCCCGAATGAACTCCACTCCTTGGGAATTGTATAAAACGTGGGTGTACCCGCTTTCTACCCAATGGGCGATGATCTTTTCCCTTGTGGAATAGGTTTGAACATCATGCATCCACCGGTCGAGGATCTCGTCCGGATCACATGTAGGGATACAGTAAAACCCCCGCGGCTCCCAAAGCATAAGGACGTTTGCACTCGTTGGTAAACCCCGGATCTCCCTCATAGCGGGTGCATACCATCCCAGATTCTCATCCAGATAACCTTCGTCAGATTTTGTAGAAAAAACGTTTAAGACAGCCCCTCTGTCTAGGTTATACGCAAGCAAATGAAACGAACTGAGGACGATCACGAAAACGACCAATCCACTAATTACCCTTTGGAAGTTCACTTTCCTAAACTGGCAATGACTCAGATAATCATAACCAGAACCGGCCAGTAAGGTCAACGCAGGGAACAACGGGTAATACAATCGGGTTTGGACAAGATACCTCGAATATCGCCCTCCTAGCCCCCAGATGAGCATCCCAATCAGGACCACACCAAGGGATATTTTTTTAACTGATGCCCTTTCTATGAGCTCCCCTTTTCTGTGGAAACACCCGATCAGACCCAAAGCGATTAACAAAGGTCCGATGGATGCCCCATACCCGGGACCCCCCTCTTTGCCTAGAATGGTGCTTTTCACAGGCAGTAAGAGAATATCCCACCAGGCCCTTGAGGATGGGGGGTTTTGATAGTAGTCCAACCGGATTTGATCCATCGCTCCAGAGGGAGCGAAAAAGGGATAAAGAGGATTTCCGGTCGCTACGACGTTTTTAATCAACCACGGTGAAAAAATGAGCAGAGCGATCCCCAAATAGGACAAAACATCAACGACTTTATTTTTAATGTGCTTGCCCTTTATGAGGATAAGGCCTAGACCAATGATCAACAGGATCCCCGACGAATATTTGACTCCAAAAGCTAACCCGGCGAAGACACCCGCTGATATCAAGTACCCACGCCTTTCTGTATTGATCAAAATCAAGGAAAATAAATCGTCCTTTTGAGTCCCTTTAAACCAGCCAATAAATGACGTCAAAAAAGCTGTCCCTAACAGAATATTCATCCACCCTGCATATCCCCAACTGAGCGATTGCGCGGTCGTAAAACCACATAACAACGCGGCAATCGATACCAATCCCGCCCTCTGCCCGAAATATCGGCTGACAAGACCGTACAAACCGATCACCGCCACTGCCCCAATCATCCATCCCAAAACGATGGCCGTTTCCGGACCGCCTAATGCCATACTCCAGGTGGAGAGCATTTCCACGATCTGCGGCATTCCCCAAAAGATGAGCCAAGGAGTGTAGCTGACCTTCCCCTCCTGGAGATAGGACTTGGGTAAGGTGAGATGATAAACAAGGGTGTCAAATTTAGTGGGTGGGGCTAAAGAATTGACCAGGGTAATTAAAAATATGAATATGATCAAGCTGAACAGCACTTTGTCGAATACACTGAATTCATTGAGCTCTTTGAATAAAATGACCACCTGCTTCCACCATTTGAAGATCCGTTTCCAAAATGCGATCACTAAAGCAGCGGTTATCCCCCAAAACAACCATTTTGAAAAAGTGAAACATGTGCCAATCAACATTATGCCGAGGCCTAATATGCCCATGCCTAAAGCAGCCTGCAAGGCAAACCTGATCAAAGGCGAACCTCTGTCACCTTTGATGAATTGGGATCCTACCCCCCCCGCTGTGGAGATGACGAGAGCGCTAATCAGGCATTGGATGATCGCCGATCCGGTCTTTTGAAATTGGGAAGTGGTTAAAGGTTTGTGAAAGACGTAATAGGCGAGGATAATCCCAAAAACCCACAACAATAAGAGAACGCAGAGTATTTTGAAGGACAAGTCTCGATTCTTTCTCATGGCCTGGTACACATCCTCATCCAACACATAAAATCCAATCTATAAAGGGAATGCCCATCTCCTCCGTCCATTTTCACCAATTACAGGAAGCAGCCCTTCCCCCTAAAAATGTTCCGCGTCCGTTGTCAGACGAAATACATTCTGTACCGGGGATGTGATCCACCACCGCACCCAATACAAACCTATTAATAAAAACGCTGGAAGAGGGAGAAACATGAGGGGATTTTGTATCGGCTGGTATGCCTTTTGCAGGGTGGAGATGAATAATGTCCACAACCCAACTAACAGGAATAACAATGTCCCTGCCACAATTAAATTACCAGCTTTTCCCCAGCGTTTATCCCAGATGGCAATCACGAGCGTTAGAGCGGGGAATAAAATGATGAAATTGCCGGGATCCGTTGGTATGCCAATCCACTGCCCCACGGTAAGGGTCAAACAAGTTGTCCATAAGAAATGAGAGAAGGGTTTATTGCGGGCAGACCACCATTCTGTGATCAGGAGCAATCCAAAGATGATGGCAAGTAACCATCGGATCTGATTTTTCACGCCCGGCAACCATTCTCCCAAGGCTCCACCTAAAGTCAATACGGGATTATAGGAAGGAAAACGCAATATTTCCCACAGATTTTGCATGATCCAATTGGGAATGATCAATATCCCCCCCACCACTAAGACGGTCAATGTTCCCATGAACCCGATAATTAAACCCCATCTGAGATTGTATAAAGCCCAAATACACACAAAGATGACCAAGAGGATGACAAGATGGGGTTTGATCGTGGTCAGGGCAAGCACAATACCTGCCAGTCTATCTTGCTTGTTTTTCACTGCATATAGAAACAGCGAGATCAGGAAACTGACCAAGATCACAGCGTTCCCATTGATGACCCCCCGCACAGCGTGGTACCACACGAGAGCGAAGAGAAAGTAAAAGGCTCTCAACCAAAAACTCGGATCCCATTTTGTTGTCTGTAAATTTAGATACGCCCCCAAAAATAATCCCAATTCCAACACAGTCATCCAAATTGTTCGCGCCATGGTATAGTTGGAAATCAAGGCAAATGGGGTGAACAAAAATGTGGAATACAAGGGATAAGCGACTCGAAGCTCATGCTCCCCTTCTCGCGCTGAATGCCCATAAGCGGCATTTTGAATCCTTGTCGCCACGCGCTCATGATATGGGCTGATGCCGTCATAAAGCATGGATCGTGTGCCAATATAATGAACGAGAAAATCATTCCCGCCGGGATTGTTCTTGGCGAAACGGAAATTCGTCCAAGTCAGTCCAACCACCGCGGCTGCTGCCAGGAATAGGAGCACAACCGCATTTGGCAATCTTGTTGAAAGAACCCTTTTCACCGCGATCCTTCCTTATCCATTGATCAGTTTTTTAAGTGGGTCATCTTATTATTTAAGCGACGATGGGCTTTGCAGCGCTGAAGACAATCATCAACATTTCACCGATTTTGATCAAATGGGACATACATATTGTCCAAACCGTCTTGCCATTCCATGACTTCGCTTCGAGGACCTATCCGCTCTGATTCTTCGTTCTTCAAATGCCGGTAATTTGCATCCAACGCTTCCTCGAACCAGGGTAGGGGGCGATCCAATATCACTACCGCGTAATCCTTTTTATAAATCTTTTCCCGAATCTCATCTAATAATTCAACGCCTTGCGGTTGAATTTCCCCATGGAAATATCCCACTAATTCAAAGATGGTTACCACATGGGCATGGGTTTGCTTTCCTACATAACCGAGGAGATGGCTTCGGTAGGGAATGAAAACATCCCCTTCCGTATTTTCCATAAACTCGATCAAAGCCCGATTTGTTTGCTTATCGGCTGGAGTTGGGATGTAAGTGAGGGGATTGTACAACAAGGCAATAAACTGAAGCATCACCATAAGATTGACGAACAATTTACCTCGCTGCCGGATCCCATCCTGCTGATCGATCCAACGTTTTACATGAGCGTATCCAAAGCCCAGCATGATGGAGATGCTGGCATAGGCCGGCATGATGTTGTTTTCCGCTCCTCCGTTAGATGCGCGGGTAATCCACGCCCCCAAAAAACATCCCAGAAAGAAAAGCAAATGTGTGGTTGCCCCATCACCCCCATGGTTCAACGTATTACTCTGTATACTCATGGAATCTTTTTTTAACCAGCGGAATAGTAACACCAAACCAAATATGAAAGCAATCCCCAAAGGGCGAAGGGTGTCTCCAACCCAGAAATTCACCGCGTTTATGATGGAATATCCGTGCTCTTGGGGAAGCTGAAAAATGTAATACTGAAACCAGCCGGAAGATATCCGGTTCCAAATCAAAATCGGAACTCCAATACCCAACAGAGAAAATGAATATAGGTAGAGGGACTTCAAACGGTGGCGAAAACCTGCGTAAACGAGGGTGGGCATAAAGACCAGTAAAGCCGTTTGTTTTGTGAAAAAGCTTACCGCCACCATAATGCCAGCTGCGGCGAGATCAAATCCGTTCCGCGCTCTCAGGAATAGCAGCAAGGTCCCCAGAATGACGAAAATGAACAGGGAATCTACCCTGGCCAAATCGTAAAATCCCCCACTCAATTGAAAACAAGCTAAAAACAATGTGCCCGAAACCCAACCCGCAAACCCATCCTTAGTCTCCCGGTATACAATCAAAAAAATCAAGCTGGCCGCAGCGATGCTGGATATAAAAGAAAGCAAACGTAGCCCCATAAAACCCCCTCCCACCAAAAGGGAAACGAAGGCAGAGAGGTAGTGATATACAGGTGTATAAACAAGGGGCATGAATGCCAGGTTGGGGGCCCGGTAAAGCCCCTTCCCAGCCAGGATTTGCTTGACCTGCAACAAAGCCGCACCTTCTGCCCACTCAATGTCAAACGGAAAAAAGACCCGCTGAATGGCAATGTAGACATACAGGATGAGGTACAACCCTGAGATTGCGAACAACCCAAGTTGTATGAGTGAATGAAAGTCTCTTTCAGAGGGTTTTTTCACCTGTTACCACCTTATCCCCTTTCTTCGGTTTCATGATTTCTCTGTAAAACAAGCTTCCCAATAAAATGTACAGCAAGGTTCGCAAGGGGATGATGATCCACAAACTATCAAACCACCCCCGGGACAGCAAGATAGGCCATTCCAGGACATGGATCAGGATCATGGTCAAACTGAATAATATGCTCCGCTCCCAGGACAATAATAAGATCATGAACGGCAAGACATATAACACCCATTGGGGGCTATACCCGGGAGACCATAGAAAGAAGATCACCAGGGTCAAGCCCATGAAGGATAAAAGCTCTTTATCTGTGTCTACCTTGGAACGGAGTAATACCCACAACCCCATTCCTCCAAACAAGATCAACGTTAACCAGGAAGGGATCAAGGCTGGATTTATAGTGGACCGATAGGCTGTCTGGGGAAGCGTGCGGTCGATTTCACTCCCAAAATTTCCTGTCCGGAGATTTCCATCGATTAGGGCCCAAATCGTCTCCCAGGACCCTTTGTTAAATTGAGATGCCAAGGAGGCTTTGGTCATCTCCGGAGACAACAGGATAAGTCCACCCCAAACAAAGACCATGATACTGAAGGTGATGAGGGTCAGTTGCAAGGCTTTTTTAGGAGGTCGCTTTTTCCATATGCCCGGGATGATGAGCAGCGGAAACCATTTAATCAACCCGCCCACACCGAGGATAACCGCAGCGGATTGATCTTTGCCAATCATAAACCAATACACACCCAAAAGCATCGTCATCACAGCCAGGGGATCAAAATATGCCCATCCATAAAACAGCCCTACTGATAAAGTAAAATAGGTCCAAATCCGGTTTCTCGTTTCCTGCTCTGAATAAATTCTCTCGGTGATTTTCCACAAGAGATAGAGGTTGCCTGCTTGAATGAATGTGAAGGCAAAGGCTGATAGGTATTCAAATGCATGCTGTTTTCCACCGGCAATTAGATACACCAACCGGGAAAGAAATGGGTAAACCGGTGGGAATTCGACCCAATTGTCAAAGAAAGGCCAGCCCAATTCCGCTAGATGATAAAAATTCCAATAGTCGCCGTATCCTCTAATCCCTTCGATGGGAAGAGACAAGAATAATATGCTCCGCACAACAATAAATGCGATGGGAATGATCCTCCGTTGTTCTTTCATAAGCTGTCCATTGCCAAGTTTATACTAAAAGCTGATCGCCCTGATGCGAAACAGATAATAGTGGAAATTTAGGATGCTCTGTTCTGAGATTTATTAATCGAAATCTCCTTGGGGTATGGCAGCAGGGCTGCAGGGTATGACCGCAAGATCGCCGCTGACAAAAGACTTCTCCGCTTGAGGAAGCGCGAAAGCGCCCCGGGAAGTTACGATATCCTGTATCTGTGCATTATAAGGCTCGAAAAAGAATTCTCCATCCTTAATATACTCTGTTCTATAATCGCCTTCATCAATGACCCAATAATCGATATCATACTGCTCACAAAATGCCAGGATCTCTTCCCCGTCTTCCGCATAATAGGCGTCAAACATAGGGATGATGGGCGCGTCCTTTGCCGGAAACAGCCGCCGAAATAAGACTGTCCGCTTAGAGAAGAGAGGGATTCCGGTTGCTTCCTCCGGAGACCCCGCCAAAACGGCATCCTCCGGTAATGTCGACACAAAACGGAATAACTCCCTTTCGGCGTTGGACGGGTCAATGCAAAACACACCAAGCGCTCTCGAATACAAAAAACCTGGTGTTAATGCCACTATAACCACAAGACCTGCCAGGATATAGCCAGCGGGTCGAAACTTATCAATGTCTATGTTAATGATATGGCTAATTGCGATTCCGGGCAACAAGATGGCCATCACGCCCAACATACTCAGAGTCAATAATATGGATTCCATCCACAAAAACGTTACCAGGATCAAAGCTAACCCAAGCGCCAATCCCAGGTAAACGCATCTCAATTGCTGCTGCATGAGGGTTCTTATCCTTGTCATCAAATTTCCAAAGTTCAATCCCACAAATATGAGCGGGTACAAAATGAGAACGACCCGCGTGTACCGTGAGGGAAGATAAAGCATAGTGGAATCAAAGGTAACCAGGACGAAAAAGGAGAGAGCATACAGGATTATCCCAGCAAAAAGAACCTTTTTTGCAATTCCCGGTAAGGGCTTTCTCTTCCGCGGGGGAAGGAAGATGAAGATCATCACAGAGAGGATGATAAGGACGAGAAAATTGACGAGATCCCGATCGATGTCAAAAAATCCTGCCCGCCCCAACCAAGGAAACCGAATGAATAAGGGGACCGGTCCACCCGCAGACCGGCGGGGATCAGCCAAGATAGATGGGTCGGATATTCGCTCCTCCCCCATGGGAGATGATAACCGATCATATCTTGTTGAAATCGCCCATCCCGCGATGATTAGGACAAATCCCACAGCTACGATAAAGGGTAATACTTTTCTTATCGAAAAGTCACCTTGGATCGAAAATGGTTTTCTTCGGAACCAAAGGATTTCAAATCCATAGCTCAAAATCATGATGGGAACCACCGGCAAATAAATCAGCGCTCCCATGAAGATGAGCGCGGCTGCCCAAATGGGCTTGGCTTCCAACAGACAATATAAAAAAGCGATCATTAAAGGGATAGCAAATGCCCTCTGCAACCCGCTGGCGATGGAGATGGAATCCGGCGACGCGAAGATGATGAACGTGAACAATAAACTCAGGACAAATCCGGCATTCTCCCCCCGCACTTTTTTACCTATGCGTAATAATAAGGCGATAGAAACGGGAAGTAAGAAGAAAACCAGCAACTTCCCGAAAATGATGGGGGACATGATATAGCTGGCATAATAGAAAAGCAGTCCATATCCAAGGCTCAATGGATAGACCGTCACAACTTGATCGAAAATTCTTATTTGTAATAAGTCATCTGCCCATTGCAACCGGTCATCAGGAAACAGCTCCGGGTTTTGAAATTTCGCCATCCAATAATGGTTTTGGAAATCATTCGGGACCCGGTACCAATCGCTGAGTTGGGGCCACAAGACAATTAACGCCCAGATAAAGGACATTGACAGGGCTAAAAGCAAATATCTAGAAGCCTTCAAGTGGGCAAAATATTCACTTACCTTTTTCTTCATTGACCACGTTTCCCATCTCAATACTATCAAAGGAAGAGGGCGAACACTTCACCACGCCTAGGGGCCCACTGCGAAAAACAACTTCCGCTTTTGGTAGGACAAACTCTTTTTTACCTGAAACGATTTCCATAATTTCCTGATTGTACGGTTGAAAAAAGAAATCACCGCGCGAGATATATTCCTGATCGAAATCATCATTGTTATAGACTAGATAGTCCACCCCATGTTGGTCACAAAAATCCAAAATCTGTCCGCTCTTTTCCGCATAATACGCACGATATGTCCCTAAAATAGGGGCGCTTTTCTTCGGCCGCAAATCGTGGAACAAGACATCCCTTTTTGAAAAGAGAGGGACCGCTGTGAGTTCTTCGGGAGATCCCGCCAGCAGGGTATCTTTCGGCAGCGTCCCCACAAAATCATAGAGAGCTCTTTCATGCCGGGTTGGGTTGATGGTCCCAAATCCCACTACCCGGGAGTAGAAGAAAAAGCCGATCAGGATTGAAAACCCAAATAAGCCAAACAGGATCCCATCCTCTACCTTATCCTTTTCCCCTTCCTGGCGAAATATTTTACGGAGCAAGGCGAACAGGCACCATACCAATCCTCCACTTAATAACACCCCTCCCAGGATCATCAAAGACCATCCCAACCAATCGGGCCATGAAAAACCAAATACGATGCCTGTGATAAGGGAAGTACCGGTAATTAATACAAACGTGAAAATCAATTTTTCTTTGAAATCGTATTCCTGAATCCATCGAACAGTTCCTGATGTAATGCCATTCGCATTTGCGCTCAGGAAAAAGACCGGGATCAAGAACAAAGCTCCCCGGATATTTCGTGACGGCATATACAGGATCTTCATAGAAAAGACAAACAAACTGATCATCGAAATAAAATACATAAAAAGGCCCCCACCCAACAAATACCAAACGCTTCGGGGTATCCCCTTAAGCCTTTTTTTAGGGATTATGGAAAGGAAAATACCACACAGGATCAGCATCACTAATAAGATAACCGCTTCGGGATAACTCTCGAATATCCCTGCCCGCCCAATCCAGGGAATGTGAAGGTAGAAAGGGGCTGCTCCACCCGGTTGGTGCCTGGGATCTGCCAAAATAGGGACATCATTGAGGAGGTTGGATAATTGACTCACATTAGAGGGCGGATTTGAAGAAAGCACAGCCCAGGTTGCCAAGATCATGGAGACAATCGCGGCTGATAGAAAAATAACGAAACCTTTTCTTCTCCAAATAGGGCGGCCCTGCGCAGCATCCTGTTCTCTAAACAAGGCGATGAAATATGTCAAGATCATAATCGGGGCATTAGGCAGATAGAACAGAGCTGCCAAGACAATTAATATTGAAGCTCCCCAATGATTTTGTGTCGAAACGTAAAATAGAAAAATGATCAAGAACGGCAGGGTAAATGAGCGCTGTAATCCGCTCGCCAAGGACAATGAATCCGGGGAAGCGAGATTGAAGAGGAAGAAAGTCATCCCCAAGGCCAGGCCGCGTTTTCGACTGCCGAGGTTGAGCCCAAATTTATACAAATAGACTATGGTTACCGGCAGCAGGAGGAATATTAATAATTTACTGAGCCAAATGGGGGAAATGAAAAGACTCCCCACATAAAAAAGGAGCCCGTAACCTAAACTGCGAGGGTAAATGAGCATTGGATAACCCCCTAGTTTGATTTCCCTTAATATTTGATCATACACCAGAGGGTCATTAGGGAACAAAGCAGGGTCTTGGAATTTTGCCATCCAATAGTGATTCTGAACATCCACAGGGACCCGAAATGGGTCAACCAGATGGGGCCAGAGGACAAGGATCGCCCACATGATAGACGCAGCAATGACGATCACGATCCAAGCGCGTGAATCATCTTTTGCCCTAAACAATTGTGGAAGCAAATTCAATCCCCTTCTTCTATATTCGTCTCCTGCATTGCTTCTTTACTCAACAGATAAGTGAATATCGTGCCAAGAATGGCAATAGTAATCGTGGCCACCAGGCGGTCCAGCCCGACCGCTAAGGCGCTGATTCCCGGCGCAAATCCCAGCATGGACGCAATCCCAGCCACAATCCCCTCCCGAACCCCCAAACCGCCGGGGGCGATGCTTACCAAGCGGGTCAAAATGGTCGCTGAAGCGAATAATAAACATTCAGGCATGGTGATATCTTGAGAAAAGACATGGAAAGCCAACCAAAATCTTACGGACATAGTTGCGATTGACATCGTTTGAATGGCTATTAATCGATAAAGCAAAGTTGGATTATCTTTAAAAACATACCAACCTTGTTTCATCTGTTCCAATACACTATGCCAGCGTTTTGGCAAGTAAGAAACCTTTATCGGAAACCATAGGAAGACAAGGCTTCCCACCATCAATCCAAAACCAATGATTAATATAATCGGAATGGGATATCCTTTCAGCCAATACAGATACAAAATCCCCAACAATCCAGCGATTCCATTTGTAGCTAAAAAGCAGATATACAATGCTCCGGTTGCACTTAAATACTGAGCGTAAGGCAACCGGTACTTCTTATTGAGATATAAGCCCTTAGCAATCAATCCTCCAGCAAATGGCAGTTGGTTTGCTAGTGTATTGATTGTCGCCAATCCAAAGCTAGACATGGCAGAAATAGGTGCTCCCAAGTTTTTGTATAAAAGATAATTGACTAATCCATTTTGCATTGCGGTTAATAGTATGAATATTAATAATGTAAAGAAAATCCACCAAGAGATATTCAAGATTTGACTCAATCGTTCCGCGTTGCGGTAAATAAAATAGCCAAAAATCAAGACCGCTATGATGACAATCAAAGTTGGCAGGTATGTTTTAAAGAAGTCTTTCATGATTGAATTCTTAACCAGATCAGTAATACCCTAATTCTTCCATCAATGAGCCGCACAGGGTGTTAAATTGTCTTTTTTGTTCAGCAGACCAACCCTGCCAATCGGGGAACTTCCCCGAGCTTTTATGGATTTTCTTATCTAACCAACCGTGGATAGATTGTGTCCGTGCTATCTCTATTCCAGGATGATCAAGTAAGAAAGTCATCATTTCATCCAAATATTCATATCGGTTTTTGTGGACAAATATCCTTTCAAATATAAACAATTTGGCATTGGGATTGCTGTTAATCGATTCTAAAGCAAACTTGTTAAGCTTATTCCAAGCCCAGCACAATCGTTCAAAACGGCTCATCATATCCCATCTATCATGATAAGGATCCTCTATGAAATCTTTCGCAGTGAGCCATGTGTGACCCAAACTTTTTCTGACCATATTCTTATGATACATCTCACCCCAGTTTATCATTGAAATAACCCAATCTCTCCCATCTCGAATAATATAGGCAACTTTTTGGTTTTCGAAAACATCGCAAATGATATCGATCAAACCGTAATAACCGGCATTTGACTCAAAATATAATTTCCCAGATTGTTTATTAATGAACCGTTTCCTTTGCTGGTTTAACAATTGACCTGCTCTTGCTTCATTGAATTGACCCGATACCCTTCGGTCAGATATATCAATCAATGACCATTTCCCAATGGCTTTCCTAAGGATAAGATTCTCAATTCCCACAGCACGAATCTGGGATATCAATTCAGAAACAGTATGACCCCGCCATTGAGCCAGATGGAATACATCGGGTTCATGAAAAGAGGTAGCATTAGGAACCACCTCTCTTATCAATTCGGCAAAAAATTTCGTTCCCGTTCTCCCTATAGAGGTAATGATGCTCGTTGGTTTAGTTATTCTTCCCATGCCTAAATCCAAAGTGTTATCCCTCATATCCAAAATAAACCATCAACTCCTCACAGATATCAAAATAGGCTTGTTTTCTATTCGCGGACCAATCCGTCCAATGGGGGATGAGGTGTTTTCTGGTGACGTTCTTGGGTTGGCTTACCTTTTTCTGCCACACCTCCAGGGGTACATGGAGGGCCAAAGGCGTTAAAACCTTTTCTGAAAAATAGCCGTAATCTCCGATCAAATCCTCAAATCGTACAAACGTCGAGATCTGATCCCTGAGATACGAATTCTCATGCCACCAGTACCAGGACAATTTTTCGAATCGGCTCATCATCGACCAATTTTTCCTATATGTTTCACCCCGCTGGGGTTTGATGAATCCTGTAATTGGATCTCGATATGTGTAAGTTCGCCTGGCCATCATCGACCGGACCACATCGCGCCCATCCCGGACGAGATGGATGAAACGGGCTTCTGGTATTTCCTGTTTCAAGGCAAGGACATGCCTCCTGAGGATGCTATTTACTTCTCCGTATCCTTTTACAGCATATTTTCTACCCAAATGATAAATGAGCTTTTTCCGGAAATCCGCTATATATTTAGGGGCTGATTCTGGGTCATAAAAGGCATTCAAATAAGCGAAAAAATCTATCCTGTTTGGCTCATGGATAAACGTGACCTCCGGATCTTCGTTCAGAAGATCTGCCAAAAATAGGCTGCCTGACCTTCCCAGCGAGATGATAAAGATCATCTTCCTTTCCTGAAACCAGCTATCGAATTTTCTTTCAGGGACATCCCTTAACAGGTAATCCAATCTCACCGAACCAACCTTTATAATCAAGCGACCCAAATCTCTTATTGTCGGTTTCATAATCTGCAACCCATATGGGAATCAAATAGCACGCACGACCTCTAAAAACTTATCTCCAATCACCTGCCAGTCCAATTCCTCTCGGACATGCTTGGAGCCATATTCCCCCATCTCTCTTCTTAGCGAATCGTTTTCCAACAACCTTAACACCGCTTCTGTGCACGCTTCCCAATCTTGTGGGTCAACCAATATGGCGCTTTTTCCATCCACTACCGCGTCGGGAATGCCCCCAATCCTCGTAGATACTGCCGGTTTTCCAGCCGCATTGGCCTCTGCCAAGACAATGCCAAACCCTTCCATGTCACCCGGAACGGGAATGGCTGGCAAAACAAACACATCACAGGCCTGGTACATATCCAGCAAGACCTCCCGGTCCACCCAGCCAAACAACCTGACATGTTCATGCAACTCTTTCTGCTGAATTTCTTTTTCTATCCGTTGTCGTACATTTTCTTTATGCATCAAAGACTGTTCCGGGTTTCCCCCAATCACACAAAAAACAAGATCTCGATGGCGCCGGACGATCTCCGGTAAAGCGTTCTTGATAAATTCGGGTACCCCTTTCCTCCTCGCCAGTCGGCCGACGTAGAGAAGGACGTCTTTTCCCTGAAGGCCATATTTCCGTTTCAGATCCTCTTGGTCTTCATCACCTCGGTAATCATCCGCATGTATTCCCGGGGGGATGGTGGCGGTTTTCACGTTTTCTACCCCGATCTCTACTGCGATCTTTTTCGTCTGAGCGCTGTTGGTAATCAATAAGTCAACCCGGGGCAAGACAAACCGGATGAGGGATTGATAGAGAATGTTTTGATAGATGAGATCCAACCCATGCCCATAAATCACAACGGAGGTCTTCGTTATTTTTCCTAACAATAAAACAATGGGAGACACCAATGCACTCCCCCCAAAAAGCAGATTATGATCGTCTTTCTTCAGGGTCCGATAACCAGCCCACAACGCATGAAGAAAGAAACCCAAAAGCCCTTTTGCCTTTGAGCGGTTGATGTGTTCTTCCCTTAGATTGGAATTCTCTTTTTCATTGTAGGGCGCGATGACATCTACACGAACTTCTGATTTGATCTCTTGAACAAGTTGATACAACAATTGCTCCATTCCCCCGACCTTCGGGGGATAATTCCAGGTGATCAGCAGCATCCTATCCAATGAGCCGTTTCCCATCTCAAAGAATATCCTTCACTTCTCATATCGCAATTGGGTCAATTGTTCCGAAACCAATCCGATCAGAAACACCAAGCCTGACATGGTCATCAACAATGCCGAGGTAGGACCATAACGCATATCCAAAACCAACACTTTATATAATCCGTAACCAAAACCAAGGAAAAACAATCCCAAGCTGGCGGGAATGAAAATTTTCAAAGGGGAGAACAAAGTGGTCACTTTAAAAATGATCAATAGAAACCTCAATCCATCTTGGAGGAGATTAATCTTGCTCTTACCTTTTCTCCTGCTTACTTTGATTGGTTCATAAGCGAATTGGTACCCGCACCGCGCGACCGCTAAAGTAAGTGTCGAGGGATATGAAAAAGTATTGGGCAGTAAATGGAGAAACTCTCTCGCCTTGTCAGCCTTCACCGCCCGAAAACCAGAAGTCAGATCTTCGATCTTTCGGTTACAGACATAACTCGCTAACCAATTATAGATCCTGTTCCCAAAGTCACGATGGGCATCAGTGTCCGAACCTCTCGTACGCGCTCCCACCACCATCACATGCCCATCCATCTTGTTTAGCAAACGGGGGATATCTGCAGGATCATGCTGCCCGTCTCCATCCAGGAAAACCACCACTTCCCCGTTCGCTGCCCTGATTCCAGTTTTCACCGCCGCACCGTTGCCGATGTTGTAGGCATGGGTAAGGACGACTGCCCCCGCCTCTTCCGCTTTGCTTTTCGTCCCGTCGGTCGATCCATCATCCACAACTTGGATTTCGAATGAAAGGCCTTCATCTGTCAGCACCTCTCGAACCCCGGACACCACATGCCCGATAGAGTGTTCTTCGTTGTAAACAGGGATGATGACGCTAATCTTTACTTTCTGTGGCTGATCTTTTTCTGGTTCTGGATACATTCCTCCCTCTCCCCGGACGGCCGGTAGTAAAAAGGCTTTTTCGCGATCCACATAATATTCCAACTGGTTCCCTATGGAACATCTGTGCTCTTTTTTATCAGATTTATCCCTCCTATATTCCTTACAATAATGATGAGATAGACTAAAGAGGGGATGAAAACCAATAATTTTAGAGCCTGCCACTGTTTGAAGATAAACAAAAATCCGATATTCCCCAACCAAGCAAAGCGCCCAATCGGAAAAGTAAATAATGCCAGAAGATCCGTTTGTTGGAAATACGGCAGCGTGAGGTTTAACGTTGTGATGAGGAGAACCATACGCTCCAGCTTCTCCAGTGGCATAAAGAACACAGGGATCCATAAGATCAGCGATATGGGACCTATCCACTGCCATAGGGATATACTTCCCAGTTCATTTGGTGGTGACGATTTAACAGTTTCTAAGATCGATACCGGCCAGTGGGGGTATAAGAGGAATGCCAACAGGTATGCCAGAATGGGCACGAGGAGGATCTTCAAGAATTTCCCCCATTCTACCTCACTCAAAATAAGCAGGAATAACACCAGGGGAAGTCCAAGGTGGAACTTTGTGGAAGCGATCAACAAACCTGTTCCCGACCAGATAAATTTTTCATTTTTCACCCCCCACCAAAGCAATCCCAGCCCTCCCAGAACATACCCCAAGATCTGACCGTAATAAATGACGTAAAATAGCTGATAAGTGGTGAGGACAATCGCTGGCCGATTGCCGAAAACCCTTGTTGTGAAAAAAACGCCCAAAACATTGAATATACACCACAGCGGGATCACCACGTCCAGGGGGATGTAATTCAACACCTTAAACACAGGAAGGATCCAGTAGGCATAATAAAACCCCTGAAAATTGCCTTCTGCCGCAGAGAGATACGTGAATAAATCGGGAAAAGCCGGTACCCCTTTTTTCCAATTCAAGAAAAAGGTAACCATTAATCCCACATTCAAAGCCAATAAGCCCAGTTCCAAACGAGAGGGACGCGAAAGAACTCGCTTATTCAAGTCTTCAACCGACTCATCAAAGATGTTTCCCTCATCACCCAGCGGGAGCAACTTCATCCACCATCCCATTATCTCTCCAGTTCGTTCAATGTTCGGAAGCGCATTTACGGTCGATTTTTCTGAAACAAAACCGCCTGTTGATCTTCATAAATCAATTCCCACCCTCGCTCATTGAGATCTTTAACCACTGGTCTGTATGGCTCCAACAGGATCACTTCGACATTCCATTTTTCCAGAATATCCTCCCATCCGTCATTCCCTTGGACCACCGTGACCCACTGGTCAATGATCTCCCCTTCGTATAGATCCGTCCTGCCATCGATGAACACTCGATGTTCGGAGAGGGCCCAGATCAGATAACCACCCCAATTATAGGAATTGAACAGATTACCCTTGAACGTAGATTTTTTAATGAACTCTACTGCATCCACAGGAAATACTTCCGAGAAATATTCCTCGTTTTTGCCTTTAGGGACCACGAAAGTGGTTTTGTACAGGACCGCTCCGATCACAAGCACCAATAAGAGCCAATGCAGGATATTTCGGGTCGTTGAGGATACGCTTTCCGAGGTTGTTTTTAACCAATCAGCATCTTTCCCGAAGGCATCCACAATCGCCACCGCATGCCGGTTGATAACAACAGGGGCTGCCAAAGCGAAGAGCGCGATATTTCTCCCTGCCATAAGGCCCAGGGATCCAAAAATAGTCACTAACAAAAAATCGATGATGGAGATCCGCTTTTTAGACGCTCCGACTGCTCCAAAAGTCAAGAATAAAAGAAGGAGAAAAGGCTGAATCCGCAACTCATGGAAATTGGGTGATTGCCATTCTTCGATGTACATATTTAAAGCCCCCATACCCACCGTTTTAAACGGATAGAATAGGATTTTCGGTCCGGAGGGATTTAGACTGACAGCGACGACTAACAAAACACCCATGAACAAGAAGGCTTCCCAGCGTCTTAGGTTATTCAAGAAGGAACTGCTTTTCCCGCTTTTAGGCTCATCAATTGTGGAAGGGATTTCCATTTCATTAACAGGTTTTTGTTTCCCCCCGATGCTGTTTCTGTAATGACGGTAGATGTTCATTACACCTAATCTGAATGTCGATCCGATGAAGTAAATACCAAAAAGAATGAAACCGACCGCAAACCCGCCATGGCTGTTTGCCCAAATGACCATCAAAAGGGGAAGGATCCAAATCTTAATCCCCTCCTGACCCATATCTGATGTGTTTCTCTCCTGCCAACTCTTCTTCTCCTTTTCCAGGAGATATAAAAACACAGAAGAAAATAAAAACGTTACCAGATAGGGCCTGGCTGCCCAATAAACGCCGGAAGTTGTGGCCGCCAAGACAACAACGAACGCCTTTAAATAATTATTTCCGGTAATGGTCTGCCATAAAACGAAGAAGGTGATAGCAACGAAAATCGCTGTCATCATATTCAATCCGCCCGGGCCCAGGTATTGATAGATCCCAAACATAAAAGTTTCCATCAACCATCCCGGATACTCCCACGCTTCCCCATATTTGGTATAGGAAAAGAGATCGGTTTGTAAGATGGATTTGTTTTCCCAGACCCATTGTCCCGCCCGTAAGTGCCACCATGTGTCCGTATCGATGGAAAATCGGGCCGCCATCGCAAATACCCCTAATATGGTTATGATAAAGATGAGTTTCCGAATGGACACTACCTCATACCTCCAGCAACAATAGGTTCAACACAAATACGGTGGGAGCATATCTCCAAAATGGAGGGAGTTCATATCTTCCAATATACAAGATCAATGCCAGAATCAAGCCGGATGCAAATCGAAGCAAGCCTCCGGGTTCCCTATATGTAGAAAAAGGCAAGAATAAAAAAACCGCTGCATTTATACCAAGGGCAGCTACTTCAAAACTCATTTCACCCTGGAGCATTACCCAGACTGATTTCCACAATCCCCATAGGGCCGGATAGAGGATAAAAGGTCCGAAGGTAACCAGAAAAACGATGAGGAGTAGGAGGGAATGCCCGCCAATCTTAAATAAACCCAAGAAGGGGATCCACTCGAACTGGGTGGCCATTGCCCCACCTGAACCGACACCAAAATGGCCAAATTGTGATTTCAGCCAAAATTGGAAAACGCCAAAAGGGAGAAGCGTGAAAAACAAAAATCCCAACCCCTTTGACCATTCTTTTTTAGTGAGGAAAACGAGGAAATGCGCTATCGCAAATATCACCACGACCTCTTTGGCGAATATCGCTAAACTATACGTAATCCAACCTAACCAATGCCTCCCTTCCGTCATCTCATAAAAGGCCAAGACGATAAAAGCGAAAGCAAGGGGTTCTGGCAAATCCAAGCGCAGCGCCAACAAGAAACCTACCCACAATCCGTAATAAATGGCGTGGAGAGGATTTTTCCCATGCTGTTTTAACAACGAGGCCACCCCCCAAGTGCCCATCACATGCGCCAGGAAATTGATCGCCGGTATCAGCCAAGGTATGAGTTGTCCGTCATTGAAGCTTAACAAATGCGCTAAAAGAGGGAGCAATATCCGCTGATAACGATAGGCGGGAACGTCCAGCTTCTCCCTTACCTGATCCGGTCGAGGATCCTTGGCAATGTAATAAACGAATTGACCGTCATATCCCTGGGTCCCATTTATATCCCCCTCGCTGTAAACCGTTCCAATCCGAGCCAAAGATAATGGATTTCCCCCTGATCCAGTGATAACTACGCCTATAATGATCAAGGAAACGATTGCCGTTATTATGGGTGGGATCCATGCTCGCTTCACAAGTGCCTCTCGGATGGATAAGTCAAATGGTATTATAATTCAACAATCATGACCTTAGATGCAATCCTGAAAATAAAAAACTCGAAAAAAGGTGATTTTCCAACTATACGCAGACATTGACTGGCAAGCAAATGAAACCGCAAAAAGCTCCCAAGACAATAAAGCGCTACCTCCCCTTCGTGCTCTTTCTCACTGTCTTCACTGCGCGTCTCATTCCGGGGTTAAGGACGATTGATGATGCATATATCACATACCGGTACGCCCGGAATATATTGTCAGGGCTTGGTTTCACGTACAACCCCGGCGAATTTATCCAAGGGACTACCACCCCTTTATACACACTCCTCCTTGCCCTTGTAGGGCTTTTTACATGTGGTCCAAATGCCCCTTTCCCCGTCATCGCTCTCCTGATCAACACGTTGAGTGATGGGTTAACCGTTCTCATCATTTGGAATCTCGGGAAAAAGTTGGCTGTACCAGTTGCAGGAGCCACTGCTGCTTTTTTCTGGACCATCGCTCCATACAGCGTCACCTTTGCCATCGGAGGATTAGAAACAAGTTTTTATGTTCTTCTCTTAACCTCATCCGTATATTTCCATGTTCAAAAGAAGCGCCGTTTGACTGCACTCACCTCCGCATTAAGTATCCTATCCAGGCCGGATGCAATAATACTCATCATCCCCTTAATCCTGGACCGCCTGATATGCTCCTTCATCCCAGATAAGACCCACACGAATAGTCAAAAGCAACCCTGGAAAGAAATCATCCCAGAGGTGTTGATCTTTCTCTTGCCTTTATTTGTCTGGTTTGGATTCGCCTGGCTTTACTTTGGAAGTCCCATCCCGCATTCCGTCATCGCGAAAAGCCAAGCTTACCACCTTTCAACAAGTGCAGCGTTTACACGCCTGCTGCAGCATTTTGCAACCCCTTTCATGGGACATCACACATTTGGCAATTACTGGATTCGGATTGGTTTGGTCCTTTTCCCATTCCTATTTATCGTCGGTTCCCGAAAGGCATGGAAGTCAACCCCGCGCTTTTGGCCTTGGATTGTGTATCCCTGGGTATATTTTATGACCTTTTCCATCGCCAACCCTTTGATTTTTCGATGGTACCTCACTCCTCCTCTGCTCCCCTATATTTTTTTCATATTCATTGGCTTTCAAGATCTATTTACCCACATAATCAATCTGGCTTGGGATTTGAAGGGAGAGACGCCTTCATTTTCACGCCAATCATTGTTGACATTGGTTGTCGTCTTTTTACCCGTGATCCTCCCCCTCCGGGGTTGGACCCTTAAACCCGACCATGGTCCAAACAGACCTGCTCCGAAAATGGCCTGGTATAAACTTGAACTGGTCTATAAAAATGCGTCGGAAATCATCCGACATGATGCCCAGGTACTAAAGTTATCTGATGATCCATCAGGCCCGGTTTTAGCAGCAGCAGATGTGGGCGTGTTGGGATATTACACACCCATGCCCATCCTCGATACCGTCGGTTTGAATTCTCAACAACCTCTGAAATATTACCCGCTTGATGACGCTGTGTATGATTTTAATTACTCCATCCCCCCTCAATTGATCCTGGATGAAAAACCGGAGTACATCGTTATCCTGGAGATATACGGGCGGGACAACCTGTTAGCGCATTCAAGTTTTAACAAACAATATCGATTATTGACAAAGATCGATACGAATATCTATCACAGCAAGGGAATGCTTCTTTTCAAGCGATCCGATCTTGATTAATGAAGGTCAACGACTAATTCCCCATCACCCTTTTTCTCCCGTTGTTTCACCCAAGCCGATATCCCCCGGTCGGAGAGGGCTCGAAAGATCATAGAAAATATGGTAGTCCCCAATCTCCGTATACTGCCATTCAAGTCCTGCCTTCTGGAATTCTCTTTCCAGATACTCATCGAGGGCAGGGTGATGGGTTGTGATATAGGCAATTTGGTCAGCGCTGTCTACCATTTTTTGATAAGGGGGGTACCGATTATCCCGCGACGTGTATCGAAAATCTTGATGATAAGGGAGTTGAGGGACAAAAATGAGTTCCTCTTGAGAGAGGAATGCTAAGGGATAGGCAACCCAATAATTTGTATATCCTCGTTTTATATCTTGTCTTTTGAGAAACCGAATAAGCGCTTCATCGTATGCATGATCAATACGGGTAACCTCATCAAACTGCGTGGTCAACCCTTGGGGAAGGCGATGGACGCTTTGAATGATCCCTCCCAAATTGAAGCACAGGACCAGTAAAACGCAAACCGCTCCAAGCCAAGCCCTTTCTTCTTGTAAACGGAAGATCAAATCCGCTGCAAACAACGCGAAGGGGACAGCCAAAGGCACAAAATACCGCCCGGAAGGATCTGCCCCAAAGGGAGAGAAGATAAACCCAGCCAGGGTAACGCCGATCACGCCGGCAACGACTGCGGCTCTTGTGTGATTTTTCCGTTCCGGCTGGATCCTTTGGATGATGTACACACAGACACCTATCCAAAACATAAGCGTAAACGGAATCAACGGCAGCATCAACCATTGAACGCTCCAGGGCGGACGCAATCCGAACGTCACCGTGCTGCCAAATAATAGCAAATTATAAAAGTGGATAAACGGCTTCAATCCTGCCGGGATTTGATTCACGTTGGCGATCGCGCTTCCTGATAATTCAAGGACCAAGCCATGCCAACCGTTTTTGACAGCGTAAAACCACCACGGGCTTGAACCGAGGACTGCCCCACCGAACGTGAAACCCACCGCCGCGAATATTGATAGGCTTTTCCTGTTCTCGATCAAGAGCCAGGACAAATAGATCCCCATGGGCAGAGAAAAAACCAATGTCAAGCCGTTAACCCACAATCCAAATCCAAAGAGGAAGCCCCACAGTGCCCAATTTCTCTTCAAAGTTGGGGAGTGCAAATCACCCCCCTTATCTATTGCATCCGCGATTTGGAATCCCAAGATCAACATCACATTGCCCAAAAGCAGCCCTTCCCCATATCCCCCCAGGCTGGCTGTGGTATACAGGGTGACATTGACGGTGGGGACAGCGAGGAATAAGGCGGCTAATAAACCCACTTTCTGCGAATGAAATGCGCGCTTTCCCACCTCAACGGTGGTCAAAACGATCCCTATATACAACAGGCTCTGAACGATTCGGATCACCCAAACCCCTTCTCCAAACACCTGAAATCCCATTGCGATCAACATGGCATCAAAACTGCCCATGTAGGATTGGCCATAGAAGAAAATCGGAATCTCCCCCTGATTGATATGGCGCGCCATCAAAGCGACAATGGCTTCATCCGCATTGAAAGGGATGTGTTCCCCCACGATCAACCATAACTTCAATGCCGCTGCTGTGACAATCACCCCCACAAAAAATACTATGTTCCTGGCCTTTTTTGTAAAAATATGGTCCATTACGCATCCTCAAACCCTTCAATGATGGCTCAAACGTTCAGCGAATTCCCATCTCCATTCCGACCGCTTCATCCACTCCATCCCTTTCTCCTAAATCACGTATAATACAAGCAAGTTTCCCATCTTCTGATTGCGGATCGTTCAGGGCATCAACCATGAAAAACGCCCTCACCAAACATAAATACTTCCTCATCCTCTTAGCTCTTTTGACGATCTATCATTTGGGGACGATCCAAAAAGTCCCCTTTCATCCCGATGAAAGCACGCAGATTTACATGAGCCGGGATTTCAATGAGCTATTAAGAAAACCGTTGTCCATGGCCTGGGAAACGGATCAAAACCTATCCCCAGTTATGCGCTTACGTCAGTTGGATGCACCGATAACCAGATACCTCATTGGGCTGGGTCGATCTGTTTTCGGCCTTCAAGCCCTTCCTGAAAATTGGGACTGGGGAAAAAGCTGGGAAGAAAATCAAAGGGAAGGCGCCTATCCTTCCCAACGTTTGCTGCTGATTGCCCGAATCTCCGTCAGCCTTTTGCTGCCAATCACCCTCACTCTTTTCTATTCCTCCTTATCCCACATAAAAAATAAAATCACCGGGCTTGTGGGCGCAGTCCTCTTGGGGATCAATCCACTTCTGTTATTACACGGAAGGCGAGCCATGGCAGAATCAGCGATTATTTTTGGGATCACATTCTTCATTTGGGCCTTACAATATCGAGAAAAACGTCCCTGGTTAATGGGTCTTGCAGCTGCCCTGGCTTACAACGCCAAACAATCCACGTTGGCCATTTTTCCTGTCGGTATTATAGCAGTAAGTTGGATTCATAATCCAACCCGGAACCTATCAAAGCTGATAAAAAACCTCTTCCTATACCTGGGTATCTTCTTACTTATCACCTTCTTGCTCAACCCTTTAGTGTGGAAACGACCAATCCAAGCATTTCTAAGCAGTTGGCAGGCAAGGATCGAATTTACCGGACAACAGGTCGCGACAATACGAAGCCAGCAACCTAATCGAATCCTGCAGGGTCTGCCACAGCGACTTTTATCGTTAATCAATAACCTATATCTCAATAAACCCAGCGTCGCAGATGTAGGAAACTACCTTCAGAACACACAGGAGAGCAGTGAAGCGTACTTTGACATCCCTGGTTCTTCCTTTGGAAGAGGGATCATTCCCGGCAGTATATTCCTCACGTTAACCGCGGGAGGGGTTTTTTTCAGTCTGTCCCAGATACCGCATCTTTCCTCAAGCCATAAACGGAGCCACATTTTATTACTGCTTGCCACCCTTGCCCAAACTTCAGCGCTGCTGATCGTCGTTCCCATACCATGGCAGCGGTATGTAATGCCGCTTTTGCCATTTGCAACCCTATGGATTGCCTTAGGGATGTCACCTTTTTTCGATTTTCTCTCCCAACAGAAGGAGATTGACTCTCATCAATCGTCTGTTTAGGGATTTTGAATATGAAATTTCGACAAGACAATGCACGAAAACCAATGTTCTTTTCCCTAAAATCAGCCATATACCCTTTGAATGTTTACGATTTTGTTAAAATACTTGCGTATATTAGTTTAATAAGGCATACTTATAATAGAATATTTGCCAAAGGTAAGTACTTGAAACGGTAAAGCATCCGTTTTAGGTGTGGAGAGTTTTAATATGTCAAAAATTTCACTCCGGGCATACATACGTGAAATCGATTCCATGGTTGACCAAGAGCGATTGGATGAAGCGATCGCCCATTGTCGCCATATCCTCTCCAAATACCCAAAACATATTGACACCTATCGTCTGCTGGGAAAAGCTTACCTTGAAAGTAACCAAAACAGCAATGCAGCAGATATATTCCAGCGCGTCCTCTCTGCGGTCCCTGACGACTTTGTTTCTCACATCGGGATGAGTTTAATCCGGGAGGAGGAAGGGAATCTTCAGTCTGCAGTAACGCACATGGAAAGGGCCTTTGAAAAACAGCCCTATAATAACGCCATTCAAGAGGAGATCAGGCGTTTATATGGAAAACGGGATGGAATTGAACCTCCCAAAGTCCGCTTGACCCAAGGCTCCCTGGCGCGTATGTATCTAAAAGGAGGGCTGATTTCCCAAGGTATTGCGGAACTCCGTTCTGCACTTTCAGATCAACCAAGCCGGTTTGATTTACGAACCCTTTTGGCTGAAGCTTACCAAGAAGCTGATCATATGGGAAAAGCCATTGAGACAGCAAGCACTATCCTCAAAAAATTCCCGTTTAATCTCGTGTCCAATAGAATCCTTGCTCACACTTTAAAGACGCATGACCATCCAGAAGAGATGGCAATTTGTCGGAAAAGGTTGTATGCCCTTTCCCCCTATGAAGCCTATGTTTCCGAACATGCCCCTACTGTAGAAGAAGTCCCAGACAGGGCGATCGAAATCGAAAGATTAGACTGGTCTGAGTTCCAGGAAGAGTTTGAAGCCGCACCTGACGAAACAAGCATTGACTGGGCTTCTGCCCTCTCCGCAAAAAAAGGAGCCTCCGAAGAAGAGGAAGTTGAGGAAGAACCTGTCCCTGAATGGTTAGCCGGAGTGGAAGAAGAGGAAGCAAGTGAAGAGAAAGAGATAGAAGCTGAAGCGGAAGAGATGGATACCGAAGAAGAGATCGAAGCCCCTTTGGAAGAAGAACCTGAACTCCCTGATGCGCTAGATGAAAAAGAAGAACCATGGGGTGAACCACAAGCAGCGCTTGAGGATACATCTAAAGAAGTTGAAATGAGCGAAACCCTGGAGATTGAAGAAGAAACCTTTGAGGAGGAAGAAGAAATCCCGGATTGGATGGCTGAAGTTGGATGGGAAGCTTCAGAGGGAGAAGCCGGGGAACCAGAAGAGATATACAAGGAAGAAATCAGCATGCAAGACGAGGAACTTGAGCCAGCGGATATACCAGATTGGCTGCAACCAGAATCCCCTCCATCCGAAGAGGAAATCTCTGCTGAAGCGGAAATTGAGGATACGGAAGAACATATTCCGTCTCCCGAAAAACCTCCCCAGGAAATGGAAAGATTGGAAGAAATCGATCAAGAAGGCGTTCCAGAATGGCTAACTGAGGAACCCGAGCCAAGTCCAGGTATGGAAGCTGAAGACGCAACAGAGGAAGGACTTCTGCCCCGGGAAGAAGCTCCGGAAATGGAAGATATCGAAGATGAGGAATTCGCCCCGGCTGCATTTGATGAAGATTTTATAGAAAGGGAATCAGAAGATTTTCCAGATTGGCTTAAAGACATTAAATCAGACGAGGATGATCAAAAGACAACCGTCGCCTGGTTGAATAACCTCCATGAGGAATCCCCTTTGGAAGAAGAAGATGTGGCGGCTCGAGAGGGTGAGGATTTCATTGAACCTGAACCTTCTCCAGAATCGATGGAAGATATCGAAGAACCGGATTGGATCAAAGACCTAAGCCAAGCGGATTCCGCACAACCCCCAGATTTGTTAAGGGATGAGCAAGAAGAAGGCGAAGAAGCAGAATTCCCCTCCCTGCCTTTCGAATCGCCTGAAGATGAAGCCATCTCCGAAGCTCCTGTTGAAGAAGGGGGCGAAACCACAGATCTCTGGGCAGAGGAACCCGAAGATTATGATGAGGATCCCATCTCCAAGTTCGAAATGGGCGAAGGTTTAGTATCCGATCAGATGGAGGGAGGAGAAGAGGATTTCCCGGATTGGTTAGCCAAATTGGACGAAGCAGAAGACATTTCTGAATTTGAGCTTGAAACGCGTGCAGAAGAGGGCGCTGATTTTGAGTGGCCGATCCCCTCCGATGAGGTGGAAGAGGAAGCGGGCATTCCAGACGAAGGGCTTGAATTTGAAGAGGAGCCCAGCCCCCCATCCTCCGAAACCGAATTTGAAACGCTGCAGGAGGAAGAGGACATTCCAGGTTGGCTTGATATGCTAGATAAGGAAGAAGAGGAAGAAGAAACCTGGGGTGAACCGCAAGCGGAAATGGAGGATGCTTTTGAAGAAGCAGATATAAGCAAAGCCCCGGAGATCGAAGAAGAAGCTATTGAAGAGGAAGAAGAAATCCCGGATTGGCTGGCAGGTATTGAACCTGACCTTGAAAAAGAAGTAACGGAGAGGGCTCCGAGCGCAGTTGAAGAATCAGAGGAAGAGATTATCACACCTGAGATCAAGCCGGAAGTTGAAAAACCATCAGCCATGCCAGACCTGGAAGATGAAGATGAAACCATGGCCTGGCTGGAAAGCTTGGCTACAAAACAAGGGGCTGATGAAGAGGATTTCGTCACTTCCGCGGAAGAACGAGCCCGCGTAAAACCTCCCCAAGAAGAGGACGAAGGGCTCCCTGAAGTAACAGAGGAAGCAGAACTCCCCAAGGCTGAAATGCCTGATTGGTTGTCTGATTTGGAACCCAAAGAAGAGGTCGAAGCTGAAGACCTCAAGGATACCTTTATAGAGCGGAAAGCCCCCCCTGAATCCGCAGAAGAAACAGTAGAAGAAAAGGAACAAATCGAGGAAGAAGGGATTCCGGATTGGCTTGAAAAATTAGAACCCAAAGACAAAGAGGAAGTGTTTGAAGAGCCCATTTCGGAAGAGGGAGAGCAACCGGTTGAAGAACCTGCTGTGGAACCTGGCATCGAAACCCCTCCGGAATCCATAAAAGAGATCGAAGAAGAGGAAGAAGGCATCCCGGATTGGTTGGGAGAATTAGAAAAGGAAGAAGAGGAGCAGGAATTTGAAGACCTCCAACCGGTCTCCGGCGAAGCCGAAATAGAACCCCCTCCCGGCATGGATATTTCTGGAGAAGAGGAAGATGTTTCCTATTCATCTGCCTTTACTGAGGAAATTGAAGAAGAAGACATGGCTTGGCTGAGAAGTCTGTCCCAAACAGGGGATTTAAACCTGGAGGACATCTTATCCGCTAAAGAGAAAGAGGAGGACATCTCTCCCCAACCTGAAATGGAACCCGACGAAGATGACCTTCCGGAATGGTTCTCCAAACTTGATGAAGAAGACAGGGAAACCAGAGAAGAAGATATCTTTGCACCTTCCGATGCTGGTGTCGAAGCTGAGGAAAAAGTAAAACCACTTGAGGAAGATGAAGAGGAAGAGGAAGAAGAGGGGATGCCTGATTGGCTTGCAGAACTTGAAACAGCCGAAGATGAAGCCAGGGAGTTCATTGAAGCGGAAGACGAACTCGAAGTAGAAGATCTGGCAGAAGCTGCCCCTTCAGAAGGCATGCTCAAACGACTGGGGGAAAAGGAAAGAGACGAGGAAGCAGAAGTAGAAGAAGAGGAAGTCCCTGATTGGTTGGTTGATTTCAAAGAGGAAGAAGACCCCCAGGAAACCGCTGTCCTCTGGTTGCGGAGATTCGTCGAAAGGGGTAAAGACGTTGACGTAAAAGAAGAAATCAACCGCTATACGGATGAGTTGGATTCGGACGAAATCCCTGAATGGATGGAAGATCTGAAAAAAGAAGAGGATCCAACCTCAACGGCTATGTTGTGGTTGAACAGGTTAGAGCGCGAAGGGAAGCTCCGAAAAGAAAGGGAAGCCGAAGAGGCTGATGAATTCGATGAGTCCAACTGGATTGCCGAACTGGAGAAAGAACAAGAACGGCTTAAATCTAAAGAGACGTTTGAGGAGACTGAGGATTTCGAGATCGATGAAGGGGATTGGTTGGCTGACCTGGAACGCGAAGAACAGGTAGAACCCAAAGAAGAAAAGGACACGCCTCTCGTCAAAGATTCGGAAGGGGAAGGAAAGAAACCTGACCAAGAAGAAACTCCTCCCTGGATGTTAGCCACATCCCCCCTGGAAGGCGATTTGCTGACCAGTGATTTAACCCAAGAAGAGGAAGAAGAAATTCCTGAATGGTTAGCTGGTTATGAGGAAGAACCCGAAGAACTGGGAGATGAAGAAATAGCGGAAGAGGAAGAAGATGAATACGCTTGGTTATCTGCTTATGGAGATCAGAAAGTCCAGCCGGGCCAGATCATAAACCTCAATGAGGCCGCTATCTCGCAACTCGAATCTATCATCGGAATCAGCTTTCAAGTCGCCGAGGGTATCGTTTCTTATCGAGAGGAACATGGTCCTTTCCAATCCTTTGAAGATCTCAGAGATGTCCCAGAAATCAAAGATGATCAAACCATCGACATCTTGCGCGCAGAAGTTGTCTTGGAGACACCTGAAGTCGCCAAAGAAGCAAAACAAATCGAAGAAAAAGAAAGGGAAAAAGTCCAACCGAAGGCAAAGGAACCTGCCCAGAGCACCCTTCAGATAGCCCGGGAGAAGATGGCTACTGGAGCGATCGAGGAAGCTCTTGCAAGCTATGAAAAACTGATCGAGGAAAAAGAAAACATCGATCAAGTCATTGATGATCTCTCTGAAGCTACCTATGATCACCCCATGAACATACCGATCATAAAGACCCTGGGGGACGCCTATATGAGCATTGACAAGCTTCAAGAAGCCTTGGATGCATATTCAAAAGCGGAGGATCTACTCCGGTAACCATTTTTCATGCGTTCGGCTCGAATTGCATCAAAGACCGGCACATAAGCGTGCCGGTCTTCGTTTGCCTGTCTTTTCCCATTCTCAATTCCCTAAGGAACATGTATACTTAATACGGCGCATGACAGCTAATTCATAATATGGAGGAAGTCGTGGAAAGAACGTTAGTATTGATCAAACCAGATGCTGTACAAAGGGGATTAATTGGAGAAATCATTCACCGCCTCGAACGACGAGGGTTACGTTTGATCGCTGGCAAATTCATCCAGGTCAGCCAGGATTTGGCTGAGACCCATTACGGGATCCACAAAGGAAAGCCATTTTACGAATACCTGCTCAATTACATCACCTCTGCTCCCGTGATGGCAATGGCTTGGGAAGGTCCTAATGCGGTTGGTGCAGTTCGACAAACCATGGGGGCAACCAACCCTCTCGAAGCTTCCCCAGGCACGGTAAGGCATGATTATGGATTAGAGATCGGTTTGAACCTGACCCACGCCTCCGATTCCATTGAAAATGGAGAAAAGGAAGTCGCACTTTGGTTCGACGAGGATGAATTAATTGACTGGGAACGAGATGTAGATCGCTGGGTCTTTGAATAATGAATCCCCCGTAAATCGCAATCCGGTTCCGGGGTACACACTTCGGAACCTTTTTTATTTCAATACGACTGGTATGTTTGATCGTCTCTTATGTTGAGAGTAAATTACCCGTATGATGGAACCCACAACCCTTATAAAAAAACTGGAAAAAATCCTTCCCCATGTGGAAAAACCCGGTCGCTATACTGGAGGGGAGTTGAACCAGGTAGTGAAAAACTGGGATGAGGTAACGACCCACATCGCATTGTTATTCCCTGAAATCTATGATTTGGGGATGTCCAATCTGGGTTGGATGATCCTCTACGAAATTTTGAATCAGCGCGAAGGCCTGCTGGCGGAACGAGCGTTTTTACCCTGGACGGATATGGAAGAAGCCATGCGCTCTTCAAACATTCCCCTCTATTCGCTAGAGACGAAACATCCACTGGCAGATTTCGATATCATAGGGATTTCACTGCCCTATGAAAGCTTATACACAAACATGCTGAACGCCCTCAATTTAGCAGGGCTCCCCCTTCACAGTCAAAAGAGATCCGAAGAAGACCCATTGATCATCGCTGGCGGTCATGCAGCGTTCAACCCGGAGCCAGTGGCGCTCTTTATTGACGCTTTTGTGATCGGAGAAGGGGAAGAAGTTATCCTGGAGGTCATCGACACTCACCAAACGTGGAAGAAACAGGACGGTTCGAAACGTGACCTCCTCCAGGATTTGAATGAAATCGAAGGCATCTACATCCCCTCTTTTTACCGCCCTCATTATCACCAGTATGGTACCTTTTCACATCTGGAAAAACTCTCCGATCAGGCGAAGGATCGCATCTTAAAAAGGATCGTCCCGGAATTGCCCCCTCCCCCCACAGACCTGGTTGTCCCTTATATTGATATTGTCCACAATCGCGCCCCGTTAGAGATCATGCGCGGCTGCACCCGGGGATGCCGTTTCTGCCACGCTGGCATGGTCAACCGCCCGGTTAGAGAAAGACCTGTCCAGGAAATTATCGATGCGATGGAGGAAATGGTGGCCAAGACAGGATTCTCGGAAATTGGCCTCCTTTCATTATCCTCTTCTGACTATACGAATATTGTGGAGCTCGCGGAACAGTCCCGGGACCATTTCCAAGACGCCCATATCTCGATCGCTTTGCCGTCCCTGCGAATTGAAACCATCTCCGTCAATTTGATGGACGCCTTGGCTGAAAAACGACGGAGCGGCTTCACTCTCGCGCCAGAAGCCGGGACCAACCGGATCCGTAACATGATCAATAAACCCATTACCGATCAGCAACTTCTCCACACAGCTCAGGAAATTTATCAACGGGGATGGCACACGATTAAGCTTTATTTCATGATCGGGTTCCCTTCGGAAAGCATGGCAGATGTAAAAGCCATCGCTGATTTATCGAAAGCAGTTAGAGATGTAGGCGAAAAGGTCATCGGACGACGGGCGAAGGTCCATGCCAGCATCAGCACATTCGTACCCAAACCCCATACACCCTTCCAATGGGTCCCCTGTATCGATCAAGATCAAATCCAACGCAAAATTGAATGCCTTCAAAAGGAACTCAGAGGATGGGGTTTGAAACTCAGCTGGAACGACCCCCAAGAAACCGTCCACGAGGCTTGGCTCTCCCGGGGGGATCGGAGGATTGCGGAAGTCATTCACCATGTCTGGCAAAACGGTGGTAAATTCGATGCCTGGGAGGAACACTTTGATTACCAGCTATGGATGGACGCCTTCCAAGAAGCTGGCTTAAATCCCTCCTTTTACGCCCACCGCCAACGATCCACAGAAGAGCGTTTTCCCTGGGATCATATTGACATCGGGGTCAAGAAATCGTTCCTCCTGGAGGATTACCAATGGGGAAAGGAGGGAAAAACGCGCTTAGATTGCCGTGAACAGTGTTACGCATGTGGAATATTGCCCACCTACAGCCAGCTCCGCAGAACGCATCCTCGGGACACCTGGAAGTGTCCTGAAGTCAAATAAGGGCCAATATCCTCCCGTTTTCTATGTTCTCGTAGCTGCATGAAGGTGTATATGAAAGCACAACGGATCAGGATCTATTTTTCAAAGACAAAAGCCATGCAGTTCACAGGTCATTTGGATCTACGCAGGGCCTGGGTGCGAACGTTTCGCAGGGCAGATCTCGCGCTGGCATACAGCCAGGGCTACACGCCCCGTCCGCAATTGAACCTCGCCACTCCCCTTCCCCTGGGCTTCTTAAGCACCGCAGAGGTCGGTGATTTTTGGCTGGAAGAGTCGTACCCGCTGGAGGTCATCAAAAATCGTCTCCAGTCTGCCACCCCTCCCGGGATAAAGGTCGATCGCATCGAAGAGATCCCTGATATACACGGTGATAAACTCCCCACTTTGGTGACAGCGGCGTCGTATGTGGTCACCCTGTTCACGGATCCCAAACCGTTAAAAGATAAAATCAAACAATTATTGGAAAAAGGGGAAATTCTCCAGGAGAGGAAAGGGAAAACATATGATCTCAGACCCTTGGTTTACGAGTTAAAGTCTTTGCCGCCAGACGAAAATGGCCGACAGCGTATGGAGATGACCCTCTCCCACCTCCCAGGGGCAGTAGGTCGCCCTGATGAGGTCCTTAGAGAACTGGGTATTGATCCAAATCAGGCGCAAATTTACCGCACAAAGATACACCTAAAAGGATATAAACGAGGAACGGACTCTTCGAGGTGTTTACCTTGCGTACCTTACAACTTGGATGGACCCATCCATTTTACACTTCTTTTATTGGCATGGGTTTGGCTGTGGCCCGGACGTCAAATAAGGCTTCCAAGCGAATATTGGCTCCTCTAGCCGGTTTGGGTTTGGCTATCTCCACCCACACCATCCACAATCTGATTGTCGTTCTCCTGGCAGGCTCCCAGGGGAGGATCATCCGCCTGCTCTGGGATTGGGGCGGGTGGTTTGTCGTGATCGGGATCATCATCTGGGCGATTTCCCGGGAAAAACGCAATATCCAAATCCATTTGCAGCCAGAAATCGAGAGAGAAACAATAACCTTTTCTCAATACAAAACCGCTTCCTCCGCATGGCGGCAGTGGATCGCCAAAATAAACGCCCTGTTCCAAGGACGATTCAGGGAAACGCACCGCTTTTACCAGTTATGTGGTGAATTAAGCCATTTGAAACAACACCGAATCCAGTCCGATGAAGGAAGGGAGATTTCGGAGCGGATATCCACGTTGAGAAAACAATTGGCGACCTTGTCCACAGAAGTCCAGGGCCAAATTTGATCCGACACGAACCCCGCCCATTAAATGGTTACGCATGATAGGACCCTCTGTTATAGTACAAAGGTATCGTTCCGGATAATCTGAAATTTAGGAGAGGGTTCTTTGGACCTCATGTAAAGCGAAAGATTACCTCATAATACTCATGCAAACCATTATTCTCTAGGAGTTCCCTGTGAACAGCATTAAAAAAGCCCTTAAAATTGACCCCCAAAAAACGCAGCAGGAAATCAGCACCTTTCTCCAGAACCGCTGTCAGGATCTCAATCGAAAGGGGATCATCTTGGGATTGAGCGGAGGTCTCGATTCTTCTTTGCTCGCCTATCTTGCTGTGTCCAGCTTTGGCAAAGAAAAAGTACATGCCCTTTATCTCCCGGACCGGGACAGTAAACCCCTTCACAAAAAGCACGCTCAATTGGTGGCGGACTCCCTCCAAATTCCCTTTATCGCCCAGGACATCACCCCCAGCCTTGAAACGCTGGGGGTATACGATTCGCTTCCTTTGAAATATATCCCTGGGAAAAGGCTCCAAACATGGACGGTTAAATTAGGGAGATATCTTTTCAGCGCCAAAGATAAAGGGGATATCCTCCATGCCCGTTTGTCAACCACGGGGAGTGAATGGATCGCAAAAGGAGACGCCTATATAAACAGCAAACACAGAATACGGATGATCGCCCTCTACCACAAAGCTGAGCGCCAGCAACTTATGGTGGCTGGGGCTGCGAACAGGACGGAATGGCTGACGGGGACCTTTACCAAATGGGGCTGCGACCACTGCGCAGATGTCATGCCTTTTCTCCACCTATACCGGAGCCAAATCAGAGCTCTTGCTGAATATATGGGCTTGCCAGAAGTTATCCTTGCCAAATCTGCTGACCCAGACCTCATTCCTGGATTAGATGATAAAGAGGAACTATTGGGTTCCTTTGAAAACGTGGACCTCATCCTTTACGGGCTGGAAAACGGAGTGGATCGCAATGTGCTCCAAGATCATTTACCCAATGCGGAAATTAATAAATTAGAACGGTTGATGAAGGAATCCACCCATATGCGACTCTCCCCTTACACACTCCTTTGAGTAAGGTTCATTCTCCTTGTCCATAGCTTTTCCCTTTGGTAAAATGGGGACGATGCCCCCATAGCTCAGTGGACAGAGTGTCGGCCTCCGGAGCCGAAGACCTGCGTTCGAATCGCAGTGGGGGTACAAAATTTTCAGGTTGGCTTCTGGCCAACCTTTTTTGTAGTACACATTTGTCATTATATAATCATCCGCTTTATATGAGCTCTTATCAGGGTGTCGCCACGTGAAAAGGACTGAAGTAGAACCTCTCCCCTCCAACCAGGGGATCTCTAAATGGATTGCCGGGCTGTGGATTTTGTCCATCGGTTTCCTGGTCACCTTTTCCGCCTACCACTTAACCCAAAACAACCCCTCAACTCCCCAGGTCACCCCCTCCATCTCCCCCACCAAGCGCATAACGCAAGTGCTCGCATTGGCAGCTACAGAAACAAGTACAATTCAACCCACCAAGAAATCCCATCCTCCTACACCAACCAAGAGCAACCCTGCACCAACCCCAACGGTCCCTACGCCAACGGCTGTCTTTGGTAAAAGGATCGTCATCGGAAAATCAGTGGAGGAGCGACCTTTGGAGATCTTTCAATTTGGCAATGGCAGCATAGAACGGCTGATTATCGCCGGCATCCATGGTGGATATGAATGGAACACGATCACCTTAGCGGATGAAATCATCGAACACTTGAAGGAACACCCTGACCTGATACCTCAAGAAGTCTCCCTGTATATCTTACGATCTCTCAATCCGGATGGCGAAGCTCGCTCGAAGGGATACCAGGGTCGTGCTAACGAAAATGGGGTCGACATCAACCGAAACTTTCCCAATCATTGGCAAGCTGATTGGCCAAGGGACGGATGTTGGAATTATTTACCCATCTCAGCTGGATCAGCGCCGGAATCAGAGCCAGAAACGAAAGCATTGATTTCATTTATTAACGCTCATCAGATAGATGCCTTGATCAGCTATCACAGTGCTGCTCTGGGTATCTTTCCAGGGGGCCAACCAGCGACCTCTCTCTCTGTGGATCTTGCCGAGGAGATCGCTTCCGTAAGCGATTATCCGTATCCGCCTTTAAAAACCGGCTGTGTTTACACCGGCCAATTGATCGATTGGGCTGCAGAAAAAAGGATCGCTGCCCTGGATATTGAACTCACCAACCATTCGGATACGGATTTCGACCAAAATCTGTTGATCTTACAGAAGTTTCTGGCTTGGAAACCTCAAGAACATGGCATGGAGGATTATTAAATATCCTTCTCCGTTTGCTGTCAGATATAGATCATGGACAGCAACGGGATGAAATATATCCGATCCCGAATATAAAAAAACACACGGGTATTGGCCATTCACCTGTGTGTTTTCCCATGTTTTCCACGATTTCTATCTAAGATGCAGTCATCGTTTCTTCCACGAATTCCAAGATCCTATCCGCGATATAGTATGCGGCTTTTTGCTCCATCTCCTCTTCCATCATGAGAGAGGCAGCAAGTTGGGATCGACCTTGTTCCAAAATGGCCTGGGGTTCTTGAGAAGGTGTAAACGTCTCATATATCTCTTGGGGCGATAGTTCATAAAGCTTATGCGCTTCCATTTTCTTGGCTTTCTGACTTTTTTCCTTCCGCCTGGCTCGCTCCTTTCGAACCTGCCGTTCAACCGTTGTTAACGCATCCTTAACCGTCTTTCGAATGGCTTCCCCCTTTTCAACGACAGCGATATTTTCCGGGCGCATGTAAACCACGATGCGAACTTCGTAGAGATATGGGGTTTCCTCTCCCGCGATATCCTCTATGGCGATCGACGACTCAATGATGTCCTTGTGGCCTTCTGTTAACGCTTCCAGACGGTCCCTAACCTCTCTCCTGATATCCTCCGTAACGGATGGAATCTCACTATAGAATTCAATTTGTAGTTGGGAGTTATCCATGGTTGTCTCCTACATTGGTGATTTTCCTGCGCCTAAACCTTCCTAGACAGAACCAGTCCTTTTCTGTAGTTAATGATTAGTTTTAAAAGGTGTATTTTCCTCTTTATGATATTCCGGGAGATTCTCAATCACCTTTCTATCCACAGCCAGATGGATCTCCTCCTCATCGTAATCACCCACCCAACTAATGGGGACAAGTTTTTCTTCAACCAATAACAACCCTTCTGAAACCACGAGATGGGTTGCCTCGTCCGTTTGGGGATCAATAATCACTTCCCCCACATTTCCCACATGTTGATCATCCAAAGTGATCACTTTTGCACCATTTTTAATCGGCGTTACATCTTTGGGAATGTTCTTGATTTTTTCCTTTTTAAACGTCCTAATTTCAAGATCTGCCTTCTGATAAGGTCCAACAGGGGGATAATTGTACAAAAAGGGAGGATTGCCAACAACCGGATTATTAACCTCTGCTTCACGCACCTCAACAAATTGTTCTTCCTTATATTTTGGTAAGTCATCTAAAGATTCTTCTAATGGATAGAGTTTTACCCGCTCCCTGTCAGCATCCTCCACAAGGCTGATGGGTAACACCTTGTCTTCCGTCAACAGAAGCCCTTTTTCGATGATGATATGCGTTACATCTTCCGTTTTTGGGTCAATGACAACTTCTTTGACTTCTCCAATTTTCTCTCCGTTCTCTTTGATCACATCAGATCCATAATTGAATATCATCTCAACCTCCACCTTTTTGATAATCACCCTGGTTTCTTTGCCTTTGACATATATCATGTTAATAAACAGTAAAGCCCCCGTATATGCATCGAGGTAAAAATACGGTTATATCCATGGTTATAAATCTAAAGGCTTTTACAGGAATAATGACCTACGTATACGTGATAACAAAACAGCACCTTAGGCGAATTTTGTATTCCCCTCAAGGATATCTTTGATATACAGCTCTTTGACGATCACCTGACCGACAACCGCCACGGGATAAGCCAAGGCGATCCCAAAGGGTCCCGCGACGATTCCCATCAGTAATTGAATAATTAGCGCAATCGCAGGCGCAAGGGAAACCGTTTGGCGTTGGACAATTGGCGTTAACAGATAATTTTCCACCGTCTGGGCACCCATATACAGAAGAAATACGGAAAACAACATTAAGGGACTTTCGGCCAAAGCTACAAAACCCGCCGGCACAAAAGCTACGAACCCTCCGATGATCGGCACAAAGGAAAGCAATCCTGTGAAAATCCCCAAACTCAAAGGGAGGGGCACGCCGATAATGGCCAGACCAATTCCCACCAGGGTTCCCAGAATGAACATGGCGATGACCCGGCCTATCAACCACCATTTCAAAGCATCGCCGATTTCCGTGATCACCTCTTGAGCTCGGCTTCTATGCTGGGGAGGAAAAAGCCTTACCAATCCACCTACATAGGTTTGGGGTTCATATGCAAAATACACAGAGAGGACGAGGAAAATGATCAGATTGGCTACAAATCCAAAAGCCCCTGAAAAAATACCAGACACTCTCTCAAGGATATTTCCCACCCCTTTCACTTCAGCGAGCACATTGGGGATTTCCTTAACCTGCTCAATCCACTGCTGAGCCCAAGGGTACTGCTGCAAATTCGAATTGATGCTTTTCGCAAAGTGGGGGATTTGTCGGGTGATTTTCTCTATCTGCTGTGAGATATTCGGAGCCAATAGCACTCCAAGCAGGACAAACAACGACAACACCACCAATAAAGAGATCAAAGTAGCCCATCGCTTGGGAATCGGCGTGACTTTGTGAATCCAATCCCCTGGAATTCGGAGAATGACAGCCATGAGTATCGCTGCAAAAACCAACAGCACCACATCCACCACGTAGGATCTCAAGAAAAGCCCAGCGATGATCAATACTGCTAAGAACAGCCCCCAAACCAGACGGTAATTAATTCCGGGATTTCCTCCTTCACTTTGATATCGATTTACCTGTTTTTCTCCTTGCTTCATGGTGGCACCTCCCATCAAGTCCAGTCTTTCGTTTAGTACCGCTTAATGGCAGCTATCTTTTTGGCCTGCTCGGGCATCTTCTGCTTTTCAAGGTCGAAGACGACACCGCCATTCAACAATGTATGAGCAGCTGCAAAGCCAACCATCTCCCTGCTATCTTCATCCTCCGGATCTCTTTTAGTATATTGGTTTGACTCAGGGTCATAACTCCCCCAACTGTACTCCCCTTTGGCGGTCATCAGGGTATCGATCTGTCCATGATACGCAGCGGGTACAATTTCCCCAATTTCATGGGCAGCCTGATCCCGGACAAGCAGTGCTTTATACGAATCTTTAACTTTTTGGATTTCCTCTTCCAGAACCGGTTCCATCATGTCCCAAGCCAGCTGATGAAGTTCATCAGGATCTAAAACATTGGGGTTCCCACGCTTGATACCCTCTAAGAGGCGGGGGTAGGAATTGATCTCTTCATAAATGGGGAGGAGATGTTCCGCTCCAATCAGGAATAATGGGGCACTTTCACCTCCAATTACATCCAGCAAGCCCTGGTCTACTTTATTGAAAAAGCGGCGAATGTCCTCCTTTTCCTCTTCTTCGGGGAGGTGTTGATGGAAGACGCCTTTGTGACCTTTCTGGCTGGGAGAACTGGTATTGTGGAATCCAAGCCTTTTCTCTGGATCCTCATAAACGAGCGCTTCATCCATATTTCTCGGCGTATCCCCAAGGTCAATTTCGCTGACCGTGAAACGGGTACCGGCAAGCAATCTCACATTGGAAAGGTCCAATACCAATAGATAAAAATTCTCATTCTCCACGAACATCGGGATCAGGGGTCGAACATAATAACGGTCGCTGAGAAATACTTTCTCCTTAAAATTCAGAGGGAGACGATAGGCACGAAATTCAACGCCCTGATAAAAAACCGCCAATCCAGATGCCTGATTCCTCCAAAACGTATCATCGGTAATCAGATCTTTGAGAGGCTGGAGGTACTCTTCCAGCTCTGCTTTTCCCATATTCTGATCCTCTAATTCGTCCTCAATTTCCTGGAGGATATTTTTATAGCGGATGGGATTCTGCCTTGCTTCCTTCCCCGCCTGGATCGTGGGCATGTACAGGGAAATGCAATTTTTCCCTCGGAATTCCAACAATTCATTAAATGCCGCTAAAGGTAATAGATCCATACCGCTCCTTTTCTATTCATTTCTCTTTACGCAACTTCGACTGGACTTCAATCCCTTCTTCAAACATCTTTTGAATCGGACATTGATGGGCTATACGTAACAATTTGCGCTCCTCATCCTCAGCAAGGTCCCCCGTGAACTTGATCGATTCTTCTATCTTCTCATCATACCGGTCGATGTCTTGGCAATTTTCACAGTCCTCCTTAAAGATCCGTTTATAGGTGGCATCCAGCTCGACTTCCTCTACAGGTACTTGGTGATGCTCCGCATAGGACATCACAACCTGGGCTGTGCAAGAAGCAAGGCTGAATAACATCATCCCGTAGGGCGTGACTTCATGCAACCCCTGCACAGGGGAAACATCCAGTTCTTCAGGGGTGCGCGGATTGGAAGCCAGAAATTCCACTTCAAATTGCCTGTTCTGCCGAAATATGATCCTTTCCGCCATGCATTTCTCCTTTTTCTATCTGATTATGGAACAACCTTTGTATCATGGTCAGAGCACAGAAACGTGCCTGGAAAAACCGGCAGCTAATTAAACTGCGCTATCGCATCCTCAATGGAGTCCCGGAGTTCGTGGATCGCCTCATCCACTCCAGTTTTCACTTCTTCCCAGGCGACCTTTGAATCTGACTGCAGATCTTGGATTTTCCGCTCCGTCTTTTCATATTTCGCTTTCACGCGTGTCATCTGCTTTTTCGCCTCTATCCTGGCCTCTGCACTCGCTTTCCTGGCCTTGGCAATCAACAGGCTGATTCTGGCTTCCAATTCTTCTAATTCGGCTTCAACTTTCTTCTGATATGCGTTCCGATTGTCCTTATCTTGCGACATAATCCATAAACCTCCTCGCTCTCATTTCCCTAGTAGCAAGGTGCCGAATGGGATCCTGCTCAGTTAACTAACTCACGAAATCCTTTGCAATGCTGCTTCAGCAAAAACTAAACCTGGCTTTTCTCTCGCTCTTCGGAAAGATTGAATTCTCGTTCTTGATTCGAAATCCCCCCGCCCATTTTTGCGGACATGGCCGTCATACTTCCCAAAACAGATTTCGCGTGAATTCTCAGCCATTTAACAATTTCCTCACGCCGAAGGACACCGATAATTTTATCTCCTTCTACCACCGGCAACTGGCGAACAGATTCTTGGCTTAATTTGGTAAACGCATCTGATGTGTCTTCTTCAGCAGTCACCGTTACCAAATCTGCCTTAGGGGTCATGATCTCTTCGATCATCACATTCTCCCAATCCTCCTGAGGGACACCTCTTACATCTTCTAGAGTCACCATTCCCACCAAGGCATCCCCATCCACGACGGGGAAAGCGTGATCATCCTTCTGCATGATATATTCATGTACTAATGTATATACATTTTCATTTCCAGGCACGGTAGGAGGTTCCCTGCGCATGATTTCTTTTACCTGAACCCCTTCTAAAATGTCCTGGACCACTACTTCTTGATAGCTCTGAACCGCTGCGCTGTTAAGGAACCATCCAATGAAAGCCAACCACAATCCATCAATCAAACCGCTTCCAAAGAATGGAATTTGCGCGCCAAAGATCATCGACACGCCTCCAATGATCATCATCCAGGCGATCCCTTGACCCACCCAAGAAGCCCACCGGGTTGCCTTTCGAAGATCTTCCGTGACGCTCCAAAGGATGGACCGCAACACTCTCCCTCCATCCAAAGGAAATCCCGGGATCATATTAAACACACCTAAAATCAAGTTGATCGGACCTAACCATAATAAGAGTGTCGTGATGGGGCTCATTTGGGATACAAGCTCAGAGGGATTGGCGGCTTGGGCTCCCAGCAATCCCATTCCAACGCCAGACAGAAATATGAAGACGATCCCCAAGAAAACGCTCGTTAAGGGGCCGACAATCGTGATTAAAAATTCCGACAAGGGTGAATCCGGATGGCGCTGAATGCTGGACACCCCTCCAAAGAGGAACAGGGTAATTCCCGACACAGGCACGCCCCTGGCTCTTGCCATCAGAGAGTGCGCTAATTCATGAGCCAGCACAGACATGAAAAACAGAATAGCAGCCAGGAAAGAAACGAACAAACGAAGACTCAAACTCCAGTCCGGATGCATGTTCCCGAAAGCGCTGGTTAAATTCCAGGTGACTAAGATCAAGATGAACAGCCAGCTCCAGTTTATTTTTATCTTGATACCGAAGATCTTACCGACCCTTAGGTTATTCCCCATCATTATCTCCTTTTCATTTGATTTTTCTCATTATTAGCCTAGCACAGATATACACCCTTGTTTATAGATCTAAGCTTCCTTCCAGTTATAGTTTTCGATATAGTCGTCTTCAGGTAAACACTGGACAGGTGCGATCAATATGCCTTTCGCTTGGATTTAATATCTTCCTTTTCTGTGGCCGTCAGCACCATAGAAAGTGTCTTACAAAGGTGAGCCCCGAAAAAGATGATCAAACTGCTTAAATATATCCAAAACAATAAGACCACAATTGCGCTTAAAGAGCCATATACAAATTGATAACGGGCCAATCCGCTGCTCAGATACCAGTTAAATCCAAATGATGCACTTTTCCAGATAAAGGTGATAAATATCGCGCTCCCCAGGCCTGCGATAAGGTTAACTTTGGTCCTCGGTAATAGGACATACAAACTTAGGAAAAAAAGAAAGGGAGAGACCCAGGAAATGGCATTGGCAATCAAGCTTACCAGATTTAATTCAGAGATCTGCGGAATGTGAGTAAATGAAAAATCAACCCGGGCAAGCAAATCAAAAACCGTGGATGAAAGCATCAACAAGATGAGCAAGACGATGATCACCCCTACCATGGTAAGTCCCAGCAGGCGTTTCTGAACGAAACTCCTCCTTTGCGAATTAGGCCAAGCACGGTTGATGTTGTCAACCAGAATAGAAAACGCATTGGAGGCTGACCACAGAAAGCCGATGGTCCCAAATAAACCGATTGAATTTCTCACCTCCATGATCCGTTGAATATTCTTTTCCACGATGGATTGGGATACCGGGATCACAGAAGTCATCACCGTTTTGATCTGCGAGATAGCTTTAGTGCCTGCGACAAAATAACTTGCCACGGTGACCATGACGATCAACAACGGAGAAAGGGAGAACAAAACGTAATAGGTCATTCCTGCAGTTGCCCTCGATGCTTCTTGTCGCTGAAAGCTGTTGAACGTCCGTTTGAAAATCTCAAACAGCCATTTGGCTACCCTTTTTACGACTCGCGTGATCCTTCTGAACATAACCTCACTCCCCGGTTAACGTCGCTTCTCGATCCGATCCAAAGCAACCTGTTACAGACATACACCTACATCATATCCTAAATCACGGACCCGGACTATCGCTATACGCAATTAACAGTTTCAAATCTGCTGGATTTTTACTTCAGATCCAATCCTATCCAGAAGTGAGTGGGCAAGTGAATCGGATCCAAAGTGAGTCAGGAGACCCTTATCCCCACCCACACAGGCAACCCTTTTTTCATTTTAGTTTTCTGAGTAACCTACTTTCTCCGCGGCCATCGCCAAAGTAGGACCAACACAAACACCAAGCCAATCCAACCCAACCAATAATCGAGTGGTCCAAAAAACTTCCCCAGATGATCAGCGGAGGCCTTACGATTCTTCAATTCTGCGATGAAAGCTTGCGCGGCTTCGGGGTTGTCTACGTTATCAAATTGCAACAAAATGGGAGCCGCTCGCAGTCCACCAACCCGTTTCCAGATGGTGAGTTTCAATTGATCCTCCCCTGCCACCTCCCCTTTGACATCGGAAATATGAATTGGGCCGGATAATTCTTCCATCACTTTCAAGGCTGCTGGCTTGGCCTGCGTTTTGATTTTCTTTTCAACAGCTCGTTTTCTCTCTTCTCCAGAAACAACCTCGCCTATATGTTCCAACATACCTGTGACGTTGATCTCTAGATATTCATCCCGCAAGGTAAAGGTGATGACCTTTTGAGGGTCATCTGCGCTCCTCGCTGTATATGTATATGTATCCATCATTTTTTAACCTCCATTACTCGAGTTCAAGATTTTTTAACAACTGGAGATTGATCGCGACAATCACGGTGCTCACGACATCAATAAGGCACCGAATGAATAAAATCCAGAATCGACGTCGAAACATTTTTTCGTGATGGTGTTCATCTCCGTGACCACGGGCATGGTCCCGCGATCCACTATGTTGAGAATGGTGTTGATTTGAGTTTACTTTTCTCACCATCTCCACACCTCCAAACAATAAAATAATTTCGGATGCAGATTAATGGTAATTCACAATTTTTTATTCCTACTTAAACTTTAAGGCAAATAATGTCATATTTCCATAGATATGAGGGTTTTTATAGTTATATGTTTGGGTATATCAATGAATAAAAGTGATTTGTACATTGAAATATACCCATTTCCCTACCCTTGATATATTGGTTTTCTTTTCCATCATGCTAAGCTATAGGTGTATTAATCGTTGATGTTTGAGGTCAACTTTTTCAGGCAGGTAAAGAAGAGGATGAAATATGAAAACACGTCGCATTGTCTTAGCCAACGAATCCCGGCTGTTGAGGAAAATGCTCAAATGCGTGATTGATAAATCTTCCAGTTTGGAAATCGTGGGCGAGACACAGCAATTTTCAGAAATTAAACGGTTGGCAGAAAAGCACAATGCCCATTGGGTCATTGTCACTCTCTCCTCTACAGGAGACATCCCCGACCAAATAAACAACCTGCTCATCCCCGATTCTGCGATCTCCATCTTGGCCATCAGCAACAAAGGGGAGAAAGCCAAAATCCGTTGGGTTGACCTCCATGAAGAAACCTATATCGATTGGTCTTTAGAGGAAATGTTGACATTGTTACATGAAAAAGTCCCCCATGATGAGTGCTATTCTTAAATGAACACTCTGACAACATTTCCTAAAAACCTACAAGGATCGTCTTGGATCTGATTTTAGAGATTGATAAAGATATGAATGGGAAAACAGATTTGCTTTCCATACTTAAAGAACATAAAGGTGAACATCACATTGCAGTGATCCAGGATTACCCGGATCCGGATGCCATTGGTTCCGCTTTTGCGCATCAATTGATCAGCGAGGAATTCGACATCACGCTGGATATCGTTTTCGATGGCAAAATCAGTCACCTGCAAAACAAAGCTTTGGTTAATTTACTGGGTTTGGAGATGATCTCTTTTCAAGAAGGGATCAATATGGATCAATATGATGGTGCAGTTTTCATTGATAATCAAGGGACAACGGCTCCCAGTGTTGTCGAAGCTTTGGAAAATGCCAATGTGCCCGCCTTAATCGTAATCGACCACCACGAACCTCAAGACAATCTAACCCCAGCATTCAGCGACATCCGCAGGGTGGGAGCCACAGCCACCATCTATGGGATTTACCTGAAGCAAGGGATAATGTCATTAGATCCGGAGAAAAAGGATCACAACCTGGCAGCGACTGCCCTCATGCACGGCATTTTGACGGACACCCAGAATATGATCCGCGCTGACGAAGAGGATTTCCAAGCCGCGTTGTACCTTTGCGCTTATTATGATCGGGATATGCTCGAACAGATCATGAGTCAACCGCGATCCAAACGCACCATGGAGATCATTCATGTCGCTTTGGGAAACCGGAAAACGGTGGAAAGTTATTCTATCGCCGGGGTTGGGTACTTGCGATCTGATGACCGGGATGCCATTCCACAAACCGCAGATTTTCTGTTATCGGAAGAAAACGTTCACACAGCCATCGTGTATGGCATCGTTGAGGAGGACAACGAAGAGGAGAATCTCATCGGTTCCTTGCGCTCCAATAAATTGACCATGAATATCGATCAATTCATCAAAGACACATTCGGAAGAGACAACAGCGGTATCTATTATGGCGGCGGGAAATTATCTGCCGGCGGCTTTGAAATCCCCCTTGGTTTTTTATCCGGTGAATATGGCGAAGATTATCAAAGCCAAAAATGGGACGTCTACGACCGGCATATGAAACACAGGATTCTGAGGAAGATTGGGGTTGAAGAAGAAGCGGAAGAGAGTGATTAACTAAAAGTTTCAGAAATAAAAACGAGAACCCCTTGCGTCTATTCCGCGTTAGGGGATTCAAGTTTTTACACCTCTGCATTCGTCACGAAGACCGAAATCATTGACTCACTTCTGACAGGATGGACAAAAATAGCTGGACCGCCCCGCAACTTTCACCCGTTCCACTTCTTCCCCACAACGGGGACAGGTACCGCCTTCATGTCGATGGGGAGTGAGATAGTCAGGGGGAAAATTTTCGGGGAGAGCCTGGTAATCAATGGTCGTCTCTAACACGTCCTTCATCGTCTGGTAAATCTCTTCTTTTTCTTCATCCGTTAATTCCCGAAGGGGCCTCCGGGGATGGATTTCCACTTGAAAGAGGATCTCATCGGAGTAAACGTTCCCAATTCCCGCCATCAAATTCTGGTTCATCAGTTGAGATTTGACCATCCCTCTCCGTCCAGATATCAAATCCAGGAAGGTTTCTTTGTCGAAATCCTCTTTAAACACATCCGGTCCTAACTCCTTCCTTTCTACAAGATCTCGAATACGTTCTACGATGAAGATTGATCCAAGTTTGCGAGGCATGATTAAAGCCAGATGGTAATCGCCCTCGAAGTCATATAATGCTCGCGTATGTTCGGGGAATCCACTCTCATTTTTATAGTATTTTAAATTCCCGGTCATCCCAAAATGTAATCCCATCCATCCTTTTCCATCCACATTCAAAAATAAATATTTGCCATGCCGTTCCGTGCCTTGAAAGGTTTGTCCTATTAAAAATTTTTTAAGGTCACCTTCCGTGATGCCATCCAAAATTCGTTCGCTGTGCACTGTGACATCAGTGATCGTTTGCTGTAAGCTGGTGGATTGACAATATCGCCTAAACACTTCTACATCGGGAAGTTCCGGCATAAAACTCCTCTCTAGCCGTTTTACTCCGCCATCCCCACGCCTGCTACCCTCGCGCCACAATGGGCACACCTGGATTTCCCGTTGATTCTATTTTCAAGAACCATGTACCCTTGGCGATCCACCAAAACCCGACCGCATTCAGCACAATGGGTTTCACTGCCTTCTTTAACATAACGGGTATAAATATGCTGCAAACCTTCTTCCGTCCCGATTCGATACGCTTCTCGCAAGCGCTCCTCCGGTGTGGGAGAGACATCTCGCATCTCATACGCGGGATAGAACCGGCTGATATGCCAGGGGGTTTCCTTCCCTAATTCTTCAGCGACGAATTTCGCCGCTTCCCGTAATACTTGACTGCTGTCGTTTAGTCCTGGGATTACCAGCGTCGTGACCTCCAACCATATATCCAATTTCTTCATCGTCCTTAAATTTTCTAGGACTGGATCGAGCTTTGCTCCCACATATTTACGGTAGAAATCATTTTGAAAACCCTTCAAATCTACGTTCGCTGCGTCCAGATATGGTTCGATGTTTCGGAGGGCTTTCTCCGTCATATACCCGTTAGTGACAAATATATTTTTCAATCCCCGCTCATGGGCGATTTTCGCTGTATCATAGGCGTACTCGAAAAAGATCGTAGGCTCCGTATAGGTATAGGCAATGCTTTTACAGCCCTGATTGATGGCGGATTCCACGATCTGTTCGGGACTGGCTTCGCTTCCCATGACCATCTGTCGTTCTCTGGGCATTTGAGAGATGTCCGCGTTCTGGCACCATTGGCAGCGGAAATTACATCCCGGAGTAGCGATCGAGTACGCTCGGCTTCCAGGATAAAAATGGAGTAAGGGCTTCTTCTCCACCGGGTCCACATTTTGGGAGATGGTTCGCCCATAAGCCAGGGTTTTTAATGAACCACCTTGATTTACCCTAACGTGGCAAATCCCCCGTTGGCCATCTTGGATTTTACAGTGATGGGCACATAAATTACAGCGGACTTCATGGTCCCCTATGGGCTCATACAACATCGCTTCTCTCATGGCTACCAGCCTTGTTTCTTATCAGAGATGAACGTCAACTTTCTTTCCCGGGGAGGTTTTCCAGCGTTTCCGAATCCACAGAGAGCAATACTTCATTCTCCCTGACCTCCTGGATCCATTGGGAGGGGATGGCCTTCTGCTCTGTAAACAATAGACCGGCGCTGATCACCAGATGGGTGACCCGGTCTGCTTCTGTTTCTACTTTTTTAACATGCCCAACATGTTCACCATCCTGGGTGATGACATTGGCGCCTTCCTCAAGTGCCACCGTACCCTCAGGGACATTCCTTTCTGCCTTGAGCACATATTGAGGCATCGCATACCCGAGGATGTTCCCCATATTCCACCACCCGCCTACTGGGGGGTACCAATACAGGGCATCCACATCCCGGAAAGGCTGTTCCTCCTCGCCTAGCTGCACAAATTGAGCCTCTTCAAATACCGGAACGGAATCCAACTCGTCGACTTCTTTCTCCAAGCGGACTTCGTCTTTTGTTGTCGATGCCACCATCTCAATGGGGATCACCTTCCCGGTTGCGAAAAACAACCCCTCCCCAACCACAATATGGGATATCTCCTTATCCGCAGGATCGATGATCACCCGATCCACGGTGCCTATTTTTTCACCATCTGTCGTTATGACATCCGCACCTTCAAAGAATCGCATCCTTGACCTCCTTTGCCAGACTGAATTTACCTTTTTGAGCAGTTATTAATAACTTCGCCTAAATTATTCCTCTTCTTTATTATCTCTTTCGGGGAGGAGATCTTCTTGCTGATCTTGGCGAGGTTCCAACCTTTTTTCCCTGCGCTCTTTTAATTTCTTCTCAATATTCAAAGGTTCATCATCTTCGTAGGTAATCCCCACCGCTTCACCTAGCTCATCCACCACATCCTGATCCGGGGTGGGCTCCGTTCCACCAACAGCTTCTGCCCCGCTGCCCGTATCCGCGCTCTCCCAAACCAATAACTCCCCTTCGGAACCCATCCCCAGGCATCAACTTCACATGTGTTCCATGGACAGCGCGCGTAACTCCCGAGCATCTTCCTCGGGAATGGAGGGATTGATATTCATCCCAGAACCGATTTCGAAACCCGCTCTTTGGGTTACCCAGGGATGGATTTGCATGTACCAATGATGATAAGGCTGTCCCTTTTGATCATTCGAGCTCGAATGAATGACATAGTTATAATCGGGATCCTGCAAGTGCTCATACAGGCGCGTGATCTGGTCCCGCAGCATCATCCCAAAATCCCCTTTTTCACCCTCATTAGTATTCCCAAAGCTAGATTGATGTCCTTTAGGTATGATCCAGATCTCATAAGGGGTTTTCGCAAAATAGGGGACGATACTTATAAATCGTTCGTTCTCCGTGATGACCCGCAGGTCTTGATCCTCTTCTTCCTGGATCAAATCGCAATATATGCATCGTCCCCAGTCATCATAATATTGCCTGGCTCGGTTTTCTCTGATCCGGACATACTGCGGGACCACGCTGGTTGCGACCAGTTTGGAATGAGGATGACGGAGGGACGTACCCGCGTTTGGCCCATGGTTTTTGAAGAGGATCACCATTTTGTTTTTCTCATCCTCTTGCTGAATCATATATCTGGTGTGATACATCTCGATTACGTTTCGAACCTCATCTTGGGTTATGCCAGATATACATTTATTATGTACATAACTCTCTATGAGCACTTTATGGTGACCATACCCTGACATCCCGAGGAAGAGGCCTTTTTCGAAACGCTGATTATCTCCTTCTGGCGTAAGCGCAGGGTACTTATTTGGCACGACCCTTGTTTGCCAATGGTCTTCTACAGGATGATCCCTTTCCGTCAACACGCCGGGAAGTTCCTCTTCATTGCCGGGACAAAAGGGGCATTCCGGATCCCGGTCCGGGATTTGGACGGGTCTCTCCTCCCGAGTTTCGACATCCTTCGGCCTTTCTTTCCGAGCGGGAGAATAAATGACCCATTCTTTAGTGATGATATTTTGCCTGAGCTCACTTGATCCTGATGTCATAATCCCTACAAATCCTCGAGGACTTAGCTACTTTTTATATATGAGTAGGTCGTTTCGAAGTTATCCAAAAGGTCCAAATACTGTTCTAAGAGCCGGATCATCAAATAGTCGTCCCGGACGGATTCCCTGGCTTTATGACCCATTTCCTCCCGCAGATCCGGATCTTCAACTAAAGTCACGATTTTCTCTGTCGTTTCCTCAATGGAAGAAACCAAATACCCGTTTTCTCCATCCTCTATTTGATACCTGATACCTCCTACATTACCACCAATGACCGGAGTGCCTTTCCACATCGCTTCGGTCACCGTCAATCCAAACCCTTCCCGAATCGACTTTTGAAGGATGACCACAGACCGCGTCTGAAGGGCATTGACAAGGGCTGTATCCTCTTTTGCCAGGATGATGATGCGCTCCTCACGGGAATCCAACAAAGATTGATACACTTTTTGACCTTCCGGATCATCGGTGGCAATACTGCCCAGGAGAACGAGAGTGGCATCGATTTCCTCTTGGGCCATCTTAAACGCTTCTATGACACCCTCAGGGTCTTTCCAACGATCAAAGCGCGAAACTTGGGTCACGATGGGTAAATCCGTGGGGATATCATAGTAATCAAGGCGATCATCAATTTCCTCCTCTGATAAACGCCGGTTCTTGATGCTGAAAGGATTGATAGCCGGCATGAAATGCTCCTGGGGAACGGAAATATCTTGTTTATATTCTTCCAGACTCACGATCATAGCGTCATATTTTTCTATGAACTGGGTCAGATATTCCCATACCTCTCGATTCGGCTCTGTAAGGTCGAGGTGGCAACGCCAGATCCACGGTCCGCGCTTTTCGTAATGGGAAATCATGGGCAGCGGCTGCGGATCGTGGATGATCACCCGGTCGTGGTCAAGATGGTTTCGAATTTTCCCGCTTTGTCTTTTACCCGCTCAACAGTCTCTTTTCCCACAAAACGCTGATAATCTTCAAGTTGGGGTATCGGTTCATTCTGCATATCTCATTCCCTTACTTATGGTTCTCAACCTATCGCTTTTTCTTAGTTAAATGATAGGAAATCTATCCCATTTTAGAATGTATCCTTTCCCCGATTGAGGATACAAGCAGGGGTACATTTCAACCCATGTTCCTTCCCTAATCCGGGTTATGACCTTTTGGCATAAGGGTTTTGCCCAAAATACCTTATTAAAAAGAAAAGCCACGGGCTGATATTAAAATGCGTCATGGCTTTATTTTTCTAACTGACCACAGGGGTTCCAAATGCTTCTGATAATTAGCGCCTTCTCGTTAACCTTCTCTGTTTGGCCACCAGTACGAGACCTGTTCGGGTTGTATTCGGAACAGCTTGCGTCCCTCCGCTTGATGCGGATGTTTTTCCAGATCGAGATAGCGCTGCGCTTGTTTATCGATATGCTCGTCAGCGCCCTCGAAAGTCGTTTCCACAACCTTCCCGCGAATCTGTAAATACCGGTAGGGATCATCAGGGTCCTGGATGCTGATGGCCACCCGGGGATCCCTTTCCATATTGAGATCTTTTTGTCGACCTTTGACACTGTTGATCAGGATACATTCACCCTCGTAATCCACCCATACCGGGGTGACCTGAGGGCTTCCATCAGGCATCAAGGTCGCCAGATGACCGAAAGACCGCTTTTCAAATAAATCTTCGAACCTTTCAGGGATCGATTCCACACTCATCATTCCTCCTTTTCAGAAGCATACATTTTAATTTTACTCCTTTTGGGTTGGGACGGAAAATCGAAGTTGCGATCCAAATTGGGTTTCCGGTAAGAAATCATTTTATAAAAGATCATCCTTCCCTTTTTTCTGATCATTTGATATATATCGAAAGATAGATCGTCTTTTATTTCTTTACCCATAGACACTTAGTAGCCCGGCTCGTTCATTTAAAGTAGATATAATAGGGAAATCAGGACACGGAATTTGAGTTCAAACCCAGTCTTGAATGAATAGGAGGTCAAAATGCAAATCTTCCAATTTTTAGGCAGCGAAGCTGGGCGAATCATCCGCGGTTTGGCGGGTTTGATTCTGATCGCCCTCGGTATTTGGGGGGTACAAGGGACCTGGCAGTGGATACTCATCATCATTGGGCTTGTACCGCTAGCCGCAGGTTTATTTGATTTCTGCCTTTTCGCACCCCTATTCGGCCTGCCCTTAATTGGCGAACGCCTTCGCGATAAACTCTCCCAAAGCTAATCAGTGGAACCCCTGAACGTATCCCTTAGGGATATCGGGGCGGGATCATGACCCTTTTTTCAAACAATGCCCTACCTTGATTTAGATGTCGACATCGCCAGCGTGAAACGCACAAAAGCGGAAGCCCGAGATTTTTACAACGCCATCAGCAAATATTACGATACGCTGGCCACGTCGAGTGAAAAGAAATATATCGACACCGGACTGGATATGCTCGCGGTTCAAGAGGGCGAGCGTGTCCTGGAAATCGGCTTTGGCACCGGTCATGCTCTGGTGCAAATCGCGCGAAGTACAGGAAAGTCAGGATACGTTTATGGAGTCGACATTTCGGAGGGAATGACTCAGATCAGCAGAGAAAGGATACGGGGTCACGGTCTGACTAACAGGATCAGTCTGGTGATGGATGACGCGAGCAAACTTCCCTTCTCGTCAAAGTCGATGGATGCGATCTTCATCAGTTTTACACTAGAATTATTTCATTCCCCGGACATCGTTCAAGTCCTCGCGGAGTGTCACCGAACTCTGAAAAGTCAAGGTCGTATTTGCATCGTCTCATTAGCAAAAGACGAACCGCTGAACTTTTTCGGTCGACTTTACGAATGGCTGCATGAGAGATTCCCCAAAGCACTGGATTGCCGACCCATTCCCGTTCAGTCCCTCCTTTGTCAAGCTGATTTCACCATCCAGAAACACCGAAGAGAAACCATGTGGGGGCTGCCTGTCAGTATGACCTTGGCTACTGCAGCCAAATAAGCCAATCATTCAACCGGTAAGCGTTCACCAATCATTGATCTTGGTAAGAGAATCGACCGTTAGTTCATCAATAGAAACAGAAATGGAGGGAATTATGAAGCTTTATCTCGTTCAACATGCGGAAGCGAAATCTGAAGAACAGGATCCGGAACGATCCCTGACTCCAAAGGGTAGAAAGGATGCGATTCAAGTCGCTAAGATTGCGAAAAGGCTTGGTATTGATATCGACCAGATCCGCCACAGCGGAAAGACTCGCGCCCGGCAAACAGCAGGGATCTTCGGCCAACACCTTTCCCCTCAAGCTGGTATAGTTAAGGCATCTGGGTTGGGTCCCGTCGATGATGTCAAACCCATTGGGGACGAGATCGCTGCTGGCGATGAAAATTTAATGCTGGTTGGACACCTACCTTTCATGGAACGGTTGGCAGGATACTTGATAACCGACAATGCTGATCACAAAATCATCGATTTCCAAAACGCAGATCTCGTCTGCCTGAAACGTGACCGAGAGGCGTGGGTGGTAGATTGGATCATTCCCCCGGAAATTGGATCTTAATTTAAAGGAGAAAAGTGATGTCGCAAACGAAACTTCACGAGCTCAAGGAACTCGGCCAATCGATCTGGTTGGATTTTATCCGCAGATCAATCCTTGAGAATGGGGAATTGGCAAATTATGTTCAAAAAGGATTACGTGGGGTGACCTCAAATCCCAGCATATTCGACAAGGCGATCTCGAAAGGGGAAGAATACGATCAAGAGATCGCCGCTTTGGCTGCCCAAGGTAAATCAACCTATGAAATCTATGAAACCCTTGCGGTACAAGACATCCAAAACGCTTGTGATATCCTGAAATCCGTCTATGATGAAAGTGAAGGGAGGGACGGATATGTCAGCTTAGAAGCCAATCCCCATTTGGCGCACGATACGGAGGGGACGATCAAAGAGGTTCAACGGCTGTGGGAACTCGTGGATCGGCCCAACTTAATGATCAAAGTCCCTGCCACTCCCGAGGGTATTCCAGCCATCGAAAAACTCATCAAGCAAGGCTACAACATCAACGTGACTTTATTGTTCTCCCGAGAACAATACGACCAAGTCTCAGATGCTTTCCTTTCTGGCCTTGAAGGATACATAGAATCTGGTGGAGACCCAAAAGGGATCGCTTCGGTCGCTTCCTTCTTTGTCAGTCGCATCGATGTCAAACTGGACAGAATCTTAGGGACAATGGACCAACCAGAAACAGAAAGGTTGCAAGGCAAAATCGGCATTGCGGCAGCGAAAATGGTCTATCAGGATTTCTTGGACAAATTCACGGGGGAACGCTGGAAATCCTTGGCCGAGAAAGGTGCTCGGGTTCAACGGGTTTTGTATGGCAGCACAAGTACGAAGAATCCCGCTTATCCCGACACCCTTTACCCCGATCATCTGATCGGAAAGGATACCATCAATACCCTTCCCCCTCGGACACTGGATGCTTTCTTAGACCACGGCACGGTTTCAAACTCCTTGACGGAAGGCATTCCGGAAGTGAAAAAGGATTTGGAATCGTTATCATCTTTAAGGATAAAGCTCAAAAACATCACCCAGGAATTATTAGATGAAGGGGTGGTTATGTTTGCCAATTCATTTGACGAATTGATGGTTTCGATTTCGGACAAGAAGTCAACTTTTGATTAAAGTTCGAGGATGGGGGATCCTCAAACGGAACCAATCTTCCCTTCGTTTCATGTACGGCAGGACACCATGTCCACCATCCCCCTCAGAGAAATGCCACACAAATTGGATGTCAACTTGCTAAAGGGCAGAGATGTCACTGATCCATCTCCGCTAGACCAAACTGTCACTCTGGTAGTTGGTGAAAAGATTTGCGAAAAGAAATTCCTGATCAACACTGGAGATATTGCGATCCGTCTCCCCCTTTGGGGCAATGAATTAGAGAATGTCTTATATAGAAAAATGATGGCGTGCCAGGTGTGAAGGCTGTTTCCCCGTTTGGATTTCATCTAACATCTTCATTATTGGCTTCGCTTTCATTGATCAAAGCGAGGTACGCAGCAGCTTCTTCCCGATTGTCCACATCCAACTTTTGGAGGATGCTGTGGACGTGGTTTTTCACGGTACCCAATTCAATATGTAATTCGTTAGCGATCTCCCTATTGGTTAACCCTTCCCCTATATGCTCCAAGACCTCCATTTCCCGAGGGGTAAGATCGATAGGATCTCGGATCACGTCTTCTACCTCAGAGAACAAATCAGACAGAGTCGCCAGTCGATCCATGATCGCTTCTGCAACTCGGGGGGAAACGACCGCTTTGTCTTCCGCTGTAACATGAATGCGTTCAATTAGCTCTTCTACCGAATGTTCTTTTAAAACGTACCCATCTGCTCCAGCCTCTATGAACCTGAGAATTTGCGTTTTGGATTCCGTCATCCCCAAAACGATGATTTTTTTATCTTCCTCCGAAGCAGATAATGCCTTCACCAATTTCATGGCTCCATTATTGGGAAAACCAGCGCTGACCAACAACATATCATAACTCTCTCTTGCGCTTAAGACCTCCTCCACTTCTGAAGCTGTGCTGACCACTTCGATATCGGGGTCATCATCCAATAGCGAAACCAGCATATTAGAGACGAGTTGTGTTTCACTGGCAACGAGAACCTTAATTGGTCCGGGCATTCACACCTCACGTTTTTATTGTATATCAACCAACCGCATTTTACCATTACATGCTTCTATTTTTCACACAAAACAATTCCCAAAGTCTTGCTTTCCATCCCCCTGATCAGGTTTTCTAAAAAGAGTATAATGGGATCGTACACATGTCTTTAAAGCGTTATCTAAGGAGCCTTCTCCATGAGATCTGATTATATTTGGATGGACGGCGAACTCATCCCCTATCAAGACGCGAAAGTTCACGTTCTAACGCCAACCTTGCATTATGGTCTGGGAGTATTCGAAGGCATCCGCGCATACCAAACTTCACAAGGAACTGCGGTATTCCGGTTAAAAGATCACCTGGAGAGGTTCCTGGAATCCGCCCACATTGCCGGCATACGCGATTTCCCTTATTCTTTGGATGAGTTATTTTCGGCGACAATGGAAACCATCCAGGTCAACAAATTAAAAACCTGCTACATCAGGCCCTTCATTTACATGAAAGGCCCTTTGGGGATCAATCCCGATGAATGGAGCCCAGCGGTGAGCATCGCTGCCTGGGAATGGGGACCTTATTTAGGCGAAGAAGCGGTTGAAAATGGGATTCACCTCATGGTCTCCTCCTTTACCCGTCATCACATAAACGTGATGATGACTAAAGCGAAGATCTCTGGAAACTACGTCAATTCAGCGTATGCTAAATCCCTGGCTGTAAGGTCGGGGTTTGACGAGGCTGTATTGTTGGACCCCGAGGGATATATCGCAGAATGCAGCGGAGAGAATATCTTCCTCATCAAAAATGAGACGTTGTACACGCCCCCCCTGGGCGCTATATTGGAAGGGATTACCAGAGATTGCATCATCACCCTGGCTGAGGATCAAGATCTAACAGTGAAGGAAGAGCAGATCTCCCGAGACCAATTGTATGGCGGGGATGAAGTCTTTATCTGCGGCACCGCCGCGGAAGTGGTTCCTGTCCGGGAGATCGACCATCGCTTGATCGGGAAAGGAGAGCGGGGACCAATAACCACCCGGCTCCAAAAGGCCTATCATGATGCTGTCCGAGGCCGCCATCCCCGATCTGATCAGTGGCTGGACTACCTCACATAGACAACCCATAGAATCATAAAAACCTGAAGCGGAAATCACTACTTCAGGTTTATCTACTGCCGTTCAAACCTCCGCTCAAGTCCAATATTCTTCGATATGCAGCGAGCCAGGATCCCGCCTGGTGTGCCGCTTGTAGCCACGCTCCTTTAATATCTCAGATACATTCTCCACCATCTTGGGATTTCCGCATAAGAAAAAGTGCGTCTTTTCAGGGTTGATTTCAATGCCCGTCTCCGATTCGATAACTTTCTCCTCCAGCATCTCCTCAATCCACAACTCGTATCCTGTCCAAGTTTCGTTCGCGCTTGTCAAGGTGGGGATATATCGGAAGTTTTGAAAATTCTCTTCTAAAAATGTCAGTTCACTCGAATACCCTAAATCCCACTGCTTTGCAGCCCCCTGGATTACGACCATTTGTTGTTCAGGTCGACTCGTGATATAAGAACGCAGAAAACTGATGTAGGGCGCAATGCCGGTCCCAGTGGCGATCATGACGATGTCATTCCCGGGAGGGGTATCCGCTAATTTGAAGGTGCCCACGATCCGCTTACTGACATAAAGCCGATCTCCCGTGTTTAACTGGAAAAGTCGCGGCGTCAGCTGACCTGATTTCACCTGGGTGATATAAAACTCAAATTGTTTCTTTTGGTGTTTGGAAGAGGCAATAGAATATGGGCGTTGGATCAATTCATCTTTTTCACAGGGGATAGACTCCTCCGTTGAATTCGGCGATCGAGCCTCGTAACCATATAAACCGATCACGGTGTACTGCCCAGCTTCAAATTCATCTCGCGGTTCATCTGTGACCACCTGTAAAATAATAAGATCGGGCGTCAATTGGATTTTCCCAACCACCGTCGCGTTGTATTTGGATTCCTGCATCCGTACCTCCCTCAACGAATAAAATCGAAAATCGAAGGTATTATATGTCAAGAGGGAGGAAAAAGAAAGCGGGAATGGATCACCGCTCAACCACAAAAGCCACACCCACCAACCCTGACCCCGCATGCACCGATAAACCGGGATTGATTTCGTAATATGGCGTAGATTCCAGGCATTGAATCTCGTTGCATAACTGTTCTTTGAAAACCTCGGCGTCTTCTAAGGCGTCCGCGTGCAATACGGATAACTTTTCAACCCCCTTGTTTCCAACCTGTTCACGGACGAGTTCAACCACACGCTGCCAGGATTTCCCTTTCGTGCGAACCTTCTCAAGCAGGTCCAGTTTCCCATCCTGGATTGAGAGGATGGGCTTTATGTTGAGCAAATTAGCCATACCCGCAGATAAATGGCCGATCCGTCCACTCATGGCCATATACCTCAAGGTGGAAAGGGCAGCGTACAAATGCGACCTGTCCCTGATTTCTTGGACTTGATCGACGATCTCGTCTACCTTTTTCCCTTGTCTGGCGAGTTTTGCCGCCTCCAAGACCATATATCCTTGACCCAAGCTCAAGCTTCTGGTGTCCACAACCCTCACCATCCCACCCTCGATCATGTCCTTTCCGGTCAAGGCGGATTTATAGGTCGCGCTCACCTCACCGCTGACCGTGAAACATAAAATCTCTTCAGCCCCGCTATCCAACGCTTTTTGATAGGCATCCGCAAAATCACCCGGTGAAGGTGCTGAGGTCGTCGGCAATTCCCCTTCCCGGTCTATCCTCGCAAATGTCTGCGCACAATCGATCTCTTCCACGTCTTTGAATGTCTCCTCACCGAAATGAATGGTAATCGGGACCTGGATAATCCCATACTCTTCTGCAACTTGTATGGGAAGGCTGGAATCCGTATCGGTGACTATCCTTATTCTTGGCATAGCAAAACCTCTCTTCCTGGATAATAGTCCTTTCATAAAACGTATCATGTAGTATAACCAAAACCCATCCCCAATAGTTACGGGAAATAATGGAGAAGAAGTCACTAAAAAATATTTCCCTTACACACCCTTTGCCATCTGGTATGATTGAATACAAGTTGCAGACAGGAGAAAAGAATGCCGCTCAGGATTGGAATTATCGGTTTGCCTAATGTAGGTAAGAGCACGACCTTCAATGCCCTTACCCAAGCTCAAAATGCAGAAGTAGCCAACTATCCATTTTGCACCATTGAACCTAATAAAGCCATCGTCCCCGTCCCCGATGACCGCCTGGATAAACTGGCTTCACTGGTCAATGTGGATCAAGTCATTCATACGACCATTGAGTTCATGGACATCGCTGGTTTGGTCAAGGGGGCCAGCGAGGGAGAGGGATTAGGGAACCAGTTCCTGGGACAAATCCGCAACACGGATGCCTTGCTCCATATCGTGCGCTGTTTTGAAGACCCTAATGTCGTCCATGTCAGCGGGGATATTGAACCCCACACCGATATCGAAGTCATTCAAGTGGAATTAGCCTTGGCTGACCTAGAACAAATTGATCGAAAAATCGAGAAACTCCAACGCGAAACCAAGGGGGATAAAAAATTGCTGCCCACCCTAGAAATGGCGCAAGAAATAAGAGACCATCTCCAAACCGGATCCCCACTTTTGTCTTTTCCCCTCCGCTCGGATCCCCATTTCCAAACCCTTAATAAAGAAATGCGTTTTTTAACCAGCAAACCGGTCATCTATGTCGCCAATGTTGACGAGAGTGAACTCGACCATGACAGCGAATCCGTAAAAATAGTGAAGGAGATCGCTCAAAAACAGGATGCAGAAGTGGTCAAACTTTGCGCTGTATTGGAAGAGGAAATGATCGGCTTGGAAACTGAAGAGAAAGAAGAACTCCTCGCCTTGGTGGGTGTAGACGAGAGCGGTTTAAACCAGGTGATCCGGAAAAGCTACCGGATTCTAGATCTGATCAGTTTCTTTACATTCAACGAATACGAAGCTCGGGCATGGACTGTCCCGCAAGGCACAACCGCGCATGAAGCAGCTGGCGTTATCCATACCGATTTCCAAAAAGGGTTCATAAAAGCGGAAGTCATCCCTTTCCCGGTAATTGAGAAGTACGGTTCTAAATCAGCCGCCAAAGAAGCTGGTAAAGTCCGTGTGGAAGGCAGGGATTACGTGGTTCAGGATGGGGACATCATCTATTTCCGCTTCAACGTTTGAGACTCTTTCTTTCATCCCCTTTCTTTCGTAAAAACCCTTCATGGCGGAGTAATTCCCTGAAATAAGTCCTTTCTTGAGATCACCGTTTTCGCCCCGTTCACGCCCACAATGATTTGGGCTGCTGAAGGAGAATAACCCAGAAATGTCACCGTTCGATATGTGACAGATTTACTAGATAGTCCCTTCTCTTTATAAAGGTATCTTTGCCCTTGATCAAGCTTTTCTGGCCGCTCAAGATTCCTACTCCCCATCATCTCTTCTTCCCTCGATACCTCTCCTAATGTCAACGCTGCACCCCCTTCAACCTAAAAATACCGAACGTTTGTTCGAGATTATTATAACGGAAAGTTGCCATTTACCAAGGGGAAATGGAGAGTACACCCAGGGGGTAACCACATAGGGGATCTTCGAAAATCCCCCATCATTATTTGCCTAATGACTATTTTTGGGAAACAAAGGATGCATCTCCCCCACAATACGCAAGATATTCAGGCGAGCTGCGTGCGAATGCGCTTGACAGCTCGGTTCGTCACTCGGCGGTAATAATGGTCAGGAGGGACTAAAGCAGCCAGGACCAAAGTGTCCTCCTCGTACGCGATACATCGACATACCAGGCAGAATCGGTTCTGATCCCGAATGGTAATTTCATTGATACCATTCATATCAAGTTGATTTTGGAGATCACGACTTAATCTCTGCAGCATAGCTACCAAAGCGCCAGTAGAGTCACCTTCCAAATCATCAGGCGCGACAGCGATAGGCAACCCTTCCCCGGTTGCCAAAACAGACTGGTGAAAGCCCCCTTCGGCATTCATTTTTTTCAAGATATCGACAAATGGCATTTCCTGGTCGTGATCTTCACCATGCATGTTACTTACCATCCATACCCTCGTCAATCACCTTCGAAATTTAGAATCTATGCTGCGTTTTGTTTACCACGCGATTGATGATCATTTTCAGCCCGTCTAAAACCCCGTCTCCCCGGATGGCGATCGTCTCAATGGTGGGAATCCCGTTCATCCCTAAATGCCCTTTGATCACATGGACGGGAACGATGTCTTCTAAATCCCGTTTATTGCACTGCAGAACCAGGGGCATTTTTTCAGGATCGAACCCCAAATCCCGTAAATCCCTTCTCATATCCCTCACTGCCTGCACATTTTCGACCAGCCGTCGCCGCTGGGAGTCCGCAACAAAAACGACCCCATCTGACCCTTTCAGGACCAATTTTCGCGTCTGTTTGTAATACACTTGCCCGGGTACCGTGTATATGTTAAAGCGAGGTTTCAACCCCGCAATTTTCCCCAATTCTATTTGCATGTAATCGAAATAGAGCGTCCTGTCCTCCCGCGTTTTCAGCGAAACCAAATCCCCCCGTCGATTGGGATGTGTCTTCCTGTGAATATACTGCAAGGTGGTCGTTTTTCCGCTCAGGGAGGGACCATAATAGACGATTTTAAGGTTGATTTCCCTTAGTTTCCAATTTATGTACATACCTTTAAATCAATCATCAGAAAATGCTTGCTCTAACTCTCTTGTCAGTCCCGACTTGAAATCTTCTGAATCAACCGGGTTGGGTTGGCCAATGACCTCTTCGAATTCAATGGTCAACTCCCGTAATTTTTCAACTGCCCGTTTGGCAAATAATCGCACCAAGCCGATAGGCGTCTCTGCCCTGAAGATGACAATCAAGATGAAACTTCCAGCGATATTATGGAGATAGATGCTCTTTTTATCCCCCTCATGAAAAAAGGATCCATGCGGGTTATCCTCTCCGATTTGGCGGGTAAGTTCTCCCATCGCAGCCACATCACCAGCCGCTAAAGCGGCTACAGTGGAAGGCGTACCATCCACCAGTTGTCCCTGCGTGGCAATAACCTGCCCACTCACATCCGCTAAAATAATGCAATCCGTTCGCGTTTTCTGCTGCAAGTGGTCCAGGATATGGTCTATCTTCCCCATTAGATCTTCAGGCAAAGAAAGTCCATTTGACATCATTTGCTCCTCATCTACTGCTAATGCTTTCCCGCATTATACCCTCAACCCGCTTCCAGGTGAAAGACAACTTCAATAACAGCTCCGATCTTTACTTCAGGGGTTTATTTCTTATCCCTTATCCGGTCCAGGAAACACTTCACTTTCGCAGCCTTTCGATTGCCGCCTTTAAACTGGTCCTCATTCGTTCAATGGATTCAGCCAACTCTTCCATTTCATCACCGGTATTAACTTCGATGGGCACATCCAAATCACCCCGGCTGATGGAATCTGCGGCTTTACCAAGTTGAGAAACGGATCGCGTGATCCCCCGACTGATGATAAATGCCGAAACAACGGCTATGATGATGCTGACCCCGCCTAATCCGATCGCGACATAGATCATAATATCTGTGTTCCTTTCCAGGGCGTCAGCTTTCCTGCTTAGTTTTTCCAGTTCTTTCTCATAGAACTGGTCGATAAGAGGGTTCAAATTATCCTCAGCAAAGCCGTCTGCTTCTCCCAATTCTCTTTTTATTTCCGATGTGTTCCCGGGATAATTTTCATAGACATAAATGGCATCATCCAACATCTTTTTATGTTTTTTTCGGGCGGAGAGGATCTCACGCAATCCGGAGGGGATTTCTCCGGGCATGGCCTCAATGGCAGTCTCCCATTCTCCAAACTTTTCCCGAGCTTGTTGCATTTTTTCCAATCCGCTGGGATCGCCATTAAGAACATATTGACCGATACCCACCCGTTCATTCAACAGCGCCTCTTTGCTTTGGTTTGTCAGCTGATTCACTTCCTGCAAATAAATCAACTCTTCCGTGAGGTTCTGAGATCGATTTAAACTGTAGATGCTAATCCCCGTCACGATAGCCAATAAAAACACAACAATGCCAAACCCAATTGCCAATTTATTCGCGATTGATAATTTCATCGTTACCTCTCCTTTTGACTTGTCGTGGACGCTTCCATTCTCATGAAAGGTGTGAAAGGTCGATCATAGATTAAGAAGCACTTTTCAAGGTTTCCAGGATCACTTTTTGGAAATGAGCTCTTTTCTTGTCCTCTTCGATTTCCTCGCTTAACCGCTCTACAAGTTTAGCTGCCTTGTGCCTCGGGAATTGATCCCGTTGTTCACCCAGGGATTTTATTTCGTCCTCAATGATCACCGGCCCCAAAGGCCCTAATATATCTGTGAACTCATCCAACAAGGTTTCGAAAAATTCCCCGCTGACGGTTTCTGCAGTTGGTTTTTCTTTTTCCTCTCCAACTTCTAATAACCCCGCCTTGGTCAAGCTGTACAGTATTTTGGCGATTTCAAACTCATTTCTACCCAATATTCTGGACAAATCCTCAATGCTCCGCTTCCCATTCACTTGGGCCAAAACCTGCCATTCCGTAGGCTCCAAACTCACCGTCTCAGGGGACCCGGTTGGGGACAGTTTGAAGATAATGTCACTGGTCGGGATCATCTTTTTGATATCCCGCCACTCTTCATTTTTACGCGCAGCTTCCAGTAAGATCTGTTCGGTTGCCAGCTCGACCGACTCTTCAGGCGCATCAACATCCGGGGTAAAACTAAAACCCCCATCCATCCAACCCATCATGGTGTAAACCGCCCGCTCTCCCATTTGAGCGCCAGTAGCGGCATGGACCAAACTGCCTTGATGGAGGTAAATCTCACCCCGGATCCTACCCTGAGACAAGGATAATTTTCCCGTGCGGTCGCTGGAACTCAACATTTTTAATACGTCTATCAAAGGTAATTGCTCTAAATTTCCTTTGAGAACTTCAGCCATTCTTCTCCTCCTGATACGATTCCCTTGCCTGGATCCATTTAGAATCTACGCTAAAATAAATTCCATATCAAATAAAACCCTCTCCTCTCTTTAACTAATAGCTTCTCCCTTCAATCTTTGTTTTTGATGGGTTTTCAAAAATTTTCGGACCCGAGGGTTCTCGTCCCACTGATTCATGACCACATTCATGGTCAACCGAAGCAAAGAGATGTCCACTTCAAGCTGGCAAATAATGACCAACACCGCTTTCTTCAAATCCTTCAACACGACCCGTGACCGCCCAAATACATATTCCACATCAGTATAATTATCACTTTCTGACTCTAGCGCAGCCAGGAATGGAAGGACCAGGTTTCCTATCTCCTGAATTTCATCAGGATGTAGATCTACCTTAGCCATCTCCCTTAATACATGACCTTGATTATCATATAACAGACATGCCTTAACATCTGCCACATCAAGGATTTCCACCAAACCCTCTTCCATTTGCTTCAACCTCCACTCTTTATCCAGGTAGGTGATCGCTGATCCCCAATTCCTTGACGGCGGTCAACCGTTCCTCTTTCACCTCCGCTAAATGATCCATGACGATGGTTTCCAATCCAATGCCGGGATGTTCTGAATCGAGATGTTGAATGGTTTCCCGCAAACAAACCCCTACCCCCTCACTCAGCCGCTTCTCCGGTTCTCCGCGGTATGTGATCTCGCCCTCCTGGTATAGGAATTTCGCCGCAAAAGGATCTAAAAATGGATACTCGTCGGCATGATCGATCATCACTTCCTTTAGTGTGTTCAGAAAATGCCCTTCTTCTAAATTGTCATCCATTACGGATTCAACTGCTCCAATGATGTCACCCCAAACCTCTAATATCTGGGGAAATTGATCGCTGATCCGGATTTCTTCTCCTTCAGCAAAAGATTCTTCTATGGCGGCCCTGTAAACGTTAAATACCGCGCCTTGCGACGAAGAAGCATCCATGATGCGATGCAGCATATTAACCCCCGAAATTTCTTCCCCACCTGTTTTCAGCAAACAGTTTATGATCTCACCGGACAAAAAATAAATATAAGCTTTTCGAGAACCCCCACCGATGCTGACTTCCATATATCCGGTTTGATCCTCATTTCGCAATTTGTTGATCAACCCATCTATACTCGTGAACTCTGTGGTCAGGTCTTTATAAAGGAGTTCGCTTTGGACGACGCTAGACAGCACAGTCACCATCTCTTCCGTCAAAGTATATACACTAATGGAACCACCTTTCTCTTTAGCCCTTTCCTTCAAGCGGTTCACCGCATCTTTTCCCGTCGCCCTTTCTCCGTCGATCACTTCCACGGCATTGACGACATTTCCATTATCAATAAACAGATTCCCCTCATATTCCCAGAAGCTGACCTTCACTGATCCTGTGAAGTTATTCGCACTCAGATCAGAGAGCAGTTCGCCAAAATTTGTGAACGAAGTATTCATATTCTCATAGATGACTTCTTCTGTTGGATAAATCATCATTGCTCTCCTTGATTATCACGATTGATAACGCAGAACCGTCGCTCGCACCTCATGGGCCAACAAATCAGCCTGGGCTCGTTTCGAAACCCATAGGTAGATAATGTCATCCTGATCTCGGAGAACGATCTCCTTTCCATCCCGCTTTTTTAATATCACCCGCATAACTTGATCGTCATCGAGTGTGCGACCTAACTTCTCGGCTTGTTGGATGATATAGCGGGCGATCACTCCTGCTTTACCAACATCTCCATCCCGTTCATTTGCAAGGATGCTGCCATTCTGGGAGCAGATCAAGACCTCATGTACACCCTCAATCCTCAATATTGCCTTTGTGATCCGCTCACCGAGATCGACCTCATTATCTGCAGTCCCTTCCCCCTTTTCCCTCTCGACCTTAAAACTCGCTTCTTGCCAATCGACATCCGCCGGTGCCTGACCCTCATCAATGCGCCGCATCCCCTCTAAGATCAATCCCGACCACCCAGCCTCAATCGTCCTTTGCGGGGGAGAGATCCCCATATCCAAGGAAAACGTCCCCTGCTCCCACTCCAAGAGGTGATATACAGCATCTTCCCCATAGAGATTCCCCACCTCAGCATGGACGACTCGACCCCCGTCGAAAAATATCCTCCCTTCCTGTCCTTGGCGCCGAAGGTGAAGAAGACCGACTATTCGTTCTTCACAATTCATCTGGATGATGCTTGCCAAACTCATTGTGCGCAAATCGCCCTGGAATGCGCTTCCGCTTGACTCCTTCTCCGTTAGCCGGCGAAATACCGGCAGGAGTGTTTCTACCCGAAGGGGTTTCTCCATAAATTCAGAAGCGCCCATCCGCAGCGCTTTAACGACATGTTCTTTTGTGCCGTAGTCCGTGTAAAGAATTACCTTTGCGCGAGAATCGTATGACTTTAACAGGGAGAGGATTTCGAATCCATTGACCGCACTCTCGTCCAGGGCTACTAAAACGATATCAATATCCCTCGTCTTGTACATTTCCAGGGCTTTTTCTTTTTCCCCCGCTTTATAGACATGGAAATCTCTTCCCTCTAACGCTGTGATAAGAGATCGCAATGAATTTATTTCATCATCCACGACGAGAATGCTGCTTGATTCCACGCTTCCTCTCCAAAGGTTTGTTTTAAGAGGGAACCCAAGAATTTGTTAGCTAATTATACCAAGGGATACCCCGGTTCCGAGAAGAGGACTTTTCAAAAATGTAACCTCCAAGGGTTCTCCCAAATCGGGAGTTTTTCGTTTTGAAAGGGATCTAAATCACCTGGCGATTTCCCCCAAACTTTTATCGTTTATCTCCGGTTCCCGCAGAACAACACTCACCAAAGAAGCGCCGTGGACCAGGGCAAGCGAGTTTCGGTAAAAAGCCAAAACCAGATCGTCCTATCCTACCACGCATCCGTTACCAGATGTACATTCCCCATGTAATTCAAAAAGCATAAAACTGGTTGGGGGCGCTGTCCGAGTAACTTCTCAGCCGCTAACACATATCTATTTACCTGGGTAAGATAATCCCCTTCCGTGAGAAGGCTGTCTAAATCCCGCCGGCTGTTGATTTCATCCGTTTTGAATTCCACGAGGACCCAATCATGGCCTTTCTTGTAAAGCGCGTCGATCATCCCATGTTCATATTGTCCCCCCTCGACCTCCAAGCTGAAGGGGACCTCATGAAAACGAGAGTCCACTTCATCCATGCTTTGGAAGAGCGCTGTATTTTGAAAGGTGCGTAATATTTGAATGGTCTTTTCAACAGCGATTTCAGCGAATGCTTCCCCGGTAAGTCCGCTGTTCCGAGCCTCCCCCATCGCCCAGGTCTTGAAGCGACCCCCATTTTGCCCAGGGAAAAACCATTCCGCCAATGCCTGGTGAACGAGTTTCCCGATCAACCAGGGCGGGGCTTTGAACCTTTTCCAATCCGGGACCACACGCCAAATCTGCCTTTCCCGTTCCCTCTCATCAAGATCTTTTGCTTCTTCACTTGCCGGCAGCGGATCTAAGAGAGTGAGGTCTTCAGGGAAAGACTGGGGTGCCAAGATCGGTTTTCGCTGCGATTCAACCTCCAGTTCTGCGTTCGGTTCATATACAAAACATTTAATAGAAGGAGAGTCTTCCCCAAAACAGATTACATGGACCTGATCTCCCTCCTCTTCATAATCAATTTCATATTCACCCAAACCCAAAGGGCGACCCAGTTTCCTCAACCAGCCCGTTAAGCGAAACGGCGTGTTGTCCTTTTTTATTCCGCCCAAGACACCGGAGAGAATGAGTTTTTCTTGAGCCCTTGTTGCTGCTACGTAAAGCAACCGATCCGATTCAGCATCTTCCTCCTCTTCTTCACGGTCTCGTGCCATGCGGTATACAGCTGATCCCACATCCTGCACAAATTTTTCATCCCCAGCACCAGGCAGTGCCCGCTCATCACGCAAAGGAGGCACAACGCTAAATCGCTCGTCAATGATCACATTCCGAGGGTTTGGTGTCCCTCGAGAAAGGTCGCCAATGATCACGAATGGAAATTCTAACCCTTTCGCTTGATGGACGGTCATAATCTGCACGGCGCCAGATGAAACCGCTTGCGCTTCCCCCTCCCGGACGGAGACATCCCGCAACTCATCCACGTATGCCAGGAATTGACTTACACCCACCATACCGCTTTGATGCGCATCTGCCAGCAGTTTCCTTAGATTGGTAACGCTTCGGGTTTGCCCGGACCGAATGAGGGCAGCCAGATAATGGGTCCGATCCAAATAATCCTTAATGAGTTTCGCCACAGTAACCCGTCCCACCTTTTGGTGTAAGTCATTAAACCATGTGCGGACCCGACACGCCCTGTCTTTCTCTTCATCTAAAAAAGACAGAGACCCTTCACAGAGAAGGTCATATAAAGATGGGAGTCCCTTCGCATACTGCGCCTCACGCAACCGGTACAGAGCCATATCGGAAAGACCTACTGCTGGTGAACGCAGAAATCCGGCCAAGGCCAAATCATCGTATGGATCAGCAAGAGCTCTTAGGGTGTTTAACACATCTCTTACCTCAGGTCGTTCGTAAAATCCACGCCCAGAAATGGTTAAAAATGGGATCCCCGCTTTTTCGAGAGCGTTCTCATAGGCAGGAAAAGAGGTGGATGCGCGACACAAGATGGCCACATCCCCATAATCTAACGGCGATGGGTCCTTTTCTGAACCATCTCCATCCCAATTTTCTGTTCCCTCCACCAGATCTACCAATCGGCAGGCGATCGCCTGCGCAGCCTTTTCTAGCATTCCCCCAGTTTTGCTTCCTACGGTTAAATGCAATTCTACGAAAGGCGGTTCCACCCCCGGTCTGGGCTGCTCCCTAACCGGCTTGAGGGGTTCAAAAGGGGCAATGAACTTTCTCTGGGGATCGGCTTCACCTAAGACTGGTTCCAGGAGCGCGTTCAAATCCGCGATTAATTTCTCGTGGGCTCGATAGGAGGCAGCCAAATGATATCCATCCCCTCGGCGCCGGATCTGTTCTTCCTCATCCTGAAAGACAGCTACATCCGCCCCCCGGAATCGGTAGATGGATTGTTTCCCATCCCCGACGATAAACAATTTCCCTTGATCCCCGTTGAGCATGTCCATCAAGTCCCGCTGCCGACGATTGGTGTCCTGAAATTCATCCACAAGAAGCGCTTGGATCTGTTCCTGCCAATAAGTCCGGACATCTCCGTTTCCCATCAATAAAGACAAAGCCTTCCCTTCCAAATCATCAAAATCCAGGGCGCCGATCTGAACTTTCTTCTTGGTATAGATACGTAAAGCATGCTGGTACAACCGGTATAAGGCGGGGAGGATCTCATGGGCTAATCTCCGGTCCAGGCTCATATCCAATCCATTTTTAACCAAAGGCTCTACATGCTGGTCATAAATAGCCTGAATCCGTTTGATATCCTGTTTCGGTTGGGCGGGAGCCCAATTTTCCTGCCGCCCTTTTTGTTTTAGGGAATCACGCAGAGGCGCTAAATACCATGAAACACGAACCCAATCCCTCGCGTCCTTCGACTTTAGAATGCGTTCCCAAAACATCAACCCTCGCTCCAGATCCGGGGCAAGGGCATCCCCCGCCGCTTTCGCTTTTTGAAGCGTGCCGTCCTCCTTTAATTTCATGAGTTTTGCAAAGTGTTCGCGAACCTCAGGATCCTCAAGAAACGTTTGTAAAGGCCTGATGATTTCCGTTTTCCATGCAGCCCAAACGTCGTCTGGGGTTTTTTGAATCGCTTGATCCACGTCAAGCCGCTTTTCCAACAAACGCCGCAATATGCGGCGTAACTCCCTCGCTCCGAAAGTGGAGAATAAACTCACCGTGTGCAGATCATCTACCGCCCATCCTAAAGCTTCCTCAACCGCTTGAGATTGCAATAAAGCCATCTCCCCTTCTTCAATCATCTCAAAAGCTGGGTCCACCCCGCTTTCGGCAGGGTGATGGCGGAGGATATCTGCACATAAGGTATGGATGGTGCTGATTCGGGCAGCGTCCAAACCATCGTAGATATCCCGCCAACGGCTTCTTTCCTGCGGTTCGAGGTCAACTTGATGGAGAAACGTTCTCACCTCTTCCCGGACCCGATTGCGCATTTCCCGCGCTGCTTTTTTGGTAAAGGTGATCGCCACCACAGATCGTAAAGGTAAGCCATCTACGAGAAGGGCCAGAAATCGGGCGACGAGGGTTCGCGTTTTACCAGTCCCTGCCCCTGCGGTAACCACGACATCTTTCCCACGAGACAATATCGGACCTCGTTGTTCGGGGCTGGGTGACATCTGCTCCAAAATGGGATGTAGGTTTTGGGGCATAAGGTGCGTTCTCCCTACCAATTTCTGGGCGTATAATGCCAGCAAAAATTCGCCGCTGGACAATACTCCGGACATCGATCATCTGGTACCCGGGGGACATAATTCCCTTTGCGCGCGCCGAAGATGGCCTTCCAAGATTCATTTACGGAAACCTCCATCGCCGCCCGGGGTCCTCTCTTCCCTTGGTGATAGAACCGTTTCAATTGGAAATTGCTCGGTTCTGCATGTTGAACGTGAAAATAAAAACCGTCCCGCACCTTTCCCAACTGTAAGGCTTTCTCCGCAGCCAGGGCGTAAAGGGAAAGCTGGACTTTCTTCCCCTCTTGGACTGCTTTATTATGGAAACCATAAGGGCCGCTGGTTTTATAATCGATGATCCGCAAGCCTCCCTCTTGATCTCTGTCCACCCGGTCTATATATCCCCGCAAACGAAATCTGTCCCCTTTCGGACCCTCTACCTCCAAAGGGGGCCCTTCACTGTCTTGAATCCCGAATGTTTTCTCTGCCCGGAAAAACCCAAACGAGAGATCTAAACTCTCCAGCACCTCGATAGATCGGGCTACATTTGCTTTGATTTCCTGCCGTGTTTGCTGCCACCAGGCTGTCTCTCGAAACCCTTCTCGTCTGGGAGCCTGATCCAATACCCAATCTGCAACTTCCGGCATTTGTCCTCGCAAATTTTTAAGGGAAGGGTTTTCTCCCACGGATTGATAAAGCCGTTCAAAGATATGGTGGTATATGTTCCCCAATTGTCTTGCGTCCAACCCTTCTTGGGGAGGTTCTCTGGGCTCCAAACCTAAAACATGGCTGGTGAAAAAGAAATATGGACAAGTTTGATAACTCTCTAAACGACTCGCGCTCCAGATGTGATCTGGACTAAAACGCTCTCTAAACACCGCTCCTTGGCGATCCAAAGACCCGTCATACAAACCAGCTTTAGAACGGTTTTCCGGGTCTCTTTCCATTAATATATTTTCTGCCTGTAAAATCGAATCCGCCATTTCCGTTTGTCGACTCCGGAAGGCGATCCACACCGCTCCATCTTTGGGGCAGGAGCAAATCGATTGGGATAATTCACCCCAGGAAGCAGAATCTTTCAACCCTGGTTTGCTAGATGTGGTTAATTCTTGCGGTTCTACCACTACCCGCCGCCGGACCTCTTCCCAGTAGGGGGAAGGCTGCCAGGGTGCTCCGTTGTCTGCAATCCGCGACCGGGTGAACAGCAAAGCTTGGCTGGCCCGGGTAAGGGCCTCATAAAAATATTCACCTTCCCAACTCAATGTGGATGCAGAAAGAGGGAGATTGCAGCGATCCCTCAAATCACCCCGGTCGACATCTCGCAGAAAGGGGTCTTCGCGCAATGTGGTAGGAAATTCACCTTCCCCCAAACCCAAGATGGCCACGGCTTTGAAAGGGACACCCCGGGCTGCCACGACATCCGCTGCCAGAATTCCCCGCTCCCTTTCCCATTGAGACGGCTGATATGTGGCCCCTTCTACAGCCCGGAGGAACTCATCCAGAAAGGTACCATAAGACACAGGAGATGTTCCTACAGTCCTTTCCGCCCACACCATCCCACGCAGGATTTCTTTGAACTGCCTTAACGCCTCTAGGTCCCGTTCCGCTAAACCGTTTGAGCTTTCAGCGACACAACGCACCAGGTTTAGATCGGTTTTTATCCCATCCCCCTCCTCCTCATCGCCAATGATCCCTTCTACCCAGGCGACGAAATCCCGATACGCATGTTTCCCTTTTGGTGGTTGAATGCGCGCCGCGAATCGAGCAAATTTCTTTCTCAACAATTCAGCTTCCTGTCCTTGGGGAAACCTCTGAGGAGGTTCAGGGTATTCTTCGTCTTTGGTTTCTCCCCGCAAAGTTTGCTTCCCTAAAATCCCGAAAGCTTCCTCCCACTGGTCCAAGCCCCGAATAACCCTTCCCCAACGAGCGACCCAAGACAATCTCTCTGCATCCATTTCTTCGATGCCTATGGGCGCATCTGCGTCATCAGTGGGGTAAGCATCCTGCCATTCGAAATAGGGTGACCGCCAGGACTCTATGGTTTCCCGCCAGGGCAGGTGTTCATCTTCTTTATTGGCAATTTGCAGCAAGTTTACAAGGGCAGCTATGGCTGGGTTTTCCGCCAAAGACCTGCCTTCCTCAACATGCATTGGTAGACCAAATTCATCCGCTGTTTGGTAAAGGAAAGAACGATATGGTTCAAAGTCCCGAAACAATATCGCCGTCTGATAAGGTTCCCATCCGTTTTGGATGATCTTCTTTTTCAACCACCGCAAGGCGTTCCGCACCTCCCCTTCCCGATCCGGTGCGGCAATCATGGAAACCGAACTCCCTCCTTCGATTCTCCCTTCCCCTTCTCGGAAAAGGCTCCTTTCCAGATGCCGGATGGGGGAAGCAAGTGAGTTTCCTTTGCGGGGATCCAGGATAGTTATGTTCTTGATATTCAAAACACTTTCCAACTCTTCTCTGGTTCGTTGAAACCGTTTATGCACCACAGGGCGAGAAGCTCGATCATTTTCTCCGCTAAGGGTGATGATCAACTCCGGGATGCGCTTCCCTAACTCACCCAAGATCTGGATCTGCACGGGCGTGAAATCATCAAAACCGTCCACGATGAGTGGTGACCAACCTGGTGGGATCTCTACCTCCCCCTGTAAAGCTTGCAGGGTTAACCAACCGGCGCCGATGTAATCCATCCACCCTTCCTGCTGTAAGCGCCTTTGATAAGCCTGGTATATCTCCCCAATCTCTGCCAGCCTTCGTCCGCTTTTTATGCTTTTGACAGCAGACTGAAAGTCCTCCGGAGTGATCCCGCCTGCTTTCAGTTCCCGGATGACATCCATTAGTATTTGCATGAAACCAGGCAAATCCTGTATGCTCCGGTAATATTCAAGAGGAAGATCCTCCACAACATTTCTCAGTACGCGTCTTTGGACTGGCTCCGATAAGCGGGTGAGAATCTTGCCGCTCCGGAACATGATGTCCGTATACAAATCATCGAAAGTCCCCACATGGACACCTAATGCACCGCCTGCAGATGCCAACCTCCGCTCCCAAGATTGGGCTTGTAAACGGGTAGGCACGATCACGCGCGGTGTGGATCTCAAATCCCGTGCAGCGTCCCGGGCAACTTTCAGAACATACTCAGTTTTGCCAGCCGCTGCTGGGGCGATGATTAACCGGTTAATGGGGGACCCCTTTTAGAACTTACCTAATCCAAATTGACACACGAATACGTCTTCATTTAGTGTATTTGAAAAGTAGATACTCGTCAAATCACTCCATTTTTCGATGTCGACAATGAAATCATGCCATTTCTGTTCAGAAACCTCTTGTCATATTTTAATTCTTTTGCCATAATCAGGTTAGTATACAGTACTTCCATTTCTATCACAGCCAGGTCTTGCTCCTTTGCGGAAAAGATCTTGCTGCTCTGATCCGTTTCATTGATTGGTAAACCAAAATAAATCAACATATAGATGGAAAACCCCGGCCTATCCTTGGGGTTTTTTCTGGAGGTGGATGATGGCTGGCAATCGCTATACGAAACTCCTTTTGGTTGGACTGACCCTCTTCTTTGCCATCCTGGCTTGCAATATACCCCAAGAAGAACTCTCTGCATCGCCGGTCACAGAAGAAACCCGACCAAGCGAAGGAGGGGAAGCAAACGAGGAAACACTCACTCCCGATGAAGACCAAGGGGCTCCGCTGACCTCTACTCCTTCCCTCACACCTACGATCACTCTTACTCCCACGATCACCCTCACCAGCACCCCAGAGGTGCCCATGGCCAGTGTGACCATGAACACGAACTGCCGTTCGGGGCCCGGTAAGGATTACCAGAAATTGGGGGTTCTCCTGGTGAGAGAGGAAACCGAGATCGTTGGGATCGGCAGCACGGGATATTACTACATCGTCCGCAATCCCGATAAGCCAAATCAGGTATGTTGGTTGTGGGATAAATATGTAGAGGTACACGGGAACATCGAGGGGATTCCAAAGATGACCCCGCCACCCAGCCCAACTCCTATCCCGACTATCTCCTATCAGATCACCCCGGAAAGACTTATCAGCTGCGGTCCAACTGAATACATGGTGTATTGGGTCGGAAACGACGGGGAAACGGCTTTAGAATCAGCGGAGGTGAAAATCAAGAACCTCGATACCTCGACGACCATCTTCGGGCCCGGTCACACCGATGCCCCTTTCACTCCTAACGTTACCTCCTGCCCACCGGGATTTGACACCCTGGGACCGGGCGGCGCAGCTTATATGGCTATTATGGTTAATCCCCCACCTAACGCTTTAGAAAAAATCCGCGCAACCGTGAAAATTTGCTCCCAGAATGGGTTAGGGGAACCCTGCTTGACCAAGCAGGTGGATTGGGAGAATGTTGCCATCTCCGATCGTAACAAAAAAACGGATATCACCCCCATCGCTCCCCAAGATGTGCTGGACAAGGTCGCTTCTCTGCCCATCTCATCCTGGAGCTACCAGTACGATGATCCATCCATCCGTCACATCGGTCCTATGGCCCAGGACTTCTACCGTCTTTTCCAGGTAGGTGACAATGACACGCTCATCCATGGCATAGACGCATACGGTGTTTCCTTGGCTGCCATCCAGGCCTTAAACGAACACATGGTGGATATGGAATCTCGTCTGACAGCTCTAGAAAAACAAACCTCCCCGTCCTTAACCCCACAAGTCCCTTGGTGGACCTTACTTTTCGTTCTATGCGCAGGTTTGTGTTTAGGTGCCCTTGGATACCGCTGGTGGAGTCAACGATCCTAAACACAAAGTCAGGGATGAAAAAATCAAAGAAACAACCCAAAGGAAGGGCCGTAAGGTAAACGAGAAACCACATCTCCCATTGGAGGGTAGGAATCAATCAGACAGCACACCCAGGATCTCTTTGGCTTCTTTGCGCACGATATAAGCCCGGTCCCACTCAAAATTATCCAAGCCAAGTACTTTTCGGCACAGGTTTTTTAATTCCTGGGTTTCCTCTTTATCAAGGTGATCATAGCGGGCTAGTTTCCCGTAACTGCGCACGGCTTTCGCTCGCACCCCGGCTTTGGGATCGGACAGGTTCTCACCAATCCGATCCAAGATAGCCTTTTTTGCTTTCAAAGACAGGTCTTGGGGAGGGATAGCCTCCACGAATTTTCCCAGAACCCGGGTGGCTGTATCCCGCAATTCAGGATGGCCTGCCTGGGAGGCTTCCAATGCGATATCCAGAGCGCGAATGATTTGGGGAGAATCAATTTTACCTAGCGCGTAGAGAACGAAAATCCGCTGTTCAGGTTCCTTTGCAGAACGGTATGCCTCGATCAAAGGCTCAATGGCAGATTCTCCTATCCGCCCCATCGCGTGACCAATGGCTAACTGGGCTTTTAAATCCCCAGCTCCAAGGCTGTCGACCAGGATGGGAATGACTCGCTCCTCAAAATCCGCTACCAATGTGATCGCCTCATCGACCACAGGCAACAAATCAGGTCGATCTAGCAAATCGATGAAAAACAAAGACTCCAGCATCCCTACTACCTCATTTAAATCATCCTCTGCCAAATCAGGCATTCTCTCCCGAATTAATGCCAGCCCCCGATGGATATCTTCCGCGGAGTTGCTTGCCAATAACGTTTTTATCTCCTCATATTCCCTTTTGGACATCTCAACCTCCTCATAACATACTTATATGTAAACCTCTCCCTCTTGACTTCCCAAAAAAGTTTGTGTAGATTAAATGTATCCTTCAAAAATGGAGGTATTTTCACCCTCCATTGTTATATTAACATCCTTATCCACACTGACATTCTCAACGAATTCACACCATCCTGCTCTCATCATAACATCTGCAAAGGATGTTAAAATGACCTATAATACAAAGATGATCTAATTATACATGTTTACGGGTCATCTAATTGATTTAAGAATCAGATAAAGATGAGTATCCCTGTCACCCGAACCAGAATAATCCTTCCCCGTCGGCGTCCAGACCTCCTTTCCCGCGAACGTCTGCTGGACATGTTAGACGATTTACTGGATTACAAGCTGATCTTGATCTCTGCTCCTGCTGGTTACGGGAAGACATCCCTCTTAGTGGATCTCGCTCATCAGGTTGAATACCCTGTCTGCTGGTACTCCTTGGACTCTCTCGATCAGGATTTCCAACGCTTTCTAGCACATTTCATATCCGCGATTCAACACCGTTTTCCGGACTTCGGAGAAAATTCACTTTCCGTCCTGGAAAACGTGTCCCCTAATCAAATGGACCACAGCCGCCTGGTGAGGACAATCGTCAACGACGTTTTTGAACACATTGATGAGCACTTCGCCATGGTGTTGGATGATTATCATCTGGTGGAAGATAACGAAGACATCAACCTTTTCATGAACCGTTTGGTGCAGGAAATGGATGAAAACTTCCACCAGGTCATCTCCTCCCGCACTTTACTCAGCCTGCCCGATTTGCCGCTCATGGTCGGCAGATCCCAGGTCAAAGGGCTCAGCTTTGAGGAATTGTCTTTCCGCCCCGACGAAATCCAAGCGCTGATGCAGGAAAAATACCACCAGGTGATCTCCGAACAACAAGCCCAGAGAATCGCGGAACGTACTGACGGCTGGGTCACCGGTCTGCTGCTCTCCGCGGAGACCATGTGGAAAGGGTTGACCGGTCAAACCCGCGTCACCCTGGCCTCGGGCGTGGATCTATATGACTATTTAGCTCAGCAGGTGCTGGACCAGCAGTCTCCCGAACTGCGTTCCTTCCTGCTACGTTCTTCCCTCCTTGAAGAATTCAACGCCCCACTCTGTGAAGCGATCTTGGGAGACCCGCCCCAGGGAGAAAGCTGGCCAAGCATGCTCGCCAAGGTCATGCAGTATAACCTCTTCGTCCAGCCTTTGGAGGATGAAGGCACCTGGATTCGCTACAATCACCTCTTCCGGGATTTCCTGCAAGAACGCCTGACCATTGAACGGCCGGAGGAAAAAGAGCGCTTACTGCGCCGGATGATCGAGGTCTATACGGAGCGGGAAGAGTGGGAGAAGGCGTACTTTGTCTGCCAGCAATTGGGGGATCACGAAACCACGGCAACGCTGGTTGAACAAGCTGGTATTCCTATGATGATTAAAGGAAGAATTGCAACCCTAGCTAATTGGATTGACACTATCCCACAAGCAACGTTAAACAAGCATCCAAATATCGTTGCCCGTCGTGGAGCAGCATCTATGATGCTAGGAAATGTTGAGGAAGGATCAACCTTTTTAAATAAGGCAGAAGAATCATTAAGAGGGACAGACTCTGTTGATAAACTAAACCTCTCTCGTACATTGGTTTGGCAATCTACCATACATAGATTCCAGGGTAATTATAAAAAATCTCTCTCCTACGCAAATGAAGTCTTAAATATGATCCATGAAAAAGGAGAAGATATAACAAGAATTAAGGCTGAAGCATTTAGAGAAATGGGACTGGGATATTATCGACTTGGGAAGGTTAATCAAGCCCTCGATCCATTAATAAAAGCAATAAATCTGTATTCGTCGATAGGTGAAGAAAAAGATGAAGCTTTAGTCAACATGGATATCGGACTCACCTCCATGTATGTTGGCAAATACAAAACAGCGTCCACCCATTATCAAAACGCACTACAGCTCTGGCAAAAAAACAACAATATCACACAGCTAGCAAATCTATTAAACAACATGGGGGTTTTAGCCAATCTCCAGGGTGAGTATACACAGGCTAAAGAATATTTTCAAAAAGCTCTTAAACGTGCCCAAGAAAGCGGATACCGTCGCACAGAAGGGTTTGTCCTCACCAGCTTGGGGGATTTATACGCGGACCTGGAAGCTTACACGGCGGTGAAGGAAAATTACGCTCAAGCCCAAGAGATCGCGCAGGAAATAGGCGATCAGTACTTACTAAATTATCTAGACATCACCCAAGCTTCTCTTTCTAGAAAACTCCAAAAACACGTCCGGGCCCACAACCTGCTGGACGATGTCGAACCGTACATCGAAGAGTCCGGGTCCAGTTATGAGAGCGGTCTCCACAATCTGGAACGCGGGAAACTCTACCTTTCGGAGGGAAAAGCTGAGAAAGCGGTCCTGCTCCTGGAAACAGCGGTTCGAGAGTTCGAGAGTGGGGGCCAGCGTGTCGAAAGCGCCCAAGCGCACCTCTACCTTGCCCAGGCCTACCAGGATGAGGGAAGCCAAGAATCCGCAGTCCATCACATCAGCAGAGCCTTTCAAACGGCTTCCATCCTGCAAAGCCTGCACCCCCTCATCCACAGTGGAAGGGAGGTGAAGCCAGCGCTGCGCGCAGCGCAAAGTACTTCCCAAATCGGGGATCAGGTATCTCAGCTCTTGGACGCCATCCGCGAATTCGAAAAGGAACTGCCATCCTTGCAGTATGCCATTTATAAAGATGAAGACGAATTGGAACTCTTCATCCCCGGACTGAGCATCCAGGCGCTGGGGCGCGCCCAGGTCAAGCGCCACGGAAAAGTGGTCACCGCTTCGGAATTCACAAACCAAAGAGCCGTGCGGGAACTCTTCTACTTCCTCCTTGTCCATCCGGACGGCCTGCGCAAGAGGGCCATCGGCCAGGCTCTGTGGCCTAACAGCGCACCGGAAGAGCTTAAACGCCAGTTCAAAAACGCGGTCTACCGTCTGCGGCGGGCTCTGGGCAAAGAAGTGGTCCTATACGACCAGGAAGAAAAGCGCTACCGCTTCAACTGGGGGCTAGACTACCGCTACGATGTGGAGGACTTCCGGACCCACCTCTCCCGGGCCCATAACGCAGAAACGGAAGAAGAGCTCAAAACGGCTCTGGAAAACGCCATCACCCTTTACCGCCACCCTTATCTGCCCCGGGTCTCTCATTTATGGGTGGAGCCCATCCGCAACCGCCTCTTCCGGCAGTATAAAGACGCCGTGCTCACCCTGGCAGAGCTCCACCTGGATGCTGGGGATTTCGAAAAATCGGTTCAAACCTGCCAGCGTTTACTTATCATTGATCCCTGCCAGGAAAGGGCCCACCGCCTGTCGATGCGTGCCCATGCCGCTTTGGGCGATCGGGCTGCCGTCGCCCGCCAATACCAATCCTGCCGGAAAGCCCTTTCCCAAGACCTGGATACCTCCCCTTCCCCGGAAACGGAAGAGCTTTACCGCCGTTTAATGGATTGAAGGCACCATCTGCACTGCCATCATTACTTCAATAACACATTAATTTTCCACAGGAAATAAACTCTAGAATGGGAGAGGATTGCTGCCTTTTCCCTAAAAGTAATTCAATTGTAATTGTTTTTTCATCATTAAGAGCATGGTTAAGAGCTACCCTGGGAGACCGGAATAGGTCATAATGTGTTTCCGAGGATACGAAAGAACCGATTTAGTGAGGAGGTCAACAATGAGACAGCCAGGGCAAGACGGCGGACCCGGAGCAATCTAGATAACTCCACTCCTGTTTTTAACCGTCTTTCAATTACGGTTAAAAAATTGGGCTCAATAATAGCGCTATCAAATCCCTGTGTTGAATTGGGTCTGTTAGTTTATTTTGGGTAACACCCGATTTTTATATCACACAGATCCATCTAGGTGATAGCGGCTGACAGAAAAAATGCATCCATCGCAGAAGGAGCCCAGTGGCTATGATGGACAGGAGTCAGAGAAAACCGTAAATAATAGCTTAATATTTTTTTCGAAGAAAGGCCCGATTCTACAAAGAAGCGGGCTCTTTTAACTGGAATGAAAAGGAGTAAATAATGAACACCTATTCGATGTACTCTCCCCGTTTGGATACGACAGTAGCCACGAGACCGGATCAACCCAGTGAGGGCCTCAACCGCTTGATTGCTGCCGCTGTCATCAACCAAAACTTCTGTGATTCGCTGCTCAACACACCCGAATTAGCCTTGGAAAACGGCTACTTCGGAGAGCAATTCAATCTTGAGGATCACGAAGTGGGTCTAATCCTATCTATCGAGGCGGATAATTTAAGTGATTTTGCCAACCAGGTCGTTGAACGAGGACATGAAGAATTTGAATACCGACGAGTCAGTGGAAGCAGCTGCTGGGTCCCAGCGGAACCAGCCATGGTCGTCATGGATCCGAACTGACTTTGACACCCTTTCATATGATCATGGGGATCGCTCCCCGTCCATCCCTGTTGCAATCTGGATGATTGACCGCCAGGGTCAATTCACCCTGTCAGAAGGTCATGGCCTTGCTGACTTGGGTTTGGAACCGGGTGAAGTGGTTGGCAAATCCATCTACGACCTTTACGCAGATGTCCCCCAGATTTTAGAGTGTGTCAAGCGGGCCCTAAACGGGGAAACAGTGGAAGCTACAATCCAGGCGGAAGATACACACTGGAACGCGTATTATTACCCCACCCGGAATGCCAAGGGGCGGATTACTGGAGTTATCGGCGTGGCTTTTAACAACTCCAAAGAACACGAACTACTACGGAGACAAGAGTTGTTAATGGATCTCGCGGCCACGTTGCGCTCCATAAACACCCGAAAAGAAATGCCCGCCAAAGTCCTTGAGAAATTGGTGGATTTGTTCCATGCCCAGGGAGCCATGATCCTCTCTCGTTCTCCATCCAATCACGGTTTGGAAATCGAAGAATGTTCAGGGATAGAGGATCTCCTGCAGGGAAAAACAATCAATTTAGATGATTACCCCTGGTTGCTTGATAGATCTGAACAAATCATATCCACCGCTCAACCCCATCTTGATGAGCAGATCTCAGAGCAGCTCCCCTTTATCCATGGCGCTCAGGCCATTGCCGGTGTCCCCATTTCTGGGAGAGATAAGATCATTGGGGTGATCTGGGTTTTGCGCGATCAGCCGCTCAACAAAATGGAATTGGGTTTGTTGACTGAAGTGGGTGAGATCACAGGCATTTCTTTCCATCAAGCAGAACAATACGAACAAACGCAACGGCGTCTCCATCGCCTTTCTGCCCTGCATGCCATCGATCAAGCGATCACGGGAACGTTTGATCTTAACGTCACGCTCAATGTCATTCTGGATCAGGTCGTCACCCAATTAGAGGTGGACGCGGCTGACATTTTCCTTTATAAGCCAAAAACCCACAACCTCGAGTTCGGAGAGGGACGAGGATTCAATCACACTGACAGTTCCCACCAGCAAGTCAGAGAACGAGTGGGACTGTTATGGCAAGTAGCCCGCGAACGAGCCTTGGTTAACATCCCCAACCTGCCCCACCGCACACAGACCTTTGTTCGCCGCTCATTGATTGAGGAGGAAGGGTTTGTTACTTACTTTGGGATCCCTTTAATCGCCAAAGGTGAGATCAAAGGGGTCTTGGAGGTTTTCCATCGTAAGTCTCTTGAAATCGACAAAGAATGGATAAGCTTCTTTAAGACACTGGCCAATCAAGCAGCTATCGCGATTGATAATGCAGCCCTCTTCGAAGACCTGCGAAAGTCGAACATGAAACTCGATCTGGCTTATCACTCCACCCTTGAAGGCTGGGTCCATGCCTTGGATTTGCGTGATGAGGAAAGCCAGGGACACACGAAACGGGTAACGCAGCATACGCTGCGTTTGGCCAAAGCTATGGGGATAAACGGGGAGGATTTGGTACACATCCGCCGCGGGGCCCTGCTCCATGATATCGGAAAGCTGGCAATCTCAGATGACATTCTCCACAAAAAAGGCTCATTGACTGAAGAGGAATGGGAACAGATCAAAAAACACCCCCTTTACGCTCAGGAAATGCTGTCTGAAATTGAATTCTTACATCCTGCCTTGGATATCCCGTACTGCCATCATGAAAAATGGGACGGTTCGGGGTACCCGCGTGGATTAAAAGGAGAAAGGATCCCTCTTGCAGCTCGTATATTCGCCGTCATCGATGTCTGGGATTCATTAACCAACGACCGACCCTACCGCAACGCCTGGTCTGAGAAAGAAGCCATCCAATACATTTTGGAACATATCGGAACGCACTTCGATCCCAACGTGGTAGAAACCTGGATGGAAGTGTTTGACATCGAACCTCCCGAGGAGGAAATCTTAGAAGACCTCTTTCGATAAGTAAGATTTCTGGGTTTACAGGTTGAAACCCCACCTATTAAAAAAATAAAATAAACCGCACTATCACCCTCGCATCCATTGCATTCTTCATGATTAGACAAAAAACATCCACCCCAAAGAAATTCCAGGAAAGGAGTTCAGCGTACTCTTCTCTCAAAATATCCCTTATCTACGTGATCCTTGGCATTGCCTGGATACTGTTCTCAGATACCATCGCTCTCGTCATTTTTCAACAGGATGTTGACCGCCTCTCATCCATCCAAACCTTTAAAGGAACGCTGTACGTGGTTACGACCGCGGTGGTCCTTTTCATCCTCATGGAGCGAGATTTCCGAAAGATCAATCAATCCCAGCAAGTGTTGAAGGATAGTTATCACGCCACGCTAGGAGGTTGGGTCCAAGCGCTCCACCTGCGTGATGAAGAAACGCAAGAACATACACAGCGCGTGATCGAAGATTGTATAAAACTGGCAAAAGCAATGAAGGTAGACGAGAAATCGCTCATTCATATCCGCCGTGGAGCGCTTCTCCATGACATTGGCAAGTTGGGCATTTCCGATGACATATTGATGAAATCGGGTGCGCTTACCCCCGAAGAAAGGAAAATCATTGAGTTGCACCCTGTGTTTGCCCGGGATTTGATCCGTGATATCGAATTTCTCCAACCTGCGTTAGCTATCCCCTACTGCCATCACGAGAAATGGGATGGCAGTGGATACCCCCAAGGATTGCAGGGCGAGGAAATCCCCCTTGAAGCGCGGATCTTTGCCGTCATCGATGTCTGGGATGCCTTGACCAGTGATCGCCCTTACCGCGATGCCTGGACCGACAAAGAAGCGGAACGGTATATCCTGGAACAATCCGGAAAACACTTTGATCCCCAGGTAGTGGATACCTGGCAGAAAGTTTTCCAGATTTCCAACCACACATAGTAAAGGCGAATGGTAAGGCAAATACTCATCCTGAGCCTGAGATCAGGGAGAGCGGCCTCACCCATCTCCCTCCAAACAATAGGACCTTTCCAGATCATCATCATCCCCCTTCCGATAGGGAAACCCATCCCCAGCATCCGCCCCCTTCCCTCACTTTCTAATCGTTGACTTCGACTTCCCCCAATAAACCTCATTCTGTTCATTCAATCTCGTGTTACACTACCTATGTCACACACGTTTTCATGCATGGGCGTTGGCAAAACCTGATCAGATGAGGAGGAAATCATGGAAAAACGCTTCAAGGTGCTTCGCACCATCGGAAAGATTTATAAGATCTTGGGGATCATTGCGGCTGTCTTCACGATCCTTACTGCACTCGGCATATGTGCGTTAAGTGTACTTGGTACAGCTACAATGAGTCGTTACGCTCAGGAATGGGGAGGAACTCCCATGCCCATCGGGGTGAGGGCATGGGGTACAATAAGCGGCGTTATCGGCGGTCTGATTATCATCTTTATTGGAGCGATGATCACAGTTACATTTTATGGTTTAGGGGAAGGTGTGGAACTGCTGATAGCCCTGGAGGAGAACACCCGGAAATCCGCTGACCTGCTGAATGAGATGGGTTCCTCAACCGAATAAAACCGTTCGCCGCCCGGAGGTCATCTTTGAAAATTGCCATCAGCGCCGATCACCATCTTACCACGCAGGAAACGCATCCGGAAAGATTCACAGCGATGGAGGATATCCTCCATCGCTGTGCTGACACCGGGGTCGACCTCTTGATCATTGCTGGAGACCTATTTGATCAAACCAACCCCCATTATGCTGATTTTGAAGATCTCTTCCGCGAACACTGTCCCCCAGACCTGCTTACCTACATCCTCCCTGGAAACCATGATGTGGGATTGAGCGGAGATGCCCTAACCTTGGAGGATGTCAATGTCTATGCGAATCCAACCCTGGTTTCACCTCTGGAGGATGGACCCCAAATCCTCCTTCTCCCCTATCAAGCGGATGCTACTATGGGAGAAGAGATCGCACCCTTTGCGGAAGACCTCACCGCCCACCATTGGCTGTTAGTCAGCCATGGGGATTGGACCCGCGGTCAGAAATACCCCGACCCCTATGAACCGGGCCTGTACATGCCCCTTACCCAAACTGACTTGGATACCTATAAACCCCGGAAAGTCTTTCTGGGGCACATCCATCGACCCATGGACCAGGCTCCCATCCATTATTCGGGATCCCCCTGCCCGTTAAACATCACGGAAACCGGCTTGCGGCGCTTCTTGACCTATGATACGCAGAGTGGAGAGGTCACTTCTCACTTGGTGAACAGCCCTTTGCTCTACTTTCAAGAAACCTTCTTGGTCTTCCCTGTAGAGGATGAGGTCGCTCATCTGAGCGAACAAATCTCAGACCGGGTTCAATCCTGGGACCTACCGGAAGGATGGGAGGATAAGGTCCAGATTCGAGTCACAGTCACCGGCTACACTCGTAACCGAGCTGCCATTAAAGAGACAATAATCAAGGGATTTGAACCGTACTCATTCGTTGAAGACCAAGGACCAGATCTTTCTGAATTGAAACACTCGCTAGACCCCGATCGAGCCCATATCGCCCAGCAAGTGAAAATCTGGGTGGATGATCTAGAATGGGCAGACAGCCCTCGCCAGCCGGATAAAGACCAAATTCTCGCTGAAGCCCTGAAAGCCATCTATGGAGCCTGATCATGCCCGTGTGGATTGAACGCCTTAATGTCGAAAATTTGGGGCCCATAAGCGAGCAGTTATTCGCCTTTGACCGCTTTAACCTGATATATGGCGCCAATGAGACCGGGAAAACGTTCCTGGTCGAATTCTTACTTCGCTCCCTTTTCCGCCATGCATCCAAATGGTCTTTGCGAGATTTGCCCGGGCGTGGAAAGGTCTCTCTGCGGGGTTTAAATGAAGAGTTCGTGGATTTCACACCGGGCAGTCGGAAAAAATTGGAGGATTATTGGGAAGAGGATGAAAACGGTCTACCTGCAAACATGGCTCAATTGTTGGTGGTCAAAGGGGGCGAGTTAGACCTCTCCAGAAAAACTCCTGGAGGTGTGGGTCGAGCGGTCCTTAAAACCGCCCTTTCCCGGGAGACGCTTTTGGATCAAATTTTAGAGTCGATTCGACAAACGGTCCAAAACGCTGAGATCCGGGAAGGAGAAATCATCGCTGACCGGAGGGCGAAGAATGTTAAACGGAGAGAAGAGCTGAGGGAAAACCTGCGTAAAATGGAGAACATCCAGGATCAGGTGGAGAAAAAGTACTCTCGAGGTCCCATCCGCACTTTAGAACTCAAATTAGAAAACGTGCAATCCTCCCTTGCAGAACAACAGCGCGCCAAACGGTATCGAGCGTATCAACTGCAAAAAGAAAGGGAAGAATGGGAGGAGAAACGAAAAAACTTGCCCGATCAAAAAATCGAAGTGCTGCGCGATCACATCCGTGATTACCAACAAACCAAAAAAACCCTTCTCGATAAAAAGGAACAGCTCCAAGAAAAAAAGGAAGCCAGCCAACATTATCTGTGGCTGAAAAAGGCGGTAGAGACCTGGGAAAGCCAGGACCTCGATCGGAGCGGACAGCCGAATCGCATCTTTATGATCGGGGGCTTCCTGCTTATCATAACCGGTTTGGCTTTAATCTTCTTCCAACAACCTGCGCTTGTGCTGGTTCCCTCTTCCTTAGGCATACTCAGTTTGGCCTATTACTTCTGGCGCTTCCACCGCTGGTCAACTTCCGCAGCTCAATCCCAGGAGCGGGAAAACATCCAAAAAACTTACCAAGAACATTTCGGAAATACCCTCCGCGGTGTCGCAGAACTCAAAGCCCGCTTGGAAGCAATCCAGGAAACTCACATCAAAGCCGAACAGATCCAGAAAGACATTGAAGGCTTAGAGAATCAGAAAAAGTCCCTCTCCAATCACATCCAATCTCAATTTCAAGACCTCATAGGGGAGGAAGTTGAGGAAGAGGATTGGCAAGAGGAAGTGACCACCCTGCGCGAAAAGGCAAAAGAGCTCAATGAAAATATCAAAGACTTGGAATTGGAATCCCGTGCATTAGGTGTGGCAGAAACTGAATATCGCTCTCAACCTGCTGGTGTACCATATCAAGAACGGAAATTGGAGGATTTGAAGAAGAGAAGAGAAGAAATCAAGGCGGACATCCTGGCTGCTGAGGACAAACTTAACAATTTAAAGCAAAGCATCTGTACGTGGACTGGAGACGACATCAATACACCTTGGAATAAAGCCCTGGAACATTTACAAGATGAGTATAGGCGGTTGCGGAAGGACTACAAACAACTCACAGCGGAGATCGTGGCCAAAATCGGGGTCACCCAGGTTCTTGAACAGGTCAGAGAGCAAGAAGACGAGAAAATACGCCAAGGTCTGCGTTCAAAAGAAGTGATCGAGATCTTAGAATCGGTGACAGAGGTTTATCAATCCCTGGATCTAGCTGGTGAGCAGGTTCTGGTAAAAGGTGCATATGGCGATTACCCGTTGCGCGAATTGAGCACCGGCGCCCAAGAACAAATCCTGTTGGCCCTGCGCATGGGATTCGCTTCCCGGTTTGGTGGTGGTCAACCCCTGTTCATGATCCTGGATGATGCCTTCCAGCATTCCGATTGGCAGCGACGGGAGCGGTTAGTGAAGAAAGTGATCCACTTCGCGAAAAACGATTGGCAGGTCATTTACCTGACCATGGACGATCACCTCCGGGACCTTTTCCGGGAAGCAGGCGAAAGACTATTCCCGAAGCATTTTACTTTCCACGAATTGATATAATCTTCCCCCTAAAAGAAAACGCATTTCCGCCATGATCCAAAATAAAGAAACAGATCTCCCTTTCTAAAAACTGAAGATTTTTCCGCCGCGGTTCCAATATCTGGTTCTCATTGAAAACCCATACAATCCCCTGGATAAACAGCCTCCAATCGGCCAAATCAAAAAGACTTAAAAAATGGTAAAACCTTATCTCCGTAAGAAAAAACATGCTACAATCCAGTGGAAAGGAAAAGATTTCCGAGAAAAAGAAATGAGATGTTTGACCTTGGAATCTATGGGTCGAAATTTCTTGATTAGGGAGGTTACTTGCAAATGTCGAACGTCGGCAGAAAAAAAGCAATCACGGTGATCTTAATTTTCATTTTCTCTACAATCCTCGCGAGTTGCACAAATACAGGGCTGAGTTTCTTAGATGATGTCTACGATACAATTTGCTGCTTTTCCCCGGCGATGATTTTGACGCTGGGTATTGTCGCCCTCTCTTTCCATAAATAAGTTGGCTAATGTACTCTTGCTGGTTGAAGACCATAGAAAAATAAACTTTCATTCATCCTATGTAGGAGGTTATCTATGAAAAAGAGAGCTGGAATATTGGCGTTGATGATCACGCTGGTGGCATTTTCTGCACTCACCCTCACCGGATGTGTCATGGATCAATTTGGCGAAATGTTCGCAGATTGTTGCTTTTCACCGGCCATGATATTGCCACTAGGATTCTTGGCCTTAGCTTTTTATAACCGATATACGCCATAATCCATTCCGTCCCCTCTCATATTGTCATCGCACCCCGAGGAGAAGTAACAATTGGGGACCTTTTATCGTTTAAACTTAAAATCCATCCTCCCCTTTCTTCGGTATTGGTTTGGATGACTACGTCAGGACATTTCTCTTTGTTCAAGTCGCCAAACCAAATCAGATATATTTACAACACATGCGAATCCGAGTAAATGACTTACCCAAATATGATCCAAACTGATTGAGATAACATCAAAATTTCTGAAACCTTAACGCAGATAAGGAGATTGCAGATGAAGACGAAAGCCATAAAAGCATTCATTGTCTTGAACTTGGCGTTTCTTTTTTCACTGCTCCTCACCAGTTGTTCAGATTATGACTTCTACGAGTGTTGGGGGCCAGGGTGTTGGACACCTGCAATATCCCTGGTATTCATCGTCCTGACCGTTTATGGCCAACGTAACATATAAACCAGAGATAACTCTTCAAACTCCTTCTGATCTCGCTCTTTGACCTGATGAGTTTGACCAATAAAAACTAGAACCTAGTCGCAATAATTCTTCCTATGGAATATCTTGACGCCATCCTTATCCCCGGTGGTGGATTGAGCAAAACAGGGCGTCTCCATCCCTGGACGAAAGCCAGGTTAGACGTGGCTTTAGAGCATGACCAGAATAAGGTTATATATCTGTTATTAAGCGGGGGAACCGTACACAAGCCGCCGCCTTTAAATGAAGATGGATTCCCCCTATTTGAATCCCGTGTCGCTGCCGAATATCTCATTGATAAGGGCGTCCAGGCGCAGCGCATCCTGACGGAAATCAGCTCGTACGATACAATTGGGAACGCTTTTTTCTCCCGGATGATTCACATCCAACCCCGGAAGTTCCAGAATCTGCTTGTAATCACTTCCCAATTCCATCTGAAAAGGGTTCAAACGGCATTCCACTGGGTTTACAGCTTGACCCCCCTCCCCATCCCCTTTCGAGTTTCCATTAAATCCTCGCCCAATCAAGGCTTGAGCGGGAAATTACTGCAAGCCAGAAAAGCGAAAGAGAGCCGGAGCCTTAAATCATTGCAAAAACTCACCCAAGACATCCACACTTTGCAAGAATTTCACCGCTGGTTTTTCACCGAGCATGCGGCCTATGCTGTGGGAAAAATCCCGGATCGGCTTCAGGGAAATATTACGGATTCGTACTGAAATCTAGCTGGTTGCAGATCAAGGAACTTCCTGTCAGATGCGAATTCATCTCAACCCCCTCTTTTCCTCTTCCGCCCGTTCTGTCAATATCACGTATCCCGTGCCAAGCATGATAGCCAGAGGGTAAACGAGATCCACCCAAGCCATTTTGAAACCCCACACCAAACGGATAAGCGGGGTGAACGTCAAAATCCAGATCCCCACCATCCATTTCCGCTTTTGGGCCAGGATAGCAAAGGCCGGAGCCAGCAGGACATAATGGCTTCCAAGGGCGTAGGGGGAAAATAACAAATTAGTGGAAAGTGCCAAAGTCAAGGTTTTTTTGTCTACATCCTTCGCCTTGATGATGGCAATTAGAAAGACAACGCTTATCACAATGAACAGCCACAACGCGAAATCCCTTTGGATTCCCAAATGTGAGAAAAGTCGCCACAGCGAGGTTTGTGGTTTGATATTTGGGGGATGCTCAGCCAAAGCCCGGAGGTATCGTAAAGGCCAACGAAGGCCGAAAATCGGGAACGACACAGCAGCGGTTATGCCCAGAGGAAGGAGGGCGTAAATTTTCTCTTTCACCGCCCAATCCCACACCATTTTGAAGAGCACAAAGATCACAAAAAGGACATTAATGGGTTTCATGGACAGAAGCCACAATCCCGAGCCCAGCAACCAAGGATTTCTCTTTTTCGCTCCCAGCCATCCCAAACCAAGGCCGAGGGCTAAAAAGCCGTCGATATTTCCACTGGCCACGAGTCCAAAGGTGTGGATATTCGACAAAGCCAACCCAACGATCAATAGGTTGAACCTATTGTCATCCTTCTCCATATAAAGGTCAATCACAAACAACAACGCCAGGATCTGGGGGATAAGTAAAAGCGCCTGACCGAAGCGAAGGGGAAGCCAGGCAGTGGGTAATAAAAGAAAAATCGTCCACGGTGTATTGTAAAATCCAAGGCTCAACTCATCATAAAGACGCGAGTCTCCTCGCAGAAAAGCCTCCACCGTGGGCCTGAAGACATAATAATAATCCGCCCCTGGAGGCCAGACCTTCCCAAATAGAAAGAATACCGCGCCCACGACGATAACGAATAAGGCGATCTTCCGAACATTACACATGGTGGATTGTTAACCTCCAACAAATCTGAACAGACAATGGACGTTATATCCCACTTTTGTACGGCCACCTCCCTTCCCCCCGTAGTATACACCGTTGAGGGGCGAAACCAACCTGAGGTTTAAATGGAATTTTCCCAGACAAGCCTAGAATGTGTATGCAGAATCCTTTTTGCACTCATCAAACGCTTGGGAAAAATGCCCCTGGGTGCTGTGGGCTGGCCTTGCTGGGTATCATTTGCTAGACATCACAGAAAGAGTTCTGAAAAAGAGGGATATAAAACGGATCCGAAATGACAAACAAACAAAAAAACGTCCTTGTTTCCCGCGTTGAATATACCCTGGAAGATATGTTTCTAGCGCTGGCATCCCAAAGTCAATCCCTCCTCCCTTTATCGATCCATCTATTACACCCTAATAAAGAATCGGGATTTCGGTATCCCTTATAATGGACCATGAATGAGAAAAGGAGAATACATGGATTACAAAACGTTTATTAAAAAAGTCCAGGGTTGGGCTGAAATTCCCACCCATATTAGGCAGAAAACACAGTGGAAACCGTTTTAGAAACCTTCGCAGAAAGGATAACCAGGACAGAACGAGACAACCTGGCTGCCCAACTGCCAGATGCAATGAAGGAGATCCTTTATCAAGTTAAGGACACGGAACAATTCGAATTAGAAGAGTTTTACAACCGCGTGACTTTGCGGTTGGATATCGGATTTCCAAACGCAGTAAAGCATTCCCGATCGGTCATGGTCACCCTCAAGGAAGCTGTCTCTCAGGGGCAAATTCAAGATATCTTAAATCAACTCCCCCCAGAGTACGAAGAAATATTTGAAAAAGAACCTGAAGGTCCCATCTCCCCTACCAGTAAATCGCCGGATGAACCCTATGCAGAACCCAGTTAACGAAGATGCTCACGAAGAAAAGACCTTCCTGAACACTCTATCCTCTTATTGGCCCATCGAAGTGACCCCATATTAATTAAAACCTAAATTCCAGTTCTACCGTGGGCATTAATTTTAAAATAAGCTTTGATTCGGTGAATCCAAGCAACCCTTTGTTTCCCCCTGGTATCTTGGGTTTCAAGATCATTCTAATCTTCATCTCTGAAACAAGAAGATAGGCAATTTTACGATTACAAATTGGTCATTGAAAAATAATCTGATATGTACCTATTCCCCTGTTGTTTCTTTCCTGATGTCTTTCAAGAGGATATATTTTTCTATATTCTCTGATTTCCATAAAGGTGGTCCCCCTCTGGAATTCACCCAGTTTTCTAGATTCCTCCCTTTGCCCACGATGGTTGTGTCCTACAATCATGGGTATAATACATTTCCGTTATAACTTGAATGACGACAAACTTTCCCAGGAGAACACTCATGGTCCTTCAAGATTCAGAAAGCGCTGAGATTGCGGGAGGTATCTTAGACGATTTCGATAGGAGTTGGGGATATTTTTTTGAGTCATGTTTCCATTCTTTGTTCAAAGGGCACAGATTTTCGTTATGGCTAGGATATCTGTTATTGATGGTCTTGTGGGCATTAACATCATTTATCTGTGAGTTACTGTTTTCGATTAATTCCTCGCTCCCAGACTCTTGGTGGTATTGGCCCTATTATGGAGCGGTGGTAGGCTGTCCTATCTGGTTTTTGAATGCAGCAAAAAAGAAGCTTAGAAAGAGTCTACCAGCTATTTTGAAAACCCTACCAACGCAATCTGCAAAAGGTAAATTTATGAAACGAGTGCATTTAATGGGGGATAAGCGAAAGCAAGCCGTTTTTAGCTTGTCATTCGGGCTGATTTGTTTTCTAGTCCTCTCCTTCCAACCCATCGTCATGTTTTCCAACACCTTCGCTCTCCTGCATATCGCTTTTTGGACATTTGTCGCAGGCACGATCACAGCTACCGGACTCTGGCTTGCAGTAACCTCGGTAATGTTAGCCGTATGGTATTCTGGAAGGGATGACTTAATAGTAGATTTTGTAAACCAGGCTCAAACTAAGGGCATATCAGCCCTTGCCAGCATGATGGGATATTACGCAACGCTCTTTACGCTGCAGGTGTTGGTTTGGGAAATCCCTTATCTTATCACCGCTCTAAAAGCAAAATCAACGTCTATATGGGGGATAAACCAAACGACATTTTATATATCTTCCGTGATATTCGCTGTTTTTATGGGTTTTGTTTTGTGGTATTTTATCTTTCCCCAATACAAAATCATCCGGTTGGTAAACAAGTACAAACAAAGGATTCTCGAAGACATCCAATCCCGCATTCATGAAATATACGATATGGATGATGATTTTCCCCACACAGCACCCATGCTGGGAGAATATCTCACCCTCTATAAAGAGGTTGAGAGTCAACAGAGAGCCTTACCCGCTCAAAACATCTTGGGTTTCGGAGCTTCCTTTTTCGTTTCATTTATATTACCCATTGGGACCAGCCTTCTTGATCTCCTGGGATAACCTTTCAAAATGAACAACTTTAACCTATGAAGACAAAACCATATCACGTCATCGTTGTTGGCGGTGGCCCAGCTGGCACATCTGCTGCCTACCAGCTGGCAAAAGAAGGGCTCCATGTAGCTTTATTGGAGAAAGAAGACATCCCCCGTTATAAACCTTGCGGGGGAGTTATCGCCCCCCATGTTGAACGGTTATTAAATTTCTCAATCGAACCTGTGATCGAGAGAAAGATTACCTACGTGAGAGTGACGGTGGATCTCCAGGATCCTTTTCTCACCAATTCCTCTGTCCCTTTCGCGTACTTGGCTATGCGGGATACATTTGACGCCTTCTTAGTGGACAAAGCGCTTGAGGCTGGTGCAGAACTCTACGCCTCTCACCCTGTGGAACACATCTCCAAATCGAACGATGAATACATTGTGGCATCCCCAGAAGCCAAATTTAAAGCGAGATACATCGTAGCGGCGGATGGCGCCAACAGCACCGTGCGAAAGCTGTTGAATATGCCACGCTTTCAGCGACTTTCCATCGCCGTCGAAAGAGAAATTCGCGGGAGCGTTGAAGCCTTGAACACCTGGGAGGAGACAATCGCTCTGGATTTTGGACATCTATCCAGCGGCTATGCCTGGGTCTTTCCCAAAGCGAACAATTTCTCCATTGGGGCGGGGGGTCCCATATCTGTGGCTGAAGAGTTGAAACCCTACTGCGATCAGGTGACCAACTATTACCGGGATGAAATTGGCAATCCATCTCCCTTCATTGAAAGGGGTCATCATTTGCCGATCAGGACCAGAGGGGAGCAGATCATCAAAGGTAAGACAGTATTCATTGGCGATGCGGCAGGGTTAATTGACCCGATGGCCGGCGAAGGGATTTATTATGCGATACGAAGCGGCCAGATTGCGGCAGAGACGATCATTGGGTGCTTAAATGGCGGAGAGGAAAGGATCTATGAGTATGAAGAAAGGATAAACGCCGAAATCCAGGCTGAAATCCAGGTCGCCAAATCCCTCCTTTTTTTACTCGATCTGGCCCCTGCATACTGGGTTCCCCGGGTGATGCAGCCGGATAATGTCTTTTGGGAATTTTATTATCGGATTTTCACAGGGGATAAGGAATACCAGGACATTCGTAATAAACTGGGATGGTTCAGCAAAACGGCTTTTGCCCTATTGGAAAAATGCCTGGGGAATTAGATATCTCATCTGTATTCGTTAAACACCCCTTCACACGCTATGATGCAGCCGATCTTCATTCTCCGGACAACCTTTGGGGGAATGGTAAATCTAACTCCCCATACCCAACGATTGGCATTATGAAAAGAATTATCGCAGAGAAGCTGCAGGCTTTTTGCCGACCAGGGATCATATATAATACAGGGGAGTTTTTTGCCATCGTCACACTTCAATAATCCATTTGAGAGGTCTCATTCATGCCTATAGAAAACGAGGAACTCATCTCCCACGATTTTGATGTTTTTGTCAGTTATTCATCCAAAGATAAAGTTATCGCAGACGCTGTGGTTACGGGAATCGAACAAGCGGGGATCCGCTGCTGGTATGCTCCAAGGGATGTCGAACCCGGCGCTGACTGGGCGGATTCCATCACCAAAGCCATCCACCAGTGTAAGATCATGGTTTTGGTCTTCTCCAAACATGCTAATCGCTCTCAACGGGTGATTGATGAGATCAATTACGCCATCAATCAGGAAAAGCTCATCCTCCCTTTCCGAATTGAGCCCCACAATCCAACGGGGGCGCTCAGCCTGCATCTGTCTTCCCGGCATTGGCTGGATGCCTATGACCCCAGCTGGGAAGACCACATTGACCGGCTGATACACAGTGTGGAAATCAATTTAGATACCACGAAGAAAGAGGTTCAAATCAGCGGGGAGCAGGCAAGCGCCACCGTCGATGAAAAGAAGGGAGATAAGTTCCCATTCCTTCCAAAGATCGGCAGTCTCGCAGGCGGGATTTTGATCCTTGTTGTGCTGGTATATTTCGGATGGTATATCTTCAGGAAAAGCGGATCTTCTCGGCTGGAAACCACCCCTGAGGTTATTGAGGACGAGGTTGTTTCAACCCACATCTCAGACACTGAGAAGACATCTGCATTTGAGGCCTCGAAAGCGACCGCTGTGGCAGGGACGCAAATCGCCTTGCGAGCCGTTGAAACTGAAATTGCCCAATCTACACAGCGAGCCAAAGAGAGGGTGACCGAGACACCTGTCCCCAGTGATACACCGACTCCATCGCCCACTCCTACGCCTGAGTTGGGTGCCACCCGCGTATCTCCCGTCGACAACATGACTCAAATCTACATTCCGGCCGGGGAATTCCTCATGGGACCAACAGCCAGCGAGATTGAAGATAAAGGACTAGAACTTTGTGATTATTACGGAATTTGGTATTATTCCGGAGAGTCAAACGAACTTGTTCAGAGCAAAGTACAAGAGTGCATCAAAAGGGGTAAAAGTGAGTTTTATCAACATGCCGTGTACCTGGACTCTTACTGGATCGATCAACGCGAGGTCACTAACCAGATGTTCGCGGACTTTTTGAATGAAGAGGGAAACCAACAAGAAAAAGGCGCCTCCTGGTTGGATGAAGGTGATAATACAACCCGGATCATAAATGAAGATGGAACATGGATCGTTACTCCAGGTTTTGGCGATAAATATGTCCGGGAAGTCTCCTGGTACGGCGCCCGGGCGTACTGCGAATGGGCAGGGCGAAGCTTGCCAACGGAGGCAGAATGGGAGAAAGCAGCCCAACAAATCGGCTATGAATTGACAGGTATGTTTGAAAGGCCGAAGGAGTGGGTGGCGGACTGGTATGACATGGGTTTTTATTATGATTCTCCATATGAAAACCCTCCAGGGCCGGACTCCGGCAATAGGAAGATCACTCGCGGTGATGGGGTCTATTTCCGTAATCAATATGATCCTGATCGCAGCGTTTACAATATTGGATTTCGATGTGTTGAGGTCGTGACCCCTGAATCTCAAGACTCAGATTGAGTGTCTATATTTTCCACGCCCAGGATGCAGTTTATATTGGATCTGAGTCAGCGAAAAAAACTACTGCAAAAAGGATAAAACATGGACCAAAAATCGAATTACCTTAATATCCTATCTACCTTTCATTATATTGTTGCAGGTATCGCCGGGTTGTTTGCCTGTTTCCCCATCTTTCATCTGCTCATTGGGCTGTCAATGCTTTCTGGGGGAATCTTTTCCAATGAGGTTGGAACAGATGTGCCTTTTCCTTTCGGCATGTTCGGGGTGATGTTTACGCTCATACCTGCCCTTATGATCTTGCTTGGATGGGCATTTGCCATCGCCTTAGCAGTCTCGGGATATTTTTTATCAAAAAGGCGATATTATCTTTATTGCCTTATCATGGCAGGGGTCAGCTGTATATTCATCCCCTTTGGAACGGTATTGGGGGCTTTCACCATTGCTGTTCTCATGCAACCAGATGTAAAGCAGCAATTCGAGAGAAACAATGCACAGGCTTAACCGTGAATTTGGTAGTGGCTGATCTCCCTGCCCCCGGATCAGACTTCTTAAGCGAAACCCTTTGGGTGAGTCAGCCGCAGAAGGACTTTTCAGTTATCTAATAAAAAAGAGGTCTCTGTCTTGAACATTCGTTTCACCCAATCGGGTGATGAGGAAGAGCTTATCAAACGAAACGAACTTCAGGAATTCGCGGAAAAAACCATCCGTTGGCCAGGACACTGGCAGGGGATCCAGACCTTGAAAGAGACAGGCATGCTTGACCTGGAACCCATCGAGATCAAAGGAAAAACGATCGCTCCCCGGGAGTTCCTCCTGGCTGTGCTTCAGCCTAAACTCCACCCCCAAAAGGGTGACACCGATGTGTGCGTGATGTGGAATACTGTCCGAGGACGAAAGGACAGCAAACACTACAGGGTGGATAGTTACTTGTGGGATGAAGCGGATTTCGAGAATAACATCTCTTCCATGGCCCGGGTGACAGGCTTTTCTGTGGCTATCGGAGCTCTGTTAATCGGCCGCGGGACGATCAAGGCCAAAGGCATCGTCCCCCCCGAGGAATGTTTCACAGGAGATGCTTATCGATCATTTATGGAGGAAGTCAAGAAGCACGGGATCGAGATCCAAGAAACGATCACGGAGATTGACGAGTAAACGCAGTTGATGTGTCCAAAACCAATCTTTCTTACAGTTTACGTAGCAAATAAGGGCTGATTGATCCATTTCCCCGCCACTATACAAGTATAAAAACTTGTAATGAGTGTATCATTCCACCAACCCGTCGGTGGGGATCAATCATCGAGCAGGTTATTTCCATTTCCATGCATTCAGGGTCCTTAAAAACGGGAGGAGCGCTGTGCCCGATAGAACAACGCTCCTCTCTGAAGAAATGTGAAAGAACCGCATTAAGGAGGAGGATACTTCATTTCTTCATCTACCCACATTTTAAACGGATAAGAAAAAAATCCTCCTTACTGATTTGTTAGGTTTCCGGCCTGCGATGATAGAATAAACATGATCGGCCGTCCAAACCCAGCCTTGGGAGCTGACCAAAGGGGATAGGACATGTCCAAAACGATTCTCATCGTCGATGACGAACCAGAAATGATTGAATTCCTGGAATCCCTCCTCACACTCAAAGGCTACCAGACGCTGGCCGCCTACAATGGAGCAGAATGTTTGGGGAAAGCCCAAGAGGAGGCTCCGGATCTGATCTTGCTGGACCTCATTCTGCCGGACATGGACGGTTTGCGTGTCTTTGAGAAGCTTCGTGAGGGCGAAAAAACATTGGACATACCCGTAATTGTCGTCAGCGGGAAAGACAACCCCCAGGTTCGACGAGAAAGCCTTCAGGCCGGCGCAGATAGCTTCCTCCTTAAACCATATCACCCCCAGGTTCTCCTCGATCAGATTGAAAAACACCTGGAAGGGGGAAATTAACCTTACGACAAAGACGATCTCATTTGGGACTTACCGCACACCAGCCCAGGGGCGGTTTCCGTCCCTCCGGCCCGTTCATTGCTATACGCAATCCGCCTGGGTATGCCCTATTGAGTTGAACCCTTATGTGACGGATGTGCCGCAGGTACCCATGCGTCTGCCTGCTAATCGGTAGACCTGCAAGATTAATGGGGTATACTGAGATCCACATTTCATCTTCAACACAGAGAGGTTTTCATGAATGGGAAACGTATCTTGCGTTGGTTGGTGGTTGTAGGGGTTGCAGCCCCTCTCACTGTCAACGGGCTGGCAAATTCGCTGCCTATCAATGGTCTCAACACCGGTGAAATCGCTGACAGATTTGAGGTCTATTTTGTCCCCGCGTGGTATGTCTTTTCCATTTGGGGGTTGATTTATGGGGGATTGACAGCCTTCGCTGTCTTTCAAATCCTGCCCTCGACCAGGGAGAACGAAAATCTGGATAGGATCCCACTCTTGTTCCTGATCAGCAGCGCCGCCAACATCGCCTGGATTTGCTTCTGGCATTATCTGCGTTTTAGTTGGTCTCTGGTGGCGATGATCGTTCTTTTAGCCAGCCTGATCATGATCTACCTGCGCCTGGAGATTGGTAAAACACCTGTCGGCACCGCAGAATTCTGGTTTGTGCGGGTTTAGTATCATCCTTTACTAGGTGATTAGTATATGACCCTTTTGAAACCATATCCCGTGATCTCCATCATCACTTGCACACGAAACAGCGAGGAATTCCTCCCCAAAACACTGGCAAGTGTTCAGAATCAAACCTATAAGAACATTGAACACATCATTAATGACTCCTATTCGACCGATCGAACCTTGGAGATCATTAAGCAGTACATTGCCCAAAATGAATCGGAATATCCCATAAAATTGATCCATTCTCCACCTGGGGGTGTGGCAAAAGCGTTAAATATGGCGACCAAACAGGGTACTGGGGATATCCTCCATTTTCTGCATTCAGATGTGTATTATGCCAGTGATCAATCCCTTGAAAAAGCAGCCACATATTTCATGGATCATCCCGACCTGGTCTGGCTTACTGGCAAACTCCTGGTGGAATTCAAAGGGAAAAAGATCTTTCTACCCAACACCCTGCCTTTGAAAGTGCACGCTGAAAAAGCTCTGACGATCACCAATTTCGTCTCCCATGAAAACACCTTCATGAGGAGAGAAGCATTGGCTTTCTATGGATTATTCAATGAAGATAAAAGGTATCCGGTTGAATATGGCTTGTGGCTGAACTTGATCAGGGATGATAAACCTTTGATTGTCAAAGATGCTTTTACAGTATTTATCATTCACAGCGGGAGCACATCAACCGGGAGCGTGTTTAAATTTTCCAAAGCCCTTCTGCGGGGGGTCAACACCCTTAGAAAAGAGAAAATCATCCCCATCGTCGGTTATTACGAAGACCACCCCATCTATCATCATTATCGCAAACTCGCTAAAAGGGTCAGGGGTAGGTTCTTATAAAAGAGCAACTGGAAGATAGCCTTTACCCTTTTCAGCTGTCAGGATTATGGTTCAAACACTACCTACTCGTTTCTGAAAGTTCTGCGAGGGTTTACAACTACGTGATCGTGATCAGCCTGCAATCCAACCGCCCGAGCACGAATTCCCCCGATTCCCTTTCCATAATTTCCACCAGAATCACCAAGTCGCCATCATGGTGCTCTTTCACTATGTACCAATATCCGCTCTCTTCTTTCCAAAAACCCTGCAGGTTTTCAAAATAGCGGTAATCCGCCGTGATCAACGGCAGTTTGTTGCACAGATCCTGACTCTTTTTAGTAATATATGTCCTTTTTCCGATAAGATTTATACAGCTCTCCGGTTGTCATTATAGATACCCATTATCCCTGACAGGGATATGCGCAGTTCCCTATGCTTGACCTTACCGGGTGATTTAATTATGGGAATGAGACATTATGTTCAAGAGGTGGACATATCTGGTATCCTTAACACACTAAGAATAATCCCTGTGGAATTTCGGTAATAGTTTTCATTTGAACCCGAATCCATTCCATTTTCAAAAAGGAGGATGGGCATGCAGGAACTGCTGGGGGTATTCATCGGATTGGGATTAAGCGCAACCTGCGGCTTTCGGGTTTTCATCCCCCTGTTGGGGATGAGTATCGCCCACCAAGCCGGACACTTGACGCTGGCCCCAGGATTTCAGTGGATTGGTTCCTGGCCGTCGTTGGTCGCTTTCGGGATCGCCATGGTCATTGAAATTATCGGATATTACACCCCCTGGGTGGATAATATATTAGACACGATCGCCACCCCTTTATCTGGATTAAGGTCCATTACAGCTGCATATATTATCAAAGGAAATTCATTTGTTCCCGGTCTCACTTCAATCCTCAGGTGAATACAATCCTCTAATGACAGGAATTCTGAGCTCGCAGGGTCCAACAATATAAGGGGTTCTCCCTTGGAGACCGAATTCATCAATAACGTGATCGCGGACGAAACATGCCATAGCACGGTTTCCCTCTACACCACTGTGATGGGATCTGGTATGAATAAGACAGACAATGAAGAGTGTATGGTTATAATTTGGCGGATTATTTGATCGCCTTCTTGGAAAGAAGAGAGTTGTGTCTGGCAGGCGGAAGCAGTCAGCCTGCGTTTCAAAGACGCCACTAGCCCAGGGATTGCACACCGTGAGAAGCAAAATGAGCGCACTGTGCTGGGCGTGGAAGAGGTTCACCAGCAGCATGGATTGAACCGGGGCAGGTAAAATTTTCATCCCCCACCGCACAATATCCCGCACATGGCCGTCTCTAGCATAATCATCAAGCCAGCCCTGGCAGGCAGAGAAAGCAAACCATAAAATAGAGAGCTAAACCCTTGTCTTAACAAACCTGTTATTCCCCCTTTTCAGGCGGACAGATCTATGGTAGGGTTTGTACGGTTGAGCTGCTTAGAGAACCAATGAACGCTTTTTGATCTGCGTTCTACCTACAGCAGCTCATTGATTTTTAAACCCTGAGCCCAGCTAATAATTAGGCCAGACCATAAAAATGCAAAACATAAATAAAACCTTTGACCAGCTGAATAAGTACCTCCACCAAGGTCTCCCAAAGGATATCAAAGCCAGCCTTTCGGTGGCCATGATCGCTATTCCTCAGGCGATGGCATACGCGTCAATCGCGGGCGTCAGCCCCATCTACGGCCTGTACGCCGCCATGATCCCCCCTATTGTTGCCAGCTTTGTCGGAAGTTCCGATCACGTGGTGACCGGTCCCACAATCACAACCGCTTTGATCACAAGCGCCGTGCTCGTCCCCTTTATCGGCCAGGAGAACTATCCCGAATTTGTGTTCGCACTGGCAATCCTCAGCGGGATGATGCGGGTGGTTATGGGTTTACTTAACCTTGATTACATCATCCGCTATGTGTCAAACGCTGTGGTCACCGGTTTTTTAACCGGCGCATCCATCCTGATCATCCTCAACCAAACCGTGACCCTATTAGGGCTCCCACCGGTTGACAGCCATCAAACACACGTGCTGCTCGTTCACCTTTTTGAAAACCTGGACAAAATCAATTTCATCGTTCTTTCGATCGGACTTTTCGCGATCATTTCCCTCTTCTGGTTACAACGCCTGTGGCCAAAACTCCCTGCATCCCTGTTGGTGATCCTCCTCACATCCTTCGCCGTGCAAATCTTCAGCCTCGATACACAGGGGGTGACGCTGATCCAAGATCTGGGAAACCTGAGTAAGTTGGGGCTGCGGTTTCACATTCCCGCTATTTCCCTGAAAGATAACATCGTTCAAACCTTGTTAATCGGAGCCGGCGCCGTAGCCATCCTGGATACCCTTGAAGACTTGACGATCGCCAAGTCCATTGGTTTAAAGTCAGGACAGCGAGTGGACACTTCCCGCGAACTTATCGGGCAAGGTCTGGCCTCCATCGCCGGGGGTTTTTTCCAATCCCTCCCCCCAAGCGGGTCATTAACCAGAAGCGCCATCAATTACGAAGAAGGAGCGACGTCGCGAGTTGCAAATGGCTTGTCAGGCGTATTTGTTTTCGCCGCTTTCCTCTTCATCAAAAGATGGGTTGGATACATCCCCCTGGTAAGTTTGACCAGCGTGGTGGTCATTTCCGCTCTACATCTGATCGACAAGCACCAAATTGAAATCACGCTGGGCGGGCGGGACACGAGCAAAATCGTATTTGCCGCCACCTTCACCGCGGTGCTGTTCCTCCCCCTCTACCTCTCCATATATCTCGGCACCATCCTATCCATCCTTTTCTATCTGTATCAAAGCAGCCGTGTCAAGTTAGGTTACCTGCAGCTCAACAAGGATGGAAAATTCGTGAAAAAGGGATTCAACTACATCCCCAAAAATACGCCCGAAACCGCTGTCGTTGACGTGGAGGGAGATTTGTACTTTGCTGCTGCGGAAGATCTGGCGGATGCGCTTCACCAAATCATGAACTATGAGATAGAAGTTCTCGTCCTGCGTATGCGCCGCACCAGGCTTCTCGCCAGCACGGCGATCAGGACCCTGGAAGGGATACAAAACAAAGCTGATTCAAACGGGACGACGATCGTTCTGTGCGGTGTATCCGAGAAAACAATGGCCATGCTGCGCGACTGCGGATTAGTAGAACAGATCGGCGATGAACATATATTTCCGGCGACAGAGATCCCCTATGCCTCAACCCGCCAAGCCCTTGGCAAGGCTCAATCGAAGATCGATTCTGGAAGCCAATCGTATACAAGGGAATCTGTTATAAGAACCCATCATCACGAGGGCCATTGTTCATTTTCCGCGCCCCATACTGAGCTGGCAGAGACCCCACGACAGTATTTCCCCCTGGACAGCATTCGCCACTCCGCAGGTCCCGGACAATCAACTTGGCATTTTCCCCGTACACGCCATCCTTATCGCGATCTCCCTATGTTGTGATCATGAGCACGATGCTGTTTCTTCACCAGTGTTGAGTCAAGATAGAATTGGTACAGGACATTGCCTGATCAATCCGAACCGATAAAAGCCCGGACAAACTGTCGGGAGAAATCGAAGAGGATGATAAATCCAGCCCTCGATTCTAAGAAAATTCAGTTCCAGCAGTCTGTTCAACGCCACTATTACGATCCGTTTGTGTTCAACCTACAAGACAGTAAACCGAAACCGGTTCTTTATGAAATAGACGAGGTGGGTCTTTTTATGTTCACTTTAGCAGATTTCGAGCCATAGTGGCGATTTGGTTTTGCTCTGCTAATTGGAGCTCTTATCGGGTTTGAAAGGGAATTTTGTCTTGACAATAAACACAGTTGCCTGAGACTTGGATCTAAGAATAGGGCCTTAGGATTGCATACGAAATTGGGAAAACTATGAAAAAGAAATTTTGGGCAACTTTGTTGGCATTTGTGCTGATCACGGCTCAGCTCGCCTGCGGACCGATCTCTCCGGCGGAGGAAGAATCACCAGAAAAGCCCGTAAAGGTAACACCCGTCGAGGGAGGGGCTGCCGCAGGAGCAGATGGCAGTGGTCACGCAGATGCTATTGAGATCTATCCTGGTATTTACCATGACGAGCTAACCAAAGAGACCAAATGGTACCGCTTTGAGATTGGCAGCGGAGAAACCCTCCATCTCAGCTTCCACGCCGGCGAAGGCGCGGAAGAGTTCGCCGTCGAATTGCTCAACCGCGACCACGACCTGGTCTGGCGCCAGGAAGGACTGGCTCACAATCAGTCCCGCACGTTCATCCTGGAGGCCGAGGAACTGGCTGAATTTGAAAGCCTCATCTTCTATCTGCGTGTGGTCGGTGACAACGGCGACTATACGATCACCTTTGATTCGCCCAAGCAATAACACTAAACACAATTAAACCATTTAATTGCAGAGTCTTACAATCGCCTTTGTCTTTCAAGTCGCCTGTAAACCTTTTGCTAAATATCGTCTCTTCTCCGCGGCGCTCAGTTCCAGCGAATCCGAGAATTGAATTTTATACCGTAAATCATTGGCCTTCCATTGGGCCGAGCGGAAAACGTCTCTTTTCCGGACTGTGGAAGACTGAGGTGGAAAAGTCCCGGAGGAACGGACCCACTCTTATCTTTCAGCGCTACCTCTGCTATCCGGGCAAGCACCCGGACGGAGATGGCGATCGTCGACCCAGCTCAGAGCAGCTGGAACTCTGCTACCCCCACCTGTCCAGCGTGCTCTCTCATGGCTTGATTGATCATCCCTGTCGGAAGGCTGGCCATCGACGCTTTTTACGCACCCTCAAAAACGGTAGAAGAAATCGGTACCCATATGGGACACACCGGCGCGCAGGTTATCCCCCTGGCCGTGATCACCTCTTTGCTATTGGCCTTGAAAGGCAGGCTGCACAGTGCGATTCGCAACATGAGCACAGAAGTGTGGCCCTACAGTTTGCCCTCGTTGCTGCAGTAATTCTCCCTTTACTGCCTGATCGCACGATCGATCCTTTTGGGCTGCTGAACCCCTTCCAAATCTGGTTGATGGTCGTTTTCATTTCAGGTATTGGCCTCACCGGTTATGTGCTGATGAAAATCCTCGGTCCTTCGCAAGGTATTACCCTGATGGGGATCCTGGGTGGCCTGGCCAGCAGCACAGCAACGACGATTAGCTTTTCATCCGCCAGCCGGGAAAACCCCCAGATGGTCCCTCATTACGCTCAGGCCGTGATTATGGCATCCACAGTGATGTTACCCCGGGTGTTGTTTTTGGTCCTTGTCATCCATCCCCCATTAGTGTTAAGAGTCGTTATCCCCCTCAGCACAATGTTGATTGTGGGGCTTTTATTTATCTTTGTTTTCAACAAAGGCACGTTGGTTGACCGCAGCTCTCCTCCCCCATCATTTAAAATCGGCAACCCGTTTAAGTTGTCGACAGCGATTAAATTCGGGCTGCTGTTTGCTTTTGTATTAATTTTCGTTGAGTTCGCCCAGGATTTCCTTGGATCAACCGGGGTATACCTGACCAGTTTTCTAACCGGCCTAACCGATGTCGATGCCATCACCCTCAGTGTGACCCGGCTGACAGCCAACGAAAAATTAGTTGACGATGCTGATCTCTCGCAAAAACGCCGCTTGAGCGGTTTTCCCAACCATATTTTCACCGATACGGAACTCTTCTACAGCTTCTCCATGGCGGATGATATGCACTTTGGTCGTTGTCGGGGTCACACCCTCTTTGAGGACTTTCTCCCCCAGCAGGGCATTGATGAAGGCGCTCTTTCCGGAATTAAATTCCCCCACCACCACCAGGAGGAAGAAGTCATCCAGCTGCTGGATGGATTCCTGAAGCGCCCTTTGATCCTTTTTTTTGATCCCGTAATCCGCCAGGGTCAATTGCAGTTCGTTTAGCAGCTTCCGTTCTCTTACAAGCAGTTCTTGTTGTTCTTCGGAAAGGATGTCCATAGTTCCTCAGTGGGCCATGAAGATAGATACACATTATACCCGATGCAGATATAAATGATCTTCTAATTGAGATTATCGGCGTCATCATTGATCGGGATGGCCTATTTTAGCGGTCAACACGGATTATCTGGTATCCTTAATATATCTAAAAAGGTCATTGTGCGTTTTATATCCAAAATTTGAACAGCAATTCGCTCCCAAACCAACAAGGAGGATGGACATGCAGGAACTTCTGGGGGTATTCATCGGATTAGGATTGAGCGCGACCTGCGGCTTTCGGGTTTTCGTCCCCCTTCTGGGGATGAGCATTGCCCACCATGCCGGACATTTGACGCTAGCCCCGGGATTTCAATGGATCGGTTCCTGGCCTGCGCTGGCCACTTTCGGAATCGCCATGGTCATAGAAATCATCGGGTATTACATCCCCTGGGTAGATAATATGCTGGATACCATTGCCACCCCAGCCGCTGTGGTGGCGGGAACGATTGCCACCGCTTCTGTCGTCCTCGATGTATCCCCCTTCCTGCGTTGGTCGTTGGCCATCATCGCCGGGGGAGGAATTGCAGGGTTGATCCAGACCTCAAGCGTGGCCGCCCGTGGTGCTTCCACAGCCTCCACTGCAGGTTTGGGCAACCCTATCGTTTCCACCACCGAGCTGGCTGCGTCCATTCTGGGCACCCTGGTCTCACTCATCATTCCAATTGTGGCTTTTGTGCTGGTCGTCGTCTTGTTCTCCCTGGTGATGCGCAGCTATGCACGACGCGCTTACCAGGACAATTGACTAATAATAATATAATCGGCCCCTTATCTGACCAGGTCCTACTCGAAGATAATGGGGAAAAACAGCATTGCACCAATCCATAACCTAAATTTATGAAATCACGTTTGAATCTTCTTTGAGGAAAAGCATAAAAGATATGCCGCCGCGATATACTTTTTTGACAAATCGTATCCCCGCTCTTCAATGAAATCGAAAAAGTATATAATATGTAGTGGTGGTTAATGTAAGGAGGTATAAAAAATCTATCCTACAGGATATCAGCCATCAAACGCACCGTTTCAGCTTTTCTATTGGTCTAACTACTGAGGAGCTTTATATGGATGAATTGACACAATTAGTGATGCAACAATTATCAGATGAGGGAGTATCCAAGATCAGCGACCAGATTGGGACAGATAAGAAGACTGCTAGCACAGCGTTATCGACAGCAATCCCACTCCTCGTTTCAGCCCTGGCCAAAAACGCCTCCAAACCGGAAGGGGCAGAATCTCTTCACCAGGCATTAGCTGAAGACCACGATGGATCCATCCTGGATAACCTATCTGGCTTTCTGAGCAATCCTCAAACTGATGAAGGGGCCGGGATCTTAGGCCATGTTCTGGGTGAAAAACAACCCGCAGTAAAGCAGGGGCTCTCCCAAGGCACCGGATTGGACAGCGACCAGATTGGACAATTGCTTCAAATTATTGCACCGCTTGTAATGGGGGCTTTGGGGAGGCAGCGAAAACAGCAAAACCTCGATACGAATAACCTATCATCTTTTCTTGGCAGCCAAACACAAAAAGTCCAAGAATCCAATCCAGATATGATGAGCTCTTTAAACAGTTTACTGGATATGGACCAAGACGGTTCAT